>NZ_JBLURD010000001.1:0-1418042 GCF_051209435.1 Klebsiella sp. HN106 | reverse complement strand
GCCGGACAGGCGGCAGCTGCAGTGGCTGCTGCGTACGGAGCTGGGCGACGGTCCGCTGGCGCTGCTGAAGCTGCGCAACTTCAGGCTGCCGGCGCAGATATTCAGCGCCGGTGTCCCGGCAGCCGGCCGCACGGATGAAGAGGGGTATGACGCGGGGGAGGTGAGTGAATAATGAACCCGGTGGCGGCCACGATCGTAGCGCCTGACGCTGGACAGAAATAAAAAAGAAAGAAGAAGTCATCAGCCAGGTCTGCCGATACTGGACAACGTGCAGCGCATTCTCTCAACTGGCGCGTCACTGCATTTACATCCTGACGGGAAACGGTCGGCTTGATATGTCGAAAATCTTTCAGCAGATGCCCGGAGCGCGATGCCACGAATGTATGTCCGGTAGCAGGAGGCTTGTTCGCTATCTGAAACGGCGGCAGTATCTGTAAGCCTCTGCGCTGAACGAAACACCCCAATTTCACCCCGCTCGAAAAACAGGCATAAAAAAACCAGCCTTAAGAGGCTGGTTTTACTGGGATTATTTGGTCGGCACGAGAGGATTTGAACCTCCGACCCCCGACACCCCATGACGGTGCGCTACCAGGCTGCGCTACGTGCCGATTCGTGGGGAACAATATTACCCGTTCCCCGGGCGAATGCAAGCCGGGAAATGACTGATTGATTTATAAATAATCAATCAGTTAGCGATAAAGCGTTTTTCATCGGTCAGCACCTGCAGCAGCAAGCTGAGCTGCGGTTTTTGATCTTTAATTTTCTCGCCGTCGCTGTTCCATGTTCTGTAGGTACCGTTGTGATTGAGCACGACGGTAACCTTCGGCGTGGTAATGGCCAGCGTATCGCTATTGGCTGCGGTAACCCAGGCGCGGCGGCGGGCGGCGCTAAACAGGTCTTCACCTTGCGAATACTCATTCGCCGGTGTGGAGACGTGAAGTAAGCGCTGCATCAGCGTCGTCATCACGTCTTTATTATCGGTCAGCGTAGCGATCTCCTGGGCCGGGGTGCCAGGCCAATGGATCACCAACGGAACCTGAAGCTCTTCGCGCGACCAGCCAAACGCGTCATGCTGTGGGTTCAGCGGCATGCCGTGGCCCGCCGTCACAATAACCACCGTGTTGTCCAGCTTGCCCGCTTCGCGCAGCGCATTCAGCACGCGACCAATTTGCGTATCGACCGCGCCAGCGGCGCTGGCGTAGCGCCGGACAAAGTTTTGCTGCTGCCCGTTATCAAGAGTGGTGCCGTTGAGCGCAACCCATGAGAACCAGCGGTTTTCATCCTGGGCGTAGCGGTCCAGCCAGTTTATCCACTGGTTTGCCGTCTGCTCGTCGCTTTGCGCTTTCGCCGCCGGCAGCGAGAAATCGGACAGCAGCGCCTGGCGGTACAGCGGGCTGCTAAAACCGTCAGAAGAGAACAGGCCCAACTGATAGCCCTGCTGATTCAGCGACGTAATCAGCGCTGCGGGGATACGTGCTGACAGGACGCCGTCCATATAGCTCGGCGAAATACCATAGAACAGGCCAAACATGCCGCTGTCGGCAGTGTTACCGGAGCTCATATGCTGGGTAAAGTTAACGTTTTCTTTCGCGAACCCGGTCAGCGCCGGCATGTTTTGCTCAAAGCGCGAGTAGTTAAGATTATCGACGGTAATCAGCAGCACGTTATAACCGGTACCGAGATCGCGGTAACGCAGTTCGCTAAGCGGGTACTGCACCGAAACGGCTTCCGGCGCGCCTTGTTCTACCAGACGGCGCTGATAGTCCTGCGCGTCGAGCAGGCCGTGTTTTTCCAGAAAACGGCGCGCCGTCATTGGATAGGAAAGCGGCAGATTGGCCCGCTGCATGGTTATCGGGCGATAGAAATTGGCATCCGCCCAGATATAGACCAGGTGGCTACTGATAAAAGAAATAAAGAAGAACCACGCAACGGGCCGGGCATAGTGGCGGCGGCGCGTCAGGCTGCGCAGTTTCTGCCAGCTCCAGGTCGCAAAGAGCATTTCCAGAAGGAAGATGATCGGGACGCTGATAAACATCAGCTGCCAGTCGCGCGCCATCTCGTTCTGATCGGGGTTAATGACCAGTTCCCAGACAAAGGGATTAAGATGCAGGTGGAAACGGGTGAATACTTCGCTGTCGATCAACAGCAGCGTCATGCCGATGGTCGCGAGAACCACCGAGATAAAGCGCATTAAGCGCTGAGAGACAACGATAAACGTTAGCGGGAAAAGAATCAGCACATAGCTGGTAAAGACCAGGAAGCTGAAGTGACCAACGAGGCTGACGTACGAAAAAAGGCGCCCGGCAAGCGTCGTTGGCCAGTCGGCGACAAACAGATAGCGACTGCCGAGCGCCATAGCCAACAACATGTTGAAAAGGGCGAACCAGTGTCCCCAGCTGACCATCTGGGAGACTTTTTCTCGGTAGGGCTGACGAAGAGTCACCATATACTGTTGTTCGTTATCCTTAGTGCGCTGGATCGTCGTTGATAGATGACTGCAGCGCCTGGGCAAAAGAACGGGCGATGGCCTGACGCTGCGCCGGCGCGACGCTACTGTTGATCAGGTTAGTCACCATATTGCCCAGTACCATCAGTGAAAGGTCAACGGGCGCTTTATGTGTTTCCAGAACGCTCGTCAGCTCGCTGAGCAGCTGTTCGACGTGTTCATCGCTATAGCGGGATAATTGCGGCATAAACTCAAAATCTGTTTGTTCGTGAAAGGGCAACATATTACCGTAGCAGAAGCTTTTTTTCCGCATTTTTTCGCCACGACGCAAAAGCGCGCGGCTTCGCTCGCAAAGAGTCACGCGGCGGTTGCGTCGTCGCCCCGGCGGTGGTTGAATACCGCCCGGTCTAAAAGGAGAGTTTAACATGAGTCTGGATATCGACCAGATTGCCCTGCATCAGTTAATCAAACGTGATGAACAAAATCTGGAACTGGTGCTGCGCGAATCGTTGCTGGAGCCGACGGCGACGGTTGTTGAGATGATGGCTGAGCTGCATCGTGTCTACAGCGCAAAAAATAAAGCCTATGGCCTGTTTACTGAAGAGAGCGAGCTGGCGCAGGCGCTGCGCGGGCAGCGTAAAGGCGAAGAAGAGTTCCTGCCGTTCAGCCGCGCCGCTACCGGGCGCCTGCGTGATGAACTGGCAAAATACCCTTTTGCTGAAGGCGGGATCGTGCTGTTTTGCCAGTATCGCTATCTGGCGGTGGAATACCTGATGGTGGCGGTGCTGAATAACTTAAGCAGCATGCGCGTCAACGAAGAGCTGGATATCAGCTCTACCCATTATCTGGATATCAATCACGCTGACATCGTGGCGCGTATTGATTTAACCGAATGGGAAACCAACCCGGAGTCAACGCGCTATTTGACCTTCCTGAAGGGGCGGGTAGGGCGCAAAGTGGCGGATTTCTTCATGGACTTCCTCGGCGCCAGCGAAGGGCTGAATGCGAAAGCGCAAAATCGCGGCCTGCTGCAGGCGCTGGATGATTTCGCCGCCGATGCGCAGCTGGACAAATCTGAACGTCAGAACGTACGTCAGCAGGTATACAGCTACTGCAACGAACAGCTGCAGGCCGGTGAGGAAATCGAACTGGAATCGCTGTCCAAAGAGCTGGCTGGCGTCAGCGAGAAGACCTTCCAGGAATTTACCGCCGAGCAAGGTTACGAGCTGGAAGAGAGCTTTCCGGCGGATCGCAGCACTTTGCGTCAGTTAACCAAGTTTGCCGGCAGCGGCGGCGGGTTAACCATCAACTTTGACGCTATGCTGCTGGGCGAGCGGGTGTTCTGGGATCCGGCTACGGATACCTTAACCATTAAAGGCACGCCGCCGAATCTGCGCGATCAGCTGCAGCGCCGCACTTCTGGCGGAAATTAAAATGCAAAATCCCGACGTGAGTCGGGATTTTTTTAGCGTCAGACCTGCCCTACAGCGCGTAGAGGATTTCCACCCCATTCAGGGTTAGCTGCTGTCGCAGCGCCTCGTCGAGAGTCGTATCCACGATCAGCGTACTGACGCCCCCCAGCTCGCCGATAGCAAAGGCCGAAGCGGAGTTCAGCTTTTCTTGCGACGCCATCACCACCGTTTCGGCTGCCCGTGCCGCAAGCGCGCGCTTGATGCCCGCTTCTTCATAATCACCGGTGGTTAATCCCGCCCGCGGGTGCACGCCGGTAACGCCCATGAAAAACAGATCGGCATTGATGCGGGAAATGCTTTCAAGGGCCGCGGCCCCGACGCTGACCACCGAATGCTTAAACAACCGGCCGCCGATCAAAATCACCTCGATAAGCGGTTTCTCCACCAGCGCGACGGCAATTCCCGGGCTATGGGTGACCACGGTACACGCGAGGTTATCGGGCAGCAGGCGCACCATCTCTCCGGTAGTCGTGCCTCCGTCGATAATCACCACCTGACCGGGCTGAATAAGCTCAACCGCGCGCTGGGCAATAGTTAGCTTTGAGGCCATCTGCACGTTCTTTCTTGTTTCAATAGGCGCGATGGCTTCGGATACCGGCAGCGCCCCGCCGTGCACGCGCTGCAGTTTGCCTTCCGCTGCCAGCTCCCGCAGATCCCGGCGAATAGAGTCTTCTGAGACGCTGAAGCGCTGGCTAAGATCGCCTGACATCACCTGTTTTTCCTCAGCGAGGATCTGCAAAATCTGCTGTTTTCTCTGGCTGGCAAGCATCAAAATACCTTCATGAGTGATCTTGTTTGTGCACGATTATGCATGTTATGTTGCTCGCTGTCACCTAAAAGGGGAAAAACATGCACGCTGACGCACCGCGCGTTCGCCATATCCGCGAAACGCTATTATCGGACAACTGGTACACGCTCAAGAAATATACCTTTGAACTACTGCGCCGTGACGGGCGCTGGCAGGAGCAGAGTCGGGAAGCTTACGATCGCGGCAACGGCGCGGTGATCCTGCTCTACAATCGTGAAAAGCAAACGGTAGTGCTGGTCCGTCAGTTTCGCTTTCCGGTATGGATTAACGGTCATGATGGGTTTTTGATCGAAGCCGCCGCAGGACTGCTGGATGACGCTTCTCCGGAAGAACGCATCGTTGCCGAGGCCGAAGAAGAGACCGGTTTTCGCGTCACCCGGATCGAGCCGGTATTTACCGCTTACATGAGTCCCGGTTCGGTGACGGAGAAGCTTTACTTTTTCATCGCTGAATACTCTGCCGACGATCGGCGCAGCGACGGTGGCGGCCTGGCGACGGAGGGAGAAGATATCGAAGTGCTGGAGTGGCCGCTGGAAAAAGCGCTGCAGGCTATTCGCGAAGGAGAAATCGTCGATGCGAAAACGATTATGCTGTTGCAGCATCTCGCGCTGAATGCCTCAACGCTACTCGCCTAATAAACAAAACGCCCCGAACCTTGCGGAGCGGGGCGTTTGCCATACAACTTTCAGCGAGCGATTAAGCGCGAACGAAGTCGATGTGGGTCAGCTTCGGCTTGAACGGGTGACGCTGAACAGCCTGAGCTTTAACTTTCTCTTCTTTGCCATCAACAACGATGGTCAGAACTTCGTTGTAGAACTCTGCATTGGTCTGCATGTTCCACACTTTGTCGTGATCCAGTTCGATTGCTACTGGCGCAGCTTCGCCGCCATAGATGATGGCCGGGAATTTGTTAGCTGCACGCAGGCGGCGGCTCGCACCCTTACCCTGCTCTTTACGTACTTCTGCGTTGATAGTAAACATTGACGTCTCTCTATATATAAATCCTGCTACAGGCGACCCAGCAGCAGGCAGATTATCTGCTTCGCGAATGCAAAAGCGGGCGGCATTATAGCCGCCCTGCGTTTTTGCAGCAACCAAAACCTCAGTCCTGAGGACGATTAGCGCAGTTCGTTGGCCCGGCGGAATCGCCCCTGATAATCAAACACTTTCTCCCGGACCTGCCAGTATTGCCCCTTCATGCGGGCAACGACAAAGTCCGGGTGGCGCAGAAGCGCCTGCTGGGCGAGGATATCGGCAGGCGTTATCCAGCGCAGCGGCACGCCCGGCGTTCGGGTATGCGGTCGGATAAAGAGCTGCTCAAAGGCGGTACGCTGGGCGGGCGTATGCAGGCGGAAGCGCTCACTAACATCCGCGCCATCTTCATCGTAATAGGTGATTTTTAACCAGGCGCCTTTGTCATCCGCACCGTGCTGAAGAACCATACCGCTACAGCGCAGCACCAGCGCATCTTTGAGCTTCAGCGCGGCTTTCAGCATATCATCGGGGTCGACCAGAATGGTATCGCACTCGCGGCAGCGGCGGGCGGCGATATCGTTTTCCGCGTTACACTGCGGGCAGTTTTTAAAGCGAAAACGAAAATCGCACTGTTCACGATGGCCTTCGTCATCCTCAAACCAGCCCTGGCAGCGGCGGCCAAAGTGTTCAATCAGCGTGCCGTCAGCGGTAGTTTTTCCCCAGAAGGTATTGGCGAAACCGCATGCCGGACAAAAAACCTGGACCGGAACGTTGTCGCTTTTTCCTTTCGGCGTTCCCACTTCAGGGGCATAAAGGTCGTGCGGATTGCCGGCGTAATCGAGAATCAGGCAGTCAGTTTTATCCGGCGCCAGGCGCAGGCCACGGCCGACGATCTGTTGGTAAAGGCTCACCGACTCGGTCGGGCGCAGGATGGCGATCAGATCGACATGCGGCGCATCAAAGCCGGTCGTCAACACCGCGACGTTAACCAGATAGCGGTACTGCTGCGCTTTAAACGCTTCGATGATGCGATCGCGCTCCGGCCCCGGCGTTTCACCGGTGATAAGAGCCGCCTCGCCCTGCGGAAGCAACCCGGTCACTTCACGGGCGTGTTCAACGGTGGCGGCGAAAATCATTACCCCTTTGCGCGTTTCGGCGAATTCAACGATTTGGCTGACGATATGCGGCGTGACGCGCTGCTGCTTTTTCAGCTCGTGATTCAGATCGGCTTCGCTGAACAGGCCGTTACTTTGCGCCTGTAAACGGCTGAAGTCGTATTGAACCACCGGCATGTCCAGCCGCTCCGGCGGCGTCAGGTAGCCATTCTTAATCATATAGCGCAGCGGCAGTTCATAAATGCAGTCGCGAAACAGCGCTTTTTCATCACCGCGCACCATGCCGTGATAGTGAAACTGATAAATCCAACCTTTACCCAGGCGAAACGGCGTTGCGGTCAGCCCCAGCAGGCGCAGATGCGGATTGACCTGCTGAAGGTGGCTGATAATCTGCTGATACTGGCTGTCATTATCGTCGCCGATGCGGTGACACTCGTCGACGATCAGCAGCGAGAACTCCCCCTGAAACTGGTCAAGGTTACGGGCTACCGACTGCACGCTGCCAAAGACCACTTTACCGTGGCTCTCTTTCCGTTTAAGGCCCGCGGCGAAAATATCCGCTTCCAGACCGAGCGCGCAATACTTGGCGTGGTTCTGCGCCACCAGCTCTTTTACGTGCGCCAGCACCAGCACGCGACCGCGCGCCAGGCGTGCGAGTTCAGCAATGACCAGGCTTTTACCTGCGCCTGTTGGCAGGACAATCGCGGCAGGTTCATGATGGCGGCGAAACCAGGCGAGCGTGGCGTCGACCGCCTCTTTTTGGTAGGGACGTAATGTAAATGTCATGAATTTATGGCGGTTAATTAACTCGCGAATAGTATGCCACGAATCTTTTCCCTTGAGTGGTGTTAATAGCCCGTTATACTACCCCATGAAATTCTTCTTTTTCGGGCGCGTTGCCCGCTCCAGCACTTGTACAGGCTAAAAAAATCTCATGCGACTTGATAAGTTTATCGCTCAGCAACTTGGCGTTAGTCGGGCTATTGCCGGGCGTGAAATCCGCGGCAGCCGCGTTACCGTGGACGGCGAAATTGTAAAAGACTCCTCCTTCAAGCTTCAGCCGGAGCATGACGTCGAGTATGACGGCAATACGCTGGTTCAGCAGAACGGCCCGCGCTACTTTATGCTCAACAAGCCGCAGGGTTACGTTTGTTCTACCGACGATCCGGATCATCCGACGGTACTCTATTTCCTCGATGAGCCGGTGGCGCACAAGCTGCATGCTGCCGGTCGTCTGGATATCGACACCACCGGTCTGGTGCTGATGACCGACGATGGTCAGTGGTCGCACCGCATTACGTCTCCGCGCCACCATTGCGAAAAAACCTATCTGGTGACGCTGGAAAATCCGGTTGATGACTCCACTGCCGGGCAGTTTGCTAAAGGCGTTCAGCTGCATAATGAGAAAGAGCTGACCAGGCCTGCGGTGCTGGAAGTGGTGACACCGACCGAAGTCCGCCTGACCATTAGCGAAGGGCGTTACCATCAGGTTAAGCGGATGTTTGCCGCCGTGGGGAATCATGTGGTTGGCCTGCATCGCGAACGCATTGGCGACATTGCGCTGGATGCTTCGCTGGCGCCGGGTGAATATCGTCCGCTGACGGCAGAAGAAGTCGCCAGCGTCGGCGGCCAACATGCGCGGAGTAAAACGTGACGGCAAAGCAGAATTCTTCATTAGGGATTGTGTTTATTCTTGGCCTGCTGGCCATGTTAATGCCGCTGTCGATTGATATGTATCTTCCGGCGCTGCCGGTGATTGCGGCCCAGTTTAATGTGCCGGACGGCAGCGCGCAGATGACGCTCAGTACCTATATTCTGGGCTTTGCGCTGGGCCAGCTTTTATATGGCCCGATGGCGGATAGTCTTGGCCGTAAACCGGTGATACTAGGCGGGACGCTCATTTTTGCCGCGGCGGCGGTGGCCTGCGCGCTGTCGCAGACTATCGATATGCTGATTACCATGCGCTTTTTCCACGGCCTGGCAGCCGCAGCGGCAAGCGTGGTGATTAACGCCCTGATGCGCGATATCTATCCCAAGGAAGAGTTCTCGCGGATGATGTCGTTCGTCATGCTGGTCACCACCGTTGCGCCGCTGGTGGCGCCGATGGTCGGCGGAGCGGTGCTGGTATGGTTTAGCTGGCATGCGATCTTCTGGATCCTCGCGCTGGCGGCCCTGTTAGCGTCGGCGATGATCGCATTTTTCATTAGCGAAACCCTGCCGCCGGAACGGCGACAGAAATTTCATATTCGCACTACGCTTGGCAACTTCGCCACCCTGTTTCGCCATAAGCGCGTGCTGAGCTATATGCTGGCAAGCGGATTTAGCTTTGCCGGGATGTTCTCGTTTCTGAGCGCTGGCCCGTTTGTCTATATCAATATCAACCACGTTTCACCGCAGCACTTTGGCTACTATTTTGCGCTGAACGTGGTTTTCCTGTTTGTCATGACCATGATCAACAGCCGGTTTGTGCGGCGGGTTGGGGCGCTGAATATGTTCCGCGCGGGGCTGTGGATCCAGTTTGCGATGGCGGTATGGATGGTGGTGTGCGCGCTGTTTGACGTCGGCTTCTGGGCGCTGGTGTTTGGCGTGGCGGCTTTCATCGGCTGCGTTTCGATGGTCTCCTCCAACGCGATGGCGGTTATTCTCGATGAGTTTCCGCATATGGCCGGGACGGCCTCCTCGCTGGCTGGGACGTTCCGCTTTGGGATTGGCGCTATTGTCGGCGCGCTGCTGTCGATGGCGACCTTTACCACGGCCTGGCCAATGCTGATTTCCATCGCCTTCTGCGCCAGCAGCTCTATTCTGTTCTACCTCTATGCCAGTCGGCGGCGAAAAGCCGCACGATAAGCGACTTCCAGGGGGCGATATCGCCCCCTTTTTTGATACATATCAACCGAAACCGGCTTCTCTGTTCAGCAATTTGTTTCTTTTATGTAAAATCAAATCGCTCAATTAGTCGCATTATTGCGATAAAAAAGTTGTTTTAGATCACAGAAACGGGTACATATAGCCCGAAGATGTTCACTCTGCACAATTATAAACTTTTATATTACAAACCACTAACACGGCTATGCCGCTGGTGTAAGCGTTTTCGGTGCAGGAACAGGACTAATTGTCAATAATGTGTTAGTATTGTTGTAAAATTATTGTGAAGTATTTTGCTTCCGGGGAAAACACGTGAATACACTGCAACTCTCTATCGTACACCGTCTGCCGCAGAGCTATCGCTGGCTGGCCGGTTTTGCAGGTTCAAGAGTTGAACCGATTCCGCAAAACGGCGCTCAGAGCGAAAATAGCCTTGTGGCGTTGAAATTACTTAGCCCCGATGGCGATAAGGCCTGGCCGGTTATGCATAAACTCAGCCAGGCGCTGAGCGACATCGAAGTCGACAGCTCCGTTGTTGAATGCGAGGGCGAACCGTGCCTGTTTGTTAATCGTCAGGACGAATTCGCGGCAACCTGCCGGCTGAAAAATTTCGGCGTGGCGATTGCAGAACCGTTCTCCGGCAACAACCCATTCTGACCGTCAGCTTAACGCCAGCAGCTGACGGGTATACTCCTGTTGCGGAGCGGTAAACACGCGTTCGCACTCACCCTGCTCGACGACCTCTCCCTGCCGCAGCACCATTACCTGATGACAAAGCGCACGCACGACGCGCAAATCATGGCTGATGAAAATATAGGCCAGCTGATGCTTTTGCTGTAGCGCCTTCAGCAGCGCCAGAATTTGCGCCTGCACGGTTTTATCCAGCGAAGAGGTGGGCTCATCCAGCACGATTAGCTGCGGTTTGACGACCAGCGCCCTGGCGATAGCGATGCGCTGGCGCTGTCCGCCGGAGAAAGCGGCAGGGTAGCGATGCCGGGATTGCGGATCGAGACCGACCTCCTGCATCGCCTGAATCACCGCCTGCTCTCGCTCGGCCGGCGTGAGCGTTGGCTGATGGACGCGCAATCCTTCTTCAATAATTTGCAGAACGTTAAGCCGTGGATTTAGCGATGAGTTGGGATCCTGAAAGACTACCTGCATGCGTCGACGCAGCGGCAGCATCTGCCGACGGCTGCGCCCCTGAAGCGTCTCGCCGTCAAAGACGATTGCGCCTTCAGAATGAATCAGGCGCAGCAGCGCCAGCCCTGTAGTACTCTTGCCCGATCCGGATTCGCCGACCAGACCCAGCGTTTCTCCCGCGCGCAATTGAAAGCTGAGGGCGTTAACCACGCGATTATGATCGACCACCCGCCGCAGAAGCCCTTTGCGGATCGGAAAGGCGATACTTAAGTTTTCCGCCCGCAGTAATTCTGGCGCATCCGGCGCGAGGGGCACGGGATCGCCCGACGGCTCGCTGTCCAGCAGGCGGCGGGTGTAAGGGTGTTCGGCAGCGGAGAATAGTGCCCGGCAGCCGTTTTGCTCCACGCAGCGGCCGTTCTGCATCACCGCGACGCGATCGGCAAGCTGACGAACGATGCTCAGGTTATGGGTGATAAACAGCAGCCCCATATTTAACTCTTGCTTGAGTTCGCGCAGCAGCGCGAGGATTTGCGCCTGTACCGACACATCCAGCGCGGTCGTGGGTTCGTCGGCGATGAGCAGCTCCGGACGAGTCAACAGCGCCATGGCGATCATTACCCGCTGGCGTTCGCCGCCGGAGAGCTGGTGCGGGTAGTCGGCCAGACGCCGCGGCGCATTGCGGATCCCAACGCGATCCAGACAGTCGAGGATCTCTCCGCGCGCCGCTTCTTTACGCATCCCGCGATGCAAAGAGAGTACTTCGTAGAGCTGTTTTTCGAGGGTATGCAGCGGATTGAGTGAAACCATCGGCTCCTGAAAAATCATCGCGATGCGGTTGCCGCGCACGCCGCGCAGCGTATGTTCATCGGCGTGTAGCAGCGACTGGCCGTGAAAGCGGATATCCCCTGTGGGGTAGCTGACCGGCGGCGAGGGCAGCAGCCGCAGTATCGACAGCGCGGAAACGCTCTTACCGGAGCCGGATTCGCCCACCAGCGCCAGGGTTTCACCGACCGCAATGCGTAGCGACAGCTCGCTGACCACGGTGGTGGTTTCCCCCTGCTGGCGAAAGGCGATGGAAAGGTTGTCGATATCTAACAGAGGTTGCGTCATGCTACACCGCCTTGCTTGGGTCAAAAGCGTCGCGAACCGCTTCACCGAAAAAAATCAATAACGTCAGCAGGAGCGCTACCGACAGAAAGGCGGCGATGCCCAGCCACGGCGCCTGAAGATTATTTTTACCCTGCAACAGCAGCTCGCCCAGCGAAGGAGAGCCCAGCGGCAGGCCGAAGCCGAGGAAGTCCAGCGAGGTCAGAGTCGTAATCGAACTGCACAGAATAAACGGCAGGAAGGTCAGGGTGGCGACCATAGCGTTAGGCAGCATATGGCGCAGAATAATGGCGCGATCGCTAACGCCGAGCGCCTGCGCGGCGCGGATATAATCATAGTTGCGGGTGCGCAGAAACTCGGCGCGGACGACCCCGACCAGCGTCATCCAGCCGAACAGCACGGTAATGGCCAGCAGCCACCAGAAATTGGCCTGCACGACGCTCGAAAGCAGGATAATCAGAAACAGGGTCGGCATCCCCGACCAGACCTCGATAAAGCGCTGTCCCCAGAGATCAATCTTTCCGCCGTAATATCCCTGAACGGCGCCGGCCATCACCCCCAGCACGCTGGAGAAGAAGGTCAGCAGCAGGCCAAAGAGAATGGAAATGCGCGTGCCGTACAGAATACGCGCCAGCACGTCGCCGCCGTTGGCATCGGTGCCCAGCCAGTTCAGCCTTGACGGCGGCGAAGGGAAGGGGGTTTCGGTGGCGAAATTAATGGTCGTTGCGCCGAAGCGAACCGGCGCCCACAGGGCCCAGCCGTTATCGTCCAGCCGTTTTTGCAGCCACGGGTCCTGATAGTCGGCGGCAGTAGCAAAGCGGCCGCCGAAGGTGCTCTCGCTATAGTTTTTTAATAACGGTACGTAGAGACTGCCGCGGTACTGCACCAGCAGCGGTTTATCGTTAGCAATCAGCTCGGCGCACAGGCTGCAGGCGAAAATGACTAAGAATAACCAAAGCGACCAGTAGCCGCGGCGGTTGTGGCGAAAGCGCGCCCAGCGGGCCTGATTGACGGGACTGAAAAATGACATTAGCGGCCCTCAAAATCGATACGCGGATCGACCAGCGTATAGCTGATGTCGCTGATGATATTCAGCAGCAGGCCAATCAGGGTAAAAATATACAGCGTGCCGAACATGACCGGGTAATCACGAGATACCGTAGCTTCATAGCCCAGCAGCCCCAGTCCGTTCAGCGAGAACATCACTTCAATCAGCAGCGAGCCGGTAAAAAACATGCTGATAAAGGTGGCCGGGAAACCGGCGATCACCAGCAGCATCGCGTTGCGAAATACGTGGCCCCACAGGATCTGCTTTTCGCTAACGCCCTTTGCGCGAGCGGTGACGACGTACTGCTTGCGAATTTCGTCGAGAAAGCTGTTTTTGGTGAGCATGGTGAGGGCGGCAAAACCGCCGATCACCGTGGCCAGCACCGGTAGGGTGATATGCCAGAGATAGTCGAGGATTTTTTGATACCACGGCAGGCTGTCGAAGTTGGCTGACACCAGCCCGCGCAGCGGAAAGAGATCGAAATAGCTGCCGCCGGCAAAGATAACGATCAACAAAATGGCGAACAGAAAGGCCGGGATCGCATAACCGATAATAATCAGCGTACTGCTCCAGACGTCAAAATAACTACCGTTGCTGACCGCTTTGCGGATCCCCAGCGGGATCGACACCAGATAGATGATGAGCGTGCTCCACAAGCCCAGCGAGATAGAGACCGGCAGGCTGTCCCCGATCAGCTGCACGACCGATGAGCTGCGAAACAGGCTGTCGCCAAAATCAAAGCGCAGGTAGTCGCCGAGCATTTTAAAATAGCGCTCGTGGAGAGGCTTATCAAAGCCGTAGCGGTGGGTTATCTCGGCGATGACTTCCGGGTCCAGCCCGCGCCCACCTCGATAGTGGCCGTCGCTGATGTTGCTAACGCCGGTACGCGCATGGCTGGCAGCCATCCCGCCGTCTCCGGCTCCGGGCAGACCGCCGCGATCGCCGAACTCTATTGCCGCGATCGCTTGATCGACCGGGCCGCCGGGAGCGATTTGCACAATGAAAAAGTTAATGGTGATAATCGCCCACAGGGTGGGGACGATGAGCAGTAGTCGGCGGAGCAGATATGCACCCATCTTAATTCCTTAACGTCTGTCCGCGGGAAGTCTGGCCGCTTTGTTGGCGTCGTACCACCAGTTTTCGAAACCGGATGAGTAAATCGCGCGAGTCTTCGGGAAGGAGAATTTATCCCAGTAGGCGGTGCGATCCTGCGCCATATACCACATCGGCAGCATGTAATAGTTCCAGGTCAGCACGCGGTCGAGGGCCCGGCCCAGCGGCAGCAGTTTTTCCTTGTTGCCCTGCCAGCGAATGATCTGCGCAATAAGCTGGTCGACGGCCGGGTTTTGAACCCCTGAGGCGTTATAGCTGGAATTAATATATTCCGAATCCCAGGAGATTTGCAGGCCGGTGTCGGGCCAGGGCGACGCGCGCCAGACGTTTGGCATCATGTCGTAATCCCGGCTGCGCTTGCGGTTACTGTACTGGGAGTTATCGACCTGGCGAATGTCCATAACGATGCCGAGCCGCTGAAGATTGTGCTGAAAGGGCAGTACCCAGCGATCGCTGCTGCCGGAGGGGAGCAGCAGCTCAAAGCGTAACGGTTTGCCGCTCTGCGCGTTTACCCGCCGCTGGTTTTTCACTATCCATCCCGCCTGGTTGAGGATGGCATCCGCTTTGAGTAAATTCTCCCGTGCAAAACCATCGCCGCTGGAAACCGGCGGTCGGTAAATCTGCGTGAAGACTTCGGCCGGGATCTCTTTTTTCAGCGGCGTCAGCAGGGCGAGCTCGTCGGCATCAGGATAATCGCGCGCCGCGTATTCGGTATTCTGAAAGAAGCTGTTGGCGCGGCTGTAGGAGTGATAGAACAGCGCCTTATTCATCCATTCAAAATCAAAGGCGAGGGTGATGGCCTCGCGAATTCGGCGGTCGGCAAATATCGGGCGCTGAATGTTAAAGGCCAGCCACTGGGTATTTTGCGCTGAGGTATTGGTGTATTCGTCTTTAACGATATAGCCGTGGCTAAAGTTGCGCCCGACGTAGCGGGTCGCCCAGTTTTTGGCGACGTTCTCTTCCCGACGATCGACGGCGCCGGCCTTAAAGGCTTCGAAGGCGACATTGTCATCAAGGTAATAATCGTAGCGTAGCGTATCGAAATTCCAGCGCCCGCGGTTGACCGGTAAATCGGCGGCCCAGTAGTCCTTCACGCGGGAATAGGTGATGTACTGGCCCATGCGCCAGGCGGTAATGCGGTAGGGGCCGCTGGCCAGCGGTGGAGCGGAGAGCGGGTCGCTGAGTTTATGGTTTTTCCAGAATTTTTCCGGCATCACCGGTAGCGTCATCAGGCTAAGCATGTTCTCTTTGCCCGGTTTGGCTAACTCAATGCGAACGGTTAGCGGGGCGATAGCTTTAACGGTAGTGCCTTTATAATAGAGACGAAACTGCGGCACCCCTTCGGTCATAAACTTCTGGAAGGTAAAAGCGACATCGCTGGCGGTGATGGGACTGCCGTCGTGATAGCGGGCGTGTGGATTGAGCGTAATCTCCATCCACGAAAAATCATCGGCATAGCGCGTATGCTCGGCAATCAGCGGGTAGTAACTGCCGGGCTCATCGTCAGAGGTGGTGAACAGCGTATCGTATAGCGCTTCGGTTCGAATACCCGGATTACCGCGCAGGGCGTAGCGGTTGAAATTATCAAAGGTACCGATAGCCGCAAGGGTAATCGCGCCGCCTTTAGGCGCGGCGGGATTCGCATAATCGTAGTGGTCAAAGCCCGCGGCGTACTTCGGTTGGCCGATAATCGCGAACGTATCGCTCGTCAGAATAGTTTGCGCCCGGCTGTGCAGGCTAAATAAGGTCAGCAGTATCAGGCTGATGCGGGCAAACATAACCAGGGTATCGTCCTCCAATGACAGGCCTGAAGTGGCCTGACCTCTGATAGCAAATAATAAAGGACACTTAGCGGGTTGGGAAATATTTCGCCGGCTGCGCGTGGGCGGCGATCAGCGCTTCCAGCGTCAGCGGGCGACTTAACCAGTAGCCCTGCAAAAAGTTTACGCCATGATCGCGCAGCCATTCCGCCTGTTCCTGCGTTTCCACGCCTTCGGCAACGGTAGCGAGCTTCAGGCGGCGGCTTAGAGTGATGACGGCATCGAGCACCGGCGAGGTCACGGTCTCCGTCCCGATAGCCTGTACGAAGCCGCGATCAATCTTCAGGTAATCAAAGCTAAAGCGCTCCAGATAGATGAGCGCGCTATGGCCGGTACCAAAATCATCAATCGCGATTTCAAAACCCTGCTCGTGTAGCCAGTCGAAGTTCTCTAATGAACGATTTTTATCGATCATCGCGCGCTCGGTGATCTCCAGTACCAGCTTAAAGTGGTCGGCTGGCATGGCGGCGGCGAAGTGCTTAAGGTCCTGCTGAAAGCTCTCTGCGTGCAGATGAAGGGGGGAAATATTGATCCCAAGCTTGATCCCTGCGGGCAGGAGCGTCTGCAAAACAGGCGCATCGTGCGCAATCAGTTTTAAGAGGTGGCGAGTAAGCGGAATGATGATCTGCTGGGTTTCCGCAAGATTAATAAAGACATCAGGGGGGATCTCTCCGGCCACCGGATGTTTCCAGCGCATCAGTACCTCAACGCCGCTGATCTGCAGTGTCTCCGATTTCACCACCGGCTGATAGACCAGGTAAAACTGATCGTTTTTGATCGCCAGCAGCAGCTCCTTTCGCGGGTCTGATTTTATCGTGAGAATGTAATAGCTTAACAGTCCGGCCAGCAGCCCGCACACCACCCCCAGCAGCAGAGCAAACTGCGTATTCTCCGCCAGCCAGCTGTTAGCATAGAGATAGATTTTCAACGGTAAACCCTCAATCTGCGTCTGGCGAATAGGCGGCGAGAGCAGGGTCTGCGGGTCGATAAGCTTGTTGCTGAAGGTCGAGATAGCGGTGTGCTTAATGGACAGCGCCAGGCCGCTGAAATCATTCTGCCGCGAGGAGTAGAGTATATAGGGTGTCAGATTCGCATTGATCGAGACAAAAACGCCGTCTTTACCGCCGTGCGGGCTACGAACCCACATCGCCAGCGCCGCGCTTTTCGGCATCATGGGCGTACCGGGAAGGATCGCCATATCCACCGCTTGAGTGATATCCAGCTGTGGAATGAGCTGGTTAAAAGGTGTGTTCATTGCACCGGTGGCGGAGGAGCAAAACGCAATACCATTTTTAACCAGCAGGAAAGCGCGTACGTTTGGGCTGAATGCCGCATGGGCGGTTAATCCGGAATCGATATTTTCGCAGGGCTGACTCACCAGCGGCTGTAGTCCCGCAATCGTCTGGTCTAAATCGTGAAAATAGCCCGTCAGATAAGCATGAACATTGTTGATGATAACGTCGAAACGCTCCGCGCGGTTGTGATAGATCACCATAAACTGGATGCTACCGGCCAGCAGGGCGACGGCTATGCCAACGCATATGCTGGTTAGCCAGATTTTTCGCCGGGGAGAGAGGTGACGGGTAGGCATAGGCTCCAGGCAGTCCGTGTGGTTGATTCGCGCAATGCGCTAACAGAAACATACTTTTTCTGTCGTCGCTTCAAGAGATAGCCTATTTTACGAAGTTTATTGGCTGGCGAGCAAAAAAAAACACTGCTTCAGCAGTGTTTTATTTCTTCCGTTGGCCAAGGGAATAACCAACGGCAGAAGAGATTACGAGCGGCTCAGAACGCGTCGCGCTTCGTTATAGCGCTTTTTCCAGTACGGCTCATCCATGCTGGAAATCGTCACACCGCTGCTGGTGGAAGCATGAACAAACTGGTTGTTGCCGATGTAGATGCCTACATGACGGCCCGTTGAACCCGCACGGAACAGTACTAAATCACCGGTACGCAGCTGTGAACGGCTGATGGATTTTCCGGAATCCTGCTGCTCAGAAGTCGAACGCGGCAGCTCCAGGCCAAACTGTTCACGGAAAGTACGCTGCACAAAGGCGGAACAATCAATGCCTTTGCGAGTACTGCCGCCGAGGCGGTAACGCACGCCCTTCCAGCTGGCATATTGATCCATCAAACGGGACTTAACGTCCAGGTTGCGGACCATGGTTTCAAATTCATCCTGAGAGGCTTGCAGTGATGATAAATCGCCACTACCCACAGCAAGCGTCTCAGAATGCATATTTCTGGCGGTACTATTTGTTGAACTACACGCGGAAAGCAGAACCGCAACTGCAATCGCGGGGGCGACCCGCAAGATATATCTCAAAATCGGCTGAGATTTGACCATGCTGTGTGTTATCCCTTGTTGTCCTTAACGACAATGTCGTTATAAAAAATGCCAAACGTGTTAGAGCCTAATTACCTGGTCGCAATGAGACAATTCCGTAAGCATAAAATTGTGGCCTGACGCACAAATTTATTCATTATCTGAATTGATGTTGCTGGAGAGGCAAAACGAGATTGAGGTTACCCGATCAAACGGGGGATGGCGAGCGGTTTTGCGCATTTTCTTATAAGTATTTTTGCGACAAAAAGTGAATCATCGGCAAAGGCCAAAATAGCGGCAGGGATGGGTAAAAAATATGCAATTTACTCATTTTTAACAGGATTAATGTGACAGCAAGATGATAGCGGGTGAGAAAGAGTGAGATGATAAAAAAAGGGACCCAGAACGATCCCTTATGAATGATATTAATTAATTGTAAAGATGACTTTAAATTTTCGTTCTTCCGCCGGGGAGGTAACGTTCAAATAAAGTAATCACTTTATCGCTCAGTGGGGTCATCAACACCCAGGGAGCGCCAATGAGCACGGCCGTTAATGATCCGACGGCAATATCGGTAAACCAGTGCGCGCCGATCATCACCCGCGGGAAAGCGAACACCACAAAGATAACCAGCGCAATAGCGAAGGCGCGACGGCCAAAATAGCGCCACATGAAAGAGGCAAAAATCAGCAGCATCATGCCGTGATCGCCCGGGAAGCTGTCTTTAGACGCATCTTTAGTCGGAAAGGAGATGACATCGCTGACTTTAGTGATATCGGTGAACGAGAGCGAAGGGCTGGCTCGCTTCACCGGCATCAGGTGCTGGGCCAGCTGATTGATAATGACGGCAGCCAGCAGCATCACCAGGCCGATGATAATCACCCGGCGGCGTCCGGCGCTCTGTTCTTTAAACCAGAAGCTCAGCATCAGGCTGCCCATCGCCAGCAGCGAACAGGCGTCAAACGCGCGGTTGTTGATAACCGCCAACAGCCAGGTGTAAGCGGTGTTGACGCCGACCAGGTGGTTAAAGAAATAGAAAATCGCCGCGTCCAGCGGAGCCCAGAAACCATGGTTAACCGGA
This sequence comes from Klebsiella sp. HN106, assembly GCF_051209435.1. NCBI lineage: Bacteria > Pseudomonadati > Pseudomonadota > Gammaproteobacteria > Enterobacterales > Enterobacteriaceae > Klebsiella > Klebsiella sp. HN106. The sequence continues at coordinate 1,398,726 of NZ_JBLURD010000001.1, read as the reverse complement.
AGATACCATGAACAGAAAAGCGCTATACCTGCCGCGTTTAACAGCAGGATGAGGGGAATTCGATTTTTAATCATAACTATCGCGTGTTGTGTAAAACGACGGCAACCATAGCCGCCCTAAGTTAAACGAATCTTCAACAAAGAGGCCTGAAGAGCATTCCAGTCCGTTTCTGTATCGGCTATCAGCTCAATACGGCTATCGGGCGGGGCAACGTTTTGCGTCTCAATATGCAGATCGAGCTGCTGGCGATTGATACGAACCAGCCCTTCGGCAATACGCATGACGCCTTTAACTCGTCCAACCGGCGCCAGGCGCGCCCATTCAAGCAGAGCGACGGTATCGAAGACGGTTTCAGCGTCAAAAATCCAGCCGCAGGCGTGATAGCCCTGAGCGCTATTGAGGCTACGACGCCAGCGCTGGTGCGCGGGAAGGCTAAGCGCGGCAAGGCCTTTTTTCTGCCCGTGGTCGTGCGCATGCCCGACCCCTGCGGGTAGCGGCGCCAGATTGCGGCGCGGCAAATCAAGCAGCTCCGGGTCGATATTACCTTGGCTAGCGCTGACGCAGCGACGCTCACCGGCGTACGCCTCACGCCAGGCGACAAAAGCGCGCTGGCTCTCCTCCGTCGAGCGGTCGGCTTTATTGCTGACAATAACGTCAGCGGCAGCCAGCTGGTCGCGAAAGTTTTCGTTGCTCACGACTTTTTCGTCCAGCAGCTGACGCGGATCCAATATGCACAGGGTGGCGCGCAGATCGATCCATGGCGCGTAGACCGGGGCGGTCAGCATATCGAGGATCTGTTTAGGATGGCCTAGTCCGGTGGGTTCTATCAGCAGACGGTCAGGTTTGCCCTGGCGCAGCAGGGTGTTGAGCCCAACCTGCATCGGCAGGCCGTTAACGCAGCACATGCAGCCGCCGGGGATCTCTTTCAGCAGCGCGCCGCTTTCCGCCAGCAGCGCGCCGTCAATGCCCACTTCGCCAAACTCGTTGACCAGTACGGCCCATTTTTCATTTGCGGGCTTATTGGCCAGCAGGTGCAGAATGGAAGTGGTCTTACCGCTGCCGAGAAACCCCGTGATCAAGTTGGTTTTGGTCACTTTTTCTCCAGGATAAATGTAATGTTGTAACAGTTGAGGCTATCCTGACGAAAAAAAGGGGAAAAGAGAAGCGTTAACGCGGACAGAAAGGCGCTCCGTCCGCTTAAAGGCAGAAATTGTTAATCATTCAGCGCGGCGGCGACGGCCTGGCGTGCGCCAAAAGCGGCGAGCTGATGCCACGCGGCGGTGACATCAGCGACGAACTGCGGATTCTGCGGCAGGTCGCGGCCGAAGATCTCCTCAAGCGTAAGCAGCGCCGCTACGCGCTGTCGCTCATCGCTGGTGGCAACGAGGTGGTGTATTTTATCGGCCAGCGGATCGCGAATATCAATGACGGCTCCGGCGTCATCCACGCCGCTAACATAGCGCATCCAGCCAGCGACGCCCAGCGCCAGTAGCGGCCAGCGGCTCTCTTGCGCAAGATGGACGCGAATTCCGTCAAGCATACGTTGCGGCAGCTTCTGGCTACCGTCCATGGCGATTTGCCAGGTGCGGTGCTTCAGCGCCGGGTTGCTGAAACGTTCGATCAGGCTGTCAGCGTATGCCGACAGGTCAACGCCCTGAATGGATAGCGTCGGCGCCTGTTCATCAACCATCAGCCGGTATGCGGCGCTGTGAAAAATCGGATCCTGCATGCAGTCGCTAATATGCGCATGGCCCGCCAGGTAGCCAAGCCAGGCGAGGAACGAGTGGCTACCGTTGAGCATCCGCAGCTTCATCTGCTCCCACGGTAAAACGTCGTCGGTCATCTGAACGCCCGCCGTTTCCCAGTCCGGGCGACCGGCCACGAAGTTATCTTCAATAACCCACTGAATAAAGGGTTCGCAGCTTATGGCGCAGGGATCTTCTACGCCCAACGCGGCGCGAATTTCCGCCAGCGACTCCTCGGTGGCGGCTGGTACGATGCGATCAACCATGGTGCCGGGGAAGCTGACGTGCTCAGCAATCCACTGTGCCAGCTGCGGATCGCGTTTTTCAGCCATGCCCAGCACGGCGTTTTTCACTACATGTCCATTATCAGGGATATTGTCGCAGGAGAGCACGGTAAAGGGTGACAGCCCTCGCTGACGGCGGCGCGCCAGCGCTTCAACCAGTATTCCAGGAACCGATTGCGGCAAAGTCGGGTTTTGCAGATCGTGAATAATACGCGGCTGCGTCATATCCAGCAGGCCGCTGGCGGGGTCGATGCAGTAGCCTTTTTCGGTAATGGTCAGAGAGACAATCGCCACCTGCGGTTCACAAAATTTCTCAATAATAGCGGCGAGCGAATCGAGTTTAGCGTTCAGACATTCATGCACGGCGCCGACAACAATTGGCTGGCTGCCCTCTGCGCCTTTTTCCAGCACGGTAAACAGGTGGTTTTGCTGGCGAAGCTGGCTCATCAGCCGATCGCCGCTGAACAGGCTAATCTCACAAATCCCCCAGTCTCCGCCGCTGGCGTTAAGCACCCGATCGGTGAGTAGCGCCTGATGCGCGCGATGAAAAGCGCCAAAGCCGAAATGCACAATACGTGAGCGCAGCTGGCTGCGGTCATAATGAGGGAGCTGTACGCCTTCCGGCAGCGTGGCCGTCGCAATGGTAGTCATTCTTAATACACCTGATTAACCGATAATTAACATCTCTAGTGTAAAGTTATATGACAGCAAATTAAATTGGTGAGCCTTGTTTATCCGCTTAGTGTGAGCTTGATCAAGCAATCGAGCGCTGTTTAGCGAAGATCCTGCTAACAGGAGCGGGAAATTAGCGATAATTTCGTCGCTATTGGTATGACAACTTTGGGAGGCTTTGTAGGGGATAGCCTGGCGATGATGAAGGGCCAACAGCCGTATGGCGCGCATTAAGAAGCAAAAAGACAGCCATTGACTGTCTTTTGCATTTTGCACTGACTTTAAAGGCTGGATTTAGTCCGCGCGGCCCATGTAGCGGCTCTCTTCGATATGAATACGAATGCGCTCGCCCGCGCTGAGGTATTCCGGCACCTGAACGACCAGGCCGGTGCTGAGGGTAGCCGGTTTGTTGCGGGCGCTGGCGGATGCGCCTTTGATGCCCGGCGCCGTCTCAATAATTTCCAGATCCACGGTCTGCGGCAGTTCCAGCGCCAGCAGTTGGCCGTCCCAGGTCAGAACCTGCATGTCAGGCATGCCGCCTTCCGGCATAAACAGCAGCTCTTCTTCGATTTGCTCTTTGGTGAAGATATACGGGGTGTAATCTTCTTTATCCATAAAGACGTATTCATTGCCATCGATATAGGAGAAGTCAACGAAGCGGCGGGTCAGGGTAACGGTATCGACAATGTCGTCGCCTTTGAAGCGCTCTTCCACTTTCAGGCCGGTGCGCACATCGGAGAAACGCATTTTGTACAGCGTCGCTGCGCCGCGGGCGCTCGGTGACTGAATATCAATATTTTTAACAATCAGCAGTTTGCCGTTGTAATTCAGCACCATACCTTTCTTAATTTCATTCGCTCTTGGCATTGCAGTAATCCTGTCACTTAAAGGGTCGAAAATATCGCGTAAAACTACTCGCGCCGGGCCTTTCAGGCAAGCGGAATTCGTGTGTTTTGCTATCTTCGGGTAAAACGTTTAGGCTGGGCCGCAAAAGCCTATCGGAAGAGTCGATTATGGAATGCCGCCCTGAATGCGGAGCTTGCTGTATCGCTCCTTCTATCTCCAGCCCTATCCCGGGTATGCCGCAGGGCAAACCGGCAAATACCCGCTGTATACAGCTTTCGGACAATAACCTGTGCGCGATTTTTGGCTCGCCGTTGAGGCCCAAAGTGTGCGCCAGCCTGAAGCCGGAAGCGGAGATGTGCGCCACAAATCGCGAAGAAGCCATGATCTGGCTTCTTCATCTTGAGCTGAGCACTTCGTGACGTCGGAAGCCCGCACGGACACCCTTTATACGTCTTTAATGCGCCACAGGCAGGCCTGAGTGGCGAGGCCCATCACCAGCGCAATCCAGAATACGGCGTGATAGCTCCAGACTTCCGCAACGACCCCCGCCAGCGAACCGGCAATAATCCAGCCAACGCGGATAGTATTGGTATAGAGGGTCGTGGCCGCACCAGCCTGGCCTGGCATCAGGTCCTGAAAATAGAGCATACCGATACCGGCCAGAATGCCGATAAAAATAGCATTCAGCACCTGCAGGGCCAGCAGCAGTCCCGGGGTGTGTACGGTTAGCATGCCGACATAGAACAGCACCCCGGCAACCGCAGAGATCTGCATCAGGAAACGCTTACCGAAACGTTTGGCGTAGTAACCCGCAATCAGCATGGTCGGGATTTCCAGCCCGGCGGCGGTGCCCATCATTAATCCCGCCAGTTTTTCAGGTAAATGCAGCTCATTAATAATGAACAGCGGCATGTTAATGATGTACAGGCTGTTAATTCCCCACATCAGCGTACAGATGATAAACAGCAGCAGCGCGTCGCGGCGGTTGGTGCGCGGCGCTTCAAGATGTCCCGTCACCAACTTCGGCTCTTTGCGCATGCTGGGGAGAAAAAACCAGACTATCGCGCCGCAGACCACGAAGGCAATCGCCGCGCTGAGGTACATCACCGTAAAGCCGAAACCCATCGCCAGCGCGTAGGCCAGCGGCGGACCGATGACCCATGCCAGCGACACCTGAGCGCGCAGGATCGAGCTGAACATGACCGCCTCGCGGCCCGTTTTGTCCGCATGTTCGCGGGCGAGGGCAAACATCTGCGGGTTCGCGGTGGAACCAAAGCTGCTGAGGAAAACGCCGACGAAGAGCAAAATAAAGTAGTTACGATTCCACGCGAAGAGCACGCAGGCCAGTACGCCCATCAGGCAGCAGAAGACGATCAGCTGCTTGCGGTCGCCTTTGCGATCTGAGCGCCCGGCGAGAAACTGGCTCACCAGAATGCCGATCACCGCGCTGCCGGTAAAAAAGAAGCCGACCATCGCCGGTCGTACGTGAACTTCGTCAGTCAGGAACAGGCTCAGGGTAGGCGTTTGTAGCGCCCCGGCAATGCCCGTCAGGAAGGCGACGATCAGGAAGGCGGAAGAGGTTAAATCGAACCCGCGTCGTGGCAGGGCGGCGCTACTGTTTTGCATGTCGGCTTTCATCGGTTTCAGGAGTCGCGGAGTTTACGCCGTCAGTCAGATAATGAACAGTACCAGGGCACGAATAAATCAAAAAGACGTTTCAAAATTTTGCTTCAGCAAAATGCTGAAGTTCTGGCGGGTTTGTCATCACCTCGTCAGCAAAAGTGTGCTGTATCTCTAACTTCTGTTATCGGGAGAGTAACTTTTCTTGCGCGCTGACTAATAAAGGTACAGACTTCTTGAAACGTTTCAGCGTCATCGGGAGATTCTCCGGCAGTCAGGTGACGCATTTTTTCTCAAAGTAGCTGAAACGATTCAATTCAGCAGGAGAGGAGAACCATGTTCCAGTTATCTGTGCAGGATATTCATCCCGGTCAGCAGGCCGGTAATAAAGAAGAGGCTATTCGTCAGGTTGCCTCCGCGCTGGTTAGCGCGGGCAATGTGGCTGAAGGGTACATCAACGGGATGCTGGCTCGCGAGCAGCAAACCTCCACTTTCCTTGGCAACGGTATTGCGATTCCGCACGGCACCACCGACACGCGCGATCAGGTGCTGAAAACCGGCGTTCAGGTTTATCAGTTCCCGCAGGGCGTGACCTGGGGCGAAGGGCAGACCGCCTACGTCGCTATCGGTATCGCCGCCAGTTCGGATGAACACCTTGGGCTGCTGCGTCAGCTGACCCATGTGCTGAGCGACGACTCGGTTGCTGAACAGCTAAAGTCCGCCACCACCGCTGAAGAGCTGCGCGCCCTGCTGATGGGTGAAAAGCAGAGCGAAGCGCTGAAGCTGGATAACGAAACGCTGACCCTGGACGTGGTCGCCAGCGATCTGCTGACCCTGCAGGCGCTCAACGCCGCGCGGCTGAAAGAAGCGGGCGCCGTCGATGCTTCCTTTGTTAGCCATGCGATTAATGACAAACCGCTGAACCTCGGCCAGGGCATCTGGCTGAACGACAGTCCGGAAGGCAACCTGCGTAGCGCCATTGCCGTGAGCCGCGCGGCCAACGCCTTTATTCGCGATGAGCAGCCGGTTTCCCTGCTGATCACCGTGGCGATGGCCGATGACCAGCCGACGGCGGTCCTTAATCGCCTGAGCAATTTGCTGCTGGACAAAAAAGCTGACCGTTTGCTGAAGTCCGATGGCGCAACGCTGCTGGCGCTGCTGACCAGCGACGATGCGATTGCTGAAGATGTTCTCAGCGCTGAATACGTTATCCGCAACGAGCATGGGCTGCACGCGCGTCCCGGCACGATGCTGGTGAATACCATTAAACAATTTTCCAGCGACATTACGGTCACTAACCTCGATGGTTCGGGCAAGCCGGCAAACGGCCGCAGCCTGATGAAAGTCGTGGCCCTGGGAGTGAAAAAAGGTCACCGCTTGCGCTTCACCGCGCAGGGTGAAGATGCGCAGCAGGCGCTGGATGCGATTGGCGAAGCGATCGCCGCAGGCCTTGGGGAGGGCGCATAAATGAGCAGACGTGTCGCAACGATTACTTTAAACCCGGCCTATGACCTGGTGGGTTTTACCCCGGAAATTGAACGCGGTGAGGTTAACCTTGTTCGCACGACCGGCTTGCACGCCGCAGGGAAGGGGATCAACGTTGCAAAAGTGCTGAAAGATCTCGGTATCGACGTCACCGTGGGCGGTTTTCTCGGTAAAGATAATCAGGATGGCTTTCAGCAACTGTTCAGTGAGCTGGGCATCGCTAACCGTTTTCAGGTCGTTCAGGGCCGTACCCGTATTAACGTCAAGCTGACAGAAAAAGATGGCGAAGTGACCGACTTCAACTTCTCCGGCTTTGAAGTCACGCCGGGTGACTGGGAGCGTTTTGTTAACGACTCCCTGAGCTGGCTGGGCCAGTTCGATATGGTCTGCGTGAGCGGCAGCTTACCTTCCGGCGTAAGTCCGGAAGCGTTCACCGACTGGATGACCCGCTTGCGCAGCCAGTGCCCGTGCATCATTTTTGACAGCAGCCGCGAAGCGCTGGTTGCCGGTCTTAAAGCGGCGCCGTGGCTGGTTAAACCTAACCGTCGTGAGCTGGAAATCTGGGCGGGTCGCAAGTTACCTGAAATGAAGGATGTGATTGAGGCCGCTCATGCGCTGCGCGAGCAGGGGATTGCCCACGTGGTGATCTCCCTTGGCGAAGAAGGCGCCCTGTGGGTTAACGCCTCCGGCGAGTGGATTGCCAAGCCGCCTTCAGTGGAAGTGGTTAGCACCGTTGGCGCGGGCGATTCAATGGTTGGCGGCCTGATTTACGGACTGCTGATGCGTGAGTCCAGCGAGCATACGCTGCGCCTGGCAACGGCCGTCGCCGCGCTGGCGGTGAGTCAGAGCAATGTCGGTATTACCGATCGTACCCAGTTGGCCGCAATGATGGCGCGCGTCGACTTACAACCCTTTAATTAACAGCAGGAGAGGCATAATGAAAACGCTGCTGATTATTGATGCCGGGCTCGGACAGGCCCGCGCCTATATGGCGAAGACCCTGTTAAGCACCGCGGCGCAAAAAGCGCAACTTGAACTGATTGATAACCCAAACGACGCTGAGCTGGCGATTGTGCTGGGCGCGACGCTGCCAGCTGATAGCGCGCTGAACGGCAAAAAGGTTTATCTCGGCGATATTAATCGCGCCGTTGCTCACCCGGAACTATTCCTCGGGGAAGCCAGGAGCCATGCCACGCCATATGCCGCTCCGGCTGCTACAGCTTTACCGGCGGCAACTCATGGTCCGAAACGCATTGTGGCGGTCACTGCCTGCCCGACCGGCGTCGCGCACACCTTTATGGCGGCGGAAGCGATTGAAACCGAAGCCAAAAAACGCGGCTGGTGGGTGAAAGTTGAAACTCGCGGCTCCGTGGGGGCGGGTAATGCCATCACTCCTGAAGAGGTTGAGCAGGCGGATCTGGTGGTTGTCGCGGCTGATATCGAAGTGGATCTGGCGAAATTTGCCGGCAAGCCGATGTATCGCACCACAACCGGTCTGGCGCTGAAGAAAACCGCTCAGGAGCTGGATAAAGCCGTTGTTGAAGCGAAACCATATCAGCCTGCGGGTAAATCCCAGGCCGCGGCAGAAGGCAAAAAAGAGTCCGCGGGCGCCTATCGTCATCTGCTGACTGGCGTATCGTATATGCTGCCGATGGTGGTAGCGGGCGGCCTGTGTATCGCGCTCTCCTTCGCTTTTGGTATCAAAGCCTTTGAAGTAAAAGACACTCTGGCCGCCGCGCTGATGCAAATCGGCGGGGGATCAGCCTTCGCGCTGATGGTACCGGTACTGGCGGGCTTTATTGCCTTCTCCATCGCTGACCGCCCTGGCCTGACGCCAGGTCTTATCGGCGGTATGCTGGCGGTTAGCACCGGATCTGGCTTTATCGGCGGTATTATCGCCGGCTTCCTTGCCGGTTACGTGGCGAAAGCGATCAGTACCAGGCTGAAACTGCCGCAAAGTATGGAAGCGCTGAAACCGATCCTCATCATTCCGCTGGTTTCCAGCCTGATCGTGGGTCTGGCAATGATTTACCTGATTGGTAAACCCGTTGCCGGGATCCTCGAAGGCCTGACCCACTGGCTACAAACTATGGGGACGGCGAACGCGGTTCTGCTCGGTGCAATTCTCGGCGGTATGATGTGTACCGACATGGGCGGCCCGGTGAACAAAGCAGCTTACGCCTTTGGTGTTGGTCTTCTGAGTACCCAAACCTATGCCCCGATGGCGGCCATTATGGCGGCAGGTATGGTTCCACCGCTGGCGCTGGGTCTGGCGACGCTGATTGCGCGTAAAAAGTTTGACAAAGCGCAGCAGGAAGGCGGTAAAGCCGCACTGGTTCTCGGCCTGTGCTTTATCACCGAAGGAGCAATTCCTTTTGCCGCTCGCGATCCGATGCGCGTCCTGCCTTGCTGTATCGTTGGCGGCGCGGTGACCGGTGCGATGTCCATGTGGGTTGGCGCGAAACTGATGGCGCCGCACGGCGGTCTGTTCGTCCTGCTGATCCCTGGCGCGATTACCCCGGTGCTCGGATATCTGATGGCGATTGTGGTCGGTACGCTGGTCGCAGGCCTTTCCTACGCGGTGCTGAAACGTCCTGAAGTTCAGGTGGAAGAAAAAGTCGCCTGATCGACGGTGTTACACGCAAAAGGGCAGAGTCTTCTCTGCCCTTTTTTTATGCCGTATCCGCCCTCTGCTTAACCCGCCATATGTGCTCTCCTTCGCATTTTTAAGCTGTTTAAAAACCATACTAGCCAAATTTTGTGATTCTCTTCATGTTCATATGAAATCCCTCTGGCGGACCCCTTTACTTTAAAACCAATCTGCTTAACATAAACATATGTTCACATTCAAACATGTGTTTAATGAGAGGGTGCTGAATGGGCGTATGATTATTTACTGATATTCAAACATTCCACTGCCAAAGCGTTTTTGTATGCTGGAGGGTATTTTTATGCCTGAAAATGATTACGTTGTAATTATTGGATCGGCAAATATGGATGTTGCTGGTTATTCCCATGTATCGTTGAACTATGCTGATTCTAACCCCGGAAAAATAAAATACACTCCCGGTGGAGTGGGGCGGAATATTGCGCAGAATATTGCTTTATTGAATAAACCATCCTGGCTACTGTCGGTTGTCGGAGATGATTTCTATGGCCACTCCCTATTAAAACAAACGGCTCAGTCCGGCGTTCATGTCGATAAATGTCAGATCGTCCACGGCGAGGGGACATCGAGCTATTTATCGCTGCTCGATAATACCGGTGAAATGCTGGTGGCGATTAATGATATGAGTATCACCGAGCATATTACGCCAGCCTTTTTAAGCCAGCACCGGGATTTTATTCGCAGCGCTGCGGTCATCGTCGTTGACTGTAATATCAGCGAATCGGCGCTGGCCTGGTTGATGGAAAATAGCGGCCCGACGCCCATTTTTGTTGACCCGGTCTCTGCCTGGAAGTGCGTGAAAATCAGCCAGCATCTGGGGCGTATCCACACTCTAAAACCGAACCGAATTGAAGCTGAAACGCTGAGCGGAATTGCGCTTTCCGGCACTGATGACGTCACGCGCGTTGCCGACTGGTTTCACCAGCGTGGCCTGCGGCGCCTGGTGCTGAGCATGGGGGGCGACGGGGTTTACTTCAGCGAGAAAGACGGCGAGCGCGGCTGGTCGGCGCCGTTAAAAACCCAGGTAGTCAACGTCACCGGCGCCGGTGACGCCATGATGGCCGGTCTGGCCTGCTGCTGGCTCGACGGCTGTTCATTTTCGCAAGCGGTGAAGTTTGCTCAGGGATGCTCTTCTCTGGCGCTCTCATCGGAATTCACCAATAACCCTGAATTATCTTACGCCAACGTAAAAAAGGTAGTGGAGAACGAACATGTCTGAATTAAATATTTCCTCTGAATTATTACAGGTTTCTGCGGAAGTTCAGCAGGCATTAAAGAATAACCAACCCATAGTCGCGCTGGAGTCGACTATTATTTCTCACGGAATGCCGTTTCCAGAAAATGCGCAGACCGCGCTGGAAGTCGAAGAAATGATTCGCCGTCAGGGAGCGGTTCCGGCAACAATTGCGATTATTCATGGCGTTATGAAAGTTGGCCTGAGCCGCGAAGAAATTGAATTGCTCGGTCGTGAAGGACATAACGTTACCAAAGTCAGTCGCCGTGATTTACCTTTCGTTGTCGCCGCAGGATTAAATGGCGCGACCACCGTGGCTTCTACCATGATTATTGCCGCCATGGCCGGGATAAAAGTCTTCGCGACCGGCGGTATTGGCGGTGTGCACCGCGGAGCAGAGCATACTTTTGATATTTCCGCCGATTTACAGGAACTGGCCAATACCAATGTTACCGTAGTTTGTGCCGGCGCAAAATCTATTCTCGACCTTGGATTAACAACCGAATATTTAGAAACGTTTGGCGTTCCGCTTATTGGCTATCAAACTTCGGCGCTCCCGGCATTTTTCTGTCGAACCAGTCCGTTTGACGTCAGTATTCGCCTGAATAGCGCTAAAGAAATCGCTAAAGCGATGGCGGTGAAATGGCAGTCGGGCCTGAACGGGGGGATGGTGGTGGCGAACCCGATACCGGAACAGTTTGCGATGCCGGAAGCGAAAATCAACGCCGCCATCGACCAGGCGGTGAAGGAAGCGGAAGAGCAGGGTGTGGTGGGTAAGGAGAGTACGCCGTTCCTGCTGGCCCGCGTTGCGGAGCTGACCGGCGGGGATAGCCTGAAATCCAATATTCAGCTGGTCTTCAATAATGCCGTGCTGGCCTGCGAGATTGCCAAAGAGTATCAGCAGATCGCCTGACGACAGTAGCGGGCTGTTTGCGGTTGCCCGCCCCGATATCAAATATACCGAAAGCCTGGCCTGACGCCGGGTTTTCCACCAGGTAAGGATATCATTATGGACATCATGAGAAGTCTTTTGGGGATGGTGGTATTGCTGGCCATCGCCTTTGCGCTGTCAGTAAATAAAAAACGCATCAGTATCAGAACCGTAGGGGCCGCGCTGCTGCTGCAGATCGTGATTGGCGGAGTGATGCTCTATTTCCCGCCGGGCAAGTGGCTGGTGGAACAGGCGGCGCTCGGGGTACATAAAGTCATGTCCTACAGCGACGCCGGAAGCGCGTTTATTTTTGGATCGCTTGTCGGTCCGAAAATGGATGTGCTGTTTGACGGCGCGGGTTTTATCTTCGCCTTCCGCGTGCTGCCCGCCATCATTTTTGTCACCGCGCTGATAAGCCTGCTTTACTACCTCGGCGTGATGGGGCTGCTGATCCGGATTCTCGGCGGTATCTTCCAGAAAGCGCTGAATATCAGCAAGATTGAGTCCTTTGTCGCCGTGACCACCATCTTTCTTGGCCAAAATGAGATCCCGGCGATCGTCAAACCCTTTATCGACCGTCTCAACCGCAATGAGCTGTTTACCGCCATTTGTAGCGGGATGGCGTCGATCGCCGGATCGATGATGATCGGCTATGCCGGCATGGGCGTACCGATCGATTATCTGTTAGCCGCTTCGCTGATGGCTATTCCAGGCGGGATTCTGTTTGCTCGTATGCTGAGCCCGGCAACCGAAGCCTCCCGGGTCACTTTCGATAATCTCTCCTTCACCGAGACGCCGCCGAAAAGCATTATCGAGGCGGCAGCATCCGGGGCGATGACAGGGCTGAAAATTGCCGCCGGGGTGGCAACGGTGGTGATGGCGTTTGTGGCGATCATCGCGTTGCTGAACGGTATTATCGGCGGCATTGGCGGCTGGTTTGGCTACGGTCACGCCACGCTGGAGGGTATTTTCGGTTTCCTGCTCGCGCCTCTGGCGTGGATTATGGGCGTTGACTGGAGCGATGCGACGCTGGCGGGAAGCCTGATTGGCCAAAAGCTGGCGATAAACGAATTCGTCGCCTACCTCAACTTTTCGCCTTATCTGCAAACCGGCGGTACCCTGGACGTGAAAACCGTTGCGATTATCTCGTTTGCGCTGTGCGGTTTCGCCAACTTTGGCTCAATAGGTGTGGTTGTCGGGGCATTTTCGGCTATTTCACCGCAGCGCGCGCCGGAAATTGCTCAGCTTGGGCTGCGCGCTCTGGCGGCGGCCACGCTCTCTAACCTGATGAGCGCCACCATTGCCGGGTTCTTTATCGGTCTGGCATAAAACAGCGCGCGCACCGCGCCTGCGGTGCGCGATGCTATAGGCTGGGAAGTAAATTGAGCGCGTTATCAACGGATAAAGAAGGGTTGTTGATGCTGTCGCTGGCGCGGGTAATGGCGGTGCAGGCCATGGCGAAAGCGACGCTCTCTTTGAAATCGCTGCCGTCAAGATAGCTATAAAGCAGCCCGGCCATCAGCGCATCGTCGGCGCCAAAGCTGTCTATCGTGGTATGGCCCGGTAGCTTCATCTGAAAACGTTCACCGCCGGCTTCGCTACAGAAAACGGAATCGTCTTCCGAGCAAATTACCACGCGCCGCGTTCCCCTTTCGTGCAGCCAGGCTAACGCGCGATCGCGATCGGCCTCGTTTTCAATGGGTTCTCCCCAGAGGATCTGCAGTTCGCGCAGCGTCGGCTTGAGGGTATGGATCTTTCCCAGCCACGGGCGAATGCGGTGCGCTTTAAACTCCGACACGGTATCAACAAATACCGGAATAGCGTTGGCCAGCGTAAATACCCACTCCAGCAACGGCTCCGTTAAATTACAATCGACCAGGATGACGCCGGCATGGGTCAGCAGATCCCGATATTGATTCAGCAGCTGCGGGGTGAGCGACTGTAAGATATGCGTATCGTTAATCGCCAGCACCGTCTCTTCCTGCGGATTGGCGATGGAGAGATAGGTGGCGGTATTGTGACCGTGCAGGCGGATACAGCTTTGCACGTTAACCCCGGCTTGTCGGGTCTGCTCAAGCAACGTTTCGCCGTAAAAGTCGCTGCCGACGGCGGAAATCAGATGCACATCGCGGCCCAGCAGCGCCAGATTATGCGCGATGTTCCGCGCCACTCCGCCGGCGGAGCACTGGATATTGCCCGGGTTGGAGACCGGTTGGGGATAATGAATATCGGCAATGCCGCGGATATCCATATTCACCGCGCCCAGCGAGACGCAATACTCCTGCTCGGTAAGGATGTAGCCTTTGCCCTTGATGGCCCCCTTACGCGTGAGGTCCATAATATGCGCGGCTACGCGGGAGCGGCTAATCTGCAGAATATCGGCAATCTCATGCTGCTGAATCAGCGGATTGCGCCGCAAAATTTTGAGGATCTGCTTTTCCCTATCGTTCATATCAGACCACGGCCTCTTCCGTCTGCTGCGCCCGCAGCCAGGCGATCTCTTCCGCCCAGATATCAGGATTGATCGTTTCCAGGATCAGCGGGATACCGTCAAAGCGGCTATCCTGCATTATCCAGCGGAAGGCATCGTGGCCGATATTGCCTTCACCCAGGCTGTGGTGGCGGTCAACGCGGCTGCCGAACGTACTTTTCGCATCGTTCAGATGCATACCGCGCAGATACTGAAAACCGACAATCCGTTCAAAATCAGCGAAGGTTTTTTCACACTCTTCGGCGCTACGCAGGTCGTAGCCGGCGGCGAAGGCGTGGCAGGTATCAATGCACACGCCGACGCGCGATTTATCTTCCACGCCATCGATGATGGCCGCCAGATGTTCAAACTTAAACCCCAGGTTACTGCCCTGGCCGGCGGTGTTTTCAATGACCGCCGTCACGCCTTCGGTTTTGGCCAGCGCGATGTTAATGGACTCGGCAATGCGCGCCAGGCATTCGTCTTCTGGAATTTGCTGCAGATGACTACCCGGATGAAAATTGAGCAGCGTCAGGCCGAGCTGCTGGCAGCGGGAGAGTTCATCAATAAAGGCATCGCGGGATTTTTCCAGCGCGTCCGCAACCGGATGGCCGAGGTTAATCAGATAGCTGTCGTGCGGCAGAATTTGTCCCGGGCCGAAATGATGCTTCTCGCAGGCGGCTTTAAATTCAGCAATGGTGTCGTCGCTCAAAGGCGCGGCGCGCCACTGGCGCTGGTTTTTGGTGAAGAGGGCAAATGCGGTCGCGCCGATTTCGGCTGCGCGAATGGCGGCATTGGCTACGCCGCCGGAGGCGCTGACGTGCGCTCCAATGTATTTCATAAAAAAACTCCAGTTAAGCCGCTGGGGGGAGGGTAATGATAGCGGCTTAGCCGGAGAGTTACATCATCCTTAATACAACCTGAGTATTGAGGAGGCTCAGGCCATCAGACTGTGGATAGCAAGGTTAATCGCGCCGCCGCCGACAATCAGCCAGACAAAGAGCATCAGCGCCATCAGCAGCGGTTTAGCGCCGGCTTTTTTCAGCGCGCTGACGTGGGTGGTCAGGCCGAGGGCAGCCATCGCCATCGCCAGCAGCACGGTATCCAGGGTCACCAGCATATCAACTACCGCTTTCGGCAGCAGGTGGAAGGAGTTAAATACCGCCACCAGAATAAACAGGATCGCAAACCACGGAATGGTGATTTTGCTTTTCTCGCCGCCGTTTGCCGGGGCTAATTGCTTCACGCGAGCGGCAAGGAACAGCAGGAACGGAGCCAGCATCATCACGCGCAGCATTTTTGCAATCACCGCCGCGTTTTCCGCATCCGGACTTACGGCGTGGCCGGCGGCGACAACCTGGGCAACCTCATGCATCGTCGAACCCATATAGATGCCGTAGGCCTCCGGCGTAAACCAGTGCGCCAGGAAAGGATAAACCGCCGGGTACAGAAAGATAGCAATGGTACCGAAAATCACCACCGTGGCCACGGCGACCGTCACTTTGCTGGCTTCCGCTTTGACGACCGGTTCCGTCGCCAGGACCGCTGCCGCGCCGCAAATGCTGCTACCGGCGCCAATCAGCCAACTGGTATGTTTATCGAGGCCGAAAACCTTTTGCCCAAGAAAACAGGCGATAAAAAAGGTGCTGGAAAGCGTCAGTACATCAATCACGATACCGCTGACGCCAACGTCGGCAATCTGGGCGAACGTCAGGCGAAAGCCGTATAGAATGATGCCGAGGCGCAGCAGGTGCTGTTTGGCAAAGAGTACGCCGCCGTCGCAGGGCTGCCAGATTTTCGGGTAAACCGTGTTACCGATGACCATGCCGAACAAAATGGCCAACGTAAGGGCGCTGAAGCCCGCGCCAGCGATTGCCGGAAAACTACCGGCCCACAGCGCTGCGCCGGTGAGCAGGGCGGTCAGCGCCAGTCCAGGTGCAAAGTGCCGCAATGGGCGATGTTTAGTCGGTAAAGTGAGTGCTGTCATAACCTTCTCCTTTGTCTGGGAAAAGCATACGACGCGCTGGTTTAAATATAAAATTGATTATATATTTATAATTAATCGTAATAAGTGGTAAACGAGCGGTTTCGCGGTTTGAGCATGATGTGCATAAGCCTTAGCCGCGGATGCCGGGTCGTCTATAAAGGCAGGAAAAATCATGCATATCACGCTACGGCAGCTGGAAGTTTTTGCTGAAGTTCTGAAAAGCGGGTCGACGACCCAGGCCTCGCAAATGCTGGCGCTGTCGCAGTCGGCGGTCAGCGCCGCGCTGACCGATCTTGAAGGGCAGTTGGGAGTGCAGCTGTTTGACCGCGTCGGGAAAAGGCTGGTGGTCAACGAACACGGCAGGCTGCTCTATCCGCGGGCGCTGGCGCTGCTGGAGCGGGCGCTGGAGATAGAGCAGCTGTTTCGCGGCGACAACGGCGCGATTCGCGTCTACGCCAGCAGCACCATCGGCAACTATATCTTGCCGGAGATCATTGCGCGCTATCGACGCGACCTGCCGGATTTACCGCTGGAGCTGAGCGTGGGCAATAGCCAGGACGTGATCAACGCCGTGGCCGATCTGCGGGTGGATATCGGGTTGATTGAAGGTCCCTGCCACGCGGCGGATATTATCGCCGAACCCTGGCTGGAAGATGAACTGGTGGTCTTTGCCGCGCCGGATTCACCGCTGCTGGAAGGGGAGGTGACGCTGCAACGGCTGGCGGAGGCGCCGTGGATTCTACGCGAGCACGGCTCCGGGACCCGGGAAATTGTCGACTATTTATTATTATCGCATCTACCGGCATTTCATCTTGGAATGGAACTGGGTAATTCGGAAGCCATCAAGCACGCGGTGCGCCATGGTCTGGGCATTAGCTGTCTGTCGCGACGCGTGGTTGCGGAGCAGCTTGAAGTGGGATCGCTGGTGGCGCTGAAGATTCCGCTGCCGCGCTTAACCCGCACCCTGTGGCGTATTCATCACCGCCAGAAGCATATTTCCAAGGCATTACAGCGTTTCCTGAGCTATTGCGAGATCGCAACCTGATACGCGAGGTTTTGCACCGGCGCCAGCCCGTGTTGAACGCAAATATCCGCTGTTTTCGCGTAATACCATGTTCCCCATGGATAAGGTTCCCAGCAGCGAATATAGCGGTCAGGGCTAAAAAGGGTGAAATGTAAAACCAGAATCAGTGTATTTGCGGTGAGCAGCAATAGCGGCGTCAGGTAAAGGCAAGACCTGACGATAGGGGTTGCAAAAGGTAGCGGCGCAGCCTGGGGGAAAAAGAGTTTTTTATTTCCCTCTATGCTCAATATCAGCAGCGCAGGCCCCAGGCAGACAAAGTTTGCTTTTAAAATATTCTGCGAACAGAAATCCGGCGCCCGTGGCAGCCTGAGTAGCGTGAAATAGTCGCCTGCCAGGTAAAGAGAGCACAAAGCAAGCAGAGGGCAAATCAGCGAAACGCCGACCCAGACCGGCCAGTCATACTGAGGCGGCGATTGCACTTTGCGCATCAATTGCTCCCTCGCTCATCGGGCGATGGCCTGATAATGGTGTAGCCAAAATGCTGGCACCAGCGGCTATTCCTGACGTACATATACGTGGCCCCATGGCCGCCTTTGCTGATACACACGCCAAACTGTGGGCTTTTATAGTGCTCAATAGTGACGTATTGCAGGACATAAAGGCTGACAGACCACACCGGCCCCATCGCAATAAAGAACAAAAACAGGAGCGTGGCGTAGCGCTCGCCAGGCGTACCGTTGGCGGTGCAGGCGGCAATCAGCGCCATCAGCAGTGCCAGACCGAGAAAGAGGATGCCGGAGAAGAGCGAGTCGGCGCTGTCGACAATATAATCCGGACGGAAGTACCACTCTTCAATAATCTTGATGCTTTGATAGAAGCCAATGATAAAAAGAATGAAGCAAAAGCAAGCTGCGTAGACTCCCTCAGCGAGCGACATGGTGCGGCGTTTGCGCTTGTTCTTGCGTTTCATCGTCGGTTCCTTCCGTGGAATTTCGCGGAAGTTTGCCCGATATCCCTCTGGTTTGTGCATTTATTTGTGCTAATGGCGGATTTGTTCTTTACTAATAATCGGCAGTCGATCATGAAGCTCTCTTATAACTTTGCATTTGTATCGGATGGATCACAGACTCTCTGCTACAATCTCGCCTCGTTTTTTGGATGGATAGCATTTTCACATGGTTTCGGATACTAAAACCACAGAAGCGCCCGGTTTACGTCGTGAACTGAAGGCGCGCCACTTGACCATGATCGCTATTGGCGGTTCCATAGGTACAGGTCTTTTTGTTGCCTCTGGCGCAACGATTTCTCAGGCAGGCCCAGGCGGGGCGCTGCTCTCCTATATTCTCATCGGCCTGATGGTTTATTTCCTGATGACCAGCCTCGGCGAGCTGGCGGCGTTTATGCCGGTCTCCGGCTCTTTTGCTACCTATGGGCAAAATTACGTCGAGGAAGGTTTTGGCTTCGCGCTGGGCTGGAACTACTGGTACAACTGGGCGGTGACCATCGCCGTTGACCTCGTTGCCGCTCAGCTGGTGATGACCTACTGGTTCCCGGACGCGCCCGGCTGGATCTGGAGCGCGCTGTTCCTCGGGATCATGTTCCTGCTGAACTGGATTTCGGTAAAAGGCTTTGGCGAGGCGGAATACTGGTTTTCGCTGATCAAAGTCGCCACCGTCATTATCTTCATTATTGTCGGCGTGATGATGATCTTCGGCATCTTCAAAGGCGCACAGCCTGCGGGCTGGAGCAACTGGGTTGTCGACGATGCGCCGTTCGCGGGCGGCTTTGCGGCGATGATTGGCGTGGCGATGATTGTCGGCTTCTCATTTCAGGGAACCGAGCTTATCGGCATCGCGGCCGGCGAATCGGAAAACCCGGAGAAGAACATCCCGCGCGCGGTGCGTCAGGTGTTCTGGCGTATCCTGCTGTTCTATGTGTTCGCCATCCTGATCATCAGTCTGATTATTCCTTATACCGACCCGAGCCTGCTGCGTAACGACGTGAAAGATATTTCCGTCAGTCCGTTTACGCTGGTATTCCAGCACGCAGGGCTGTTGTCGGCGGCGGCGATTATGAACGCGGTTATTCTGACTGCGGTATTGTCGGCGGGTAACTCCGGGATGTACGCGTCCACCCGCATGCTCTATACCCTGGCCTGCGATGGCAAAGCGCCGCGTATTTTCTCTAAGCTGTCAAAAGGCGGCGTGCCGCGTAATGCGCTGTATGCCACCACGGTGATTGCTGCGCTGTGCTTCCTGAGCTCAATGTTCGGTAACCAGACCGTTTACCTGTGGCTGCTGAACACCTCGGGGATGACTGGCTTTATTGCCTGGCTGGGGATTGCCATCAGCCACTATCGCTTCCGTCGCGGCTACGTTATGCAGGGGAACGATCTGAATAACCTGCCGTACCGTTCAGGCTTCTTCCCGCTGGGGCCGATCTTCGCGTTCGTCCTGTGTCTTATCATTACCCTGGGGCAGAACTACGAAGCGTTCCTCAAAGACACCATCGACTGGGGCGGCGTTGCGGCAACCTATATCGGCATTCCACTGTTCCTGGTCATCTGGTTTGGCTACAAGCTGGCAAAAGGAACGCGCTTTGTGCGCTACAGTGAAATGAAGTTCCCGGATCGCTTCAAAGGCTAAGGTTAGCTTGCTCGGTCAGATAAAACCCTCTCAACGAGAGGGTTTTTTTATGTCTCCAGTTCTTACAAATTGATACAGATCTCCATAATTGTATTGATAATTGTAATCATTATCTTTATCATTTTCGCCAAATTCAGGATGAAGCCAATCCCCGTATCTTGCAGACACTCAAACTGACAAGGGGCGACCAGCCACATCTACTGTAAAAAATTGCGCGCACGCCGCCGTTAGAGCGGTATGCCGACAGTACCTGTGAGCAGCACCTTTTTTGTTTGTTTTGTTGTACACCTCATGGAGATATGGAATGTTCAGGCTAAACCCTTTTGTCCGGGCCGGATTATGTGCGTCCGTCGTATCCTTAGCGTTTCCGGCGCTGGCTGACGTTAATGAAGAGACGCTGGTCGTCACCGCTGCGGCAACTGAACAGAGCGTCAAAGATGCGCCCGCCAGTATTAGCGTTATCACCCAACAGGATCTGCAGCGTAGACCGGTACAAAACCTGAAGGATGTACTGCGGGAAGTGCCGGGCGTGCAGCTCACCAACGAAGGGGATAACCGCAAGGGGGTGAGTATTCGCGGCCTCAGCAGCGGCTATACGCTGATCCTCGTTGATGGCAAACGCGTTAACTCGCGCAACGCCGTTTTCCGCCACAATGATTTTGACCTTAACTGGATCCCGGTTGATGCCATTGAGCGTATCGAAGTCGTGCGCGGGCCGATGTCTTCCCTCTATGGTTCCGACGCCCTCGGCGGCGTAGTGAATATCATCACTAAAAAAGTCGGCCAGCAGTGGACCGGCACCCTCAGCGCGGACACCACCATTCAGGAACACCGCGATCGCGGCGATACGTACAATGGCCAGTTCTTTACCAGCGGCCCGCTGATTGACGGTGTGCTCGGAATGAAGGCCTACGGCAGCCTGGCAAAGCGCGCCAAGGACGATCAGCAGGCTTCCAGCAACGCAGCTGGCGAAACGCCGCGTATTGAAGGCTTCACCAGCCGCGACGGCAATGTCGAATTCGCCTGGACGCCCAATGACAATCAGGACATTACCGCAGGCTACGGTTTTGATCGCCAGGATCGTGATTCCGACTCTCTCGACCGCAACCGCCTTGAACGGCAGAACTACTCCCTGAGCCACAACGGTCGCTGGGATGTCGGCAATAGCGAGCTGAAATTCTACGGCGAGAAAGTGGATAATAAAAATCCCGGACAGGCCGGCACCATCACTTCTGAGAGTAACGCGGTGGATGGCAAATACGTTCTGCCGCTGGGAATGATTAACCAGCTGCTGACCTTCGGCGGCGAATGGCGCCACGATAAGTTGAAGGATCCGGTCAACCTGAGCAGCGGCGGTAAATCCACTTCCGCCAGCCAGTATGCGCTGTTCCTGGAAGATGAATGGCGGATAATCGAACCTCTGGCCTTAACCACCGGCATCCGTATGGACGATCACCAGACCTATGGCGATCACTGGAGCCCGCGTGCTTATCTGGTCTATAACGCTACCGATACCGTGACCGTGAAGGGCGGCTGGGCGACGGCATTTAAAGCGCCATCGCTGCTGCAGCTGAACCCGGACTGGACCACCAACTCCTGCCGCGGTTCGTGCAGCATTATCGGTAACCCGGATCTGAAGCCGGAAACCAGCGAAAGCTTCGAGCTGGGTTTGTACTATCGCGGCGAAGAGGGCTGGCTTGAAGGCGTGGAAGGAAGCGTCACCACCTTCCAGAACAACGTTGACGATATGATCGATATTCTGCGTACCTCCAGCGCCAGCGAAGCGCCGGGCTATCCGAACTTTGTCGGCTGGAAAACGGTGAACGGGAAACGCGTGCCGGTCTTCCGCTACTTCAACGTCAATAAGGCGCGAATCAAAGGGGTAGAAACGGAATTGAAAGTACCGTTTGGCGATGAATGGAAGCTGACGGTGAACTACACCTATAACGATGGTCGCGACCTGAGTAACGGCGGCGATAAACCGCTGCAGACGCTGCCGTTCCATACGGCTAACGGCACACTCGACTGGAAACCGCTGGACGACTGGTCCTTCTACGTCACCGCCAACTATACCGGCGAACAGCGTTCGGTCAGCACGACGGGCAAAACGCCCGGCGGCTACACCATGTTTGATATCGGCGCGGCCTGGAACGTCACCAAAAACGTCAAGCTGCGCTCCGGGGTGCTTAACGTCGGCGATAAGGATCTGAGCCGCGACGACTACAGCTATACAGAAGAAGGTCGCCGCTACTTTATGGCCGTCGATTACCGCTTCTAACCGGGCGATAAAAGAGGGCTGGCAGATTTCCCTGCCAGCCCTCGTTAAAGGCGCTCAGGTGGCTACTTACCGGGGCGAATAATGGCACGAATACTGCCGCAATTATTTCTAATATACCCTAAATAATTCGAGTTGCAGGAAGGCGGCGACGCAGGGAGTCCCCAGGAGCTTACTTAAGTAAGTGACTGGGGTGAGCGAGGAAAGCCAACGCACATGCAACTTGAAGTATGACGGGTATACACACGATGAGCAGACACCAGATCGGGACGTTGGGCGTTACCTTCATGGTTTGTTCTCCTTGCCTTTCGGCGGGTAAGAGACTAACCTGATGTTGTCTAAGCATGCAGATAGCCTCGTGGTGTACTGACCCCAGAAAGTTGGACAGTTAAACACGAGGCATATAGGTCTGATTCCGATATTCAATTGGAGTCAGACCTTTTAATTTCAGGCTAATTCTTCTGCTGTTGTAGTATTCAATATATTCCGTAACAGCATCCTTCAGCTCGCTTATATTACTGAACTCATCAAGATAAAAACACTCCGACTTTAAGGTTCCAAAGAAACACTCCACCACAGCATTATCCAGACAATTGCCTTTTCTGGACATGCTTTGTTTAATACCATGTTCTTTAAGGATATTTTGATATCTTCTCATACGATACTGCCATCCCTGGTCAGAGTGCAGAACAGGATGCTCGTGAGGATTAAGCTTTTTGAATGCCTGATCGAGCATATTCTCGACCATGTTCATCACTGGTCTTTCCGAAAGGCTGTAAGAAATAACTTCGTTGTTGAAGAGATCTATTACTGGAGACAAATACAGCTTGCGCCCATTGACTGCAAATTCAGTAACATCGGTAACCCACTTCTCGTTTGGCCGCGTAGCCTTGAAATCTCTTTGGAGAACATTGGGGGCGGTTTGCCCTACCTCTCCTCTGTAAGAGCGGTATCGCTTGACCTTAATCGCTGCCTTCAGTGAGAGGATTCCCATCAGGCGCTGAACAGCTTTATGGTTAATCTGTTTCCCTTCTCGATGAAGAGACAGCGTTACCCTACGGTATCCGTATCGGCCTCTATTCTCATGATAAATCTCACCAATACGCTTTTTAACGTCCGCATACTTGTCAGGCTTGCTGAGAGCCTTTAGATGGTAATAAAACGTACTGCGCGGTATCTCCGCAGCCCTGAGAAGCTCATCAAGAGGATAAAACTGCCTTAGCTCGTTGAGTACTTTCACTTTTTCGTGGGATGAGCTAAGGCTTTCAGCTTTTTTAGATACACAAGCCGCGTTTCAAGAAATCGAACTTGCCTTTCAAGATCCTCAATGCGTCGGTCTTTTGACAGCTCCAATGCTGATGCCGCTTTTTCTGGATCAACTGATATTGCAATGTTTCTTTTGGTGCCAATCTTGAGCGCGCGTAAACCAGCTTCTCCGCGCTCTTCATAAACCTTCAGCCACCTGGCTACAGAACCACTACCAGCAAGCATAAAGTGAGCAGCAGCCTGATTAAGGGACATGTGCTGCTCGATCACCGCTTTCACGACCTTAATACGCAACTCAGGATCAGCACTAACACCTTTAGGTTTGGGAATTAAACCTTTTTCTCCATGTTTTTCATAGAGGGCAACCCATGTCCTGACCTGGGTTCGGGGGACACCAAAACGTGCCGAGATGATCCTGTAACCATCATCAGTAGTGAAGTAGTGATTCACGACTTCAAGGCGCTTTTCAAAAGGGTATTTTGGCTTTGACATATCAGGGGCTATTCCATTTCATCGTCCAACAAAATGGGTGCAGTACATGGGTGATTACATTACCTTCGGGGCTTTCTTCTTTCTGCCTCAGCACAACGGTAAAACTCAATCCTGCCCTGAGGCGAAAGCCTCAAGCGCCGCCAAAAATCATACCCCCGACGACGGAAAATACACTATCTCTCTGTATTTATTAGTTTTTATGACTATTGGATGCTGAGGCATTTTGCGTATCAATGCGCCGGGAAGGGGCTTCACGACGCATTGAAGGATCAGGAGAAGAGGTGCCGGGCATGGAAACGCAGGTGGTCCTCAATAAATGAGGCGATAAAGTAGTAGCTGTGATCGTACCCGGGCTGAATACGTAGCGTTAACGGCCAGCTTTTCTGACGCGCGGTTTCCGCCAGCACCGCCGGCTGCAGCTGTTCGGCGAGGAATGCATCGTTATCGCCCTGGTCAATCAGGGTTGGGATCGCATCTGACTCGCTGCTGGCCTGCATTAACGCGCAGCTGTCCCAGGCCTGCCAGTCTGCTTCATTCGCTCCCAGATAGGCGGTAAAGGCTTTTTTGCCCCAGGGAACCTGGGTCGGGTTAACGATAGGCGCAAAGGCGGATACGCTGACGAAGCGGCCCGGATTTTTCAGCGCCATCACCAGCGCACCGTGGCCGCCCATGGAATGCCCGCTGATGGCGCAGCGATCGCTGAGCGTAAACTCGCGGGCAATCAGCTGCGGCAGCTCGTCGCGAAGGTAATCGTACATGCGGAAATGTGCTGACCACGGCGCCTGGGTGGCATTGAGATAAAAGCCCGCGCCTTTGCCCAGATCGTAAGCGCTATCGTCGGCAACGTTATCACCGCGCGGACTGGTGTCCGGCATCACCAGCGCAATGCCGAGCTCGGCGGCGATGCGCTGAGCGCCCGCTTTGGTGGTGAAGTTTTCATCGTTGCAGGTCAGGCCGGAGAGCCAGTAGACAACCGGCGGCGGCGCGTCTGCGGTCTCGGGGGGGAGAAAGATGCTGAAGGTCATTGCGCAGTTCAGCGTGGCGGAGTCGTGCCGCCAGCGTTGCTGCCGACCTTCAAAACAGCGGTGCTCTTCGAGCAGTTCCATGCAGGGCTCCTTAAGTGTCTCAGGCGTAATTTTCCATAATACAGATATTTCATGCGCTGGTGAGTAACTTTCACTTCCTCCTTTTCGGAACGTATTGCATCATTAATGCAACTTTTAACCAACATGCTGACGTTGTCGTCGCGCCGGAATCGCGCTATCGGCGGCGATTGAGTTGGTTGCGGCAAGGTGAGCAGGGCGTTGCGTGACGCATCGTAGTGCGCTGGTCTGGCAGCGTGGAACGAAAGGTGACGCCAATTTCAACAATTATCGATGCGGCTACTGGATTCTGTGCGTCACCTCACGCACAATGAATACAAACTTTGCCCTCAGAAGAGCAAAGAGCGCCACACCTGCAGGAGAATAAAAATGTCATCACTGAGTAAAGAAGCCATACTCGTTCATGAAGCGCTGGTCGCTCGTGGGCTGGAGACGCCGCTGCGTCCGCCAGTGCAAGAAATTGATAATGAAACTCGCAAGCGTCTGATCGCCGGACACATGACCGAGATTATGCAGCTGTTAAACCTTGATCTAAGTGATGACAGCCTGATGGAGACTCCGCATCGCATCGCCAAAATGTACGTCGATGAGATTTTCTCCGGCCTGGACTACGCCCGGTTCCCTAAAATCACCGTCATCGAAAACAAGATGCAGGTTGATGAAATGGTCACCGTGCGTGATATCACCCTGACCAGCACCTGCGAACACCACTTTGTTACGATTGATGGTAAAGCGACGGTGGCCTATATCCCGAAAGATTCGGTGATTGGTCTGTCTAAAATCAACCGTATCGTGCAGTTCTTCTCCCAGCGCCCGCAGGTGCAGGAGCGACTGACGCAGCAGATCCTTACCGCGCTGCAGACCCTGCTGGGAACCAGCAACGTCGCGGTTTCCATCGATGCGGTTCACTACTGCGTAAAAGCGCGCGGTATTCGCGATGCAACCAGCGCCACCACCACCACATCGCTGGGCGGCCTGTTTAAATCCAGCCAGAATACTCGCCAGGAGTTCCTGCGCGCCGTACGTCACCACAACTAAAACGGAGCAGGGTACATGGAGAGAAATGTCACGCTGGACTTCGTCCGTGGCGTCGCCATCCTCGGTATCCTGCTACTGAATATCAGCGCCTTCGGTTTACCGAAGGCCGCCTACCTTAACCCGGCGTGGTCCGGGAGCATCTCCGATAGCGACGCCTGGACCTGGGCGATTCTCGATCTGCTGGCGCAGGTCAAATTCCTGACTCTGTTCGCCCTGTTGTTTGGCGCCGGGCTTCAGCTTTTGCTGCCGCGCGGCAAGCGCTGGATCCAGTCGCGCCTGACGCTACTGGCGCTGCTGGGCTTTATCCACGGTCTCTTTTTCTGGGACGGCGATATTTTGCTGGCCTATGCGCTGGTAGGTCTGGTGGGCTGGCGGATGATACGCGACGCTCACGATGTTAAATCGCTATTTAATACCGGCGTGGTGCTGTATGTCATCGGCGTGGCGGTACTGCTATTGCTGGGATTAATCTCCGGCAATTCGCCTAATCGTTCGTGGGTGCCGGACGCGGCGAATTTACAGTACGAACAGTACTGGAAGCTGAAAGGCGGCTTTGAAGCGGTGAGTAATCGTGCGGATATGCTGTCGGATAACCTGCTGGCGCTGGGCGCGCAATACGGCTGGCAGCTGGCCGGGATGATGCTGATGGGGGCCGCGCTGATGCGCAGCGGCTGGCTGAAAGGGCAGTTCAGTCTTCGCCACTACCGGCGCACCGGCGCGCTGCTCATCGCTGGCGGCATGGCGGTTAATTTACCCTCTATTTTCGCCCAGTGGCATCTCGGTTGGGATCCTCGCTGGTGCGCATTTCTGCTACAGGCGCCGCGCGAGCTGGGCGCGCCGCTGCAGACTATCGGCTACGCGGCGCTGGCCTGGGGCTTCTGGCCGCAGCTGGCGAAATTTCGTCTGGTGGGGGCCATTGCCTGCGTCGGGCGCACGGCGTTGAGCAACTATCTGCTGCAAACCCTGATTTGCACCACTCTGTTTTACCGCTTCGGCCTGTTTATGAAGTACGACCGCCTACAGCTGCTGTCCTTCGTACCGGCCGTGTGGGCGATTAATCTTCTCTTTTCGTGGCTTTGGCTACGTCATTTTCGTCAGGGTCCCGTTGAGTGGCTATGGCGTCAATTAACCCTGCGTGCGTCAGGGACATCATTAAAAGATACATCCAGATAACGATCTGGATCACAATCATTAACAAAATGGATGTAACCGTTTCCATCCCTGTGACTTCACTCACGTAGCGTGCGGCGCGTCGCTGCCAGAATAGCCACCTTGCTGAACACAGGAGGTGAGTGTGACGTACTGCAATTCCCTAAAGGTCGGTGAGCATGATCACCATTCGTGATGTCGCCCGTCAGGCGGGGGTTTCCGTGGCTACGGTTTCGCGCGTGCTGAATAACAGCGCGCTGGTGAGCCCGGATACGCGAGAAGCGGTAATGAAGGCGGTAACGCTGCTGGGCTATCGGCCCAACGCCAACGCGCAGGCGCTGGCGACCCAGGTCAGCGATACCATCGGCGTGGTCGTGATGGACGTGTCGGACGCCTTTTTTGGCGCGCTGGTCAAAGCGGTAGATACCGTCGCCCAGCAGCATCAAAAATATGTGCTTATCGGCAATAGCTATCATGAAGCGGAAAAAGAGCGTAACGCCATTGAAGTACTGATTCGCCAGCGCTGTTCGGCGCTGATCGTTCACTCCAAAGCGTTGAGCGATGCGGAGCTGGGGGATTTTATGGAGCACATGCCGGGAATGGTGCTGATTAACCGCATCGTGCCGGGATACGCCCACCGCTGCGTCGGGCTGGATAACGTCAGCGGCGCGCTGATGGCGACCCGCATGCTGCTCAATCATGGCCACCAGCGCATCGGCTACCTCTCTTCTAATCACGGTATTGAAGATGATGATTTACGTCGGGAAGGGTGGAGCAGGGCGTTACATGAGCAGGGCATTATCGCTCCCGACGGCTGGATAGGCTCAGGTTCGCCGGATATGCAGGGCGGGGAGGCGGCGATGGTAGAGCTGCTGGGGCGTAACCTCGGCCTGACCGCGATCTTTGCCTATAACGACAGCATGGCGGCCGGGGCGCTAACGACGCTTAAAGATAACGGTATTGCCGTGCCGCAGCACCTTTCACTGATTGGTTTTGATGATATTCCCATTTCGCGCTACACCGACCCGCAGTTGACCACGGTGCGCTACCCGATCATGTCGATGGCAAAACTGGCGACAGAGCTGGCGCTGCAGGGGGCTGCCGGGAAGCTGGATCGCGAAGCCAGCCACTGCTTTATGCCGACGCTGGTGCGTCGACATTCGGTAGCGCAGAGGCAAATTGTGGGGCCGATCACTAACTAATTATCTGGCTGATGTAACCGCTTTCAATATGTGAGTGATTTCACAGTTTGTTAACATTAAGCTGACTATGATTGCTGCGTTTACAAGTCTGAACATACTATGTCACGGTGATTAATCACTTTTACAGCAGTAATCGGCGGTTAAACGATTAATTAAGCCGTTTTTCAGGAGCGTTACCCTACACGGAAGACAGAATTACAGTCGTGAATGTCGCTGTGCGGTAACATCAATGTAACACTCGCCAGCCGTTTTCACTCCAAAGACCCTGCATAATAAAACCGGAGATTCCATGAATAAGAAGGTGTTAACCCTGTCTGCTGTAATGGCTAGCATGTTATTCGGCGCCGCCGCTCACGCCGCAGATACGCGTATCGGCGTGACGATTTATAAATACGACGACAACTTTATGTCGGTAGTGCGTAAGGCAATCGAAAAAGACGGTAAATCAGCGCCGGATGTTCAGCTGCTGATGAATGACTCGCAGAACGACCAGTCCAAACAGAACGATCAGATTGACGTCCTGCTGGCAAAAGGGGTGAAGGCGCTGGCGATTAACCTGGTTGACCCCGCAGCGGCGGGTACGGTAATCGATAAAGCCCGTGGCCAGAATGTGCCGGTGGTATTCTTTAACAAAGAACCTTCCCGCAAGGCGCTGGATAGCTACGATAAAGCATACTACGTCGGGACTGATTCTAAAGAGTCCGGCGTAATTCAGGGCGATCTGATTGCCAAGCACTGGAAAGCGAACCCGAACTGGGACCTGAATAAAGATGGCCAGATTCAGTTTGTCCTGCTGAAAGGCGAGCCGGGCCATCCGGATGCCGAAGCGCGCACCACCTACGTGATTAAAGAGCTGAATGATAAAGGGCTGAAAACCCAGCAGCTGGCGTTAGATACCGCCATGTGGGATACCGCGCAGGCGAAGGATAAGATGGATGCCTGGCTCTCCGGCCCGAACGCGAACAAAATTGAAGTCGTTATCGCCAATAACGACGCGATGGCCATGGGCGCGGTAGAAGCGCTGAAAGCGCACAATAAGAGCAGCATCCCGGTATTCGGCGTCGATGCTCTGCCTGAAGCCTTAGCGCTGGTGAAATCCGGCGCCATGGCGGGAACCGTACTGAACGATGCTAACAACCAGGCGAAAGCGACCTTCGATCTGGCGAAAAACCTCGCCGATGGTAAAGAACCGGCTGCCGGTACTAACTGGAAAATTGATAATAAGATTGTCCGCGTACCGTACGTGGGCGTTGATAAAGATAATCTGAGCGAGTTTATCGGTAAGTAACAGCTTAATAAGCCGCGGGCGTACGCGCTGTACGCCCGATTATTCCTGATACCGAATCCGTCCCGGCCCGTCGTTAATTCGACGGCTGGGGTATGCATGCACGCAGCCAGGTATAACTATGGTCAGCAATAATAGCGAACGGTCAGGCGAATATTTGTTGGAAATGACCAACATCAACAAATCGTTTCCTGGCGTCAAGGCTCTCGATAATGTGAACCTCAAGGTTCGTCCCCACTCTATTCATGCATTAATGGGGGAGAACGGTGCGGGCAAATCAACATTATTAAAATGCCTTTTTGGGATCTATCAAAAAGATTCCGGCAGTATTCTTTTTCAGGGACAAGAGATCGATTTCCATTCGGCAAAAGAAGCCCTGGAAAACGGTATTTCAATGGTTCATCAGGAATTAAACCTGGTATTGCAACGTTCGGTGATGGACAACATGTGGCTGGGGCGCTATCCCACCAAAGGTATGTTTGTCGATCAGGACAAAATGTATGGTGATACCAAAGCGATTTTTGACGAGCTGGATATTGATATCGACCCACGCGCTCGCGTCGGGACGCTATCGGTATCGCAAATGCAGATGATTGAAATTGCGAAGGCATTTTCCTATAACGCCAAAATTGTGATTATGGATGAGCCGACGTCTTCGTTAACCGAAAAAGAGGTCAATCATCTGTTTACCATTATCCGCAAGCTGAAAGAGCGCGGCTGCGGCATTGTCTACATTTCCCACAAAATGGAAGAGATCTTCCAGCTATGCGATGAAATTACCGTTCTGCGCGACGGCCAGTGGATCGCCACCCAGCCGCTGGAAGGGCTGGATATGGATAAGATTATCGCGATGATGGTGGGCCGTTCCCTCACTCAGCGCTTCCCGACCCGGGAAAATAAGCCGGGCGAGATAATTCTTGAGGTGCGTAATTTAACCTCGCTGCGTCAGCCGTCAATCCGCGATGTCTCGTTCGACCTGCACAAAGGCGAAATCCTCGGTATCGCCGGGCTGGTAGGGGCGAAACGTACCGATATCGTCGAGACGTTATTTGGTATTCGCGAGAAGTCCGGCGGGACAATCAAGCTGCACGGTAAGAAGATTAATAACCATAACGCCAATGAAGCCATCAACCATGGTTTTGCGCTGGTGACCGAAGAGCGTCGCTCGACGGGGATTTATGCGTATCTGGATATCGGTTTTAACTCGCTGATCTCCAATATTAAGAAGTACAAAAATAAGGTCGGCTTGCTGGATAATTCACGCATGAAAAGCGATACCCAATGGGTCATCGATTCAATGCGCGTGAAAACTCCGGGGCAGCATACGCAAATTGGTTCGTTATCCGGTGGTAACCAGCAAAAAGTGATTATTGGTCGCTGGCTATTAACTCAGCCGGAAATTCTGATGCTCGATGAACCGACGCGCGGCATTGACGTTGGCGCCAAGTTCGAAATTTATCAGCTGATCGCCGAACTGGCCAAAAAAGATAAAGGCATCATTATTATCTCCTCCGAGATGCCGGAGCTGCTGGGTATTACCGACCGTATTCTGGTGATGAGCAATGGTCTTGTTGCCGGAATTGTTGAGACTAAAACTACCACGCAAAACGAAATTCTCCGTCTTGCGTCGTTGCACCTTTAAGATCAGGGGCTTCTCATGAGTGCGTTAAATAAAAAGAGTTTTCTCACCTGGTTGAAAGAGGGTGGGATTTACGTCGTTCTTTTAGTATTGCTGGCCATCATTATTTTCCAGGATCCGACTTTCTTAAGTTTGCTGAATTTAAGTAATATTCTGACCCAGTCCTCGGTGCGTATTATCATCGCGCTCGGTGTTGCCGGGCTTATCGTCACTCAGGGGACCGACCTTTCGGCCGGGCGTCAGGTCGGCCTGGCGGCGGTTATCGCCGCCACGATGCTACAGGCGGTGGACAACGCCAACAAAGTGTTCCCGGACATGGCCACGATGCCGATTCCGCTGGTTATCCTGCTGGTTTGTGCGATCGGCGCGGTGATTGGGCTTATCAACGGTATTATTATTGCCTACCTGAACGTGACGCCATTTATCACCACCCTCGGTACGATGATTATCGTTTACGGTATTAACTCGCTGTATTACGACTTCGTTGGCGCGTCGCCGATTTCCGGCTTTGATAGTCACTTTTCGCAATTTGCCCAAGGGTTCGTAGCGCTGGGCTCGTTCCGTCTGTCGTATATCACTTTCTACGCGCTGATTGCCGTTTTCTTCGTGTGGATCCTGTGGAACAAGACCCGCTTTGGTAAAAACATCTTTGCTATCGGCGGCAACCCGGAAGCAGCGAAGGTCTCCGGGGTGAACGTCGCGCTGAACCTGCTGATGATTTACGCGCTCTCCGGCGTGTTCTACGCGTTCGGCGGGCTGCTGGAGGCGGGGCGCATCGGGTCGGCGACCAACAACCTCGGCTTTATGTATGAACTGGATGCGATTGCCGCGTGCGTGGTCGGCGGAGTCTCGTTCAGCGGCGGCGTCGGCACCGTGTTCGGCGTGGTGACCGGGGTGATTATCTTCACCGTCATTAACTACGGTCTGACCTATATCGGCGTCAACCCGTACTGGCAGTACATTATCAAAGGGGCCATTATTATTTTCGCCGTGGCGCTGGATTCACTGAAGTACGCGCGTAAGAAATAAGAGTAGTGAATGAAGGCAGGCGTCAGTTCAGGCGTCTGCCTTTTGCTTTTTCGAAATGATAATTTGCCGCCTTCCTGCAACCTGAATCAGGTAGGGTATATATCCTCAGTATCCCGATATTCACTCGCGTAATCAGAAAAGTATTCCCGCTCGGTAAGACGCCAGTTTTCACGTTCGCTTATGGCGGCTTCACTTCTCTTTTTTCTGCAGATCCATCAGCTGCTGCGGCGTGACCGCCGGGTAGGACTGGGCGCCGTCCGGGACTTCCTGCAGCGCGGGGATCGGGATGAGCGGACCCAGGAATCGCGGTTCGCGTTTAAAAATATAGAGATCGGCCAGCGCGCCGAAACGAGCACCAAACTCGCGCAGGCGCACGCTCCACATATCCTTCGGCGACGGCACCGCGTAGCACTGCGCCTGAATACCCATATGCAGGGCAATAAACAGCGCCCGCTCGCAGTGGAAGCGTTGGGTAATGATAATAAAATCATTCGTGTCGAAGACTTTACGGGTGCGAACAATCGAATCAAGGGTACGGAAACCCGCATAGTCCAGCACGATATCCGCCGGATCGACGCCAGCTTTAATTAAATCGCGGCGCATGGTCATCGGTTCGTTATAGCTCTGCAGCGCGTTATCGCCGCTGAGCAGCAGATAGTTCACCTTACCGCTGTTGTAGGCGTTCAGCGCGCCCTGAATTCGGTAGCGATAATATTGGTTGATGACGCCGGTACGATAGTACTTAGCGGTGCCGAGTACCACGCCGACCTGACGATAGGGCAGGTCCTGTAGCTCATCGTAGATATAAGGAGAGGTCTTCCAGCTCATCCAGCGGTCAAGCCCCAGCACGGTTAACAGCAGCAAGCCGAACAGGACTAACAGGCTGTATAACGCACGCTTTAACATGAACCGGGCTCAATAGTGGACGAGGGAAGCTTCAGGCTACTTTACCCGCCGGGCAAGCGCAAGAAACCGTCGTTTAATTGCGGGGATTTTCAACAATGCGGGCCGTTTGGCCCGCAGAATGTGACTAACCTAACAGGACGCGATCGATGTTATGACAGCCCAGCGCCTTCAGCGTCGCGGCGGTTGCGTCCCACTGGATGAGCGCCGCGTCGGCCTTCTCGGCAAGAACAGCGCGCTGGATATCCGGGTAATCGTAACCATTGAGGCTCAGCAGATTCAGCGCGCCCTGCAGCGGCGGCAGCGTCGGGTTATAGGCGGCGTTTTCTGCATAGCTACCGGTGAAAATAGTCCCGTCTTTCAGCTCCAGCGCGACGCCGGAGGGCGAATGGCTGTACGGCATATGGCAGCGGTTGGCTGCCTGAATCGCCGCCTGGGCCAGCGCATCGCCGCTGAGCGGGAAGCCGTGGTTCTGTTCATCCATCAGCAGGGTTTTGATATTCAGATCTTTCGGGCCGAAAGCGTCCGGTAAATAGTGTTGCAGCGAATGGGCTTCGCGGCCCGGAAGATGGATGCGCAGCGCCAGTCCGCTGTTCAGTTCGTTCATAAACTGACGACAGTGGCCGCAGGGGGTGTAGTTCACGGTAATCGCCAGCAGGGATTTTTCGCCGCGCAGCCAGGCATGGCTGATGGCGCTTTGCTCAGCGTGCACGGTCTGCTGCATGGTGGCGCCGAGGAATTCCATATTGCCGCCGAAGTACCAGGTACCGCTGATGCCGCGGGCAATGGCGCCGACGTTAAAGTGGGAGAGGTCGGTACGCGCACAGGCCGCCGCCAGCGGCAGCAGAGCAAAGGCCAGCGCGTCTTCGTCCAGCCCCGTCGCGCTTTGCAGCGCAGCGACCTGATCTGCATTGAGCAGGGCCGGAAAATGCGGGTCGGCCAGCATCGGGGCGATGGCCGCTTGCAGGTCCGCCGCCAGTTGGGGAAGAACAGCTTGAAAACGTGGGTGCATGGCGTTGCCTCATAACAATGTAATGGGAATCTAGTGTACGGGTGCTTATAGCCGACATATGTGATTAACATCTCATTGTTAATGTAATTCTATCTCGTTGCATTTTAAATTGTGATTCAAATCACAACTATCCGGCTATTGCCAGGATCAGCGGAAACAAAAACGGGGCAACCAGCGAGGTAATAATCCCGCAAAGTACCAGCGCCAGCGAACTGAACGCGCCCTCCTGATAGTCGAGTTCAGCGCAACGGGCGGTACCCAGTGCGTGTGAGGCGGTACCCATCGATAAGCCGCGCGAAGCTTTGGTACGAATGCGCATCACATTCAACAGCGTATGGCCGAAGACCGCGCCGAGAATGCCGACAAAAATAACGCATACCGCGCTGATCGCCGGAATGCCGCCAATGCTGCTGCTCACCGCCATCGCAATCGGGGTCGTGACCGATTTCGGCAAAATAGAGGCGGCAATCTGCGGCGTTGCGCCCATCAGTAAGGCAACGGTGGTACCGGTGACCATCGCCACCACGCTGCCGATAAAGCAGATAGTGATGATTGATTTCCAGCGAGCGCGGATTTGGTGTAGCTGCTCATATAAAGGAAAGGCCAGCGCAACCACCGCCGGCTGCAGCAGATCGTTAAGAATTTTGCTGCCCTGAAAATAGCGCTCGTAGGAGATGCCGGTGATCAACAAAAAGGGGATCAGCACCACCATGGCCACCAGTAACGGATTAAGCAGCGGAAACTTGAATCGCGCCGCCAGCATGCGGGCGAGGAAAAAGACGATAAGGGTTAGCGGCAGCGACCACCAGATTTCATGGATCATTTTTCACTTCCTTTTTGACCAACCACTTTGCGCTCGCCGTGAACCAGGTGTGAGCTCCAGCTGACTACTAAAAAAACCACCAGCGTGCTTATCGCGCAGGAAACCACTACCGGGCCAAACTGCGCACGGAGTAAATCCCAATACTGCATAACGCCCACGCCGATAGGCACAAACAGCAGCGCCATATAGCGAATCAGGATATTGCAGCCGGGGTTAACCCACTGCGGCGGCAGGATCTGCAGCGCCAGGAGAAAGAACAAAATCAGCATGCCAATAATACTGCCGGGAATGGCGATCGGCAGGAGTGAAGAGAGAAAAATGCCCGCATACAAGCAGGCGTAGATCAGCACGAAAGCGCGCACATACTGCCAGACAATAATCAGTGATTTACTCATGGTAATAACCCTTGATGAACCGCATTCATCATACAATTAAAGCCAAAAATGTGCTACCGATCACATCATGAATTCTACGCATACCTGCAATAGAGACGGGGAACAGCAAAACGGACGGCTATCAGTGTGTCGATTGCAGCGACAGACAGTGCAGAAATC
The DNA here is from genome assembly GCF_051209435.1 of Klebsiella sp. HN106. Classification (NCBI taxonomy): domain Bacteria; kingdom Pseudomonadati; phylum Pseudomonadota; class Gammaproteobacteria; order Enterobacterales; family Enterobacteriaceae; genus Klebsiella; species Klebsiella sp. HN106. The sequence continues at coordinate 1,363,345 of NZ_JBLURD010000001.1, read as the reverse complement.
GGCTCAACGCCAGCGACGGCGCTTCACTTTTTCGCCAGAAAACCCCAACGCTACCTTTTTGTTCAATGCGCGGCAAATTAAGAATCGCCAGCTGGTGCTGGGCCGCATAGCGCTGCGCCAGGCGCAGTGAGAGTATCGACACCATATCGCTACTCTGTAACAGGTTGCTGGTGACGTTCATCGAGGCGGACTCAATGGTGTTCTCCGGCAGCATGACGCCGTTATCCACCAGCGCGTTGTCGATGCTCAGGCGAATCGGTGTGCCGGTGGGCCAGACAATCCAGCGCCACGGAGAGAGGTCAGCCCAGCTTAACTGCGATTTTTGCGCCAGAGGATGATCGGGGCGGGCGACAAAGCAGACCGGCTCGGTGTAGAGCACCCGGTAGCTCAGCGGCAGCTCCAGCGCCCGCCCGCCGACTCGCCCGACCACGACATCAATCACCCCGGCGAGCAGATCGTTAAGCAGCGGCGTCATGACTTTCTCTTCGATATTAAGATGCAGGGTCGGCATCTCTTTAAGCAGTTCGAGGATCGCCTGCGAAACGCAGTCGGTGGCCACCGGTGAACAGCCGATCATCAGACTCCCCACCTGTCCGCCCTGTTTGAAACGCTCGATTTCATACTGCGAACGCGACATATCGTTAATCAGCCGCTGGGCGTGTTGAAGCAGCAGCTTTCCGCCTTCTGTCGGGCGCAGGCCTTTGCTGTGACGTTCAAACAGGGGCATACCGACTTCATCTTCAAACTGGCTCAGCCATTTGGAGAGCGCCGGCTGAGTAATATTCATCAATTTAGCCACTTGCGTGAGGTTGCCTTGTTCCCCCAGCGCGACCAGCATCTGTAAATGGTGCAGCTTCAGTTTCTGCGTCCAGCCTGCCATCAGCGATAACCTCCAGGTTATGTCTATGCCCGAAATACCATTGTACATTTCATTGCTTGGGTTACAAACTCGCAACATAAAAGAAATAAATACAACATCTTCCCCTACCTGCACTGAGGCATAACGATGACTCAACGACTCGAACTACAGAAACTGCTTAATGCCGCGCCGGTCGGCGCCCGGCAATGGCGCGTAATTATCTGCTGTTTCCTGGTGGTCATGCTCGACGGTTTCGATACTGCGGCAATTGGTTTTATCGCCCCGGATATTCGTCACCACTGGCAATTAACCGCAGGCGATCTCGCGCCGTTATTTGGCGCAGGATTGCTGGGCTTAACCGCCGGGGCGCTGCTATGCGGTCCGCTCTCCGACCGCTTTGGCCGTAAACGGGTCATCGAGTTCTGCGTCGCGCTATTCGGCCTGTTTAGCCTGCTTTCCGCGTTTTCCCCTGACCTGGAGACGCTGGTGATCCTGCGCTTCCTGACGGGGCTGGGATTGGGCGGCGCGATGCCTAACACCATTACGATGACTTCGGAATATCTGCCTGCCCGGCGGCGCGGGGCGCTGGTGACCCTGATGTTCTGTGGATTCACCCTCGGCTCGGCGTTCGGCGGCGTGGTCAGCGCGCAGCTGGTGCCGCTGATTGGCTGGCCCGGTATCCTGGTGCTGGGGGGCGTGCTACCGCTGATGCTGGCGGCGGCGCTAATCCCGCTGCTTCCCGAATCTCCGCGCTGGCAGATCCGTCGTCAGCTGCCACAAGCGATGATTGCCAAAACCGTTGGCGCGATAACCGGCGAACGCTATACCGATACCCATTTCTGGCTTGATGAGCCTGCCGCCGGCGCGAAAGGCAGCATCCGCCAGCTATTTGCCGGGCGTCAGCTGCCCATCACCTTGATGTTGTGGGTCGTGTTCTTTATGAGCCTGCTGATTATCTATCTCCTCTCCAGCTGGATGCCGACGCTGCTTAACCATCGTGGAATTGATTTACAGCATGCTTCCTGGGTGACCGCGGCCTTCCAGATTGGCGGGACCTTTGGCGCACTGCTGCTCGGTGTGCTGATGGACCGTTTCAACCCTTTCCGGGTGCTGGCGCTGAGTTACGCCCTGGGGTCGGTCTGTATCGTCATGATTGGCCTGAGCGAGAACGGTCTGTGGCTGATGGCGCTGGCGATTTTCGGCACCGGTATCGGCATCAGCGGCTCGCAGGTGGGGCTAAATGCTCTGACCGCGACGCTGTATCCCACCCAAAGCCGCGCGACCGGCGTGAGCTGGTCAAACGCGATTGGCCGCTGCGGAGCCATTGTTGGTTCGCTCTCCGGCGGCGTGATGATGGCGATGAATTTCTCTTTTGACACCCTGTTTTTTGTTATCGCAGTACCGGCTGTGGTTAGCGCCGTGATGCTTGTCCTGCTGACGCTTGCCGTTCGCAACCCAACATCTGTACCTGCCGCGCTGCCTTCTGCGGGCATCGTGAATAAATAAGGAGAATGCTCATGTCCCAATCTTCCATGGAAATCAACAACGATCGTCAGAACTACTATCAGCATATTTCCGGGCAAAACCTGACGCCGCTTTGGGAATCGCTGCACCATCTGGTCCCGAAAACGCCGAACCCTACCTGTGCGCCGGCTTATTGGAACTATCAGGAGATTCGTCCGCTGCTGCTGAAAAGCGGCGAGCTGATTGGCGCGAAAGAGGCGATACGCCGCGTACTGGTGCTGGAGAACCCGGCGCTGCGCGGACAGTCATCGATTACTTCATCGCTGTATGCCGGTTTACAGCTGATCATGCCCGGCGAAGTGGCACCGAGCCACCGTCATAACCAGTCGGCGCTGCGCTTTGTGGTTGAAGGTGAAGGGGCATTTACCGCCGTCGATGGCGAACGCACGCAAATGCGGGCCGGTGACTTTATTCTGACGCCCCAGTGGCGCTGGCACGACCACGGCAACCAGGGCAATGAGCCGGTTGTCTGGGTGGATGGCCTCGATCTGCCGCTGGTGAACTATCTGGGCTGCGGTTTCGCGGAAGACTATCCGGAGGATCAGCAGCCGGTGACCCGCAAAGAGGGGGATTATCTGCCGCGCTACGCCGCCAATATGCTGCCGCTGCGCCATCAGGTCGGTAACTCTTCGCCCATCTTTAACTATCGCTACGACCGCAGCCGCGAAGCGCTGCACGATCTGACGCGTATGGGGGATGCCGACGAGTGGGACGGCTATAAGATGCGTTACGTCAACCCGGTCACCGGTGGCTACCCGATGCCATCGATGGGCGCCTTTCTCCAGCTGCTGCCGAAAGGGTTTACCTCGCGAGCGGCAAAAACCACCGATAGCACCATCTATCACGTGGTAGAGGGCAGCGGCCAGGTGACTATCGGCGAGCAGACATTTTCTTTCCAGGCAAAGGATATCTTCGTGGTGCCCACCTGGCACGCCGTCTCTTTTATCTCCGCCGAAGATACCGTGTTATTCAGCTTTTCGGACCGTCCCGTGCAGGAAGCGCTCGGCCTGTTCCGCGAAGCGCGTTATTAAAAAATACGAATAAGGACTCCATCATGACTCAATACGTTTTTGCTCCCCAGGCCCCAATTAGCGTTCCGGTTGTCGGCAGCGATGAGCAGTTTCCGGTACGCCGCGTTTACTGCGTGGGCCGCAACTACGCCGCTCACGCGCGTGAAATGGGCTTTGATCCGGATCGCGAACCACCGTTTTTCTTCTGCAAGCCTGCCGATGCGGTGGTGCCCGTCGCTGCGGGAGAGACGCGGAACCTGCCGTATCCCGCGCAAACCGACAACTATCACTATGAAATTGAGCTGGTGGTGGCGATTGGCAAACGGGGAAGCGATATCCCGCTGGAGCAGGCCCATGAGTATATCTGGGGCTATGCCACCGGTCTGGATATGACCCGCCGCGATCGCCAGATGGAGATGCGCCAGATGGGCCGTCCCTGGGAAATCGGCAAAGCCTTCGATCTCTCCGCGCCGATAGCGCCGCTGCACAAAGCAGATACGGTTGACGTCAACGAGGCGGGAATTTGGCTGCAGGTGAATGGGGAAGATCATCAGCGCAGCGATATTCGCCACCTGATCTGGTCGGTTAATGAAACTATCAGCTATCTTTCCGGCTTCTTTGAGCTGCAGCCCGGTGACCTGATTTTTACCGGGACTCCAGAAGGCGTTGGCGCGGTGGTGAAAGGCGATGTTATCACCGGCAACGTAGATGGACTGACGCCAATCGCCGTGCGCGTGGTGTGAGGTGAATGATGAAGCTGTACAGTTTTTTTAATAGCTCTGCCTCTTACCGCGTGCGCATCGCGCTGGCGCTGAAAGGCATCGACTACCAGAGCGTGGGCGTCAATATCCGCATCGGCCAGCAGAATGCGCTGGAGTACCGGCGGCTGAACCCGGTCGGCCTGGTGCCGACGCTCATTACCGACGAAGGTGAATCTCTCGGCCAGTCGCTGGCGATAGCGGACTGGCTGGATCGGCACTATCCGCAGCCGCTGCTGCTGCCTGAGGAAGACAGCGCGCGCATGCGGGTGCTGGAGATCGTATACGCCATCGCCTGCGATATTCATCCCATTAATAACATGCGCGTTTTACGCTACCTTGGCGACGAGCTTAAGGTGAGCGAAGAGGAGAAAAAACGCTGGTATGCGCACTGGATCCAGCAGGGGTTCAGCGCCGTTGAACAGCTATTGCGCCACGCGAAATCCGGCGATTTTTGCGTGGGCGATGCCCCCACCCTGGCGGACTGCTGTCTGGTGCCGCAGTGGGCCAACGCGCTGAGGATGGGCTGCGATCTCAGCCACTATCCACGCTGCCAGGCGGTTTATGACGCCTGTACCCGGCTGCCGGCGTTTATCGCCGCCGCGCCGGAAAACCAACAAGATAAGATCCCGGCTTAGGAGGCAACATGGCAAAAGTGATGCGAGCAATCATTGTCGGCGGCGGTATTGGCGGGGCAGCCACGGCGCTTTCGCTGGCGCGCCAGGGTATCAAGGTGATGCTGCTGGAAAAGGCGCATGAAATCGGCGAAATTGGCGCCGGGATCCAGCTTGGCCCAAACGCGTTCTCGGCGCTGGACAGCCTCGGCGTCGGCGAAGTCGCCCGCCAGCGGGCGGTCTTTACCGACCATATCACCATGATGGATGCGGTAAACGGCGAAGAGGTCGTGCACATTGAGACAGGACAGGCGTTCCGCGACCATTTTGGCGGGCCGTATGCGGTGATCCATCGGGTGGATATCCACGCCACCGTCTGGGAGGCGGCGCTGACCCATCCGGCCGTCGAGTATCGTACTTCGACGCAGGTAGTGGATATCCGCCAGACCGCCGATGACGTGACGGTGTTTGATGATAAAGGCAATAGCTGGACGGCGGATATTCTGATCGGCTGCGACGGCGGTAAATCGGTGGTGCGCCAAAGCCTGCTGGGCGATTCGCCGCGGGTGACCGGCCACGTGGTCTATCGCGCGGTCGTCGACGCCGCCGATATGCCGGACGATTTGCGCATCAATGCGCCGGTGCTGTGGGCGGGTCCGCACTGCCACCTGGTGCATTATCCGCTGCGCGGCGGTAAGCAGTACAACCTGGTGGTGACCTTTCATAGTCGGCAGCAGGAAGAGTGGGGCGTGCGCGACGGCAGTAAAGAAGAGGTGCTGTCCTACTTTAAAGGTATCCACCCGCGTCCCCGGCAGATGCTCGATAGACCGACCTCCTGGCGCCGCTGGTCCACCGCCGATCGCGAGCCGGTAGAAAAATGGGGCAACGATCGTATTACGCTGGTCGGCGATGCCGCGCATCCGGTGGCGCAGTATATGGCGCAGGGGGCCTGTATGGCGCTGGAAGATGCGGTGACCCTGGGTAAAGCGCTGGCCCAGTGCGACGGCGACGCCGCCCGCGCTTTCGCGCTGTATGAATCGGTGCGTATTCCGCGTACCGCGCGGATCGTCTGGTCGACGCGTGAAATGGGGCGGGTCTATCACGCTGCCGGGGTTGAGCGCCAGGTGCGCAATCTGCTGTGGAAAGGCAAAACCCAGAGCGAGTTTTATCGCGGCATTGAGTGGCTGTACGGCTGGAAAGAGGATAACTGCCTGCAACCACGTTAAGCGGCCGTGCATTTCCCGGCCGAGGCTGGCGCCTCACCCGGACTACGGCCCGCAGACAGAGGTGACCTTGTCGCCCGGCTAAGCGCAGCGCAAGCCGGGAAGCAGCAGCGCTGCCGGTAAAACCGAGATTCACCCCTTTCAACCCGCATCCAGAGGCGCTACCATAGCGCCTCTTTTTTTCGGGCAATGATAAACAATATGCGTGTACTACTGGCGCCGATGGAAGGCGTGCTCGATTCGCTGGTGCGCGAGCTGCTGACCGAAGTCAATGATTACGATCTCTGCATCACCGAGTTCTTGCGCGTGGTGGATCAGCTCCTGCCGGTAAAATCGTTCTACAAACTGTGCCCGGAACTGCATAACAACAGCCTGACGCCCTCCGGCACCCGCGTGCGCGTGCAGCTGCTCGGGCAGTATCCGCAGTGGCTGGCGGAAAACGCCGCTCGCGCGGTCGAACTCGGTTCCTGGGGGGTTGACCTGAACTGCGGCTGCCCGTCAAAGCTGGTGAACGGCAGCGGCGGCGGGGCAACGCTGCTCAAAGATCCCGAGCTTATCTATCGCGGCGCGAAAGCGATGCGCGAAGCGGTTCCCGACGAACTACCGGTCACGGTAAAAGTTCGGCTTGGCTGGGACAGCGGCGAACGGCGATTTGAAATAGCCGATGCGGTCCAGCAGGCGGGGGCCAGCGAGCTGGTGGTTCACGGCCGCACCAAAGAGGATGGCTATAAAGCGGAGCGCATTGACTGGCAGGCTATTGGCGAAATCCGTCAGCGCCTGACTATCCCGGTGGTGGCCAACGGTGAAATCTGGGACTGGCAAAGCGCTCAGGATTGCCTGGCCGCGACCGGCTGCGACTCGGTAATGATTGGCCGCGGCGCGCTGAACGTACCGAACTTAAGCCGGGTAATAAAATATAACGAACCGCGTATGCCCTGGCCCCAGGTCGTCGGGCTGCTGCAAAAATATACCCGTCTGGAAAAGCAGGGCGATACCGGCCTTTATCACGTCGCGCGTATCAAACAGTGGTTGAGCTATTTGCGTAAAGAATACCTCGAAGCTTCTGATCTGTTCAGCGCGGTGCGCACTCTACAGGATTCAACCAGTATTGCGCGCACGATTAACGACTGGCGTAGCTAAACTATCTGACCTGCATCACATTTTTTTGCTTGTCCCATTGAGATTACCCGGCGGACAGTGAAATACTCACTACCGATTGTTACTGCTCCGGCAGGCAAAACCTGATTTCCTGGCATCTGTCGGGGTCAGGTTTTTTTGTTTTTGGGGTTCATATGCAAATCGCCAAAGTACTTAATAATAATGTAGTGGTGGTTGTCGATGAGCAGCAGCGCGAACAGGTGGTCATGGGCCGAGGACTTGCCTTCCAAAAACGCGTTGGTGACTCTCTTGATGAAAGTAAAATTGAAAAAGTCTTCGCGCTGCAGAGCGATGAACTGATTGGTCGTTTAGGCGAATTACTCAGTCAGATACCGTTAGAAGTGATGACCACCTGCGATCGGATTATCGATCTGGCGCGCGGTCGTCTCGGTAAGTTACAGGACAGCTTGTACATTACCCTGACCGATCACTGCCACTTTGCGATCGAGCGGCAGAAGAAGGGCCTCGCCATTCGTAATGTGCTGCTGTGGGAAATAAAACGGCTGTATCCTAAGGAGTTTGAGTTAGGGCAGGAAGCGCGGGCGATTATCGCCAAACGGCTTGGCGTTGAACTGGCCGAAGATGAGGCGGGTTTTATTGCCCTGCATCTGGTGACGGCGCAGCTCAACAGCGAAATGCCGGAGGTGATGCACGTTACCCGGGTCATGCAGGAGATTCTGCAGCTGGTGAAATATCAGCTGACCCTTAACTACGACGAAGAGTCGCTGAGCTACCAGCGTTTCGTTACGCATCTTAAGTTTTTCGCCCAGCGTATGCTGACGCGAACGGTGGTCGAAGATGATGATGTGACGCTGCACAGCGCGGTAAAGGATAACTACCCAAAAGCGTGGAAGTGTGCGGAAACCGTCGCCCGGCACCTGCAAAAGAGCTACCAGCGGCCGCTGACGACGGAAGAAATTATGTTTCTCGCCATTCATATTGAACGGGTGAGAAAAGAGGGACGCTAAGCGCCGATCGGGCCTGGCGCCAGGCTCCCACTCTACAACTGGATTGTTACTGCATTATGCAGGCAAAACCTGAGCGCAACGCTTACATGGCGTTGTTCTCGGGTTTTTTTATTTTTAATACTCAGTTAACGATGCCTGCGGGCAGCGGAAGTAAGGAAAAACAGCATGGAATATAAAGCACTCGCGCAGGATATTCTTAGCCGGGTAGGCGGCAAAGAGAATATTGTGAGTCTGGTTCACTGCGCAACGCGGCTGCGTTTTAAGCTTAAAGATAGCAAGAAGGCGGATGCCGAAGGACTGAAGGCGAATCCTGGCGTCATCATGGTGGTGGAAAGCGGCGGCCAGTTTCAGGTGGTCATCGGTAACCACGTACATGATGTCTGGCTGGCGGTGCGCAGCGAAGCCGGCCTGACGGACGACAGTGAGCCGGTTGCGGTGAAGGGCGAAAAAGTGTCGATTATCGGCCAGATTATCGACGTGGTTTCCGGTATTTTTACCCCGTTTATCGGCGTCCTGGCGGCCTCGGGGATCCTCAAAGGACTGCTGGCGCTGGCTGTCGTTTGCGGCTGGTTAACGACGCAACAGGCGACCTATAAAATCTGGTTTGCCGCCAGCGATGCGCTGTTCTTCTTTTTCCCGTTATTTCTCGGCTACACCGCCGGCAAGAAATTTGGCGGTAACGCCTTTATTACGATGGTGATCGGCGGCGCGTTAACTCATCCGCTGATGATTCAATCTTTCGAAGCCAGTATGGCGCCTGACGCCGCGGCGGAATATTTCCTTGGCATTCCGGTGACCTTTATCAATTACAGCTCGTCGGTCATCCCGATTATCCTCGCCTCGTGGGTGAGCTGCTGGATTGAGCGGCGGAGCAACGCAATACTGCCCTCGTCGATGAAGAACTTCTTTACCCCGGCGATTTGCCTGGCCGTGGTTGTCCCGCTCACGTTTCTGATTATCGGCCCGGTTGCGACCTGGCTGAGCCAGCAGCTGGCCAATGGCTATCTGCTTATCTATCAGGTTGCGCCCTGGCTTGCCGGGGCGGCGATGGGCGCGCTGTGGCAGGTGTGCGTCATCTTCGGTTTACACTGGGGCCTGATACCGTTGATGATTAACAACCTTACCGTGCTTGGCCATGATTCGATGATGCCGATGCTGTTGCCGGCGGTAATGGGTCAGGTTGGCGCCGCGCTGGGGATTTTCCTGCGCACTCGCGATGCCCGGCAAAAAGTGCTGGCGGGTTCGGCGGTATCCGCCGGGATCTTCGGCGTGACCGAGCCGGCGATTTATGGGCTGAATTTGCCGCTCCGCCGTCCCTTTATCTTCGGCTGCGTCGCTGGCGCTATCGGCGGCGCGATTGTCGGCTTCAGCGACAGCCACGTTTATTCTTTCGGTTTCGGTAACATTTTCACCCTGGCGCAGATGATCCCGCCGCAGGGCATTGACGCCACGGTGTGGGGCGGCGCGCTGGGAACGATTAGCGCATTAATCATCGCCTGCGTGCTCACGTTAGTCGCCGGGCTGCCGCGCAGCGCCGCCGAACAGGCGGCCGTTGTCGTGGCCCCGGCCTCGGAAAACGATATTCTGGCGCCGATGACCGGCAGCGTGCTGGCGCTCGATCAGGTTCCAGATAGCACCTTCGCCAGCGGTTTACTTGGCCAGGGTGTGGCGATTATCCCTTCAGTAGGCAAAGTTATTGCGCCGTTCTCGGGGGAAGTCGCCTCGATTTTCCAGACGAAACATGCTATCGGCCTGCTGAGCGATAGCGGAATTGAACTGCTTATCCATGTGGGTATCGACACCGTCAAGCTCGATGGCGCGCCGTTCACCGCCCATGTTAAAGAGGGCGACAAAATTAAAGCGGGCGATCTGCTGCTGGAGTTTGACCGTCAGGCGATTCTGAACGCCGGTTACGATCTGGCGACGCCCATTATTATCAGCAACAGCGACGATTACCGTGCTCTCGACATTGTTTCCGCCAGCGCGGTGGATGCCGGTCAGCCGCTGTTGTCCGTAAGCCGTTAATCACAGGAGAGAGATGAATGAAGACATTCCCACAGGCGTTTTTATGGGGCGGCGCGACCGCGGCAAACCAGGTCGAAGGCGCTTATCTGGAAGAGGGGAAAGGATTAACCACTTCTGACGTCCAACCGCGCGGCGTATTTGGCGATGTGGTAGAACGCGTACCTGGCGATAGCGGCATAAAAGACGTCGCCATCGATTTCTATCATCGTTACCCGGAAGATATCAGCCTCTTTGCCGAAATGGGTTTTAACTGCCTGCGCGTATCGATTGCCTGGGCGCGTATTTTCCCTGAGGGCGACGAAACGCAGCCAAACGAAGCCGGACTGGCCTTTTACGACAAGTTGTTTGACGAAATGGCGAAGCACAATATCACTCCGCTGGTGACGCTGTCGCACTATGAGATGCCGTGGGCGCTGGTGAAAAACTACGGCGGCTGGGGCAATCGCAAAGTGATTGGCTTCTTCGAACGCTATGCCCGCACGGTGTTTGAGCGCTACAAGACGAAGGTCAAACTGTGGCTGACCTTCAATGAAATCAATATGTCCCTGCACGCGCCGATGACCGGCGTTGGTCTGCCGGCTGACAGCAGCAAAGCGGACGTCTACCAGGCCATTCACCATCAGCTGGTGGCGAGCGCGCTGGCGGTTAAAGCCTGCCATGACATCGTGCCTGAGGGCAAAATCGGCAATATGCTGCTCGGCGGCCTGATGTATCCGCTGAGCTGCAAACCGGACGATATTTTTGAAACGCTGCAGCAGAACCGCAGCTGGCAGTTCTTTGGCGATGTCCAGTGCCGCGGCGCTTATCCGGGCTATATGCTGCGCTATTTCCGCGACAACGGCATTAGCCTTGAGATCACCGATGCCGATCGCGAAGCCCTGAAAGAGACCGTCGATTTTATCTCTTTTAGCTACTATATGACCGGCTGCGTGACCGCCGACGAAGAGCTGAACAAAAAATCGCGCGGCAATATTCTCAGCATGGTGCCAAACCCGCATCTGGCAAGTTCGGAGTGGGGCTGGCAGATTGACCCGCTCGGTCTGCGCACGCTGCTGAACGTGCTGTGGGATCGCTATCAGAAGCCGCTGTTTATCGTGGAAAACGGTCTCGGCGCGAAAGATAAAGTGGAAGCTGACGGCAGCATCAACGACGATTACCGGATCAGCTACCTTAACGACCATCTGGTGCAGGTTCGTGAGGCAATTGAGGACGGCGTTGAGGTGATGGGCTACACCAGCTGGGGACCTATCGACCTGGTGAGTGCTTCGAAAGCGGAGATGTCCAAACGCTATGGCTTTATCTACGTCGATCGCGATGATGAAGGCAACGGCACCCTGGCGCGCAGCCGCAAGAAGAGCTTCTGGTGGTATAAAGAGGTGATTGCCACTAACGGCGGCAGCTTAAAAGAGTAATGCCCTGAGCACGAAAGTAACATCATCCATATGGCCCGGATAACCTCCGGGCCATTTTGCGTATTACGCCGCCTTGCGCGCGCGCAGCAGAAAAATCATCGGCCGCTCTTTTTCTTCATCCAGCGCTGGCTGGGCGGCAATCTGCTCCGCCGTTGGCCCCCATTCATCCAGATGCTCGATGATAAAACCGGCGGCCACCAGCAGGTTTATCCAGGTGGACAGCTTGCGGTGCTGCTTCTTCACCCCGTCGGCAAACCAGTTGCTGATACGTTCGCCCTCCTGCTGGTAGTGGCTCACCGGCCAGCGCTTCTGTCCGTTCTCATCTTCCAGCCAGCCCTGCTGCGGCGGGGCGGTATAGATGGGATGCTCGGCGGAGAACAGCAGCGTACCGCCGGGCGTCAGCGCCTGGTAAACGGTAGCGAACAGCGGCGCCACGTCGGGCAGATAGTGTAGCGCCAGCGAGCTATAGACCAGCTCGCAGCTATTTGCGGGCAGGGTCAGGTTCTCCAGGTTTTCACAGCGGTAGCGGATACCTTCGCCGCGGGTCATTTCGCGGGCGCGCTCCAGCATCCGGCTGGAGAGATCCAGTCCCTCGACCTGCGCGGCGCCCCGATCGCGGGCCCAGCGGCAAAACCAACCGTAACCGCAGCCAAGATCGACGACGCGTAAACCGGATAACGGCGGAAGCATTTGCTGTATGGTTGGCCACTCAGGCGCGCCTTCCAGTCCCTTAACTGAACGGTCGAGGGTGGCGTATCCGGCAAAAAAAGCGGGATCGTCATAGATGTTCTGACTCATTTTCACTCCATGAGAAGTTTATTTTTAGCCTGCTAATAGTTACGGCACACGCTTTACTAAACGGCTATGATGCAATTAGCTTAATATACCCGACCTTATTTAATCATCTGACCGATTTCATGAACCTGACTTTGAGCAAACGCGCGTTGGCTGGCCTGCCACTGGCCATCGCGCTGGCGGGCTGCGCGCCATCGCACGATATTGGCAATCCGCTCCAGCAGCAAACCCCGGCATCCCACGTATCAATGGAACTGCCCGCCGCCGTGAAAAACGGCTGGCCGCAAAGCAACTGGTGGCAGGATTATCATGACCCTCAGCTCAATAGCCTGATTCAGCGTGCCTTAGCCAATGCGCCGGACATGCAGATTGCCGGGCAGCGCATCAAACTGGCGGAAGCGCAGGCGCGGATGTCGCAATCCACCCTGGGACCGAATCTGGATTTTTCCGCCGATCTTGAACGGCAGAAAATGTCTTCCGAGGGGCTGATGGGACCGTTTGCCACCGATACCGATGGCAATACCGGGCCGTGGTACACCAACGGTACCTTCGGGCTGACCGCCGGATGGGACCTGGATCTGTGGGGTAAAAACCGCGCGCTGTTACAAGCGCGAATCGGTGAAGTCAAAGCTCAGGTCGCTGAAGAAGCCCAGACCCGTGAACTGCTGGCCAGCAGCGTCGCCCGTCTTTACTGGCAGTGGCAGACCGAGGCGGCCATTAAAAACGTGCTGACGCAGATGAAGCGCGAACAGAATAACGTCGTTACCGTGGATACTGCGCTGTATCAACGTGGGATCACCAACTCGGCCGAAGGGGCGGAGAACGACATTAACGTCAGTAAAACCGATCAGCAGCTTGCCGACGTTGCCGGCAGTATGAAAGAGATTGAAGCGCGGCTGATGGCGCTGACCAACAATCAGAGCCAGGCGCTGAATCTGCATCCGGCGGATTTGCCTGCCGTCAGCGCGCAAATGCCCAATGAGCTGGGCTATGAGCTGCTGGCGCGACGTCCTGATCTGCAGGTCGCCCACTGGTATATCGAAGCTTCCTTAAGCGAAATTGATGCCGCGAAAGCCGCGTTTTATCCGGATATCAACCTGATGGCCTTCCTGCAACAGGATGCTCTGCATCTCAGCGATCTGTTCCGCCACTCAGCCCAGCAGATGGGCGTCACTGCCGGGCTGACCCTGCCGATCTTTGATAGCGGCCGCCTGAACGCGAATCTGGATATCGCCAGCGCGCAAAATGGCCTGTCGATAGCGAAGTACAACAAAGCGGTGGTCGATGCGGTTAATCAGGTGGCGAAAACCGCCAGCCAGGTTGAGACGCTGATGGCGAAAAATCAGCAGCAGCAGCAGGTTGAAAAGGATGCTCAGCGGATGGTCGCTCTGGCGCAGGCGCGGATGAATGCCGGGATTATTTCCGGTTCGCGCGTCAGCCTGGCGAAGCTGCCCGCTTTGCAGGAGCGCATTACCGCTCTGCGTCTGCGCGGCCAGTGGCTTGATGCCAGCATCCAGCTAACCTCCGCGCTGGGCGGCGGGTATCATCAGGCGGCGAAGTAGTTCGGTTTCCCCGTCTTGCGCTGCGCTTAGCCGGGCTGCAGATCGCATGGTTTGTGGATCTGTCGCCCGGATAAGGTGTTGATGCCGCCATCCGGGCACTCTCATCACTCTTTCTTCTTTGCCTCGCGGCGCTTTAGCCACCAGTGCGCCGCAACCACCAGCACCACCGCCAGAATCAGCCAGATCCAGTGTTTCAAATGCGCGTCCAGATGGTGCAGCCACGGGCCTATCGCTTCGCCGCCGAGATAGCCGAGCGTGGTAAAAATTAACGCCCAGATAATCGCGCCGAGAATATTCAGCGGCAGAAACACCTTCGGCGGCAGTCGACTGGCGCCAATCAGCAGCGGGCCGATAACCCGGAAGCCGTACATAAAGCGGGTGCCGATGACAAACAGGTAGGGGCGACGCTGGATCATGCGCTGGGCTTTCTGGATCCGCTTCTTCTGCCGGGAAAACCGGCGCAGGATGCGTCCGCCAAAGCGTCTGCCGAGCAAATAAAGCAATTGATCGCCAATCATTCCCCCGAGGGCGACCGAGATAACCACCAGCCAGAACTTCAATAATCCCTGATGTGCCGCCACGCCGCCGAGCAGCGTGATGGTTTCGCCTTCCGCCATGCTGCCAATGACCAGCGCCGCGTAGCCGTACTGGGTAATCAGGTTATTGATATCCATATAAAGATAAACTCCATAAAACGTCAGTCCCTTAATCATACACCCTGATGATAAAAATGCCGGGGAAGCGCATTTTTCTTGCTGTACACAAAATAATCTACAAGGTGAATTATACTTGGATCAGTGCTGTACCACGCCGTGACAAGGGGGACGCTATGAACCATGTCTGGGGGCTCTTCTCGCATCCTAATCAAGAGATGAGCGTTATTAAAAGCGAAAACGAAACCGTTTCGCATCACTACACGCATCATGTGCTGGTTATGGCAGCGGTTCCGGTTATCTGCGCCTTTATCGGCACCACGCAGCTGGGCTGGAACTTCGGCGACGGCACGGTGATAAAACTGTCGCTGATGACCGGCCTGGCGCTGGCGGTGCTGTTTTATGCCGTGATGCTCGCCGGGGTCGCGGTGATGGGGCGGGTTATCTGGTGGATGGCACGAAGCTATCCGCAGCGGCCTTCCCTTAAACGCTGTATGGTTTTCGCCGGCTATGTCGCCACGCCGCTATTCCTGAGCGGGATCGTGGCGCTCTATCCGCTGGTGTGGCTGTGCGCGCTGGTGGGAACCGTCGCGCTGCTCTATACCGGCTATCTGCTTTATCTCGGGATCCCGACTTTCCTTGGCATCAATAAAGAAGAGGGGCTAAGTTTCGCCAGCTCGACCCTGGCGATTGGCGTGCTGGTGCTGGAAGTGCTGCTCGCCATCACCGTGATCCTCTGGGGCTACGGCTATCGACTCTTCTGATTAACTCATTGCCGGCATAAATAGTTTTTTATGTCGGCAATGCAGCATTTGTTCACGATTCTTATTAGCCAGCGCGCGTTCTGACAGGGTATGATGATTTTTGCCAGCGGTGTTATCCCCAGCGCCGCGGCGTACGTTCATAACGTGCAAAAATACTTTTCAGAATGTTCACGATGACCAAATTTCGAGTTTCTTTGCTCAGCCTGACGTTGCTGCTGGCTGTGCCTTTTGCGCCCCAGGCGATGGCTAAATCCCCCGCGGCGGTGTCCGCTTCCCAGCCGGATATTGCGTCCGGCAGCGCGATGATCGTCGACCTTGCCAGCAAAAAGATCATCTATGCCAGCCAGCCGGATCTGGTTCGTCCGATGGCGTCGATCACTAAAGTGATGACCGCGATGGTGGTGCTGGATGCCCATCTGCCGCTTGATGAGATGCTGACCGTTGATATCAGCCAGACGCCTGAAATGAAAGGGATCTATTCACGCGTTCGCCTGAACAGCCAAATCAGCCGCCGCAATATGCTGCTGCTGGCGCTCATGTCGTCGGAAAACCGCGCCGCTGCCAGCCTGGCGCACCATTATCCCGGCGGCTATAACGCCTTTATTCGCGCGATGAACGCCAAAGCGCAGGCGCTGGGAATGACCCGCACCCGTTACGTTGAGCCCACTGGCCTGTCGATTCATAACGTTTCCACCGCGCGCGATCTGACTAAGCTGCTGATCGCCAGCGAGCAGTATCCGCTGATTGGCCAGCTGAGCACCACGAAGGAAGATATGGCGACTTTCGCCCATCCCGCCTACACGCTGCCGTTCCGTAACACCAATCATCTGGTCTATCGTGATAACTGGAATATTCAGCTGACCAAAACCGGTTTTACTAATGCTGCGGGCCACTGCCTGATTATGCGTACGGTGATTAATCAGCGCCCGGTAGCGCTGGTGGTGATGGATGCTTTTGGCAAATATACCCACTTTGCCGATGCCAGCCGTCTGAGAACGTGGATTGAAACCGGGAAGGTGATGCCGGTTCCGGCTTCCGCGCTCAGCTATAAAAAACAGCGCGAAGCGCAGATGGCCGATGCGATGCTGAAAGGCGGCGCGCAGACCGCGCAGAACGATTAACCCCCATTTCCCCGGATTACGGCGTAAACGCCTTATCCGGGCTACAGAACCGCGCTGAACCGTAGCCTGGCTAAGCGCAGTGCGAGCCGGGGGATTTTCCCGGAGGCGGCGCTGGCGCGCCTGTCCGTGCTACCGCTTACCCGCGACCCCGAGGGGTTACTCCGGCAGCGTCCAGTCGCCATCGCCGAGCGGGCGCTGCATAATCAAGGTGTCGCGCCAGTCGCCCATCTTATAACCAACGCTGCGCAGCTGGCCCGCCACGCTAAAACCGAACTTTTTATGAATTGCAATCGACGCGGCGTTACTGTGGCCGTCGCCGATAATGGCCAACATCTGTCGCCACGGTCCCTGTTCGCATTTCTCTATTAACCGGGAGAGCAGCGCGCTGCCGATGCCGCGTCCGCCCATTCCCGCCTCCACGTAAATGGACTCTTCGAGAGTGTAGCGGTAGGCCGGGCGAGGGCGATAAAACGTGGCGTAGCAGTAGCCGACGATGGTTCCGCGCCACAGGGCAACCAGCCACGGCAGCCCGCTATCGCGCACGGTTTTAATACGCTTGCGCATCTCGTCGACGGTCGGCGGGATCTCTTCAAAAGAGGCGCGTCCATTGAGCACGTGCCAGACGTACAGCGCGGCGATGGCGTGGGCGTCATCGGGCAGCGCCTCGCGGATCTCTAAGTCAGCGTCGTGTAATTTATCCACTGCGGACATGTTGGGTTCCTTAAGCGGGTTTGCCGGAGAGGAGATTTCTCCGGCGTGCAGCGTAATACAGAAGCCCCGCGGCTGAACAGCCCCTCGTGGGGATTATTGCGGGTCGGTAGGGCTTGCCGCGTTATCCGGCGTTTCTCCCCAGTATTTTTGCTTGCTGGTTTTGCCGATCCCCGGGTTCATACTGTTGGTTGGATCGTTCTCACGATAGAAACGTTTTAAGCTTTCCGGCGCCTCATAGAGATGGCCGACGTTATGCTCGGCGGGATACTGAGCGCCGCGCTCCTTCAGCAGCACCAGCATTTTCTCCTTCAGTTCGTGGGCATCGACGCCTTTTTTCACGATGTAATCCTGATGGAAAACGTGACACATAAAGTGACCGTAATAGAGCTTATGCACCAGCTGGCTGTCAATATCAGCGGGAAGATGCTCAAACCATTCGGTATCGTTACGGCGCAGGGCGATATCCAGCGCCAGAATATCTTCCACCTCATCGGCGTGAACCGCCTGATAGCGGATCGCCGCACCCGCAGCGGCAAAGCGGTGCAGGAAGGCTTTGCTGCCTTCTTCCGCGGTGCAGACGAAGAAATCCCCTTCGGCATTCTGGAAATACTCTCCAAGCCATGTCTGGGCTTCTTCGATGCCATCGCCCGCCATTTTCAGCAGTAGATGGTGTTCATATTTATCGCGCCAGGTTTTCATTCGCTCCGGCAGGTGCGCCGGGAAGACGTGACCCAGCTTCTGCATAAAGCGGTCGGTGAAGTGCGGCTTAAACAGAGAGACTTTCTCCAGCATCGCGTCGGTGCGGCCCTTCATAGTAAAGAAGAACGGCATTTTATCGGTGCCGAGCTTGTCGATCATCAGGAAGGTATCTTTCCCGTACTGCTCGGCGATGTCGTAAATATCGCGGTGCATGTACTCGCCCGCAACCGGCAGATGGCTGAATTCGGCGAGAATATGGCGGCGAATTTCGGTCAGCACTTCCGGCTGGTTGGTGCCGATGTAGAACACCTGCTGGCGTTTTTCCGCCGGGAAAGTATCGAGGCGCACGGCGAACACCGCCAGCTTGCCGGCGCAACCCGAGGATTCAAACAGACGGTCCGGGTCGGCGTTGTAGCGTGCCGGGGTATCGGCATTCACGTCGCGCACGCGGGTGACGTAATCGTGATCGTGAGCGTGGCGGCCATCGTGGCGGACATCTTCATCTTTAACCCGCTCGTCGTCGAGGCGACTGAGGATCTGCTCCGGCGTGGTGCCGAGGTCGATGCCGAGGTGGTTCACCAGCGTCAGCTTGCCGTTTTCATCAATTTGCGCGTACAGCGACATTTCGGTATACGCCGGGCCACGCTGTACCAGCGAGCCGCCGGAGTTGTTGCAGATCCCGCCGACCACCGATGCCCCGATGCAGGATGAGCCTATGACGGAGTGCGGTTCGCGACCCAGCGGCTTCAGCGCTTTTTCCAGCGAATAGAGCGTTGTGCCGGGATAAGCCAGTACCTGTTCGCCTTTATCCAGCAGGTGCAGTTTATCCAGGCGCAGGGTGCTGATAATGACGATGTCGCGATCGTAATCATTGCCGTTCGGCGTTGAGCCTTCGGTCAGGCCGGTATTTGCCGCCTGCATCAGAATGATTTTATCGGCGTTGACGCAGGCGTTCAGCACGCGCCACAGCTCCAGCAGCGTGCCGGGAAAGACCACCGCCAGCGCTTCCCCCTGGCCGGAGCGGAAGCCTTTGCGATAGCGCTGGGTTTTGGCCGGGTCGGTCAACAGATGGGAGGTGCCAACCAGGCGAGCGAGTTCAGCCAGAAAAGCGTTGTTATGAGTTGTTGCAGATGACATGTTCCACTCCTTGTGGCGGTACAAAATTATCAAAAATAAGAATAGCCCTTTGTATGACAATTTGATGCATCAATGTTTCGAAAAATCAGAGAACAACGCGCGCTTTCTTCAGGCGTCTCGTTTATGTTTATGGCAGACTTCGATTTTTGCTATCTTTTCGCCGATCTGGCCGACTGGAACAATGAGGGATAAAAATGAAATGGCTTTGTACTGTAGGCGTCGCTGTGAGCCTGGCGTTGCAACCCGCGCTGGCGGATGAATTGTTCGGCAATCATCCCTTAACGCCGCAGGCGCGGGATGCGTTTGTGACCGAACTGCTGACGAAAATGACGGTGGACGAAAAAATCGGTCAGCTGCGCTTGATTAGCGTAGGTCCGGATAACCCGAAAGAAGCCATCCGCGAAATGATAAAAGAGGGGCAGGTAGGGGCGATTTTTAACACCGTGACCCGCCATGATATCCGCGCTATGCAGGATCAGGTGATGGCGCTCAGCCGCCTGAAAATCCCGCTGTTTTTCGCTTTTGACGTGCTGCACGGCCAGCGCACGGTATTTCCGATATCTCTTGGCCTGGCTTCCTCTTTCAACCTCGATGCGGTGAATACCGTCGGGCGGATTTCAGCTTACGAAGCGGCCGACGATGGCCTGAACATGACCTGGGCGCCGATGGTCGACGTCTCCCGCGACCCGCGCTGGGGCCGCGCCTCGGAAGGCTTTGGCGAAGACACTTATCTCACCACCATCATGGGGGAAGAGATGGTGAAATCCATGCAGGGCAAAAGCCCGGCGGACCGCTACTCGGTGATGACCAGCGTTAAGCACTTTGCCGCCTACGGCGCGGTCGAAGGCGGCAAAGAGTACAACACCGTCGATATGAGCCCGCAGCGCCTGTTTAACGACTATATGCCGCCGTATAAAGCGGGGCTGGACGCAGGCAGCGGCGCGGTAATGGTCGCGCTCAACTCGCTTAACGGTACTCCGGCAACCTCGGATTCCTGGCTGCTGAAGGACGTGCTGCGCGACCAGTGGGGCTTCAAAGGCATCACCGTGTCCGACCATGGGGCCATAAAGGAGTTGATCAAACACGGCGTGGCCGCGGACCCGGAAGACGCGGTGCGCGTGGCGCTGAAGTCCGGTATCAACATGAGCATGAGCGATGAATACTACAGTAAGTATCTGCCCGGGCTGGTGAAGTCCGGCAAGGTGACGATGGCGGAGCTCGATGATGCAACCCGCCACGTGCTGAACGTCAAATACGATATGGGGCTGTTTAACGATCCCTATAGCCACCTGGGGCCGAAAGATTCCGATCCGCAGGATACCAATGCCGAAAGCCGTCTGCATCGTAAAGAAGCGCGTGAAGTGGCGCGCGAAAGCCTGGTGCTGCTGAAAAACCGTCTCGACACGCTGCCGCTGAAAAAATCGGGCACTATCGCGGTAATCGGCGCGCTGGCCGACAGCAAGCGCGACATGATGGGCAGCTGGTCAGCGGCGGGCGTGGCCGATCAGTCGGTCACCGTGCTGGCCGGAATGCAAAAGGCGCTGGGCGATCAGGGCAAAATCATCTATGCCAAAGGCGCCAACGTCACTGATGATAAAGGTATCGTCGACTTCCTTAATCTGTACGAGAAAGCGGTGCAGGTTGATCCACGCTCGCCGCAGGAGATGATTGATGAAGCGGTGGCGGCGGCGAAGCAGTCCGACGTGGTGGTTGCCGTGGTGGGTGAAGCGCAGGGTATGGCGCATGAAGCCTCCAGTCGCACCGACATCACCCTGCCGCAGAGCCAGCGCGCCCTCATTAGCGCGCTGAAAGCGACCGGTAAACCGCTGGTGCTGGTGCTGATGAACGGCCGTCCGCTGGCGCTGGTGAAAGAGGATCAGCAGGCCGATGCGATACTCGAAACCTGGTTCGCCGGTACCGAAGGCGGCAACGCCATTGCCGACGTGCTGTTCGGCGACTACAACCCGTCGGGCAAACTGCCGATGTCCTTCCCGCGTTCGGTCGGGCAGATCCCAACCTACTACAGCCATCTCAATACCGGTCGCCCGTACAATGCAGATAAGCCGAACAAGTACACCTCGCGCTACTTTGACGAGGCCAACGGCCCGCTCTATCCCTTTGGCTACGGCCTGAGCTATACCACCTTTAGCGTTTCCGATGTGAAAATGTCGGCGCCGACCCTGCAGCGTGACGGTAGCGTAACCGCCAGCGTGCAGGTGACCAATACCGGCAAGCGTGAAGGGGCGACGGTGATTCAGCTTTATCTGCAGGACGTCACCGCTTCCCTGAGCCGGCCGGTGAAAATGCTGCGCGGCTTTAAGAAGGTGATCCTCAAGCCGGGTGAGACGCAAACCGTCAGCTTCCCGATTGACATTGAGGCGCTGAAGTTCTGGAACCAGCAGATGAAGTACGACGCCGAGCCGGGCAAATTCAACGTCTTTATCGGCGTCGATTCCGCCCGCGTGAAGCAGGGCGAGTTCGAACTGCTGTAATTGCGCTTTGTCGCCCGGGTAAGGCTGTGGCCGCCGCACGGGAACACGCATTCCTTATCCCAAAGGCCGATTTATCGGCCTTTTCTTTTTCCGCTCCGCCCCAAATGAACTACGCTTTTTGCTTAAGCTCCTGTTAATGGAGCGCAAATTAAAGAGGGACGCGAGAATGATAAAGGCAAGTATGTGGTCCGGCACGCTGGCGCTGGCGGCCCTGATAAGTCTGCCGTTGCAGGCGGCGGAGCCGGTTAAAGTCGGCTCAAAAATCGATACCGAAGGGGCGCTGCTCGGCAATATTATTTTGCAGGTGCTGGAAAGCCACGGAGTGAAAACCGTCAATAAAATCCAGCTCGGCACCACGCCGGTGGTGCGCGGAGCGATAACCGCTGGTGAACTGGATATCTATCCGGAATATACCGGTAACGGCGCCTTCTTCTTTAAAGCGGAGAACGACCCGGCGTGGAAAAACGCGCAGCAGGGCTACGAGAAAGTCAAAAAGCTGGACGCGGAAAAGAATAAGCTCGTGTGGCTTACTCCGGCTCCGGCCAACAACACCTGGACCATCGCCGTTCGTCAGGATTTGGCGGAAAAAAATAACCTCGCCTCGTTAAGCGACCTTGCCGGCTATCTGCAAAAGGGCGGTGACTTTAAGCTGGCCGCTTCGGCGGAATTTATTGAACGGCCGGATGCGCTGCCGGCATTTGAAAAAGCCTACGACTTTACGCTCAAACAGAACCAGCTGCTGTCGCTGGCGGGCGGCGATACGGCGGTCACCATTAAAGCGGCGGCGCAGCAGACCTCCGGCGTAAATGCGGCGATGGCCTACGGCACCGATGGCCCGGTCGCCGCGCTGGGCCTGCAAACCCTGAGCGACCCGAAGGGCGTGCAGCCAATTTACGCCCCGGCCCCGGTCGTGCGTGAAGCGGTGCTGAAAGAATACCCGCAGATAGCCGACTGGCTACAGCCGGTCTTTGCCAGCCTGGATGAAAAGACCCTGCAAAAGCTGAACGCCAGTATTGCGGTAGAGGGCCTGGATGCGAAGAAAGTCGCCGCCGACTATCTGCAACAAAAAGGGCTGCTGAAGTAGAGTTCGCGTGACGATTCGTTGCTGTAACCGCGTTGCGCTGCTGCTGGCATTATTACTGCTGCTGGCGATGGCGCTGCCGTTTATCAATTATGCGCCTAACCGGCTGTTATCCGGCGAGGGACGCTGGCTATGGCAGGTCTGGCCATGGCTGGCGGGCGTGCAGGCGGGGGCGGCGCTGTTCATCGCGCTGCTGTGCTGGCGGCCGGGGCGCTTCCCGCTGCTGGTCATCTTCCTGCTGGCGGATCTGCTGCTGCCTGCGCTGCTTTGGGGGGCCGGCGGGGCGGCGGTGCAGCTGGCGCAGAAAGGTTCGTCGCTGGCCCGTACCTCGCCGGGCAGCGGCCTGTGGCTGGCGCTGGCGCTCTGTCTGCTTATCGCCAGCGATGCCGTTCGCCGTCTGACTTCCCGTGCCCTGTGGCGCTGGTTGCTCAATGCGCAAATCTGGCTGCTGCCCGCGCTGCTGCTGGGACTGGGGAGCC
This sequence comes from Klebsiella sp. HN106, assembly GCF_051209435.1. Lineage (NCBI taxonomy): Bacteria > Pseudomonadati > Pseudomonadota > Gammaproteobacteria > Enterobacterales > Enterobacteriaceae > Klebsiella > Klebsiella sp. HN106. The sequence continues at coordinate 1,340,300 of NZ_JBLURD010000001.1, read as the reverse complement.
TCGATGAACTCTCTCTGCTGAAAGAGTATTTCAATCGCCGGGAAGTGTTTGACGATGCGCTGTCGCAGCATGTGACTCTGCTGCTCGGTACCCTGCTGCCGGGGCTGCTGATTGGGCTGCCCATTGGCGTTTGGCTCTGGCGCTTCCCACGCTGGCAATCGCCGGTTTTTGCGGTTCTCAATGTGATTCAGACCGTTCCCTCCGTGGCGCTGTTCGGCCTGCTTATTGCGCCGCTGGCGGGGCTGGCGCGCCAGTTTCCTTCGCTTGCCCAGCTCGGCGTTTCCGGAACCGGCATTACGCCTGCGCTGATTGCGCTGGTGCTGTATGCGCTGTTGCCGCTGGTACGCGGGGTGACGGTCGGCCTGCTGCAGGTTCCGCGTGAAGCGCTGGAGAGCGCGGTGGCGATGGGGATGAGCGGCGGACAGCGGTTTCGTCAGATACAGCTGCCGCTGGCATTGCCCGTATTGTTGCGCAGCCTGCGGGTGGTTAGCGTACAAACCGTCGGTATGGCGGTCGTCGCAGCGCTGATTGGCGCAGGCGGCTTTGGCGCGCTGGTTTTCCAGGGGCTACTCAGCAGCGCGCTGGATCTGGTGCTGCTTGGGGTGATCCCGACCATCGCGCTGGCGGTGGTGGTGGATGCGCTATTCGCGCTGTGGGGCGCATTACTCAAAGGAGAGGCCCGTGATTGAGTTCGACGGCGTCAATAAAGCCTTTGCCGGACAGCCTGCGGTGAAAAACCTCAATCTGCATCTGCGCGAGGGGGCATTTTCGGTGCTGATTGGCACCTCAGGTTCGGGGAAATCGACCACGCTGAAAATGATCAATCGCCTGGTGGAGCACGATAGCGGGACGATCCGTTTCGCCGGGCAGGATATCCGCCAGCAGCCGGTGCTCGAACTGCGCCGCAGAATGGGCTACGCCATCCAGTCCATCGGCCTGTTTCCCCACTGGACGGTGGCGCAAAACATTGCCACCGTTCCGCAGCTGCAAAAGTGGTCGCGGCAAAAAACGCAGGCGCGGGTTGATGAATTGATGGCCTTGCTGGGGCTCGAGCCGGTGCTGCGCGAACGTTATCCCCATCAGCTTTCCGGCGGCCAGCAGCAGCGCGTCGGCGTGGCGCGCGCGCTGGCGGCGAATCCGCAGGTGTTGCTCATGGACGAACCCTTTGGCGCGCTCGATCCGGTGACGCGGGAAGCTCTGCAACAGGAGATGATCCGCATTCATCGCCTGCTGGGACGCACGATTGTGCTGGTGACCCACGATATCGATGAGGCGCTGCGGCTGGCGGATCATCTGGTGTTGATGGACGACGGCGAAGTAGTGCAGCAGGGCCAGCCGCTGCAGATGCTGCTGGAGCCAAAAAATGCCTTTGTGCAGACTTTCTTTGGCCGCAGCGAACTGGGCGTGCGCCTGCTGTCGCTGCGCGGCGTGAGTGATTATCTGCGCTGCGATGAGCGCCTGGCGGGAGATGCGTTAAACGTGGCGATGACCCTGCGCGAGGCGCTATCGCAGTTTATTGCTCATCGCTGCGAGGTATTGCCGGTAGTGGATGAGCGGGGAGAGTCCTGCGGGACGTTGCATTTTGCCGACCTGCTGCGCGAGGAGGCCCGGCGTGAAGGTGCTACGTGATCCGCTGCTGTGGCTGAGCGCAATGTTTGTCGCGCTGCTGCTGGCGTTGCCCTACAGCGCGCCGCTATTCAGCGCGCTGTTTCCCGAGCTGCCGCGCCCGGTTTATCAGCAGGAGAGTTTTATTTCGCTGACCCTGGCGCACTGTTGGCTGGTGGCACTCTCCAGCCTCGCGGCTACGGTGGTGGGCGTCGGGGCAGGGATTGCGGTCACCCGGCCTTCCGGCCATGAGTTTCGCCCCCTGGTAGAGACGATCGCCGCGATGGGACAGACGTTTCCACCGGTTGCGGTGCTGGCGATTGCGGTTCCGGTGATGGGATTCGGCTGGCAGCCCGCGCTGATCGCGCTGGCGCTGTACGGCATATTGCCGGTTTTACAGGGTACGCTGGCGGGATTGGGGGCGGTACCGTCCGGCGTATTATCTATCGCTCAGGGGATGGGAATGACCGGCTGGCAGAGATTGATAAAGGTGGAGCTGCCGCTGGCGGCGCCGGTGATGCTCGCCGGCATTCGTACCTCGACCATCGTGAATATGGGGACGGCGACCATTGCGTCAACCGTCGGCGCGAATACGCTCGGCACGCCGATTGTTATCGGCCTGAGCGGATTTAATACCGCTTATGTCATTCAGGGGGCGCTGCTGGTGGCGCTGGCAGCAATTATCGTCGATCGCGGCTTTGAACGGCTGACCCGGCTAATCAGCCGACACCGCCGCGAACAATAAATGAATAGCCGGCCAGCATCACGCCGCCGATGCCGCTGATGGCCATAAATAAGAACAGAGTAATAACCGCAATTTTCGCTGGCTTCATAATAGGCTCCTGATGTTAACGCAAGGATTATACGGTGAAGCGCAGGTGTTAATGAAACATTAATTGCGGTTTAGCTACGACAGCCCCCCGGCTTGCGCTGCGCTTAGCCGGGCCACGGTTCATCACCGTCTGCGGGCCGGTAGCCCGGGCAAGGCGTTTACGCCGCAACCCGGGGAATGTGCCGTGATGTGGTATTGCTGGGGCTTCTTCCCGGCTTGCGCTGCGCTTAGCCGGGCTACCGGGCCACAGATTGCCGGTAACCCGTAGCCCGGACAGGCGCCTCAGGCGCCGCCTCCGGGAGACGTTGCGGTCGCGTGATTCAGCCAGATAATCTGGCCCTGCTGCCCCCATTGACGCATTTGATTCACCTGGGCGCTACAGGGCGCCTCTCCGCACCAGACCATTAGCGTACTGTCGGGGAAAAGCTCCGGTCGGATCTGGTTCAACGAATGGGCGAGAATATCCACCCGCCAGCCCTGTTCGCTGGCTATCCAGCCCTCCAGCCATAGCCGGGTGATATCGTTCACATTCCAGCCCATAATCAGCGCATGGTCGCCGGGATATTTTGCCGTCGAGGACAGGCATCGGGCGATATGATTAATCAGAATGCCGTCCAGGATGCCCCGCATTGCCAGCAACGTTGGCTGCGGGCTGAGCAGGCGCTGGCGTAAGGGGTTAACCAGGTGCTTCACCAGGGTTTGCGCAGAGTCGGTGTGGTTACGCTCCTTCAGCCACATCCGCAGGCGATGATAACTTCCGTTTTGCAGATAGCCGAGCAGCATTTCCTGCCGATCGCGCCAGCCGTCGACCCTCTCCTGCTCATTATCCATCAGCAGCGTTTTCACTTTCCCGACCTGCACGCCGGAGTCAATCCAGCGTTTGATTTCGCGAATACGGTCTATCTCATATTCATTAAACAGGCGGTGGCCGCCGTCGGTACGCTGAGGTTTCAGTAATCCGTAGCGCCGCTGCCAGGCGCGTAACGTCACGGGATTGATATCGCAAAGCTGGGCAACTTCGCCAATTGTATAAAGCGCCATTTTCTCCTCCCGCTGTGTTCTCCTCTATTAACTGTAGAAGCTGTTTGCCGAAGCGGGGAGGTTTGTCTGTTTTTTGTACAAAAACGGATCGTCGAGGCGCTAAGAAGTGTGATCCTGAACATGAATTATCATTTTCATGTATTGCTTCAAAGAAAGTTATAAGCAAGCAGTGTATGTTACGCGCTTTCAAATGAAGTGTGGTCTGCGGGTATGTACGAGTTTGATCTGGTGTTGCTGCTGCTTCAGCAGATGTGCGTGTTTTTGGTCATCGCGTGGCTGATGAGCAAAACGCGTCTGTTCATCCCGTTAATGCAGGTCACCGTCCGTTTGCCGCATAAGCTCTTGTGCTACGTAACCTTCTCTATTTTCTGCATCCTCGGCACCTACTTTGGCCTGCATATCGAAGATTCGATCGCCAATACGCGAGCCATCGGCGCGGTGATGGGCGGCCTGCTGGGCGGGCCGGTGGTCGGCGGCCTGGTGGGACTGACCGGCGGCCTTCATCGCTACTCGCTGGGCGGCATGACCGCGCTGAGCTGTATGGTTTCCACCATCGTTGAAGGACTGCTCGGCGGGCTGGTGCACAGCATTCTGGTTAAACGCGGGCGACCGGATAAAGTCTTCAGCCCGCTCACGGCCGGTGCGATTACCTTTTTTGCTGAAATGGTGCAGATGTTGATCATTTTGCTGATCGCTCGCCCGTTCGAAGATGCCCTGCATCTGGTACAAAGCATCGCTGCCCCCATGATGGTGACTAATACCGTCGGGGCGGCGCTGTTTATGCGTATCCTGCTGGATAAGCGGGCGATGTTTGAAAAATATACCTCGGCTTTCTCGGCCACCGCGCTGAAGGTGGCGGCGTCGACGGAGGGGATCCTGCGCCAGGGGTTTAACGAAGAGAACAGCATGAAGGTCGCGCAGGTACTGATCCAGGAGCTGGATATCGGCGCGGTGGCGATCACCGATCGCGACAAGCTGCTGGCGTTTACCGGGATCGGTGACGATCACCATCTGCCCGGTAAGCCTATTTCTTCGCTCTATACCCAAAAGGCGATCGATACCGGCGAGGTGGTCTATGCCGACGGTAACGAGGTGCCCTACCGCTGCTCGATTCATCCTAACTGTAAGCTGGGCTCCACGCTGGTTATTCCGCTGCGCGGCGAGAATCAGCGGGTGATTGGCACGATAAAACTTTATGAAGCGAAAAACCGCCTGTTCAGCTCCATCAACCGCACGCTGGGGGAGGGGATTGCCCAGCTGTTATCCGCGCAGATCCTGGCCGGACAGTATGAGCGGCAAAAGGCGTTGCTAACGCAGTCGGAAATCAAGCTGCTGCACGCCCAGGTGAATCCGCACTTCCTGTTCAACGCGCTGAATACCCTGAAAGCGGTGATTCGCCGCGATAGCGACCAGGCGGGGCAACTGGTGCAGTATCTGTCGACCTTTTTCCGCAAAAACCTGAAACGGCCAGCGGAGATCGTGACCCTGGCGGATGAGATCGAACATGTAAACGCCTATTTGCAGATTGAGAAAGCGCGCTTTCAGGCCAACCTACAGATCCACATGCTGGTGCCGGAAGCGCTGGCCCAGCATCAACTGCCGGCTTTTACCCTACAGCCGATAGTCGAAAACGCCATTAAGCACGGGACTTCGCAGCACCTTGGGGTGGGGGAAATCACCATTCGCGCCAGCCAGTACCAGCGCTGGCTGCAGCTGGATATTGAAGATAACGCCGGGTTATATCAGGACAAACCCAGCGCCAGCGGACTGGGCATGAATCTGGTTGATCGCCGTCTGCGGGCGCGCTTCGGCGCCGATTGCGGGATCACCGTCACCTGCGAGCCGGAATGTTTTACCCGCGTCACGCTGAGACTGCCTCTGGAGGAAAACGCATGTTAAAAGTATTAATTGTCGACGACGAGCCGCTGGCGCGTGAAAACCTGCGTATTTTGCTGGAGACCCAGCCGGATATCGAGATCGTGGGCGAATGCGGAAATGCCGTAGAGGCGATTGGCGCGGTACACAAGCTGCACCCGGACGTGCTGTTTCTGGATATCCAGATGCCGCGTATCAGCGGTCTTGAGATGGTTGGCATGCTTGACCCGGAGCATCGGCCCTATATCGTCTTTCTCACCGCATTTGACGAGTACGCGGTGAAAGCCTTTGAAGAGCACGCGTTTGATTATTTGCTGAAGCCAATAGAGTCCACCAGGCTGGAAAAAACGCTGGCTCGACTGCGCCAGGAGCGCAGCCTGCAGGATATGACCGCCCTCGACGATACCCAGCAGGCGCTAAAGTATATTCCCTGCACCGGCCACAGCCGCATCTGGCTACTGCAGATGGAAGACGTGGCCTTCGTCAGCAGCCGGATGAGCGGGATTTACGTGACCGACCGCGAAGGAAAGGAGGGTTTTACCGAGCTCACCTTACGCACCCTTGAGAGCCGAACGCCGCTGCTGCGCTGCCATCGCCAGTACCTGGTTAACATGTCCCATCTCAAGGAGATCCGCTTTGAGGAAAACGGCCAGGCGGAACTGCTGATGCGTGCCGGGCAAACGGTGCCGGTGAGCCGCCGTTATCTGAAAAGCCTGAAAGAGGCGATTGGTCTGTAAAACGGCGGAATCGTGATAAACTGTGCGGCAGAATTTTTCATCATGAAGGCAATATGATCAGTAACGATATTCTCCGTAGCCTGCGCTACACCCTGAAAACCAATAACAGCGGCCTGGTACGTATTTTTGCGCTGGCGGATGCGCCGGTCAGCGCCGAACAGCTGGTACCCTGGCTGAAAAAAGAAGACGAAGAGGGGTTTGTGCGCTGCCCGGATGTCGTGCTGTCGAATTTTCTCAACGGCCTGATTTACGACAAACGCGGTAAAGATGCGTCGGCGCCGCCGCTGGCGGTCGAACGCCGGGTGAATAATAATATCGTGCTGAAAAAACTGCGTATTGCCTTTTCCCTGAAGACGGATGACATTCTCGCTATCCTCACTCAGCAGAAATTCCGCGTCTCGATGCCGGAAATCACCGCCATGATGCGCGCCCCAGAGCATAAAAACTTCCGCGAATGCGGCGACCAGTTTCTGCGCTACTTCCTGCGCGGGCTGACCGAGCGCGAACACGCGAAATCCTGATATGCCTCCCCGGCTTGCGGCGTTAACGCCAGAGCCGGGCTCCCCGAATGTACGGCCCTGTAGCTTGACCGGGGTAGCCCGGCTAAGCGTAGCGTAAGCCGGGAGTTCTCCGCGCCAGTCTGGGTTATTTCACTTCTTTAAAACCCTGTGATTTCAACATTTTTTCCGACTCGCTCAGCGAAATAAACTTTTGCGAACAGTCGGTAAAGCTGGCCCCGGGTAATTGACACAGCTCGCTGATTTTAGCCTGATTAAAGTCGATGGAGAGGTGTTCCTGCGCGGCGCTCTCTTTATAGTCGACGCTGTGGGTGACGCCTTTGATTTTGCTGTAGGCCACGCCGATAGGATCGATGATCTTGCGCGCCTGCTCTTCGTTACTCACCCCGAGTGATGTATAGGGAATAGTATTCTCCGCGTCCTGGCGGGTAACGACATCGTCTTTGTAGTGATAGGTATAGGTCAGGTCTACGCCGTTCATCGTGTTGTGAAACGTCTTGACCTCATCTTTGTTGTTATCGCAGCCGACGAGCGCGGCCATCATTAACGTTGCGCCCAGAGCGGCGGTAATCCTGCGGTTAAATTTCATTATCATTCCTTGTTAATCAATCATCATCTCTAATTGTATACAGAGTTGGGCGATAGCGCTGAGCGTATCCTCGGAAGTCGCCGTTTCGCGCTCGGCCAACTGGCGGAGCAGGCGCGCGAGATGATTAAATCCGCCGTTGGTTAAATCGTCGCTCAGCGTCATCGCTTCGCGAAAAAGGCCCTTTTGCTGATAGCGCAGGCCGTTGCGCATAATCTGGATCAGCAGCGCCCGGGTGCGCTGCAACAGCGTCAGGGCCAGCGACCGCGGCGGCAGGATATCGCCGGCAGGCAGCGGCCCAACGGGAAGCGGTTCCGCGTTCAGCGCCCAGCCGCGGGTGCGGGTCATCATTACCAGCGGTTCCAGGCTAAGCTGCCCGCGGCTAAAGGTGACCATCCCGGACACCATCACTACCGGATCGTCCGCCTGGCTGAGCAGCGCCGCCATTCGCTCAACGGCATAGGGCGCGCTGGCGGCGGCGGGAAGGGACAGCTGCAAAACGTTGTCTTGCCCTTCGCCGCTGAGAACCTGCGCATCCAGCGTTTGCCGGGCGGCGTCCCATCCGACGGCAAGACAGGCATCCACCGGCAAAATAAACAGATTATCCACCTGATTAAGCGGACGCACCCACGCCGGAGGGCGCTGGCGCAGATACTCACGCAGCGCCGCAACCCCCGGCTGGCGCAGCGGCGCGCTGAGCAAAAGCCAGGCCTCTTCACTGAGCGGAACGTTGCTGCTCAGGCGGTGGCGCGCGCTCAGCAGCAGTTCGCCGCTGGCATTGCGGCTCGCTGATTGAGTAATTATCTGCCCGCCCGCCAGCGCGCCGGCCTGGAAGCTAAACAGGCGGCGCTGCCACAGCGGGATTTGCGCCCGTTCCGCCAGCGGCCAGCTGCGCGACAGATGCATAATGCTGCCGGTATCCGGGTCGCTAAACCAGATGCGTAAACCGTAGCGGTGATTATCCTGCCAGCTGCGCATTCCCAGGGAGATAAGTCGCAAATGATCGAGCAGCGCTTCACCGGCGATACCCTGGCCCACCACGGTGCGCCACGGCAGGGGCGGCGTCTGGTCGGCATCGGCAAGCTGCGCCATTCTGTCGGCGCTCTCAAGGCGGGCGTTAAGTCCTGCCAACTGGCTGAGAAGCTGTTCAGGATGGTAATGGCTGGCGCGCTGCTGAAGGGCCTCGACGCCTTCACGAAGCTGAGCAAGCGCGCCGACGACCCAGCGCCAGTTTACCGTCTGCGCCGCGCGCTGCGCCCGGGTGAACGCAGCCTCGAAGCCAATAGGCGGCTGGCTGACGCCGCTTTGCCACAGCAGTTGGCTGAGCTGGCGGAGGCTTTGTCGACAGGCCTCGCCGCCAGGGGTATCAAAAGGCCCTCCGCGGGCGGCGGCCTTGCGGCTGCGCGTTTGCCAGACCAGGTGCGTAAAGCCAGGCTGCTGGGCTTCGGCATCGGTAAAAGCCTGAACCGCCAGCGCCACGTGTTCGCACAGCGAGCCGTCGACGCAGTCGCAGCGGGCAAAACGGATGCTGCTGCGGGAATAAAAACGCACATCGCTCATCGGCAGCTTTGCCGAAGGCGTTTCGTTAGGTCGGCAGAATAGCTCCACCGCGACGCCTTTATCCGCCAGCTGCTGCGCCCGCTTCAGAACGGACTCGGGGAGAGCGGCCAGTTCCGCTTGCCACAGTCCCGGATGCCAGCGTTCGCCGCTCTCCGGTTCCCCTTCGGGATGCTCATCACCGGTATTGGCGCGCTGGTAGCTGAGGATCAGCATCACGCGATGACGACACATGCCGCTGGCGCCGCAGGTACAGCTGGATTCTTTGAGCGCCTGGCCTTTTGCCAGCCGGGTGCGGGTGCCGTCGTGAAATACGGCGGTCAGGGTGCCGTCTTCATCCTGCGCAAGCTCGGGGATATTGCCGTTATCCAGCTCTTTCTGGCTGCGTTTTACGAATCCGGCGTTGCTTAGCGCCATGAGCGCCTGCGGGGTGAGTTCCAGTAATTCGGGGCGTAAAGGCATCATGATTGTAAATTCTCCGCCAGCCAGGAGGCCAGCTCGCCGGGCGTCATGGCGGCGATTTGCGCCCCGACGTTAACCAGCGCCTGGGCCATATCGTGGTCATAACAGGGGGATGCCGAACTGTCTAACGCCGCCAGCCCGAGGACTTTAGCGCCGCTTTGCACGCTCAGCTTGACCTGATTAATCAGTAGCGAGTTCGCCCCGCCTTCGAAAAAGTCGCTCACCAGCACGATGACGCTTTTTTGCGGTTGTTCAATCAGCTGTCGCGCATATTCAACGGCCTGGGCGATATTGGTCCCGCCGCCGAGCTGAACTTTCATCAGCAGCTCTACCGGGTCGGCAACGTCGTCCGTGAGATCCACCACGCTGGTATCAAACGCCACGAGGTGCGTACGAATGCCGGGCAGCTGCCATAAGCAGGCCGCCATAACCGCCGAATGGATAACGGAATCCACCATCGAACCGCTCTGATCGACCAGCAAAATCAGCTGCCATTTTTCGCTGTGGCGTTTAATACGGCTGATAAACTTAGGCGATTCAATGTACAGCTTGCTGCGCTGCGGGTCCCAGTGCTTGAGGTTGGCGCGCAGGGTATTCTTGAAGTCGAAGTTGCGCGCCAGCGGGATACGTGAGGGGCGGCGCCGATCGCGCGCGCCGGAAAAAGCCTGGCGCACCTCTGTCGCCAGCCGGGCCATAATTTGCTCTACCACCTGGCGCACCAGCTTGCGGGCGGCGTTCAGCACGTCTGGATTCATCAGATGTTTAGTATGCAGTACCGCTCGCAGCAGGCTTTCGGAAGGCTCGATACGTTCAAGCACTTCCAGATTGGTCACCACCTCATCGATGCCGTAGCGCAGTACCGCATCGCTCTCCAGCCGCTCGATAACCGGCTGCGGAAAAAGCGAGTGGATAGCGTTGATCCATTCCGGCGTCGTCAGGCTGGAATCCTCCAGTCCACCCTGGCGCTCGCCTCGCCGTAGTCGCTCCGGATCGCGGCCGTAGAGCCACTCCAGCGCATGGTCTACCTGACGGGCATGCTCATCGAGGCCGCCGAGGCTGTTTTCGGCGGCCTCGCCCAGAATCAGCCGCCAGCGCTGGAGCTCCTGGGTTGCCAGAATATCGGATAACCTGTTCATTAGCGTACTCCCCAATGGCGTAGCGCGGCCAGCGCCTGCTGTTCCAGCTGCTGATGATAGATTAACTGCTCCGGCGAGCAGGCAACCGGCGCCTGTAGCGCAGAGGTCGGTAGCATGGACATGTGATAGTGATCAAGCACCTGGCGGGCCAGCTCGCCGCGTTCCCGAGGCGGCAGCCACGCCATCGCCGCCCGCAGATCCGGCAGCGCGAGAATAAACTCATCGTCCGCCAGCCGGGCGAGCAGCGCGCTGAATCCCGCGATAAAAGCGGGCTGACAGGCGAGCTGATGGCGCGCCAGCGCCAGCATACCGTGGACCGCTTCTCCCAGACGCTGCGGAGAGAGCTGCGTCAGCAGGGTCAGCGCTGCTTCAGCGGTTGCCGCGGGATGCTCAAGGCGAATCAGCGCGCCGAGCGCCGCGCCGCGGTCGAGCGGTGCGGCATCTGCGGCGTGAATTCGCCGTTCAAGCAGCGCCAGGGCGGCGCTGAGCGAAACTCCCGGTAAAACGCTGCCGCTGTGGAGATCGCGCAGGATGTGGCACAGGGTGCGCCAGCTATGTAGATGGGCGTGAAACTGCTGCTCGTCGGCAACGCCGCTGGATTCGCAAAGCCACAGCGTCCGGTCAAGCGCCGCGCAAAGCGTGATTTCCAGCACCGCGGCGTTTTGCATACCGCTGCTCTCATCTTGCTGCCAGAGGGCGTAAAGCACCTCCAGCGCTGGCCCCATTTCGGCAAACTGGCTCTCTTCGGCAATCAGCTGCGCCAGCTGTTCCAGCATCTGCTGGCTGAAGGTGGAGAGCCCCGCCAGCGCGGCCTGATTCAGGCTGGCGGCCAGGCTTTTGATACCTCCGGAGGCCAGAATAGCCGCTTCCAGCCGCTGGCGCGCGGCCTCCGCCAGGGAAGCACCGTAGCGGGAGGCCTCGATCAGGACCGCGTGCTGCTCCAGGGTTGGAAATAGTCGCCAGCGCTCTTCGCCATCGCCGGAAAGCGTCACCGCGCTGCCCGTTTGCTGCTGGAAACCGGGAATGTCAAGGATGGCCAACCGGTGTAAGACCTGACTTTTTGCTAATCCCTCGGGCGTATAGCGATTGATGTTCAGGTTTGCCGGTACGGCGATCCCGACGCGCGCCAGCTCGCGATCGACGTCCTGCGGCAGCGGCGGCAGCGGCGTTCCCTGAGCGAGCTTGCCGAAACCGGCTCCCGCCAGCGCATCCACGATGGTCAGCAGAATCGGATCGGTTTGCGGATGAATCACGCCGCGATAGCTCCACGGTAGCGGGGCATTGAGCGCTTCTTTGATTAACGAGCCCGCCAGCGCGTCAAGCCAGTCGCAGCGCAGCGGCTGGGTATGGCCGCGTATCTGCGCCAGCGCCATTGCGCGCAGGTGGGCGGCAGCGAAATCGGCCGTTGAGGCGGGAAGGCGATGCTGGCGCAGGCGGGCGAGGATAGTTTTCAGCAGCCGTTCCCCGGCCTGACGCAGGCCCAACTGCCAGCACCAATTTTGCCAGACCGGCGCCGGCATCCCGGAAAGATAGCCCGCCAGAACGTCCAGTCGTTTTTCGCTATAGGGGGTGAGGTAGCAGCCGGTGACGGCGTCGGGCGTCGGTGGCGGCGGGGATTCAGGTTCCTGCGCTGGCGCCCGGCAATTCCGCCACAGGGCTGCCAGCGCCGGGGCGTGCCAGCCGCCGCAGACCACCACGACCGGGCCGTCATTTTGCTGCATGGCCCATGCCACCCAGCGGGCCATCCAGGCTTCCCGCTGCCGGCTGTTTTCCCCGCCGCTGCTATCGCCGCGCAGCTGGATAAAGTACGTTTTCAGCGCCTGCTCCAGTCCGGCGCGCTGGGTTTCATCTTCGAACAGATGGTCCCACAGCGCGTCGGTATTCTCCATTCCGCTGGCGGCAAACAGGCGCTGCTGGTCATCGGCGCGGCGAGCGTCAGAGGCATCGCTGTCATCCTCTCTTTGCGCCCAGACCGGTAAATCGATAAAGCGAATATGCGCGCCCGTCGCCCGGGCGCTCAGCAGCGCCTGCCACTCGGGGGAGAATTCGGCAAACGGCGTCCAGGCACCGCGTCCCGCCGCGCCGCCCTCCTGAGACTGGCAGTAGCTGTAGATGGCGATGGGCAATTGATGGGGTAAAAACAGCTCATCCAGGCGCTGATTAAAGTCCACCGGACCTTCAATCAGAACGTAGCGCGGACGCGTTTGTTCGATGCGTTCTTTTACCAGCCTGGCGCAGGCCGGGCTGTGGTGTCGAACGCCGATAATTAACGGCTGCTCTGGCATGCGTGTTCCCTCACGGCAGGCGGTGGCGGGCCTGATAATAGGCCTGCCAGTGGGCTTCTTTATGCGTACCGACGCGCTGCTCAAAATAGCGGCGCAGGCGGGCGCGGTCGTCCTCGTTATCTTTGACGATTGTACCGGCGATGCAGTCTACCAGGTCGGCGGGCTCTCCGGCGCGAGCGGCCAGAAACCAGGCACGCACGCCGACGGCGTGGGCGACGTTAACCGCTTCGGCGGTGGACATAATTGCGTTGAGAGTATCCATTGAGGTTTTCTTTCCGCCCTCGGCGCGCAGATCGCGGAAGGTCTGGACCAGCAGTTCCAGTACGGCATCGGGCACTTTATGCGGAATGCCGCTATGCGCCAGCAGGCGCGCCGACGCGTTAGCCACCAGCTCCAGCTCCTGCTGAAAATCCATGATTGGAAAGACGGTTTCGAAGTCGAAGCGACGTTTAAGCGCCGCGCTCATTTCGTTGACCCCGCGATCGCGGGTATTGGCGGTCGCAATGATATTAAACCCGGCGCGGGCATAGAGCAGGCTATCCTCACCGCTCAGCTCCGGGATCGCCATTACCCGGTCGGAAAGCATCCCCAGCAGGCAGTCCTGAACCTCCAGCGGCGTGCGGGTTATCTCTTCGAAGCGGACGATTTTCCCGTCGCGCATGCCTTGATACAGCGGGGCGGGCACCAGCGCCTGGGTCGAGGGTCCCTGGTTGATCAACAGCGCATAGTTCCAGGCGTACTTGATTTGATCTTCGGTAATCGACGCGCCGCCCTGAATGGTGAGCCCGGCATCGCCACAGACGGCGGTGGCCAGCAGCTCTGAGAGCAGCGATTTTGCCGTGCCCGGCTCACCGACCAGCATCAGGCCGCGTCCGGTCGCCAGCGTGACCAGCATCCGCTCGACGGCGGCGGGGCTGATAACCACTTTACGGCTGATGTCGCGAGCGCTATCGCCGAGGATAAACGCGCGCGCCGCAGGCAGGCTTAACTGCCAGCCGGGCGGGCAGGGGAAAGGGTCATTCTGTTGCAACCGCGCGAGTTCATCGGCGTAGAGCACGGCGGCTGGGGGGCGCTGAAGATGTTTTTCCTGTTGTATCATCGTTTCTTCCTTAAAGAGACAGCGGTAATCGTTAGACCTTATTTATGCGCAGCAGATTGCGTGAGGTGCTTTATTTCTGAGCTTGATATATCGGATTATGTTTAACGCAACATCTTCCTGCGTATCTTGTAGTTAAAAAGGCACATTAGGTTCGTGGGGCTAAAAAGCCAATATTCGACTCATGCGGTGAGTCGAATATTGTTGCTAATTGACTCACCTCGTTTGTCGCACTAGCGGGAAATAATCTCTATTGTGCTTAGCGCTTCGCTGAGATCCTGAGGATCGAGCCGGGAAAACGCAACGGGTTGTTCGCCGTAATAGAGCGTTATCGCGCCAAACTGCTGAGGAGCTTTAGCGTCTATGCTGTAGTGAACAAATCCCGGCGTGATTTCCAGTATCAGCCGATGCTGAGCAACATCGTAACAGAAATAGCTTTCGCTACCTTGCCACCAGCCCCGGCGGCGGATCCCCAACAGCTGTCCGCAGGTGGTTGATTTGCCCTGCCAGCGCGTTAGCTTGCTGACTGAAGTTTCTTCCGGCAGCAGCAGGAGAGTATGGCGGGTCAGCTGACGGAACGGCGGCAATAGCTGGTAATCGGCAAAGAGTTGTTCAAACGCCGCCCGCGTCAGGTCGTCCATTTCCAGCGGATGAACGATGCCGAATAGTGCATCTTCCGGCAGCGTGATGGGCTCATCCTGGCCGTCGCAGAACTCTCCCTCGGCCGCGATGCGAAAAGCGGCGAGCAGGCGACGAGGCTCATTAGCGGCGTACACTCCCCATACCAGGCGGCGGGTCACATTGTGGGTCAGCGGGTGGTCGACGAACAGCGACTGAAACTCCGCGCGCGTCCAGCGCCGCGCCAGCCGCAGGGCGTTTTCCAGATGCGGTAGCAGGCGTTTCGCCACGCGAGCGGCATCTTTTTTCAATCCTTTCAGCCGGAGCAGCGCTTCCGCGGCTTTTGTCTGGTCATCTTCGGCGCGCAGGCGCGGGAGGCTCTTTTGCCGCGCTCCCTGCTGGTCATAAATTACCGGCTGCAGATTTTCATCAAAGCGCACGCTAAAGCTGCGGGTACCGAAATCAAAGGTCAGCGCACCGGGATTATCCAGCCCCAGCGTCGGCGTAAGCCGATCCTGCAGCTGCTCTTCGCTCAAATCGCGCGCTTCGGCAATCTCTTGCAGACAACGTTCCGCGCTGTCGCGCAGCGGGCGGGATTTTGCCCGTTGCGAAATATGGTCCAGCTGCAGCAGCGACATATCGCTGCCGATGCGGGTCAGAAGATGCAGGCCGCTGGCGGCGCGGGCAGATTTCCCTTCCTGCGGCCAGGCGAGAATAAGCTGGGTTAAATCACGCACCGTGCTTTCATCGCCAAAGATCCCCAGCGTCTGAAAAGCCCAGTTCTCTTTGCCGGGCGCACCGGCATTCTGCCAGGCTTTGAAGAGATCCCAGGCGAAAGCGGCCAGCGATTGGGGCTGACAGGCGGCTTTGACTAAATCCAGTCCGCAGTAAAAGTGGCCGCCCTGGGCGAAGCGCAGCATATCGCCGAGAATTTCCAGCGCATCGTCGGTCAGCGGCTGATCGTTGCTGAGAAGCCGCGGCCTGCGCCAGAGCGCGGGCTGCCAGAAATCCGGCGCTTTCGGCGTGCGGGTCGGATAATTATCCAGCGGATCTTGCGTCAGCAACTGCTCCAGCGCTGGCCATAGCCTCGGTTCGTGCCAGCGTTGCGCCACCGTTTGCAGCTGCGCGTGATGGCCTTCCTGATACAGCAGACGCAGGGCGTTAATGGCCGCTTCGCGGCTATCGCCTGCTTTATCGAACGCCAGCGGAATTAACGCGGCGGCGGCGTGTTCCGGCCATTGCAGTAGCCACTGGCGGGCGAGATGGCTCTGCGCCTGAAAGCGCCGCCAGACGCGGGCCACCGGCAGCGCCAGCTCCGTTGCGCCGAGATGCATCAGCAGCGGAAAGATCACTTTTGGCCGATGCCGGAGCGCCAGCAGCAGGCCGGGCAGGGCGTCAGTCCCGAGGATGCTCAACAGGTATTCAGCGCCGACAAATTTGAAATTTTCTTCATTAATGCGCTGCCAGAGGGTTACCGCCTGCTTGCGGGGGAGTTGCATAAGCAGATAAAGATTCCAGCACTCGTTGGGGTGATAGCTTTCTTCGAGATAGTCTCGCCAGGCTTTGAGAAGCGCTTCGTTATCACCGCTGTGCAGCGCTCTGATAGCGGCTTTATCCCAGCCTGTTTTAGTCCTGTATGCGCTGTGCCACGGCGACCCTAAATGCCCTTGCTGTCCATTCAAAGTATACTGATGAAAGAGATAATCCATATCCTGAAAGCCCAGTTCCTCTAATACCACCTCACCTTTGCGGCTAATGCGCTCATGCAGCGGCAGGTCGTTAAAGAAGCAGGCCGGTTTGCCGGCGGCCAGCGCCTCCCGCTCTCCAGGCTGCCAGTACTCCTGCGGCGCAAGCTTCAGCGGCGATAGCGCAAAACGCGGCGCGGCGGTTTTTTTCTTTTTACTGCGCCACGGCGGCGAGAGCAGAATTTCCGGCAGGCCGGGGTTATCGACGGCCACCGTGACGCCTGCGGGCAGCGCCTGTTGGAACGTCGCCAGAAGTTCCCGCGCCTGCGCGCTTAGCCAGGGACTAACCTGTTCGGCCAGCGGCGGATGCGTATTCAGCAGCGTCCGGAGCAGCATTCGCCAGCTTTCTTCGCGTTTCTTCTGCTGCTGCGGGAGCTTTTTGTCTTCAATTTCAGGATAGCCCGGACGCGCGGGCGGCTCCGGTAGCGCCAGCAGCTCTGCCAGCGCCGCCAGCGTCGAGGCGGGAAATTGTCTGGCATATTTTGCCACGCGCAGCTGGCTGGGCTTGTTTTTATCCGCCACCAGCAGCAGCAGGCGAATAACCTGCGGATGGTTGATTTGCGCCAGCAGGCTACCGCAATCGTCTTTGTGCGCGTAAATCGCCAGCCTGGCGACTGCCGCCAGCCCCTGTTCACGCAAAAGCGCGGCGCAAGCGGCATAGCCGTAGCGGTTTGCAAAATAGCCATCGCTGTCCTGGCGATCGGTAAAAATATCACTCGACCAGGTTTCCTCAAGCTTCGCCAGCACGGCGGGGTCGGTGGCGACGGCTTTAAGCCACTCTTTTGACGACCGCCAGGAGTTGTCAATGCAACGTCCGGCTATTTGATTGGCGATATCCGGCCTTTCCGGCAGCAGCAGGGCGATAAACGGCTGGCGATAAAACGGCGTTTCGACCAGGCCGGCAATAAGCTTTTCGGCGCAGCGTTGCCAGACGACCTCTTCCGCCAGCGACAGATGTTTGCGCAGACGTAGATCGAACTCGCTATAGGTTTCAGAGTGGAGGCCGTAAACATTCTCTTTCTCCGGATGACTGAACACCCATTTGCGCGGCGGGTATTTACTATGGCCCGCCGCGATATTCTGCCGGGCAATCACCACCTCGGTCGCGTACTCGACGCCGTGCAGCTGGACGATTTCATCCAAAAGCGCCGGGCTATCCTCTTCAGCCAGACGAGTCAGCACCGCCAGCGCGCGGGCGGGCATTGCCGCGCTGGCCTTGCCCACGCAGCGCATCGCCTGCGCAATCGCCTGTTGCCACTCAGCAGTACATTGTTCAGCATCCCAGGCGAGGGGCTGGCTGCGGGAGGCAATATCGTTCGCCAGCCGTTGAAGTCGTTCCACTTTAACCAGCGGCACCGGCTCGCCCGGCCAGCGACGGTGGCTCAACGGCGTCTTGCCTTTTTTAAAGGTCAGCTCCAGCTGCGCGTCATCCGCCAGCCAGGGTGGGGTTAGTGCGTTGTGCATAAACGTTCCTTGTTCTATTCAAATAGCCCTTCAATATCGTTGATCAGTTCGCTGAGGGCGACTTTATCCAGCTCCGAAAATCGGGCCTGCTGCGGAGCGTTGCCGCCCCAGCCGTACTGCCGGGCATTTCCGGCGTACAGCCAGACTTTGCTTAATAGCTGCTCGGCGCTGAGCTCATCCGGCAGCATGCCCACGGCGAAGCCTTCGTCGATTTCCATTACCAGCGCCCGCTGTCCCAGCGGTTTTAGCATCCAGCCGATCCAGCCAGCGTCCTGCGGCTCGCCGCGTAGCCAGCCTTTGTTCGCCAGCCCGATGACCCGGCCGCTCGGGCACTTGCGTCCTGCCCAGCGCGTCAGCTCTGTAGTCGCCAGCTCGGCGGGCGTCAGGGTGTAGCAGTTGCGATCGAGCTGACGGAACGGCGGCAGCAGTTCGTAATCGGCAAATAGCTGACCAAAAGTGGCGGCATCCTGCGGCGTCATTTCCAGCAGATGCGGAAGGCCGATACGAATGTCGCCGTCCGGCAGAGGAAAGAGATCGTCATCGGCATTGCTGTAGCTGTTGTCTTCCGCCACGCGGAAACAGGCCTGCAGGCGGTTGTCCTCACCGTATACGCCCCATACCAGGCAACGGGTGAGATGGCGTACCAGCGGATGGTTGACCAGGAACAGGCGGAAGTTCTCCGGCGTCCAGCGGCGGCGCTGGCACATGGCCGACTCCATCCGCGCGATTTGCTGGGCGGCAATCGTGCGGGCATCTTTTTTCAGGGCCTTGTAGCGATTGACAGCCTCGGCGGCGAGCGCGTTATCGTCGCTTTTATTCGGCTTCGGCAGATCTTTCAGACGGCTGCCGTTTTCATCCCTGACGTACGGCTTGAGCGCTTCATCAAAGCTCACGATAAAGCGCCGTGGGCCAAAATCGAGGGTGAGCTTACCATCCTCATTCAGACCCAGATCGGGCGCCAGGCGGTCTTCCAGTTCTTCCACGGTCAGCCCGCGGCTTTCAGCGATATCGCCGATTTTCTCTCTGGCGCGTTCCTGCAGGGCTTTGAATTTTAGCTTCTGGGCGATGCCGTTAAGCTGCATCAGGGCGATATCCGTGCCGATGGCGGCGAGAATATCTAATCCGACGGTGGCGCGCTTATGCTGAGATTCGCCGGGCCAGGCGCGGATCAGCGGCGTCAGGGCCCGGGCGGTATCATCGTTGCCGAAAATCCCGAGCGCGGTAAACGCCCAGCTCTCTTTCGATGGCGCTCCGGCGGTTTGCCAGGCGCTGAACAGATCCCAGGCAAAGGCGGCAAGTGATTCGGCAGTACAGAGATCTTTAACCTGCTGCAGGCCGGGATAAATCCCCTCCTCTGACGGGAAGCGCAGCATTTCGCCGAGCGCTTTTATGGGGCCATCCGGCAGAGCCAGGCCATTTTCCCGCAGCAGCGGACGCGTCCACAGCGCAGGCTGGTAAAATGCGGGCAGCGGCGGAATTTTGGTCGGATGGTTATCCAGCGGATCGAGGGCGAGCAGGGCGGTAACGGCCTCCGTTACCGCCGGCTGATTGTAGCGCCGGGCGACCTCTTCAAGCAGCGGCTGATGGCCGTTATCCACCAGCATACGTATCGCCAGGCGCGCGCTGTCCTGCGCTTCGCCCGCTTTGCCGAGGGCGGCGGGCAACAGGCCGGTAATCGCATGTTCAGGATAGGCCAGCAGCCATTCGCGCGCGCCTTCACGCAGCGATTTAAGTTTGTTAAAATCGCGGGCGATGATGGGGGCCAGTTTGCTGGCGGCAAACCAGATCGCAACCGACAGGTTTTCCTGCGGATAGCGTGAGAAGGAGTGGATAAAGCCCGGCAAACCGGCGAGACGCAGGTGCGCCATCACAAAGTCTGCGCCGGTGTGGGGCTCCTGGCTGAGCGCGTTCCAGGCCTGTAGCGCCCGTCCGGCGGGCAGGGCGGCGAGCATGTACAGCTTCCACTCTTCCTGGCGATAGGTATGGGCATTCTTAAATTCCGCAATCAGCGCCGGATAATCCTGTCGTTGCCAGGCATCGATAGCGGCATCGGAGACATCTTCATAGCGATTTTGGCTCCGGTTCCAGCTGTGGAAACCTAAGCAGGACAGGAGCTCCTTTTCATCTTTTTCTTTGCCATTATCGAGCTGGCGGGCATACCAGCTACGCTGTTCGAGAAGCTGTTTGCTTGCCTCTTCCGTCAGCATACAGACCGGCTCTAATGGGAGCGGCGGCAGATTCAGCTGTGCAATGGGGGATTTTTTCTTTTTCGCCGCCCAGGGTGGGGTGACCAGCACCGGCGGGAGCATATCGTCGCGGGCGCACTCGGCCTGCTGGCTTAACTGCTGCTGGCAGGCTTCCAGTAGCGTCGCGGCCTGTGCAGAGATCCACGGCACAATTTCTCCGACTAGCCCCGGCTGCCCGCTGAGCAGGGTCATCAGCATAATGCGCCAGCGTTTCTCTTCTTTCTGCGTCAGCAGTTCAGCCAGCGCCGCCAGCGCGGCGTGCGGGAAGCGCGCGCTGGCCTGGGTCATCCGTTCGTGACAACGCTTACCCTGCTCGCTTGCGAGGATTAGCTGGCTCAGCGCCTGCGGATGGTTAATTTGGCTGACCAGCTTACCGCACAGATCGTCATGAACGTAGGGTGCGAAGCGGGCGATGCCGGCAACGCCCTGTTCGCGCATCACCGTCGCGTTCCAGACGCTGCCGTGGTAGTAGTCGTTAAACAGGTTCTCCGCCCGATAAGGCTCCAGCGCTTTGACGAGCTGCGGGTCGCGAACCACCACCTTCAGCCATTCCGCCGTTCTGATAGTTTTATGCGCCAGTACTCGGCGGGCGATTTCGTGGACGATATCCGGGCGATCGGGCAGCAATAGCGCCACCAGCGGCTGCTGCCCGATGGGCATATCCGCCAGCGCGGCGATCAGTTTATTCACGCAGCGCTGCCAGAGCGGTTCATCGGCCTGAGCCAGATGCGCGCGCAGGCGCACGTCGAGCATCCCGGGCCCGCGCGCGCTGGTGGGTTCTGAAAGGAAGGTCACCTGCAGGGTCTGGTAATTGTAATCAAAAGTAATGTGCTGCAGGGCAATAAACGTCTCGACGGCGTATTCCAGTCCGTAGACGTAAACAATTTCGTCCATCAGGTCGGCATTGTCGCTGCTGCGCCAGCCGCGACGCGTGGCGAGGGCGAGCTGCACCGCCAGCGCAGCAGGGGAGAGCGGGCCATCCCTAAGGGCTTCGTTGATGGTTTGCTGCCAGTAGGCGGAACAGTCGGCATAGTCAAAGGTCACGGCTTTCCCGGACTGCTGGTGGATCTCTTTGCCGAGACTCATCAGTTCGCTATCTGCAGGCGCGGCGATCGGTGGACCGGGAAAGCGGCGTGAAGGGAGCACATCTTGCAGCAGCTCATCTGACAAAGCCAGTTCGGCATCGTCCGCCAGCCACGGACGAGCTATGTCTGCAGGCACGGTGGCGCATGCGGGCGGCGGCGCAGCTGGGGTAGATGCCGGTTCCTCCGGCAGGCTGGCTGCCGCAGACGGCGTGGTTTCACCTTGCTCAACGTAGCCTTTGCGGTTTTTTTCATTGATCAGCTTCTGCCCGGCCTTACTGGCCGCTGCCGCGTCGGCAAAGGTTTTAATCTGCTTCTGGCCGCTGGTACCCACCTTCCCCCAGCTCAGATGCAGTTCGTTATCCTGCTGCTCAACCGCCCAGAACTTATGTGATTTTTCATCCTGATAAATAAACGTTTTCATGACTAAGTCCTTTTAATCGAATAGCGATTCGATATCGTTAATCAGTTCGCTGGCGGCGATAGCGTCGAGCGTTGCGAAAGCAAAGGTCGGTTTGCCGTAGTCAATATCGCCTTTGGTAACGATTTTCACTGTCTCGAACGGGATGAGTTCGTCGTAGGTGGTTTCTCCATACAGCAGCGAAAAAGGTTCCACTTCCAGCACCATGTCGCCGCTGGCGGCGGGTTTGAACATGCCGCAGATGCTGCCGCCATCTTCTATTCGCTGCCAGCCTTTGCGCTCCAGTCCGACGATGCGCCCGGCCTGGCACTGGCGTCCGCGCCAGCGCGTTAATTCTGTGGCCCGGTTTTCGCTTTCCGTCAGGCGATAGTGGTTGCGATCGAGCTGGCGGAACGGCGGCAGTAGTTCATAGTCGGCATACAGCTGGCCGAAGGCGGCGGCGTCTTCCGCGGAGATTTCCAGCACGTGCGGAAGGCCGATTTGCCCTTCAGGCAGGCTGAACGGGTTATCTTCTGCATCGCTGTAGCTGTTATCTTCGGCGACGCGGAAGCAGGCCAGCAGGACGTTTTCCTGGCTATAGACTCCCCAGATCAGGCGGCGGGTGAGATGGCGCACCAGCGGATGGTCGACGAGGAACAGGCGGAACTGTTCGGCGGTCCAGCGGCGGCGCAGGCACATGGCGGTTTCCAGACGCTGAATTTGCTGGGATGCGATGGTACGGACATCTTTTTTCAACTGTCTGTAACGACTGACGGCCTCCGCAGCCCGCGGTTCATCGTCGCTTTTGCCGGGCTTCGGCAAATCTTTCAGGCGTCGGCCGCTTTCATCGCACACAAAGGGTTTCAGAGCTTCATCGAAGCTGACTGTAAAGCGGCGGGGGCCGAAGTCGAGAACCAGAGTGCCGTTGTCGTCCAGTCCGAGATCCGGGGCGAGGCGGTCTTCCAGCTCGGCAATGGTCAGTTCACGCTGTTCGGCAATTTGCTTGATTTTGTTCTGTGCATTCTCCTGTAGCGCCGCAAATTTGATTTTTTTCGCAATGCCGTTTAGCAACATCAAAGCGATGTCGCTGCCGATTTCTGCCAGAATGTCCAACCCAAGCGCTGCGCGTTGATGTTGTGATTCTCCAGGCCAGGCACGGATGAGCGGCGTCAGCGCTCGCGCGGTATCGTCATTACCGAAAAAGGCTAATGTTGTGAAGGCCCAGTTCGCTTTTGAAGGGCCTCCGGCTTCAATCCAGGCGTTAAAAAGATCCCAGGCAAAGTTAGCCAGAGATGTTGGAGTGCAGATGCTTTTTACGGTATTCAGTCCGGCGTAAAGTTTCACTTCGCGTGGGAAATTCAACATATCGCCGAGGTAACGCATGGCGTTATCCGGCAACGGCAACCCCGAGCTTTTGAGCTGTGGTCTGCGCCACAGTGCAAATTGATAAAATTCAGGCAAAGGCTGAATTTTCGTCGGGAAATCGTGAAAGTCTCCTGCGTCGAGAAAGGCTCCCAGTGCAGCGATAATCTCCGGTTGTTGATAGCGCTGTGCTATTTGGGTTATCAGAGAACGGTGATTATTTTCGGCCAGTAATCGCAAAGCTTGTTGAGCGTCGTCCCTGTCTTTGCACGCTTTTCCTAGCGCTACGGGCAATAACCCGGCAATGGCATGTTCGGGATACTCAAGTAACCAGCTTCGGGCGTCTTCGCGCAGCGTTTTTTTGCGGCTGAAGTTTTGTGCCATCGGCAGTGCCAAATCGGTTGTGCCGCAATAGGGGGTAAACGGCCACAGCGACTGGCGATCGTGTTTAAGATAACGGACAAATATCGGCAGGGCATCGATGCCAAAAATGGGTAAGATCCCCTCTTCGCCTTTGTGAGGTTCATCAGCCAGAGCATCCAGCAGGGCTAATGCTTGCTCGCGCGGCATCCAGGCCAGCAGATACAGCTTCCATTGCGAATACTGCTTACCCGTATACTGATGGAACTCATTTATCAAGGTGGCATAGTCTGCACATTGCAGGGCTGTGACGGCGCTTTGCGGAATGGGGACTTTTTGCGATGTGCCAGGGGTTAACTGTTGCCACTTTTCAAACCCCAGACGCCACAGAAAGTTTTGTTCCGGGGTGAAAGGCTCCGTCACTTTTTCCCAATGATAGCTTTCAAATGGCGGCAGGTCCGCGTACCTGAATTGGCAGTGGTAATCACTGTAATCGTAGCCAGTTAGCTCTTCCGTTATTGCCGGCGTCAGGCTTAGCGTAGAAGTGACGGGGAGTATGGATAGTTTGAATACTGGTGATGCGCTTTTTTGATTTTGCTTTAGCCACGGCGGGGATACCAGTATTTCTGGTAGGGTCTCCGGGCTGGCATATTCTGCTGATGAGTCGCTATGCGGCCGCGTCGCGGTTAACGTTTCTGCGGCGTGTGCGTCAATCCATGGCAGAACTTGCTCTACCCGAGCTGGTTCAGCGCTGATGAGTACCGTTAGCGCTTTGCGCCAGATCGGATCTTCATAGCTCGTCAGCAGCGACGCATAAGCGGCAATGGCTGCATGAGGATATTTTTGACTGGCCTTACTTAAATATCCCAGGCGCTTATTTTTGTTGCCGGCACCAAGAATTAATATCTTAAGCGCATCCGGATGGTTCGTTTTAGCTAACCACTTAGTGAAATAGTCAGTAGCTTCAAGCTCAGGTAATTGGGTGCTTGCTTCCTTTTCGTCCAAATCGTTGACGAGTTGACTTACCCCGATCATGCCTTGGTTGGCTATCAATGTGGCAACATAGGGGAGAAAGTGAGAGTAAAGTGGAGGCAACGGATATTTTTCTAGCGTAATCAGTGCAGAAGGGGCATTGACAACCATTTTCAACCACGCCATTGCCGGAATCTCTTCTGCGGCGAAACGTAATGCTATCTCATTGGCGATATCCGGACGCTCTGGCAACATCAGTGCGACAAACGGCTGCATAGCGGGAGAAAGCTCAGGAATAGCAGCAATCAGTTTTTTGACACAGCGTAGCCACTCTTCCTCTGGCGCTAATGAAAGATGATGACACAAGCGCGGGAGCCAGTCGGGCAGATATTCTGTTTCGTTAACAGGAAAGTCGCTACGTACGACAATTTTCTTAAGATCATCATCGTACTTGCATGCCACTTGTAGGGTATGACAGGCGATCTCAACCGTGGTTTCAAGCCCGTATTGCGTCACAAAGAGGTCGATTAAATCACCAGAATAATAGCCCATTTGCCCGAGAAGAGCCGCTTCGGAAAGCAGGCTTCCGGTGGATTGATTATGCTTAATCCGTTGGTGTAGTTCAGCGTAGGCCTGTTCCCAGGCCGGTGACGTGAAATGATAGTCGGATGGCCTGAATTCGGCTTTATCATTCCTGGTAATGCGTTGCCAAATCTGATTGCCGTCCGGTGTGGTATTAAACGGTCTGGAACGGTTACGGTGAGGGAAAGCAAACCAGCCGATCTCCTCTGTTAGCGGTATATGGGCATCATCAGCGAGCCAGGGTCGGTTATTAGATTGGCTAGCGACAGCCTGGGGCGGGCTTTTTTCCGCCGCGGTATTTTCTGCGTAGCCTTTTCTTGTCTTCTCACCAATCAGTTTCTGTTTGGCTTTTGCAGCAGTGGCGCTATCGGCAAAGGTTTTAATCTGGCTCTGGCCGCTGGTGCCGACCTTGCCCCAGCTCAGATGCAGCTCGTTATCTTGCTGCTCCACCGCCCAGAATTTATGTGATTTTTCGTCCTGATAAATAAAAGATTTCATTTTCTTCCCTGTGTTTTTATCCAGTTTGGATTTTATGCTAGCAGTTATTACTAAGAACACAGAGGGGGAGGACGACAAGAATGCGATTTTCAGAATTTATAAAAAAAGCGCTGCCGGAGCAGCGCTTTATGCGGTATTACTTGACCTGCTGGCCTGGCTGGGCGCCGCTGTCCGGGCTTAACAGGAAGATATCTTTCCCGCCAGGGCCTGCGGCCATCACCATGCCTTCCGAGATGCCGAAGCGCATTTTACGCGGCGCCAGGTTGGCGACCATAACCGTCAGGCGGCCAATCAGCGCCTGCGGATCCGGGTAGGCGGAGCGGATGCCGGAGAAGACGTTGCGCTTCTCGCCGCCGAGATCCAGCGTCAGGCGCAGCAGCTTGTCGGAACCGTCCACGAACTCGGCGTTTTCAATCAGCGCGATGCGCATATCGACTTTGGCGAAATCGTCAAAGGTGATGGTGTCCTGAATCGGATCGTCCGCCAGCGGTCCGGTGACCGGCGCTGACAGCGCTTTCACTTCTTCTTTCGACGCTTCGACCAGCGCTTCCACCTGCTTCATTTCGATGCGGTTATACAGCGCTTTAAAGGCGTTAACCTTGTGACCGAGCAGCGGCTGCTGAATGGCCTCCCAGCTCAGTTCGCTGTTGAGGAACGCTTCGGCGCGGGCGGCCAGCTGCGGCAGAACCGGCTTGAGCCAGGTCATCAGCACGCGGAACATATTCAGGCCCATGGTGCAGATGGCCTGCAGATCGGCATCGCGGCCTTCCTGTTTGGCAACCACCCACGGCGCCTGCTCGTCAACGTAGCGGTTCGCCACGTCGGCCAGCGCCATGATTTCACGGATGGCTTTACCGAACTCGCGGCTATCCCACGCTTCGCCAATGCTTGCTGCGGCATCGGTGAAGGTTTTGTACAGCGCCGGATCGGCCAGCTCGGCGGACAGCATGCCGTCGAAACGCTTATTGATAAAACCGGCGTTGCGCGAGGCGAGGTTCACCACTTTGTTGACGATATCGGCATTAACGCGCTGCACGAAATCTTCCAGGTTCAGATCGATATCATCGATACGCGAAGAGAGCTTGGCGGTGTAGTAGTAGCGCAGGCTGTCGGCGTCAAAGTGGTTCAGCCAGGTGCTGGCCTTAATAAAGGTTCCGCGCGACTTGGACATCTTCGCGCCGTTGACCGTCACGTAGCCGTGAACGAACAGATTGGTTGGTTTGCGGAAGTTGCTGCCCTCCAGCATGGCCGGCCAGAACAGGCTGTGGAAGTAAACGATGTCTTTACCGATAAAATGATACAGCTCGGCGGTGGAGTCTTTCTTCCAGTACTCATCGAAGCTGGCGGCGTCGCCGCGCTTGTCGCACAGGTTCTTAAAGGAACCCATGTAGCCGATCGGCGCGTCCAGCCAGACGTAGAAATATTTACCCGGCGCGTTCGGGATTTCAAAGCCGAAGTACGGCGCATCGCGGGAAATATCCCACTGCTGCAGGCCGGACTCAAACCACTCCTGCATTTTATTCGCTACCTGCTCCTGCAGCGCTCCGCTGCGGGTCCACGCCTGCAGCATTTCGCTGAACGACGGCAGGTCGAAGAAGAAGTGTTCGGACTCGCGCATCACCGGCGTCGCGCCGGAGACGACCGATTTCGGTTCAATAAGCTCGGTTGGGCTGTAGGTCGCGCCGCATACTTCGCAGTTATCGCCGTATTGATCCGGTGATTTACACTTCGGACAGGTGCCTTTCACAAAACGGTCCGGCAGGAACATGCCTTTTTCCGGATCGTAGAGCTGGGAAATGGTGCGGTTTTTGATAAAACCGTTCTCTTTCAGACGCGTATAGATAAGCTCCGACAGCTCGCGGTTTTCGTCGCTGTGCGTGGAGTGATAATTGTCGTA
Source organism: Klebsiella sp. HN106 (assembly GCF_051209435.1). Classification (NCBI taxonomy): domain Bacteria; kingdom Pseudomonadati; phylum Pseudomonadota; class Gammaproteobacteria; order Enterobacterales; family Enterobacteriaceae; genus Klebsiella; species Klebsiella sp. HN106. The sequence goes on along the minus strand of NZ_JBLURD010000001.1, from coordinate 1,313,344 downwards.
GCTGATGTCGAAGCCAGCAAAATCGGTCTGATGCTCCTGACTCATTTCGCCAATCATCTGTTCCGGGGTGATACCGAGCTGCTGCGCTTTCAGCATGATCGGGGTTCCGTGGGCGTCGTCGGCGCAGATGAAGTTGACTTCGTGGCCGCGCATTCGCTGGTAACGGACCCAGACATCAGCCTGGATGTGCTCCAGCATGTGGCCGAGGTGGATTGAGCCGTTTGCGTACGGCAGTGCGCACGTTACCAGTATTTTCTTCGCGACTTGAGTCATAGTGGGCATTACATCTTCTATTGTAAAAAGGGGGTTTGATGTTACCGCAAAGGCAATAATTTGGTAAGCCCAAAGCTTATGGTGGGGGAATTATTCCCTTTAAGGTAAACTTAACGTACAAGATTCAACTCACAATAACAAAGGAGTCGGGATGAGTTCGCAATCCCAGGCCAAATCCCCCGAACGTCTACGCGCGATGGTCGCCGGGACCCTGGCTAATTTCCAGCACCCAACCCTGAAACATAACCTCACTACGCTGAAGGCGCTGCATCACGTCGCCTGGCTGGACGAAACCGTGCATATTGAAATTCAGATGCCGTTCGTCTGGAATAGCGCCTTTGAAGCTCTGAAGGAGCAGTGCAGCGCCGAGCTGCTGCGCATTACCGGTGCCAAAGCTATCGACTGGAAGCTGACGCACAGCATCGCCACGCTTCAGCGGGTAAAAAATCAGCCCGGTATCAACGGCGTGAAAAATATTATCGCTATCAGCTCCGGTAAGGGCGGGGTGGGTAAATCATCGACCGCGGTCAACCTGGCGCTGGCGCTGGCGGCGGAAGGGGCGAAAGTCGGCATTCTGGATGCCGATATTTACGGCCCGTCGATTCCGACCATGCTCGGCGCGGAAGATCAGCGTCCGACCTCGCCAGATGGGACCCATATGGCGCCGATTATGAAGTTCGGTCTTGCCACCAACTCCATCGGTTATCTGGTGACCGACGATAACGCTATGGTGTGGCGCGGGCCGATGGCCAGCAAGGCGCTGATGCAGATGCTGCAGGAAACCCTGTGGCCGGATCTCGATTATCTGGTGCTGGATATGCCGCCGGGTACCGGTGATATTCAGCTGACGCTGGCGCAAAATATTCCGGTTACCGGCGCGGTAGTGGTGACCACGCCGCAGGATATCGCTCTAATCGACGCCAAAAAAGGCATCGTGATGTTTGAAAAAGTCGAGGTACCGGTGCTGGGTATCGTGGAAAACATGAGCATGCATATTTGCAGCAACTGCGGGCACCACGAGCCTATCTTCGGTACCGGCGGCGCGCAAAAGCTGGCGGAGAAATACCACACCCAGCTGCTGGGCCAGCTGCCGCTGCACATCACTCTGCGCGAAGACCTCGACAAAGGGACCCCGACGGTAGTGGCGCGTCCGGAAAGTGAGTTTACCGAGACCTATCGTCAGCTGGCAGACCGCGTCGCGGCGCAGCTGTACTGGCAGGGGGAAGTTATCCCCGGTGAGATCGCCTTCCGCGCGGTATAGTCCACTCACTATCCTGAACCGTGCGGCGCAAAGCGCCGTGCGGTTTTTTACCTCCGCCGATCGCCGTTTTCTTTCGCTGAAATAATCACTGCGCGAATAATAGCGGTGTTAAATATTACTTATTTTTATTCACATTTGCTGATGTTGAGATTAATCAACAAAACATACTCTTAACATTGTTTTCCCTCCGCGCTTGTGCGAGCTTAATTAGCATAGCAGTGACCTATTTTAATTCGCCGAAAGGAATTTTATTTGGCTTTATTATTTGGCGGAATGTGGTAGTCATCAGTCATACGTCAATAAAAACGATGGAAGGAAAATATCGCCGTACTACATTTCCGGAGTGCATGATGAATAATATTGCTCTAATCGTTAAGTTGCGGGAACTTCTGGTCATCTTTATGCATTCGCGCACGCTGCCGGAGAAAGCCGCTGACGCACTGCGTTATTGTCAGGAAAATATCCCGCTGGCTGACCTTCCGATTGGCGCTTATGGCGAATATTGTGAAATTTATGAACAAATAGTTTTTTTATCGGATGATAAAAGTCGCACTGCGCCGGATGATTTACTGCGCAGCGGCGGGGATCTGATACTCAGTATTTTAATGCTCTACGAACAGGTCGCTGCCTATATTGCCGTCGAGGAGTTTATGCACAAACAAAACCGCTTTAACGAATAGCGCTTTAGCAACGATAAAAGATATGCCAGCGGCAGAATTTGTCCGCTGGCGTTTCGTTTTTAGCGATGATAGAAAATTTCGCCATCGTAGATTTTGAGGATTTTCCCCTCGGTTTCGGTAATCAGGACGTAGCTCCCGCCCATGTAGGTCCAACGCGTGCCGGCATCCGGCGCCGGCAGATTGCGCTGCTGCCACTGTTTGATATTGTATTCTGGCGTCAGGTACAGCGGCGGAACGGTATCGCCGATGTGGAATTGTTTAAAGTCTGCGGTCACTCCGTCCAGCTCATATTTCTGAATGCCGTCGCCGGTCGCCGCCCACGCTCCGCTGGTGCATGCCAACAGTACGCCCAGAAGCATCATTTTTGTTTTACGCATAGTTTCCTCATTATTATCCTGGACACTCAATCGCAGCCTCGTATGATTCCTGATACCTCAAGGAAATGGCAAGCGTTGGTTTCGTTAAAAGTGTAAGCAAACGGTGAGGCAACGATGTTTTTCGCCTGGTTGCGCCTGTTTTGAGAATAATCCGGGTTCGGGAGTGTCTATGTTAAGGCTGGAAGATCTGGCTCTGTTTGTCCGCGCTGCGGCGCTAAGCAGCTTCAGCGATGCGGCGCGAGAGGCCGGGCTGCAGCCGGCGCAGGTTAGTGCGGCGATCAAGCGTCTGGAAACGACGTTGAATATTCGTCTTTTTGCCCGTTCAACGCGGAGCCTGCGCCTGACGCCGGAAGGCGAGGCCTGGCTGCCCTACGCCACGCAGATGCTCGATACGCTGCACGCCGGGCTGCAAAAAATCCGCACGCCGGATGACGAAGTTCGCGGTACGTTACAAATTGCCGTGCCGTCCGATCTCGGGCGCAACCTGCTTCTGCGCGTTTTTCGCGGCTTTCGCCAGCGTCATCCTGCGCTGCGTCTGCGGATCCTGTTTTCCGATCATCGGACCGACGTGTTTAAAGATCCGGTGGACGTGGCCTTTCGCTACGGCGATAACGACGATGCTTCGTTTATCTCCCTGCCCGTCGCGCCCGATAACCGACGAGTGCTGGTGGCTTCGCCCGGCTGGATAGCTGAAAACGGCGAGCCGCAAACGTTGGAAGAGCTGGCGCGACATAATGCGCTCACCTACGTGCTGCGCGGCAGGGCGTTTGACCGCTGGCCGTTGAGCCGGGAAGGGAAAGTACACCACGTGCAGGTTTCCGGCACTATCGTGAGCGATGATGCGGAGGTGATTCGCCGCCTGGCGATTGCCGGTGAGGGGATTGCGTACAAATCTGAACTCGACGTCGGCGACGATATTCGTGCAGGGCGACTCCAGGTGCTGCTGCCGCACTACCAGGGCGACGTGGTGCCGCTGAATATGATTTGCCCGCACCGCAAACAGCTTTCGCCTGCGGTACGGCTGCTGTATGAGGCGGTGAAAGAGGCGTGCGAAGCGGTTAATTCCAGCGCGCTCTCTGCGGGCCGGTAGCCCGGATAAGGCGCGTCAGCGCCGCCTCCGGGAACGGTGTCAGTTATAACTGTTACCCATGTTTCCGGTCTAAAGTGCTACCCATGTTTCCGGTTCATACCCTGCGCTTAGCCGGGCTACGAGTTCACAGCAATCTGCGGGCCGGTAGCCCGGACAGGCGTGCCAGCGCCGCCTCCGGGAACGGTGTCGGGGTGAAGCATCGGCGTGGCTTTTCCCCGGTGGCGCTGCGCTGACCGGGCTACGAGTTCACAGCAATCTGCGGACAGGTAGCCCGGACAAGGCGCGTCAGCGCCGCCTCCGGGAGAACGATCGGCGCGAAGCTTAATGCTTCACCAGCGTGGCAAAGTAGTAGACCAGCGGAATCGCAAGGATCCACAGGCCGATGGGGATTTCCCGCCATTTGCCGGCGATGGTTTTGATCACGACATAAAACAGCAGCCCGCCGGCAATCCCGGTACCGAAGCTATTGGCAATCAGCGTAATCATCACCATCATCAGCACCGGCAGGCCGTCGGTGAAGTTAGCCAGATCCACTTTGCGCAGGCCGCTGAACATATTCAGGCCGATGAGGATCAGCGCAGGTGCGGTCGCCTCTTTCGGGATCATCAGCGCCACCGGCGTAAACAGCAGCATCAGGAGAAACATTACCGCCGCCGACAGCGCGGTTAACCCGGTTTTACCGCCGGCTTCCGCTGCCGCCGAGGATTCAATCAGCGCGGTCGCCGCCGGAATACCCAGCCAGGGACCTATAGCCGCAGCGATCGAGTCGACCATAAACGGGCGATTGATATGCGGCATATTGCCTTCTTCATCCAGCAGACCCGCTTCGCCGCCCACGGCCAGAGTGGTGCCCATCGTGGAAAAGAACTCTGAGGCGAAAAAGACGAACAGGAACGGCAGAAAGGCGATATTCAGCGCGCCCAGCATATCGATTTGCCCCAGCACCGGCGTCAGCGAATGCGGCATATCGATAAAACTGCCCGGGAGTCTGGTAACGCCCATCGGAATACCGACCAGGGTTGCAAAGAGAATCGCCCACAGAATCGAGCCGGGGATTTTTCTTGCCTGCAGGGCAATGGCCAGAAACAGCCCGCAGAGCGCAACCAGCGCCCCCGGCGAAAGGAAATCCCCGAGCATCAGGGCGTTGGTTTTGGCGTTAGCCAGCACCAGTCCGGCGTTACGGAAGCCCAATACCGCGACGAACAGCCCAATGGACGCCGTCAGACCGAGCTTGATCGACTGCGGCACCGAACGGGTTACCACTTCACGCAGGCCGAATTTGGTCAGCAGGAAAAACAGAATCCCCGACCAGCAGGCGATACCAAGCCCGATCTGCCAGCCAATGCCTTCGCTGCCCGCCAGCGTGACGCCGACCAGCACCGAACCGCCGATGCCCGGCCCGACGATAAACGGCAGGTTGGCATAAAACGCCATCAGCAGCGTGCCGCCGACGAACACCAGAATCGTGCCGGTGGTTGCCGCGCCTTTATCCATCCCGCCCACCGCCAGCAGGCCGGGGATAACCACCAGTAGATAGGCGGCGGCGAGAAAACCGGTGATGCCCGCGAGGCATTCGGTGCGCAGCGTGCTGCCGCGGGAATACAAGGCAAAACGGCGCTCCAGCCAGCTTCCCTGCGCGGGTGAGTTAAGGGTATTGTCGGCCATGCTCAGGCTCCCTGATGTTTATTGTTGTGTTCTGTGTGTTCCGGGATTTCCCGGCAGTCTATCAGCGGCTCGACTATCTGGCGGGTGCTGCCGTCGGTCAAACCTAAATCTGTTAAATGCGGCCCGGCGTTACAGGCAAGGCAGGTACCCTCGATAGCCTTAAACACGCGATAGGGCGGCTCCCAGTCGGCGACTTCTGCGCTCAGGTCGCGAAGCTGGCGGAACTCTCTGGCCAGCTCCGGGGCGGGTAAGTCAGAAAGCATCCCGGCGATCGGCATCGCCACGTGGGCAAGGATTTTTCCCTGCTGCGACAGCGCCATGCCGCCGCCGGATTCGATCAGGCGGTTCGCCGCCAGCGCCATCTCGTCGGCATCGCGTCCGAGCACGACCAGGTTGTGAGAATCGTGAGAGTAGCTGGTGGCGATGGCGCCGCGCAGTTCGCCCCAGCCTTCCAGCAGCGCAATTTGCGGCGTCGCCTGGTGACGACCGTGGCGGTGCTTAACCCAAATCAGGCTAAATCCTTCCGGGATTTGCACCCGGCCATCGCGGACCTGCACCTCAACTTCTCCCCACTGGGTAAAGCGCGCGCCGCGAATATGCCGCAGACGGGCGACGCCGTGGCGAATGGCGCCAACGCGGAGGATAAAATCGTCAGGGCTGAGCGGCGGCATCTGCAGGGTATCGCGCGGCGGGGTAACGCCCGCCGCCGACGGAATGGGTTGAAGCAGGGCGCCATCGCGGGCAATCAGCTTACCGGCGACGTAAACTTCCTGCGCGTTGAGTCGGGATAAAGAATCGAAAACCACCAGATCGGCGCGGCGTCCGGCAGCAATCAGCCCCAAATCGTTACGCTGCAGACGGATCGCCGCGTTTAAGGTGGCGAAGCGCAGGACGTCGGTAGCCGGCAGTCCGTGCTCAATCAGCAGGTTGAGCAGGGCGATAATGCCGCCTTTTTCCAGCAGCATATCCGGCGGCACATCGTCGGTGCAGACGGTGATTTGCGAGGAAAGATGCGGCAGCGTTTTCAGCGCGTTAACGATATCCGGCAGCAGGTAAGGGTGCGAGCCGCGAATTTCGATAGTCAGCCCGGCGCGCAGTTTTTCCAGCGCATCGGCCGCCGAGGTGAGCTCATGATCGGAGGTGACCCCGGCGGCAAGATAGGCTTGCAGATCCGCGCCGCTCAAACCGCGCGCGTGGCCTTCGATCAGCTTGCCGCTGTTCAACCCGGCCTGAACGATCTCCTGCATCCGCTCGCTGCCGTGCAGCACGCCGTGCATATCCATCACTTCAGCAACGCCGCAGACTTCCGGCCAGGCCAGCATGGTTTCCATCTCCGCGCCGGCGAAATCGGCGCCGGACATCTCCAGTCCCGGCGTCGACGGCACGCTGGAAGGCGCCGCAACCATCACCTGCAGCGGCAGATGGCGGCTGGCAGCGACGGCGTAGCGCACGCCTTCGACGCCCAGTACGTTGGCCAGCTCGTGCGGGTCCCAGAATACTGCCGTGGTGCCCTGAGCCAGCACGATTTCGGCATAGCGTTCAGGCGGCAGGTGAGAGCTTTCAAGGTGAACGTGCGTATCCATCAGCCCCGGCGACAGGAAACATCCCGCCAGCGAGCGGCGTTCGAGGGCATCGGAGCGGCTGCCGCGCGGATGCACGCTGGCGATCGTTTCACCGACGATCCCGACGTCGGCCTCGCGGATTTCTCCGGTGGCCATGTCGACAATCTGCGCGTCGGTTAATAATAAATCGAACGGGGATTCTCCGCGCGCGGCCTGGACGGCGCGGCGGCGGGTTTCAGCACTGCTGGACATAACAACTCCGGCACAAGGATAATGGGGATACTCTAGGGGCAGAGCAAACGTTTGCCCAGATGAATAAATTTATCGCCCGATAACTTCGGGTTATTCTGCATGCTCACCGTTGACGAAAACATGATGACCGAACCCTGGCAGCGGCTGCCCGCGCTCTCTCTCAAGCAGATTCAGTACTTTGTGACCCTGGCCCAGCTGCGTCACTTCACCGACACCGCTAACCGGCTGGCTATCAGCCAGCCGGCGCTAAGCAGCGCGCTGCGGCAAATCGAGACGGTGCTCGGCGGCAAGCTGGTCAACCGTACCGCTTCGGCGGTGACCTTAACCGAGCTGGGGGCGGCGATTTTGCCCCACGCCCGGCGAGTGTTGAGCGTGGCGCAGCTGGCTTTTCAGGATATGCAGCAGATAGTCGAAGCCGGCGGCGACGGAACGGTGCGTATTGGCTTAGTGCCTTCGGTGAGTTCGCTGCTGTTTCCGCTGCTGCCGCAAACGCTGGCCCAGGCGTTTCCGCGCCTGAGGGTGGAGTTTCACGATCAGACCAACGACGCCCTGTTCTGCGAGCTGCAGTCGGGAAAGATAGATTTTGCCGTTGGCGCAATAGACAGTTCGTTACCGCCTGAGCTGCAGGTTTATCCTCTGCGCGAAGATCCGTTTGTGGCGGTGCTGCACGGCGACGATCCGCTGGCCGGGCAGCCGCATCTGCCGTGGAAGCTGCTCGCGGGGCGCGATATCGCGGTGTTTTCAAAGGGCAATATTCAGCGTCTGGTCGGCGCGCTGGCCGAGAGCCATCGCCTCACGCTGAATACGCGTTATCAGGTTGACTATATCGAGACGCTTTACGGCCTGGTGCGCTCGCGGCTGGCGGTGGCGATTCTGCCTGAGCTTTATACTACCCACCTTCAGGATCCGGTGTTAAAGGTGGCGCAGCTTCAGCAGCCCGCGCTGACGCGAACCGTGGCACTGATGCGCGGACCGCAGCCTCTGCCGCCGCTGATCGAGGAATGTTTTGCACTATTACTGAGTTCGCTGCGGGAAGTGAATCTATAGCGGGCGTTGCTCTCTCTACGGCTTGTGGTGAAATGCGAGAGAGGTAACGAAATAGTTTTTGTACCCTTTAAAATCAAAGGGTTATGCCTCTTTAAAAAATTAATTTGTTGCAGAAATGTCAGTAGATTATTCCGTGCGAATAAAGTTGATATAAAACAATAGGATACATTTAGAGAGTTCCCCGCGCGAGCGGGGATAAACCGGGCGCGCCAGGCCCTGGAAAATCTCAGACAGAGAGTTCCCCGCGCGAGCGGGGATAGTCCTTCCCCATGCATGTTGGAACAAATCTTGCCGAGCCGGGCCAGCTTGCGTTGTCCGGCGACTTACCGTAACCTGCCCGCTGAGAACGTTTTTATCTCTCAATGACTCGGGGTGCCCTTCCTTGTGAAGGCTGAGAAAAACCCGTACCACCTGATCTGGATAATGCCAGCGTAGGGAAGTCAGAGACCGCAGGGTCGTCGCTTCTTCATCGCCTGGCGGGAGCAAACGATGTCTGACCTGCTGAACCCCGCGCATATTGCCCATCTGCGGCACCTTTTTCACCGCCATTCTCCCCTTGTTCACTGCATGACCAACGACGTGGTGCAGACCTTTACCGCCAACGTCCTGTTAGCGATTGGCGCATCGCCGGCGATGGTTATCGATCCGGACGAAGCCAGCCAGTTTGCCGCCATTGCCGATGCGCTGCTGATTAATGTCGGCACGCTGACCGTTGAGCGTGCGGAGGCGATGCGCGCGGCGGCGCGTAGCGCAACGCAGGCGGGCAAACCCTGGACGCTGGACCCGGTAGCGGTCGGCGCGCTGACCTTACGGACAGAATTTTGTCTGGAGCTGCTAGCGCTGCAGCCTGCCGCCGTTCGCGGTAATGCGTCGGAAATCATGGCGCTGGCCGGAATGAGCGGCGGCGGGCGCGGCGTCGATACGACCGATACCGCCGCCGCAGCGCTGCCCGCAGCCCAGGCGTTAGCCCGCCAGCTGAATACCGTGGTCGCGGTGACCGGGGAGGTTGATTACGTCACCGACGGCCAGCGCATTCGCATGGTCACCGGCGGCGATCCGCTGATGACCCGGGTGGTCGGCACCGGCTGCGCGCTGTCGGCGGTGGTTGCCGCCGCTGCGGCGATGCCCGGCGATCGGCTGGAGAACGTGGCCGCGGCCTGCGGGCTGATGAAGCTCGCGGGGGGGAAAGCGGCGCAGCAGGGCGGCCCCGGCAGCTTTACTCCCGCCTTCCTCGATGCGCTCTATGCGGGAGGCGATCTGTGAAACGAATTAATGCGCTAACCATCGCCGGCACCGACCCGAGCGGCGGTGCGGGGATCCAGGCGGATCTCAAAACCTTCTCGGCGCTGGGGGCATACGGCTGCTCGGTCATCACCGCGCTGGTGGCGCAAAACACCCTTGGCGTCCAGTCGGTTTATCGTATAGAGCCTGATTTTGTCGCCGCGCAGCTCGATTCCGTCTTCAGCGATGTGCGCATCGATACCACCAAAATCGGGATGCTGGCGGAAACTGATATCGTTGAAGCGGTGGCGGAACGGCTGGCGCGTTATCAGATTAAAAATGTGGTGCTGGATACGGTCATGTTGGCGAAAAGCGGCGATCCGCTGCTCTCGGCGTCGGCGGTGGAAACGCTGCGCCAGCGCCTGCTGCCGCAGGTCTCGCTGATCACTCCGAACCTGCCGGAAGCGGCGGCGCTGCTGGATGCGCCGCATGCCAGAACGGAACAGGAGATGCTGGAGCAGGGCAGAGCGCTGCTGGGCATGGGCTGTGGAGCGGTATTAATGAAAGGCGGCCATCTCGATGATGCGGAAAGCCCGGACTGGCTGTTTACCCGCGAAGAGGAGCGGCGTTTTACCGCGCCGAGAGTCCAGACTAAAAATACCCACGGTACCGGCTGTACGCTATCGGCGGCGCTGGCGGCCCTGCGTCCGCGTTACGAGGATTGGGGGCGAACCGTGGCGGAAGCCAAAGGCTGGCTGTCGGCGGCGCTGGCGCAGGCGGATTCGCTGGAAGTGGGACACGGCATCGGTCCGGTACACCATTTTCACGCCTGGTGGTAAACGGCAAGACAACGGGTCAGCAGACTATGCTGAAAAAATAGGCTCCCGGCTGGAAAATCTGCTGAGTCGGTACCAGGCTTAACCTGCCCAAAATAATTGGGTTGGGAAAACGCATGCCGGTTTCGACCGGCACTTACGGGAGATAGCTATGACTGATATTACGCAGTTGCTTGGCAAAGATGCCGACACGCTTTTACAGCACCGCTGTATGACAATTCCAGCCGACCAGCTCTATTTACCGGGGGCGGATTACGTCGATCGGGTGATGGTTGATAACAACCGTCCGCCGGCGGTGCTGCGTAATATGCAAACCCTGTATAACACCGGCCGCCTGGCGGGAACCGGCTATCTGTCGATCCTGCCGGTCGACCAGGGCGTAGAGCATTCTGCTGGCGCCTCTTTTGCCGCCAACCCGCTGTACTTTGATCCGAAAAATATCGTCGAACTGGCCATTGAGGCCGGTTGTAACTGCGTGGCCTCCACCTATGGCGTGCTGGCCTCGGTATCGCGCCGCTATGCGCACCGCATCCCCTTCCTGGTCAAGCTGAACCATAACGAAACGCTGAGCTACCCGACCGAATATGACCAGACGCTGTATGCCAGCGTCGAGCAGGCGTTCAATATGGGGGCCGTGGCGGTCGGGGCGACGATCTATTTCGGTTCCGAACAGTCCCGTCGGCAAATCGAAGAGATTTCCGCCGCTTTTGAGCGCGCGCACGAGCTTGGTCTGGTGACCGTGCTGTGGGCCTATTTGCGTAATTCGGCGTTTAAGAAAGATGGCGTCGACTACCACGTTTCCGCTGACTTAACCGGTCAGGCCAACCACCTGGCGGCGACCATCGGCGCGGATATCGTGAAGCAGAAAATGGCGGAAAACAACGGCGGCTATAAAGCGGTGAACTTCGGCTATACCGATGACCGGGTTTATAGCAAGCTCACCAGCGATAATCCGATTGACCTGGTGCGTTACCAGCTGGCGAACTGCTATATGGGCCGCGCCGGGCTGATTAACTCCGGCGGCGCGGCGGGCGGGGAAACCGATCTGTCCGACGCCGTACGCACCGCGGTTATCAATAAGCGCGCAGGCGGCATGGGGCTGATTCTGGGCCGTAAGGCGTTTAAAAAATCGATGGCCGACGGCGTGAAGCTGATCAATGCCGTGCAGGATGTTTATCTGGACGGCAAAGTCACCATCGCTTAACAGGCTATATAACCCTGTAAAGCAACAGCGTCGTCTGCCTTCCCCGGCGGCGCTGCGCCTGGCCGGGCTACCGGCTCACCGCCGTCTGCGGCCCGGAGGCCCCATCGAGAGCAGGGTGCGGGTTCACAGCTATCTGCGGGCCGCTAGCCCGGACAGGCGCGTCAAGCGCCGCTTCCGGGTTCCTGCTTACTCGCGAATCAGCCGCGCCGTGTGCTGTAGCATTTTATACGCCTCATAGCGCCGCTGATGATCGGCGCTAAATTGTTCTACGCAGCGGTAGGTTTTATCCACCCGGGTAAACTGCTTCATCGCTTCTGGCAGGGAAGGCGCGATATGACCGGCCACCGCGCCAAGAATCGCCGAACCTAATAGCACTGGTTCACTGGATTCGGTACTCACCACGCTCACTCCGCAGGCGTCCGCCAGCAGCTGGCGCACCAGCGGATGCTGACCGGCCCCGCCGCTGATGACGATATTCTCGCTGCGGATGCCGCACGCCTTCTGGGCGTCAATAATCTGCCGCAGACCGTAGCCGATGCCGCACAATCCGGCGACGTAGAGCGCCATCAGATTGTCCAGATCCCGCTCCATCCCCAGGCCGGCGATAATCGCTTTCGCCTGCGGATCGGCCAGCGGCGCCCGGTTACCTAAAAACTCGGGCACCACGTGCAGGCCGTCGGCAAGTTTGACCGCCGCTGACGGATTATCTACCTTCGCCAGCACGCTATCGGCAAGATAAACCGGTAGCGGGACGCCGCGCGCTTTGGCCAGCGACTTAGCTTCTGCGGCGGCGGGGTGGAAGCTCAGCAGCTGGTCGATGGCCGCTCCGGCCGCGCTCTGACCACCTTCACTCAGCCAGAACCCTGGCACCATCGCCGAGTAATACGGCCCCCAGACGCCGGGCACGAATACCGCTTCCTGAGTAGTGGTCATGGTGCAGGAGGAGGTACCGAAGACGTAGGCCATATTGTTAACCGCGCCGTTAAGCACGCCGACGGTGCCGATGCCGCCCGCGTGGGCGTCAATCATACCGACCGCTACCGGCGTACCGATCGGCAGCCCCATCTCCTCTGCCGCCGTGGCGCAAAGGCCGTCGCCGCAGGGGGTTCCCGGATCGACAATCCGCTGGCCGATGCGGACAAAATCTTCATCCGCCAGCTCTTCGAGGCCAATCTGGCGGAAGTAGCTGGCATCCCAGCGTTGTTCATGCGCCAGGTAGGTCCATTTACAGGTCACAGTACAGACTGAGCGGGCTAAATCGCCGGTCGAGCGCCAGGTGAGATAATCGGCGAGGTCGAAGAAGTGGCGCGCCTGCTGATAAATGTGCGGGCGGTTCTCCTTCAGCCAGAGAATTTTCGGCGTTTCCATCTCCGGCGAGATTTTGCCGCCAACGTACTGCAGCACCGCGTGGCCCGTGGCGTTAATCTTTTCCGCCTGGCCGGTGGCGCGATGATCCATCCAGACAATAATGTTACGATCCGCATCTTCCGAAGGCCCGACCGCCAGCGGCACGTCGTTATCGCCAATCACTACCAGCGAGCAGGTGGCATCGAAGCCGATCCCGGCAATCGACGATGGAGCGACTCCGGCGCTGGCCACCGCCGTTTTAATGCAGTAGCACACCGCCTGCCAGATCTCGCGGCTTGACTGTTCGACCACGCTTCCGGCGCTGCGAAACAGGGTAATTTCCCGGGTTGCGTGGGCGAGAAGTTCGCCACGCAGGTCGAACACGCCGGCGCGAACGCTGCCTGAGCCAACATCGACGCCAATAATATGTTGCATAATATCCTCTCACACAGTCTGGTTGAACGGTCAGAGATCCACGCTGTTCGGCAGGATCACAATGTCGCGTACGGTGACGTTTTTCGACCGCGTCACCATAAACAGCACCGACTCGGCCACTTCAATCGGTTGCATCAGGCTGCCGTTGGCCAGCGCTTCGTCCATTTTGGCTTTCGGCCAGTCATCCAGCAGGGCGGTGACTACCGGGCCCGGCAGCACGGCGCCGACGCGCACGCCGTACTGTGAAACCTGGCGACGGGTGGTATGAACAAACGCCTGGACAGCAAATTTCGACGCGGTATAGATAGGCTCCCAGATCACCGGCACCACGCCCGCGATAGAGCTGGTGAAGATAATGTCCCCGGACTTTTGCGCGATAAGATGCGGCAGGACGCTACGCACGCAGCGGAAGGCGGCGTTGGTATTGAGATGCAGCACGCGATCCCAGACGTCCGGATCGCCCTCGGCCACCGGTCCGCCGATATAAGCTCCGGCGTTGGCGTGGAAAATATCAAGACGCCCGGTGAGCTGCAAAATTCCCTGCAGAAGGTTATCAACCTGATCCGCCTGCATCAGGTCAACCTGCAGGGCGAAGGCGTTTTCACCGAGTTCGGCAACAAGTTTATTGAGCTTTTCCCCTTCACGGTCGATAAGCACCACTTTTGCGCCGGCGCCCAGCAGGGTTCTGGCGCATTCGAGGCCAATACCGGACGCCGCGCCGGTAATGGCGGCGACTTTACCGCTAAGGGAAGTATTCATAGAGGAGACAGAGTGGTTCATTTTATAATCCTTTACAGAGTCTGGTTGGCACTGTCGAGCGCGAGGGCATCGCGTTCGACGTTAGAGACGAAAACTTGTTAAGGTATTGAATATGAGCGTCATTTCTGCAGGTTTTCTGGAATATTAATGCTGAATGCGTTAATACTTCGGAAAGTAAGATGGAAGCTCAATCGATGAAGCTCATGTTGCGCTAGCTTCATCGATTGAGCAAGTGGGGAAATTAACAGCGAAATGATTTTGTGACGCAAGTTGGGAAAATGAAGAAAATCACGATTTACGACCTGGCGGAACTTTCCGGCGTTTCGGCGAGCGCGGTGAGCGCTATCCTCAACGGCAACTGGAAAAAGCGCCGCATCAGCGCAAAGCTTGCCGAAAAGGTGACGCGGATTGCCGAGGAGCAGGGCTACGCGATTAACCGCCAGGCCAGCATGCTGCGCAGCAAAAAATCGCGCGTCATCGGCATGATTATCCCCAAATACGATAACCGCTATTTCGGTTCGATCGCCGAACGCTTTGAGGAGATGGCTCGCGAACGGGGCCTGCTGCCGATTATCACCTGTACGCGCCGAAGCCCCGAGCTGGAGCTCGAAGCGGTGAAAGCGATGCTCTCCTGGCAGGTTGACTGGGTGGTGGCGACCGGGGCGACCAATCCGGATAAAATTTCCGCTCTATGCCAGCAGGCGGGCGTGCCAACGGTCAATCTCGATCTACCGGGGACTATCGCACCGTCGGTGATTTCGGATAACTACGGCGGCGCGAAAGCGCTGACCCATAAGATCCTGGCGAATAGCGCTCGCCGCCGGGGAGAGATGGCGCCGCTGACGTTCATTGGCGGGCGCAGCAGCGACCATAACACCAGCGAACGTTTACGCGGCTTCCACGACGCGCATCGCGAGCAGGGGCTGAGCGTGCCGCAGGCGAACATTCTGGCTCCCGGCTATTCGAAAGGCAAAGTCGAAGCCTGCCTGCAGGAGCGGTTTGGCAACGCGAAGGTTCCGTTGCAGGGCATATTTGTCAACTCAACGATATCGCTGGAGGGGGTCGTACGTTGGCTGTCGCAGGCAGGACTCACCGGCAGCGAGCAGCCGCCGATGGGCTGCTTCGACTGGGACCCGTTTGTCTATCTGCTGGGGCACGATATCGACATGGTGCAGCAGGACGTGCCGGCGATGCTGGAAGCGGTGTTTACGATTATCGACTCCGGCGATGCCGGCCAGCAGCGGATTGAAATTCCGCCGCTACTGATGAGCAGCAGCTGAGTCGCTATCTGGCTGTTTGACCTTAGCGCGTCAGCAGCCAGCGGGCGGTGTGCTCGTCGGTCACCAGACCGTTGATCCAGCCGCCTTTAAGCGCCGCCAGAATCGCCGGGCGTTTGTACTCGCCGCATGCCACCGCGATGCGCGGACACTGATTCTGGCGGATATCGTAGCTGGTGATCATTCTGTTGATTTCGCTATCCACCACTCCGCCTTCGGCATCGATAAAGCGCCCCATAATCTCGCCGATACCGCCTTGCGCCGTCACTTCATCCATCTGGGCCTGATTGATAAAGCCGTCTTTAAAAATAGGGCTTTGGGTGCCTAATGGCCCAATGCCGACAAAAATAACGTCCGCCTGGCGGGCGACGGCGGAGACGCTGCGGAACAGCCGGCTGGTACACCACATGTCGTACTCTTCCTGCGTCTGCGCGTAGCGCGGCGCGGGCCACTGATAGTACTTCGCCTTAATTTTGCTGGTCAGCAGCAGCGGGACATCATCGTAATAGTTGCACTGGCCGTCGGCGTCCATGGCGCTGATCAGCGCGACGCAGCGGGTATTCTGACTGTCGAAATCGATACGCTGCAGCGCTTTTTTCAGGGTCAGGCCGGAACCCAGACCGATGATTTTCTCTTTATCGTCCTGCAGGTAGCGGGCCATCAGCTGATAGCAACCGAAGGAGACGCTATCCAGGGTGCTTTCTTCACTAAAGGCGGGCACGATATTGCACTCGATAAGCCGGTACTTTTCCTGCAGTAACAGCGCATAATCGAGGCAGTTGGCCACCGGATGATGCAGCCCGATCGACACAATCCCTTCTTCTTTCGCGGCGGCGATCAGCCGCTGTACCACCGGCCTCGACGTGCCAAGCTGGCTGGCGATCTCGCTCTGGTTCTGCCCGGCAATGTAGTACATCCACGCGGCGCGGACCTTTTGATCCAGCCGAATATCATCTTCTTTGCTCATGGTTTCCTGCCCTAAGTTTCTGGCCGCGGCGATAATTTCGCCCGGCGAATAACCGCATTCTCGCCGTGGTTGGTAAAACTGGCAAGCTTTTGCTCTTTTCTGGTCAATTGTAATTTTAATGGGTAATTGTTCTTTTGTGATCCGTGGCTCTTATTTTGGTCAAATGATCATTTACAGTGACGCCATCAACTCAAGGAGAGCAGAACATGAACAATCAATTCACATGGCTTCACATTGGTCTGGGTTCTTTTCATCGCGCCCATCAGGCGTGGTATCTGCATCGTTTGATTGCTTCCGGAGATAAGCGCTGGCACATTGCGGCGGGGAATATCCGCAACGACGCCGAGCAGGTGGTCCAGGCGCTGGCAGCTCAGGGTGGGCGCTATGTGCTGGAAACCGTCAGCCCTGAAGGGGAACGTGAATATGAAGAGATCACCTCAATTCAGAAACTGCTGCCGTGGCAGGCCGGGCTCAAGCCGCTGATTAACGAAGGGGCAAACCCGCAGACCAAAGTCATCGCTTTCACCGTGACGGAAGGCGGCTACTACCTGAATACCCGCCATAAGCTGGAAACCAGCAACCCCGACTTGCAGGCCGATCTGGCAGGGGAGTGCAAAACGATTTACGGTACTATCGCGCGGATCCTGGAAAAGCGTATGGCGGACAACGCCGGGCCGCTGACTCTGCTGAACTGCGATAACGTGCGCCATAATGGCGAGCGCTTCCACGACGGCATGGTTGAGTTCCTGCAGCTAACCGGCAAGCAGGCGGTGATTGACTGGATGGCCGCCAACACGACCTGCCCGAACACCATGGTCGACCGTATCACTCCGCGTCCGGCGTCAGACCTGCCCGCGCGCATCAAAGCGCAAACCGGCATTGACGACAGCGCGCCGGTGATGGGTGAGACCTTCATCCAGTGGGTGGTGGAAAACAATTTCCGCGATGAGCGCCCGAATCTGGAAGCGGTTGGCGTGGAGATGGTTGCATCGGTTATTCCTTATGAAGAGGCGAAAATTCGCATTCTGAACTCGTCGCATAGCTGCATTGCGTGGGCGGGGACGTTAATCGGCCAGCAGTATATTCATGAAAGTACGCTAACGGATTTCATCTACGCCATTGCCGACCGCTACGTTACGGAAGATGTGATCCCCTGCCTTGGCGATAACGGCATTGATTTACCAACCTATCGCGATGTGGTGCTTAAGCGCTTTACCAACCCGTATATCCAGGACACGAACCAGCGCGTTGCCGCCGACGGTTTCTCGAAAATTCCGGCGATGATCGCCCCAACCCTGCAGGAGTGCTACCAGCGCGGCGCCCGCCCGGAAGCGACCGCGATGCTGCCCGCGCTGTTCTTCGTCTTTATGGAACAGTGGCATAAGGGAAGTCTGCCGTATGAATACCAGGACGGCATTCTTGACGCGCAGGCGGTGCATCAGATGTTCGAAGCCAGCGATCCGCTGGCGCTGTATGCCCGCGATAAAGCGCTATTTGGCGAACTCGCTGAAAACGCCGATTTCCTCGCGCTGATGCGCGAAAAAGTCGCGGCAGTTTATACGCTGATTAACTAAGAGGTGGCTATGTATCTGGGTATCGATCTCGGCACATCGGAAGTGAAAGCGCTGGTCATTGATGAGAACAATGAGGTTATTGCCAGCCATAGCGCGCCGCTGAGCATTCAGCGGCCTCACCCGCACTGGTCAGAACAGTCGCCGCAGTCATGGTGGGAGGCGACAGAGTATCTGATGACCACGCTGCGGGAAAAATGCGCACAGCACTGGCCAGCCATTAAGGCCATTGGCCTTTCCGGGCAGATGCACGGCGCGGTCCTGCTGGATGCCGGCGGGGAGGTCATTCGCCCGGCAATCTTGTGGAACGACACCCGCTGCGCCGCGGAGTGTGCGGAGCTGGAGGAGATGGCGCCGGAGCTGCATCAGGTGGCGGGAAACCTGGCGATGCCCGGCTTTACCGCACCGAAGCTGCTGTGGGTACGCCGTCATGAGCCGGAACACTTTCAGCGCACCGCCACGGTACTGCTGCCGAAAGATTATCTGCGCTACCGGATGACCGGGAAGAAAGTCTCCGATATGTCCGACGCCGCCGGGACGCTGTGGCTGGACGTGGCGAAGCGCGACTGGTCCGACTCGCTGCTGGATAAATGCGGGCTGTCGCGCAGCCAGATGCCGACGCTGGTCGAAGGCTGCGAGGTTTCCGCGACCCTTGACCCGCAGGTGGCCGAACGCTGGGGGCTGAATGCCTCGGTAGCGGTTGCCGGCGGCGGTGGCGATAACGCGGTCAGCGCCATCGGCGTCGGGGCGGTTTCACCGGGGGATGCGTTTATTTCGCTCGGTACCTCCGGCGTGCTGTTTGTGGTAACCGACGCCTATCGTCCGGCTCCGCAGTCGGCGGTCCATGCGTTTTGTCACGTGCTGCCGAATCTGTGGCATCAGATGAGCGTGATGCTCAGCGCCGCCAGCTGTTTGCAGTGGTTCTGCCGCCTGACCGGCACCACGGAAGTGGCGCTGCTGGAGGAGATTGCCGAACTTAGCGAAGAGGAGAAGTCCCACGCGCCGTTCTTCTTACCCTATCTCTCCGGCGAACGTACGCCGCACAACGATCCTGACGCGCGCGGCATGTTCTGGGGCATGACCCACTCCAGCCTGCGCGCCCAGCTCGGCTACGCGGTGCTGGAAGGGGTGAGCTTCGGCATCAGCGACGGTCTGCAGGTACTGAAAGAGAGCGGTACGCAGATCGAACAATGTTCGCTGGTTGGCGGCGGCGCCCGCAGCCCGTTCTGGGCGCAGCTGTTGGCCGATATCCTCGATATGCCGGTGGTGACCCACAAAGGCGGTGAGACCGGCGGCGCGCTGGGCGCGGCGCGGCTGGCCTGCCTGGCGGCGGGCAAACCGATTACCGAAGTCTGTGAAAAACCGGAGATCTGGCAGACCTGGCGCGCGGACCCGGTACGCCATCAAACCCTGATGCGGCGCTATGCGCAGTTTAAGGCCCTGTATTTAAACGATCTGAACTATCGGCAGCATTAATTTTTATCACCATAACCGCTCCGGTGAACTGACCGGAGCGGCCTCCTGTACCCTAAAAACGAGGTCATTATGTCCATCAATAATAAACAGTGGCTCGGTTTACCCCTGAACCTGCTCTGGGGATACATCGCCATTGCCGTATTTATGACCGGCGACGGTTTTGAACTGGCATTCCTGTCGCACTACATCAAAGAGCTCGGGTTCTCCCCGGCGCAGGCATCGTTCGCCTTTACCCTCTACGGCCTGGCCGCCGCGCTGTCGGCGTGGATCTCCGGCGTGGTGGCGGAAATCATCACGCCGCTGAAGACCATGATGATTGGCTTCGTGCTGTGGTGCGTGTTCCACGTGCTGTTCCTCGTTTTCGGCCTTGGTCACGCGAACTATGCCCTGATCCTGGTTTTCTACGGCATCCGCGGCTTCGCGTATCCGCTGTTCCTTTACTCGTTTATCGTCGCCATTATCCACAACGTGAAAAGCGATAACGCCAGCTCGGCGATCGGCTGGTTCTGGGCGGTCTATTCCATCGGCATCGGCGTATTCGGCAGCTATATTCCGAGCTTTACCATCCCGCATATCGGCGAGCTGGGGACATTGTGGCTGGCGCTCGCTTTCTGCGTCACCGGCGGCATCATTGCGCTGGCTTCCCTGCGCCATATTAAAACGCCGCACCATATGCAGAACCTGACCACCCGCGAGAAGTTTGCCGAACTGGGCCGCGCGGCGACGCTGCTCTATACCAACCGCAATATTCTGCTGTCGAGCATGGTGCGAATTATCAATACGCTCTCGCTGTTCGGCTTTGCGGTGATTATGCCGATGATGTTCGTCGATGAGCTGGGCTTCACCACCTCAGAATGGCTGCAGGTGTGGGCGGTCTTCTTCTTTACCACCATTTTCTCTAACGTGCTGTGGGGCATTCTGGGCGAAAAACTGGGCTGGATGAAGGTGGTGCGCTGGTTCGGCTGCATCGGTATGGCGGTCTCCAGCCTGGCGTTTTATTACATTCCGCAGCACTTCGGACATAACTTCGCGATGGCGCTGCTTCCGGCTATCGCCCTGGGGATCTTTGTCGCCGCGTTTGTTCCGCTGGCGGCGGTTTTCCCGGCGCTGGAGCCGAAGCACAAAGGCGCGGCCATTTCGGTCTACAACCTGTCGGCGGGGATGTCGAACTTTCTCGCACCGGCTATTGCGGTGATTTTGCTGCCGTTCTTTAGCACCATCGGAGTGGTGATCGCCTATACCGCGCTGTACGTGGCGGCCTTTTTCCTCTGTGCGTTTATCCGCGTCGAGCAGCCGGGATTTTCCCACAAGGAAGCGCCGGCCAGCGAGCAGGTGGAGTTCTCTTAAGGTGATGCGGCTGGCATGCCAGGCATGCCAGCCTTAATGAGGTGAATGATGAGTATTCAGGCAGTGATTTTTGACATGGATGGCGTGATTATTGATTCCGAAAGCCTGTGGCGGCAGGCGCAAATCGACGCCCTCGCGCAGTGGGGGGCAACGGCGAGCGTCGAGGAGTGCGAAACGCTGACCAAAGGCAAACGCCTCGACGAAATTGCCCGCACCTGGTGCCGCCATTGCCAGCTTGAGCTTGTTCCGCAGCGGCTTGAAGCCGCGATATTGCAGCGTATTACCGGCCTGATCGCCGCCGAAGGCGAGCCGATGCGCGGGGTGCATGAGGCGTTACGCTATTTTCGCCATGCCGGTTATAAAATTGCGCTCGCGACCTCCTCGTCCCGGCAGGTTATCGCCGCCGTGCTGAACAAGCTCTCGCTCTGGCACTATTTTGATGTGATTTGCAGCGCGGATGATGAAGCGCAGGGCAAGCCGCATCCGGCGGTTTATCTGACGACGTTGGATAAGCTTAATCTCGACGCCAGCCGTTGCCTGGTGATCGAAGACAGCTTCAACGGCTTTAGCGCGGCCCGGGCGGCGGGGATTGCCACGATAGTGATTGCCGAAGATAGCCAGCACGCGCGTTTTCAGGCCGCCGCTGGCCGCTACCGGGCGCTGCCTGAACTGCTGGAAGCCCTCACCGCCGAGCCAGAGGCGGTCGCATAACTCACGCTTTCGTGAGCGCAGAAAATCCCGGGATGTACACGGTCGGTCACTCTCTCTTCTGCGCTCACGCCCTTTTTTCTCCATGCCGATCCGCCTCACATTTCACTCATCTTTTGTGAAAACAGTCACGTCTTGTTGTGCCAATGCCCAAATTTATTGCCTTGCTTAGCGGTGTTTGTCCGAGGCACTGCTACGTAATTGTGCTTAGATTAGATATTGAAACGTATTTTCAATAATGTGAAACCACTTTGCCGATTTGCTTCTATCGATCGGATTTGGCCGTGATAAGGATTGAGCATGAAAATTGAATCTGTGAATGTCACCGTTTTCCAGTATCCCACACGTCGGGTTTCCGACAGCGCCGGGCACTCCCATCCGGGGGCTGAAAGCATGGCTAAAATGGCGATGCTGACCATCACCGCTGATGATGGGGCGCAGGGTTTTTCGTTTGCGCCTCCGGAAGTCGTGCGCCCGTTCGTGGTGAATACTTTTTTCCGCAAAGTGCTGGTGGGGCAGGACCCGTTTAACCGCGAGCGTATCTGGCAGGATCTTAACCACTGGCAGCGCGGTAGTGCACATCAGCTAACGGAGCGCGCGCTGTCGTTTATTGAACAGGCGCTGTGGGACCTGATAGGCCGCAGCCTTAAGATGCCGGTTTACAAGCTGCTCGGCGGCTATCGCGACACCGTCCCGGCTTACGGCAGCACGATGTGCGGCGACGATCTGCCGGGTGGTCTGTCGACCCCGGAGGAGTATGCCGCCTTTGCCGAAAAGCTGGTCGCCCGCGGCTACAAGGCCATCAAGCTGCACACCTGGATGCCGCCAATCTCTTTTGCGCCCAATCCCAAAATGGATATTAAAGCCTGCGCGGCGGTGCGCGAAGCGGTGGGGCCGGATATTGACCTGATGATTGACGGCTATCACTGGTACAGCCGCGCCGAGGCGCTGTGGATCGGCAAAGAGCTGGAAAAACTCAATTTCGCCTGGTTTGAAGAGCCGATGGAGGAGGATTCGATGTCCTCCTACGCGTGGCTGGCGGAAAACCTGTCGATCCCCATCGTCGGGCCGGAGAGCTTCGGCGGCAAGCACCACATGCGCGCCGAATGGGTGAAAGCCGGAGCCTGCGACATTCTGCGCGCCGGCGCTAACGGCGTGGGCGGTATTACCCCGACCATGAAGGTCGCGGCGCTGGCGGAATCTTTCGGCATGGATTGCGAAGTCCACGGCAACGGCGCGGCAAGCCTGGCGGTGGTCGGCGCGATCCGCAACTGCCGCTGGTACGAGCGCGGCCTGCTGCATCCGTTCCTCGACTACGATGAACCGGCGGCTTATCTCAATAGCATTGTTGACCCGATGGATGACCAGGGATTTGTGCATTTGTCACAACGTCCGGGCCTCGGCGAAGACATTAATTTTGCGTATATCGAAGCCAATACCGTTAGCCACGACTGATTCAAAAAAATAAATGCCCGATGGCGCTGCGCTTATCGGGTCTGCGGCCCGGTAGGCCGGATAAAGCGAAAATGCCGCCATCCGGCAACATGTACCCTACAGTACAGGCAAACAGAGATATGAAAAAAACCTCCCTACTGGCAGCGTGCTTATTCACGCTCGCCGTGTCGATGGGAAGCGGGGCGGCGGTGGCGAAAACGCCGCCCGATCAGCTCATCATCGGCATGAATATGAATAACTTGCTCACCCTTGACCCGGCGGCGATGACCGGTAACGAAGTGGTGGGTATCGTGGTCAACCTCTACGACTCGCTGGTGGAGCTTGACCCTGAACAGCTCACCAACGTTAAGCCCGCGCTGGCGAAATCCTGGGATATCAGCCCCGACGGCAAAACCCTGACCTTTCATCTGCGCGACGACGTTAAGTTTCACTCCGGCAACCCGCTGACCGCCGCTGACGTGGTGTGGTCAATGCGGCGCATCCTGCACCTCAACCTGGCTCAGGCCTCGGTATGGAAATCCTATGGCTTCAGTAAGAAAAATATCGACAGCCAGGTCAGCGCGCCGGACCGCTTCACGGTGCAAATCGAGTTACCCAAAGATAACGATCCGCAGCTGGTGATTTACTCGCTGGCGGCGCTGGGCAACCTCGGGGTGCTGGACAGTAAAACGGTGCAAAGCCACCAGCAGGATAACGACTGGGGTAACCGCTGGCTGACCACCCATGAAGCCGGTTCCGGGCCGTTTACGCTGGAAACCTGGCAGGCAAAAGATGTGCTGCGCATGAAGCGCAATCCTGACTACTGGCGCGGCGAGGCGAAAATGAGCCGCGTGGTGCTGCGCCATTTCCAGGAGTCGCAAACCCTGCGTCTGATGATCGAAAAAGGCGACCTCGATATTGCCAACAATATGGCGGTTTCCGACATTAACGCCCTGCGCAGCGACCCGCAGCTGACCGTCGATGCGGTGCAGCGCGGCACCATGTACTACGTGGCGATGAGCATGAAAGAGGCGCACTTCGCCCAACCGAAAGTGCGCGAAGCGGTGCGCTATCTGATTGATTACCAGGGTATCAATAAAGCGCTGATGCCGGGCTACGGCGTGCTGCATCAGCGACCGATTAAGGCGGGCATGCCGTCTACGTTGCCTGACCCTGGCTATAAGCTGGACGTGGCGCGGGCGAAAAAGCTGCTGGCGGAAGCGGGTTATCCCAACGGCTTTGATACCACGCTGCGGGTCCTCTCCGATCAGCCATTTCTTAACATCGGTATCGCCGTGCAGTCGACGCTGATGCAGGCGGGTATTAACGCCAAAATCATCACCGGCACCGGTAACCAGATATACGGCGCGATGCGCGAGCGTAAATTTGACCTGCTGGTGGGACGCGGCGGCAGCGGAATGGAGCCGCATCCGCACTCCAGCCTGCGCGCGCTGGTCTATAACCCGGATAACAGCGATGAGGCGCGTCTGACCAACTTTCAGGGCTGGCGTACCGGTTTTTACGACCCGCAGCTCAATACGATGATTGACCAGGCCCTGCTGGAACGCGATCCGCAAAAACAGGTGGCTGACTACCAGGCCATCCAGGCGCGCTACGACCAGCTGGTTCCGGCTTTAATTCCGCTTTCGCAGATGGTCGATTCCGTGGTGGTGCGCAACGAGGTACGAGAGTATCAGCCGCACCCCTCCGCCACCACTTTTCTGCGTGACGTCTATAAAGTCCGCGAAGGAGAGAAAGGATGAGTACCGCAATCCTTGCGCCCGGCTCACGCGGCCGGCGCTTATCCAAACGGCTGCTGCAGGTGGTGATTACGCTGTTCGGCCTGCTGCTGCTGACCTTTACCATTGGCCGCGTCATGCCTATCGACCCGGTGCTGGCGATCGTCGGTCCGGATGCTGACCAGAGTACCTATCAGCAGGTTTACCAGCAGCTGGGGTTTGATAAATCGCTGGCCACCCAGTTTGGCATCTATTTCGTCAACCTGCTGCACGGCGATCTGGGCAATGCGCTGCTGACCGGGAAACCGGTGGTGGACGATATTATCCGCGTCTTCCCGGCCACCATGGAGCTGGCGACGATGGCGATTCTCGTCGGCGCGGGTCTCGGAATTCCGCTGGGCGTGCTGGCGGCGGCGCGGCGCAATAGCGTCTCCGATTATGTGGTACGCATTATCAGCCTGGCGGGCTACTCGACGCCGATTTTCTGGGTCGGAATGATGGGGCTGCTGGTGTTCTATGCCTGGCTCGGCTGGGTGGGCGGCGCCGGGCGGGTAGACCTCGGTCTGGACGGCATTGTGCCGCGCCGTACCGGCCTGATGACCGTTGATGCGCTGCTGGCAGGAAACGGACAGGTGTTCTGGAACGCCATTAATCATCTGATTCTTCCCGCCTCGCTGCTGGGTTTTCACTCGCTGGCTTATATCAGCCGTATGACCCGCAGCTTTATGCTGGCCCAGCTGTCGCAGGAGTTCATTATTACCGCGAGGGTGAAAGGGCTGACCGAGCGTCAGGTCATCTGGAACCATGCGTTTCGTAACATCCTCGTGCAGCTGCTGACGGTGGTGGCGCTGGCCTACGGCGCGCTGCTGGAAGGCGCGGTGCTGATTGAAACCGTCTTCTCATGGCCGGGTTTCGGCTCCTATCTTACCGGTAGCCTGCTGCTGGGCGATATGAATGCGGTGATGGGCTGCGTGCTGCTGGTGGGAGTGATCTTCGTGATGCTCAACCTGCTCTCCGACATGCTGTATCAATTCTTTGACCCGAGGACAAAATCATGACCGTTTCTCTGGATTCGCCGCTTTCGGGCGGTGCGGGCGAAGGCCGTCAGCGGCTGCAACGCGCGGCGGCGCGGGCCGTCGGGTTTATCGGCAAAATGGCGCGCAACCCGCTAACGGCCATCGGCGGAGGAATTATCTTTCTGCTGCTGGTGGTGGCGATTTTCGCGCCGCTGATTGCGCCTTATAACCCGCTGGTGCAGGACCTGAACAGCGCGCTGGTCGCGCCGAATGCGCAGCACTGGTTCGGCACCGATGAGTTTGGCCGGGATATCTTTAGTCGCCTGGTGTACGGCTCGCGCATCACGCTCTATATCGTGCTGCTGGTCTCGGTGACCGTCGGTCCGCTCGGGCTGCTGCTGGGCGTCAGCGCCGGCTATTTCGGCGGTAAAGTCGATATGGTGCTGATGCGCGTCACCGATATTTTCATCTCCTTCCCGAGCCTGGTTCTGGCGCTGGCGTTTGTCGCCGCCTTAGGGCCGGGGCTGGAGCATGTGGTTATCGCCATCACGCTTACCGCCTGGCCGCCGATAGCCCGTCTGGCGCGCGCCGAAACGCTCTCTCTGCGCCAGGCCGATTTTATCTCCGCCGTGCGTCTGCAGGGCGCTTCATCGTCCCGCGTCCTCTGGCGCCATATCGTGCCGCTGTGTCTGCCCTCGGTCATTATCCGTATCACCATGAATATGGCCGGGATCATTCTGACCGCGGCCGGTCTCGGCTTTCTCGGGCTCGGCGCGCAGCCGCCGGAGCCGGAGTGGGGAGCGATGATCTCCAGCGGGCGCACTTATATGATGGAGTGCTGGTGGGTCGTAACAATTCCGGGGCTGGCGATTCTGATCAACAGCTTAGCGTTCAACTTCTTAGGAGATGGCCTACGTGACATCCTCGATCCCCGCAGTGAATAATGCTCCGCTGCTCGACGTGCGCGATCTGTGCGTCGACTTTGTTAACGGCAGCGCGGTGACCCATGCCGTGCGCGGCGTCTCCTTCCAACTGGGGCGCGAAAAGCTGGCGATTGTCGGCGAGTCCGGTTCGGGTAAGTCCACCGTTGGGCGCGCGCTGCTGCAGCTGCATCCGAAAAAGGCCCGCGTCAGCGCCAGCCGGATGCAGTTTGCCGACCTCGATCTGCAGCATCTTAGCGAAGCGCAAATGCGCGGCGTACGCGGCAAACGTATCTCTATGATTATGCAGGACCCGAAATATTCGCTTAATCCGGTGGTCTGCGTGGGTAAGCAAATCGCCGAGGCCTGGCTTACTCATCATCCCGGGCGCAAAGATGAGGCGAAAGCCAGGGCGCTGGAGATGCTGGAGGTGGTGCGTATTCGCCAGCCGGAGCGCGTTTATCAGCTTTATCCGCATGAAATATCCGGCGGACAGGGGCAGCGCATCATGATCGCCATGATGCTGATTACCGACCCGGAACTGATCATTGCCGATGAGCCCACCTCCGCGCTGGATGTGTCGGTGCGCCTGCAGGTGCTGGGCCTGCTGGATGACCTGGTTCAGTCGCGCGGGCTGGGGCTGATTTTTATCAGCCACGATATCAACCTGGTGCGCAGCTTCTGCGACCGCGTACTGGTGATGTACGCCGGGCGGGTAGTGGAGTCCATCGCTGCTAAAGATCTCGATAACGCCCGTCATCCCTATACTCAGGGATTGATTAACTCGCTGCCGGATATGCAGCATCGTCGCCCGATACTGCCGGTGCTGCAGCGTCAGGCCAGCTGGTTAACGGAATAAGGAGCGGATGATGATTGAAGTTCAACATCTCAACCTCGCGTTTGGCGAGGGGGATAAGCGTAACCAGGTGCTGTATGACGTCAGTTTCCACGTTAAGCCCGGCGAGATCTACGGTCTGGTAGGCGAGTCCGGCTCCGGTAAAACGACGGTGCTCAAGTGCCTGGCGGGGCTGTTTACCCACTGGCAGGGGGAGCTGGCCATCGATGGTCAGCGCTTAGGGCATGAAATCAGCCGCAAGCGCTGCCGTCAGGTGCAAATGGTATTTCAGGACCCCTACGGATCGCTGCATCCTCGTCACACCATTGGCGATATCCTCGAAGAGCCGCTGCAGATCCATCGTATCAACGACCGCGACCGGCGGATCAATGCGCTGCTGGACAAAGTTGGCCTCAACCGTGCCTTTCGCGAGCGCTATCCGCATCAGCTCTCCGGCGGGCAGCGGCAGCGCGTGGCGATAGCCAGAGCGCTGATTCTTGAGCCTCAGGTACTGCTGCTGGATGAGCCGACGTCGGCGCTGGATGTGTCGGTGCAGGCGGAGATCCTCAATCTGCTGGCAGAATTGCAGCAGGAGGCTAAGCTCACTTACCTGATGGTTACTCACGATCTCGGGGTTATTGCCCATTTATGCCAGACCGTGGCGGTGATGCAGTACGGGAAGATCCTTGAAACCCTGACGGTCGATGCGCTGGTCAGCGGCGAGGCGCGGACGGCCTATACGCAGATGCTGGTCAACGCCAGTCGGCAATATACGCGCGAAATGGCGCGCGAGGTGGCGGCATACTAAGCTTTATGGCGCATTTGTCACGCGGGAAATGCGCCCATTTTATAGATAAAACTTTGAAACGATATGTAGTTATAGTTATAAATATCGTCTATTAATGTAAATGTGGTATTTAGATCTAAAATGAAAGTATCTGTTGTGTGAATGCATCTTTTACGAATTATAACTTGTATTTATTATTTTTTTTGAAATAAATAGCCAATTTCAATTCGAAGTACAAAATATTCCGTTCTGTAAATTCATTTAAACCTTGCTAATAACAAGGAAAAACTGCGTATTACGCCTCCAGATCTGCTGAGTAATAGAGTAAACTCGCCTGCGAATAATCTTAAGATGTCATCAACGTCATGGCGGATTACCCTATTTATAGTAGGGTACCCCCTGCCGCTCATCCACGTGATTACTATTCTCAGAGAACAGGATGGAAAAAATATATACGATTAATGGAAGAATTGCCTTTTTTCCTCAGCGTAGCGCTCTAATACTTATTGCTGACGAGACGAAAACGGTTTCCTTAAATATGCCGGCCAGCCGCTGTTTATTACTGCTTATTCAGCATGATGGCAATACTGTTGCCCGCGAAACCTTTTTTGAGGAAGTGTGGATAAAGCATGGCGCCCAGGTAACCAGCAACGGTTTTTACCAGAATATTTCCCTGTTACGTCGGGCATTTAAGGAGCTGGGGGTAGACGAGGATATTATTATTACGGTGCCGAGGGTAGGCGTCAGGCTGGATGCAACATTAACGGTGACGGAATCTCAGCCGCGCGATGTAGAGAAGGCACCGACGGCGGAGGAGCCACAAGCGCCCGTTGACGAGCCTGTTCATAAGGAGGTCGCAGCTGCGAGTTTGCCCGAAAAAAAGCGGTTAAGGCCGCGACGCTCTCTTTTGTGGGGGCTTGCGGCGCTGCTGAGTTGTCTGGTTTGTGGATTTGTTGCGTGGCAAACAGAATTCGAATCTTATTTGCAAAGTTATTCGCCCATAATTGCTAAATTTTCGCAACAATGTCACTTCTTTGCCAATAATGACGTAGTTGACCATGTTCGTCATGTCAATTTTATCAAGCGCAGTAAATTTGAATGCGAAGAATATCCATGGATTTATTTGACGCTTTATCCCGGGCAAGCGCGGGTGTCGGTGATTCGCTGCCGTCAGCCATTTAGTCAATGGCGTGATAATCAATGCCTCACCAAATATTACATTAAGGAGGTAGTCAATGCGCCGGCGTGAAATTAAATGGTTAATCGCTATCGTATTTATCGGAGTATTAAGCGGTATGACGATAAAATCCTGGCAATACTGGCAGCGCAATCATTTCCAGTGCAGCGGTGAGATGCGGCTATTAAACTCAGGTTATCAGGGCGATATTTCATTACGCTTCGTATTTGATAGCACCCGTGGGCTGGTGATTGTCCGGGGAGAGATTACGCCGCCGCAGGGTGAATCGTTTACCATCAACCAGAACATCTGGTTTAGCTTTACCCGCGACGGCCAGCACTACTTCCTGCGATCGGAAACCGTCTCTGCCAGCATCGGCGAAACCGAGCAGGAGAAGCATATTAACAACATCCTGCCCAAGTTTTTCCTGCAGCCGCAGGTGCCGTTTTACCTTAATATTCAGCGGCTCAATCAACGAACCCGGCTGCTGTATACCAGTCGGGCGCCGTCTTTGCTTTGCGAAACCTGATCAACGTAGCAGCGGACAGTCGGGAGGAAGTCGGCAGCGTAGCGCGGCCGGTAAAAGCTCCATGCGGAAGGTTTTACCGGTCAGCGGTTCGCCGTCGAGGTTAAACGTCATCTCATGAGGGGCGGTTATCTCAAACCACGATGAGACGCCGTCGATGATATTCGGCGAGGTTTGCGGATTTGCCAGGGTGCTGAACAGCGCAGGGATCAGCTCTTCGCCGGTGAAAATGCGCAGATGCAGCAGGCCATCATTGATTAATGCTTCCGGGCACAGCTGCTGGCCGCCGCCGGCCTGACGCCCGTTGCCGATGCCGATGACCAGTGCATCGCCATGCCAGTGAAAGTTCTCGCCGCGGATTTCGCAGCGGTCCGGCTTGAGCGTATCCATGCGCATCAGGCCGTGGATCAAATACGAGACGCCGCCGAGCGCGGCCTTGAGTTTCTCCGGGGTTTCGGTCGTAATGCGGGTGCCGAAACCGCCGGTGGCCATATTAATAAAACCGGTCTTATCGTTAACTCGCGCAATATCTATCGCCACTTCGCGGCCAACGATGGCCAGCTTCAGCGCGCTGGCCAGATCCTGCGGGATGCCGACGCTGGTGGCGAAGTCGTTCGCCGTGCCCAGCGGCAAAATCCCCAGCGCCATTTTACCGTCGCGCTCGACCAGCGCCGTCGCCACCTCATTGATGGTGCCATCACCGCCGCCGGCAATCACCGTTTCGACGTTCAGCTGCAGAGCTTCATCGACAAAGCGAACGGCATCGCCTTTTTCCCAGGTGACGCGGACGTGAATATCGATTCCTTCGTCGCGTAACAGTTTAACCGCCTCGCGTAGCTGCGGTTCATTGGCGCCTTTGCCATTCAGAATCAGTAAGCTGGCTGGAAACGTGGACATTATCAGGGGACCTTTATTGCTCAGTAATGCATAAAGTGTACCGCATGAAGAAAGCGAAGGCGGGGGGAGAGATAAAAAATAAGCCCGCGTAAGGGAGATTACGCAGGCTAAGGAGGTGGTTCCTGGTACAGCTAGCATTTATGGGTTATGTTTTTCAGCGAAATGGATGATATCTGCTTTGAACGAAACGGTATGTGATCCGTTTCTAATATCTTTACATCGTGAAAAAATAACCCAAATTAACTAGTTACTGTGCGGGTTTCGGGTTGTCTGACCAGTAAAGTTGCGCATCAGCAGAGCATATTGCAGCACCATATCTTCCGGGACAGGCAACCATACTGTGTGCCCGTCGCCCGGCGCTACCGACACTCGCTCGCCTTTGCCGTTTTCCATATGTTCGAGAGTAAAGTTGACGTTGCCCTGCGGGGTCATCAGCTCAAGGCTATCGCCGACGGAAAATTTATTTTTCACCGCCACCGCCGCCAGCTGGCCGTTGCGCTCGCCGGTAAATTCGCCGACGAACTGCTGGCGTTCGGAAACAGAGTAGCCGTGCTCATAGTTCTGGTAGTCATCGTGCGTATGGCGACGCAGAAAACCTTCGGTATAGCCGCGATGCGCGAGGTTTTCCAGGGTATCCAGCAGGGAAGTATCGAACGGTTTGCCTGCGGCGGCGTCGTCAATGGCCTTGCGGTAGACCTGAGCGGTACGGGCACAATAGTAATGTGATTTCGTGCGGCCTTCGATTTTCAGCGAATGAACGCCCATCTGGGTCAGCCGCTCGACGTGAGCGATAGCGCGCAGATCTTTCGAGTTCATGATATAGGTGCCGTGTTCGTCTTCAAACGCGGTCATGTATTCGCCCGGACGTTTGGCCTCTTCAATCATAAACACCTGGTCAGTCGGCGCGCCGATGCCCAGCGTCGGCTCGACGTTCTGCACCGGGATCGGTTCGTGCTTATGCACGATATTACCGACGTCGTCTTCTTTACCTTCCTGCACGTTGTACTCCCAGCGGCAGGCGTTGGTGCAGGTGCCCTGGTTCGGATCGCGTTTGTTGATATAGCCCGAGAGCAGGCAGCGGCCAGAGTAGGCCATGCACAGCGCGCCGTGAACGAAGATTTCAATTTCCATCTCCGGCACCTGGCTGCGAATTTCGGCGATTTCATCCAGCGACAGCTCGCGGGAGAGAATGACGCGGGTCAGCCCCATTTGCTGCCAGAACTTGACTGTCGCCCAGTTCACGGCGTTGGCCTGCACCGACAGATGAATATCCATGTCGGGAAAATGTTCGCGCACCAGCATAATTAAGCCCGGATCGGACATGATCAGCGCATCCGGCCCCATTTCCACCACCGGCTTCAGATCGCGAATAAACGTTTTCAGCTTGGCGTTATGCGGGGCAATGTTAACCACCACATAGAATTTTTTACCCAACGCGTGGGCTTCGTTAATGCCGAGCTGCAGATTTTCGTGATTGAATTCGTTGTTACGCACGCGCAGGGAGTAGCGGGGTTGGCCCGCATAAACGGCATCTGCGCCATAGGCGAAAGCGTAACGCATATTTTTCAGCGTTCCCGCCGGGGAAAGGAGTTCCGGTTTAAACATGATTTTCTCGTTCTGATGACAGGTCAGATTCGCCGCACCCGGTGCGGCGAGTTGGGGAGTGCCCCCACATTAAGGGCGGGCATTGTAGCGCTGTGGGGCAGGGGAGTAAACCACCTTACACCATGGAGTTGACCTGCCCCGGCAGCTCGGAATCCGGGATACGTGAGGTGTACCAGGCAAAGCGCCAGCGTTTCCAGAAAGAATCGAAATGGAGAGCATCCAGATCCATGAATAATTCATGTTCAGGGTACAAGGTGATGAAAAAATGCGCCCAGCGCGCGCTCTGTTTCATATTATAAAGCGCTTTATCCCGTTTGTTACCGTACAGCTGCGACAGCGCCACCATGGCCTCCGGCGAACCTTTATTTGCCGCTTCCTGCACCTGTTGCAAATGTGAGTGCGCCAGCGCTAAATCTTTTACGCCGGCGATATTAAGCAGAAAGAGTTCCCAGGCCCGCTTATCGCCATAGCGGGAGGCCAGATAGAGATTATCGAGAAGGTTTTTTTCGTAAGCAGCGCGCTTTTCCGCCGGCGGAGCCTGGTTGATCAGACGTTCGCAGCAGTTGGCCATACGGAAATGGATCTCCTGCAGGTCCTGTTCATAGCCGTCATCGCCGCCGTTGGCGATCAAGCGATATTTATTATCTGCGTCGCGCTGCGCGACGTGCTGGCGTAAAATCTCGGCCGCTTGCTGGCAGTAACCGAAGGCGATGGCGGGATCGTACGGCAACAAGCCTCCGTTATCTCTGGCATGAGATTCCACCCCGAGCTGATTAAGCGCGCTGGGGATGTTTCTCCGGGCGCCAAGGTGGGCCAGAGGCAGGAGATATTCGGGGTAACCGAGCCAGCGAAAATCTTTTATCGCCGCCCGCCAGTTATGGTCGTATTCAATGTCGGCGACGCTATCGAGCCAGACGGCGCCCTGCGCTTCATCTTTTTCAAAGCCAAATAACCCCGCGTACTGGAAGTAGCCGCGATAGATTTTCGGCACGCCGTATTCGGTTTGTTGCGCATTCTGGCAGATGAAATTGTAAATCCACTCGCTGTCCGGGAAATCGCGCAGCGCAAACTTTAACGCCCACGCGGTGTAGTAATTGTTGAGCTTCACTTTTTCCATGACCGAACGCTGCAGGGTGAGCCAGAGCGCGTCTTTATCGTCTAAATCGCTATAGCAGAGCAACAGCCACTCCAGCGCATGGTGGCGAGACTGCGCCATGTGCGCCCGCCGGGCAATCTCTTCGGCTTTGGCGATAATATGCTCCCGCTCGGTCGGTGAATCCACTTCATTGATACGCAGATCGCGATGGTCATCCCACCAGATTAAAAGTTCCAGATGCTCCCGCTCGGCGGCGGTAAGATGATCGCATACCGTTGATGCCAGAAATTCGCGGATCTCCTGATGCGATCCTCCCCAGCGCGGCATACGAAACGGAATATACTCATCCAGCGCGTAAAATGCCGTCGGGAAAATCGCCAGACAAACGGCGAGCCAGTAGCGTTGCCCGGCGTCGCCATCGCACGCAGGCAGTACCTGCGGACGAGGCAGATCCGGGCATACCGCGTCGGCAAACGACAGACCGGAATGGGCCATCAGCGCCTCCACTTCCTGCGGTGAGCGGCGGTGATACTCAGCCAGTTCCTGCATCAGCGGTCGTCCTGCAACCTCAGCGCCGGCAAGGAACTCAGCCAGCCAGTCGGGCTGGCCGAAGACCTTAGAGTTAGTGCTGGTCAGGGACGCCGCCATCCACTGGCGTGGTTCGAGGTCGATGGCGTAGAGAACGGCAATGACCATCCGCTCATTGCAGGCGCTGGCGCAGATCCACATGGCGCGGGTGGTATCCTGCGCCCAGCCGTAGCTGCGATAGAGCCACGCGCGGTGGTTCCAGTACTGGGCCTCAGCAAGCCAGGCATAGCTGGAGCGCGGGCGGGCGCGCTGCCAGTTTTTGATCGGCGCTAACCCAGCAGGCCCGGCCTCGACCAGCGCATCCATATCGTAAAAATGGTTGCACATCTGCGTCCAGGCGAGGAAGTAACGTTTTTCCGCCTCGCGGCTGGTCAGGCTTTCCGCCAGCGCCCGGCTATAGCGCGCCTCGAGCTCGTCATAACATCCTTCGCGCAACAGGCCGGGAAGATCCGCGATAGACCACTCGCGCTGTCCGTCATTGAGGGGATTTTTACGGTTGCACATCTCAAACATGGCGGTGAGCAGTGGGTCATCCTTTTCCATATACACTCCTTTTAAACCGGGTCGAAAATTTTGAAGTCATTCCACGGCAGCGTTTTCCAGCGGCTGAAGGAGGCTTTCAGATAACAGGCCACCTCCTGCACATCGCGTCCGGCAACCGCCGTTGGCGTATCCATTAATGCCAGCCGTACCCGGCGGGCGCGGACGTAGGCGGTGGCGTAATCTTCCCACGAAGCAAAACAATCCTGCGCCCGCTGGGCGTTTAACAGGAGAACCAGCCAGGCCTGATTTTCGTCGCACCAGCCGAGTCCGGCGATACAGCGCGTCAGAAAGGCGGTGCGCATGCAGTCGAACGCCAGCGCGTCGCGAACCCGGCCCTGGGCCGCCAGGTGGTGGTAAAACGTGCGCGGCGAGTTGCCCATGCCCGCCGGCCAGCAGCGCAGGATCTCGGCGATCTGCTGGCGTAACGCCGCGCCGTCGAGGTGCTGATGCAAGCCCAGTTCTTTTTTTACCTGCTGCGTCAGGTGGCGGCGCTGGTCATCATCAAGTTTCAACGCCAGCTGTACGCCTTTTGTCGGCAGGCCATTGCGGTGCGAGAGGAGATCGGCTAACGCCAGCGCCCACTGGCGTCTTCGGCTATCGCGGCGCAGATCGTTAAGACGGTCCTTTTCTTTTTCCTCGGCGATGCGGGCGGCAACCAGCTGTTTATTCTTTTTTTTGGCGCGTAAGCGCAGGTAATAAGCGGTGGTAAACAAGGCTATCAGCAGCATCAAGGACTCTCTCCGGTGTGGGGTCGGTAGCGCGTGGTTTGTAGCGTCAGGCTCTCAATTTCAAAAGGCTGGCTGCAGGTGTTTTTCCCGGCAAGCGTAGGGTGCCATTCATGCTGTGGGAACAGCATTTCCGCCGCGGTCGCCACGTTGGGATCGATCGTCCGAAGATAGCGCAATGCCTCCGGAGCGCTGTGCAGAAGCAGCCACTGTAGCGCCACCGGTGGGTGAGGGAAGTGCGTCATTAAATGAAAATTGTTATGCAGAACGTTGAGTAAAAAATCAAAATCAACCACATCGGTGATAAATTTCCAGCCAGCAAATTGCGGCGTCGCTTCATAGACGATCCCCATACCTTCACAATCGGCGTGGCGCTCGGGACGTGGTTGCAGATAATGTAATAAAGCCAAAACGTCGGCGGCATATTTTTTAACAGGATGCTGGTTCTGCTTACCTTTAATTTGATCGATACTCATGCTGTCATTATTTATCCTCAGGCTCAGGGTGACGTGGGGAATATTATTTTCGTCGCGCAGGCTCAGAAGGCGAAATGCGCCTTGTTCAATTTGCCGGGCGTAGTACTCGCCGTAGCCGCCGGAGAGTGATCCTTTATCCTCGAACTGGCCGACGCAGTGCTGCATATGCCAGGATTCATAGGCCATTTCACTACGCAAGGCCGGGCTGGCGGCATCGAAGGCGACCCACTGCCCAGCAGTGCCCTTCATCAGCGGCTTAATGGCGTCGTCGCTGGAGGGGTACCAGCCTCGTTCGCGCAGGCGCTGCATTTTCTGGTGCTCGGCCTCGCGCATGTCCAGGACGGTGAAACAGTTAATGCGCTGAAGTTTGCTTTCCAGCCGCGTGCCTTCCAGCCGCGACAGGAACTCCAGTAACTCCCTTTCCGTCGCCAGCAGCTGCGGATGCTGTGGATTAAGATAGTAAAAGGCGCCGCCGCCGCCCAGCCCGGATATCAACCACGCGGGGATCGCCTTCTCCGCGCCAAAGTAAACCGCATAATCGGCGGCGGAGCGTACGGGGTAAACGTGGGGAAAATTACCGATAGCCCAGCGAAAAAAATGGTTGCTTAGCCAGCGTTGAATACTACTACCGTCGTCACGCTGTTCGCTGCGAGAAATAATGGCCGATTTTACATCAGGGGCGTTAATTATATTTCGTGGACTATATTTTCTATGAATATTACTCATGGCATTCCTTGCGCAGTTGAATATATAGAGAATATCCGCCTGCAATATATCATGCCGGTGACGTATTTCTTATTTTTGCCAGTATTCTCAGATTATGACCCGAAGGGCGCAGTTTTTTCCTGAAGCGCCGCTGAGGGGCTT
The DNA here is from genome assembly GCF_051209435.1 of Klebsiella sp. HN106. NCBI lineage: Bacteria > Pseudomonadati > Pseudomonadota > Gammaproteobacteria > Enterobacterales > Enterobacteriaceae > Klebsiella > Klebsiella sp. HN106. The sequence goes on along the minus strand of NZ_JBLURD010000001.1, from coordinate 1,276,758 downwards.
ATTTGTGGGAGCGGATAACAGAAAATGCCAGCCCCGGCGCTGAGCCGGAGCTGGGCGGTTACGCCAGGCGGCAGGCGTCGGCTTCCCAGCGATATCCAACGCCGTAAACGGCGCGGATAAATGACTGCTCGGCGTCCAGCGATTCCAGCTTGCGGCGCAGGTTTTTGATATGGCTGTCAATAGTGCGATCGGTGACCACGCGGTAATCATCGTACAGATGATTGAGCAGCTGTTCACGGGAGAAGACTTTACCCGGCTCCTGAGAGAGGGTCTTCAGCAGCCGGAACTCGGCGGGCGTGAGGTCCAGCAGCTTGTTGCGCCAGGAAGCCTGGAAGCGGCCCTCGTCGACAATCAGCGGGCTTTCGGCATCCAGCGCCTGCAGATCGCGCTGCGGCTTGCAGCGGCGAAGAATGGTCTTCACGCGGGCCACCACTTCACGCGGGCTGTAGGGCTTACAGATATAGTCATCGGCGCCGATTTCTAACCCCAGCAAGCGGTCGATCTCCTCGATTTTGGCGGTTACCATCACCACAGGAACCTCAGAGAAACGGCGGATTTCCCGGCACAGAGTGAGTCCGTCGGTACCGGGCAGCATCAGATCCAGCAGGATCAGATGCGGCGGCGTCTGGCGAACGTACGGTAGAACCCGATCGCCGTGATTGATCAGCGTCGGCGCATAACCCGCCGCCTGAAGATAATCGATCAGCAATTGGCCCAGTTTGGGCTCATCTTCCACGATAAGAATGCGCGGCGTGTTTTCATCAACAGGTAATTCAGTCATACGTCTCTCGATAAATTACGTTCCAGAGGTAACTCTACTTTAATGCTAACCCCGCCCAAAGGCGAATGGCCGGCACGTAAAGTGCCGCCGTGGGCAGCCACGATGTTAAGGCAAATTGCCAGCCCCAGACCAGAGCCGCCGCTGGCACGATTACGCGACCCTTCGGTACGATAAAAGCGCTCAACCAGCCGCTCCAGCTGTTCGTCGGTGACGCCGGGCGCGCTATCGGCAAAGTCGAGAATCAGCATCTGGCCGCTCTGGCTGGCGCTAATCTGCAGGCCGCCGCCGCTATCGGTATAGCGCAGGCTGTTTTCCAGCAGGTTGTTGAACAGCTGCATCAGGCGATCCCGGTCGCCGAAAATCGCCGCGCTTTCCGGCAGCGAAACGCCAATCGACAGTCCACGGCTGGCGAAGCGCTCGCGAAACGCGCCGGCGGCGACCTCCAGCAGATTAATAATATCCACCGAGCTTTTCTGGTAGGTGAGGGCGCCTTCATCGGACATGGAAAGCTGGTGCAAATCCTCGACCAGTTTGGTGAGGGTGGCGACCTCCGCCTGTAGGGAGGCGATGGAATCCGGGGTAAATTTCCTGATGCCATCCTGAATCGCCTCCAGCTCGCCGCGCAGCACCGCCAGCGGCGTGCGCAGTTCATGAGAAATATCGGCCATCAGGTCGCGGCGCATTTGCTGATTGCGTTCAAGGGTACTGGCTAGCTGGTTGAAATCTTTCGCCAGGCGCCCCAGTTCATCGCTGCTGGTGGCGGTGACCCGGGTGGAGAAATCGCCGGCCGCCAGACGGTGAGTCCCCTCAACCAGCCGTTTAACCGGGGCGAGCAGACCGCGCGCCAGCGGGAAGGTGGCCAGCGCCGCCAGCAGCGTAGCGAGGGCGACAATCAGCCAGCTGGTGCGTTTCTGCTGACGGTCGAAGTTGATATCGGTATTGCGCGTCAGGCGCTCAACCGGCGAGGCAATGACCGCGCCAACCTCGACGCCGTTAACCATAATGCTGCGCCGGGTGCCGTCTGTCGGGACGCGCTCGCGCGGGCCCACCAGTACGCGCCCTTTCTGATCGACCACCCAGAACATCGTGCGCCAGCCGTGCGGAGGCATATCAGGACCGGGACCGCGATCGCCACGATCGCCGCGCGGGCCCTCAAGGGGGCGGTCCGGCGCGGCATCCGGCGGCATCTCTCCGGGGCCGGGGCCCGGACGCGGTTCGTCCATCGGACCCATACCGCGACCCGGCGGCGAGCGATCGTCATTGTCGCGCTCAAAGGTTTTCAGCAGCTGGAAAATAAAGCGGTCGTTGTTGCGCAGGAACTTCCAGCTGCCGTGCTGGGCATACTGTTCGCTCAGGGCATCGCCGAGCATGGTCAGGCGCTGTTCGTTGCCGCGCTTGATATAGTCGATAAAGCCGCGTTCAAAACTGATACGCACCGCCCAGTGCATGCTGATTAGCAGCACGATGCAGGTGGCAAGAATCGCGATAAACAGCTTGCCGGTAATGCCGGGACGCCAGAACTTCAAGACTCACTCCTTTTACGGCGACGAAGCACGGTATTCATCGTGGTGTCGTCCGGTACGCGGGAAAAAATGAGTGCCGGCAGCGCAATAACCACCGCCATGCTTAAGTAGGTATAAAGAAACACCTGATGAGCGGTCGCCGCATCGACGCCGATATGCTGCTGGCCGTAGAGACCGAGTAGCATCCCGGCGATAGTGACGCCGATACTCATCGACAGCTGCATGACCATCGATAGCATGCTGTTGCCGCTGCTGGCCAGATCGTCGGGCAGGTCTTTCAGGGTCAGGGTATTCATTGAGGAGAAGCGGCTGGAGTTAATCATTCCCTGCAGAAACAGGACCACCGGCAGCAGCCAGTACCAGCCCGCGAGCGCGACGCCCATAAATAGCAGGCTGACCAGCGCGAGGCCGATCGTTGAAGTCACCAGCACCCGACGATAGCCGAAGCGGTTGACCACCTGAACCACAATGCGCTTCATTCCCATGCTGCCAAGCACCATCGGGATCATCATCAGCCCGGCGTGGAACGGCGAAAAGCCGAGGCCAATCTGTAAAAACACCGGGGTCATGAACGGCAGCATGCCGCTGCCGATGCGCCCGGCGAAGCTGCCGCCAAGGCCGAGAGAAAAGGTGCGGTTGTTGAACAGCTTCAGGCTGAACAGCGCGTTGCGGTTGCCGCGCGCGTGCCACAGATAGCACAGAATTGACGCCGCGCCGATGGCCACCAGCGCCGTCAGCCACAGGGGGGAGATTCCGAGCCCCTTTTTGCCGTCGAGCGCCAGGGTGAGCGTCGCCATGCCGGCGGCCAGCAAAATAAAGCCGAGGATATCAAAGCGCCGGGTTTGCAGAGTGTAGTTGGGCATCAGCCACAGCGTGGCGATGGCGCCGACGATGCCAACCGGAATATTGATCAGAAAGATCCAGTGCCAGGAGGCGTACTCCACCAGCATCCCGCCGAGCGCCGGGCCGAGCAGCGGCCCCACCTGGCCGGGCAGGGTGACGAAGGTCATCGCCGCCATATATTGGCTGCGCGGGACAATTTTCATTACCGTCAGGCGGCCTACGGGAACCATCATTGCGCCGCCGACGCCCTGCAGCACCCGGGCCAGAATCAGCTGATCGAGCGTGGCGGCCTGCGCGCAGAACAGGGAGCCGGCGGTGAACAGCACGATGGCGCTAAAAAAGATATTTCTTACTCCGACACGATCCGCCAGCCAGCCGCTGGCGGGCAGCATCACCGCCACCGTCAGCACGTAGGAGACGATAACCATATGCATATGCAGCGGGCTCTCCCCAAGACTTTGCGCCATTGAGGGGAGGGCGGTGTTAACGATGGTAGTATCCAGCGCCTGCATAAAAAAGCCAAAGGCCACTATCCACAGCTGCCAGCGTACGCTGGAAGGAAGATCTGTCATGTTATTCGCTTACCGGTTGATGGACTTTTCGCGAAAAACGCAGCCGCAGACGGTCGAAGAATAGATAGACCACCGGCGTGGTATACAGGGTCAACAGCTGACTCATCACCAGACCGCCGACAATGGTAATCCCTAAGGGCTGGCGCAGCTCGGCGCCATCGCCGCCAGAGATAACCAGCGGCAGCGCGCCGAACAGCGCCGCCAGGGTGGTCATCATTATCGGCCGGAAGCGCAGTAGACAGGCCTGGAAGATTGCCTCTTCCGGCGGCAGGTTGCCGTTGCGCTGCGCTTCCAGGGCAAAGTCGACCATCATGATGGCGTTTTTCTTCACAATGCCAATTAATAGCATAATCCCGATAAGCGCGATTAGGCTGAACGGGGCATCGAAAAGCTCCAGCGCCAGCAGCGCGCCGACGCCCGCGGACGGAATAGTCGACAGAATGGTTAGCGGATGAACGTAGCTCTCATAGAGGATCCCCAGCACGATATAGACCGTGGCGATAGCCGCCAGAATCAGGATCACCTGCGAGTTCATGGTCTCCTGGAACACCTGCGCGGTCCCGGCGAACGACCCGCGGACGCTGGACGGTACGCCAAGCTGGGTCATCGCCCGGTTAATGGCGTCGCTGGCTTCTGACAGCGATTTGCCGGTAGGCAGGTTAAACGACACGGTCGATGCCGCCGACAGCCCCTGATGGTTCACCGACAGCGGGGCGTTGGCCGGCTGCCATTTGGCGAAATAGGATAGCGGGATCGGCTTGTCTTCGCTGTTGATCACAAACATTTTATCGAGGGCGCTGACGTCCTGGGTGTAGACCGGGTCGACCTGCATCACCACTTTATACTGGTTCAGCGGCTGGTAGATGGTTGAGATCTGCCGCTGACCGAAGGCGTTATTCAGCAGATTATTGGCATCCTGCACGCTGATGCCGAGTCGCGACATGGTATCGCGGTCGTAGATCAGGTCCATCTCGGCGCCGTTATTCTGGCTGTCGGAGTTGACGTCCGCCAGTTCCGGCAGCGCCGCCAGCGTTTTGCGGATTTTGGGTTCCCACTCCCGCAGCGCCGCAAGGTCGTCAGACAGCAGCGTGTACTGGTAGCTGGCGTTGGCCTGACGGCCGCCGACGCGGATATCCTGTACCGCCATCAGGAACAGGTTGGCCCCCGGCTCTTTGGCCAGCTTCTTCCGCAGCCGATCGATAATCTGCTGCGCCGTTTCATGGCGCTCATCGCGCGACTTCAGGGTGATAAACATCATCCCGCTGTTGACCCGCGAGCCGCCGGTAAAACCGGTGACGTTGTCCACCGCCGGATCTCCACGGATGATCTTCATAAAGTCCTCCAGCTTGCCGCGCATCGCCTGGAACGAGATGCTCTGATCGGCCTGGATCCCGCCCATCAGCACCCCGGTGTCCTGCTCCGGGAAGAAGGTTTTAGGAATCGAAATATAGAGCCAGACGCTCAGCGCGATGGTGCCAGACAGCACCAGGCCGGTTAAGCGGCTATGCTTCAGTACCCACTTCAGCGACTTACCGTATCCGCCCTGAATCGCCACCAGCAGGCGGCCAACACCGCGCTTGCGCGTCGGCTCGTGCGGCTTGCCGCTTTTCAGCAGCCAGCCGCACATCATCGGCGTCAGGGTCAGGGAGACCGCCAGCGAGATGCCGATCGCCACCGACAGAGTAACGGCGAATTCGCGCAGCAGCCTTCCCGGCAGGCCGCCCATCAGCAGCAGCGGCAGGAATACCGCCACCAGCGACAGGCTCATCGACAGAACGGTAAATCCGACTTCCCGGCTCCCCTGCAGCGCCGCCTGCAGCGGCTTCATGCCCGCTTCGAGATGGCGGGAAATGTTTTCCAGCACCACGATGGCGTCATCAACCACGAAGCCGGTAGCGATGGTCAGCGCCATCAGCGACAGGTTGTTAAGGCTGAAGCCGCACAGGTACATGGCGGCGAAGGTGCCGATCAGCGAAACCGGAACCGCCACCGCCGGGATCAGCGTCGCGCGCCCCGAGCGGAGGAAGAGGAAGACCACGAGGATCACCAGCGCCACCGAGATCACCAGCGTTTGCTCAACTTCCTCCAGCGAGGCGCGGATGGTCGGCGAACGGTCCTGGGCGATTTGCAGATCGACAGAGGCCGGGATGGTGCGCTGTAGCTCCGGCAGACGGGCGCGAATGCTGTCCACCGTCTCAATGATATTGGCCTCCGGCAGCTTACGGATCATCAGCAAAATCGCCGGTTTGGCGTTAGTCATCCCGGCGTTGCGCACGTCCTGCACCGAATCGGTGACGTTGGCGACGTCGCCGAGGCGCACCGCCGCGCCGTTGTTGTAGTGCACGATCAGCGGCTGGTATTCGGCAGCAGTTTTCAGCTCGTCGTTGGTCGCCACCTGCCAGCGGTGGGTGGCATCTTCCAGCGCCCCCTGCGGTTTACGCACGTTGGCGTTGCTGATGGCGGTGCGCACCGCGTCGAGCGACACGCCCTGGTTAAACAGCGCCTGCGGGTTGAGGTCGACGCGCACAGCGGGCAGCGAACTGCCGCCGACGTCGACGTCGCCGACGCCGTCAATCTGGGCAATGGTCTGCGCCAGTTGGGTTGAGGCGAAGTCGTACAGCTCACCCTGGGACCAGGTATCCGAGGTGAGGGTGAGGATCATGATCGGCGCGTCTGACGGGTTGGCTTTGCGATAGGTCGGACGGCTCGGCATACCGCTCGGCAGCAGGCTTTGCGCAGCGTTAATCGCCGCCTGCACGTCGCGGGCAGCGCCGTTGATATCGCGGTCAAAGTTGAACTCAAGAATGATGCGCGTACTGCCGAGCGAGCTGGAGGAGGTCATCTCATTGACCCCGGCAATCCGCCCCAAAGAGCGCTCCAGCGGCGTCGCCACCGAAGAGGCCATAGTCTCCGGCGACGCGCCGGGCAGCGAGGCGCTGACCATGATAACCGGGAAGTCCACCTGCGGCAGCGGCGCTACCGGCAGCAGGCGAAAACCGAGGATGCCGCAGAGAGTAATGGCGAGCGAAATCAGAATCGTCGCCACCGGACGGTAAATGAAGAGCGCGAAAAACTTCACCTACGCCTCCTCTTCACGCCGCGGGAATCGGCTCTTCATATACAGCGACAGTCGGTCGAACAGCAGATAGATCACCGGGGTAGTGAACAGGGTCAGCACCTGGCTGAGCATCAGACCGCCGACCATGCCAATCCCCAGCGGACGGCGCAGCTCCGCGCCGACGCCGGTGCTGAGCATCAGCGGCAGCGCGCCGAGCAGGGCGGCGAGGGTGGTCATCAGGATGGGACGAAAGCGCAGCAGACAGGCCTGGTAGATAGCCTCGTGCGGCGGCATGCCCTGTTCGCGTTCGGCGGCCAGCGCGAAGTCGATCATCATGATGGCGTTTTTCTTGACGATGCCGATCAGCAGTATGATGCCGATAATCGCGATAACGTCCAGTTCGCTCCCCGCCAGCCACAGCGCCAGCAACGCGCCCACGCCCGCCGTCGGCAGGGTGGAGAGAATCGTTATCGGGTGAATAAAGCTTTCATACAGTACTCCGAGGACGATATACATCGCCACTACCGCAGCGACCACCAGCCAGACGGTGCTGCCCAGCGCCGACTGGAAAGCCAGAGAGCTGCCCTGGAACTGGGTGCGGATATCGCTCGGGAATTCCAGCGCCTGTTCGGCGCCAAGGATGGCATCGACCGCATCGCCCAGCGAATAGTTATCCGGCACGTTAAACGAGATGGTGGTGACCGGGAACTGATCGAGATGGTTTATGGATAGCGGGGCAAAACGCTCCTCGACGCTGGCGATGGATTTCAGCGGCACAATCCCGCCGTCGCTGCTGGTCAGGCGAATATTATCCAGCGCCGCCAGCCCCGGCGTGGCCTGGGTATCATGCTCCAGCACCACGCGGTACTGATTCGCCTGGGTATAGATGGTGGAGATTAAACGCTGGCCGAAGGCGTTATACAGCGCATTATCGACGTCCGCCATGCTGATGCCGAGGCGGCTGGCGCTATCGCGGTCAACGTTGATATACGCCGCCAGGCCCTTGTCCTGCCAGTCGCTGCTGACGTCGGAGAGCTGCGGCAGCGCCTGCAGCCGGGTCAGCAGCTGTGGCACCCAGTTGCTGAGCGCATCCAGCGAGTTCGCCTGCAGGGTGAACTGGTACTGAGTGCGGCTGACGGTGGTGTCAATGGTCAGATCCTGCGTGGGCTGAAGGTAAAGCTCAATGCCGGGAATCCCGCTCACCGCGTTCTGCAGGCGGCCGATCACCGTCTGCACGCGATCGTCGCGCTCGTCCAGCGGCTTAAGGTTGATTTGCAGGCGGGCGCTGTTGAGCGCCGGGTTAGTGCCGTCAACCCCGACGTAGGAGGTCAGGCTTTCCACCGCCGGATCTTTGAGTATCGCCGCCGACACCTGCTGCTGGCGCTCGGCCATGTTGGCGAACGACGCCGACTGCGGCGCCTGCAGCGTACCCTGAATGATGCCGTTGTCCTGAATCGGGAAAAAGCCCTTCGGAATAAACACCCATAGCATAATCGACAGCACCAGGGTACCGAGGGCCACGCTCAGTGTCAGCCAGGGATGATTCAATACCCGGCTCAGCCAGCGGCCATAGACGGCGATCACCCGCTCAAAGAAACGCTCGCTGGCGCGCGAGAAGCGGTTCTGCTTGCGCAGCGACTCGTGGCTCAGCATGCGGGCGCACATCATCGGCGTCAGGGTCAGCGACACCACCGCGGAGATCAGGATCGCCACCGCCAGGGTAATGGCGAACTCGCGGAACAGGCGGCCCACGATATCGCCCATAAACAGCAGCGGGATCAGCACCGCAATCAGCGAGAAGGTCAACGAGATAATGGTAAAGCCAATCTCTCCGGCCCCTTTCAGGGCGGCGGCCAGCGGCTTTTCGCCTTTCTCGATATAGCGCGAGATGTTTTCGATCACCACGATGGCATCATCGACCACAAAGCCGGTGGCGATGGTCAGGGCCATCAGCGTCAGGTTGTTAATCGAGAAATCGAGAAACACCATTACCGCAAAGGTGCCGACCAGCGATAGCGGCACGGCGATGCCGGGAATAATCGTCGCCGGGACATTGCGCAGAAAGACGTAAATAATCATCACCACCAGGGCGATAGCCAGCATCAGCTCGAACTGAGTGTCGCTAACCGACGCCCGGATGTTGGTAGTGCGGTCGGAAAGCACCTGTACTTTGACTGATTTCGGCAGGCTTTCGGTCAACTGCGGCAGCATCTGGCGGATGCTGTCGGCGGTAGAGATAATATTGGCCCCCGGCTGGCGCTGGACGTTCATGACGATCGCCCGCTGATTGTTCGCCCATGCCCCGAGCCAGCTGTTTTCCGCGCCCTGTTCCACGGTGGCGACGTCGCCGAGGCGAATCGGCGCGCCGTTCTGCCAGGCGATAATCAGGCGGCGATAATCTTCTGCCGACTGCATCTGATCGTTGGCGGAGAGGGTCACCGCCCGCGCCGGGCCGTCAAGGCTCCCTTTCGCCGAGTTGACGTTGGCGCTGGTTATCGCGGTGCGCACCGTTTCGCTGGTCAGCCCGAGCGCGGCGATGGCCTGGGCGTTGAGCTTGACGCGTACCGCCGGGCGCTGGCCGCCCGCGAGGGTGACCAGCCCGACGCCGGAAACCTGGGAGATCTTCTGCGCCACGCGGGTCTCGACCATATCCTCGACCTGGGTCATCGGCACGGCGGAAGAGGTGACCGCGAGGGTCATAATCGGCGGATCGGCGGGGTTAACTTTGCTGTAGACCGGCGGGTTAGGCAGGTCAGAAGGCAGCAGGTTGGTGGCGGCGTTGATGGCCGCCTGTACTTCCTGTTCCGCGACGTCCAGCGGCAGCGTGAGCTGGAACTGGAGCGTGACCACCGACGCGCCGCCGGAGCTCTGGGAGGACATCTGCTTGAGCCCGGACATCTGGCCAAACTGGCGCTCCAGCGGGGCCGTCACGGATGAAGTCATCACGTCCGGGCTGGCGCCGGGATAGAGGGTTACCACCTGAATCGTCGGGTAGTCCACTTCCGGCAGCGCCGAAACCGGTAAGAATCGATAGCCGATAATCCCGGCCAGCATGATGGCCACCATTAACAGCGTCGTGGCGACCGGGCGCATGATAAACAGACGGGAAGGGCCGCCCGTACTGCTCGGCGGTAACACTTGCATCAGGAGCGCGCTCCTTTTTTACCGTATTCGCGGCTGGTGGCTTTTTCCGGCTCGGCGGCGGTTGCCGCATCGTGGGCTTCGACGACCTCAACTTTTGCGCCTTCGGTCAGACGATCGATCCCGTCAGTGACCACGCGATCGCCGGCGGAAAGACCGGCGTTGATCACCACTTTAAGACTGTCCTGAATACCCGGCGTGACGGTGTGCTTGCTGACCTTGTTCTCGTCGTTCAGTACCCAGACGAAATGACCTTCGTTACCCATTTGCAGCGCGGCGGTTGGGATCACTACCGCGTTTTGCTCAGTATCGACCAGCATACGGGCGTTGACGAATTGATTGGGGAACAGGGCGTCATCAAGGTTTGTAAAGCGCGCTTTCAGCTTGATAGTGCCGGTGGTGGCGTCAATCTGGTTATCGAGGCTCAGCAGCGAGCCTTCGCTGATTTTCTGTTTATTGGTGCGGTCCCAGGCTTCGACCGCCAGCTTTTTCCCCGCCTTTTGCGCCTGTACGACGGTGGCGATTTGGTTTTCCGGCAGCGTAAAGACCACATCAATAGGGTGGTTTTGCGTCAGCACCACAATGCCGGTGGTGTCGCCGCTGGAGATCTGGTTGCCGATATCCACCTGTTTTAAGCCGACCCGGCCGTCAATCGGCGCGGTGATGCGGCTCCAGTTCAGCTGCAGCTGGGCGCTGGCGACAGCGGCTTCGTCCGCCTTAATCGTGCCCTGGGTTTCGCTGACCAGCGACTGCTGGGTATCCAGCTCCTGGCGCGACACCAGATTGGTTTTCACCAGCTGCTGGTAGCGCGCCAGATCGCGGCGGGCGTTGGCGAGGGTCGCCCGATCTTTGGCCAGTTGCCCCTCGGCCTGGGCGAGGGCGACTTTAAACTGGCTGGGATCGATTTCCGCGAGCAGATCGCCCGCTTTGACCTGCTGGCCTTCGGTAAAGTGGATCGCCAGAAGCTGGCCGTCGACGCGGCTGCGCACGGTGACGGTATTCGCCGCCGTCACGGTGCCGAGGCCGGAAAGGTAGCGCGGCACCGCTTCGCTGGTCGCGGTTGCCGCCTGTACCGGCGCGAGGGCGGCGCCAAAACGACCGGGCCGTCCGCCTCCGGGGCTCTGCTGACGCGCGCCTGTCGCCGTCGGCGCGCCGCTATTTGCCGCTTCGCGACCCTGCCAGAACCAGTACGCGGCGCCCGCGACGATCGCTACCACCAGCACGGCTGCCCAACGGCTTTTATTGCTACCTTTCATTAATTTGCTATCTCATCCTGAAACGTTTCACGGGATGATACTAGTTTAGTCAGCGAACGCCGCTTAAAAATGGAGGAATTATGAAAAGACTGTCCAGAAACGTCTGGAAAAAACGCTTTTCCTTGAGCCGGTTACGATGAATAGTTAGGCGTAAAATTCGCTTAACGATTTTGCTTAGCCGGGCGAGGAACCCGGTTAATTATCGCCGGTCATTCGCTGTTTCTTAAGGGTCACAGCGGAATGCGTCGCAGCCAGGCTGATATACAGCGTGAATAAGCGGCCCCGGGGCGTGATTCAGCCTGATTGGCAGGCGCATCTGTTTAATAATCAAATTCACTCAAGATTTTGCTTTAAGCAATGCGACCACTATCAGAGGGTTCTTTATGCATTTTACCCAAGCTATCGCCCGTCTACCGGCCGCCACCTGCGGCGCAGGACAAACTACCGCCCAACTGGGCGCGCCGGATATCGCTGCCACCACGCGCCAGTTTCTCGCCTATGTAGAGACCCTTCTGCAGCTCGGCCTGAAGGTCACCGTGCTTCCTGCCGCGGCGGAATATCCCGATGCGCACTTTGTTGAAGATACCGCGGTGGTCATGCCGGAACTGGCGGTGATTACTCATCCGGGCGCGCCGAGCCGTCAGGGCGAAGTCGATACCATTGCGCCGGTGCTGGCGGGGTTTCGTCCACTGGTGCAGATGAGCGAAAGCGGACATATGGACGGCGGCGACGTGCTGCTGGTGGGCAAACGATTTTTTATCGGCCTGACGGCGCGTACCGATGAGCAGGGGATCCGCGAATTTGCCGCCGCCGTTGAGCCGCACGGCTACACGGTGACGGCGATTGACGTGAGCGCCGGTCTGCATCTGAAATCGATCGTCAACTATGTGGGCCGCAATACGCTGCTGCTGACGGAAGGCTACGTTAACCATCCGGCGTTTAGCGGCTTCAACCGTATCGTGATCCCGGAGGAAGAGGCCTACGCCGGAAATACGCTGTGGATCAACGATACCTTAATTACGCCGCAGGGCTACCCCTGTACCCTGGGCGAAATCAGCAAGCTGGGAATGCCTGTCGTGCAGCTCGACACCAGCGAATTTAAGAAAATGGATGGCGGCCTGACCTGCCTCTCACTGCGTTTTTAATTTTTGCGCCGACACCGGGGAGATCGAAATGAAACTACGCCTTGCCGCACTACTGGCCTGCATGGCGCTCAGCGCGCCGCTGGCCGCCCAGCAGTTTGATACCATTAGCTTTGGCGTCGATGGCGGCTATCCGCCGTTTGACGTACTGGCCCCCAGCGGTGAAATTACCGGTTTTGATATTGATATCGCCAACGCGCTGTGCACCCAGCTAAAAGCCAAATGCGTTTTCGTTAAGCAGCCGTTCGAAAGCATGATTGCCGCTCTCAATGCGCATAAGTTCGATGCCATTATCGCTTCGCTCAATATGACCGATGCGCGTAAAAAGGAAGTGGACTTCACCGACCGCTACTACCGCAGCGCAGCGCAGCTGGTGGCGCGCAAAGGTAGCCCGCTGCTGCCTGAGGTCGCCAGCCTGAAAGGCAAGACCGTCGGCGTCCAGACCGGTTCCACCCATGAAGCGTTTGCGAAGGCTAACTGGGCCAACCACGGCGTGAAGATCGTCAGCTACGCGAATCAGGATAACGTCTACCTCGACCTGCTCTCCGGACGTATTGACGCCGCTTTGCAGGATAATATCCAGGCGGCGACCGGCTTTATTGATACCCCGCGCGGGCAGAAATTCGCTTTTGCCGGTCCGGTCATTCAGGACGGCGGCATCTCTTCCGATGTGGGGATTGCGGTCAATAAAGATAATCCGGCGCTGCGGGATGCCCTGAACAGCGCTATCAAGGCTATTCGCGCCGATGGCACCTACGACGCTATCCAGAAAAAATACTTTAGCTTTGATATTTATGGCAAATAAGCCGTGAAGGCGAGGGCGCAGGCGCTGGCTTGCGCCCCTTTACGGCACCCGTGGAAGGCTGAACATGGTCGCAGACTATTTACCCTTACTGTTACGCGGCGCGGCGCTTTCGCTGTGCGTGATGCTCTGCTCATTGCTGGTCGCGCTGCTGCTGGGCCTGATCAACTCGCTGGTTAAACTCTTTGGCCCGCCGTGGCTGCGCCTGTTTTCCACCGCCTACACCACCCTGGTACGCGGTATTCCCGAGCTGGTGATTATGCTACTGCTGTTTTTCGGCGGCGAGATGCTGGTTAACCTGCTGCTGGCAGCGGTGGGGCTGGGGCCGGTGCGCTTCAATACCTTTTTTTCCGGCGTGCTGGCGATTGGCTTTGTGTTCGGCGCCTATTACACCGAGACCTTTCGCGGCGCATTTCTGACCGTCGATCGCGGGCAAACCGAAGCCGCGCAGGCCTACGGAATGCGCCCGTGGACGGTATTTCGCCGGGTGATGCTGCCGCAGATGCTGAGCTTCGCGATTCCCGGGATCAATAATAACTGGCTGGGGCTGATGAAAGCGTCGGCGCTGGTGTCGATCCTGGGCCTGGAGGACATGGTATGGCTGGCCGAGCAGGCCGGGCGCGCCACGCAGAAACCGTTCCTCTTCTATTTCCTGGTTTCCCTGATTTATATGGTCATTACCGCGCTCTCCAGCTGGTTGTTTAGCCGCCTGGCGAAGCGTTATGCGCTGCGTTCTTCCACGGCGGGGGCCGCGCTATGAATCTGCAAACCTTTCTCGATGCGATCCCGAGCTTTATCTGGAGCGACGGCAACGGTGCCGCCAGCGGGCTGGCGATAACGGCGGAGCTGTTTTTGCTCTCCATCGTTCCCGGGATGGCGCTGGCGATTGCGTTGGCGGTGGGGCAGGTGTACGGCCCGCGCGCGCTGGCGCTGCCCATCCGTGGTTTTACGTATTTTTTCCGCAGCACGCCGCTCTATCTGCAACTGATGCTGATTTACTACGGCCTGTCGCAGTTCGATATCGTGCAGACGGGTTGGATGAACGAGCAGCCGTTTTGGCTGCTGTTTCGCGATGCGACTTTCTGCGCCACGCTGGCGCTGGTGCTGAACACCTCCGCTTACGTTGCGGAGCTGCTGGCGGGGATGATGCTGACCTTTCCCCGTCAGGAGTGGGTTGCCGGAGAAGCCTATGGGATGGGGAAATGGCAGATTATTCGTCGTCTGGTGCTGCCCGCGACGCTCAGACGCGGGATCCCGGCGCTGAATAATGAAATGGTCTTTTTGCTCCACGCCACCTCGCTGGCCAGCACGGTAACCCTGCTGGATATTACCGGCGTGGCCCGCGCGTTCTACGCCATGACCTGGTCGCCGTTTATTCCGTTTCTGATGGCCGCGGCGCTCTATCTCCTGTGCACCTTTCTGCTGATTTTCGCCTTTTCCCGCGCCGAACGGCGCTGGCTGGCGTTTATCCGCCGCGGCTAATCAGGAGCGCTTAATCGCCTGGAGTTCGGTCAGAGTAACGATTTTATCAACGTGAAACTTTTTACTGGTCAGCCAGCTATCCGCCAGCTGGCAATAGTGCGCCATGCTGCGACAGCCGATGCGTACCAGAAAGTCGAAGCTGCCGCTCACCAGCCAGCAGTCCAGCACTTCGGGCGTCTGGCGCATCTCCTGTTCAAACACCGGCTGCGAGCGGCCGTGGTCGGCCAGGGCGATTTGCGCCTGCACCACAAACGCATGCTCCGGCTCGGGCAGTTCGATAATGGCGCTGTAGCCGCGAATGATGCCGTCACGCTCGAGGCCGCGCACGCGTTCCAGACATGGACGCGCGGTGAGATTTACCTGCTCCGAGAGCTTCTGATAAGAAATGCGGCCATCCCGGCGCAGGATTTCAAGGATCTTATGATCGATACGGTCAAGCCGGGTTTTCTTTTCCACAGATGGGACGTCCAATGAAAATTAAACACGATACATTACCTCAACATGCGCTCGGTGGGCAGCGGCAATTAAGCCATTTTCATTTCGGCGCGCCCGGCGCCGGCGAGAAAGTCTATCTGCAGGCGGGGCTGCACGCCGATGAAATTCCGGGCATGCTGGTTCTGCATTATCTTAAAAGATTACTCAGCCAGGCGGAACGACGGGGCGAGCTGCGCGGTGAAATTATTATGGTGCCGGTAGCCAATCCGCCGGGGCTGGCTCAGCTGCTGCTTAACAGCGGCATTGGCCGTTTCGATCTGGCGAGCGGGCGCAATTTCAACCGCGACTTTCCCGATCTGGCGGCGCTGGCGCAGCCCTGGCTACCCGCGGAATCGCCCGCTACGCGCGCCGAATATCTCCAGCAGGTGCGCGATGCCATGCAGAAGGCGCTGGCGGCGCTTCCCGTGGCAAGCGAGGTTCAGGCCCTGCGTCAACATCTGCTGAGCCTCGCCTGCGATGCCGATCTGGTGCTCGATCTCCATTGCGATGACCAGGCGATTTTGCACCTTTACGCCGATCCGGCCTGGCAACGCGAGGCGAACGTACTGGCGGCTTTTCTCGGTATTGGCGTCGTGCTGCTGTCCCAGGAGAGCGGGGGCAACTCGTTTGATGAGGCCTGCGGCCTGCCGTGGCAGCGTTTGAGCGCGCTAAACCCGGCGTGGGGCCCGCAGCAGCCCGGCTGTATGGCGGTGACCGTCGAGCTGCGCGGCCAGCACGAGGTGAATCACGCTACCGCCTGCGACGACGCCGAACGTATTTACCGTTATCTGCAGTACCGCGGCGTGCTGGCGGGCGACAAGCCTGCGGTGCCGCAGCAGGAAACGGTGATGCTGCCGTTTGCTGCCGGAGAGATTGTCACCGCGCCGGCGACCGGCATCCTGGTGCCGCTAAAACAGCCGGGCGAATGGGTCAGCGCCGACGATGTCGTCGCGGAAATCATCGACCCGCTGACCGATATGGTCAAAGCGGTGCGGCCGACATCGGGCGGGCTGATTTATGCCAGCCGGCGGGCGCCGTTTGTCACGCTGGGGGCGGAAATAATGAAAATCGCCGGCGAGCAGCCGTTCAGCGGCGGCGGCGGGCTGGCGATGTAAGCGGACAGCATCCCTGAGCGTATTTTTACCCGCCGTTGGCCGTGGCGGAATGAACTTGCTTGATGCACGTCAACGAGCACATCAACTTTTACTATAAAAACTAAAAAAAGAGTTGTAACCCCGTCTGCTTTTATTCAATTTATGTGATGAATGTTTGGTGTGCTCCAATAAATAAAATATATGCACATTGATAACAACACGTTAAATAAATCAGGGGTTAATTTTTGTGGCAAGTGCAAACAAACTCACGCTGTTCATCGTTATCTTTATGCTGTTGGGGATCCTCTCCGGCGCGGCCATTCACGCATACGCCGCGCAAACGACCATAACCGCATGGTCTGAAAACATTACGCTGCTGACCGACGTGTTCCTGCGCCTGATTAAAATGGTGATTGCGCCATTAGTCTTCAGTACGCTCACCGTCGGCATTATGCGGCTTGGCGAAACGGCTACCATTGGGCGGGTCGGCGGTAAAGCCATGGTGTGGTTTGTTACCTCTTCGATTCTCTCCATTCTGGTTGGGCTGGTGATTGTTACCCTTGAGCACCCCGGCGCCGGGTTGAATCTGGCAATTCCGAAAGAGTCGGTCGATACCGGCCTGGCGGTGAGCGGGATGAGCCTGAAAGGCTTTCTGACGCACACTATTCCGACCAGCATTACCGAAGCGATGGCCAACAACGAAATTCTGCAAATCGTGGTGTTCTCAATGTTCTTCGGCATTGCCGGAGCGTCGCTGGGGGAAAAATTCAACGCTCCGCTGGTGGCGGCCCTGAACGTGGTTTCCCATATTATGCTGAAGGTCACCGGGTACGTGATGTACGTGGCACCGCTGGCGATTTTTGCCGCCATCTCTTCGGTTATCGCCTCGCAGGGGCTGGGGATCCTGCTTAACTATGCTTCGTTCATCGGCGGTTACTACGTTGCAGTGCTGCTGACCAGCATGGTGCTGCTGGCGGTGGGATATATGGTCCTGAAAAAAGAGGTTTTTCGCCTGCTTAATATGCTGAAAGATCCGGTACTGGTGGCGTTTACCACCAGCAGCTCAGAAGCTGCCTATCCGAAGACCCTTGAGCGCCTCGTGGAGTTCGGCTGCTCGCGTAATATCGCGTCGTTCGTGCTGCCCATCGGCTACTCCTTTAACCTCGTCGGCTCGATGGTGTACTGCTCGTTTGCCGCGATGTTTATCGCTCAGGCCTACAATATTCATCTGAGCTTTAGCGAGATCACCGTGATGATGCTGACCCTGATGCTGGCATCAAAGGGAATTGCCGGGGTGCCGCGCTCGGCGCTGGTAGTGCTGGCCGCGACGATCCCAAGCTTCAATATTCCGGTGGCGGGTATTTTGCTGCTGATGGGTATTGACCATTTTCTCGATATGGGGCGTTCCGCGATTAACGTGCTGGGGAATGGGATCGCGACGGCGATGCTGTCAAAAAATGAAGGTCTGTTGCAGGAAGAGGTCGCGGAAGAAGAAGCCGCGGCTCAGCAGGTCGAGGCCTGATCGTCGTGCGCCCTCTCTGACGGGGGCGCGCTTCGTCATAAAAAAGAGGCCCCTAACAGGCACGCAAGGGGCAATGTGACGAAGTAACAGATTCCTCGATAAAGACGTTTTTCTTATGGCTAAAAACACGCTACGGTATTTTCATATCAAGGAACCGGATCATGTTACTGCTGCGCGTAACACCAGAGTAGATATTTTTCATCTCACTGATATTTTTCGGATTCCCGACCCTTACAAGCCGTCAAATTCCTAATTTTATCGCGCATAGTGTTACTCAGTTCCGGCATATTCGCGGATTTACCAGCGCTCTTTTAACAAATTAATAAACTGGAAAAAGTCATAATGGTTATTGAGGCGATATTTTTCCATGATTTTACTTTTGTGCCAAGTGATGGTTTTGGGCGTGACTTTGTGCAGGGCGGAGATTTTACTGATATCAAAGCCATGAATAATTCCGGAGGCGACGGCAACCTGCGATTTTGACAGCATTTTGTGCGGGCAGTTGCTGCAGACTATCGCCGAGTCGGCCCGCCGGGCCAGAACCAGACCTTCGCACTTTCTTAGCTCCTGAGCAAGGATGGCCAACATCCTGTCAATATTAACTAATTTTATCGACACGAAAATAACCCCTTTCAGGCAGTTAACAATCAGTTCCTGCTCCGGGAGCTGGTCGTAGCTGTGCAGTATAATAACTGAGCTATCTGATTTGCGATTTTTTAGACTGGTATTACACAGGTAGATTTCACCGGGGAGAACCTCGGCGATAATAATATCCTTATCAAAAAAATCATTTTTCTTATACGAAAAGCTGACGTGCAGATGACCGTCGCGGCGGGTGAGCTCATTGACCATGGAAGCCAGCGATTGCCGCAGAAAAGTGTTGCTGGTATTGATTGCGATGTTTATTTTTTTCATGGCGCTAGTTCCCTGTAAATCAACATAACGCCATGTTGCGATCAATCCTCCGGGCGTATGCGGTGATTGTTACTGTGCAGATAATTTATTATTGGTGTCGCCTGAGTTATTTTCTGCGCGAAGAGTGCTTAGCTGAAAACGGAAATTTCTGTTTTCTCCTGTCGCGGATATAAGAAATAAGGCTATATACCGAAACGCAGAGGCAAAATATGCACAGTAATAAGGCTAACCATGTTTGCATGGCCATGATGGATATCCTTTAATTAAATTTTCAGGTGTTAAAAATGTACATCCCAGGCACGAGAATATTTTTATTCTCTTCTTTAAACCGTGCCGGCACAGGCGAACGGACAGCGTACAGCGGGCGGCCAGCGTTCAGGCTATGCTGAATCTGGCCACAGCCGGTTAGCCTGAGGATGCTTTGAATCGGTACGCTCCCGATGCCATGTCAATGTAAGAAAATTCTTAATATGCTGTCAGTCTCATTTCTCTCATTCCTCTCAAAAACTGAAAAAAAGTGATCAAGAGGCGGAGGAATGAAAAACTATCCGCCATGACGCCGCCGCAAAGATGCAATGCCTGGTGAGGCCGGGTCGGCAAATATCAGGAAAGAAACGCCAGACCTTTGCCAAAAATAGCGCGAATCGGCAGGGCCATGCCCTGAAGGCGGGCCTTGTGGCGCAAGCGGCTGACGACGACATCGATCCGGTGCAGTTCCGGTTCGCCTTCATCGGTGAACAGAGAGGCGTGCAGGTCAACTTTGCTGCACACTTCATTGCGGTTGCGCATTAACAGTTCCAGCAGACGGTACTCCTGCTGCGTTAGCGGCAGGATCAGCCCCGATGGCGCAATCAACTGTTCGCTTTGTAATATCCAGGTGGAAGAGGCTGACCGTTCCGCTGATATCGTCGGCGCGGTGGGCTGGGGCGCGGATTGCTGGCGGAGACGGGCGCCAAGCGCGTGAATGCTCTCCGCGAGGTCGGAAAAGTTGACCGGCTTGATGAGATACAGGTCGGCGCCGGCGTTCAGCGCCTGCAGGCGATCCTGCTCATGGCCTCTGGCGGTGATGACGACCAGTCCGAAATGGCCAATTTCATGCAGATAATCCAGCACGCTAAATCCGTCTTCTCCCGGTAAACCGATGTCGATGAGCACGATATCAACCGGATCGCGATGCAGCTGCCGCCAGAAGGCTTCAGCGCTGCGCACGCCCCATGCATCGAAGCCGCGATGGCGTAAAAAGGCCAGCAGTTCGTCGAGTAAATCAGCGCTATCTTCAACGATAGCGACGCGTAATGTCATGATTTGTCCTTCTGCTGTCCATCCAGCGGCAGTGTGAGCGCAAATTCGCACCCGTCAGCGGTATTTTTCGCCAGGCACAGCTCCCCCCCGTGGGCCTGTATAATTTGTCGGGCGACGTACAGACCCAGGCCGGTGCCGGCTGGCGTGGTCGTATGGGTTTCGCCGCGTCGATAGCGCTCAAAAATATGCTCAACCTGTTCAGGCGCGATGCCGGGGCCACGATCGCCAATGCGTATTTCAAACCCTTTTTGCAGGCGATAAATCTCGATTCTTATTTCACCTGATGCCGAATATTTGACTGAATTATCGAGCAGATTAGCGATCGCAATACACAGCAGCCCGCTATCAATAAACAGCACCGGCGAAGGCGATTGCGGCCCGACAGTTTGCCCTTCGCAGATGACATGTAAATAATGATTGAGCGACAGATCCACTACCGTGGCGGCGATATAGATAACCGGCAGCAGCTCCGCATTCTGCCGGTCGGCGTGCAGGTCTCTGGAGGAAAGCCGGGCATCGGCGAGGCAATTATCGGTGAGCTGCACCAGGCGGGTGGTCGCTCGCTGCATGCGATCGAGGCGCGCGCTCTGCGTGGACACAGTGGGGCACAGGCGCAGATTTTCCAGCGCCGCCTCGAGGATGGCCAGCGGCGTTCTGAACTCATGCGCCACCATCCCCATAAACTGGCGCTGGTGGAAGCTGGCCTCGCGTTCAATTTGCAACTCTCTCGCCAGCTGCTGCTTGCGCATCAGGGTACGGTTTTCCGCCCGTACCCGCAGTACGGCGATGATCAGGACCGTGACGATATGGATGATCAGCGCATACTGCCAGGTGGAATAAACCCTGGTATGAAACGGAATCACGCCGTGTACCGAGAGCAGGGCCAGCCCGGCTGACACCACGTAAACCGGCGGCAGCAGCCCGAGCAGCAGCGTATTCATATCAACCGCTTTACGCCGCCACAGCATCCATGAGGTGATCAACAGCACCGGGGAGGCGATAAAAAATATCCCCGCTTCAATTTGCATTGCCCGGCCGTAAAATCCCAGCGGGATGCTGATTTGCAGCGCAATGTTTAAGCCGATCGCCGCCAGCAGCAGTTGATGCAGCCGCGGCATGTTCTTCTTCAGATCGAAGACCTCGCTATGCAGCCACAGCGCGGTGGCATAGCTTACCAGCGACAGGCAGCTAATCATGTAATCCTGAACCGGCAGAAGGGCGTCGCCGAATAACCATTCCGGGTAGCCATGCAGGGCCGCGACGAGCGGATAGTTCAGCGAAAACAGGCAGATCCCCCACAGCAGACGTCGGCGCAGCGCAACGGCAAGCCACAGGGCGATGCCGCTGGCAATGACCGCCAGACCGAAATAGAAACTCCAGAAAGCGGTATCGAGGGTGGCCGAACGGACGAATTCCTGCGGCGATGAGAGCGTCGCCAGCAGGATCAGGGTGCTGCTGCTCTGCAGACGGAAGACCATCTCGTAGCCTGCCTTCGTGGGCGGGGGCGCTAAAATCAGCACGCTTTCGCGGTAGTCGAGGTCGCTATCGCGGGCTGGGGCATGGTCGCCAAACTCTTTTTGTTTCCACGGGCTATCGCTGCCGTAGGGGCGATAATAGACGGTTAAACGATCGATAAACGGTGGGCCAAGCTGCAGCCAGCGCTGCTCGCCGGAAAAATAAGCCGCCGGGAGTGACGTGCGCAGCCAGAAAGTTTTTTTTGAATACCCAAACGACGGGATCAGCGACGCCGTTGTTAGCGCCTCTTGCGGTAGCGCAAGAAAGGCGTCGAGGGACATCTGGCCGCTGGCGTCGGCGTACCAGTCAACGGGAATATCGATACCCAGCTGACGGACTTCCGCGCGCGCCGGCGTACACATCTGCAGGGCCATAAGGATGCTGCACCATGCCCAGAAATGCGGTCCACGGTGCCTGCGAAGAACATCAAAAAAAGCGCACAAACGATTCAATTACGCCCCCTTGCGGCATGGACTAATCAATCCGTACGGTATAAACGCGCCGGGGCTCTGCGGCTGGCACAGACAACTCTCCGGAATCCGGGAAATAAAATTACAGGGCTGGACAACGCAGCATTCTGCTGGTGCCGCAGATATTATTCCAGCGTTATCTGCAAGCCGGGTAACTGGCCAGACCTGCCGTAAGAAGATTCGCAATCAATGTTAACGTATGAGGGCGGGTCATAATAAGCAAGTGGAAAATTCAAACAGCGCATAGGGATTTATGATGTGCTGCCGTGAAGGTGCATGGAGTTATATACCATTAGCAATAGATTATTTAATCAGCGCATATAAAAGCAGGTGCTTATATTAAGCTTTAATGAATGTCGGGAAAAATGATGGTAATAAACCCTACCTGTCGCCAGGGCCGAGGGGGCAGCGATCGCACGGGGGCGTCAACGCCCGCCGGGCCACCCGTGATAAATAACGCATTCAGGCAATCAGGGCCGCAAAGTCTAGAGACGCGAATCCTGCAGGCGCAAAAAATTAGACAAATATGGTTATATATTGCTCATTGATGAAGTAAAAATATTATTCACTGGCGGAATGTCAGAATTTAGATGCAGCTAATTTCAAGAGATGCGTATTTTATGCGGTTGAAAAATCGCCCTGACGTTCCTTAAGTATGAATAATAGCCGTCGTTTATCAATGTTTTGGTTATTTATATCAAAGAATCAGCGGTCGACTGTGGTTATGTTGGTTATTCCGCCTGGAGAAATGACCAGGTTAATCATTGACTCGTTGTGGAAGGGGACCTTACAGGATGACGACGAAATCGCTAACGCTTTCTTTGGATGAACAGCAGTCTATTCCTTTGGGTACGGTGGCGGGAACGCTGGGCCACCTCGGCATGGATATCCGTCCGCTGGCGTCTTCAGGCCTGTGCAGTTTCGACCCCGGCTTTGCTAATACCGCCGGCTGCACGTCGGCTATCTCCTGGATCGATACCGAGAACAGCGTTCTGCTGCACCGCGGCTATCCGGTCGATCAGCTGGCTCGCCAGTGTGACTTTCTAGAAGTGGCCTGGATTCTGCTGCAGGGCGATGCGCCTGATGAAGCCAGCTATCAGGTGTTCAAAAATACGATTACCCGCCATAGCCTGGTGCACGAGCAGATTGCGCGGATGTGCGGCAGCTTCCGCCGCGACTCGCATCCGATGGCCTTAATGTGCGCCCTGGTCGGCACGCTGGCGGCGTTTTATCATGATGTGCTGGACGTTGAAAACCCGGAGCACCGGGCTCTGGCCGCCACCCGCCTGCTGTCGAAAATGCCGACGCTGGCGGCGATGAGCTACAAGTTCTCTATTGAGCAACCGGCGCAGTATCCACGCAACGATCTCTCTTATGCGGGCAATTTCCTGCATATGCTGTTTGCCATCCCGGCGGAACCGTACCAGCTGAATCCGGTGATTGAACAGGCGATGAACCAGATCCTGGTGCTGCACGCCGATCACGGCCAGTGCGCATCAACCACCACCGTTCGGGCGGCGGGCTCTTCCGGGGCGAACCTGTTTGCCTGTATCGCCGCAGGGCTCGCTTCGCTGTGGGGGCCGACCCACGGCGGGGCTAATGAAGCCAGTATGCGGATGCTGGAGGAGATTAAAACCGTTGATCAAATCCCTGCGTTCCTGAGCAAAGCGAAACGCGACCCGCAGGCGTTACGTCGTCTCGGATTCGGTAACTCTCGCTACCGTAACCTCGACCCGCGAGCCGCCATTTTGCGCGAAACCTGTCACCGGGTGCTGGAGGAACTGGGGATGTGCGATATGCCATTGCAGGTAGCGATGGCCCTCGAAGAGGTGGCGCTGACCGACCCGTACTTCGTGGAAAATGGCCTGTCGCCGAGCGTTGATTTCTATACAGCGGTGATCCTCAAAGCGATGGGGCTGCCTTCATCCATGTTTGTGGTGATCACCGCCGTTGGCAGAACGCTCGGCTGGGTGGCGCACTGGAACGAAATGCACGAAGCGCCGCTGAATATTTATCGCCCGCGGCAGATTTATACCGGTGAAAAGAGGCGGGATTACGTTTCGCGGCGTGAAGGGCGCTGAGAGGGGGCGGCAATCGGGGGAAGTGAACCCGGCTCGCGCTGCGCTAAGCCGGGCAACAATCTCACTGCGTCCCGTAGTCCGGGAACGGATGGTTAACGAAATACCACCTGCGCCCAGCGGGCCAGACCGGCGGTGACCGAGCCAAAATCATCGCCGCCGGCAACCGGAATACCCGGCAGATGGGCTGCCAGCGCTTTTTTAATCAACGGCGAGCGAGCGCTGCCGCCGGTCAGGTAAATCACATCCGGCTGCTCATTGCTGTTATCCAGCGCCAGCTGAACCTGCTCCATAATGCGGGTTAACGGCTGATCCAGCGCGGCTTCCAGCCCCTGCTGGCTGATAGCCGTGGCCAGCTCATCGCTGATAAACGGCAGATCGGTTGTCACGGTCGGCTGCGCGGAAAGGGCGATTTTACTCTCTTCCGCGCTACGCACCAGACGGTAGCTAAGACGCTGACGCCACACCTTCAGCAGCAGCGCGACCTTCTCGCTATCGCGGGCGCTGCGCAGCAAATCGTTAAGCAGACGACCATTGGCGGCGCTGTAAAAATCGGTCTGCGCCGGAACGTCGTTAATCGCCACCGCATTCCACCACGGCAGAATCGGCAGCGCGATACCTTTTTCCGTATCGCCGCCCATCCCCAGCAGCGGCATCAGGCATTTAAAGGCCAGGGCGATATCCAGGTCGTTACCGCCGACGCGGCAGCCGCTATGGCCGAGCAGGCTTTGCTGGCGATCGGCTTTTTCCCGCCACTGCGGCCCCATCAACAGCAGTGAACAGTCGGTGGTCCCGCCGCCGATATCGACGACCAGCACGCGTTTTTCTTCGCTCAGCGTCGCTTCGAAATCCAGACCGGCGGCGACCGGCTCAAACTGAAATACGACGTCGCGAAAGCCCGCGCGCTTTGCCGCTCGCTCAAGAATTCCCTGCGCCTGGGCGTTGGCGTCATCGCCGCCCAGCCCCTGGAAGTTAATCGGCCGTCCGATAACCGCCTGGTCGATGGCGTCCGGCAGCTGCGTTTGCGCCTGGAGTTTGATATGCAGCATCATGGCGCAGACTAAATCTTCAAACAGCGCAACCTGCTGCGGCTTAAGCCCGCTGGCGCCGAGGAACGATTTCGGCGACTTCACGAAGTAAACCTCTTCCGGATCGTCAACGTACTGATGCAGCGAAGCGAGGCCAAACTGCACGCTGTTGCTGAGTACATCGATATCTTCCTCACGATTGAAGCTTATCGCGCGGCGCAGCAGCGCCTGGTTTTCATCACCGTTGGGCGGGACGTCATGATGGCGGTAGAGCCACTCGCTGACCGCTTCGCGGGTCGGCGCGCAAAGCATGGACGGCAGCAGTGAACTGCCGTTTTCCAGCGTCAGCAGCTGCGGTGTATTTTCGCGCATCACCGCGACCGAACAGTTAGCGGTACCGTAGTCAAAACCAATATACATAGCCTGCAAAATCCCCATGCCGGTGAAGAAGGGGGGCGACTTTAGCGGATCGACGGCACTGCGACAACTGGAATTTAAAAGCAAGGCGCGTCCGGCGCGGAGCCGCTATGATTGAAACGCTAAAAAGGAGAAATGATGACGCTGCTACCCTGGAATCCCCCCTACGACTGGCATTGGATGTTCAGCTTTCTTGGCGCTCGTGCGGTACAGGGAATTGAAACCTTCGGCGACGATGGCTATCGCCGCAGCTTTGCCCTTAATGGCTGCGCCGGGCTGATTACGGTGATGCCGGATGAGGCCGCGCAGGGCATGTGGGTTACGCTTTCCGCCGGACTGCAGCCGGTGGCGGACGAGTGCCTGATGCGGGTGGGGAGATTGTTGGACTTATCCTGTGACCCGCAGCAGGTTGCCTTGACGCTGGGGGCGCTCGCGCAGCCGAGGCCGGGGCTGCGTTTGCCGGGCTCTCTCGACCCGTTTGAGCAAGCGGTACGCGCGGTGCTGGGTCAACTGGTCAGCGTGGCGATGGCGGCAAAGCTCACCGGGAAAGTGGTGGCCGCCTTCGGAGAACCGCTGGCCGACGCGCCGGGTTTTTACCTGTTTCCCGGCGCGCAGCGGCTGGCGCAGGCCGACCCGCTGGCGCTAAAGGCGCTGGGCATGCCCCTGCGGCGCGCGGAGGCGCTGGTACACCTGGCGCGGGCGGCCATCAGCGGCGATCTCCCGCTGGTGGCGCCGGATAATATCGACGCCGGCATGAAGCAGCTGCAGACGCTGCCCGGCATAGGCCGCTGGACGGCCAACTATTTCGCGCTGCGCGGCTGGCAGGCGCCGGATATCTTTCTGCCGGATGATTATCTGATTAAACAGCGTTTCCCAGGTATGACGCCGACCCGTATTGCGCGCTATGCCAGCCGCTGGCACCCCTGGCGCTCTTACGCTTTACTCCATATATGGTATACGGAAGGCTGGTCGCCGGAGCCGGAATAGACCCGAGCGGCGCTTAGCACTGGTATCGACGCGCTGAAATCCCTATAATTGCGGCGTTTGGCGGTCAACCGCCACCCTTCCTACATTCCCAGGTTAATCAGGTCGCAAAAATTTATGACTGATACGTCTCATCAGTGCGTCATTATAGGCATCGCCGGCGCATCGGCTTCGGGCAAAAGCCTTATCGCCAGTACGCTTTATCGTGAATTACGTGAACAGGTCGGCGATGAACATATCGGCGTTATTCCGGAAGACAGCTATTACAAGGATCAAGGTCATCTGTCGATGGAAGAGCGGGTAAAAACCAACTATGACCATCCGAGCTCCATGGATCATAGTCTGCTGTTTCAGCATTTACAGATGTTAAGAAACGGCCAGCCGATAGAGCTGCCGGTGTATAGCTACGTTGAGCATACCCGTATGCCGGAAACCATTCACATTGAACCGAAGAAAGTCATCATTCTGGAAGGGATTCTGCTGCTGACCGATGCCCGCCTGCGCAACGAACTCAGCTTCTCCATATTCGTCGATACCCCGCTGGATATCTGCCTGATGCGCCGCATCAAGCGCGATGTTAACGAGCGCGGACGGTCAATGGATTCGGTGATGGCGCAGTACCAGAAAACGGTGCGCCCGATGTTCCTGCAATTTATCGATCCTTCCAAACAGTATGCCGATATTATTGTGCCTCGCGGCGGTAAGAACCGTATCGCCATCGATATACTGAAGGCCAAAATCAGTCAGTTCTTTGAATAACACCAACGAATTGTGTAACGTGCAAAGAGAAGCCAATTTGCCCTTATCCCCGGAAGGCGTAGGGGCGCAATGCCTTAAAGGAGAACGTTCATGCGTCTGTGCGATCGAGATATAGAAGCCTGGTTGGATGAGGGCCGGCTGGCCATTAATCCGCGCCCGCCCATTGAGCGCATTAACGGCGCGACGGTCGATGTTCGGCTGGGAAATAAGTTTCGCACTTTCCGCGGCCACACGGCGGGATTTATTGACCTGAGCGGCCCTAAGGCGGAAGTCAGTGCGGCGCTGGACCGGGTGATGAGTGAAGAGATTGTTCTGCCGGATGGCGAAGCGTTCTTTTTGCATCCGGGCGAACTGGCGCTGGCGGTAACCTACGAATCAGTGACTCTGCCGCCGGATCTGGTCGGCTGGCTTGACGGGCGCTCTTCGCTGGCGCGTCTGGGCTTGATGGTGCACGTGACCGCACACCGTATCGATCCGGGCTGGTCCGGCTGTATCGTTCTTGAGTTCTATAATTCAGGTAAGCTGCCGCTGGCGCTGCGTCCAGGGATGCTTATCGGGGCGTTAAGCTTTGAGCCTTTATCCGGGCCGGCTCTACGTCCTTATAACCGCCGAGAAGACGCGAAATATCGCGATCAGCAGGGCGCGGTAGCGAGTCGAATCGACAAGGATTGATAATTTTAGCGGTTTGCTGAGGATGCCATGAGACGAATTCTGACCACGCTGATGATCTTACTGGCGGTTGTTGTCGCCGGTCTTACCGCGCTGGTATTGCTGGTCAACCCCAACGATTTTCGCGCCTATATGGTGAAAGAGGTAGCGGATCGCAGCGGCTATCAGCTCGAACTCGATGGTCCGCTGCGCTGGCACGTCTGGCCGCAGCTCAGCATTCTTTCAGGCCGCATGAAGCTGACCGCGCCGGGCGCGGAGGAGCCGGTTATCCGCGCGGATAATATGCGCCTCGACGTCGGGCTGCTGCCGCTGCTTTCTCATCAGCTGCAGGTCAAGCAGGTGATGCTGAAAGGCGCGGTGATCCAACTGACCTCAAAAACCGAAGCCGTACGTAGCCAGAGCGCGCCGGTTGTCCCGCACGACAACACGCTGCCTCAGGTGCCGGAGGATCGCGGCTGGTCGTATGATGTCGAAAAACTGCAGATTGCCGACAGCGTGCTCTTCTTCCAGCATGAAGACGGCGAACAGGTTACGGTGCGCGATATCCGTCTGCAGATGGAGCAGGATGACAGCCATCGCGCGACGGTCGATTTTTCTGGTCGGGTGAACCGCGACCAGCGGGATTTGGCGCTCTCCTTCTCCGCCCGGGTGCAGGGCGGCGACTATCCTCACTCTTTGAAGGCTGATTTTTCACAGCTCAACTGGCAGCTTCGCGGGGCAGAACTCCCGCCGGAAGGGATGAGCGGCCAGGCCAGCCTGCAGGCGAGCTGGCTGGAAGATGCCAAAAAGCTCAGCTTCGATAACCTGAACGTAACAGCAAACGGCAGCACGATTACCGGCAGCGGCAGCGTTGTGCTGGGCGATCGGCCTGACTGGACGCTTAACCTTCATGCCGGCACGCTGAATCTCGATAACCTCCTTTCCCGTGGCGCTGCAGCCAGCAATAATGGCGTCAATCAGCAAGGTCAAAGCCAGACCCGGCAGCTCCGCCCGGTGATTGCCGATAACGATTTTCAGCGGGACTACAGCTCACTGCGCGGTTTTAACGCGCGGATGACCCTGGCGGCGGACCAGCTGCAGTGGCGGGGCATGAATTTTACCCAGGTTAAAAGCGATATCAGCAACCAGCAGGGGCTGCTGACCATCAGCCAAATGCAGGGGAACCTGGACGGCGGACAGCTTTCGCTTCCCGGCTCGCTGGACGCGCGCGGCGAGACGCCGCATGCTTCGTTTAAGCCTCAGCTCGACAACGTTGAGATAGGCACTATTCTGCAAGCGTTTGATTACTCGATTAACCTCACCGGCAAGCTTTCGCTGACCGGCGAATTTTCCGGCGACAAGATTGATGCTGATGAATTCCGCCGCAGCTGGCAGGGGCAGGCGCAAATTCAGATGAAGGATACGCGCACGGAAGGACTTAACTTTCAGCAGCTGGTGCAGCAGGCCGTCGAGCGCAGTACTAACGTTCAGGCCCAGGAAAATTACGATAACGCGACCCGACTCGACGACGTCAGTACCGAGCTGCAGCTGAATAACGGACTGGTTACCTTAAAGGGTCTGCAGGGGCAGTCTGAACTCATGGCATTGACCGGTCAGGGCGAGCTTAACCTGCTGAAAGAAGAGTGTGATATGCGCTTCAACGTTCGGGTTCTGGGCGGCTGGAAGGGGGAGAGCAAGCTCATTGACCGTCTCAAACAGACCGCGATCCCTCTGCGTATTTATGGCAACTGGCAGACGCTGAGCTACAGCCTGCAGGTGGATCAGATACTGCGTAAGCAGCTGCAGGATGAAGCTAAAAAGCGGCTTAATGAATGGGTCGAACGCAATAAAGATACCCAGGATGGTAAGGATGTGAAAAAGCTGCTCGACAAACTATGAGTCTGGCAGCGGTCACGGGGTATTGAGGATTCGCGTCACGTTCGGGGAAGGTATCACTCTTTGTCGGCCGGGTAAGGCGCCAGCCGCCGCCCGGCATAAGGTATAAACTGGGGCGCCTTATTAAAGCATCATCTGCATTATGAAATTGCCGGGCTACACTCCGGTGCGCCAGCCTGCGAAAGCTGATGGTTCTTTGTCGGCCGGGTTAAGCGTCAGCCGCCACCCGGCTTTAATTTCAGCGCACTATCAGCCACCGTTTTGTTACGTTACCTTTCGCCCGGCTTTTTAAACTTCACATATGAAGGCGCTACACTTCATAGTCCAGTTCATCTTCTTCCTGCGCCGGCGGCACAATCAGTACTTTTTGCACGCGATGGCTCTCTACCTGCAGCGTGCGCAGAACGTAACCGTCAATATTCACCTCTTCACCTTCCTGCGGAACATGCTGCAGATACTCCATCAGCAGACCGGCGACGGTATGGTATTCCCGCTTGTCATCCAGCGGCAGGGGCACGTACTGGACCAAATCTTCCAGCGGCATATGTCCATTAACCGTCCAGCTATCGTCACTGTTTTTGTGAATATCGTGGCGAGCGTCTATCTCTTCCACTTCATTAGGCAGATTACCGGCGATGGTCTCCATCACGTCGCTGAGCGTTACTATCCCCTCTACGGAACCGAACTCATCGACCACAAAGGCAAAATGGGTTCGGGCTTTACGGAACTGCTCCAGCGCAGGAAGCAGCGGCAGCGTTTCCGGGAACACCAGCGGCTGACGGATCAGGGCCTGCAGATCGAGCGGTTCATTACGCAGCGATTGTTGCAGAAGATCGATCACGTGCACGACGCCGAGCATATCTTCGTCATCATTGCCGCCGGTTACCACCAGGCGGGTATGCTGATTTTTGTCGAGTAAGGCGCGAATCTCTTCTTCCGGAGCGCTGAGGTCAATATGTTCAATATCATGGCGCGAGGTCATTATGCTGCTGACGGTGCGCTGATTGAGATTGAGAACCCGCTCAATCATCCGCCGTTCCTGAGGATTAAACAGCGGGTTATCGTCACGGTCGGCAACCAGCGAGGCGGTATCGCTATCCAGCTCGCTATTGTCCTTGCGGCCGCTCAACAGGCTCATCACCGCTTCAGTGGTTCTCTGACGCAGCGTCAGGTTGGCCGAAAGAAAACGATGGCGGTTAAAAATCGCCAGCTGATTAAAGGACTCGATCATGACCGAGAAGCCAATCGCTGCGTACAGGTAGCCTTTCGGAATAGGAAAGCCGAAGCCTTCGGCAATCAGGCTAAAACCAATCATCAACAGGAAGCTGAGACAGAGAATGACGATGGTTGGATGACTGTTAACGAAGCGGGTCAGGGCTTTACTGGCCATCAGCATCAGGCTGATGGCAATGATCACCGCCGCCATCATCACCGCCAGATGGTCAACCATGCCGACCGCGGTAATAACCGAGTCGAGGGAGAAGATGGCGTCCAGCACCACGATTTGCGCGACCACTCCCCAGAATTTCGCGCCTTTGCGCTGAGTGGGATTATTGCTGTCCTTCCCCTCCAGCCGTTCATTAAGCTCAACGGTGGCTTTGAAAAGCAGGAATAAACCGCCAAACAGCATGATCAGATCGCGAGCGCTAAAGCTCAGATCGTGCCAGGTAATCAGCGGTTTGGTGAGCGTCACCAGCCAGGAGATTGACGCCAGCAGCAGCAGACGCATTACCATTGCCAGCAGCAGGCCGGTGACGCGCGCGCGGTCTCGCTGAGCGGGGGGAAGTTTTTCCGCGAGAATGGCGATAAAGACCAGATTATCAATACCAAGTACCAGCTCAATAACGACAAGCGTTATGAGCCCGGCCCAGATCGAGGGGTCGGCAATCCATTCCATATTTAGTTAAAACCTTTACAACCTAAGAGTGCCATGTACAGATCATGGATAAGCTATAGTTAAAATGCAATATTTTCTGCGGCGATTTGCCCGCGGTCAAAATCCGCGCGCCGATGAGTCCTGCTATTAATATAATCAGTTGTTCAGAATATAACCTTATTTAACCATAAGCTTATAGGGTTCTACTTATTTGCTCTGGTGCGAATTTTCATCAATAACAACCGCCAGCATCTGCCGGATGAAAAGCCAGGTTTTAAGGATGTAAGCGAAGCGGCCGCGCAGAATATCGGCGCAGAAAACCTGGATTGAGCACACGGGCAATGGAAAACTCTATCAATAGATTTGATGTATATAACAGCGCTTTCCTGGAATTTAGATTTTTATACTACTTAATGTCGTGGCTTGCGGCAGATCAATTTTTGCTGGACGATATTGTGAGGGTTATATGTGATGCAGAACAAAAAAAGCCATAGTGAAGACTATTAATCGCCTGCAGCATAGGCTGGATCTATATGGGGATGGCCGCCACTGAGGTTGAAGTCAAGGATATGGCCTGTTTCGCTGAAATTTAGCCGTTTTTGTGTGCGAAATAATTTTATATTCAATATAAGCGATTATTTTGGCTAATTTTATGATTTTTTGCAGTCACTTGTTCTGTGTCAACTCTTGTTGAAAGATAACAAGGTATCAAATGGGAAATGATGGACCAGCGATGAATGTCATTACGCCGTCTTATGGTTAATAGCTAATAGATAGCTGGCGTAAGTCTTTGTAAGTATGAGTAATAATGTCTGTAAAGTTGCGTTTGAGAATTTTCTTAAATCGACCTATTGGTCTGTAGATTTTACGTGTATTCTTAAATTCAGCATGTAATTTCAGAATTTGACGGACAGTATGGCAGGTATCAAGCGTGTATCATCATGGATAAATGCCAGTGATACATACAATCTGACAGGAACTAAAGATTAATAACCATACGGGTGGATATGAAAATGGTGAGTTTGAAAGCAGTTATACCGGTAGCAGGACTAGGGATGCACATGTTGCCCGCCACCAAGGCCATTCCGAAAGAGATGCTGCCGATCGTCGACAAGCCTATGGTGCAGTACATTGTTGATGAAATTGTAGCTGCTGGCATCAAGGAAATTGTGCTGGTTACCCATTCATCCAAGAATGCGGTAGAAAACCATTTCGACACCTCCTATGAACTGGAAGCGCTGCTGGAGCAGCGCGTCAAACGTCAGCTTCTGGCCGAGGTACAGGCTATTTGCCCGCCAGGCGTAACAATTATGAACGTGCGCCAGGGTCAGCAGCTGGGTTTAGGTCACTCCATTCTTTGCGCGCGCCCGCTGATTGGCGATAACCCGTTTGTGGTGGTGCTGCCGGATATCATCCTTGATGATGCCAGCGCCGATCCGCTGCGTTATAACCTTGCCGCTATGGTCGCGCGTTTCAATGAAACGGGTCGTAGTCAGGTTCTGGCAAAACGTATGGAAGGCGATCTTTCCGAGTACTCGGTCATTCAGACCAAAGACGCGCTAGAAACGGCGGGTCAGGTGGCGCGCATCGTCGAGTTCATCGAAAAACCTGATGAACCGCAAACGCTGGATTCAGACCTGATGGCAGTAGGGCGCTATGTGCTTTCTGCTGATATTTGGCCGGAGCTGGAGCGTACTGAACCCGGCGCATGGGGCCGTATTCAGTTAACCGACGCCATTGCTGAACTGGCGAAAAAGCAGTCGGTTGATGCGATGTTGATGACTGGCGAGAGCTACGACTGCGGGAAAAAAATGGGCTATATGCAGGCCTTTGTTAATTATGGTCTGCGTAACCATAAAGAAGGCGCAAAATTCCGCGAGAGCATTAAGAAGCTGTTAGCGTAATTTTGCCATCAGCAACCTAAGCGTACGAGGGTAAGCGGTTCGCATGATCTGATGATGAACTCTGGGATTCGGGACCGTTTACTCTTTTTAATACAATACGTCACGCTTTAAGGCTTGTGTAGAAAAACAAAGGGTTAGATTTTGCTTTGTTATATTGTATCGTTGAAAAGTGCGGTAAAGGTTCGGAGACTTCTGGTAGTCGAATAACATGTCGCATGGTGAAATGGTGTGACTAGCAAAATTTCATCTTTGCTGATAATTACTTACTAAGATTTTTCTTATGTAAATAGCCCTGAGTCAAGTTGTCAGACAAAAATAAAACTTGACTGAGATCATGTTTGCGCATTAAACAACGGTCATGCATGCATATAAATGTGAAGTGACTGATTGTGTATGCCCACATAAATGTCGCGGAAATGACGTTACGGACTGGAGAGATCGTCAAAGGATGAAAGGTAAATGAACTGGCAGGTTGTCACTTTTTTTGGCGATAGCACCGTACTGTTACCCAGTGCGGCCGTGTTGTTTATCGTTCTTTTTCTGCGCAAAGATTCAAAGCAGGTCGCCTGGCACTGGGCGCTGCTGTTCGGCATCACAGGCGCCATTGTCTGCGCATCAAAACTGGCATTTATGGGTTGGGGTATTGGGATTCGCGAGCTGGACTTCACCGGCTTTAGCGGGCACACCGCATTATCTTCAGCTTTCTGGCCAATTCTCTTATGGCTGCTGTGCGCGCGTGCTACACCAGCTCTTCGTATTGCTTCTGTCGTATTTGGTTATGCATTAGCCGGTTTGGTCGGCTATTCCCGCCTGGTGATCCACGCTCATTCAACGTCTGAAGTGATTGCCGGTTTACTGCTGGGAACCGCAGGCAGCGCATTGTTTCTGCTGCTGCAGTCGCGCACCCGCGGCACTCATACAGCGCAGTTATCATGGGGAGGGCTGGCAAGCGTGGTCATCATCCCGGCTCTGCTGTTGAATACCGGCGCTAAGGCGCCAACGCAATCGCTTCTGGGTGAGATCGCAGTGAAGCTTGGCCCGCTGGATAAACCTTTTACCCGGGCCGATCTGCACAAGCGCTTTTACTGACGCAGAGGCGATTGGGAAAGATCATGAATTCAGACAGGCGCGTGATGTGTTCACAATATAGTCAGTGTGAAATGATGGGGTGAAAAAGCCTTCATAAGCACTATTTCATATTCATGAAATAAATTGGTGATACGGCATTCTGCGCAATAATTAGCACAATGATAATCAGCCAGGATGTTTCCTAAATAAGTTCTCTGGCTAAATATCGAATTTATTAATGATAACAACACACTGGCATAATTCTTTTTACTATTAAATTTTGTAGTTGACTAACCATAATTAATTCGAAACTAAACCAACACTGTTTTTGTGGTAAAAAGTTAATGAAATCATAATGTTGAGATTAAGTTGCTGTCTGGTGCCGATCGCCGTTTTAGACGTTTAGTGTCAAACAATAACGTTATCGTCGTTATGGTTCATGCCGTTCGCGACGTCGCTAATAATTCGAGATTAGACTCCCAATTGAGGGCAGAATCTCGTAAACTTATGGCCGCGAAATTGATTGCTTTGATGGATTAATCGCCGATTCACCTGAATCCGGCGGTTGAAATTATATGGAAAGAAGTACAGTGCATTGGTAGCTGTTAAGCCAAGGGCGGTAGCGTACCTGCGGGCTGGCATTTTCTGCATATCACATCTCATTTCATGCGACCGAAATTCCTAAAGTGGCCTTCATCCAGGTGATTATCTTCATAACCTGTATATAATTGCGTGTTTGTCGCCACCTCAGAGAAGGTTCTGCAGGGCTGGCAAGAGGAAACTGCGGGTATGATGCGCGATGGAATGGCCTTCAATAACAATTTCGCATACATTGAGTACTGCAGATAGAGCCGTATGATGAAAACGTCTGTTGGTATGTGATTCATAACACATGCTTTCGTTTTCTCCGGTCAAAATCTGCAGACCGAACATACCAAAGGTTGGCGTCAGAGGGCGCTGCATCTATCAGTGTTCCCCTTGTCGCGCCAGCTTGCGGAAACGGGGCTTAAAATGGATCTTGTACAATGATAAAAATCGCGCGAATCGCACTCGCACTAGGGCTGCTTACTTCTGCCAGCTCACTTGCCTATGCCTCCGGCTTGGTAATGAACGACAACGAACTGCGCAACGATCTGGCGTGGCTCTCCGACCGCGGCGTTATTCATCTCAGCCTGTCGACCTGGCCGTTAAGTCAGGAAGAGATTAATCGGGCACTTAAGAAAGCAAAGCCCTCTTATTCATCCGAACAGGTGGTTCTGGCGCGAATCAACCAGCGCCTCGATTCTTTGAAAGCTGATTTTCGGGTCAGCGGCTATACCTCAACGGATAAGCCCGGCACCCCGCAGGGATTTGGTCAGAATCAGCCTGCTGACAGCTCTTTATCGTTAGCCTTCAATAACAGCGGCGAGTGGTGGGATGTTCACCTGCAGGGAAACGTTGAGGGCGACGAACGCATCAGCAATGGTTCACGTTTTAATGCTAACGGCGCCTACGGGGCGGTTAAGTTCTGGAACCAGTGGCTTTCCTTTGGACAGATGCCGCAGTGGTGGGGGCCAGGCTACGAAGGCAGCCTGATTCGCGGTGATGCTGCCCGTCCGATGACCGGCTTTTTGATGCAGCGTGCTGAACAGGCCGCGCCAGAAACCTGGTGGCTGCGCTGGATCGGCCCATGGCAGTATCAGATCTCCGCCAGCCAGATGAATCAATATACCGCCGTACCGCATACCAAGATTATCGGTGGTCGTCTGACTTTTTCCCCCTTCCAGTCACTTGAGCTTGGCGCATCGCGCATTATGCAGTGGGGAGGGGAGGGCAGACCCGAGTCGTTTAGCAGCTTCTGGGATGGTTTGACGGGTAAAGATAACACTACTGCAAACGACCCAAATGAACCGGGTAATCAGCTAGCCGGGTTTGACTTTAAATTTAAGCTAGAGCCGACTCTTGGTTTACCAGTAAGTTTATATGGCCAAATGATTGGTGAAGATGAGTCCGGCTTTTTACCTTCAGCGAATATGTTCCTTGGCGGAGTGGAAGGGCACCACGGTTGGGGCAAAGATGCCATCAACTGGTATCTGGAAGCCCACGATACTCGATCGAATATGAGCAGAACCAACTATAGCTATAGGCATCATATCTATAAAGATGGCTACTACCAGCAAGGTTATTCACTCGGAGATGCTATGGGAGGCGATGGTCAACTCTTGGCGGGTAAAGTTGAACTGGTAACAGAGGATAATCAGCGCTGGAGCGCGCGTTTAGCGTATGCGAAAGTTAACCCAGAAAGTCAGTCAATCAACAAGGCGTTTCCTCGCTCG
Organism: Klebsiella sp. HN106; assembly: GCF_051209435.1. NCBI lineage: Bacteria > Pseudomonadati > Pseudomonadota > Gammaproteobacteria > Enterobacterales > Enterobacteriaceae > Klebsiella > Klebsiella sp. HN106. Next base: position 1,239,893 of record NZ_JBLURD010000001.1, on the reverse strand, counting down.
GATACATTAAAAGGTGTGCAGCTGGGCTGGAGTGGCGATGTGTACAAATCGGTACGACTGAACACCTCGCTTTGGTATACCGATGCGAACCATAATGATAGCGATGATGTAGGCGCAAGCGCCGGGATTGAAATTCCCTTCAATTTATAGCCTTAACACAGCTTCTGGAAATAGGCTGTTGTTTGGGGATTAGAAACTTTTGGTTTATTGATGATGTGACATTATGAAGAAAAAAATTGTTAGATTTTCGGCATTGGCAATAGCAATTGGTTTTTTATCAGGCTGTACCATTTTGCCGGGACAGGGGTTAAACAGTCTGCGTAAGAACGTCGTTGAGTTACCGGATAGCGACTACGATTTGGATAAATTGGTGAATGTCTATCCCATGACGCCAGGCTTGATAGATCAACTTCGGCCTGAACCTGTGATTGCCCGTTCAAATCCTCAGTTAGATAGCCTCTTAAAAAACTATGAGTACCGCATAGGGGTAGGTGATGTTCTGATGGTAACTGTATGGGATCATCCTGAATTAACTACTCCAGCCGGGCAATATCGTAGCGCCAGTGATACGGGTAACTGGGTGAATTCAGATGGAACGATATTTTATCCGTATATTGGCAAAGTGCTGGTTGCGGGTAAGACATTAACTCAAGTAAGGCAAGAAATCGCAAACCGTCTTACAACATATATTGAAAGCCCACAGGTTGATGTGAGTATTGCAGCTTTTCGCTCGCAAAAAGTTTATGTCACAGGTGAAGTATCGAAATCAGGGCAGCAGGCAATTACGAATATCCCTTTGACTGTAATGGATGCAATTAATGCTGCAGGTGGATTAGCTGCAGATGCTGATTGGAGAAATGTTATTCTGACGCATAACGGAAAAGATATAAAAATATCTTTATACGAGCTAATGCAAAAAGGGGATTTAACACAAAACCATTTGCTCTATCCAGGCGATATTCTCTTTGTCCCTCGCAATGACGATTTGAAGGTATTTGTCATGGGGGAAGTAGGGAAGCAAAGTACGTTAAAGATGGACCGTAGTGGTATGACTTTAACTGAAGCTATAGGCAATGCTGATGGTTTATCTCAGTCCCTTAGTGATGCAACAGGCATTTTCGTCATTCGCCAATTGAAAAATGATAAAGAAGGAAAGATTGCTAATATTTATCAGCTGAATGCACAAGATGCATCTGCTATGGTATTGGGAACAGATTTCCAATTGCATCCCTATGATATTGTATACGTGACAACAGCGCCACTTGTGCGGTGGAACCGGGTCATATCTCAGCTTGTACCAACTATAACCGGTGTGCATGATATGACAGAAACAGTTCGATATATTAGGAATTGGCAGTAATATGTTTGACTCGATTTTAGTTGTATGTACAGGCAATATTTGTCGCTCACCAATTGGTGAGCGTTATCTACGTAATAGTTTACCTAAAAAAATAATTGATTCAGCTGGTACCGGAGCACTTGTTGGAAATGAAGCTGATGAAGCAGCCAAAAGGATTGCCATTAAGCATGGTCTTTCGCTTGAGGGGCATAAAGGACAGCAGTTTACCTCAGCCCTTGCTCGAAAATATGAATTAATTCTCGTTATGGAAAAAAGTCATATTGAGCAAATAGGTAAAATTGCGCCTGAAGCCAGAGGCAAGACTATGCTATTTGGACATTGGATAAACCAGCGTGACATTCCAGATCCTTATCGGAAAAGTGATGAAGCCTTTGCCTCTGTTTATGAGCTGATTCAACAGGCAGGTGCTCTTTGGGTTGAAAAATTAGGTAAAAATAATTAGGGAATTACTAATGACACCTGTTACGAATGCTTCTAAAACAAAAGATTCAGATGAACTCGATTTGGCCAGAATTATCGGTGAGCTCATTGATCATAGAAAATTAATAATTTCTGTAACTGCATTATTTACGCTACTATCGCTAGTATATGCATTATTCGCTACTCCAGTGTATCAAGCTGACGCGATGATCCAAGTCGAGCAAAAACAAGCAAATGCCATATTAAGTAATCTAACGCAAATGTTACCTGATAGCCAACCTCAGTCTGCACCAGAAATAGCATTATTGCAGTCAAGGATGATACTTGGTAAAACAGTAGATGATTTAAATCTGCAGACAAGAGTAAAGGAAAATTATTTCCCAATATTTGGTAGAGGTTGGGCCCGTTTATTAGGAATAAAGCCAGGTATTATTCATATATCTAGGCTTTACATACCGGGTGCAAATGCAGATGATGCTGTAACATTGAATCTTACTGTCAATTCTGATAGCCAATACACATTATCAAATGATGAATTCTCTATTAAAGGAAAAATTGGGGAGTTAGTTGAAGATAAAGGAATTTCGATCAAGGTTGATGATATTAATGCCGTACCTGGTACAGAGTTTACCATATCGTATGTTACTCGTTTAAAAGCCATCTCAGATTTGCAAGAGTCTTTTTCTGTTACAGATCAAGGAAAGGATACAGGGATATTAGCTTTATCACTCACAGGTGATAATCCTGATTTAATTAAAGAAATAATTGATAGCATAAATAATAATTATTTAGCACAAAATATAGCTCGTCAAGCCGCACAAGATGCAAAAAGTTTGGATTTTTTGGGGCAGCAGTTGCCTAAAGTAAGAAATGAGCTAGATATTGCTGAAAATAAGCTTAATGAATATAGACGTAAAAATGATTCAGTAGATCTCTCCCTAGAAGCTAAATCGGTGCTTGACCAAATTGTAAATGTCGATAATCAGCTCAATGAATTAACTTTTAGAGAATCAGAAATATCACAGCTTTATACAAAAGAGCATCCAACATATAAAGCGTTGATGGAAAAACGAAAAACATTACAAGATGAAAAAGCTAAATTAAACAAACGTGTTTCGGGAATGCCTGAAACACAGCAAGAAATACTTAGACTTAGCAGAGATGTAGAGTCAGGGCGCGCAGTCTACATGCAACTATTGAATCGACAGCAGGAATTGAGTATTGCGAAGTCAAGCGCAATTGGCAATGTCAGGATTATAGATACTGCAGTCGCGCAGCCTAAGCCAGTGAAGCCTAAGAAAACATTAGTTGTTATATTTGGAGTGTTTTTTGGTGCCTTTGTTTCTGTTGGATTAGTTCTCTTGCGCGTTTTTTTACGAAGAGGAATTGAAAGCCCAGAACAACTGGAAGAATTAGGTATAAATGTTTATGCTAGCATACCGGTTTCTGAATCATTTTCCAAAAAAATTACTCAGCGCGGCCATTGGAAGAAGAAAAATGAAACAGAATATCAATCCTTTCTTGCTGTAGATAACCCTGCTGACCTCGCAATTGAGTCAATAAGGGGACTTAGAACAAGTCTTCATTTTGCAATGATGGAGGCTAGAAATAATATTTTGATGATTTCCGGTGCAAGCCCAAATGCAGGTAAGACATTTATAAGTACTAATCTCGCTGCGATAATTTCTCAGACAGGAAAAAAGGTTTTATTTATTGATACTGATATGCGAAAAGGATATACGCATAAATTATTTAGTGTTGATAATGACAATGGACTTTCCGATGTACTGTCTGGCAGAGTAGAAGTTCTACAGGCTGTGAAAAAAATCTCAACGGTAGGTTTTGACTTTATATCTCGCGGGATGGTGCCTCCGAATCCGGCTGAATTGCTAATGCATAGAAGATTTCAAGATTTATTATCGTGGGCTAGCCAGCACTATGATATAGTTGTTTTGGATACACCGCCAATTCTTGCTGTAACGGATGCTGCCATAATAGGTAACTATGTGGGTACCACATTACTGGTAGCTCGATTTGAGCAAAATACTACAAAAGAAATCCAAGTTAGTATCAAACGATTTGAACAAAGCGGTGTACATGTAAAAGGTTGTATACTTAACGGAGTGGTTAAAAAGGCTAGTAGCTACTATGGCTACGGTTATAACCACTATGGATATACATATACCAACGATAAGTGATCATAAATCCTGGCCGAGATTAAAAATCTTTGGTCAGGATTAAAATTACTAGTGGCTTTTTGCTATAAAAATTAATGGATAAGCATCGCCAGAGTAATAACTTATATATTGAGAGGGAGTTATGACGCTTCTCGGCAGAAATTTTATTGTTAGTCTGTCACTTGCCGTGACGGATTTTATTACTTTTACTATATCAATTTATTTAGCTATGGGGATAATGTCATTATCCCTAAATAATTATGAGCAAATTGTACCACGTAATCAAATTGAAGGCTGGGTTGCTCTGCATTGGTTATTAGCATGCTGTTGCGTTGGTTGGTATTCAATTCGGCTTCGTCATTATTTTTATCGAAAAACATTTTGGTTTGAGTTAAAAGAAATATTAAGAACTCTTGTTATTTTTGCTGTAATTGAAATTGCAGTGGTTGCTTTCACTACTTGGTCTTTTTCTCGCTATCTATGGGTGCTAACATGGATATTTATTATAATATTGTTACCATTTTCTAGAATGGTAGCTAAAAGAGTGTTAGCACTATTGGGGTTGTGGCAGCGTGATACATGGATAATTGGCAGCGGAGAAAATGCTCATGAAGCATATAAGGCCATAAGTAGTGAAAGGAATCTTGGTTTAAACATAGTAGGATTTATTACTAGTGAAGGTGGAACTGTCGCTGGGAAAAAAATTGATAATATCCCTGTAATTGAAAATGATCCAACTTGGTTAAGTACAAAAGATCGTAGAACACAATTTATCGTTGCTGTGGAGTCAAATCAAAGCGAAATAAGAAATACATGGCTCAGAAACTTCATGATAAAAGGTTTTCGTTATGTCTCAGTAATTCCTACCTTACGAGGAATGCCCTTGGATAGTACTGATATGTCTTTTATTTTTAGCCATGAGGTAATGATTTTTCGTGTTCAACAAAACTTAGCTAAACTATCATCTCGATGTCTTAAAAGAATATTCGATATCATTGGCTCATTAGCAATAATAATAATGTTATCTCCAGTTCTAATTTATATTAGTAGGAAGGTAAAAGTTGATGGTGGACCAGCGATATATGGTCATGAGCGCATTGGTAAGGGCGGAAAACCATTCAAATGTTTGAAGTTTCGGTCAATGGTTATAAATTCAAAAGAAGTGCTTGATAATCTACTTTTAAATAATGCCGAGGCAAGACAAGAGTGGAATGAAACTTTTAAATTAAAAAATGACCCAAGAATTACTAAGATAGGTAGCTTCCTGAGAAGGACTAGCCTTGATGAGTTACCTCAATTATTTAATGTTCTGAAGGGAGAAATGAGCCTTGTTGGGCCTAGGCCTATTATTACTGCCGAGCTTGAACGATATAATGACGAGGTAGATTATTATCTCCTCAGTAAGCCCGGAATGACTGGGCTGTGGCAGGTAAGCGGTCGTAGTGATGTTGATTATGAAACTCGCGTATACCTTGACGCATGGTACGTGAAAAATTGGTCGATGTGGAATGATATAGCCATTCTTTTTAAAACAATTAGTGTGGTATTAAAAAAAGATGGGGCGTACTGATCCCTCCATTATTACTACGATGTTAGGAGAAAAATTTAACTACAATGAGATATTATGTTGCTATACCGACTTATAATGGCGGCGAAATTTGGCATCTGACCGTTGCCAATATAAAGAAATATATGGATCCAGATTTATATGTTCATGTAATTGATTCTAGTAGTACTGATAATACAGCCAAAGTGGCGAAAGAGGCTGGGTTTGAGGTAATAAGCATCCCTGGAAATGAATTCAATCATGGAGGAACTAGAAATCGTGCCGTCAATCTGTTTATAGACGAGTATGACATTGTGATTTTTTTAACCCAAGATGCAATACCAGAACCCGGATTTCTTCAAAATATTATCAATGCATTTAATGATGATATGGTTGTATGTGCTTACGGGCGACAGTTACCCCATAGAAATGCGAATCCAATAGCGCAACATGCAAGACAATTTAATTATCCAGAAGAAGGTTATATTTCAAGTAGTGAATCTATTGCCGTTATGGGATTAAAGTCGGTTTTTATGTCTAATTCTTTTTCAGCTTATAGATTATCAGTTTTTAAAGAAATAGGAGGATTTCCATCGAATACAATCCTATGCGAGGATATGTTTTATACAGCTAAAGCTCTTCTTTCTGGGTATAAATGTGCATATGTACCTGAAGCAATGGTTCGGCATTCTCATAATTATAAACCGATAGAAGAATTCAAGCGATATTTTGATATAGGCGTTTTCCATAGTGATGAAGCTTGGATAAGAGAAAAATTTGGCAGCGCTGGAGGCGAAGGTCGCAAGTTTATAATTTCAGAATTAAAGTTCCTTCTCAAAAAAGGACCAATTTGGATACCTGTTGCCATTCTTAATAATTTTATGAAGCTGATTGGATACAAGTTAGGACAAAATTATAAGAAAATCCCTAAATATCTCATTAAATATCTAAGTATGCATAAACGTTATTGGGGAAATTGAAGGACATGAGATTATGAATAAAGTATATTCAATTTAAAATTTAGGTTGTTGGCTGGAATGTGATCATTGTAATGATATTTTCTATTAACTGGTGCGATGTTGAAATTTCATATCATATTCGATATTACTTTATTAAATATCTCATGTTTTGATATTTTACTAATTCGCGTTAAATTTTTGGAAATGATATGGACAGAAGAAGTTTTTTAACGAATGCAATTGTTACGGCTGGATGTGTATCTTTTGCTCCTAGTTCTATATCTCAAACATCAAATATTTCACAATGTGAAAGAGGATTATATCTTGCTGATTATTTAGAAAAATATTCTAATATAACTGATGCAGTTCAATTGGCTTTTGATGATGCAGTAAAAGATAATAAAGCACTATATTTGGGCGATGGTATATTTAAGTTAGAGAGAACCATTGTTGTTAAAGGTGGGTTAACGTTAATAGGGAATGGTATAGGATGTACTTCTTTTGTTTTTCCGCAAGGTCTTAATGGGTTCATTTTTAACTTAACGGACGACAAACCTATATTATCTATGTCCTCATTCAATATTTTGACGTCGGGCATTGGTGGGACTGGGATAACTCTTAATGGCAGCGCATTAATTGACAATACAGGTAAAATAAAGAAAAGGACACAATTAAAAGGTATTTTCAGGGACCTAAACATATCAGGAATAGCATCAAATTCAGCGTGGAATTGTGGGATACAACTTAATTCAATTGGGTGGACAAATTTTGACAATATAGTTATCACTGGAATAAGAGAGGGGCACACTCCTTTGGGTACGGGGATATGGATTTCCGGACAAGGTTGGCCAGTTGAGTATTACATAGATAAAATACGAATATACAACGTTGCTTATGGGATTATCGGTAATGATTACTGTGAAGGCATTTTCATTACTAATTTCAATTTAGTTAACGTAGTATATGGGGTTTTCTTTTCAAGACGCGGACTGAAATTACCGATAGCTGGTAAGAAAAGTGGAGTATTTCAATTAATTCTTACCAACGGACATATTAACGCAATACGTAATGCTGTTACACTAAGTAACAATTCATATACTACTGTTAACAATGTCTTCATTATATTAGATGATAAAGGCGTAGTTGAAGAGAATAATGCTGTATTTATAGAAAACACCAACTATATCAATCTCTACGATTTAAAAATAGGGATATGGCGAACAAATAAAATAATGAATTGTATTCCGATAATTTTAAAAAAAGTGACTAATTCAATATTTTCTTCAATCATTGTTAGCACAAAAGGTTTTGAACTTGATTTTGCAGTGTCATCATACAAACTTAAAAATGTACAATTTGAAAGAGTTGTATTCGATGGAGTTAAAAGGCTAAATGATTAATATTGAGGGTTCACAATGTATCCGTTAATGGTTGGTATTTTATTTTTTCTTTCTTTTTCCAATTCTAAATATATTTTCTATGCTGCCAGTCTTATTTTTTTGAGCTTTTACACGATAACTTACGGATATGGTTATGATTGGGTAAATTATTATAGGATATTTAATAATATAGATTATTATGATGTTATGCCCTTCGAACCAGGTTATTATTATTTAATGAGATTGTTTCATTTTTATGGATTGAACTTCGGTGCGTTGACTGCTGCCGTTAACTGTTTTGTGGGGGTTAGTGTTGTAATATATTGTAAAAAGAAAGAGAATAAGACACTGTCATTATTTTGTCTATTCTCTTTTATGGGTTTTTTTATGTTCATGGAACAGATTAGACAGGGTTTAGCCATTGCAGTATTATTATATTTTTTAGACGACTTAAAAAATAAAAACTATAAGAAATTTTATATTGGTGTGTTACTGGCTATGTGTTTTCATGCGTCATCGTTCACTGCGTTATTTTTCCCATTACTTAACAGAAAAATATCAAAAGCAAAATTGATATCCTTTTTAGTTATATCATTGATTGTGGTTTACGGTGCCGTTATTATGATTAATTATCCACAATACATATTTATACCATATTTAAAGAATAAAGTATTAAGTTATGGAGGAATGTCAGGATCGCTAGATAATACGCTCTTTAACAAGAGTTCTTTGATATATTTACTTCTTCTGGTTCCTGCGTTTATTTCTAGAAAGATAGAGGATTATAAGGATGAAGCCGGCAAAGCTATAATAAGTGTATTTCTTATATTTGAAACTAAGCTTGCTTTTTTTCTTCTCAGATTTCAATATTATTTTTTTATACTATATGTAGATTCAATAGATCGTTTTTTATCGACAAGAAAGAAAACAGGTTGGCTACGTGTTTTTTTATCCCTAATAGTTTTAATAATTTCATACATGCCTTATCGATATGATATCTATAATGATTCAATAGATAATCCTGTGACAATTTTTTCTTCAAGACAGGAAATTGAAAATAAAATAATAAAACGCTGCTCAGACCTCTACAGGCATGGTGGTGATGATTCCAGTATTGTCACATGTAGATATTTGTAATGGAGTAAAACTTTGAATAAAAACAGAGTCACTGTGTATATCACTACGCACAACAGAAAAACACAATTGCGAAGAGCTATATTATCTGTATTAAACCAATCGCATCCTGATATTGAAATTATTGTTGTTGATGATGGTTCAACTGATGGCACAGAACAAAGTATAAATGATTTGATTAATGACAATAAAATCATTTATCTAAAAAATGAAACTAGTAAAGGAGCTTGCTTCGCTAGAAATTTAGCTATTGATAAGGCTAGTGGATATTACATAACAGGTTTAGATGACGATGATGAGTTCCTTAGCAATAGAGTAAATGAATTTATTTCTGAATGGCATGATGATTATTCATTTATTTGTGCCAATTTTTATGAAATCTTTTCTGATGGAAGAAAGAAAAAACATTACCCTCGAAAAAAATCCTTTGATGCGTCAGTTAATGATATTCTTTATGACAATATCTGTTCAAACCAAGTTTTTACTAGAACAGATTATCTTAGAAGCATTGGTGGGTTTGATGTTAGGGCTAAGCGATTTCAGGATTGGGATACATGGCTACGGTTAGCCAACGCTAAAGGAAAATTTCACTGCTCCAATAAAGCAACTTATATCATGTATCATGATCATATAGATGTTAATAATCGTGTGTCAAAAAAATATCCTTTAAATCTAGCATTAAAGGATCTTAAAGAACGAAATTCTAATTTATATGAAGGTGAAAAATCAAAATATATAGATTTTATGGTGAATCTAATTGAAAATAAAGCTTCTTTTTTTGATGTGGCATATTGGAGCATCCTAAGAAAACAACCAAATTTGATATTGAGTTTTTTTAAAAATAAAATTGTAGGATAAATTTATGAAATTCGGCTCCGTATTCGTTCTCTTTAATCCAGATGAAGAAGTTATTGAAAAAATCAATAAATACTCTGAAGAATTCACTTCTATGAAAATAGTCGTTGTAGATAATAGTTACAATGACAATGAATATCCTTCAGTATTTAACGATACAGTATCATTTATTTCAAATAAGAACATTGGTGGTATTGCGGGGGCTTTGAATAAGGGAATTAATTACCTGATCTCTCAAAATGTTGATTTTGTGTTTACATTTGATCAGGATTCTCACATTCCTTCAGATTTTTTCGAAAAGATGCAATCCTTTATATATGATCATAAAGCCGATGCTGTCTGCCCTATTTTTTTCGACCGCAATTCAGAAACCTATTCTGTGTTCGTAACTTTTAATAAATGGAATTATGATATTGTTGAGTCGGGAGTTATAACATCTACAGCAATTACATCTGGTATGGGGATTTCTGCAAAAGTCTGGAACGAGATGGAAGGAATGCGAGAAGATTATATTATCGATCATGTCGATACCTATTATTGTCTTGAATTATGTAGGAAAGGCGTTGACATTTTTATAAATAGAGATATTTGTTTAAATCATGCGATTGGCGAGAGAACGAAACATAAATTATTAGGTGTGACGTTTAAGCCGAATCACCATTCAGCACTACGTAAATATTACATTATTCGAAATGGTCTACACTCATCTTTAGATTTTTTAAAAGATTATCCATCTTATTTTTACCTAAATTTTCTAAGGACTGTGCATGAGTTTGTTTGTGTTATTTTTTATGAAAAAGACAAACGTAAGAAATTAAAACTAATGTTATTAGGACTTTATCATGGTTTTGTTGGGAAATTAGGGCCATATCTTGGAAAATAATATTGAGGGATTAGTCGAAATGAAAAATTCATTTAAAATCTATGCTTTGATGACTGTTAAAAATGAAGCAGATATAGTTATTGAAGCATTAGAACATGCATCTTTATGGGCCGATAAGATCTTTGTTATAGACAATAATAGTTCGGATAGTACATTTTCCCTTATCAGAGAATATGCAAATGTCAATCCAAAGATTATTATTTGGGGGCAATATGGTGGTGCTTTTTATCTGGGCTTGCGTCAGGTTTTATTCAAAGATTATAGAGAAATCGCGAAAGAGGGGGATTGGTGGTGTCGTCTTGATGGGGATGAGTTTTATATTGATGATCCACGAGATTTTCTCTCCGCTATTCCAGGCAATTTTGATCATGTCTATAATGCTTCATTTCAATATTATTTCACCTACGATGATTATATAAATGAAAAAAATAGTTTATCATCGGAAATCAGTGTCTTAAAAAGGCTGGAATGGTATAAATGCAATCATTCTGAGATAAGGTTTGTTAAGCATACCAATCTCATTTGCTGGCCTCAATTACTTGAGTGGCCCTGTAATTTAAGATATCCATATTCAAAAAGAATACGTTTGAAACACTATCAATACAGAAGCATTAATCAAATTGATGCAAGACTTGCTTTGAGAAATGCCCCTGATTCAGGAACTTCTTTCACACATGAAAAGGTATCTGTTGAACAGTGGTACTCTAAAAGAAAATTTACTGCTCCTGATTCTGAAGAATTAAAGTTATATCGAGTAGTAAATAATGATGACTTAACAAATAGCAGTGATTTTAAATATAATGATGAAGAGCTTCCTCCTGTTAGGCCTTATAATTATAAGAAAAAAATACGAAATTTTATGATTAACTTTTATATGAGTTTTATGAATAAGTATTTCTTCAAAATTTAGGGATGAGATAGGATGGAACTACAAAGAAATTTTGCCTTTTTAGTAGTTATGTATGATAAAGATTTAAAAGATTCTAAAACGCTTAACTCCTTGATGCAACATAATATCAAGAGTTCTTCATTATTAATTGTAAATAACGGACCAACTGAAATTAAGGATTCCAGTTATTTATCTGCTTTATCCTTTGAAAATGTTTTCCTTGAAAATCATGTTGAAAACATTCCCCTTTCTATTCTTTATAATGACTTCTTTGAACGTTTTGAAGATACGGTTGAAGGATTTATTCTTCTTGATGATGATACTGAACTTACAGATGATTTCTTTGAGGCGTTAAGTAATTTAAATGAGGAAATACTATTACCAAAAATTAAATCATATAATGATGGGGTTGTATATTATCCGAGAGTGAACCGTATTACCGCTTTAGATAATTTCAAATTTCTTGTTAAGGATTTTGAAGTATACTCTATAGGCTCTGGCTTAACCATTCCTATATCAGTGTTAAAGCTATTCAACATTGAAAAGGTGACACCATTTGATACTTCATATGCTCTATATGGAGTCGATTCTAGTTTCTTCAAGCGGATTAAAGTACTGTCGCGAAAATACCCAGATCTAACTTTTTTATCCTCTTGTAAAATTAATCATGGTTTGTCAGGTAGTGAGAAGAAATTCAGTGATTTTAGATTTCAAGAAGTTTTGTGGGATAGGGCGATCACTTTAAGGAGATATCCTACTTTATTTGGGTTGTACTTGTATATAAAATGTTTTTATAAGTGCTTGAGATTATTCCGCTGGAAATATTTCCATATCCTTCTCAAGGGACTAATTACAGGGACTCATCCGAGAGTAAAAAAATTCTACCAGTGTAAAAATTAAATCCAAATATGAATCTATTAACCAACGCCAAATGGAATACCTTTTCGCAGGCTATAAAAATCTTAGCTCAGTTAATCAATATCTTTTATTTAGCAAAGCTAATACTACCAAGTGAGTATGGTGTGATGGCTATAGCCTTAGTTGTTGTTAACTTTGGTATGTTATTTAGAGATTTGGGCACTAATGTAAGTTTAATTCAACGTAAAGCCATCGACGATAGTATAATTCATACTGTCTTTAGTTTGAATATAATTCTTGGTTTAATTGTTTGTCTACTAATTGTTGTTGTCTCACCTTTAATGGCTAGTTATTTTGCATTGCCAAAATTATTTTCCGTGTTATTTTTGCTATCGTTGACATTCCCAATTTCTGCATTTTCTTCTACTCATATAGCTTTATTTTCCAGAGAATCGAAATTTGGTCTTATCGCTAAAATTGAAATTACTGCGGCATTGATTTCACTGGTAATTGCACTTGTGTTGGCTTATTTAGGATATGGTGTTTATAGTCTTGTTTCACAGGCTTTATCGTTGAGTTTAATTACTACTATTTTGTTTTGTTATTTTTCATCATGGAAACCTAAACGATTTTTTTCGATAGATGCTGCTGTTTTCAGAGAAATATTATCATTTAGTGGGAATTTATCATTATTTAACTTTGTTAATTACTTTTCAAGAAATGCTGATACCTTTCTAATTGGAAAATTTATGAATGCCACAACACTAGGTATTTATAATATGGCATATCGCATTATGCTATTTCCTCTTCAAAGTTTAACTTTTGTGGTCAATCGTTCACTTCTTCCTATCATTAGCAGGTATCAGGATGATGTCATTTTAATTAGAACTATCTATTTAAACTGTGTTTTTGTTATACTTTTGTTAGTTATGCCTTTGATGATTGGTCTTGCTTTATTAAGTGGGCCATTGATTTATTTTTGTCTAGGAACAAAATGGCTTATGGCTGCTGATTTATTAGTTTGGTTAGCACCTACAGCAATAATTCAGTCATTGTTAAGCAGCACAGGTACGATTTTCACCGCAATGGGTGACACAAAAATTTTATTTAGGCTTGGTATTCTAGGTGCTGCCCTTCAGGTAGGGGCATTTTTAATTGGTGTGAATTATGATATTGTAACTTTTGTTAAGCTATATTTTTACTCTAATGTACTCAATCTTTTCCCTGTGATGTTTTTTGTATTACGCATAATAGATTGTTCTTTTTGGTTTTTTTTAAAGAAAATCTATATTGTGGTTATATGTACGGCTATTATGTATTTGTCTATTGATTCTTTTAGGCTGTTTTATCATGGCTATAATGGTTCTAATAGTGATCTAATTAACTTTATCCTTCAAATATTAATCGGCATTGTTAGTTATGCTGCTTCAATCATATTGTTATCCTCAGATGTGCGAAGATTTGTTTATAAAATACTTCAAAGGTCTAGCTCTTAATGTTAATATAATCTCTATATTTAAGCTATTATTGTAATTTATTTTCTAGAGATTGTGTGTATGCTGAAATAAAACATTATTTTTAAGTGTGTTAAATGTTGATGATTCCAGTTTGAGGTAACTTGACTAAGAGTTGCTACTTTTTTATTCATTTGTGCCATTTTTTAATTTAGTTAAAAATGTTGTCATCATTTTAATTGAATCTTGATAATGGTAATAAAGAGTTATTCATATTGTGTTATTTATGAGCTGAAATATTTACAACTGGCTTTTTTTGGCTTAAGTTCACAATATAGCTATTTTAGACTGTGGATTTGCCACAGTGACCACACCTGACAGGAGTATGTAATGTCCAAGCAACAGATCGGGGTTGTCGGTATGGCAGTGATGGGGCGTAACCTTGCGCTCAACATCGAGAGCCGTGGTTATACCGTCTCCGTTTTCAACCGCTCCCGTGAAAAGACCGAAGAAGTTATTGCCGAGAATCCCGGCAAGAAGCTGGTCCCACATTATACAGTGCAAGAGTTTGTTGAATCACTCGAGACTCCGCGCCGTATCCTGTTAATGGTGAAGGCGGGTGCAGGCACTGACAGTGCCATCGACTCTCTGAAGCCTTACCTGGATAAGGGTGACATCATCATTGATGGTGGTAACACCTTCTTCCAGGATACTATTCGTCGTAATCGCGAACTTTCTGCACAAGGCTTTAACTTCATTGGTACCGGTGTGTCCGGCGGTGAAGAGGGCGCGCTTAAAGGTCCTTCTATCATGCCTGGTGGTCAGAAAGAAGCTTATGAACTGGTTGCGCCAATTCTTAAGCAGATTGCCGCTGTTGCAGAAGACGGTGAGCCTTGTGTAACCTATATCGGTGCGGATGGTGCTGGTCATTATGTCAAAATGGTTCACAACGGTATTGAATACGGCGATATGCAGCTGATCGCTGAGGCCTACGCTTTACTGAAAGGTGGCCTTGCGCTTTCTAATGAAGAGCTTGCGCAAACTTTCACTGAGTGGAATGAAAGTGAGCTGAGCAGCTATCTGATTGACATCACCAAAGACATCTTCACCAAAAAGGATGAAGAGGGTAAATACCTGGTTGACGTGATCCTTGATGAAGCAGCAAACAAAGGTACCGGTAAATGGACCAGCCAGAGTTCTCTGGATCTGGGCGAACCGCTATCGCTTATCACTGAGTCAGTCTTTGCTCGCTATATCTCCTCCCTGAAAGACCAGCGTGTTGCTGCTTCTAAGGTTCTTACCGGGCCGCAAGCGAAGACTGCTGGTGATAAAGCAGAGTTCATTGAGAAAGTTCGTCGCGCTCTCTATCTGGGCAAAATCGTCTCTTACGCTCAAGGTTTCTCCCAACTCCGTGCTGCGTCTGATGAATACCACTGGGATCTGAACTACGGCGAGATTGCAAAAATCTTCCGTGCAGGCTGCATCATCCGTGCTCAGTTCCTGCAAAAGATCACTAATGCCTATGAGCAGAATGCGGGTATTGCCAACCTGCTGTTGGCGCCTTACTTCAAGCAGATCGCCGATGATTATCAACAAGCGTTGCGCGATGTGGTTGCATATGCAGTGCAGAATGGTATTCCGGTTCCAACCTTCTCTGCGGCTATTGCCTACTACGATAGCTATCGTTCCGCTGTTCTGCCCGCTAACCTGATTCAGGCGCAGCGTGACTATTTCGGCGCGCACACATATAAGCGTACTGATAAAGAAGGTGTATTCCATACTGAATGGCTTGATTAATTTTTTTAGTAATACTAGCCCGGATTAATCATTCCGGGCATTTAAATATATAGAGTAGATATTATCCAAATTTTGAGTTTTTGCATCTGCTTTTATATTCATCGTAATATATAGACATTCAATCTAAGATACATATATGAAAGTATTTCTTAGAAAGGATGTTTATCATTCTTATCTGGTGTTGGTAATTAAAGGTAAATAAAATATGAAAATCCTTGTCACTGGTGGCGCAGGGTTTATTGGTTCTGCCGTTGTCCGTCATATTATTGAGAATACTTCCGACGAAGTTCGGGTAATTGATTGTCTTACATACGCTGGTAATCTTGAATCCTTGGCTCCGGTCTCTGGTAATGAGCGCTACTCGTTTTCCCAGACAGATATCACTGATGCTAAATCTGTCGCAGAGCAGTTCAGCGATTTCCGCCCGGATATTGTGATGCACCTGGCCGCAGAGAGCCATGTAGATCGTTCCATCGACGGACCTGCTGCCTTTATTCAGACCAACCTGATTGGGACCTTCACTTTGCTGGAGGCTGCCCGTCAGTACTGGTCAGCTCTGGACCCGGAACATAAGCAAGCTTTCCGCTTCCACCATATTTCTACTGATGAAGTCTATGGCGATCTGCATGGTACTGATGATCTCTTCACAGAAGAGACTCCGTATGCGCCGAGCAGTCCCTACTCGGCCTCCAAGGCTGGCAGCGACCACCTGGTTCGTGCCTGGAACCGCACCTACGGCTTGCCGGTGGTGGTGACCAACTGCTCCAACAACTATGGCCCGTACCACTTCCCGGAAAAACTCATTCCGTTGACAATACTCAATGCGTTAGCTGGTAAACCGCTTCCTGTCTATGGAAATGGCGAGCAAATCCGTGACTGGTTGTACGTTGAAGATCATGCTCGTGCGTTGTACAAAGTGGCGACTGAAGGCCACAGTGGCGAGACATATAACATCGGCGGACACAACGAGCGTAAAAACATTGATGTTGTTCGCACTATCTGCGCCATTCTCGATAAAGTCGTTGAACAGAAGCCAGGTAATATAAACCAGTTTGCTGATCTAATTACGTTTGTGAAAGACCGCCCGGGTCATGATCTCCGCTATGCCATCGATGCGGCGAAAATTCAGCGCGATCTCGGTTGGGTGCCGGAAGAGACATTCGAAAGTGGGATTGAGAAAACAGTCCATTGGTATCTGAATAACCAGACCTGGTGGCAACGTGTGCTCGATGGCTCCTATGCCGGTGAGCGTCTTGGCCTGAACAACTAACAAGGAAAAGAGAATGAAAGGAATTGTACTCGCCGGTGGTTCCGGCACACGCCTATATCCAATTACCCAAGGTGTTTCTAAGCAACTGCTGCCCATCTATGACAAACCGATGATTTATTATCCGGTTTCCGTTCTGATGCTGGCGGGAATTAGGGATATCCTGATTATCACCACGCCGGAGGATATGCCCGCATTCCAGCGTCTGCTGGGAGATGGTTCTCAATTTGGCGTGAATTTCTCATATGCAATTCAGCCTTCTCCAGATGGCTTGGCACAAGCCTTTATTATCGGTGAGAAGTTTATCGGTAATGATGCCTGTGCGTTAGTACTCGGCGATAACATTTACTTTGGCCAAAGCTTTGGCCGGAAACTGGATGCCGCCGCCAGCAAAACATCAGGTGCAACAGTCTTCGGCTACCAGGTTCTCGATCCGGAACGTTTTGGTGTGGTGGAGTTTGATGAGAACTTTAAAGCTCTATCGATTGAAGAGAAACCGTTGAAGCCAAAATCCGATTGGGCAGTAACCGGACTGTATTTTTACGACACCGATGTAGTGGCAATGGCGAAGGAAGTTAAGCCATCCGCGCGTGGGGAGCTTGAAATCACCACGCTGAACCAGATGTATCTTGATCGTGGTGATCTCCAGGTAGAACTACTTGGCCGTGGTTTCGCCTGGCTTGATACCGGTACACACGACAGCCTGATTGAAGCCTCGCAATTTATTCATACCATTGAAAAACGTCAGGGAATGAAAGTTGCTTGTCTGGAAGAAATTGCGTATCGCAAACAGTGGCTCAGCGCTGAAGGTGTGGCGGCTCAGGCCGAACGCCTGAAGAAAACAGAGTACGGTGCTTACCTGAAACGTCTGCTTAATGAGCATTAATGACTGCCGGTCATAATTAGGATACTGATGTATGAAGATTTTACTTATTGGTAAAAATGGTCAGGTAGGCTGGGAACTGCAGCGCGCGCTTTCAACATTGGGCGAAGTGGTTGCTGTAGACTTTTTTGATACAGATTTGTGCGGTGATCTGACTAATCTGGAAGGGATCGCTCAAACAGTCCGCTCGGTTAAACCTGATGTGGTAGTGAATGCGGCAGCGCATACGGCAGTGGATAAGGCAGAAAGCGAGCGCGAACTGTCTGACTTGCTGAATGAACGAGGCGTAGCTGTCCTTGCTACTGAGTCAGCAAAGCTCGGCGCTCTCATGGTTCACTATTCAACGGATTATGTATTTGATGGTCAGGGGGTTCATTATCGTTCTGAGGATGAGGCTACTGGACCGCTAAATGTATATGGTGAAACTAAGCGGGCCGGCGAAATAGCGTTGGAGCAAGCGAATCCACGACATCTTATCTTCCGTACCAGCTGGGTATATGCCACTCGTGGAGCGAACTTCGCTAAAACGATGCTGCGTCTGGCTGGCGAGAAAGAGACATTGTCGATAATTAATGATCAGCATGGAGCGCCAACTGGCGCAGAGATGCTGGCTGACTGTACGGCAATCGCTATACGTGAAGAGCAGCGTAACCGTTCGGTAGCTGGAACATATCATCTGGTAGCCAGCGGTGAAACAAGCTGGTATGACTACGCTAAGTATGTCTTTGAAGTGGCTCGTGCACAGGGAGTTGAGTTGGCTGTTAAAGAGGTGAACGGTATTCCGACCTCTGCCTATCCAACGCCTGCGAAACGTCCGCTGAATTCGCGCCTGTCAAACGAGAAATTCCAACGCGTATTTAGTGTGACGTTACCGGACTGGCGCCAGGGTGTCGCACGAGTGGTAACTGAAGTTCTGGGTAAGTAAACAGGCAGATAATTATGAATATTATTAAGACAGATATCCCTGAAGTTCTAATTTTCGAGCCACGCGTCTTCGGCGATTCGCGCGGTTTTTTCTTTGAAAGCTTCAGCAGTAAATTCTTTGATGAAGTTGTTGGACGGAAAGTCGAGTTTGTCCAGGATAACCATTCTCAGTCGCAGAAGGGCGTCCTGCGCGGTCTACATTACCAGCTTGACCCGCATGCTCAAGGTAAACTGGTTCGCTGTATTGAAGGAGAGGTTTTTGACGTGGCGGTTGATATCCGTCGCTCTTCCCCAACTTTTGGTAAATGGGTAGGGGCGGTACTGAGCGCGGATAATAAGCGTCAACTGTGGATCCCAGAAGGATTTGCCCATGGCTTCATGGCGTTGAGCGAAACGGTGCAGTTTGTATATAAAGCAACTAATTACTACGCACCTCAATCTGAGCGCAGTATTATATGGAATGATCCTCAGATTAACATCGAATGGCCTGACCTTGCTGACTGCTCACTCTCTTTGTCTGATAAAGATTTGCAGGCTCATACCTTAGCGACTGCAGAAGTATATAAATAATCATTAAATATTTCTTCAAAACTGGATAGGCCTTTATAAGGGCCTATCCATAATTTCAGAAAATATTTAATGACAGCTATTCATTTTCATGTATTACTTGACTTACATTCTTTCTAAGAGTAGAAACATCAACAGTTTTGATTAATTAGCGGCTACTCGCCGCCGTCCAGTTAACTGATTAAAGTGTGATCGAATGAAAATTACTATTTCCGGTACCGGTTATGTCGGTTTATCGAATGGCATCCTGATTGCGCAAAACCACGAAGTGGTGGCGCTGGATATCATTCAATCTAAAGTTGATATGATTAACCAAAAGATTTCTCCGATTGTCGATAAGGAGATCCAGGAATACCTGGCGGAAAAACCGTTGAATTTTCGCGCAACAACTGACAAGCATGATGCTTATCGCAATGCAGATTATGTCATTATCGCCACGCCGACTGACTACGATCCGAAAACAAACTACTTCAATACGTCGACCGTTGAAGCCGTTATTCGCGATGTTACCGAGATTAACCCTGATGCGGTCATGATCATTAAATCAACCATCCCCGTTGGTTTTACTCGTGATATTAAAGAGCGCCTGGGCATTGATAATGTTATTTTCTCTCCAGAGTTCCTCCGTGAAGGCCGCGCGCTCTATGACAACCTGCACCCGTCGCGTATCGTTATTGGCGAGCGTTCAGAACGCGCGGAACGTTTTGCTAATCTCCTGAAAGAAGGGGCGATCAAGCAGGATATCCCGACGCTGTTTACTGATTCTACCGAAGCTGAAGCAATCAAGTTATTTGCCAATACCTATCTGGCGCTGCGCGTGGCTTACTTCAATGAACTGGATAGCTACGCTGAGAGCCAGGACCTGAACAGTAAGCAGATTATCGAAGGCGTGTGCCTCGACCCGCGTATTGGTAACCACTATAACAACCCGTCCTTTGGCTACGGTGGTTACTGCCTGCCGAAAGATACCAAGCAGCTGCTTGCGAACTACGAATCTGTACCGAATAACATTATTGGCGCCATCGTTGATGCTAACCGCACGCGTAAAGATTTCGTTGCTGACTCTATCCTGGCGCGTAAGCCTAAGGTCGTTGGGATCTATCGCCTGATCATGAAGAGTGGTTCTGATAACTTCCGCGCTTCCTCAATTCAGGGCATCATGAAGCGTATTAAGGCTAAAGGTATTCCGGTTATTATCTATGAACCGGTTATGCAGGAAGATGAATTCTTCAATTCCCGCGTTGTTCGCGATTTTGAAGCGTTCAAACAAGAAGCTGATGTGATTGTCTCTAACCGTATGGCTGAAGAGCTGTCGGATGTTGCAGATAAGGTATATACCCGCGATTTATTTGGCAGTGACTAATCTGTCTTCTGGCCGGGAGCAGCAGCTGCCGGCCACCGCTTTCCTCCCCCTCTAAATGATTACGCATTTTTTCTGCCAGTCTCACCGTTCCTTCACCTAAACCATATCCCCTTAAAAAACGTGACCCCGCTTAAATTCTTCAATTGTTCATCTTGTCGCAATCATTGAGGTCGGATATGTTAAATTCACCTTGTGAAGAGCTACCGTCACTGAGATGTAGACGCTGGAGATAAGCGCCGGAAGGTAAAACAGAGCCTGCTTGCAGGCTTTTGTTGTTTATCAGTTCCTGCCGGTGTACAGCATCCTGCCCTGGAATGCGATGAGATTCAGATTCCAGTTTAAACCGACGCTTCGGGATCGTTCAGGGGGGAGGTATAGTATACATGAGTTAGCCGTGGGCATAAAAAATCATCCTGATGTCTGGGATGTTGTTTCCGATTCTAATAACTTTTATAAAATAGCTTCCAGCGCCAGCTGTAAAGACGGAACGTATCTCCACTGCTGGCAGTATTTTATATTATTATTTCCTATGCCAGTATTATAATTATATTAAGTTTTCTTTTCACCACTTTCGCTTGTTAAAAGTCAGCTTGGTTTTTTTCTGGTCCTTAATATAAGAAATCAGAAAATAAACGGAAACAATCAACAGGATGGCAGCAACTGCTAAGAAAATTATGTTTGCCATAATTCGTACCAGAATGAAAGGAATGTGATAAATCCGTTTGCTTGCGAACTAATACTTCTGACAAAGTCCGCCCTGACATGCTTAACATATCCTGGAATTAAGAAAATTCCTATATGGAGGTTGTGGCTTTTTACAGGAAAGTGAATAAATCTTTTTTATGGCTTCTGCTATGAATAAACGATCTGTAACAGACTCAAATGCCAGCCAGACCCTCTGGGGATGATAATCTGTCTAAGCTAATGCTCTTCAGATAGCGTAAGGGAAGGGCTGTATTCGGCTTCTGGTGATATTTTGTTTTTACCAGATTCAGGTTTCGTTAATGTACGGTATGGGCTGTTCCGCGCCACTTTACCCAGCCTGCTCTGTTACCGACAGAATCGTAAGATTGCTCAACATGGCCTACCAAACAGAAAAGCCGCAGCGGGGTGCCGCTGCGGCTTAATAGCATGCGCATTGCCCGGGGGCATTACACCTTAAAATATGCCTTATACCAGTCAACGAAGTTCTTCACCCCCTGACTGACCGTTGTTTGCGGTCTGAATCCCACCATATCATACAGCGGCTTTGTATCCGCGCTGGTCTCAAGCACATCGCCTGGCTGAATAGGCATCATATTCTTTTCCGCGACCATACCCAGCGCTTCTTCCAGCGCAGTGATGTAATCCATCAGCTCAACCGGTGAGCTGTTCCCGATGTTATACACACGATAGGGCGCAGAGCTGTCAGCCGGAGAACCTGTCTCAACGGTCCATTCAGGATTGGGCTGCGGGATAATGTCCTGCATCCGTACAATCGCCTCGACGATATCATCGATGTAGGTGAAGTCGCGCTTCATCTTGCCGTAGTTGTAGACATCAATACTCTTTCCTTCCAGCATGGCTTTTGTGAACTTGAACAGCGCCATGTCCGGACGGCCCCACGGGCCATAGACCGTAAAGAATCGCAATCCGGTGGTCGGAATACCATAAAGGTGAGAGTAGGTGTGCGCCATCAGCTCATTTGCTTTCTTCGTAGCGGCATACAGAGAAACCGGATGGTCAACCGAATCGTCGGTTGAGAATGGCATCTTGCGGTTTAAACCATAAACCGAGCTCGATGAAGCATACAGCAAATGCTCAACGTGATTATGTCGGCAGCCTTCAAGAATGTTCAGATAACCAATCAGATTGGAATCAGCATAAGCGAACGGATTTTCCAGTGAGTAGCGAACGCCAGCCTGGGCAGCAAGGTGGATCACCCGGTTAAATTTCTCATGAGCAAAAAGTTGGGCAATACCTTCACGATCCGCCAGATCGATTTTATGGAAACTGAACAGGGGGGATTGCAGCAAATCCAGCCGGGCCTGCTTCAGATTGACATCATAGTAATCGTTCATGTTGTCGAGTCCGACAACCTCATGACCCGCCTGCAGAAGGCGTTTGCACGCATGAAAACCGATGAATCCTGCGGCTCCAGTCACTAAAAACTTCATATTTATCCTCCGGGTTCACTTTGCCCCGCTATATATAATTGCCGATTTTACACTGGCTTGCTGTAGGGATCACCTGCTTTACCGTTAGCGGTTAAGTTGTCGCCAGCAAAAGCTTGAGAGAAGCATTTCATAAGAGCCTTCCCCGCCAGAGAATGTCGTAAATAATAATGATTATCATGTATTTAGCTTAGCTGGCAAATAATAACTCTGTGGTCTTTATGGCTGGTAATGATTTCTCTGTTCACAATATGATCTTTTTTTCGAGATGAAATAAGTTGAATTCATATTGTCGTGATTTATGAATTTGCTTACGTTTCATGCATGATCATTCGGAAAAACCAAGCTAAAATCCGAGCTTGTTTTTAAGTTGTTGATTTTATTTTTATTTCTTAAGCATCTGAGTGAGGGTGGAAAAAAGCCAGGCCTGAAGTTCATCTGTTGAATTTATTTTTCATTGAGCTTTTTCATTTTTATTCTTTTAGGCCAACGCGTATACTTCGCAGATAATTCGTTTGTATGGTGTATGTGTTGTCGAGATATGAACCACCCATCCCATCTTCTGGAACATATCGTGAGCGTAATGCTAAAAAAGAGAGTCAATCCGTTCTGCTCAGCCTCCACTGGTATCCAGAGTGTTCTGGCATTCTCCCGCAGCGCTGCCGTTAACATCGCCATTCAGCGTATTTCTCTCGCTTCTCTCTACGCCTGCAAAGCATCTCTTTCCGCCAATGCGTCTGCCGACAGCGGCAGTGTTCTATCCTTACTAAATGAGAAAGTCCTGATGGATAGCCCTTACGGAAACGGCGAAAGTACTCTGCGTTTTTTGCGCGTGTGATGGTGCGATTACGGATGAAAACAGAGATATGTTCGCCAACATATCTCTGTTTTTAGAATGATTAAGCTCTCAGGCAGATCGTTTAGCGCCGAAGTGCTTAGCCGGTCTGGGGAACGACTCACCTGGCGCTAACGCAGCGACTGCATTAACGCCGTAAGAGAGTGGGTACAACAATAAGGCCCGACGCAATTTGGTAGCGAAAGCCAAGGGCGGTAGCGTGCGCAAAATCCAGCCTGAAGCCAAACGTGTGCCGTTGATTGATAGTAAACAAAATGATTATTTATTTAAGGATTTTATCATGTTACTTCCTGTGATTATGGCGGGTGGCACCGGTAGCCGCCTGTGGCCGATGTCCCGTGAACTCTATCCAAAACAGTTTCTCCGACTGTACGGGCAGAACTCCATGTTGCAGGAAACCATCTCGCGTCTCTCCGGTCTGGATACCCATGAGCCTATGGTTATCTGCAATGAAGAGCACCGCTTCCTGGTGGCTGAACAGCTGAGACAGCTCGGTAAACTGTCGAAAAATATCATCCTCGAGCCGGTGGGCCGCAACACGGCACCGGCCATCGCCCTCGCGGCGCTGCAGGCCACGCAGAATGGCGATGACCCGCTGATGCTTGTCCTGGCAGCGGACCATATCATCAATAATCAGCAGGTCTTCCACGACGCCATTCGCGTCGCGGAGCAGTATGCGCAGGCTGACCATCTGGTCACCTTCGGTATCGTTCCGAACACCCCCGAAACCGGCTACGGCTATATCCAGCGCGGCAATGCGCTGGGGGAAGGAGAGCACACGCCTTATCAGGTCGCCCGCTTTGTCGAGAAGCCGGACCTGGAGCGTGCGCAGGCCTATCTGGCCTCCGGAGAATATTACTGGAACAGCGGCATGTTCATGTTCCGGGCGAAAAAGTATCTCTCCGAACTGGCCAAATTCCGCCCGGATATTCTCGAAGTCTGCACGGCTGCGGTCCGCGCCGCCGACAGCGGCAGCGACTTTATCAGCATCCCGTATGAGGTGTTCAGCACCTGTCCCGACGAATCCGTTGACTATGCGGTGATGGAAAAGACCGCCGATGCGGTGGTGGTGGGGCTGGACGCAGACTGGAGCGACGTCGGCTCATGGTCAGCCCTGTGGGACGTCAGCCCGAAAGATGAGCTGGGCAACGTGCTGACCGGCGATGCCTGGGTGCACAACAGCCAGAACTGCTACATCAACAGCGACGAAAAGCTGGTGGCGGCTATCGGCGTTGAGGACCTGGTGATCGTCAGCACCAAGGATGCGGTGCTGGTGATGAATAAAAACCGCGCCCAGGACGTGAAAAAGGTCGTGGAGTACCTGAAGGCCAACCAGCGCAGCGAATACAAACGACACCGCGAAATCTACCGTCCGTGGGGCCGCTGTGACGTGGTGGTCCAGACGCCGCGCTTCAACGTTAACCGTATCACCGTCAAGCCGGGCGGGGCGTTCTCCATGCAGATGCACCACCACCGCGCCGAGCACTGGGTGATCCTCGCCGGGACGGGGCAGATAACGGTCAACGGCAAACAGTTCCTGCTGACTGAAAATCAGTCGACCTTTATTCCCATTGGTGCCGAGCACTGCCTCGAGAACCCGGGACGTATCCCGCTGGAAGTGCTGGAGATCCAGTCCGGCTCCTATCTGGGCGAAGACGACATTATCCGTATTAAAGACCAGTATGGTCGTTGCTAACTTTTGCAGGACATTGATTCCGAATGACACAGCTAACTTGTTTTAAAGCCTACGATATCCGCGGTGAACTGGGCGAAGAATTAAACGAAGATATCGCCTACCGTATCGGACGCGCCTACGGTGAATTTCTGAAGCCGAAAACGATCGTGGTGGGTGGCGATGTGCGTCTGACCAGCGAGTCGCTGAAGCTGGCGCTGGCCAGAGGCCTGATGGATGCGGGAACGGACGTGCTGGATATTGGTCTGAGCGGGACCGAAGAGATTTACTTCGCCACCTTCCACCTGGGCGTGGACGGCGGGATAGAGGTGACGGCCAGCCATAACCCGATGAACTACAACGGCATGAAGCTGGTGCGTGAAAACGCGAAGCCCATCAGCGGCGACACCGGGCTGCGCGATATCCAGCGCCTGGCGGAAGAGAACCAGTTTGCGCCGGTGGACGCGTCCCGTCGCGGCACCCTGCGTCATATATCGGTGCTGCAGGAGTACGTGGACCACCTGATGGGCTACGTGAACCTGGCCAGCTTCACCCGTCCGCTGAAGCTGGTGGTGAACTCCGGCAACGGCGCAGCCGGTCACGTGATTGATGAAGTGGAGAAACGTTTTGTGGCGGCAGGCGTGCCGGTGACCTTTATCAAGGTGCATCACCAGCCGGACGGCCACTTCCCGAACGGTATCCCGAACCCGCTGCTGCCGGAGTGCCGGCAGGACACCGCGGATGCGGTGCGCGAGCACGGCGCGGACATGGGTATCGCCTTTGACGGTGACTTCGACCGCTGCTTTATGTTTGATAACGATGCAGAATTTATCGAAGGCTATTATATTGTTGGCCTGCTGGCGGAAGCGTTCCTGCAGAAGCAGCCGGGCGCCCGGATTATTCATGACCCGCGTCTGACGTGGAATACGGTGGATATGGTGACCCGCAGCGGCGGGACGCCGGTGATGTCGAAGACCGGGCACGCGTTCATTAAAGAGCGGATGCGTCAGGAAGATGCGATTTACGGCGGGGAGATGAGCGCACACCACTATTTCCGCGATTTCGCCTACTGCGACAGCGGGATGATCCCGTGGCTGCTGGTGGCGGAGCTGCTGTGCCTGAAGAACAGCCCGCTGAAGGCGCTGGTGGCGGACCGGCAGGCGGCGTTCCCGGCGTCGGGGGAAATAAACCGCAAGCTGGAGAATGCGGCGGCGGCAATAGCGCGCATCCGTGAACGCTATGAACCGGATGCCGTCAACGTGGACACCACAGACGGCATCAGTATTGAATATCCGGAGTGGCGTTTTAACCTGCGCAGCTCGAACACCGAGCCGGTAGTGCGTCTCAACGTGGAGTCAAAAGCTGATACCGCGTTGATGAAGGAGAAGACTGCCGAGTTGCTCAATATGTTAAAAGAGGAATCGCTTTGAGTCCGATGTTTTCAGCGATCTATCGCTATCGTGGTTTTATCATTGACAGCGTTAAACGAGACTTCCAGTCTCGTTATCAAACGAGTTTTTTGGGGGCCGCATGGCTGATTTTACAGCCTGTTGCCATGATTTCCGTCTATACGCTGATCTTTTCGGAGCTGATGAGGGCACGTTTGGCCGGTATGGATGGCCCCTTTGCTTACAGCATCTATCTCTGTTCGGGAGTATTGACGTGGGGATTGTTTACCGAAACGCTTAACAATCTCGTCAACGTTTTTTTGTCGAATGCCAATATTCTCAAAAAACTCAGCTTTCCGCGCATCTGTTTGCCAATTATTATCACTGCTTCTGCATTTATTAACTTTTTGATCATATTTGGCCTGTTTGTGCTGTTTCTGCTTATTACCGGTAATTTCCCGGGCTGGATCTTTTTCGAAATTATTCCGGTGTTGATGATACAGATGCTGTTTACTTTGGGCCTGGGCATTATCCTCGGGGTATTGAATGTTTTTGTCCGTGACGTTGGGCAATTTGTTAACATTCTGCTCCAGTTTTGGTTCTGGTTCACTCCCATTGTTTATGTTTCTAAAACTTTACCAGAGTGGGTTTCGGGACTGCTGGCGTATAACCCAATGGCAACAATTATAACGTCTTACCAGAATGTGATGTTGTACCATCAAAGCCCTAACTGGATGGCTTTGCTACCGGTAACCATACTATCCCTTATTCTGTTCTTATTTGCCTGGCGCCTGTTTAAGAAACACTCAGCTGATATTGTGGACGAGATTTGATCATGACCATTAAAGTTCAGAACGTCGGCAAGGCGTATAAATATTACTCATCGAAATGGAACCGGGTTATTGAGAAGTTATTACCGGGCAATAAGTCGCGACACAGCAAAAAGTGGGTACTCAAGGATATTAACTTTAACGTTGAACCTGGCGAGTCTATCGGCATCGTCGGGGTTAATGGCGCCGGGAAGAGTACCTTACTAAAATTGTTAACCGGTACGACTCAGCCTACTGAGGGGTCAATTGAAATTCATGGCCGGGTGGCTGCTCTTTTGGAGTTAGGGATGGGTTTTCATCCTGATTTTACCGGTATTCAGAACGTTTATATGTCCGGCTTAATGATGGGTTTAAATCGCGATGATATCGAGCGTTTAATGCCGGAAATCGAGGCCTTTGCTGATATAGGCGACTATATAAACCAGCCGGTACGCATCTATTCGAGCGGTATGCAGATGCGTCTGGCTTTTGCGGTCGCCACTGCTTCCCGTCCGGATATTTTGATCGTTGATGAAGCCTTGTCCGTTGGTGATTCTCGTTTCCAGGCTAAATGTTATGCACGGATTGCTGATTTCAAAAAGCAGGGGACAACCTTACTGCTCGTATCTCATAGCGCCGGTGATATAGTTAAGCATTGCGATCGTGCTATCTTCTTGAAAGATGGTAATATTTGCCTCGATGGCTCCGCGCGTGAAGTGACCAACCGCTATCTTGATGAGTTATTCGGTAAAGCGGACAAAAATGCTGCGCAAGTGGCTAAAAAACCAAAAAATAGTGACAGCGGCGTCCATATGTCACTTGATGAGGTTGCTGACGTTTTCCATACCCGCCCAGGCTATCGACCTGAAGAATATCGTTGGGGACAGGGGGGCGCAAAGATCATTGATTATCATATCCAAAGCTCCGGGATAGATTATCCACCGTCACTGACTGGAAACCAGCAGACTGACTTCATGATGAAAGTTGTCTTTGAATATGATTTTGACTGCGTAGTGCCTGGTTTGTTAATCAAGACTTTGGATGGTTTATTTCTCTATGGTACCAATTCCTTCCTGGCCTCGGAAGGTCGGGAAAATATTTCGGTATCACGTGGGGACGTTCGGGTATTTAAATTCAGTTTTCCGGTTGATTTAAATAGTGGTGACTATCTTCTGTCGTTTGGCATTTCAGAGGGAAGCCCGCAAACCGATATGACACCGCTCGATCGTCGCTATGACTCCATCATTTTGCATGTAACTAAGAGCATGGATTTCTGGGGTGTGATTGACCTGAAGTCGACGTTCAATAGTTACCAATGAAGATGAGAAAAAATATTCCATGACTACTAATACACATAAATTGGTTAGCGAATTACCTGAGATTTATCAGACTATTTTTGGGCATCCTGAGTGGGATGGTGATGCTGCACGCGACTGTAATGAACGGCTCGCGCTAATTAGTGAAGAATATGACACCTTGTCCAGAGAGTTAGGCAGGCCACTGCGGGTTCTCGATCTGGGCTGTGCGCAGGGATTCTTCAGTTTAAGTCTGGCAAGCAAGGGCGCCAGCGTATTAGGTATCGACTTTCTACAGCAGAACATTGATGTTTGCCAGGCGCTTGCTGAAGAAAACCCACATTGTGATGTTAGATTTCAAGTCGGGCGCATCGAAGACATTATCAGCACGCTGGAAGAAAACCAGTTCGATCTTGCCATTGGGCTAAGTGTTTTTCACCACATAGTTCATCTGCATGGGATTGCGGAAGTCAGAACGCTGCTAGAGCGATTGGCAAACCTGACGCAGGCGATGATTCTCGAACTCGCTGTTAAAGAGGAACCGCTGTATTGGGGGGAATCCCAGCCAGAAGATCCGCGTGAGCTTATTGAACAGTGTGCTTTCTATCGATTGATTGGAAGATTTGACACTCATTTGTCTAATATTTCACGTCCGATGTATATTATCAGTAACCACAGGGTTATTCTTCCGGAATTTAATCAGCCTTTTACTTCATGGCGCGACAGTCCTTATACCGGGGCAGGTTTTGCGCATAAGCAGAGCCGTCGCTATTATTTCTCTTCTGATTTCATATGTAAGTTCTATCGTTATAGTACGGTAAGTGGTTTACTAACTGATAAGGAAAGCGAGCGTAATCGTACAGAACTCGCCCATGAAGAAGCTTTTCTCAAATCTCCGCCATCTGGCTTAAAAGTGCCCGCGTTGTTTACTTCCGGGGGGAATGAAGTTGCGGGATGGCTGGTAATGGAAAAAATACCCGGAGAGCTGTTAAACGACGTTCTGGCCAGCGGACGGCATATTAATCGGGAAAAAGTTATTTCCGATCTTCTCGATCAGCTGGTTATTTTGGAAGAGCATGGTCTGTATCATGATGATTTCAGAACCTGGAATGTTTTAATTGACGATAATGACAGCGCTCGTTTAATAGATTTTGGTTCGGTTGGAAGTGTGCAACAAGACTGCAGCTGGCCAGTTAATATTTTCCAGTCGTTCATTATTTTTGTAAATGAACTGTTTGGTGAAAATAAATCCTGGGGGGGGTTCTGGCGTTCCGCACCATTAAGCCCTTTCCAGTTGCCTGAACCGTATTCAAATTGGTTGACAGCATTCTGGAAACATCCTGTTGGTGAGTGGAATTTTGCTTTACTCCAACGACTCTTTAATACCAAAGATGCTCTACCGGCTGCGAGCTCCGCTATGGATGCTTCTGATCTATGGGTCCGGGCTCAGGAGCCCGTATTGTTGGAAGGTCAAACGCAAATACGCAATACGGATGCGCGGGTTGTCCGTCTTGAGTCGCAAATCAATGAACTCACATCCCTGATAAATATGATGGGTGAGAGTATTCAGACGCTTGAAAAGCGTGAGTATCCGCCACAAGACGTTATCACCGATGCACAGCAGTGTGTCGAGGTTGAGCCGAGTCAAACTGTAGATTCTGAAGAGGTTATGCAACTCCATACTCAGCTCAATGATGCGCGACAAGAGGCAGAGAATCTCCGCCATGAAATCGCTAAAATCCATAATAGCCGCTCATGGAAAATGACGAAGTGGTATCGTTATGCTGGCATGCAGTACTATTTACTTCGCCAGTATGGCTTCAGGCAGCGTTTTAAGCATTTACTGAAACGAGTACTTGGCAAAATATTCATTTTTCTGCGTGCACATCCACGGCTAAAGCAGAGAGCTATCAATCTACTGCATAAAGTTGGAATTTATGACTTTGCTTATCGTTTGCATCGTCGTATGAATCCTGGTTCACATAACCCTTATCATAACGACCCACAAAATCAGTCGCAGACTGAAAAACAGATATTACATCCAGAGTTATTGCCTCCGGAAGTTAATTCAATTTTTAGCGAGCTTAAAAACAAGAGATAAGGTGAGTCACTTGCATATTTTGATTGATGTACAAGGATATCAGTCGGAAAGTAAATTCCGTGGAGTTGGTCGCAGCACTTATGAAATGAGTCGTGCGATCATAAAAAATGCTGGCCAGCATCGAGTCAGCATCTTAATGAACGGCATGTATCCGATTGACAGTATTAATGAAATTAAAAATAGCTGGGGTGATATTCTACCGCAGGAAGAAATGTTTATTTTTTCAGCTGCGGGCCCGACAGCTCTTCGCGACCGTGAAAATCAACCGCGGAGTGTTGCCGCTAAACTAGCTCGCGATCTTGCTATTGCTAACATCAACCCCGATATTGTTTTCGTCATTAATTTCTACGAAGGTTTTGACGACAGTTACACCGTCTCAATTCCTCAAACTACAGTGCCGTGGAAGACAGTTTGTGTTTGCCACGATCTCATTCCGTTACTTAATAAAGAACGCTATCTGGGCGAACCGAACTTCCGTCAGTATTATCTTGATAAACTTGCTGAATATGAAAGGTCGGACGCTATTTTTGCTATTTCCAGATCATCCATGCAGGAAGTTATTGATTATACATCAATTCCTGCAGATAAGATCATTAATATTTCATCTGGAGTCAGCGATTCATTTAATATTACAGATTATACTCAAGACGATATCAATGCTTTACGTAACAAATATCATCTGCCTCAAGAGTTTATTCTCTCCTTGGCAATGATAGAGCCGCGTAAAAATATTGAGGCGCTGATTCATGCGTATAGTTTATTACCGGATACCCTGCAACAGAGTTATCCCTTAGTTTTAGCTTATAAAATTAGCACTGATGAAAAGGAAAGGCTGTACCGCGTTGCAGAGAACTATGGTTTATCCCGCAATCAGCTAGTTTTTACCGGTTTCTTAAACGACGGTGACCTTATTGCACTTTACAATTTGTGCAAAATTTTCGTTTTCCCCTCTATACATGAAGGGTTTGGCCTGCCTCCACTAGAAGCTATGCGCTGCGGCGCGGCTACGCTGGGTTCAAATGTGACCAGCTTACCGGAGGTCATCGGTATGGAAGAGGCTTTATTTAATCCGCAGGATGTTCACGATATTTGCCGTGTTATGCAAAGGGCTTTGACCGATAATGCGTTCTACTCAGCGTTGAAAGCTCATGCTCCGAAGCAGGCGGCAAAATTCACATGGGATCACACCGCGCAACTCGCATTAAAGGGATTTGAAAGGCTTGTTGATACGGCTTCTGCTTCAGAGCCTCTGGATATAACTAGTTTCACCGCAAACACCATTAATCAAATTAAAAATATTGCGGAATTAGGTGAAGCTGAACGCTTACAAACAGCCTGGGCTATTACTCGTAACAGCTTTGCCACGCATCAGCGCAAGCTGCTGGTTGATATTTCTGTCCTTGTCGAACATGATGCGAAAACGGGGATTCAACGAGTTTCCCGTAGTATACTTAGTGAGTTACTGAAATCAGGCGTTGCTGGTTACACCGTCAGTGCGGTTTATTATCGACCGGGTGAATGCTATCGTTATGCCAACGAATATCTGAATACCCATTTTAACGGCCAGTTCGGGCCTGATGAACCGGTACTGTTTACCAAAGATGATATTCTGGTTGCTACCGATCTGACTGCACATCTGTTTCCTGAACTTACTGCCCAGCTGGATTTTATTCGTTTATCCGGCGCCAGGGTTTGTTTTGTTGTGCATGATATCTTGCCTCTGAGAAGGCCGGAGTGGAGCGATGAGGGAATGCAGCGCGTTTTCCCTATTTGGTTATCCTGCATTGCGCAGCACGCTGACCGTCTGATTTGTGTTTCTGCAAGCGTAGCAGAGGATGTGAAATCGTGGATTGCTGAAAATGCCAACTGGGTTAAACCTAATCCATTGCTGCAGGTGAGTAATTTCCATCTTGGCGCCGACCTGGATGCCAGCGTTCCTTCTGTGGGCATGCCGGATAACGCGAATGACTTGCTGACTAAGATGGCTGCTGAACCCTCCTTTATTATGGTGGGAACGATGGAACCTCGCAAAGGCCATGCGCAGACGCTAGCGGCATTTGAGGAATTGTGGCGGCAGGGCAAGAACTACAATCTGTTTATCATTGGTAAACAGGGGTGGCATGTTGATGATTTATGTGAACGTTTACGTCACCACTCACAGCTAAATAAGAGATTATTTTGGCTACAAAATATTAGCGATGAGTTCCTTGCGAAGTTGTATGCTCAATCTAGTGCGTTAATCTTCGCATCTCTCGGCGAAGGATTTGGGCTACCATTAATTGAAGCTGCGCAGAAAAAATTACCGGTAATCATCCGTGATATTCCGGTGTTTAAAGAGATTGCTCAAGAACATGCATTCTATTTCTCTGGTGAACAGCCGGGAGATATTTCAACAGCGATTGACGAGTGGTTGGAATTATATCGGAAAAATGCTCATCCTCGCTCTGAAAAAATCAACTGGTTGACATGGAAGCAAAGTGCAGAATTCCTGGTGGAGAATCTTCCGGTTATTAAATCTGACGCGAATAAATAAACAATATTAGCCGTGGCAGTCTCCTGTGTCACGGTCAAGAGCTTTTATGAAAATTATATTTGCAACTGAGCCAATCAAATATCCATTAACGGGTATCGGTCGTTATTCCCTCGAACTGGTAAAACGATTGGCGGTGGCCAGCGAAATTGAAGAGCTAAAATTATTTCACGGCTCTTCATTTATTGACAGCATTCCCCAGATTGAAAATAAAGCGGATACCCGAGCCAGCAATCACGGTAAGCTGGCGGCTTTTTTACGCCGTCAGCCGTTATTGATTGAAGCCTATCGCGTGTTGCATCCGCGTCGCCAGGCGTGGGCGCTGCGCGATTATAAAGATTATATCTATCATGGGCCTAACTTTTATCTGCCGCATCGTCTGGAACGTGCCGTAACCACATTTCATGATATCTCCATATTCACCTGTCCGGAATTTCATCCAAAGGACCGGGTGCGTTATATGGAAAAGTCACTGCGCGAAAGTCTGGACACGGCAAAGCTTATTTTGACGGTATCTGACTTTTCCCGCAGCGAAATTATCCGGCTGTTTAACTATCCTGCCGATCGGATCGTAACGACCCATCTTGCCTGCAGCGGCGACTATATTCCGCGCAGCCCGGATGAATGTCTGCCGGTTCTGCAGAAATATCAGCTGGAGTGGCAGCGCTATGCGCTTTACATCGGCACGATGGAGCCGCGGAAAAATATTCGTGGCCTGTTGCAGGCGTACCAGCTTCTGCCGATGGAGACGCGCATGCGCTACCCGCTGATCCTCAGCGGTTACCGTGGGTGGGAAGATGATGCGCTGTGGCAGATCGTTGAACGCGGGACTCGTGAAGGATGGATCCGTTATCTGGGCTATGTACCGGATGGCGATCTCCCGTATTTATATGCGGCAGCCAGAACCTTTATTTATCCTTCGTTTTATGAAGGATTCGGATTACCTATTCTTGAAGCAATGTCTTGCGGTATTCCAGTAGTATGCTCCAATGTCACATCATTACCTGAAGTGGCAGGGGATGCGGGGTTGTTATCCGACCCTAACGATGTAGACGCGATAAGCGCTCATATATTGCAAAGTCTGCAGGATGAATACTGGCGGGAGATAGCAGTAGCGCGCGGTTTTATTCAGGCACAACAGTTTTCGTGGGAAACCTGTACGGCCCAGACGATCGATGCCTATAAATTACTCTAAGGGTGCAAGTTGAGAGTTTTACACGTCTATAAGACCTATTATCCGAATACCTACGGTGGTATTGAACAGGTCATTTATCAGTTGTGCCAGGGCTGCGCTCGTCGGGGGATCGCGGCCGACGTCTTCACCTTTTCCCCGGATAAAAATACCGGGCCAGTGGCTTACGAACAGCATCAGGTTATCTATAATAAGCAATTAATTGAAATCGCCTCGACGCCATTCTCACTCGGCGCGTTAAAGCGATTTAATAAAATTAAAGATAACTACGATATTATTAACTATCATTTCCCGTTTCCCTTTATGGATATGCTACATCTGATGGCGCATCCTAAAGCGAAAACCGTTGTCACCTATCATTCCGATATTGTGAAACAAAAGCGGCTAATGAAATTATATCAACCGCTGCAGGAGCAATTTCTCTCCAGCGTTGACTGCATTGTGGCCTCATCGCCAAACTACGTAGCCTCCAGCCAGACGCTGCAAAAATACCTCGATAAAACGGTGGTCATTCCCTTCGGCCTCGAGCAAAAGGATGTGCAGCATAATCCGCAGCGCCTGGCTTACTGGCGAGAGAAAGTCGGCGAGCGCTTTTTCCTTTTTGTCGGCGCATTTCGTTACTATAAGGGATTGCATATTCTGCTGGATGCCGCAGAGCGCAGTCGACTGCCGATCGTTATTGTCGGCGGCGGCCCGCTGGAAGCGGAAGTTCGCCGTGAGGCTGAACAGCGCGGCCTGAATAACGTGATATTCACCGGCATGCTGAATGATGAGGATAAATATATTCTCTTTCATCTGTGCCGCGGGGTGGTCTTTCCCTCGCACCTGCGCTCAGAGGCGTTTGGCATTACCTTACTGGAAGGGGCGCGGTTCGCCCGGCCGCTGATCTCGTGTGAAATTGGCACCGGAACCTCGTTTATCAACCAGGATAAGGTCAATGGTTGCGTGATCCCGCCGGATAACAGCGCAGCGTTGGTCGAAGCGATGAACGAACTGTGGCACAGTGATGAAACGGCAGCGCGCTATGGCGCAAATTCACGTCGCCGCTTTGAGGAGATGTTTACCGCCGAACATATGATTGATGCCTACGTGAATCTCTACAGCACACTGCTGGAGCAGAAACCCTGATAGGCCGCAAATCGCCCCCGCCAGCGCGGGGGCGCAAGGCATCAGTGACGGCTCTTAAGATTGTTAATCACGTCCGTTAAATTCAGCCCCTGATCCTGCAGCAGCACCAGCAGGTGATACATCAAATCCGACGCTTCATTCTTCAGCTCGAACTGGTCATGCACCGTGGCGGCCAGCGCGGTCTCAACGCCTTCTTCTCCCACCTTCTGGGCAATGCGCTTGGTGCCGCTAGCGTACAGCTTCGCGGTGTAAGAGCTCTCCGGGTCAGCGTGCTTGCGTTCGGCCAACAGTTGCTCCAGCTGGTAGAGAAACAGCCACTGGTGGCCGGTTTCGCCGAAGCAGCTCGATGTGCCTTTATGGCAGGTTGGGCCAATCGGATTTACCAGCGCCAGCAGGGTGTCGTTATCGCAATCCGGGGTGATGCTCACCACGTTGAGGAAATTGCCCGACGTTTCCCCCTTGGTCCACAGACGCTGTTTGGTCCGTGAATAAAAGGTCACTTTACCGGTCTCTTCGGTTTTCGCCAGCGCATCCTGATTCATATAGCCCAGCATCAGCACTTCCCCGGAAACGGCGTGCTGCACGATGACCGGCATCAGACCGTCGGTTTTTTGCCAATCCAGCTGTTCACTTAACATACCCTAATCTCCACGCCCTGTGCTGCCAGGTACGTTTTTAGTTCACCAATATTGATAATTTGCTTGTGGAACACCGAGGCGGCCAGCGCGCCGTCGACGTTGGCGTCGCGGAAGGCTTCCAGGAAGTGCTCCATAGTCCCGGCACCGCCGGATGCAATCAGCGGCACGTGGCACACGGCGCGTACCTTGCTTAACTGCTGCAGATCGTAGCCATTACGCACGCCGTCCTGATTCATCATATTGAGGACGATCTCGCCGGCCCCGCGCTTTTGTACTTCCTGCACCCAGTCCAGCGTTTCCCACTGCGTCACCCGCGTACGGCTCTCATCGCCGGTATATTGATTGACGTGATACTTCCCGCTTTCGGCGTCAAACCAGGTATCGATACCCACGACAATACACTGCACCCCGAACCGATCGGCCAGGCGAGTAATCAGCGTCGGGTCCGCCAGGGCAGGGGAGTTGATGGAGATTTTATCCGCGCCAAAGGAGAGGATTTGCGCCGCCTCTTCCAGCGACTTAATGCCGCCGGCGACGCAGAAGGGAATGTCGATCACTTCCGCAACGCGCGATACCCAGCTTTTATCCACCACGCGACCGTCGCTCGAGGCGGTGATATCGTAGAACACCAGCTCATCCGCGCCTTCGTCGGCATAGCGTTTTGCCAGCGGGACAATATCGCCGATGATTTCGTGATTACGGAACTGCACGCCTTTCACTACCTGGCCGTCGCGAACGTCAAGACAGGGGATTATCCGTTTTGCCAGCATTGAATGGCCTCCGTTACGTTAAATTTACCTTCCAGCAGCGCCCGGCCGACAATCACCCCGCGCACCCCTGTTCCGCGCAGCGCGGCGATATCATGCAGATCGCCAATGCCG
The DNA here is from genome assembly GCF_051209435.1 of Klebsiella sp. HN106. Classification (NCBI taxonomy): domain Bacteria; kingdom Pseudomonadati; phylum Pseudomonadota; class Gammaproteobacteria; order Enterobacterales; family Enterobacteriaceae; genus Klebsiella; species Klebsiella sp. HN106. The sequence continues at coordinate 1,202,535 of NZ_JBLURD010000001.1, read as the reverse complement.
CCGGAGGACTGAAACGCCACCTGCGGATAGCGGGCGCAGACTTCTTCATACAGCGAGACGTTAGACCCGGCCAGCGTCCCGTCGCGGGAAATATCGGTACATAGCACGTGCTGCAGGCCGACGGACTGATAGCTCTCCACCAGCTCCTCCAGGGTTACGCCGGAATTCTCCTGCCAGCCGCTAACGGCCACCTGCTTGCTGCCTTGCGCATCGATCCGTACGTCCAGCGCCAGCACCAGATGCTGCGGGCCAAAACGCTTAAACCAGCCTTTCACCACCTCCGGCGACTTCACCGCCGTCGAGCCCACCACCACGCGCGCCACGCCCGCGTCAAGCAGGGCGGCCACGTCTTCTTCCGTGCGCACGCCGCCGCCGACCTGCACCGGCACGTTCACGCCGGCAACCAGCGTTTTCAGCAGCGGGATCTGGCGCTTCGCCGGATCTTTCGCCCCGGTCAGATCGACGAGATGCAGCACTTCGGCCCCTTGCGCGGCATAGGATTGCAGGCGCGGCAGCGGATCGTTGCCGTAGTCGCGCTGCTGGCCATAATCGCCCTGATGGAGACGGACGACCGTACCGTCAATTAAATCTAAAGCAGGAATGATCATCACATCTCCAGGAAATTTTTCAGCAGCTGCGCCCCGGCGCTGCCGGAGCGTTCAGGGTGGAACTGGACGCCAAAGAAGTTATCTTTCTGTACCGCCGCGGTGAAGGCCTCGCCGTAGCTGCACTGAGCGATAGTGTTAACGTTGACCGGCATCGCGTAGCTGTGGACGAAGTAAAAATACGCCCCGTCTTCAATGCCGCGAAACAGACGATCGCCCGCTTTAGCATATACCCGGTTCCAGCCCATATGCGGCAGCGGCAGGCCGTGGTCGGTCATTTTTGGCACGTCCTGGTCGATAATACCCAGCAGGTCGACGCCGTTATTCTCTTCGCTGCGTTTTCCCAGCAGCTGCATACCGAGACAAATGCCCAGCACCGGTTGGGTGCAGGCTTTAATCAGATCGATTAAATCCCGTTCGCGCAGCTGGTCCATTGCCGCCTGAGCCGTCCCTACACCCGGCAGAAACAGCTTATCGGCGCGCAGCACCACGTCCGGGTCACGGCTGACCTGCGGCTCGTAGCCGTGGCGGCTCACCGCAGATTTCACCGAATTGAGGTTGGCGCAGCCGGTATCGAGGATCACCACGTTCATCAGAGTACCCCTTTCGAAGATGGCAGCGTGTCGCCCTGGACGCGGATGGCCTGGCGTAGCGTGCGACCGAAGGCCTTAAACAGGCTCTCAACGCGGTGGTGGTCGTTTTTGCCCTTGGTTTTCAGGTGCAGAGTGACCGCCATGGTATAGGAGAGCGAGCGGAAGAAGTGCTCGACCATCTCGGTGCTCAGATCGCCAACGCGCTGATAGGTAAAATCAGCTTTGTATTCAAGGTGCGGGCGGCCAGAAATATCCAGCGCGCAGCGGGCCAGGCACTCGTCCATTGGCAGCACAAAGCCGAAACGGCCGATGCCGCGCTTGTCGCCGAGCGCCAGCTTCAGCGCTTCGCCCAGCGCAAGGCCGGTGTCTTCCACGGTGTGGTGATCGTCAATATAGAGGTCGCCGCCGACCTTGACCTCCAGACGGAAGCCGCCGTGGGTGGCAATTTGGTCAAGCATATGATCGAAGAAGCCGACGCCGGTGGAGATTTTGCTGCCGCCTTCGCGATCGAGCCACACTTTGACATCCACCTGGGTCTCTTTAGTGATGCGCTCAACGTGGGCGTAGCGATCGCGACGGGTCAGCTGTTCGCAAATGGTCGGCCAGTCAAGCGTTTCGCGATCGTAGCGCAGTCCGGTAATGCCCATGTTATCCGCCAGCTGAATGTCGGTGGCCCGGTCGCCAATCACGTAGCTATTGGCGGTGTCCATCACCCCTTGCTCCAGCCACGGCAGCACCAGTCTGGTTTTCGGCTTGCGGCAGTCGCAATTATCCGCCGGGAGATGCGGGCAAATCAGCACCTCGTCAAAGTTGACGCCCTGTGAGGAGAAGATCTGCATCATCAGGTTGTGCGGGCCGTCGAACTCGTCCTGCGGCAGGCTGGCGGTTCCCAGTCCGTCCTGATTGGTGATCATCACCAGCTTATACCCTTCCTGCTGCAGCTTGAGCAGGGCCGGGATCACCTGCGGCTCAAACGCCAGCTTATCGAAGCGGTCTACCTGAAAATCAACCGGTGGTTCGGAAATCAGCGTACCGTCACGGTCAATAAAGAGAAACTTCTGGGTCATACATTCTCCGCAGTCAAAGCGTCAATGACGCGCTGGCTCTCTGCACGGGTACCGATAGTGATACGCAAACAGCCGCTTAATGAAGGTTGTTTATTCTGGTCACGTAAGATAATGCCCTGATCCCACAAAGATTTAAACACCGCGCTGGACGCGGTGATCCGCGCCAGTACGTAGTTGGTCTCGGAAGCGAACACCTCTTCCACGCAGGCAATGCTGCGCAGCTGGCTGACCAGATAATCGCGTTCGTTGAGGATCTGCGCCACGCGCTCGCGCATGGCGGCAATCCCTTCCGCACTCAGGGCCTGAGCGGCAATATCGGCGACCGGCGTCGAGAGCGGATAGGGCGCGATAACTTTCAGCAGTACGTTAATGACCTCGACGTTGGCGAGGGTAAAGCCGCAGCGCAGTCCAGCCAGGGCAAACGCCTTGGACAGCGTGCGCAGAACCACCAGATGCGGATACTCGTTCAGCCAGGTTGCCAGCGTCGCCTGCGGACAGAACTCAATATAGGCTTCATCCGCGACCACGATGGCTTTACCGCGCGCCATCTCCAGCAGGGTGCGGAAATCTTTCGGGTTGATAATCTGTCCGGTCGGGTTATTCGGGCTGCAGACGAAAATCACTTTCACGCCGTCAAGATTGGCTGCGATGCCCGGCAGATCCAGCTGCCAGTCGGCGAGCGTCGGCACCGTACGACAGGTCACGCCGATGGTTTCGGCGCTGACGCTGTACATGCCGTAGGTCGGCGGGCAGTAGAGCACCGCGTCCTGGCCCGGCTCGCAGAAGGCGCGGATCAGTAGTTCAATGCCTTCGTCGGCGCCGCGGCTGACCAGCACCTGCTCCGGCTTAACGCCAGCATACTGCGCATAGCGTTCAATGACGGCTTTCGGCTGCGGTTCCGGATAGCGGTTCAGCGTCTGTTCGGTCAGCTGGAACGCAACCGCGGTGGGGAATTCATTGGCGTTCAGCCAGACGTCGCCCTTACCGCCCAGACGGCGAGCAGACTGATACGGCGTCAGCGCGCGGACGTTGGCGCGGGCTAAATCTTCGATGCTCATGCTTGCTCCTTAAGGGCTGCAACGCGCAGCGTAACGGCGTTTTTGTGGGCGTCCAGGCGCTCGGCGGCGGCCAGTATCTCAATGGTGGAAGCGAGAGCGGCGAACCCGTCGCGGGACAGCTCCTGCACGGTCATGCGTTTCTGAAAGTCCGCCAGGCCGAGGCTGGAGCAGGTCGCGGTGTAGCCGTAGGTCGGCAGCACGTGGTTGGTTCCGGAGGCATAATCCCCGGCGGATTCCGGCGACCAGTCGCCGAGGAACACCGAGCCGGCGCTGGTGATGCCATCGACCAGTTCGCGGGCGTTGCGGGTCTGAATAATCAGGTGTTCAGGGCCGTACTGGTTGGATATTTCCACGCACTGGGCGATATCGCGGGCCACGATGATCCGGCTGGCGGAGAGCGCCTCACGGGCGGTTTCCGCACGCGGCAGTGCGGACAGCTGGCGCTCAACGGCTTCGGCGACGCGGGTGGCCATCGCGCTATCCGGCGTCAGCAGGATCACCTGCGAATCCGGGCCGTGCTCCGCCTGGGAAAGCAGGTCAGAGGCGACGAAATCAGGGGTTGCGCCGCTGTCGGCGATCACCAGCACTTCCGATGGCCCGGCGGGCATATCGATAGCCGCGCCGTCAAGACGCTGGCTCACCTGACGTTTGGCCTCGGTGACGAAGGCGTTGCCCGGGCCAAAGATTTTATCGACTTTCGTCACCGACTCCGTGCCGAAGGCGAGGGCGGCAATTGCCTGCGCGCCGCCGACGTTAAAGATATTGCGCACGCCGCATAGCTGGGCGGCATAGAGAATTTCATCGGCAATCGGCGGCGGCGAGCACAGCACTACCTGCTGGCAGCCCGCGATGCGCGCCGGCGTGGCGAGCATCAGGACCGTTGAGAACAGCGGCGCCGAGCCGCCGGGAATATATAAGCCGACGGAGGCGATAGGGCGGGTCACCTGCTGGCAGCGCACGCCCGGCAGGGTTTCCACATCTACGGCCTGCAGCCGCTGCGCGGTGTGAAAGGTTTCGATATTTTTAACCGCTACGGCCATCGCCTGCTTGAGCTCGTCGCTCAGGCGCGCACCGGCGGCGGCAATCTCTTCTTCGCTAACTTTCAGCGCTGTGACCTCGGTTTTGTCGAACTTTGCGCCGTATTCACGCAGGGCCGCATCGCCGTTGTCTTTAACATTATTCAGGATCTCCGCCACCGTTTTGCTGATGCTCTCGGAGGCGGAAATGGCCGGACGCATTAAAAGTTGTTGCTGTTGTTCTGCGCGACAGCCGTTCCAGTCGATAATTGTGTTGAAGCTCATGATTGTTTCCCCTGTTTGTCCCGTGACCGACCCGCCGGATTACTCCATCATCTTCTCAATCGGCAGAACCAGAATGGAGCTGGCGCCCAGCGCTTTCAGTTTTTCCATGGTTTCCCAGAACAGGGTTTCGCTGCTGACCATGTGCATGGCGACGCGCTGCTTGTCCCCCGCCAGCGGCAGGATGGTCGGACGCTCGGCGCCGGGCAGCAGGGCGACAACCTCTTCCAGGCGCTCGGTGGGCGCGTGCATCATGATGTATTTCGATTCGCGGGCCTGAATCACCCCCTGAATACGGGTCAGCAGGCGGTCGATCAGCTGCTGTTTGCTATCCGCCATCTCACCGTCGCGCTGGATCAGGCAGGCTTTGGAGCGGAACATGACTTCCACTTCGCGCAGGCCGTTCGCTTCGAGAGTCGCGCCGGTAGAGACCAGGTCGCAAATCGCGTCGGCCAGGCCAGCGCGCGGGGCCACTTCAACCGAGCCGTTCAGCAGGCAGGATTTAAAGGAGATGCCTTTCTGGTCAAGGTAGCGCTTCAGCAGGTGCGGGTAAGAGGTCGCGATGCGTTTGCCGTCCAGTGCCGCAGGGCCGTCCCAGGGTTCATCCGCCGGGGTCGCCAGCGACAGGCGGCAGCCGCCGAAGTCGAGGCGGCGCAGGGTAAAGTAGCGCGGATCTTCGCCCTGGGCGCGGCGGCTCAGCAGCTCTTCTTCCAGCACGTTTTCACCGATAATCCCCAAATCGACCACGCCGTCCATGATAAGGCCAGGAATATCGTCATCACGCACGCGCAGAATATCGATCGGCATATTTTCCGCCATCGCGATCAGGCGCTGGGTGTGCAGATTCACTTTGATGCCGCAGCGGCTGAGTAATTCGCGTGAATCTTCGCTTAAACGCCCTGATTTCTGAATAGCTATGCGTAAACGACTATTGTCTAACATTGTTATTTTCCTCTGTAACCCTGTCTGAATCTGTCCGAATGCGGTCCAAAAAAAAGCCCCCGGAAGTGAATCTTCCGGGGGCTCTCTTTGCGTTCATGCACCACTGGAAGAACCAAATGTCTTCCAGCACACATCGCCTGAAAGACTAGTCAGGATGATGGTGATGATGGTGGTTTTTAAATTGAACGCTGTTCATAAAATTCTCTGTGAATGACTATGCATTTGATGCCTTTTAACCTAAACCACTTCACTCGCATAAAGCAAGGGCTTTTTTCTATCATTAATTCATTTCATATTGACCGAAGAAATTGTCAGTTGCCGCCGGCTGGCGTAGCCTTAAGTCAGCACAGCGAAAATTCAGGAGCAAGGGGATGAAGAAGGTCGCAATTGTAGGATTAGGATGGCTGGGTATGCCGCTTGCGCTGTCGTTGATGTCGCGGGGATGGCAGGTCACCGGCAGTAAGACCACCCAGGATGGCGTAGAGGCGGCGCGGATGTGCGGTATCGACAGCTACCCGCTGCGTCTGGAGCCGCAGCTGGTCTGCGACGCTGAGGACCTGGATGCATTAATGAACGTCGACGCGCTGGTGATTACCCTGCCGGCGCGCCGGACCGGGCCGGGAGACGACTTCTATCGTCAGGCGGTACAGGAAATCGTTGATACCGCGCTCGCGCATCACGTGCCGCGCATCCTGTTTACCAGCTCGACTTCCGTCTACGGCAACGCCAGCGGCACGCTGAAAGAGAGCTCGCCCCGTAATCCGCAAACCGCCAGCGGACAAGTGCTGAAAGAGCTGGAGGACTGGCTGCACAATCTTCCTGGCACCTCGGTGGACATTCTGCGCCTTTCCGGGCTGGTGGGGCCGTCTCGTCACCCGGGGCGCTTCTTTGCCGGAAAATCCGCACCGGACGGCCAGCACGGCGTGAACCTGGTGCATCTCCAGGATGCGATCGCCGCGATCGAGCTGTTATTGCAGTCCCCGAAAGGCGGACGCATCTATAATATATGTGCGCCTAAGCATCCCGCGCGCGGCGTCTTTTATCCGCTGATGGCCCGGGAGCTTGGGCTTCCCGTTCCCGTCTTCTCTGATAACCCGGAAAACGGTAGCGGCAAGATCGTGGATGGCAGCCGTATTTGCAACGAACTGGGGTTTGAATACCAATACCCCGACCCGCTGGTGATGCCGATGGAGTGATCCGCCAGCGGTGAATCGCGTACCGTAAGGGGGTAGCGATGAAACCACTGCTGGATGTGCTCGTCATTCTTGATGCCCTCGACAAAGAGGGCAGTTTTGCCGCCGCCTCGGCAAAGCTCTATAAAACACCCTCCGCGCTGAGCTATACCATTCATAAGCTGGAAAGCGACCTCAATATTCAACTACTCGATCGCAGCGGCCACCGGGCGCGCTTTACCCGTACCGGTCAGATGCTGCTGGAAAAAGGGCGCGACGTGCTGCATACCGCCCGCGAGCTGGAAAAGCAGGCTGTCAGGCTGCATCAGGGCTGGGAAGACAGGCTGGTGCTGAACGTTGATAGCGGTTTCCCGTTTCACCTGTTGGCGCCGCTGATAACGGCGTTTTATCGCCAGCATCACGCCACCCGTCTGGAATTTCGCCGCGATACCCTCGCAGCAGGCTGGCAGACCCTGGCGGAAGGGCGGGCGGATCTGCTGCTCGGGGTTCAGAGCGACCCGCCGGCGCTAAGCGGCTACGGTTGTCTGCTTCTCGGTGAACTGACGCAGGTATTTGTCGTTTCGCCCCAGCATCCGCTGGCGCAAATTACCGAACCGCTGAGCTGGCGCACTTTGCGCCGTTATCGCGCGATTGCCAACTACGGCTTGTTGCCGCAGGCAGAAAATCAGGACAGCCTGACGGTATTCGATCTTTCCGGCCAGCTGACGCTGCTTTGCGCCGGGCTGGGATGGGGCTATTTGCCGCTATTTCAGGTGCAGCCTTTATTAGCGCGCGGCGAGCTGCGAATAATTCAAACCAGGATGGTTGCGCCGGTAAATCGCGCGTGGATTGGCTGGCATGAAGAGGGCGGTGGTCTGGCGGGCGAGTGGTGGCGAGCAGAGATATTAGCAAATAGTGCTATCCATCAGGTCTATAATACTAAAATCGTATGAATATTAATCTGTTAGAGATTAGCCGTAATTATTAAGCCTTGCAACATCTTGTCATCGTGCCAGTAGTTGTTGCAAAATACGCGTCCTGAAAATCAGAAACTGGCCGACGCTTTTTTAAAGTGTCGGTTATTTTTTTGGTTGAAAGACACATCATTCAATACCAAGAGGCCGGGCTTCGTACCGGATAGATATTTACTAAAAACCGACAGTGGTTGTCGCTGAGGAATACAAAGAAATGGGGCAATTTTTTGCTTACGCGCTGGCGTTCACCGTAAAAGGGGATAACTATGTCGCATAACGCTACTCCAAAAACCTCTCGCGTGGAATTACGTAAAACGCTTACGTTGATTCCGGTTGTAATGATGGGCCTTGCCTATATGCAGCCAATGACGCTGTTCGATACGTTTGGTATCGTCTCTGGATTGACTGATGGTCACGTTGCGACGGCTTACGCCTTCGCGCTGATCGCCATTCTCTTCACGGCGCTGAGCTACGGTAAACTGGTTCGCCGTTTTCCGTCGGCGGGTTCCGCTTATACCTACGCACAGAAATCCATTAGCCCGGCCGTTGGCTTTATGGTTGGCTGGTCATCGCTGCTGGACTATCTGTTCATGCCGATGATCAACATTCTGCTGGCAAAAATTTACTTTGAAGCGCTGGTGCCTTCCATTCCGTCGTGGATCTTCGTTGTCGCGCTGGTGGCCTTTATGACCATCTCCAACCTGCGCAGCATTAAGACCGTGGCGAACTTCAACACCCTGATCGTTATCCTGCAGATGGGTATCGTAGCGGTGATTGTTGGCCTGATTATCTACGGCGTTATGCACGGCGAAGGCGCGGGCACGCTGACCAGCACCCGTCCGTTCTGGTCTGAAGGCGCGCACGTGGTGCCGATGATTACCGGTGCGACCATTCTCTGCTTCTCGTTTCTCGGCTTCGACGGTATCTCTTCGCTGTCTGAAGAAACCAAAGACGCAGAGCGCGTGATCCCGAAGGCTATCTTCCTGACGGCGCTGATTGGCGGCCTGATCTTTATCGGGGCTTCCTACTTCCTGCAGCTGTACTTCCCGGATATCTCGCGCTTTAAGGATCCGGACGCATCGCAGCCTGAAATCATGCTGTACGTTGCGGGCAAAACCTTCCAGTGGGGCGTGCTGATTTTCTCCAGCGTCACCGTACTGGCGTCCGGCATGGCCGCGCATGCGGGCGTTTCCCGTCTGATGTACGTGATGGGCCGCGACGGCGTGTTCCCGACGCGTTTCTTTGGTTACGTGCATCCGAAATGGCGGACTCCGGCGTGGAACGTACTGCTGGTTGGCGCGATTGCGCTGCTGGCGATTAAATTCGACCTCGTGACGGCAACGGCGCTGATTAACTTCGGTGCGCTGGTGGCGTTCACCTTCGTTAACCTGTCGGTGATCTCACAGTTCTGGATCCGTGAAAAACGCAACAAGACGCTGAAAGACCACTTCAACTATCTGGTTCTGCCGGTGTGCGGCGCGCTGACCGTCGGCGCGCTGTGGATCAACCTGGAAGAGAGCTCCATGGTTCTCGGCCTGATCTGGGGCGGTATTGGTCTGGTCTACCTGGCCTGCGTGACCAAAAGCTTCCGCAACCCGGTACCGCAGTACGAAGACGTTGCCTGATCGCGTTTGGTGATGAGAAAGCCGGAGGGAAACCTCCGGCTTTTTTGTTTCTGGCGGATATCGATTTTCCCGGCTCGCGCTACGCTTAGCCGGGCTACAGATTCACCGCTGCCCACGGTCTGGTAGCCCGGGTAAGGCGTGTACGCCGCAATCCGGGATTCCCGGGCACGAGTTCGTGTGGTTTTGCGGGGCGGTAGCCCGGATAGATGCGCAGCATCGCCTCCGGGAGATTCAGCAGAAATGTGGGCGATTTACTTCTCCTGCTGCATCACCTTAAGCAGCGTATCCAGCAGGCCGGGAAAGCGCGCGTCTAAATCTTCCCGGCGCAGCGAAATCAAATTCTCCCGCCCCTGAGGCCGCTGCCAGATCACCCCGCTGTCGCGCAAGACGCGCCAGTGGTGAGTCATGGTCGACTTCGCCACATCTTCATGACGCAGGGCGTTACAGCTCTGCTCGCTGCCGTCGGCAAGGATCCGGATAATCTCAAGCCGCAGCGGGTTACCGAGGGCGAAAAGCACATTTTCGAGGCGAATTTGTTCACGTTCGGGGTGATTGGCGATCATAATATTCCTGTGTCGGCGGCGGCGCAGATCCGCGAGCAGCAGCCGTTATCGGCGGCTGGCCGGTAATATACCCAAACTCTTTTTCTAAAGCCACGCGCGTCGTCGCAGCCATACCAATCGTAACGATAGCAAAAATAGTTCGAATATACTCGTACAGTTGTACTATGATGAAAGCCGTTAAATGAACGGCGGCTCATTCCGGCCGCTGACTGACAGTCAAAATGACTAAGGACGCATCATGCCCCGACCCATCCCCCTCGAACGTTATCGCAACATCGGTATCTCCGCGCATATCGATGCCGGCAAAACCACCACCACCGAGCGCATCCTGTTTTACACCGGGATGAGCCACAAGCTGGGGGAAGTACACGATGGCGCGGCAACTACCGACTGGATGGCGCAGGAGCAGGAGCGTGGGATCACCATTACGTCCGCGGCGGTGAGCTGCTTCTGGCCCGGCATGGACCGCAGCTTTGAGCCACACCGGATTAATATCATCGATACCCCTGGGCACGTGGATTTCACCATTGAAGTCGAGCGCTCTATGCGCGTACTGGACGGTGCGGTCATGGTTTACGACTCCGTGGGCGGCGTGCAGCCGCAGTCGGAAACCGTCTGGCGCCAGGCGAACAAATACCACGTCCCGCGGCTGGCCTTCGTCAACAAGATGGACCGACCCGGCGCGGATTTTTTCCGCGTGGTGCAGATGATGACCGATCGCCTGAAGGCGAACCCGGTACCGATTGTGATCCCGGTGGGCGCCGAAGAGCACTTCACCGGCGTGGTGGATCTCATCAAAATGCGCGCCATTTTGTGGGATGACGCCACCCAGGGAATGACCTTCAGCTATGCGCCGGTGCCCGACGAACTGCTGGAAACCGCCCGGTTGTGGCGGGAAAAAATGGTTTCGGCGGCGGCGGAAGCCAGCGACGAACTGATGGATAACTATCTCGAAACCGGCGAGTTGAGCGAGGCGGAAATCGTCGCCGGACTGCGTCAGCGCACGGTGAAGGGGGAAATCCAGGCAGTGCTGTGCGGCAGCGCGTTTAAAAACAAAGGCGTGCAGCGGATGCTTGATGCGGTGGTTGAGCTGATGCCGTCGCCGCTGGATATTCCGGCGATTCAGGGCGTGGATGAGAAAGGGCAGCCCGCTGAACGTCACCCGAGCGACGACGAACCGTTCTCGGCGCTGGCATTTAAACTGATGACCGACCCCTACGTCGGCCAATTGACCTTTATTCGCGTCTATTCCGGGACGCTGAAAAAAGGCGATGCGGTGTGGAATCCGGTGAAAGGCAAGAAAGAGCGCATTGGCCGCATCGTGCTGATGCAGGCCAACGATCGCCATGAAGTGGACGAACTGCACGCCGGAGATATTGCCGCCTGCGTCGGCCTGAAGGATGTCACCACCGGCGACACGCTGTGCGACCCTGATGCGGTGATTACCCTTGAACGGATGGAGTTCCCGGAGCCGGTGATTTCGCTGGCGATTGAACCGAAAACCAAAGCCGATCAGGAGAAAATGGGTATCGCCCTGCAGCGGTTGGCGGCGGAAGATCCGTCGTTTCGTCTGCATACTGACGAGGAGTCCGGCCAGACGATCATTTCCGGGATGGGCGAACTGCATCTGGAGATTATCGTTGACCGCATGAAGCGCGAGTTTGGCGTCGAGGCGAACATCGGGCGTCCGCAGGTGACCTATCGCGAGACGATCCGCAAAACGGTCAAAGAGGTGGAAGGCAAGTTTGTTCGCCAGTCCGGCGGTAAAGGGCAGTACGGTCACGTGGTGCTGACCCTTGAACCACTGGCGCCGGGAAGCGGTTTCGTGTTTGAGGACGCGACCAAAGGCGGCGTGGTGCCGCGCGAGTATATCCCTTCAGTCGAAAAAGGGCTGCGCGAAGCGATGGGCACCGGCGTGCTGGCGGGATATCCGGTGGTGGATATTAAGGCGATCCTGACGTTTGGTTCGTATCACGACGTCGACTCCTCGGAGATGGCTTTCCGGATGGCGGCAATATTCGGCTTCAAGGAAGGGGCGCGCAGGGCCGACCCGGTTATTCTTGAACCGGTGATGCACGTGGAAGTGGAGACCCCGGAAGAGTACGCCGGCAATATTATGGGCGATCTCTCTTCCCGGCGCGGGATGGTGCAGGGAATGGAGGAGCGGTTCGGCAGCCAGATTATTCGCGCCGACGTGCCGCTGGCCGAGATGTTTGGCTATTCCACCACGCTGCGTTCAATGTCCCAGGGCCGGGCGACCTACAGCATGGAATTCCACCACTACGCGGAAGCCCCGCGCAACGTGGCTGAGGCGATTATCGCCAGCCGCGCCAAAGGCTAAACTACGTTCCCGGGTGCGACGCGAGGCGTCTTACCCGGGATACGAGTCCTGCCACCGTTGGTAGCCCGGGTAAGGCGTTAGCCGCAACCCGGGAATTTCTTCCAGTCAAACAATATCCTGCGCGTACTGCCACAGCGCCTTCAGCTGCGCCAGCTTCTCTTTATCATCCGCATATTGCTGATACAGCATCTGTAGCTCATCGGCGTAGGCCTGCAAAAACTCTGGCGTAAACACCTGGCGACGGTGCTCCAACCAGCGCTGCTGCTCGGCTTCATCCAGCGTGCCCGGGTAATTGCGCGCGCGATAGTTGAACAGTAGACGCTCAATACGCTTGTCGGCAAAGGTAATGTCCAGCGCCGGCAGATTGCGCGGCTCCGTCTCGAGTATGATTTTCATCGCCGCGCGGTCGGCATCGCTGAAAAAGCCGTTATACAGCTGTGCATCGACGTTATCGGACGGCACAAACGGCTCCGCTTCGGCATAAATCGCCACCACTTTCTCGCGCACCTGTGGATTAGCCCGCAGCCGCTGGACGTTCTCCAGACAGCGCTGGATATTGATGCCCAATCGGTCAGCATCCTGCGGGCGCAGGGTATTTTGCTGCGCCAGCACCGGACACTTATTGAGGTGGACCAGCTTGATCGGCACCGCAGCCAGATCGCCCAACTCGCTTTTCGGCGTATACAGCCGTTCGCGCAGGGCATCGGCATCCAGATCCAGCAGAGGGGCGATATCACCGGCCAGGTCGACCATAATCACCGCGTTACGGTTATCCGGGTGCCACGCCAGCGGGGCGACCAGGCTGGTGTTGCCGCGCGCCGCGCCGAACATACCGGAAACATGCACCAGAGGCTTGATCTGCGGCACGTCAATCAGCGTCGCCAGCTTGCGCTTGTTGCGGTGGGCGTAAAGATAGTCGAACAGGCGCGGCTGCTGAGTCTTCACCAGCTTTGCCATCGCGATAGTGGCGTAAACGTCGGCCATCGCGTCGTGGGCGTTGCTGTGTTCGATGCCGTTAGCGACGGTCAGATGCTCCAGCCGGAAGCTCGGTAAGCCCTCATCATTTTCCGGCCAGTTGATCCCCTCGGGGCGCAGCGCATAGCAGGCGCGCATCACGTCCAGTAGATCCCAGCGGGAGTTGTCATGCTGCCAGCTCCAGGCGTAAGGATCGTAAAAATTGCGATAGAAGATATTGCGCGTGACTTCATCATCGAAGCGCACGTTGTTGTAGCCGACGATGCAGGTTTTCGGCACCGTGAACAGATCGTGAACGCGGCGGGCAAACGCGGCTTCGTTGTCGCCTTTGGCATTGGCCTCCTGCGGCGTTATCCCGGTGACCATTACCGCCTGCGGCTGCGGCAGATAGTCGTCGGCGAGCCTGCAGTAGAACACTTCAGGTTCGCCGACGACATTCAGGTCTTCATCGGTACGGATGGCGGCAAACTGCGACGGCCGGTCGAGCGAAGGGCTGGTGCCGAAGGTCTCGTAATCGTGAAACAAAAATCCGGGCTGGTTGGCGCTATCTTGCATAATCTGTTCATTATCCCTGGTGGCGAGCAGCCATCATGGTAAACGATTTGCCGGGCCATCAGAAGGGTATCGGCCTTACCTGACACCGCCAGTGTCATATTTTCTTGCAATTAAACCCTGATATGAAACGAGAAGTTCCGTAAAAAGGACGGCGAATCTGTCAATTTAGAGGATATGCCGTTGAAAGGCCGTTTGTTTATTGCTGTATCTTTGCTCGCTGCGAGCGTTTCTTGCGCATTTGCCGCCAATGATTTTCCCGTCAACGTGACGCCGCCTTCCATTCAGGCCGGTTCCTGGGTGCTGATGGATTACACCACCGGCCAGGTCCTTACCGCCGGTAACGAGCATCAGCAGCGCAATCCCGCCAGCCTGACCAAACTGATGACCGGCTATGTGGTCGATCGCGCCATCGACAGCCACCGCATCACCTTTGACGACATCGTCACCGTCGGTAAAGACGCCTGGGCGCAGGGCAATCCGGTCTTTAAGGGATCTTCCCTGATGTTTCTTAAGCCCGGCGATCGGGTTAGCGTACGCGACTTGAGCCGCGGGCTCATCGTTGACTCCGGCAACGATGCCTGCGTGGCGCTGGCGGATTATGTTGCCGGCGGCCAGCCGCAGTTTGTCGCGCTGATGAACAGCTATGTGGACAAACTGCATTTACAGGATACCCATTTTGAAACCGTTCACGGCCTCGACGCGCCGGGGCAGCATAGCTCAGCCTACGATCTGGCGGTACTCTCGCGGGCGATTATTCACGGCGAGCCGGACGTTTATCATATGTACAGCCAGAAGAGTCTGACGTGGAACGGCATTACCCAGCAGAACCGCAATGGTCTGCTGTGGGATAAAACTATGAACGTTGATGGTCTGAAAACCGGCCATACCTCCGGCGCTGGCTTCAATCTGATTGCCTCCGCGGTGGACGGCCAGCGCCGGCTGATTGCGGTAGTCATGGGGGCCGACAGTCCGAAAGGGCGTGAACAGCAGGCGGCGAAGCTGCTGCACTGGGGCCAGCAAAACTTCGATACCGTCCAGGTCCTGCAGGACGGCAAGCAGGTCGGCGTTGAGCGTATCTGGTATGGCGATAAAGAGCAGATTAGGCTGGGGACCGATCAGGACTTCTGGTTAGCGCTGCCGAAATCGGAAGTCTCACGCATTAAGGCGAAATATGTGCTGGATAAAAAAGTGCTGGAAGCGCCGATTGCCGCCCACCAGCGGGTCGGTGAAATCTCGCTTTATGATGGCGATAAAGTCGTCGCCCACTGGCCGCTGGTGACGCTGGAAAGCGTCGGCAAGGGCGGCATGCTGTCGCGCTTTAGCGATTATCTGCATCAAAAACTGTAACTTCTCCGCCGCTCCGCCCGGAGCGGCATCTCGTAGCTGTTTGATTATTATGCTGCTTCGGTTGGCGCTTTGTTTAGTGTCCATCCCTTACCTTACCCGGTCACCATTCAGGAAATCCCCTGGCGCTTGTGCGCCCAAAATGGAGCTGGGAAGATGAAATACTTTGCGCGTAGTGCGCTTTCTCTGGGACTTTTCGCCGTTTTTAGCACCTCTGGTTTTGCCTCTGGCCTCGTTCTGGCCGATAACGAATTCCGCAATGATTTAACCTGGTTATCCGACCGCGGAACCCTCTCTTTAAGTTTGTCCACCTGGCCGTTGAGCGAAGAAGAGATTAATCGTGCGCTGGCCAATGCCCATCCGACAACATCCGCCGAGCGGGTGGTTCTGAGTCGGGTAAATCAGCGTTTAAGGGCGCTCAAAGCCGACGTGCGCGTTACCGGTTACAGTTCCACTGATAAGCCGGGAACTCCGCAGGGGTTTGCCCAGTCTTATCCTGCTGACCAGTCGCTTTCTCTCGCCCTGAACAACAGCGGTGAATGGTGGGATCTGCATCTACAGGGCAATGTTGAAGGCGACAAACGCATCGACAACGGCTCCAGCGTAAACGCCAACGGCGCATACGGCGCGGTAAAACTGTGGAACCAGTGGCTGGCGTTCGGGCAAATCCCGCAGTGGTGGGGACCGGGTTATGAAGGGAGTTTGATTCGCTCCGATGCCGCGCGTCCCATGACCGGTTTTCTGCTGCAGCGTGCAGAACAGCGGGCGCCGGAAACCTCATGGCTAAGCTGGATTGGCCCCTGGCAGTATCAACTTTCCGCCAGCCAGATGAACCAGTACGCCGCCGTACCGCATACCAAAATCTTCGGCGGTCGCCTGACGTTTTCGCCCATCTCCTCGCTGGAACTGGGCGCTTCGCGCGTTATGCAGTGGGGCGGCGAAGGGCGACCTTCATCATTCAGCAGCTTCTGGGACGGCCTGACCGGCAATGATAACACCGGTGAATCGGCCGACGATCCCGGCAATCAGCTGGCCGGTTTTGATTTCAAGCTGAAGCTGGCGCCAACCTTGGGCTGGCCGGTGAGCATTTACGGCCAGATGATCGGCGAGGATGAAGCCGGATACTTGCCCTCGGCGCACCTCTACCTTGGCGGCGTGGAAGGGCACCATCAGTGGAACAGCAATGCGGTTAATTGGTATCTGGAAGCCCACGATACCCGCTCGAATATGGGACGCACCAACTATATCTATAACCACTTTATCTATAAAGATGGCTACTATCAGCAGGGCTACCCGCTGGGCGATGCGATGGGCGGCGATGGACGCCTGTATGCCGGTAAGGTGGAGCTGGTCACCGAAGAAAATCAGCGCTGGAGCGCGCGCCTGGTCTACGCGGAAGTCAATCCGAAGAACCAACGAATCAATAAAGCCTTCCCGCACGCCGACACGCTGAAGGGCATACAGCTGGGCTGGAGCGGCGATGTCATGCCGACGGTTCGCCTGAATACCTCCATGTGGTACACCGATGCAAACCACAGCGCCAGCGACGATGTTGGGGCCAGCATCGGCATTGAACTGCCGTTCAGTTTATAACCCGCCGGGGGCGTTTTTTTAATCTTCTTGCCGCGCGGATTTGTGAATTGCCGCACATACTATGGGTGATTGTACTGTTAGATTACATGTATATACATACAGTATTTTATCAACAGTGGAGGCAACATGGACTATAACGTTAAATCCGTAGGCAAGAAGAAAATTGCCGGTTTTCATCTGGTCGGCCCCTGGGAACAGACGGTTAAACAGGGGTTTGAACAGCTGATGATGTGGGTCGACAACAGCCAGGTTCCTGCGCAGGAGTGGGTGGCCGTTTACTACGACAATCCAGACGAAGTCCCGGCGGAAAAGCTGCGCTGCGACACCGCCGTCACGGTGGCGGAAGACTATCAGATCCCTGAAGGAAGTGAAGGCGTGATGATGACCGAAATCGCCGGCGGCGAGTATGCCGTTGCCCGCGCCAGAGTCGAGAATTTCGATTTTGCGACTCCGTGGTATCAGTTCTTCGAAAGTCTGATGCAAAGCACAGAGCATCAGATGGCGATGAAGCCCTGTTTTGAAGTCTACCTTAACGATGGTAACCAGGACGGCTACTGGGACATTGATATGTATATCGCGGTTGAACCCGTAGTGAAGTGAACTTATCCCTTTAATTGACAAGGTTTCTTACATTCGCGTGATGCTTGCGGCGAAAAAGCAGTTACAATTGCCCTTTTCGTTGTGTCGGAGTCGGTTGTGCGCGCGGATAAATCACTTAAGCCATTTGAAATTCGGCTGTATCGCCATTACCGCATCGTCCATGGCGTGCGAATAGCATTGGCCTTTGTGCTCACCTTTGTGCTGGTGCGCCTGCTTAACGTGCCGGAAGGTACCTGGCCTCTCATCACCCTGGTGGTGGTGATGGGGCCTATCTCCTTCTGGGGAAACGTCGTCCCGCGCGCGTTTGAGCGTATCGGCGGCACGATCCTCGGCTCGGCGCTCGGGCTGGTGGCGCTCAAGCTGGAACTTATCTCTCTGCCCATTATGCTGCTGTGGTGCGCGGTGGCGATGTTCCTCTGCGGCTGGCTGGCGTTGGGTAAAAAGCCCTACCAGGCGCTGTTGATCGGCATCACGCTGGCGGTGGTGGTCGGCGCGCCGCCGGGCGATATGACGACCGCGCTATGGCGAAGCGGCGACGTTATCTTTGGCTCCCTGCTGGCTATGCTGTTTACCGGTATCTGGCCGCAGCGGGCTTTCCTGCACTGGCGCATCCAGATGGCCAGCTACGTCACCGCCTTCAACCGTCTGTATCAGGCGGGTTTCTCGCCGAACCTCGTCGAGCGTCCGCGTCTGGAAAAGCATATGCAGAAGGTGCTTAACGATGTGGTCAAAATGCGCGGATTAATTACGCCCGCCAGCAAAGAGACGCATATCCAGAAGGCCATCTTTGAAGCGATCCAGACTGTTAGCCGTAATCTGGTGTGCATGCTGGAGCTGCAAATCAACGCCTACTGGGCATCGCGTCCCGGCCATTTTGTTATGCTGAATGCCCATACGCTGCGCGAAACGCAGCAAATGACCCAGCAGACGTTGCTGACTATCGCCCATGCATTGTATGAGGGCAATCCGCAGCCGATTCTTGCTAACAATGAAAAGCTCAACGAAATTGTGGCCGAGCTGCGCCAGCTCATCAAAGAGCAGCAGGACGACAATTTCTCTGAAACGCCAATCCATGGTTATGTCTGGCTAACCATCGAACTGGCGCGGCAGCTTGAGCTGCTGTCGCATTTAATCTGCCGGGCGTTGCGTAAATAAAGACCAGATACGCGCGGTTTGCCCATCGCTTGCTTCGATTCAGCAGCGTTTAGGGTTATGATAAAGGCAAAGGAAAAAACATTGTCATCAGCGGCTGCTAACAGTTATGTTAGCCCTATGTAGCAGTCGCTTTAGCGAATCCGAATCTCAAATATTAGGGGTGTAAAAATGGAAACAACTAAGCCTTCTTTCCAGGACGTACTGGAGTTTGTTCGCCTGTATCGTCGCAAGAATAAACTGCAGCGTGAAATTCAGGACGTTGAGAAAAAGATCCGTGATAACCAGAAGCGCGTACTGCTGCTGGACAACCTGAGCGACTACATCAAGCCGGGCATGAGCGTTGAAGCTATCCAGGGCATCATTGCCAGCATGAAGAGCGATTACGAAGATCGCGTTGACGACTACATCATTAAAAACGCCGAGATCTCCAAAGAACGTCGCGATATCTCTAAAAAGCTGAAAGCAATGGGCGAAGCGAAAGTAGAAGATAAATCTGCCGAGTAATCTCGTTTGCGTGCTCCGGCGGCTCTCGCTGCCGGAGTGATTCCTCCTCTTGCGTCATCTCGCATTCCTTAGCAAAACAGCCTCTGTAACGCTGAACCTTTCCCCAGGAATTTGGTATACTTCCGCCGTAAACATATTGATATCGGAAGGTTTTATCTCATGCTGTCCCTGCAACAGGTGCCGCCGCGATGATACTGATGACCGGCGACGCGCTTAGCGGCCTACGCCGTGATGCCCAATCTCTACTCAACTCTTTCGTTTCGGCGATCTATATCGCTACCTCCCGGATATCCGATAACCAAATAGCTGCACGCATTCAACATCACCGCGATACCCGGCTGGCTCACTGGCGGCTGGAAGAGCGTCCACGCAGCAGCTACGCAGATAAGTCAGGTTACGGTCGGCGGCGGCGGTGAATAACCGCTGGTCGCAAGGTTTAACGACAGGAGTCATCTTTCCATGATTAAGTCATTTTTTGCCGCATTATCGTTTATCAGCCGCCTGCCGGTCCCGGCGCGTTTGTCTCAGGGGCTGGAAATTGAACAATATCAACGCAGTATCGTTACTTTTCCCTTTGTTGGCCTGCTGCTGGGGGCGATCGCGGGGGTTGTCGTGATACTGCTCCAGCCCTGGTGCGGCGGCCCGCTTGCCGCGCTGCTCGGCGTGCTGGCGCTGGCGCTGTTGACCGGCGGCTTCCATCTGGATGGGCTGGCGGATACCTGTGATGGCATTTTCTCTGCCCGCCGCCGCGAGCGGATGCTGGAGATTATGCGCGACAGTCGGTTGGGCACTCACGGCGGGCTGGCGCTGATTTTTGTGCTGATTGCAAAAGTGCTGGTGGTCAGCGAGGTCACGCTGCGCGGTACGTCTGCGGTTGCCGCCCTGGCGGCCGCCTGCGCCGTGGCCCGCGGTATGGCGGTGCTGCTGATGTACCGTCAGCGCTACGTGCGCGAAGAGGGGCTGGGCAATCTGTTTATCGGTAAAATCTCGCTGCAACAGACGCTGATCGCCATGGGGATCGCTCTGGCGCTGGCGACGCTGCTGCTCGGCGTTAACGGTCTGCGCGCAGCGCTTATCACGCTGGTGCTGGTCTGGGCGCTAGGCCAGGCGCTGAAGCGTACTCTGGGCGGGCAAACCGGCGACACCTTAGGCGCGGCGATTGAGCTCGGTGAAGTCATATTTTTGCTGGCCCTGCTGTAAGATTTGCTTTCTTCCCGGTGGCGCTGCGCTGACCGGGCTACGGGTTAACAGCAGTCTGCGGACCGGTAACCCGGACAAGGCGCTCGCGCCGCCTGCGGAGGATGTGCTTAGGTGAGGGAGCGGCGTGGCTTCTTCCCGGTGGCGCTGCGCTTAGCCGGGCTACAAGTTCACCGCTGTCTGCGGACCGGTAGCCCGGACAGGCGCAGCGCGCCGCCTCCGGGAAAATTACTCAGCGCATGTGCTTAGAGCGCTTTTTGCCATACGCTTTGCGGCAGCAGATAAACGTCTGCCGGCGCCGTCATGCCGTCGGTCACAATATGCTGGATGCCGCTGGCCATCACCGCCAGGGTGACGTCAAAGGCGTTCAGGCTATCGCCAAAACCCGCGGTCAGGTTGAGCATTGAACCGTTCGCCATCAGATAGATCGTTTTCTGGCCCATCCGGTAAGCGTTGATATAGGGCATGACCTCTTCCTGGCTGAACTGGCGCAGGTACTCGCAATCAATCTCTTCCGCCACGTGACCCACGTTGAGGATAAACACTCCATCTTTGCATTTATCAAGCGCCTGGCTGTTAACGACTTTTTTGCCGCCGGTAGCCGTGGCCACCACGTCCGCCGAAGCTATCGCCTCCTGTAGTTCAACAACGTGCCAGCCGTCGTAGGCAGCCTGTAATCTTCGTGCCGGGTCGATTTCCGCCACCATGACCTGGCCGCCGAAGGCCTTCGCCGCCGCCGCAACCCCCTGGCCGACCAGACCATAGCCGATGACCATTACTTTTTTCTCATGCAGGGTCAGGTGGGTCGTCTGGAAGAAGGTATGCCACGCGGTCAGGCCGACCATATGACGGTTATGCAGACCTTCCTTAACCGGCAAATCATCCCAGTTAAAAATCGGATAGCCGGGCCGAATATCGCCGAGGCGGCTAACGCCAGAGCCTGTCGCTTCAAGCCCGGCGACAACATTGCCGAACTCCCCACGCTGATGCAGTAGGGTTGTTATATCCGCGCCCATTTCGCACAGATGCGTCGGCTGCCAGGCAATCGCTTTTTCCCACGATTGCTGCCAGTCGGCATCGCTCATATCACGCCATGCGCAAGCCTCAGCGCCGCGCTCCACCAGCCAGGCGACCACATCATCCTGCACCGTGGTTGGGTTACAGGTGGTCAGGAAAACCTTCGCCCCTTTTTCCAGAATTCCCTGCACCAGTGGGATCATTTTCATATCCAGGTGCATACAGCAGGCCAGACGAACCTGGCTGAGGTCGGGCAGGGCGGCGACCTGGCGCAGCGTACGCGGCATATTCTGGCTGGCCCATGCGATTTCTTTCTCTAATTTTATCTTGTTATTCAACGTATTTGACCTTCAATCCATAGAGTACTGATACCCAGACGTGAGGGCGATTTTAGCGTAGCGCGCGCCTTTTTTACATTCACAAAATGAATAACGAAAAGCCACGATAAAGGCGTGGTTGTTAAAACAAGGTTAAAAAAAGAAAATGAAACATAAGTTCTTAATATGATGTAAGCGAGCTGCACAATGTTAAGCGTTTTACCCGGATCGCTGTTTTCACGGATCCGCATTTTCCTTGGCCGCCTTAAGCCGCACGCGTTACCGGTCGCCAGAAAACATATCGTTCTGGCGTCAATAGGCGCCGGGACGGGGCTGGCGGTCACCAGTATGTTTAGTCACTGGCTATTAGGCGAGGTCAATATCTGGTTTATCGCCCCGATGGGCGCGTCGGCGGTGTTGCTGTTTGGCGTGCCGAGCAGTCCACTGGCCCAACCGTGGTCGATAGTCGGCGGTAATGTCCTTTCAGCGCTGATTGGCGTGACCGTGGGAATCGCCATCCCTAACCTGGCCCTGGCCTGCGGCGTGGCGGCAGGGTTGGCGATCGCCGGCATGTATTTCCTGCGCTGCCTGCATCCGCCGGGCGGCGCGGTGGCGTTAACGGCGATCCTCGGCGGGGCGGGGATACAGAGCGAAGGCTATCACTTTGTTCTGACTCCGGTGTTACTCAACTCATTGATGCTGGCGATGCTGGCCATTGTTTTTAATAACCTGGTCGGACGGCGCTACCCGCATCCGCTGGCGGCGGAGGAAGTGAAGGCGAAAGCGGAGGCGGTGCCGCTGGGCATATCCGTGACGCGCGAAGATATTCATGTGGCCCTGCTGGACGGTCAGTTTCTCGACATTGATGAAGACGACGTGCAGGAGCTGCTGGAAAATATTGAACAAAAAGCCAGACAGCGTATCGCCAGCGCCCAGCGATCCTGACGACCCTGGCTCTCTGGGGAACGCGGATTAATCCACGGGTTCCCCTTCGTATAGCCTTCCTCCCCAGCCATTAGCCTGAACCACGCATTTTGCTCCCCCCGAAAGCGACAAGCTCTGCGGATCGTGACTGCGATCGACAAAATTGGCCATTCAATGAGCAAAAAGTTGACGCCCTTAACGAAATGAATATTTCAAAATAACTTGTTATGGATTTTTTAATCCGTGAGAGTATAACAAGTTGTTAAATAATGCACCCGGGTGCAAAAAGGTGCAAATGTATTCCTGATGCCAGAACCTGCCGTATCTGGATCGGCAATGTGATCTTTTTATTCATAAAAACAAAACGATAGAACGCTCATCCCTGACAGGACAACAAAATGACCGATCATGTGATAACTGAAAGTCGTAAAACAGATAATGATAAGAAAATCAGATTAATAACCCTCGTCTCAACCATTGGTGGGCTGTGTTTTGGCTATGACACCGGGGTTATTTCCGGCGCGCTGATTTTCATGAAGAACGATCTTGGCCTCACTCCTCTGCAGGAAGGGCTGGTGACATCGTTTTTATTATTCGGCGCGGCAATCGGCTCCGTTGGCGGCGGCTGGCTGTCCGACCGCCAGGGGCGGCGGAAAAATATTCTGTGGGTAGCGGTGATTTTTATCTTTGGCGCCCTCGGTACCGCCGTCGCGTGGGATATGTCGTCGATGATAATCGCCCGCTTTATCCTCGGCCTGGCGGTTGGTTGTGCGTCAGTGACGGTGCCGATTTATATTTCAGAGCTGGCGCGGCCCGCGCAGCGTGAACGGCTGGTGACGGTCAACGAACTGATGATCGTCACCGGGCAATTTCTCGCTTACTCCGTCAACGCTTCCATCGTCAATTTCTATCCCGACATGTCGCACAACTGGCGGCTGATGCTGGCTATTCCGGCGCTGCCCGGCGCGCTGCTGTGGATTGGAATGCTGGTAATGCCGGAGTCTCCGCGCTTCTTCGTGCGTAAGGGGCAAATAGACAAAGCGGTTGCGGTGCTGAAAACGATTCGTCGGCCTGAAGAGGTGGAGCAGGAGATCCGCGATATCCAGCAGGTGAGTCAGATTGGCATCAACCATGGCCGATTTGTTGACGAGCTGAAGAAAAAATGGGTGCTGCAGCTGATTTTGATCGGGCTGATGATTGTGCTGGCAACGCGCGTAACCGGCGTGAATACCATTATGTACTACGCGCCGACGGTGCTGAAAGCCACCGGACTTGGCGATGCGGCGGCGGTGACCGGCGCCGTGGCTAATGGCGTCGTGTCTATTCTGGCCACGCTACTAGGGATGCTGTTAATTGGCAGGCATTCCCGACGGAAAATGTTCTTTACCGGACAGATCGGCGTCACCCTTAGCCTGGTGTTGATTGGTCTCTCGTTCAAGCTCTTCTTCCATATGGAAACCGTTGATGGCGTCAGTGGCTTGCACGCCAACTTTACCGGCGCCAGCTACATCATCCTTGCCCTGATGCTGATGTTTCTGACCTTTATGCAGGGTTGGATCGCACCGGTGTTCTGGCTGATGCTTGCGGAAATTTACCCGCTGCGGATGCGCGGTCTGGGTATGGGTTTTGCGGTATTCGGTTTATGGATATTTGACTTCATCATTCAGTCTATTTTCCCGATTTTACTCAACAGCTACGGCGGCGGAATGACCTTCGGTTTCTTCGCGGTAACCAACGTCATAATGCTGATTCTGCTGGTGAAGTTCCTGCCGGAAACCCGTGGCTTAACCCTTGAACAAATTGAACAAAAATTCAGATTCTGATTTAGCGACATGGAGGAATATATGACAGTTAATATCGGTTTAATTGGTTTAGGTATGATTGGGCGCGATCATCTCCAGCGTTTTCAGACGGTGATTCAGAACGCCAGGGTCAGCGCCGTCTGCGATATCAATCGTAATGTTACCGACACTATTGCCCGCGAATATGGCGCTCAACCCTATTACGATGCGGTCGAAATGATTCAATCGGACGACGTGGATGCGATCTTTATTTGTTCTATTGGTCCGGTACATAAAGAACAAATTCTGGCGGCCATCAAGGCAGGTAAACCGGTGTTTTGCGAAAAGCCGCTGACCCCAACCGCGGATGAAGCCAAAGCGATTATTGATGCTGAAGTGGCCTACGGCAAACGTATGCTGCAGCTGGGTTTTATGCGCCGTTTCGACCCAGGGTACAACCAGCTTAAAGCGACTCTGGATAGCGGTGAACTGGGGGAAATATTGCTCATCCATTGCGCACATCGCAACGCCTCCGTGCCAGAAAGCTACACCCTGGAGATGGCGATTAACGATTCGGCGACCCACGAGATCGATATTATCCGCTATCTGCTTAACGAAAATATCGTTTCGGTACGCGTCGATAAACCACAGAAGAAAACGCGCAGAGCCTGCGCGCATCTGCAGGATCCGTTGATTGTGATTTTTGAAACCGAATCCGGCGTACGTATTGATGATGAGCTGTTTGTTAACTGCGATTATGGTTACGACATTCGCTGTGAAGTGATTGGCGAAAATGCCATTAGCGCATTGACCGAACAGGCTCTCACCACCGTCCGTTCGGCACAGGGTTATAGCCGTGCTATCCCCAAAACCTGTATGGAACGTTTCGCCACCGCCTACGATCGCGAGGTGCAGAATTTCGTTGACCGGGTAAACCTGGGGGCGGAGATGAGCGGGCCATCATCGTGGGACGGATTTGTCGTGGCGATGGTATGCGATGCTGGCCTGGCATCGCTGAAGGATGGCGAAAAGCACGCGGTCTCTCTGCCGGAGTGTCCGGCGCTCTACCGCTGACCCATTAACGAAGGGAGAGGCGCATGTTAACGCTGAAACCAGAAGATATTTTTATTGGCTGTCGGGCGAATTCAAAGAAAAAGGCGCTGCGTATTGCCGCGGATTCCCTGCAGGCCAGCGGCTACGTCAGCGAGGGTTTTTTTGAATCGATGGTGGATCGCGAAAAGGCGCTCTCTACCTGGCTCGGGGCGGGAGTGGCGATGCCCCACTGTAGCAAAGAGGGGATCGACCTCGTGCGGCAAACCGGTTTCCAGCTGTTTCAGTTCCCGGATGGCGTGGGCTGGGGGGAGGGGAAAGTGGCTTTCCTTGTGGTCGCCGTGGCGGCAAAAAATAATGAACACATTGATGTTATAGCGGATCTGGCAGACCTGCTTGATGACGAAGTGAAAACCACGCTGCTGGCCAGCGCCGACAGCAAAGACGCGTTTATGCAGATCCTCGAAGGACACTCATTTAAGAAGGATAGAATATGAAACTGGCACTCTGTACCGATGTTCTCGCCGGCCTGGCGTTCCCGGAAATGCTCGATCGCGTCAAGCAGTACGGCATTACGGGCGTGGAGATGACCGCAGGCGGTTGGTCGCCCTGTCCACATGTTAAAACTGAAGAACTGCTGGCTTCTTCGGCAGCGCTGGCGGCGTTTCGCGGAGAACTGGAAAAGCGCGGAATGGAGATCGTTGCGCTGAACTGTTCGGGTAACCCGCTGGCCCCCGGCGCGCTGGGCGAGAAGCATACCGCCAGCAGCTATCGTACCGTCGAGCTGGCGGCAAAGCTGGGGGTGAAAAAGATTGTCATGATGAGCGGCCTGCCGGGCGGCGGGCCGGACGATAAAATACCTAACTGGATCACCTCGACGGTTTCCTGGCCGGACTATATGCCAGGCGTGATCGATTACCAGTGGAACGAGGTTGCTATTCCCTGGTGGCAGGCTTTTACCCGCCATGCGGCTGAACACGGCATCGAACAGATTGCTCTCGAGGAATTCCCCAGCCAGCTGGTTTACAACCCGAGCACGCTGCTGCGCCTGCGTGAGGCGGTTGGCGACATAATCGGCATGAATCTCGATCCGTCGCATCTGATCGCCATGGGGGCAGACCCGATTGCCGCAGCCCGTAAGCTTGAAGGGGTGATTTATCACGTCCACGGTAAAGACGCGCGTATTGAACGCGGGCTGGCGGATGTCGACGGCTTACTGGAATACCAGCCGGTCACGCAGACCAAAACCCGCACCTGGAACTACGTGGCGGTTGGCTGTGGACAGGATTTGAAGTGGTGGAAAGAGTTCTTCTCGGTGCTGCGCATGACCGGATATAACGGTTATGTGTCGCTGGAGATGGAGGACCTGACGATGAGCGTTGAAGCAGGGCTACGGACGTCGATTGATGCCCTCAACGCCACATTAAGTCAGTGACAACGGGCCGCGTTTTCCCTCCGGGGGGCGGGAGAACGCGGCGCGTTTTTTGTTGAGCGGATTCTATCTTGCTGTATTTTACGTTCTATTGGATGTTTTTTATCAGGAACGTTAAAACCGAGTATGAGCGCCCCAAAACGACAAAAAGCGACCGCCAGCGACGTTGCATTACTCGCTGGCGTCTCCAAATGGACGGTTTCCCGGGCATTTACCCCCGGGGCCTCCATCCAGCCCAAAACCCGGGAAGAGGTGATGAAAGCCGCTAATATTCTGGGATATCGACCAAATTTACTGGCGCGTAGCCTGACGCAAAAGCAAACGCATATTATTGGCGTGGCGGTCGACGAGTTACGCAATCCCAACATGGTGCTGCTGCTTAACGAAGTGACTCGCCAGCTGCAGAATCGCGGCTACATGGCGCTGGTGATTAACGTCACCGACGAAGAAAATACCCGCACAGCGATGGCGCTGGCTTACCAGCTCCAGGTTGACGGTATCTTGTTTATGGCCACGGTGCTGACACCGGAACTTATCGCGATTGCCACTGAAATTCATCGCGTTCCGCTGGTGCAGATTGGCCGTAATACCGATCATCCGGAAATCCAGGTGGTCAATATCGATGGTCGGCTTGCCGGAAAGCAGCTTGCTGAACTGCTACTGGCGCAGGGGCATCGCACTTTTGGCTATATGAAGGGTCCGGATACCGCTTCCCACCATTTAATGAGGATGGAAGGATACGAAGCGGCGCTGGAGCAGGCAGGCTGCCGGCTTGATACTCTGCTGGTTGCCGGCCAGTATTTACGTACCCGGGGATATGCGGCGATGAGTGACTATCTGGACGCGACGCCCGCAGGCGAAAGAGTAGATGCCCTGTTTTGTGAAAACGATATTCTGGCGATAGGCGCGCTTCAGGCGCTGCGCGAGCGCGATTTAACGATGGGTATTGTCGGTTTCGATAATATCGATGAGGCGGCGGCGCCGGAATGGCAGCTAACGACCTACGATCAGCGACGGGAGCGGCTGGTGGAAGAGGCGTTGAATCGGCTCATTGATGCTGCTGAAGGGCCGACGGCGACGTGGCGCACCGGGGAACCCATCGTGCGCCAGTCGCATCGTCGGCAGAGCTAAAGGTCGCCGGTAATATACTGCGCTACGCCGTGAGCAAAACTCCAGTCCCCTTTGTGGTTGCTGATTACCGAGATCATGAGATCCTCGCCGCTCAGACCGCAGTGCTCCTCAAGCTCAGCCTGCAGAGTGGCATAAAAAAGCTGCTTCTGCGCTTCGCTGCGCGGGCTGGTATAAACCCTCACCACCACTATGTCCCGGCTTCGCGTCAGCCCCAGCCCGGTATCCTCAATAATCATATGGTAAGCTTTGTTTTCGTGAACAATCTGGTAGCGGTCACGCTCTGGCACCTTGAACGCCTGCACAACGGCGCGATGTGCCGCATCCAGCAGGGTTTTGATCTCGTTTTCGCTGCGTCCTTCAATGATATCAAACGTCAGTAATGGCATAGCAGATGGTCCTTATTGTCGGATTTACCTCGGTGAAAGAGATGCTACCTCGTGCTGAAGTCGGTAAAAACCGCTATATTTGAACTCATTGTTTTTCTCTGTGAACAATCATGATGAGCGAAATCCGCCCGGACATTTACTGGACCCACCTGTACTGGCTGACGGTACTGGAGGAGCAAAAAAGCTATACTCGCGCCGCGGAAAAGCTGGCGGTCAGCAAGTCCGCCATTAGCCAGAAAATAAGCGAACTGGAGCGAGTCACCGGCAAGACGCTGGTGCACCGCACCACCCGCAGCGTGACCCTAAGCGAAGATGGCCAGCGGCTGGTGGCGGAACTAAACGAACCGTTTGGGCAGATCCGCGAGATTTTTACCGGCACCTGCGATGATGAGGGCGGCCCGCTGCGCGGAACGCTGCGCCTTACCGCGCCGGTGGCGTTCTCTCGACAGCAACTGGTTCCGGCCATCACGCCTTTTCTGCATCAGCACCCGCAGCTTCATCTGCAGCTGGAGGTGACCGATCGGCTGGTGTCGCTCGCCAGCGAAGGGTTTGATATTGCCATTCGCCACTGTCGTCGCGAGCTGCTGCCGGAGACCCACGTAGCCTGGCCGCTATGCCGTACGGCAACCCTGGTGGTCGCCTCGGCGGACTACATTCGTCGCTTTGGTCGCCCCGATTCGCCTGACGCGTTGCGTCAGCATCAATGCCTGACCTACCCGCGCGGGCCGCAAAGCCCGCACTGGACCTTTGAGCGCGACGACGAGCGGGTGAGCGTGAAGGTGCAGGGGCCATTTGCCACCAATAACAGCGAATCCCTGCGCGATGCGGTGCTGGCGGGGCTGGGAATTGCCTTACTGCCGGATTTTAGCGCCAGGGAGGCGATTGGCCGCGGGCTGGTACAGGAGCTCTTGCCGGAATGGCGGCCGGTGGATGTGTTTGCGGAAAGTCTCTACGTTATTCGCCCCTATGCGCCGCGCGTATCGCGGGCAGTAGAGACCTTTAGCCGCTATCTGAAGACGACCTTCAGCTAATATTCTGTAACTCCTGCACCAGCGCCTCGCGAAAGCGGGGGAGCAAATCGGCTGGTTGTGTCACAAGTTCGGCAAGCGTCACGGTTTTCTCGGCTCGGTATACCCGTCCGCTGCCGAGCCGGGCTTCGAAATCATTGGCCGCCCGATGGGCAGCCTGCAGCTCGACGTCCAGCAGGATCACCGCGTGCGCGAGGACCACATGGCCCCGTCCTGCCGGCATGGGGCGCCAGTACTGGGCCGTGCCGGCTATTTTTCGCACCTGCCCGCCTTCGCCGCAGGCCAGATTATAGCGTCCATCGCAAAATGAACCGCTGACTGCCTGAAAGTGGCTGGCTACGCCAAAGGTTGAAAGCGTACTCTGCAACAGGCCGCAGAGGAAAAGATAAATCGGCTCTGCGGCTTCGCCCAGCGAGTGATAAACCGGCCAGGCCAGGCTGAGATTGACAATTCCCGGCCCCTGCGGGACCAGGCCGCCGCCGGAGCGGCGCTGCCAGACCGGCCATCCCCGGCTGGCAAACTGCTCGCTTACCGCCGGGAGTTCGGCAAATTTGCGATAGCTTCCCGGCACCACAAATCCCTGCGGGGCCTGCCAGAACTGGGCCACCGCTTCCCCGTCGCGTGCCCGGTCAAACAGCGGCTGCTCGGCAAGCGTCGGATCGGCGCAGTAGTGAAGCGGCAGCTGCTGGTGATGAAAGCGCTGCGGCCAGCAGGGCTCCTGAATCATGGTAACTCCTTAAAGCGGTTCATCGCCGTGGCGACAAGGTTTGATCAGCATCGCCGTAAGGGCAGATAGCAGGCAACCCACGGTCAAATAGATCGCAACGCTATGCCAGGAGCCTCCGGATAGGGTGACCAGAGCGGCGGCAATAAACGGCGTAAAACCGCCGCCGACGACGCTGGCGACCTGATATCCCACTCCGGCCCCGCTGTAGCGATAGCTGGCGCCGAACATTTCGGTAAACATCGGCTGCTGGACGCAAACCACCATGTCGTGCGCAATATTCGCCAGCATGAGCGCGAAAAACAGGATCCAGAAGTATGACTGGCTTTCGAGCGCCATAAAGAACGGGAAACCGCTGAGGGTGCCGATCAGCGCTCCGGTGATATAGACGCGGCGTCGGCCAAAGCGATCCGCCAGCCAGGCGAAGCAGGGGATCGTCAGACAGCTGATAGCCCCGACAAGCAGGCCAATGTTAAGAAACAGCTCGCGCGGCAGGCCGAGATTCTGCGTGGAGTAGTTAAGCGCGAAGGCGGTGACGATATACATTGTCAGCAGTTCGCACAGGCGCAGACCGATAATCATTAAGAACGCGCCCGGATGGCGGAACAGCGCTTCTACTACCGGCAGACGCTTTTTCTGCGGCTGTTGCTGCTGTTCGCGCTGCTGCTGTTCAAATTCGGCAGATTCCGCCATGCCGTTGCGGATCCAGAGCGCCGCCAGCACCAGCACGACGCTAAACAAGAACGGCAGACGCCAGCCCCAGCTAAGGAACTGCGCATCGGTGGTACAGGCGCTTATCAGCGACACCAGCCCCGTTGAGAGCAGCAATCCGACGCCATAACCCACCTGCACGCCACTGCTGTAGAACGCTTTCTTATTTTTCGGCGCGCTCTCAACCGCCAGCAGCGCCGCGCCGCCCCACTCTCCGCCCACCGCAAAACCCTGTACGGCGCGCAGCAGAACCAGCAGAACTGGCGCCCACCAGCCTATCTGGTTGAACGAGGGCAGGAGACCGATGCAGGCGGTAGC
Organism: Klebsiella sp. HN106; assembly: GCF_051209435.1. Lineage (NCBI taxonomy): Bacteria > Pseudomonadati > Pseudomonadota > Gammaproteobacteria > Enterobacterales > Enterobacteriaceae > Klebsiella > Klebsiella sp. HN106. The sequence continues at coordinate 1,171,555 of NZ_JBLURD010000001.1, read as the reverse complement.
GATCCCCATCATCCACACCGTCATCATCAGCATGCGTTTGCGCCCGAGGCGATCGCCGAAATGACCGAAGATAATGCCGCCCAGCGGGCGAAAGAGGAAACCGACGCCGAAGGTGGCAAACGCGGCGAGGGTACCCATTGCCGGGCTGATTTGCGGGAAAAACTCCCGGTTAAATACCAGCGCGGCGGTGATGCCATAGAGAAGAAAGTCGTACCAGTCGACCACGGCCCCGGCGAAGCTGCCCCAGGCCGCTCTGCGGGCGCGGTTGAGAGAACATGCCTCCTTGCCGGAGCCCTGAGAAATTAACGTTGATTCCATACCTGTCCTGTCTGTTGCTAAGTTTCTAATTATTGGAATGAGACGCTTTCCGAATTCGCGCCTGTCCTGAGACTACCGCGCAGAAGGGCAAGTGAAAAGATTTTTACCTGCTCTGCGTGTTTAAAGGCATTAAGCGTTTGCCTGACCGGCCGGGTGCAGCCCGGCTGGGCCGTTCGGAATGCGAGCTTAGGACTTGGCTTATTGTGTTTAATTTAAATTTTTGTAGCCGCTGAGGACACCTTTTAAGAAATGACTTAAATGGTTTATAATTAACAAGTCTCCAATTTCGGAAGGGTGAGTTAAATGCGTTTAATTTTTGCAGCTTTATTTTGTGTCATGGTTTTGCCTTCCGCTTTTGCAGAAAAACTGCCGGCGCCCGTGGGTAAACCCGTTTTAACTATTTCCGGCCTGATTACTAATACGAATGAGGGCGATACCGCCGTTTTTGATGTGGCGGCACTGGAAAAACTGGGCATGGAAACGATCGTAACAACCACCCCGTGGTATTCGGGAAAGGTTCGCTTTGACGGCGTTTCCCTCAGTAAACTCATGGATTTAGTCGGTGCCAAAGGCAAGTCGGCGCGGGTGCTGGCGCTGAATGATTACACCACCATTGTTCCCATCGATGACTTTCATAAATTTCCAGTAATTTTGGCTTTAAAAATGAACGGCGAATATATGCGCATTCGTGATAAAGGGCCTTTATTTATTGTTTATCCCTACGACAGTAGCCCGGAATTGCAGAATCAGATTTATTATTCCCGTTCGGCATGGCAGGTTTCGAAGATTATAATTGAGTAAGGGTTTGATCTTGAATCGAATACTCACTGCCATTATTTTGTCGCTCTTCATTGTGACCGGTTACATTACTTATCTGGTCCATGAGCGGCAAAGTGAGCTGCAAAAATTAACCCGTTATACTGATTCGTGGTCCGTTTCCCAGATAGTCTCCGAGTACATGCGTCTTGAGGCGCGACTGAGTGCGATGGGGCTGGAGGTAAAGGGAAGCGACCACGATGAGGTGCGCCTGCGTCTGGAAATCATGATGAGCCAGATTGCGCTGCTGCAGCAGGGTGATTTGGGAAAGTTTATCGGCAAAGATCCTCATCGTAAGGCGATAGTTGACAGCCTGATTACTCTTCTGGACCGGCTGGATAAGCAGCTGGATACCATGACGACAGCACAGCTGAAGCTGATGTTACAAGAGATGAGCACCCTGGACGGGCCGTTGACCTCGCTCGCGTCCACCTCTCTCGCCCAGGATTTTAATCTGGTTAATCTCACCCACGATAAAATACAGAACCTCTATTACATCTATTCGGCCATTTCTATTCTGCTGATTATTCTCTGTATCACGCTCGGGATGTTGATGCTGAAGCAGAATAACACCCTGCGTCGCGCTCACGTGCGGATGAAATTACTGGCTACCGATCTGCAGGCTTCCAAAGAAAAGCTACAGGTGCAAAACCGTCGGCTGCAGTACGATGCCTATCATGATTCGCTGACCGGGATGCCCAACCGGCTCTCTTTCTGGCAACGCCTGCAGGAGGTGGTTAACCAGGTGCGGCCCTATCACGGCTCGGCGGTGGTTATGTTGTTCGATCTGGATAATTTCAAGGACGTCAACGACACGCAGGGTCATGACGCCGGAGATAAGCTATTGCAGGATTTGGCCAGCCGTCTCTCATTTTTTCGTAAAACGTCAGAAACGCTGTACCGACTGGGGGGAGACGAATTTGCTCTGGTGACCCACGATCTTAGCGAAGAGATGGCGCTGGAGCGGGCAACGGTGATCCGGGAAAAGATTAGCCAGCCGTATCAGATTTACGACTCGCAGATTCAGATCGGCGCCTGTATCGGGATTGTCATCTCTGACGGAGAAAGTCGCACCGACTATTTATACAAATGCGCCGACCTGGCGCTGTATGAAGCGAAAAAAGAGGGCTCCGGTTACGTCCAGATATTCCGCCCCGGTATGCTTCAGCGCCAGCAGGAGAATAAATCTTTCGAAGATGACCTGATGCAGGCGCTCGAGAGAGGGGAGTTCAGGGTTTACTATCAGCCGATTGCCGATGCCATGAATGGTGAAATCTACGGCTATGAAGCGCTGGTTCGATGGTTTCATCCGCTACGCGGCAGCGTTCCGCCGACGGAATTTATCCCGGTGGCGGAGAAAATCGGCCTGATTAATGCGTTAGGCGAGTGGGTATTGAAAACCGCCTGTGAAGCGGCCGCCAGCTGGTCGTCGCCGCTCAAGGTGTCGGTTAACGTGTCGCCGGTTCAGTTAATGAACAGTTCACTGACCGATACCGTGGTAACTATCTTAAGAACAACCGGGCTGGATCCGTATCGGCTGGATTTGGAAATTACCGAGTCTGACGTATTTAATGAAAATACCCGCTCGTTAGAGATCCTGAGTCAGCTGCGTGAGCTTGGCGTGCAGATCTCTATTGACGACTTTGGTACTGGCTATTCGTCGCTCTCGCGTTTAAGCTATTTCCCGTTTGATAAGATAAAAATCGATCGATCATTTGTTATTAATATACCCCATCAGCAAGACGATCTGGATATCGTGCGCCTGATCATCAGCATGGGTAAAAGCCTGCATATGCGAATTGTGGCAGAAGGCGTCGAAACGGAAGAACAGCTGAAGTCGTTACGAAAATTAGGTTGTGATCTGGTTCAGGGCTATTTGATCGGTAAACCGGGGCCGCTTACTTCAGCAGGGAAATAAGTCATTTGTGTTTATTTGCGGGCGACTTTAGCGTAGCTGAATTCGCCCGTATTTATTTTAGTAAGTGGTCTAATCCCTAATGGGTAGAAATAGAGGGGGGAAACGATTTTGATAAAAAATAATACCCTCAGTGATTAAAAGGGGTATATGATATGCAACATATTTTCCTGTTTTCGGCCCCGTGCCGCGGGCGTAAAGAGAGGCAGAATCATGCAGCGAATCATCATCCCGACCCACTATGTGCATACCCGTAGCACCCCGCTGTGGACAAAAGAGACGGCGCCAGCGTCGATCTGGAAGCGGCATCTGGACGCGGGCACCCGGCAGGGCGTCTACCCACGACTGTCGGTGATGCGCGGCGCGATACGCTATCTGGGCTACGCTGATGAGACCAGCCCGGATCCGGTCGAAACCCTGACCATTGCTGAAGGGGAGTTTGGCGTTTTCCCACCCGAAAAATGGCACTGCATTGAGGCGTTAACGGAAGACACCGTATTTAACGTCGACTTTTACGTTGATCCTAAAATTCTTATCGAGGGATAATATGAACAGTGAAAATAAAGGTTATGCGTTAGCGGTAATCAACGGCAATAATAAAGATAAAAAAGAAAAAGTGTATCTTAAGCCCATGGCTCTGTACGTGCCTGATATCGCAGCGCAGGCCATCGCTGAGCTTATTTCCGATCTCTCAGTCGATAACGCCGGGGATAAGGGATTTATCGTAACGGTAACCAACAATAATAATGGCGTGTCGGTCGACAGTGAATTTGCAACTTTGGCTGAATTGCAGGATCCGCAGACGGCTGCCGATGCGGTAAAAGATCTGATTAATATCGTGCGCGGCTACGAGTCCGACGAAGAGACTAACGTCTGCGGCTGGTAAGCGTAACGGAGCCGAACCGCCAGCTGCCGCTTCGCAACCTTGCCGCAGACCTGCTGGCGGGCATCACGGCTGAGAGACGCGCCGCTGGAGAAGCCGAAACTCCGGGCTTAACTATCCTTCAACGGCGAGTGATATATTTTACATTGTATTTATTGGTATTTTGGTAAATATCGGATAAATCGACGATGAGATTATTCTGCGCATAGCTGATCGATTGCACGCGTAGCAGCAGGCTGTTTTGCGCAACCTGCAGGAGTTCCGCTTATTCGCGGGTGGCCAGAACCGGGGAATAGCTACGGTGGCTTTCCAGAATGGTGATGTTGCACTCCTTCTTAAAGTAGTTAAATTTTGACCTTTCCAGATTTCCGATGCTAAGCCATGGGAAAATCGCTACCGGTATATAGCTGTTTTCTATCAGAATGGGCACGTCATCAATCATCCGAATGCGCCTGACATAATAGACTTTTTCTCCGGGCTCAATTTTTAACTGTTGTGCGATGGCCAGAGGCGCATCGAGCATAGTGAACTCGATGACCTTGTTGCGATAGTTAGTCTCGCCAACGATATGCATCTGATAGTTGAACCCATCAAGCTCCCCGCCGTGATAATTGCTCTTTCGCGCAACGTATGAACCGCTGCCGTGGCGTTTGACGATCAATTTTTCCCTTTCCAGCAGCGTTAGCGCTTTGCGGATGGTCATCACTGATACCTGTAGCTCGCTGGCTAACGCTTTCTCGCTCGGTAACGCATCTCCGACTTCAAACTCATCGCTGTTGATGCGATTTTTCAGCCGTTCGGCAATGGATTTGTATATCACTTATAGATGTCTCATGGCGAAGTGAATTGTTGGGGAATAAATGTAACTATATGATTTTTATATTTAATATTTTTATTCGCAAGGTATTCATAAACTGGTCATCTAGTTATTTGTTTTTATTTATATATCTATTACTTCCGAAGATATATGACTTTCATCACAGATGACGCTTTATCTCCTCTGATTAATCCCCTCTGGCGCATAGGCTGATTCGCAAGTTCTGAGCGCTGGCAGTCGATAAGCAGGAGAGGGGAAGAGGATGATCGGGGTAAAAAAATTACAAGATTTTTCCAGGGCGATGATTGGGCCGGTTTTATATCTGCCGGTTGTGGGTCTGTTGATTGCGTTGCTCAGTATGACCACCAATAAATTATGGGTGGCAGAAGACAGCTCGCTTTTCCTGCTGGGGAAATATGCTTCCAGTATGCTCTGGGCAATCATGAACAATCTTGGCTTCTTCTTTTGCCTCGGTCTGGCGAGCGGGCTGGCAAAAACTCGCAAAGCGGAAGCCGCGTTTGTCGCCGCAATGACCTGGTTTATGTACCTGGCGGCCAATAATAGCTGGCTTACTCTGACCGGGCGGCTTGTTGAGGGGAGCAGCAACGCGCAGCTTTACGGCAGCGGGCAAACCTTTATTTTCGGTTTCCAGGTCATCGATATGGGCGTGTTTCTTGGCATCATTCTGGGCTGCGCGGTGGCTTTCATTCATAACCGCTTTATCGATATCGAGTTTCGCGGCGCATTCTCAATTTATGGCAACAGCAAGCTGGTTCTGATCGTAATGATCCCGCTGGTCGGCGTGTTTGCCATCGCCACGGTCTATTTCTGGCCAATTGTTGAACACGGTATATCGGCGCTGACCGGCGTCATGAAAACTTTCGGCGCCGCCGGCGTTTTTCTGTATGGTTTTCTCAATCGTTTTCTTATCCCGACCGGTTTACATCATCTCATATGGTCACCCTTCGTTTTTACCTCTATTGGCGGACAGCTGTTAATTGATGGACAGACGATAGTCGGGGCAAAGCCCATTTTTCTCGCTGAAATTGCCGGTAACACCGGGGGAGCGTTAAGCGACTCGGCGCGATTCCTGACCTATGGAATGGTCAAAATTTTTGGCACGGCCGGAATGGCCCTGGCCTTTTATAAGACGGCGAAACCTGAAAATAAACAAAAGTTGAAAGTCACGCTTATCCCGCTGATTGTGACCTCCTTCCTCGTCGGGATAACCGAACCTTTTGAGTTTTTATTTATCTTCACCGCACCGGTGTTATGGCTGGTTTATTCGTTAGTGGATGGCTTTTTCCAGATGCTGGCGTGGCTACTCGATGTTCGGGTCTGCGCAACCAACGGCATTATCGATTTTATTGTTTATAACATACCGGCGGGAGCCCATCTGACGCGCTGGCCTGTTTTTGTCGCCCTGGGGTTAGCGGAAACAGCGACGATGTATTTTATCGGTAAATTCCTGATTCTGCGTTTCAGGATGCGTACGCCAGGCCAGGAACAACAGGATGAGGCGCTAAGCCGAGCGGCGAGCGCAAGCGTCCCAGCTAAGGCTTCCGGTGAAAAGGTCATTCTGGGGCTTGGCGGGAAAGACAATGTGTGTTCTGTCGGCAATTGTTTTACCCGACTTCGGGTTGACGTGCGGGACCCGGCATTAATTCAGGAACATATTCTGAAAACCAGCGGCGGTACCAGCGTCATTATCAAAGGTAATCACGTTCAGGTTATTTATGGTTTAGGGGTGAATAAAATCCGTAATGCTGTGGATCGCTATTTAGATGTACATGAATAATGAGGTGGAAGATGCAAAATAAATTTGTTGTTACGATAGCTGGCGGCGGCAGTACCTATACTCCAGGGATTATTATGATGCTGCTGGAAAATATGGACAGATTTCCGCTGAGCGAAATTCGTCTCTATGATAATCATCACGATCGCCAGCGCGTGATCGGTGAAGCCTGCGCGATTCTGGTGGCTGAACGTTATCCGCAAGTGGCTTTTAGCTACACCACCGATCCGCAGGAAGCTTTTACCGGCGTTGATTTTGTGATGGCCCATATTCGCGTCGGCCTCTATGAGATGCGCGAAAAGGACGAGAAAATACCGCTTAAGCATGGCGTGATTGGCCAGGAAACCTGTGGCCCTGGCGGTATCGCTTATGGTATGCGTTCCATTGCCGGGGTACTTGAACTGGTTGACTATATGGAAACGTACTCCCCCGGCGCGTGGATGCTTAACTATTCCAATCCGGCGGCGATCGTTGCCGAGGCCACTCGTCGATTACGGCCAGCGGCTAAAATTATTAATATCTGCGATATGCCGGTGGCAATTGAAGGATTATTCGCCGATATCCTTGGTCTGAAATCACGTAAAGAGATGAACGTGCGTTATTTCGGCCTCAACCATTTCGGTTGGTGGACCAGCATTACCGATAAGGCCGGTAATGATTTAATGCCGACGTTAAAAAAGCATGTGTCTGAGCTGGGGTATTGCAGTCCGAAAGAGGATTTTCAGCACAAAGCGCCAAGCTGGATTGAGACCTTCAAAAAGGTGAAGGACGTCTTTGCGCTGGATACCGACACGTTGCCCAATACCTACCTAAAATACTATTTTTATGCCGACTACGAGGTAGCCCACTCGGACCCGAACTTTACGCGCGCGAATGAGGTGATGGCCGGAAGAGAGAAAGAGGTATTCGATATGGCGAAAGACATTGTCGCCCGGCGGAGCGCCAAAGCGGCGCATTTCCATGCCGGGGCGCATGCCACCTTTATTGTCGATCTCGCCTGCGCCATCGCCTTTAATACCCAGGAAAGGATGCTGTTGATTGTAGAGAACAACGGCGCTATCGCGAATTTTGACGAGACCGCGATGGTTGAAGTGCCTTGCCTGGTCGGCGTTAACGGTCCCGAACCGCTGGCGATGGGGAAAATACCGCTGTTTCAAAAGGGGCTGATGGAGCAGCAGGTCGCGGTGGAAAAACTGGTTGTCGACGCCTGGGTTGAAGGAAGCTACCAAAAGCTCTGGCAGGCGTTGACCTTGTCCAAAACGGTTCCGAGCGCGTCGGTTGCGAAAGCTATTCTCGATGAACTGATCGAGGCCAATCGTGGTTACTGGCCGGAGCTGAGCTAAAGTGCCGCTAACGCCCGATGTATTTCATCGGGGGTTACCTACACTGCGATGCCGGACGGATACTCCGCTTCGCCGGAGAGTTGCTGTATGATCTCCGCCACGTTTTCTCTGCCAACCGGCGCCGAGATGGCGTTTCCCTGAAAATGGTCGACTCCCAGCGCTTTCAGTTTGTTGAATTTCTCCAGGCTATCTACGCCTTCGGCAATACAGCGGCTGCCGATCAGCCGGCAGTAGTAGATGAGGCTTTTAATCAGCGCCAGGGCGTGCGCATCGCGCTGCATATCATTGATGATGCCCATATCCAGCTTGTAGGCGTTGAACGTCAACGCCCGCACCGGGAACAGCACGCTGCTTTGCGAGAAGCAGTCATCAAGCATAATTCGGAAGCCGCGCTGCTGTAGCCGGGCCATATTTCCGGCTATTTTTCCGTGGCGGCTGAGGTCGGCATTTTCGGCAAGCTCCAGCACCAGCCGCGGCGATATTTGCGGCTGACGCAGCTGCTGGCGCGCGGTTTCCATCATGCGGATCAGGTTTTCATTGCTGGCGACAGCCGCGGGAATATTCACTGCGAAATAAAATTCACCACTGTACAGATTGATATTCTGCACGGCTTCCTGCAGCACAAACGCAGTGAGCACCAGCCACGCATATTCCGAGCGTAGCTGCGGTAAAAAATCAGCGGGAAACAAAACGCTGCCGTTCCGGCGCCAGCGGACAAGGATCTCCATCCCCCTTAGCTGACGATGTTCATCGGTTATGGGCTGGAAAACCGGGAAAATTTGTCGGCTATGGATTGCATGGACAAATTCACGCTCGAAAGCGCAAAGGGCGGCGATGGGCTCGCTTTTCTGTTCTCTTATCTGACTGCCGGGAAAGCGGGCGGCCATCTGCGGGTGGTGTTCCACCATTTTTTTCAATCCTGCGGTTCTTTGATTGTAGAGCGTCTTGTGGCTGATGCCGCGGCGTTTGGCCTGATCGCTGGCGCGGTATCCGCAGAGCAAACCGAGGATGGCGTTCAGCTCCGGTCGGGTTAGCCCGGCAGGGCGCTTACCCAATGCCCGCGCTTCTTCATCTGCCAGCTGTTCAAGGGAAGGATATCCCTCGGGTATGACGTCGCGCAGTAGCGCCGCCAGACAGGGGACCGGGAGGTCGGAGGCGGCCGCCCGCACCGCGGAAAGCTGACGCCGCTCTGCGACCTGGTGTAGCAGGGTGGACCATAGCCAACTGGCCGGGCTGCGGCTGAGAAACAGCATCGGTAGCGGCGTTGCGGACTGTTCCAGCAGCATAGCGGCACGCTTCAGGGTTGAGAGTAGCCGAACAGGGGATTCAGGGAGAAACACCACCAGACGGCGTACGTCAGGGGGCAGCGTCGGTGACGCTGAGGTTAACACCACGGGCCGGGCGCCCCCGTCTTCCATCAACCGCACCAGGCCCTCTGTGACCAGCGAACAGGGCGACAGGATGCCGTCACTCTCCGGGAGGTTATTCGTAAACAAAAGTCACCCCGATAATTGACTGCACATTACCCGCGGTCACCTGTCCGCTGGTGCGCGCATAGTTGGCGGTTAAGCCAAGGCTGACCGCCGAGGTTCCCACGTTGCCTAACGACACAGTGGTATTCGCGGGAACGACGCTGCCGTTGCGCGTCAGCTGAACGCCAACCCCCAGGGCCGGAGAGGCCGATGCGGTATTGGTAAATATCGAATTGGCCGCGTTCTCCGTAGTACCGGAGAGGTAGTAGCCCAGGTTCTGGTTTTGCGCGCAGTAAACCGTTAGCGGAATGGCGGCCGAAGCGGGATATTCCGGCAGCGTCACCGTCACATCGCGAGCAGAAACGTCGCAGCCGCCGGTTGGCACCACGACATCGTTGTTGGCGTATATGTTCCACACGAACTGGAAGTCGTCGTTATCCTTGTTATTGGTCTGGCGCAGGATCAGGACAGCGATTAGCGAACCGGCGGAAATGGCGACCCCACCTGCGCTGCTGACGGGCGTCAGATAGAGAACGGTAGGCCAGGGTCTATCGACTATCGAGTTGTAGGTCATCCGCGCCGTTTCGCTGGTGGTGGGGAACGGGTAGCTGGTGCCGTTATACCTGACGGTACCGGAAAAGCTCGACAGCACGCCGCCATAGGCCGATCCGCGCTGGAGCGTCACGTAATCGGTCATGGTTTCCGGAAAATCGTTATGACAAAAAATCTGTGTCGAAAGATCCACGACCAGGTTCTGCCCGACGCTGACCGCCGGCGCAAGGTTTACGTACACGTTCGCCGAGCCGCCGCCGATGGGAATGGTCACGCCCGCCGCGGTTTTACAGGCGAAAGACCAGGCGTTAAACGACCAGCCTGCCAGCAGCAGCGTCATCAGCAGGGGGATTATCTTTTTCATTACTCTGTTCTCCTGGCTCAGGCGTAGGTATAGGTGACGTTAATCACCGCCTGAATCGTTCCCTGGGTAGCGCCGCCGTTGACCGTTAGCGCTCTGACCTGTAGCGGGAAGCTGGCGGACTGGGTGGCGTCATCCACCTGGACCTCTTTTCTCGCGCCGGTGTTCAGCGTGGTGCCGCCATTGTCCTGCAGCTCAAGCTGGATGTTGCCGGCGGTACCCTGGTTTTTGTAGTAGCCGGTGGCGTCCGCCGTGCCGCTAAAGCTGGCGGTGACCCGCGAGGTGCCGACCGGACAGTTGCTGAGGTTAAGCGCCACGCTGTGCCAGGGTGAGGAAGAGCCGGCGGAGACCAGGCTAAAGGTATAAAGATCGCCGAGATCGACGGTGGCGTTAGCGGTGGAGACCGTGCAGGGTTTAGCCACCACTTTGCCGTTAACGGTAATAGTCACGTCGGCGGCGCGGGGGGTGCTGGCGAAGGCCATCATTACCGCCAGCAGCCAGGGTGCATGAGTCCATTTCATTTCAGCCTCCGGTTACTGAAATTCAAGCGTGAAGGTCGCGGTTGCATTAACGTGCCCGGCGGTGACCGGTAGCTGGGTGGCCATTAGCCGGGCATAAAAGTTCAGGGTGTTGGGCTGGCTGGGCGTCAGCGTGGTCCAGGCAATGGCCGATGAGGCTGCGTTGAGCGGCAGCATCGTCTGCTGCGCGTCAAGGATCTGCACGCCCATCCCCGCCGCCGCCGAAGCCCCGCCGTCGAGCTTTAATAGATCGCTATTGATGCTGTCGGCAACGCCAACAAAGCCGACCTTCACCGCGGTAACCGAGCTACCGCAGGGCGACAGCACAATACGAAAGGGGACCAGCGGCGTGGTTGCCCCAACCGCATGGAATTGCTTTGCGGCGTTATCCATCAGATCGACGGTAAAATCTTTTGATTCACCCGCCACGGCGCAGGCGTTATCGCGAACGTAGCCGCTGATAGTAATGGTACTGTCCGCCGCGCCGGCGTTGCTGGCCGCCAGCGAGACGAGGGCGCTCAACAGATACAGGGTTTTTCTCATCATGGTTTCCTTAGCGGCACTCCGTGGAGAGCTGGCTCAGCGTCTGGTTCTGATTTTCCGGCGGCAGGCTGTAGCTGGCCTCACAGCTGGTGTTCGGACCCTCGCCCCATTTCGCCCGCACCTTGCCCGCCAGCGGCATCCCGCTCAGGTAGACCTGGCCGTTATCGGCGACGATACTGCTGCCCTGGCTGTCGTCAGAGGTCACCAGCGCGCCGAAGGGAACCTGCTTCCCGTTATAGATGAGCGACATCAGCAGCTTGAGCCCGACGTGCGCCTTAAATTCCGCGCGGACAATTGCGCCGTGGGTCGGTACTACGCTGGCTACCGCATCGTCCAAATCGACGTTATCGGCCAGGCTATTGGTGTCCAGCGCCACCCGGTTTTCCCGGTATTCGGTGGCGTAGGGCAGAACGGCGTAGCCGCGCCAGTCGGTTTGTACCCCGGTCTGGTTTTCTACCCTCACATTGTCGGCGCCCGGGGCTTTGATCAGCACGACCGTGTCGTTCATCGGCTGGCTCAGGGTGACGCCGTCAGCGTGGGCCAGCACGCCGCCGCTCAGGCCGTAGTAGAGCTGTTTGATACCGTCGCTGCGGCTGTAGCCGACGTTGGCGTTACCGTAGCCGCCGCGGTAGTTCAGCGCCGCGTATCCGGTGCCGCCGCTGTTGCCATCGCCGCCGCCGGCGTAGCCGGTCTGTACGCTGTAGCTCAGGTTGTTGTCCTCCAGCAGCGTGCCGTACAGGCCGGCAAGGCTGGTGGTCCTGCCGTTCAGATCGTTGGACATGCTGTAGCTGGCGCTGGCGTGCCGCCACGCCGATTTGCTGTCGGAGCGCATCCAGTGGCTGAACGGAATATTGACGTTAAGCGCCAGCATCTGGTCGCGGCCCTGCTGCCAGGCGTTTCTGGTCAGGCTGTAGCTCAGGGTCCAGTTGATATCGTCGACGGCGGCGTTAAGCCCGGCCTGAAGCTGCTGGTCGGCCTTACCGGTGCCCCAGTAGGTCTGGTGACTGCCGCTCAGGTAGAGCGTGGCGGTACGCCCCAGCTGCTGGGTGACGCTGAGCTGTACCCTGCCGCGCTTGTTGTACGCGAGGTTGTAGTAATCGGTGAACCTCGGTTTCACTTCAATCACGCCGTCCTGGGTCTCGACGTTGTAGCCGCTCATCCGGTTGTAGGTGGTGTCGGCGAAGCTGAAATAGCCGCGCGTCGAGTAGCGGTAGCCCACCAGCTGAATGTTGGTGCCGGTATCCGTCAGCGACTTGTTATAGAGGAAACGCACCGACTGCCCCTGATGCTCGCTGTCATCGGGCAGGGTGGCGTTGGCCTGGGTGATATCCAGCGACAGCGCCCCCAGCTCCCCCATGTTTTTGCCGACGCCGAGGTTAAAGGCGCGGTAGCGGTCCGCCAGCTGGGTACCGCCGTACAGGGTCCAGCCCGCCGGGAGACCGTGCAGCAAAGTTCCCTGGAAGAACTTCGGTTTTTCCTGCTGATTGCTGCCGCTGCGGTACTCCCCGGCGGTGACGGCATAGCGGGTATGGCCCTCGCGCTGGAGCACCGGCACGGACGAGTAAGGGACGGTGAAGACCTGGCTGCTGCCGTCGGCCTCTTTGATGGTCACCTGCAGGTCGCCGCCGTTGCCGGCGGAGTAGAGATCGTTGATGGTGAACGGGCCGGGGGGCACCGTGCTCTGGTAGATCTCATAGCCGTTCTGCTTCACCGACACCTGAGCGGTGCCGCGGGCAATGCCGTGGATAACCGGGGCAAACCCCTTCTGGCTGTCCGGCAGCATGTTGTCATCGGAGGCGAGCTGCGCGCCGCGGAAGTTAATGCCGTCGAAGACGTCGCCGTTGGTGTAGCTGTCGCCCAGGGTCAGACGCGAGCGCAGCGCGGTGATGTCGCGCTCCAGCCAGGTATTGACGTGCTGCCACTTGTTTTCACTGGCCGACGAACTGCCGCTGCTGCTGTAGCTCCAGGTGGTGTTATCGCGCAGACGCCAGGCGCCGAGATTCAGCCCGCTCTGCAGGTTCAGGTACGCGTAGTTGCTGCTGCCGCCGATGTCGTTATGGACGTTGTTGCCGGTGAAGTTGTAGTTCAGCAGCCCGGCGTTGATCCCGTGGTCCCAGAGCTCGGGCGGAATATAGCCGCGGGCGCGGTTGCCCATAAACGCCTGGGGTACGGTCAGGTACAGCCGCTGCTGCCCGGCATCAAAGCGGGTGGTGGCGTCTTTGATCATTTCGGTTAACGGTACGCAGGCATCTGCCGCCATCACATCGATACCGGCAATGGCGGACGTGTTGACGCCCATGCTGGCCAACTGTCCGCGCGTCAGGCAGGGTGCCAGTCCGTGGCCTTTTTCATCAACATTAAAGGTAATATCGCGGGTGGCCATATACCCGTCATTGAGGTAGATATCCGCGCGGTAGGTACCCGGCGGCAGCTCCTGGCCTTTTTCAAAACCGGACAGATCCGCCACGGCAGCGGGATCGTCCGCTAAAAAACGTGGGTTGAAATAGAGTTCTGCCTGCGCGTAAAAAGCCGGTGAGGCCAGCAAAAGGGCAAGGGGGATCTGCGCAAATGCGCGAGCAGCTCCTGGAGTAACACGCCGGGAGCCCAGGTGGTCGAGTCCATATTTCAGATGTGACATAGTCCCTCCGGTAAAAGTCGCCCGGCTGTCAGTTCTTATTTTTATTTCCGGGAGAATGGGTCTCCCGTCAGTTATTGGGTAGCGCCCTGCATCCGCGGAGTCAGCGCGCCGTAGTCGTTAATCGTCCGGTATGTAATCTCGCGACCCGCATCGGCGGGTAAGCTGACGCTGGCTTCACCCATCGGCGGAACCAGCGCATTTTTCAGCACCCGGGTACCGGCGTTGAGTTCGGTGACCGTCAGGTAGTAGGGAGTGGGGTTGATCAGCGTAAGCGTGCCTGCGCCGCGGCGGAACTTCAGCTTTTCGGCAGCCTGATCCGGCGGCAGCGCCAGCTTTGCCGGGCGGTAATAGAGCTTGATGCGGCTGATGATCGCCAGCTGTAGCGTGTTTTCGCTGAGCTTTGATTTATCCATCGACGGGATCGCTTTGACGTTCATCCAGAACAGCGTTTCCCGATCCTGCGGCAGCTGGTTGCTGGTGGCATCAATGATGCGCAGGGTATTCTCTTTTTTTCCCTGCATGGCGAACAGCGGCGGGGTGATGACAAAGCGACCGTCCTTCGCGCCATCGGCATTCTCCACCCATGACTGAATCAAATAAGTGCTCTTTTCGTCGTTGTTGGTGACCGCCAGCTGAACCTGCTTTTGCCCGGCAGGATAGATGACGCGGGTCGCTCCCAGCGCCACGCCGGCCTGGGCCTGAGCGCTAAAACCGCTGGTGGCGAGCAGTAATAGAGCCGCCAGTAAACCGCGCATCCCGCGCCGGGTAGCCAGTGTGTATTTCATGCTTATCTCTTTCTTTTTCAAAATTATTTCCTGTTACCGGCGCTGTTTACTGGTAGGTCAGGGAGAACCATGCCTGAGCGTTGGCCGCTCCCCCGGTCACCTGATTCCCGGTGGCTCGATATTTAGCGACAAAATGCAGGGTGGTCGGGCCGGTGTGCAGCGGCGACCAGCTTCCTGGCGGCGCATTGAGCGGGATCTGGCTGCCGGTTTTATCAAACAGAGCAACGCCCACGCCGGTCGCTATCCCCGGTCCTTCGCCCACCGAGAGCACGTCCGGGTTTTTACCATCGGCAACGCCGTAAAACGCCACGCCAACGCGCTGGCTGACGGCGGTGCTGCACTCCTGCAGGTGGATATCGAAGGGGACGGGGTTAGTGTCTTCCCCGGCCGAATGAAACCGATTGCTGCTGATCTGCCCCATGTTGACCGTCATCTGGCGGTCGCCCGCTTCAACGCGGCACGACTCGGCAATAACTATCCCCTGAAAGCGCATGTTTCCGCCGGGCAGCATAACGTTCCACTGGTTACCGGCCAGCGCCAGCGGCGGGAGCAGGAATATCAACAGACCTGACTTCATCCTTTGCATCGTTATTACCCTCAGTCTTTTTCGGATAACGGGCCTTCCTGGCCCGACGTGCCTCCCTGCCTGATGAAGAAATTACTCGTACTGCACTTTAAAGGTGGCGTCCGCGTTAGCGGTACCGGCAGTCGCGACGCCTGTTGCAAAGTAGCGTGCCTGGAATGGGATGACGTTGGTACCATTGCTAAGCGTGGTTTGTGCACCGAAAGACGCGCCATCCAGCGCCAGCGGGGTGCCGGTACGGTCAAGGATCTGTACGCCGACGTTAGTCGCGCCGCCTGCGGCAGAACCCTGCAGGGCCAGTACCGTTGGGTTTGTACTGTTAATCGCCGTGCCAGCAAAAGCGATCGCGGCCTTCTCGGAAACGGTGATATCGCAATCATTCAGTTGGATGTTGAAGCCAACAGGAGAGCTGGTGCTACCCGCGGTGGCAAGTTTCGCTGAGCGCACCTGGCCTAACTGCACGGTTTGATCGAGAGAACCGGCATCAACTGCGCAGGCCGCATTAACCACTTCCCCTTTAAAATGCACCGTACCGCCGTTCACCGTAACGGTATCGGCCAGAGCCGCAGCAGAACTCAGGGACAATGCTGAAATAACGATAAGTGCTAATTTGTTCATGGTAAAACTCCTGTTTATGAATAATCCTGAAGCTATGCTTCACTTGAAAAGACATTTATTGTTGAAAAATAATTTTTGAAACGTAATCCTGTTTTTACAGCCTAATTTATTCATCAGGTTGCGGCGATGCGTATAAATAGTCTTAAGTTTCACGCCAAACTCTTCTGCGATCTCCTGGTTGCTTTCCCCTCTGCTTAACATGCTTAACATCTGCTTTTCACGCAGACTTAGCCGGAATTTAGTATGGTAATTTCCTGAGGTCTCTTTCTTTAAAAAGAAATTCAGGATACTTCGGGTATTACTTTTCTTATCAAGTACGGTTATTTTTTCAAATAGTTCGGACTTATAAAAAGCCAGGTCGCTGGATGCAAAGGCGACAATGTTCTTATTCGAGAAGTAAATCCACTCCGAACCCGTAAGATCGTTAGAGTCGAGATCTATAATCAAAAAGAAATTGTCAATAAATTCTTCTCCAAGCAGTTCAATCAGGCCCAGAGTAAAATATTTATCCTTAGATAAAATATTAGTTGATAGAGTCATATCTGAACGCGATCTCATCCTTGGGTTGACCTTTAACTCAACGTTAATAAAACCATTCAGCGAATTAAGAGTAATCTAACATTGCCCACCTCAATGAGGCATGCGGTCGATGCTCTAAAAGAGATAACGGCTGTAGATATAGGTTTGTTGTGTTTTATTATTCGAGTTTTTGCTGTTTGTTTGGTGTTTAATTTTATGTGTTGCATACAAAATAGATTTTTATAAATTAAAAATGATAGGGTGTACTTATCGTTAAACCCTGAACAATAGTCACATTCTTTGTATTGGAATTTTCTTAGGGAATATTCCTTGAGTAAACGCGATGATTTTTATCTTTAGCGTATCCGGTTTTTTTTAATTACTGAAAATATCCCGACAAGAGACTCGGGAAGTGACCTCTCCCGCTAAATTTAGAACGTTAATCATGAGGGTGATAATATCATCGTAGATAATTTCATACGTCATGAAATTAATTACGCGACGTTATCATTCCATTAGCCTTTAAATTTCTCTTTTCTACACCTCCGGAGCATTTTCAGCTCAGATTTCACGAAACCCCACTCACTCGATACGGTTATTTCTGCGTTCAGTTAATACTGATAAGCCCGGCGCGCCGCTGGTTTCGATGAGAGCTATAGTACCATTGTGATTTATTTTAGTTATATGTATTCTGTTTTATCGATTTTTAGGAACTATAATTTGGTTTATAAGTAAAATACCGTTATATACAGCACAAAATGCTATATATGCAGATGTTTTGCGGACGGTGTGCGGCTGAGGATAATTTGTAAGGCTAGTTTATGATGTACAAAATTCAAGGGACGATCTATTTCAGAAGTGATGACGGACTGATGTGGCTGGATGAGGATGCATCCGTCACGCTAACAGCAACCACCGGTCGCCTGCTTAAGTTCCTTTTAGACCACAGAGAGCATGTGATTTACAGGAATGAGATACTTGAAAAAGTGTGGGACGCACATGGGCTGCGGACGTCCAGTCATAGCCTCAATAAGTATATTTCAGATCTGAGAGCCGTTTTCAGAAACCTGGGCTGCACCGAGGAGATTATCGTTACCGTTCCGCGGGTGGGTTTTATGATATCTGCAGCCATTGTTATTGAAAGAATGGATTATCCTGCTCTCGCGGTAAATGGCGAAAGCGAAGGAGAAGCGGCGGTTGTCGGTCGGGGCATCGGTTCAAATGAGGAGAGCGAGACATATTCTGCCGGGGGGGTTAAAAAGGCCCGCTATGCACTACTTGCGCTGTGCGCGTTAGTCATGCTTTTTCTGAGCATTCAAGGCGAACTGTATCGCCCACTCTTTGCCGCAGACGAGGATGAAATCTATTTTCTGGGGAGCGTCGATTCATGCCCGGTCAGAACTTTTAACGTAATACCTCAAGGGCAGAAGCCAAAGATGATGGCCCTGGCTCAGAATCTTATTAAGAAACAAGGAATGCTGTGCTCAGGCAATAGTGTTTTTTACTTTAATGTATCAGAGTCTGTATTAAAAGCCTCTGAAGCAAGAGTATTTTTAGCCCACTGCATTAACTCAAAAGTTAAGAAAGGTGATTGGTATTCATGTGAAAACTATTACAGGCCAGATTATGAAATACCAGGATAAAATCAGGACCAAAAGCATTTACATTCTATTTCTGGTGTTGGTGATAGGGTTGATTTTTCTCTGGCTGGTAGGGCATCTTTATCGCAAAGACGACTTTGATTGCTCAGCCAACCTGAGAATTGAATCGACTTCATTTGCCTTTGATGCAAAATTTAAAACCTTCTTGCTTATGCGGGAAAATAATACCGGCTATTTTGATGTATCCGGGAAGGTGCTAGTCGATGACGTGAAGTACAACGTTGAAAGGGCGTACCATTTCAACTATGAAAAGAAAGCGAATAATATTTATCACCTAACCAATACCACAGTCTCTAAGAGAAAGGCCGACACCATGATCGAGGGTATGATGCAAAAAGTCTTTTTTAGTCCCGATCCGGATTCAGGACGCTATATCAAGATACAAAGAATGAAAAACGCCTGGATCGTTCAAAGTCTGTATTCCCCTTCGTTTATCTGTGTAACCAATTGAAGATAAAGGTTTTTAGATAATGGCGTTGTGACCAGGGGAGTGACGCTCTCCTCGTATGCGATCCGCGCTAAGGCGCTTTTATATTAAAGAAGGCCGTTTCTCTGTCAGATATCTCAGAAAGCAAAAAGCCTGCTTCAAAAGCAGGCTTCTTAAATCTGGCTCCTCTGACTGGACTCGAACCAGTGACATACGGATTAACAGTCCGCCGTTCTACCGACTGAACTACAGAGGAATCGTGTGAACGGGGCGCATATTAACGATGCCCTTCCGCCTTGTCAAAGGGTGAATCGGCTAAGATCGTTTGTTTGCTGACAATTTCAACAGAGTGCCCGTTTTTTCTGCGTCATGCCGCGTCGTGCACCGTTGCAGTGCATTTATACCCCTAATGGGGCATACCGCAATCCGCTGACCGGGCAAAAAAATCGCGCTTTGCTATCACTATCCCTTATTACGCGGCTTACAGCGGCGTTTAGCTCTCCGGCCAAAAGCTGGCAAGCAAATTGCAAAACCTTCTGCATCTAAACGGCCAGTGTTGGTACTGGTGTTCCTTACAGGAGGCAAAATGAACTTAAGACGACTGAAGTATTTCGTAAAAATCGTCGATATCGGCAGTCTGACCCAGGCCGCTGAAGTCTTGCACATCGCACAACCGGCGCTGAGCCAGCAGGTTGCGACCCTGGAAGGCGAGCTGGACCAGCAGTTGTTGATTCGCACCAAACGCGGCGTCACGCCGACCGAAGCGGGCAAGATCTTGTATACCCACGCCCGTACTATTCTGCGCCAGTGCGAGCAGGCGCAGCTGGCGGTAAATAATGTCGGTCAAACGCTAAGTGGCCAGGTATCGATTGGCCTGGCGCCTGGCACGGCGGCTTCGGCCATCACTATGCCGCTGCTGCAAACGGTGCGTAACGAGCTGCCGGAAGTGATGGTCTATCTCCAGGAAAGTAGCGGAACCCTCCTCAACGATAAGCTTATCGACGGTCAGCTGGATATGGCCGTACTTTATGAACGTTCCCCGGTTGCCGGGATCATCAGCCAGCCGCTGCTAAAAGAAGATCTCTACCTGGTCGGTACCCGGGATTGTCCGGGGCAGAGCGTGGATCTGACGGCGGTCGCGGAGATGAATCTGTTCTTGCCGCGCGATTACAGCGCCGTTCGCGCAAGGGTGACCGAAGCCTTCACCCTGCGTCGCTTATCGGCCAAAATTATCGGTGAAATTGAATCCATTACCACCCTGACGGCAGCCATTGCCAGCGGCATGGGCGTCACCGTTCTGCCGGAGTCCGCCGCCCGTTCGTTGTGCAGCGCGGCCAACGGCTGGATGGCGCGCATCAGCACGCCGTCAATGAGCCTGTCGCTGTCGCTCAATATGTCGGCTCGCGGCAGTCTGTCGCCGCAGGCGCAGGCGGTGAAGGAGATCCTGATGTCGCTGGTGAGTCGCCCGTCGCTGGAGAATCGTGAATTACAGTTAGTCAGTTGAGCTATATTCCTGAATGGAATAAGTTGCTGGTTTTTATTATTTGTTAGCAAGGACAACAGACTTTAACAATAGAGCATATGTTATGTCTGATAGCCCGGAGGAAAGGGTGAACTTCCAGCAGCTCAAAATTATTCGTGAAGCGGCCCGTCAGGATTACAACCTGACGGAAGTCGCCAATATGCTCTATACATCGCAGTCGGGCGTTAGCCGCCATATTCGTGAACTGGAAGAAGAGCTGGGGATCGAGATTTTTATCCGCCGCGGCAAACGTCTGCTGGGGATGACCGAGCCGGGCAAAGCGTTGCTGTCGATTGCCGAGCGTATCCTCAATGAAGCCAGCAACGTTCGTCGCCTGGCGGACCTGTTTACCAACGATGCCTCCGGCGTCTTAACCATCGCCACTACGCATACCCAGGCGCGCTATAGCCTGCCGCCGGTGATTAAAGCCTTCCGTGAACTCTTTTCTGATGTCCGTCTTGAACTGGTTCAGGGAACGCCGCAGGAAATTGAAACGCTGCTGCACAACGGCGGCGCGGATATTGGTATCGCCAGCGAGCGTCTGAGCAACGATCCGACGCTGGTGGCTTTTCCCTGGTTCCGCTGGCACCACAGTCTGCTGGTTCCTAAAGATCATCCGCTGACCCAGGTGACGCCGTTGACCCTCGAGGCGATTGCCCGTTGGCCGCTCATCACCTATCGCCAGGGCATAACCGGCCGTTCACGCATCGATGAAGCCTTTAACCGTAAAGGGTTGATGCCGGATATCGTATTGAGCGCACAGGACTCAGACGTCATCAAAACCTACGTTGAGCTGGGGCTGGGCGTGGGGCTGGTGGCGGAACAGTCGGGAGATGAGCGGGAGTCTGATACCTTTACGCGTCTTGATACCCGCCATCTGTTCGATGCCAATACCGTCTGGCTGGGCCTGAAGCGCGGACAGCTGCAGCGAAATTACGTCTGGCGTTTTATTGAACTCTGTAATGCAGGCCTGTCGCTGGAGGAGATTAAACGCCAGGCGATGGAGCCGGAAGAGGCGGCGATCGATTATCAAATTTAGCAGGATGATAAATCAGATATGACATAGCAAACGAAGCTATAATTCATTCACGATAATCGCCACAGAGGAAGGGAAATTGTGCGGCGCGTGAAACTGCTTTGTTCTTTTATTATGCTTCTCACCAGCCAGAGCGCTCTGGCGGTGAGCTACCCGCTGCCGCCGGAAGGAAGCCGTCTGGTAGGCAGCCCGTTGACCATCACGATTCCGCAGAACAATACCCAGCCGCTTGAGGCCTTTGCCGCTCAGTACGGCCAGGGCCTGAGCAATATGCTGGAAGCCAACCCGGGCGTCGATGTGTTCCTGCCCAAATCGGGCACCACGCTGGTGGTGCCGCAGCAGCTTATCCTGCCCGCCACGGTTCGCAACGGCATTGTGATCAACGTTGCTGAAATGCGCCTTTACTACTATCCGCCTGAAGGCACAACGGTCGAGGTTCTGCCGATTGGTATTGGCCAGGCAGGGCGCGAAACCCCGCGTAACTGGGTGACCGCCGTTGAGCGTAAGCAGGAGGCGCCAACCTGGACGCCAACCGCCAATACTCGCCGGGAATATGCCAGCCGGGGCGAAAGTCTGCCGGCATTTGTGCCGGCCGGGCCGGATAACCCGATGGGACTGTACGCCATTTATATCGGCAGGCTGTACGCCATTCATGGCACCAACGCCAATTTCGGCATTGGCCTGCGGGTGAGCCAGGGCTGCATTCGCTTGCGCAATGACGACATCAAGTACCTGTTTGATACCGTTCCGGTAGGCACGCGGGTGCAGATTATCGATCAGCCGGTGAAATATACCGCCGAGCCGGACGGTAGCCGCTGGGTTGAAGTTCATGAGCCGCTGTCGCGAAACCGCGCGGAGTATGAATCGGACCGCAAGGTACCGCTTCCCGTCACGCCGGCGATGCAGGCTTTTGTGAAGGGCGAGGGCGTTGATGTGAATCGCGCCGGGCAAGCGCTTGAACGCCGCTCCGGTATGCCGGTGGAGATTGGCCGTTCAGCGTTGTAAGCCGGCAGCGGCTGGTCGCCTTTTCCTGCAAACTCGCAGCAACAGAACGCGCCCGTGGTTTTCGGGCGCCATCGGTTGTCGTGAATAGCGCTCTTTATTATTCCGCTTTAACTCATCTCAGCGATAGGGATGTTTTTTAAACGCAGCATGATTTTCAAATAATTCGGCAAGCGACTGAATGTGACGAAACTCTTGCGCATCAACAATATCGGGGATCCTGGCCTGAATAAAGGTCCAGATAACCGTACTCGTCACGGCAACCTGATCGGGGTCCGTGGCAATCGGACGATCTTCCAGTAGCGTATTCCATTCCCTGCAGGCCGCTAGCAGTTGACGGGTAATGCGCTCTATCCACGGATGATGCTGTTTTTCCGTCGGGCGAAGATGATGTTCATACACATTTTGCACCGCCTTCTCACCCGCGGCGAGCATAAAGCCCAGTACCTGCAGGTCTCTTGCCAGCGCATCCGCAGCGATCGGCAGGAGTTTTCGCTCCCTGGCAGCCTGTGCTTCGAAATAGTCCAGTATCAGCGATGAATCCATCAGACGTATTCCGTTATCCAGCACCAACGTCGGCGCTTTGACCGCAGGGTTGATCTGCGAAAACGCGTCAAAGCTGCTGAATACCGACAGCGGATGGCTTTCAAACTCGACGCCGTAAAGTTCAAGAGAAATCGCCACGCGCCTTACATAAGGAGAGTCCATCATGCCAATAAGCTTATTCATGATTCCTGTTTTCCTGTGCTGGTGAAATATGCTGGGGTTAACGCTTCGTTACTGACGATGAAAAGACAGTACAGTAAATTCATTCAGGCGAATATCTTCAGTATCTTACGGGTTAGGTTAGTATTACTGGCAGGTTATGGGTCACCTTTTAAGCGTCACGGTGAGGGAGTAGTAACATGGCGGATTTTCCCCCGATTGCGAGTTTACGTAGTTTTGAAGCCGTGGCTCGTCTTGGCAGCGTTACGCTGGCGGCGAAAGAACTACACGTTACGCACTCAGCTATCAGTCAGCAGATTAAAGTGCTGGAGGAGAGGGTCGGCTTAAAGCTGTTTATTCGTCACGGTCGCGGCCTGCAGATTAATGAAGAGGGACGACTCTACGCCTTGCAGGTACGCGAGGCCCTGAACCATATCGCGGACGCCACCCGACTGGTGCAGGTAAAGCCCCGCAGACAGGAGCTGACGATAGCGGTGGTACCCTCTTTTGGAGGCCACTGGCTTTTGCCTCGTCTTGAGCGGTTTCGGGCGAAATACCCTCAAATCACGCTGCGAATACAGGCAAACCTGGCGGTCACTCATCTGCAGCAGGAAGGGGCAGATTTGGCCATCCGCATGGGAAAAGGGGACTGGGAAGGCACGGAGAGTCATTATCTTTTCTCCGATGAGCTTATCGTTGTGGCTGCTCCATCTTATAACGGCGGTGAGCTACCCCGTACGCCGTCAGAGATAGCGCAGAGCAAGATTATCTTTTCCATGGAATCGTGGAAAACCTGGTGTATCAAGGCAGGGCTTGAAAGAGAGATTGTGCCCGGCGGGCTATGCATAAACGACTCAAATCTGGTGCTGGAGGCCGTCCGGCTCGGTAAAGGTGTTGCGCTGGAACGCCGATCTTTAGTCCAGGATGCTATTGCCCGAGGAGAGCTGGAACAGCTTACCCCTTTCGCCGCGCCTTATCCGTGGCCTTACTGGCTGGTCTCATCGCAAGTTGCAGAAAAGAAAAACGAAGCTGTGCTTTTTAAGGACTGGCTTAGTGAGGAGGTTGTCGCCTGGCGTCAGCAAACGGCAAAGGGAGAAGAGAGATAAGAGACATTTTTTGGTAAACAGTGAAGGTGAGTGTTTTTCTGACGGCTCCCGCAACATTATTCCGCGTAAGTGAGCTTTCACCTTCAGCTGCGCACAGCGCTACCCTTCCGGATGTATGACACTCCAGGACCTCGATCATTATGAACTATGTCGTGGTTATCTGTTCCTTGCTCAAAAGCGCTCCTGATAACGAAAAAAGTTATTGATCTCGCGACTTTCAACAATTTACATCTGAGTGAGTGTAACACGCACTATATGTCTTATTGGTAATTAAATTTTAAAATAGAAAAAAGTGATTTTATTAACTTGCTGTTTTCTTTAGATTTAAATTTTTAAGCTATGTGTTTTGATTTCTTTTTTGCAATTACTTTTACTGGTGGTATAGTTATTACAGACCACAGATGGTAAAAGGATTACGCTCATCATGCGACCGAAAGAAGTTCAGGCATCGGCAGTCAGTACGATGTTCAGAGATGAAAGTAGAGGTTTGCTTTCCAGTAAAGTCGTTATTGTTCTCGGTTTACTTAGCGCCGTTGCTGCATTATCCACTGATATGTACTTGCCTTTATTTCCAGCTATCGCTAGCGATCTGCATACGACGCCTGACAAAGTTCAGCTTAGCATCACCGCTTTTATGGTGGGCTTAGGTATTGGGCAGCTGTTTATTGGACCATTATCCGATCATTACGGCAGACGTAAATTATTGCTGGGCGGGATGGCCCTATTAACCATCGCTTCATTAGCTGGCGCTATATCTACGAACATTCAGCTGCTCATTGTTACACGGTTCTTTCAGGGACTGGGAGGAGCGGCTGGTATCGTTCTTTCCCGAGCAATTATTTCTGATCTGTGCCCGGGGACTAAAGCCGCTCGATATTTTAATCTGGTGCTAGCGATACAGGGGATCGCCCCTGTTATTGCACCATTACTTGGAGGAGTGGCTGCATGGTTTATCTGGCCGGTGGTTTTTGTTTTTATGGCTACAATATCATTAGTTTCCACTCTGCTCAGTAGTCATTTTATTAGCGAAACCTTACCCCGTCATCAGCGATTACCTTTCAATCTGAATGAGTTTATCAGTCAGTTTATCGAGTTGCTAAGCAATAAGAAATATATTGGTTATACTCTAATTTTTTCAATCCAGTTTGGGGCGCTATTTGCTTATATATCAGCATCACCATTTATCTATCAATCGACGTTCGATTTATCCTCAGGAAAGTTCGCTGTAATATTCTCTATCAACGCCGGAGCAATGATGTTTGGTAGTATAGTCAGCGCTCGCTATGTTATGAAATTTGGTGAAGATAACCTCATAACCATGGGGGTGATAAGCACGCTGGTGATATCTATATTGCTTTGTATCGTTGACAATATTTCTCATTTCCAGTTTGAGATCGCGGCGGTACTACTGTTAATGATGATGTTTACTATGGCTTTGACATTTGGCAATGCCGCGAGTATGGCCATGGCGGCATCCTCTCACTTAAAGGGAACGGGTTCTGCTATTTTAGGGGCTTTTCAGTTTGGTATCGCTGCGATAACCCCGTCACTGCTTGGATTTGGAGACCCGTTGTCATTACTGCCGATGTCGCTGATTATCGCGGGATGTTGTTTAATTGCCATCATGGCATTGTTATTGACAGGTAAAAAAGGATAGTGTGATGAAAACCCATGACGCTATAAAAATCATTGGTGCAAGGCAAAATAATTTGCAAGATATTGATGTAGAGGTCCCTAAAAATAAAATAACAGTTTTTACCGGTGTTTCCGGATCGGGAAAAAGTTCTTTAGTATTCGGAACTATAGCGGCGGAATCTCAGCGACAGTTAAATGACACGTTTCCACCTTTTATTCGCCATCGCTTACCACATTATGGTAATCCTGAAGTCGATGAAATTGAAAACCTGTCGGTGGCCATTATTATTGACCAAAAACGTATTGGTGGCAACGCACGTTCGACGGTGGGCACCGCATCAGATATTTATACCCTACTACGGCTACTCTTTTCTCGTGTCGGCGAACCTTTCGTAGGTTATTCGAATGTTTTTTCATTCAATCATCCTGCGGGGATGTGTGCGACATGCGACGGGTTGGGCATTGCCAGTACTATTGATATCAACCATCTGATTGATTCAAATCTGTCGTTAAATGAAGGAGCTATTCGTTATCCTTCTTTTGCGCCAGGCTCATGGCGCTGGAAACGTTATGTTTATTCAGGACTTTTTGATGCCGATAAAAAAATCGCGGATTATTCAAAAGAGGAGCGAGAATTATTACTTTATGCGGATAATCTCACTCCTGAAGCGCCGTTAGCCGGTTGGCCTAAGAGTGCAAAGTTTGAAGGCGTCATTACGCGCTTTACGCGAAGTTATTTAAAACAAGAAACTAAAGATACTAAAACTGAGGAATTTCAGCGAGTCGTTAGTTTGCAGGTTTGCCCTTCTTGTCAGGGTATGAGGCTTAACGAGGAAATACTTTCCTGCCGGATTAGAGGGAAAAATATTGGCGAATGCGCAACGCTGCCTGTCACAGAGTTAAAGCTGTTTGTAGAAAAGCTCGATTATCCTGAAGTCAGGCCGCTGATCGAAGCATTGCTGGAAAGGTTGGATGCCATGTGTGCAGTAGGCTTGGGATATCTGGATTTGAACCGTACGACCCCTAGCTTATCGGGCGGTGAGTCCCAGCGGTTGAAAATGGTCCGACATCTGGGAAGTAGTCTGACCGGGATCGTTTATATAATTGATGAACCCAGTACCGGCCTGCATCCAGCAGATATAGTGAAATTGAATGTTTTAATTGGAAAACTACGCGACAAAGGCAATACCATTCTGATGGTGGAGCACGACCCGGACATGATAGCGATAGCCGAGCATATTATTGATTTAGGGCCAGGAGCGGGTAAGCAAGGCGGGAATATTGTCTTTGAGGGCGACCTGTCGGCACTTAAGCAATCCCAAACCTTGACGGGTCGATATTTCTCTTCACGGGCAGAGATAAATAAGAAACCGAGATGTGCCAAGGGTTATATATCGGTAAGAAACGCCACATTGCATAATCTGCATAACTTATCGGTAGACGTGCCTTTAAGCGTTATGGTCGCTGTGACGGGAGTTGCCGGATCGGGCAAAAGTTCATTCGTTATGGGGGCCCTGGCGCCACAATGTCCGGAGGCGATCGTTATCGATCAAAAACCGATACATACCTCAATTCGATCGCATATTGCTTCCTGGTGCGGTGCATATGATACGATCCGTTCGCTGTTTGCCGAAAAAAACCAGGTGTCAGCGTCGTGGTTTAGCGCTAATGCCAAAGGGGCCTGTCCGGAATGTAATGGGCTAGGGGTAATACAAACCGATCTGGCATTTATGGATACGGTTACGTTGCCATGTGAGGCCTGCCAGGGGCAGCGCTATAACCCACAAGCGCTGAAATATCGTTATCAGGGAAAAAATATTGCTGAGGTATTATCCCTGTCGATTAATGATGCCGGCGAATTTTTCCTGAATGAGCCACAGCTCAGGCCAATTTTTCGTAGCCTGGTCGAAGTCGGGTTGGGATATTTACGCTTGGGTGAATCGTTAAATCATCTTTCAGGCGGTGAATGCCAGCGGCTGAAGTTAGCGTCACAATTAAATCATGATAGTGACATGTATATTTTCGATGAGCCAACCACGGGTCTTCATCCCAGTGATGTAGCCTCGCTGTTGAAACTATTTAACCGACTGGTAGCGCGCGGAAACACCGTCATTATTATTGAACATAATATGGAGTTGATCGCTCAGGCTGACTGGATTATTGATATTGGACCTTATGCCGGGCAAGCAGGGGGGGAATTATTGTTTAGCGGTACACCCGGATCGATGCTGGCCTGTCGCCATTCTTTAACCGCAGAGTGGTTGCGCAAACATTGCCGGATGGAGTGAGAAATGGTGGTCGGGACAGCCAGTAGAGACTGGCAATAATGTGATGCATGCCCATTATTATACTGATGTATTGTCCCGTTAATCTTATTCGTCTAAAGGCCAGTGGTAATCGCGATCCAGCCAGCCATCCAGGTCATAATCCATCATACATTGTTCGGCGAAACCTTTATATTCTTGTACCTGCCCCGACATCTGTGCGGCGAGTCATTCATCTCTTTAAAGAGAATTTGTTGGATACTGGCGATAACGCCTATGGTAATCCAGAGACGACTAAGCGTATTACACAACTGGGCTTGCGCTTTCCTGAACTGTCGGAGGAGACTTTCAAACGTATGATTGTTTATTTCCAGCGGCAGAAAGAAATTGTCTAGCAAGACGTTTATCAATTTCATCAAGAGGATAATACAATGGTTCCAGCACTATTTGATAAATATATTTCGGCAGTGATGGAGAAGTCATCGGATAAGCTGGCATCCCTTTTCTCTGTTAATGGACGTTTGTCGTTGCCTTTCCGTCGCAATAGAGAGGTGATTGTTGGCCGTGAAAATATTCGCTTACACTATGCTAATGGCTTTGGCGTTGCGCCCTTACGCTTTACCTCTATAGAGGATGAACGATTCCACTATACGAATAATCCCGATGTCGTCATTGTTGAATATAAACTACATGGGAATACTCTGCCAGATGGGAAACAGTTCTCTTTGTTATATGTTAATGTGATTGAAATGAATGATGGCAAGATAACTGAATTAATAGATTATGAGGATGTTTTGAACAGAGAATATATCTTTCAGGATTAACAGGATGATTCTTATGTTATCAATGGGGGCGAAGGTTAGGATAACTTTTCCTTCCTTGAAGGGTTATGGTAAAATGGTAAGCTTAACTTATTGTATACGGCATCAGGAGAATGTATGGAAATGAATAAAAAAGTGGCTAGTGGTTCCGAGCGCGAAATATCATTGAATCGTCAATTTGAAGATGCCTTAGGGAATTTGCAATGCGTACTTGTTGCACGTCGATCGCTGATTAATCCTGATGGTATTAACTGGCCGCAATACGATACGTTGTATATTTTACGTCAGTTCCAGCCGATGACTCCAAGCGCAATTGGTGAAAAGCTCGGATTTGCGCGTAGTAAAATGTCCAAGATCCTGCGGATGTTGAAAGATAAGCACTTTGTTGAGCAGGAGTCGGCAGAAAGCGACAAGCGAGAAATGCTGACGAGGATTACGGAAAAGGGTATTGAATTCCTGAATTCTGCAGAGTCCAGCAGGCGCATAATGGCTGAGCAGGTGGCATCCTGCATGTCGCAGGGAGAGATTGCTATTTTCGCTGAGCTTTGTACAAGGGCTGCCAATATATTACACGAGAATATTAAAGGTAAACTCGAAGATACCAGTGAAAATTAATAAAGTTTATGGTGATGAAGCGTTAAACGGAGCGCTGGCGTGGTATTCTCTTTGCCGAATATGGAATCGAATATATGGCATCGAAATTGTGCTAAAACGTTGCTATGCGACGATGGTGAAAGTGGACCCGATACTCCGATACTAGGAAAAGATTTTTACCGCAGATGGTAAAAAAATGCTGAGTCGTATCGTTAATATTTTGTTTGCTAAAACCTTGTCTCATTGCAACGTGCGTTGATGTGCCCGAAACAGGCTTGAGCGGATAGTTTTCTGTCAATATAAAATCAAAGCTGTCTGGCATACTGGCGATAATGGGAGCAGGCCATTGCTCGGATCATGGCCGCAGTTTTTATTTTTCACATAATAGCCTTCAATCGTATCCTCTCGTTTAGCGTATTCTCGCACTACGTCTGGTGAGGACAGGAGTTTTGACGAATACCTGTAGCAGATATTTCTTTACTTTCAATATATCGATGAATAAATGTGAAAGTAGCAGGTATGCAACTGGTGCATTTTGTTCTCTTCCATCATTGCCCCCGCAAAACAGACAGCCGAGTAAATGATTGCCCCTGCTGATAATGATCGATTCAGCTCTTGCGTACAGAGAAATGATCCCGCTACCGGGTGCATCTGAGGTGCTCAAGCACGGAACGGCCACTCGATGCAGATCTGCCGTCAGGATTAACCAGAAGATAACGTTCGTGCTATGTGAAAATCTTCGCAGGCTTCAGGCTGACAATTGGCGTGTTGTTAAGGGAGAAGTGGGACATGCTATGCGCAACAAAGATAGTGCCCGCATTTCCCGGCACGGAGGAGAAAAAACCAGAAATGCACCGGGATGTGTTCCCATGCTAGCCTGTTGAATCAATATCTGAAAAAGATTCGCAAGGATAGCTGAAAACAGGAATTTGGCTCCTCTGACTGGACTCGAACCAGTGACATACGGATTAACAGTCCGCCGTTCTACCGACTGAACTACAGAGGAATCGTTGTGGAGTCGTATCTTAGCGGCGAAAAAACTTTTGTCAAACATCAATTCGCCTTCCGCCGCGCAACTGGCGCATCCATCAACAAATTGTTGTTATTAGCGACAATCTATCGGGAAAAATGCTTTGCAGGATTAGCTTTTCTCTATCATCATTTGAAATGTAGTTTCAACTTTTCTCACTAAGGTCTCCCTTGAACGTCACCTCCGCATTACGCCAGTCCGTCGAACGCACGTCCTGGTTTAAAAAACGCAAGACCTATCGCGTCCTCTACTGGCGTGAAATCAGTCCTCTTGCGGTCCCGATTTTGCTGGAAAACGCCTGCGTGTTGCTGATGGGCGTGCTGAGTACTTTTTTGGTCAGCTGGCTCGGTAAAGAAGCGATGGCGGGCGTTGGCCTGGCCGATAGCTTCAACATGGTGATCATGTCTTTTTTTGCCGCCATCGATCTCGGTACGACCGTGGTGGTAGCCTTCAGTCTGGGCAAGCGTGACCGGCGGCGGGCAAGGGCGGCAGCGCGACAGTCGCTGGCGATAATGACCCTGTTCTCGATTATTCTCGCGGCGGTTATCCATGCTTTTGGCGCGGAAATTATTAATTTTGTCGCCGGAGATGCGACAGAAGAAGTGAAAGGCCTGGCGCTGACCTATCTTGAGCTAACGGTGTTGAGCTATCCGGCAGCGGCAATCGCCCTGATCGGCAGCGGTGCGCTGCGCGGAGCCGGAACCACTAAAATTCCGCTGTTGATCAACGGCGGGATGAATATTCTGAATATCATTATCAGCAGCATCCTGATTTACGGCATTTTTTCGTGGCCCGGCATGGGGTTTGTCGGCGCGGGTCTGGGATTAACCATCGCCCGCTATATTGGCGCGGTGGCTACTATCTGGGTATTAATGATCGGCTTTAACCCGGCGCTGCGCATTTCGCTGAAGAGCTACTTTAAGCCGTTCAACTTCGCCATTATCTGGGAAGTGATGGGCATTGGTATTCCCGCCAGCATTGAATCGGTTTTGTTCAACGGCGGCAAGCTGCTGACTCAGATGTTCGTTGCCGGGATGGGGACTAACGTGATTGCCGGCAACTTTATCGCCTTCTCCGTGGCTGCGCTGATTAACCTGCCCGGGAACGCCCTGGGTTCCGCATCGACAATTATTACCGGCAGGCGTCTCGGAAAAGGGCAGATCGGCCAGGCTGAACGTCAGGCGTGGCACGTCTTCTGGCTATCGACGATCGTATTGACGCTGATCGCCTGGGGAACCGCGCCGTTTGCCGGCCTGATCGCTTCGTTCTATACCAGCGAAGAGGATGTCAAGGTGGTGGTGAAAGAGCTGCTGTGGCTCAACGCCTTCTTTATGCCGATTTGGGCGATGGCCTGGACGCTGCCGTGCGCCTTTAAAGGCGCACGTGACGTGCGCTACACCATGTGGGTATCCATGCTCGGCATGTGGGGCTGTCGCGTCGTGGCAGGCTACACGCTGGGGATTGTGCTGGGTATGGGGGTGATTGGCGTCTGGTTGGGGATGGTGCTTGATTGGGCGGTGCGCGGCGTTTTGTTTTACTGTCGAATGGTCAGCGGGCGGTGGCTGTGGAAATATCCGCGTACCAAAGCGCAGGCAGAGGAGAATCAGGCGCAGGCTGAATAGGCGAGTGATAAGCGGATAAACGCTACTTTTTGCGCAAAGTGGAGGATTTTTCGGCAAACGATTTGAAATGTGCAAACAGCCTTTGACAAGATCGGGCGTCATCGATAATATGCGCCTCGTTCAAACGATTCCTCTGTAGTTCAGTCGGTAGAACGGCGGACTGTTAATCCGTATGTCACTGGTTCGAGTCCAGTCAGAGGAGCCAAATTTAAGAAGCCCGCTTAAGGAAACTTAAGCGGGCTTTTTGCTTTCTCTTGCATAGTCACGATTGTGGCAACGCCGGGGCCTTGCCTTCGAACACGGTTTTAAAACCAGGATACCACAAGGGAAACGAGCCCGATCGCGACCGTCCAGAAAAATATAGTTGCCATTAAAATAAACAGGCGGATATTCCCTATGGTTAATTTCATAAAACTGTCTTCCATACTTTTACGAAAATAGTACATTGCTGATGGCGACCGATAAGCTTATCCATGATTGCATATTGGCGACATGTGCAATTTTATCTGTTGTGGTTGAGTAACAAGATATTTGTTGTAAGTAACCTGACGCTATTAAATGATGATTCGATAGCAGAGTAGCGGCTATAGATAACTCTTTGATTATTTTGATCTCTTTTGAGCGCTGCCAGTTCTGTATGGCAGTTTTGTTACATATAATTTTTTTTAATTAATTTAAGGGGTTATGAGACGTAATTCAAGTGTTACCCAGTCTGCTATTGTGCGTTTTATGACCATGCGGCAATTGATATAGATATGTTAATGGAATATTTACTTTTATAATCGGCGAGGCAGTTTTTAATTGCGGAAGTTAGCACAATAATATTTTCAGACAAGCAGTGTGGC
Source organism: Klebsiella sp. HN106 (assembly GCF_051209435.1). Lineage (NCBI taxonomy): Bacteria > Pseudomonadati > Pseudomonadota > Gammaproteobacteria > Enterobacterales > Enterobacteriaceae > Klebsiella > Klebsiella sp. HN106. The sequence goes on along the minus strand of NZ_JBLURD010000001.1, from coordinate 1,138,809 downwards.
TACGGTCAGAGAAATAGTTAGCACTAAAGAAATAAATGTTTTAATTTATAGCGAAAGGGTAATGGTGATTAACCCCTGGTCCGAATGACTCTCTTTCTCTAACGCTCAGTCCGGCGGGTGGCCGCGTAAATATGTCACGCCATCCGGACTGAGTTTATTCTGCTCGTGTTATCTATGCGCTTAACGGAACGGCGGTTCGTTGAAGGTTCTCAGCTTGCGCGAATGCATATGGTCGCCTTCGGCGCGTAGCAGGTCAATCGCCCGAATACCAATCTGCAAATGTTCGGAAATCGCCCCTTCATAGAAGCGGTTAGCCTGTCCCGGCAGCTTGATCTCACCGTGCAGCGGCTTATCGGAGACGCACAGCAGGGTACCGTAGGGAACGCGGAAGCGATAACCCTGCGCGGCAATGGTCGCGCTTTCCATATCGATAGCCACCGCGCGGCTGAGGTTAAAGCGCAGCGCCGAGGCCGAGTAGCGCAGTTCCCAGTTACGATCGTCGGTGGTAACCACCGTTCCGGTACGCAGCCGCTGTTTAACCTCTTCGCCGGGCATTCCGCTAACCTGCTTGGTGGCGTCGTAAAGCGCGCGCTGAACTTCGGCGATGCTCGGAATAGGGATATCCGGCGGTAGCACCGCATCCAGCACATGGTCATCGCGCAGATAGGCGTGAGCCAGCACGTAGTCGCCAATCGTCTGGCTTTCGCGCAGGCCGCCGCAGTGGCCAATCATCAGCCAGACGTCCGGGCGCAGCACCGCCAGATGGTCGCAGATGTTTTTAGCGTTAGCCGGGCCTACGCCAATGTTAATCAGCGTGATCCCCTGACCCTCTTTAGTGATCAGGTGCCAGGCCGGCATCTGATGCTTTTTCCACGCCAGATCGGAAATTGCCTCTTCCGGGGCCTCTGTGTCCGCCGTTATCCAGATACCGCCCGCGCAGGAGAGGGCGATATAGGGGCTATCGGGATCGAGAATTTGGCTACAGCCCCAGCGCACGAACTCATCGACGTAGCGGGTATAGTTGGTAAATAGCATATACGGCTGGAAATGCTCAACCGGCGTGCCGGTGTAATGACGCAGGCGCGCCAGCGAGAAATCGACGCGGCGGGCGTCGAAGTGCGACAGGGGATAGTATTCCGTGGAATGGAACAGGCCATCGGCAGTCTCATCGCCAATTTGCGACAGCTCGGTGGTGGGGAAAAAACGCGTTAAGCCGGCGCTCATTGAACGGTCGAGCGTTAGCTCGGAGCCATCAATCACGTACGGATAGGGGATCTCATGCTGCGATAGCCCGACGGTAATGCAGGCATCGTAATCCTGATACAGCATGGTGAGCTGTTCCAGCAAATAGGCGCGAAACAGTTTAGGGTTGGTAATGGTGGTGGTATAGCAGCCGGTATGGGTAAAACGGCCCCAGGCCCGGGTTTTTAAGGCTTTATGCTCCGAGCCGTCCCACGATACCGACAGCTCCGGGTAAACGAACAGTCCTTCCGCACGGGCGCTATTATCGGGAAGCGTATTATGGTGAATATATTCGCCAATAGCTTTACGCAGCGCATTGACCGATTTTTCATAGAGCGCTTCGAGTTGTGTGAGCGCTTCTTCTGGGGTCAGCCTGGCGGCTTTCTGGTTCATGACCTACTCCTTATTTCTGCTCTGCTGACGTTGTGCTTAGTATGTCACAGACTGAAACAGGCGTCGGACAATTTACCCCGCTTAGCTAAGAAAGTACTGAGATTAGAACCCGTTGAAGCTGGATACTATCCATTAACCGGTGGGGGCATTGACGATAGCGGCCCAGCGATCGGCGCTAAAATGGGTGGCGTTGAGCACCTTTACGGTGAGGGTTTTATCGTTATTAATGCAGTAAAGCGCGTCCGCCAACGGCGTCAGCTTATCGCCTTCCTGTAGACGCCGGGCGCAGGGAGTCAGTTCCGCCACAATCGTTAACTGGCCGCTTTGCAGAACCGCCCAGGTATGTGTAGACGTTGTGGCCTCGCGTAGTTTTTTAATCCACCATTCCATTTGTTAATTCCTGACCGGTTACCCCCGGCGATAATTCCTGTTTGCATCTCATCTGACAATAAGAACAGGCAGTTGGTTTAGTCTATGTTTAAAAAGAGAATCGCAGGATCTGCTGCGCTCCGGGTAATAATCCCACCCGGTGGATAAAGAGATAATTCGGACAGAAATATGGCAATGATGCGTTTTACCCGGCTGCTGAATAAGTCGGGCTTAAGAATGGTCTCGATGGCGAAAAAAGCCATCATTGGTCTACTGGTGGTGGTGGTGGTCTTTTTTATTGGCCGCATTTACGAATCGCAGCGCGGCCCGGCGCTGCACCGCTGGCACACCTGGACGGCGAATGAAATGACCGCCAGCGAGATTGACCACGCCACTTTTGCTGACTACCAGACGCGGGAAGCGACGATTTTCCGCGATATGAAAAGCCACATTACCGATGCGCTGAGCGACGATGAAAAAACGGCGATTAACCGTTTTTACGCACAAAGCCTGGTCTATCCGGATAAGTTTCATCCGGACTGGAATCGCTCCTTTATTTTGCTGCCGCAGGGCAAACCGCGCGGCGCGGTGGTGCTGCTGCACGGCCTGACGGACTCTCCCTATAGCGTGCATTATCTGGCGCAGCGCTATCAGCAGCAGGGATTTGTCGCCGTCGCCCCGCGGCTGCCCGGGCACGGTACGGCTCCGGGCGCGCTCACCGCCGTGGACCGCGAGGCGTGGATAGCGACAACCCGTCTTGCGGTGCGCGAAGCGACGCGCCTGGCCGGGGATAACGTGCCGCTGCACGTGGTTGGCTACTCCAACGGCGGGGCGCTGGCGCTAAAATACGCTCTCGATAGCCTGGAGGATAAAGCGCTGCGCCGGCCGCAGCAGATAATCCTGCTGTCGCCGATGATTGGCGTCACCGCCTTTGCGCGTTTTGCCGGACTGGCCGGTTTACCCTCGGTATTTCCGGCTTTTGCCCGCGCGGCATGGCTGAATATCGTCCCGGAATTCAATCCCTATAAATACAATTCGTTCCCGGTTAAGGCCGCAAGGCAGTCATGGCTGTTGTCGCAGGCGCTGCAGCAGCAAATCGTGCAGGAGGCGCAAAATCATCGGCTTTCCGAACTGGCGCCGGTGTTAACGTTTCAGTCGGTGATGGACTCCACGGTGAGCACCCGGGCGGTGGTAGAGTCGCTGTATCGCTATCTGCCGGATAACGGAAGCGAACTGGTGATTTTCGATATTAACCAGGCGGCGAATCTACGCGCGCTATTCCGTCCCTCGCTCTATTCAGCGGTGAATACGTTATTGCCGCCGGCACCGCGGCCCTATGCCACCACGGTGATTACTAACGCTGCCCCTGACACCTACGAGACGGTGGCCCGCACCACGCTTGCCGGAACGCGAAGCGAAACCGTGACGCCGCTGCATCTTGCCTGGCCGCAGGATATGTATTCGCTGTCGCACGTGGCGGTGCCGTTCCCGCTGACCGATTCGCTCTATGGCCGGGAACCGGCGGAGAAAAATCGCTACGGGATCAGCATCGGCACGATCTCTTTGCGTGGGGAAACCTCGACGCTGAGCGTCGGGCTGGATACGCTGATGCGTGTGACCTCCAACCCGTTTTTCCCGTGGATGATGGTGAGAATTGACCATCATATTGCCTGCAGCGAGCAGGCTGATGTCGCTGCCTGCCTCCGTCCGGAGCCGGTGGCATCAGATTAGCGTCAGGTGCATCACGGTGCGGATGGCGATCCCGGCGATAGCGCCGGCGGCGGCGAAGCGGAACAGGCGCACGAAGCGCGAGCTGACGCCCAGAAAGATACCGATACCCGGGAGGTCAAACGTCTGTACTAACAGACCTGCCGAGGCGTTGATCTGGCTGATGGTCACTTTTCCCTGCTGCACGAGTTCAGAGATCACGCCGAAATAGGCCGTCCCACCAGCCACGCATTTGACCAGCGCCGGGAGCACGAAGTTAACCGGGATGTTCAGCCACAGCAGCAGCGGCAGGAGCAGACGCTGGAGCATCTCAATCAGGCCCGCCGCCTGCATAAACCCGACGATAGCCAGCGACAGGATCAGCATGGGCACCGCGCCGAGCGCCAGGCGAATCGCGTCAGAGCCGGCGCTGTTAATCACGGCGATAATCCCCTGGCTGTTCTGTTCCGCCTCGGGCAGCGCTTCGGCCCGCGCGTTTTCAACCATCGATAGCCTGCGGCCGGTGATATGCCAGGTCACCGCGGCGGCGCACAGTCCGCCGACAATGGAGATAACGATAGAGGCCAGCCAGTGCAGGCCAAAGGGCGTTAATGGATAGAATACGTTGCCTTGCCCCATGGCAAACAGCATTGCCAGCGTAGCGGCCATTTGCCGGTCCGAGGCGCCGCGTTTATCCATAATGGCGAGGGTCGCCAGCGGGGCGGCAAAGCTGACAAAATTCATCTGAATCAGCGCAAATGCGCTCATTCCGGTTAAGCCGAACGGCTTAAGCAGCGGCGCGAGCCAGCGCACGATGACATCCAGCACCCCGCGTACTTCCAGATATTTCATGACGATGAGCATGACAACCATGATTGGCAGCAGCGTATAAAGGGCCACATCGACGGAGGTTTTTCCCGCCGACATAATAATGCTGATGAAATCCATCTATTTCTCAATCACTGCGGACAGAAAGGATAATTAGCGTCATCATAATCCCACCAGCAAGGAAATGAAATCACCGCAGCGGCTCTCTCTGTCCTGAAATGGGGCCGCAACTGGACTTGCCATTATCGCCAGCCAGCGCACAAAATTTCTTGGCCGATATTTGCAAAGCCTGTTTTTTGTTCTCAAACTGAATTAACACCGGGCGGTTTTCTTTAAGGATAAAACTATGCAACGTTGTCTACGGGTAGCGTGGGGAATTGTGTTTATTTTCGCCTTTTCGGTACAGGCTGAAACGAAGATATATGGCGAGCAGCGCATCAGCGGCTGGTGGAGCTGGTTAAAAAACGATGTCTCGCAGACCTGGAATGAGCCGCAAAACTACGATCTGTATCTTCCGTTTCTCAGTTGGCATAACCGCTTTATGTACGATAAAGAGAAAACGGATAACTATAATGAAATGCCGTGGGGCGGGGGTTTTGGCGTTTCCAGATATAACGCAGAGGGCAACTGGAGTTCTCTCTACGCCATGATGTTCAAGGATTCGCATAACGAGTGGCAGCCGATAATCGGCTACGGCTGGGAGAAGGGGTGGTATCTTGATAGTCGCCGCGATTTTCGTCTGGGACTTGGCGTTACCGCCGGGATCACCGCCCGCGATGACTTTGCCAACTACGTACCCCTGCCGATTATTTTGCCGCTTTTTTCCGCCAGCTATCGCCGTCTGAGCGTGCAGTTCACCTATATTCCCGGCACCTATAATAACGGCAACGTGCTGTTTGCCTGGCTGCGCTACGGTTTTTAAATGCGCTGGCGGTCATGGCCTGAATCGGCGAACGTCAAATAGTAATCACTTTTTTCACCACCGAATTTGACAGCGCCAGCATTGAAATCAGTACCGAAGTGATAAACGTGAGAACAATCAGCATTAATTTGGTACCCAGTGAGTTAATCGGGATAAAGGCGGTGAGCAGGTGAAAAACGGAGTAGTGGAGAATATAGACGCCGGTCATCGTTTTGCTGATGGTGGCGAGAACGGCCTCTTTAAACTCGCTGTTTTTACGAAACCGAACGCCGTTGGCCGCAATCACCAGCGCGACGACCAGAATATAAATTTGTGAACCGGTAAGAATGAAGGCATTTCTGTCGGCCTTAAACAGGGCGAAAAAGAAATGGCGCTCGTAAAACCAGGTGAAAAGATAAATAAACGGGATGGCGATCATCGCCCCTTTAACCACTTTTTCGCGCCTGAGCCAGCCGGCGACGAGCGGATCGCTGAACAGCTGACCGGTCAGATAAAACAGCAGCCATGTCCATAGCCGATACTGCGGCGCCAGGCTCAGCGCATGGATATCCGGGTACAGCGCGGACAGAAGATCGTACCCATACGAGAGCAGCAGCAGCGAGAAAACTGCAGCAAAAAACAGTTTACGCCGCTGGCTGAGCCACTCGATGACCGGGTGAAAGGTGTAAATCACGATAAACGCAAAGACAAACCACGGCTGGATAAGATAGCCGCGCTGATAAGGCTCCCACAGATAGTACACCGTCATCCAGAACAGAAAGACGATAACCACGCTTTTGATTTTGCCCATTTGCCACTGCGAATCGTGGCGGGACTGCGAGTCGAGATAACCGGCCACCACAAAAAACAGCGGCGTGGCGATAGTCGAAATAAACGTCAAAAACCCGAGGATCCAGTGATAGTCGTAATCATAGCTATCCCAGGTGTTGTAGATGGTGAAGAAGGTCACCGCCGTCATGCATCCCAGCGTTTTGATAATATTTAACCCGGTACTATTCATGGTTGTCGCTTCATGTCCTTATTGTGGAAACAGGCGTAAATTACCGGCAGAACCAGCAGCGTCAGAATAGTAGCAAAACCCAGACCAAACATGATAACAACCGCCATGCTCTGGAAGAAAACGTCCAGTAGTAAAGGCGCCAGGCCAAGCACGGTGGTAAATGCCGTCAGCAGGATAGGGCGTAAACGCGACGTGGCGGCATAAATAATCGCCTCCTGCTGCTCTTTTTCCTGCTTCTGCTGTTCAATCTCCTCAACCAGCACGATGCCGTTACGGATCAGCATTCCACTCAGGCTGAGCAGACCGATCAGCGCCATAAAACCAAAGGGGATGCCGGTGATTAAAAAGCCCGGCGTTACGCCAATCAGCGCCAGCGGTACGGTCAGCCAGATGGCAATCGCATTTTTCAGCGAACTGAACATCAGTACGGTGATGATAAACATCACCAGGTAACCCAGCGGCAGGGTTGTGAACAGTCCCTGCTGCGCCTCGCTGGAGTTTTCCGCATCACCACCCCACTCGATGCTGTAGCCGTGCGGCAGCACCAGCGCATCGATCTGCGGTTTCACGCGGGAGAGGATATCCCCGGAGGTCTGGTTGCTGAGCGGGTCGGGATCGGTCTGCACCGTCAGCACGCGGCTGCGGTCGCGGCGCAGGATCAGCGGATCTTCCCATTCAAGGTGAAAGCCGCTGACCACGTTACTGAGCGGAATATACTGCTGGCGGCTTTGGCTCCAGACCAGCACGTTATTTAAGTGATTCGCATCCTGGCGCTCGGCGGCGGGTGGGCGGACTATCACCGGCAGCAGGTCGGCCCCCTCACGGTACAGTCCCGCGCGGCTGCCGGAGAAATTCATCTCCAGCGCGTTATCGATATCCTGTTTATCAACGCCCAGTTCGCGCCCAAGGGCGGTGGAGTACTGGGGACGGATAACTTTGCTGCGGTTTTGCCAGTCGTTGCGAACGCCATCGGTGGCCGGGTCTGCGGAGAGGATATCGCCAACCTGGCTGGCGATCAGGCGTAGTCTGTCTGGGTCGGGGCCTTTGATCCGCACCTCGATGGCGCTGTCGCCGGAAGGGCCGAACATCACGCGTTTTGTGCTGGCGTTCACCTGCGGATAGTTACGCGCAATATAGCGATCTACATGCTGCGTCAGGGCGGCAATGCTGCGCTGGTCGTCCATTCTCACCATGATCTGCGCATAGTTGCTGTACTGCCGTTGCCCGCTGTAGGTCAGGATAAACCGCATACTGCCCTGGCCGACGGTAGCCACGGTGGTGACGACTCCGGGCTGGCCGTTAATGGCAGTCTCAATATCGCTGGTCATCTTTTCAGTGGTCGCAATATCGGTACCGTAGGGAAGCCAGAGATCGACAAAGAAAATGGGCGTGTTTGAAGAGGGGAAAAAGTTTTGTCGCACCGAACCAAACCCCCAGATAGCGGCGGCCAGCAGCGCCGCCATGACGGTCAGGGTGACGGTTTTGCGCAGCAGAAGGGCCTGCAGAGTCAGCTGATACAGGCGGTAAAAACGTCCGCCGTACGGGTTGGTATCGGCCTGCGCCACCGGCTGCGATTGAGGCTTAAACAGCCACCATTTAATGAGCACCGGGGTAATGGTCAGCGCCGAGAACCAGCTCAGCATGAGCGAAATCAGCAGTACCTGGAACAGCGATTTACAATATTCCCCGGTCGAGTCCTGCGACAGCCCAATCGGCGCAAAGGCAAGAATCGCAATCACCGTGGCCCCCAGCAGCGGCAGGGCCGAACGGCGAATCACATAATTAATTGCCGTAAGTCGCGTCGATCCCTGCTGGCGGGCGATCAGCACGCCTTCGACGATAACGATAGCGTTATCGACCAGCATGCTCAGGGCGATAATCAATGCCCCCAGCGAAATACGCTGCAGCTCGATCCCCCACAGATACATAATCAGCAGCGTGCCGAGTACGTTGAGCGCCAGCGACAGGGCGATAATAATACCGCTGCGTACGCCCATAAAGATCAGTAGTACGCCAACGACAATCGCCAGCGCCATCAGAAAGTTGGTGATAAAACCGTTGACCGAATGGGCGACTTCCGCCGCCTGATCGTAGAACAGGTCAATGTTGATCCCGGCCGGTTTTTCCGCCGACATCTGCGCCAGTTTGTTTTGCAGCGCACGGCCAACATCAATCACGTTAACCCCGGGGATAAACGACACCCCCATGGTGACCGCCTGGCGACCGTTGGCGTGGTAAATGCTGGAGGGCGTTTCGCTCAGCCCGCGCGAGAGCGTGGCAATATCGCGCAGCCGCGTCGCCGTTCCCGAACCGTGCGGGCTGATTAACAGATCGCCCAGCTCGTCAAGGTTGGCAAACTCGCCCGTGGGATGCAGGCGGATCGATTCGCTGCCGGATTTAATTTCTCCGGCGTTAGAGACGACGTTCAACCGGCTGAGGATCGCCGCCAGCTGGTTGAGCGTAATCCCGCGGGCGGCCATTTTCGCCAATGAGATATCAATGTTGATTTGCTGGGGGATCGCCCCGCCGATGGCGACTTTACCGACGCCGGGCACCAGCACCAGTTCACGGCGCAGCTGCTCGGCATAGCGAACCAGCTCAGGGTTGGTAAAGCTCTCGCCGGAGAGGGCGAAGAAGAAGCCAAAGACATCGCCAAAATCGTCATTCACGAACGGAGAAGCGACGCCGGGCGGGAACTGGCGAGCGGCGTCGCCAACCCGGCGGCGCAGTTCATCCCAGATTTGCGGCAGCTCGCTGGAGTGGTAGTGCGAGGCGATGTTGACGGTAATTTGCGACAGGCCGTTAGAGGAAATGGAGCTGACGTTATCGAGATAGGGCAGCTGCTGCAGCGCGTTCTCCAGCGGCAGGGTGACTTCTTCTTCCACCTGCTGCGCTGAAGCGCCGGGATAATGGGTAACCACCACCGCGGTTTTGATGGTAAACGCCGGATCTTCCAGCCGGCCGATGTTCAGCAGAGCGAAGATCCCGCCGATGCCCAGCAGTAAAATAGTCAGCCAGACGCGGATTGGATTGTTAATAAACTGGCGGGAGATATCCATTACAAACCTCGTTCACGCGTCCAGATTCGAACCGGTTGTTGCGCATGTAATTCGCTGACGCCCGCCGCCACCACGCGTTCGCCGACGCTGAGCCCTTCGGTAATCACCACGCCCTGTGAGGTGATCTGACCCACGCCAACTTTGCGCTCTTCCAGATGGAGCCGATCGCCGCTGCCCTGAACCACCCACACGTGGGGTTCGTTGCGCGGGCGATTATCCGGATTAAACACCGCTTCGACAGGCACCACGACCGCATTTTTGCCGGCGCTGGCGGGCAGGTTCGCCAGATTAACCGTCACCGTTCCGCTCACGCCGCCGACCGAGGGGAAGTCGGCAGGTCGCGGCATGGTCAGTATGATTTGCCAGGTGAGCGTGCTGATGTCGCTGCTGCCGGTATGTTCTTTGTATTCGGCGGTAAACTGGCGATCCGGCATGGCGTTAATTTTAACCACCGGACGGTACTGCGCGTTGCGAATATCCAGCGCGGTAAAGAGGTTTTCCGGAACGCTAAACACCACGTCGAGCAGATCGGTTCGCGTCAGGGTGACAATCGGCTGTCCGGCGGCGACCACCTGATGGTTACGTACCGGAACGTTGGCGGCTACGCCGCTGAACGGTGCGGTTAGCGTCGTTTGCGACAGCTCTTCCCGGGCTATTTTTAGCGCGGCATTAGCGGAGTCGCGGTTGGCTCGCTGGATATCCATTTCCGCTTTTGAAATCGCCTGACGACCGGCCAGGGTCTGGAATCGATCGAATTGCCGCTGGGCGAGGGTGGCGGCGGTTTGCCGCTCATTCACCCGCTGCTGCGCTTCCCGGGCGTTAAGCCGGGCAAGTGTCTGCCCCTGAGTCACATTAGCTCCCTGGCGCACATCAAGAGATTCAATCTGGCCGCCGCGTTTGAAAGAGAGGTCAGTGGAGTCTCCGGACTCAATGCGGGCGGGGAATACGCGCTGCTGTGACTCGCCGATAGCCACCACCTCAGCGACCTTAACCATCCGCGGTAACGGCGTAATTTCTGGCGCTTTCCGATCGCAAGCCGTTGTTATTAAAATAACAAGCGGGATGAGAGAAAAATAACGGTTCACTGTATTCCCCTCGAAGTAAAAGGCTATCTTTTACATATTATTCACAATCGCTGTGTTTATTCAGCGAGGGCCGAAACAACCCAATAAGTAATTAACCCGGTAGCCGTACAGGCGATTATTGCCAGGGCAATAAACAGGCTCAGGCGAAACAGACTGTAACCGAACATTGTTCCTCCTTTAGCTCTAATGCTTAGCTAAGTAAATTCTTATCATAATAATTATTGTGGGGCGGCAGAAAGTGAACAAGCCACTGATAATGAGGATAGTCGCAGTAAAACAGAAATGTTAAAAAGAGCAAAAATTACGGTGATGGCGACGATTTTACCGGGTTGGCAGTTGAATTGTCTGGCTGTGCCTGACTCTGTGATATTTTTCAATATATTAATTGGCGGGTTAATCATGTTAACCGTGGTGTGCTACGTTTAATTATACCTACACGTCCAGCAAATTTTGTTCTTGAGATTTCCTCCTCAGTACCAGCGCCAGTGCCTGGGCTGTTTTCACCACCTTTTTTATAGGTAATAAAAGGATTGTCTCTATGTATAAAAATATCCTCGTGCCGGTTGATGTGTTTGAAATCGGTCTGGCGGACAAGGCCTTGTCCCACGCCCAATTCCTAGCACAAAGCTCCTCCGGAAAGATTCATCTTCTTCACGTGATTCCCGCTTTTTCTCCAGTGCTGACGCGCGGCTTTATTTCCGATGCACGGAAAATGGAAGATTATCTGATGAATACTTCTAAGGAAAAGCTGGTTGAACTGGTTAAAAAACTCACGCTGGCGGAAAACGATATTCAGATTCACATTCGCAGCGGCAACATTCGCGACGAAGTGACCAAACTGGCCGATGAGCTGAAGGCGGATGTGGTGATAATCGGCTCGCGTAACCCGAATATTCAGACGCATCTGCTGGGGTCGGAGGCGGCAGGGATCGTTCGCTATGCCCATGTTCCGGTTTTTGTGGTGCGCTAAGGACGGCCTGAGGCTGTCCTGATTTCCGATACAGGAGTGAGGAGATAACTATGAATACAGAAAAACCGGGCGGCCCGTTCTATCAGCTCTCCGTCGAAGAAACCCTGACCAGCACCAACAGTACCCCGGACGGCATCAGCGGTGCTGAAGCGGCAGCGCGCTTGCAGCAGTACGGCGAGAATGCGCTACCGCAAAAAGCGGGAAAGCCGGCATGGCTGCGCTTTCTGGCGCATTTTAACGATGTGCTGATCTATGTGCTGCTGGCGGCGGCGCTGCTGACGGCGGTCATGGGGCACTGGGTGGATACCCTGGTGATCCTGGGCGTGGCGGTGATTAACGCCCTGATCGGCCATATTCAGGAGAGCAACGCGGAAAAATCGCTTCAGAGCATTCGCAACATGCTTTCCAGCGAAGCGGTGGTCGTTCGTCAGGGCAACCATGAAACGATCCCGACAACCGCTCTGGTACCCGGCGATATCGTCGTGATCCGCGCCGGCGATCGCATCCCTGCTGACCTGCGGGTTATCGAAGCGCATAACCTGCGGGTGGAAGAGGCGATTCTGACCGGCGAATCGACGGTGGTGGAGAAAAGCACCGAGGCGCTTAGCGGCGAGCTGCCGCTTGGCGATCGTACCAATCTGCTGTTTTCCGGCACCACGGTGAGTTCGGGCGGCGGAAAAGGCCTGGTGGTGGCCACTGGCGGCGATACCGAGCTGGGTCATATCAACCAGATGATGTCGGATATCGAAAAACACCGAACGCCGCTGCTGGTGCAGATGGATAAGCTCGGTAAAGCCATTTTTATCATCATCCTGGTGATGATGGCCGCGCTGTTTGTCTTTAGCCTGCTGTTCCGCGATATGCCGGTTTCTGAGCTGATGCTGTCGTTGATTAGCCTCGCGGTGGCGTCGGTACCGGAAGGTTTACCGGCAATTATCTCCATTATTCTCTCGCTCGGCGTGCAGACCATGGCCCGTCAGAAGGCGATTATCCGCAAGCTGCCTACGGTGGAAACCCTCGGGGCCATGACGGTGATCTGCTCGGATAAAACCGGCACGCTAACCATGAACGAGATGACGGTGAAAGCCGTGATAACCGCCGATAAAGTTTATCGGGTGGAGGGCGACAGCTACGAGCCGATAGGGAATATTCACCCGATCGATGAGCCTGCGCCGGTAACCGTTGCGCCGGGCACGCTGCTGGAACGTTATCTGCGCACTATCGATCTGTGTAATGACAGTCAGCTTATTAAAGATGAAAGTGGGCTGTGGAAAATTACCGGCGGCCCGACCGAAGGGGCGTTGAAAGTGCTGGCGGCGAAAGTCCCGCTCCCGGCGCTCAACACTGAGCTGCGCAGCAAAATCCCCTTCGATTCACAGTATAAATATATGTCGACGCTGTACCGCATCGGCGATGAAGAGATGATTTTGATTACCGGCGCGCCCGATGTCCTGTTCCGCCTGTGCCAGCATCAGCAAACCGACCATGGCCTGGAGCCGCTCGACCAGCCTTACTGGGAAGGCAAAATCGAAGAGTATGCGCGGGAAGGGCTGCGGATGGTGGCGGCAGCGTGGAAACCCGCCGCCGACGGTCAAACGGAACTCACCCATCAGGATTTGCAGCAGGGCGTCATTCTGCTCGGGATTGCCGGGATGATGGATCCGCCGCGGCCGGAGGCGATTACGGCCATCGGCGACTGCCTGCAGGCGGGGATCCGCGTGAAGATGATCACCGGCGACCATCCGCAAACCGCGATGAGTATCGGCAAGATGCTGGGGATTGGCAATGCGGAAAACGCCATTACCGGCAGAGAGCTGGAGGTGATGGACGATATTCAGCTCAGCGAAGCCGCGCAGAAATTCGATATCTTTGCGCGTACCAGCCCGGAGGATAAATTCCGCCTGGTGCAGGCGCTGCAAAGCAAAAAAGAGGTGGTCGGGATGACCGGCGACGGGGTGAACGACGCCCCGGCGCTGAAGCAGGCCGATGTCGGTATTGCGATGGGGATTAAAGGCACCGAAGTGACCAAAGAGGCCGCAGATATGGTGCTGACCGATGATAACTTCGCCACCATTGCCAGCGCCGTCAGGGAAGGACGCCGGGTGTACGATAACCTGAAAAAAACCATCCTCTTTATTATGCCGACCAACCTCGCGCAGGGGCTGTTGATTATTATTGCGCTACTGGCGGGAAATTTAATTCCGCTGACGCCAGTGCTGATCCTGTGGATGAACATGGCGACCTCCGCCACGCTGTCGTTTGGTCTCGCTTTTGAGGCAGGTGAGAAGAACATCATGCGCCGGCCGCCGCGCGACCCTAAGCTGCACGTGATGGACGGCTTTGCTATCTGGCGGGTGATTTTTGTCGGGTCGATGATTGCCGTCAGCGCCTTTGTGCTTGAAGCCTGGCTACAGCCGCGCGGCTATTCGCCTGAGTTTATTCGTACGGTGCTGTTACAGACGCTGGTTACTGCTCAGTGGTTCTATATGCTCAACTGTCGCGTGGCGGATGGCTTCTCGCTGAGTAAAGGATTGCTGGCGAACCGGGGGATCTGGATTGTCAGCGTCGTGCTGCTGGTGCTGCAGCTGCTGATTATCTATGCGCCATTTATGCAGATGCTGTTTGGCACCGAAGCGCTGCCGTTCCGCTACTGGGTTATCACTTTTATTATCGGTTTTGTGATGTTCCTGATTGTGGAAGTCGAGAAGCCGCTGACCCGGAGATGGCGTACGGCCTGATATTGACCAGAAAGCGGCACTTTAAGTATCCCGGCTCAGTGCGGCGCGAGCCGGGATATTCCCGAATGGCGGCTATCGCCTTAGCAGGATGACAAGACTGTCCGGGGGCCCGATGATGTGATGACTGGCTATCCCGGGCAGGCACAACGCTGCGCCTGCGAGGCTAATCGCGTAGCTTGCAATTGAGATTGATATTAGCAATCATTATCAATAACGATAATGTGCCGGAAAAATCAACCGATGTCGCTTCGCAACTCTTGTTTCGCTTATCCGCCGAAAGGGCGGATTTTTATCGCCGCGCTGGTTACCACCTTGTATGCACTTAACGCTTACGCCAAACCCGATATGAGCCCGCTGGGGCCGAATATCGCCGACCGCGGTTCCGCGTATTATCATTTCAACGTCACGACCTTCGATTCCTCCGATGGTGAACGACATTATAAGGTCTGGACGGCGATACCGAATACGGCGCCGCCCGCGCAGGGGTATCCGGTTGTGTACGCCCTGGACGGCAACGCGGTGATGGACCGGTTGTCCGACACGCTGCTCGAAAAACTGACGCAAAAAGCGCCGCCCGTCATTGTGGCCATTGGCTATCAAACGAATTTGCCCTTCGATCAAACTGCCCGAGCCTATGACTATCGGCCGAAAGTCGAAGAGAATCCCGCCGATAACCGCTGGGATCGGCGGAAAAGCGGCGGTAGCGGGGCGTTTCGCCGTCTCTTAGAGGATACCATTATGGAAAAAGTTGAGCGTGGGATCGCTATCAACCCTCAGCGACGGGCTATCTGGGGGCACTCCTACGGTGGATTATTTGTTATTGATGCCTGGCTGACGTCATCCCGCTTTCAGCTCTATTTCTCTGCCAGTCCTTCTCTGGGAAGAGGTCAAGCCGTGCTGTTAGACAGAATGGCCGGGGCAAAAGGTGAGGCGTTTAATCGGAACGCCTTATTCCTGATGGAGGGCGCGGTTGCGACGCAGCGCGGTTCTTCCGCCGGGGCAGTGGATACGCGCAGTAAAGTTCAGCAGACGGTTTCCCGGCTCAGGAAAAATGGCGTTGCGGTCAGCTGGTGGCCTTATCCCGGCCTGTCGCACGGGGCAATGTTCAGTGCCTCGTTGCAAAGCGCGCTGCTGACGATAAGCGGGACCGAGAATAACCAGGCGTTACTGCAGATAAAACAGCCTGCTGTTGAGCAGAGATGATAAACCTGTTTGATCTATTCAGGCCACACATCTGCCGGGTGGCGACTTAACCGGCTTACGAAAACCGGCAATTTCACCATGGGCTCAATCCCGCAAATCTGCAGATTCGCTATCATCTGTCGATTCACATCGCCAACTTAGGCTTACCGGGTTGTGACGATAGGCCGCCAGCTTTGCGCGCATCCCACTGCTGCTGTTATTGGCCGCGCTTACCACGCCGGTGGTAGCGCCGCCAACCTGGAATAGCGCTGAGGCTTTATTTAATTAGCGGAGGAAATTTACCCGAGCGAACCAGCAGAGTTTAGTCATGAATAGGCAAACTCTACAGTTTCGTTGCTTAAGGCAGTTGGCGGTAGGCTTCGTCGGTCACCGGCTCCAGCCATTCGTTAGATGCGCCTTCGGCAGGGACGGCAACGGCAATATGGGCAAACCAGCTGTCGGCGGCCGCGCCGTGCCAATGCTTGACGCCTGCGGGAATATTCACAACATCGCCCGCGGTTAGTTCTCGCGCCGGTTGATTCCACTCCTGATACCAGCCGCGTCCGCCCGTCACCAACAGGATCTGCCCGCCTTTATGGTGAATATGCCAGTGGTTACGGCAGCCGGGCTCAAAGACCACGTTACCGATATTGACCCCTTCCGTGGAGAGCATATTCAGGTAGCTGGTGCCCTGAAAATACTGCGCATAGGCCTCATTTTTCTCCCCTTTGGGAAAAATGCCGTTACCGTCAAATTGTTCGTTCATGGTGTCTCCACATTTCAGTTTCGGGCGTTTAAGCAGCCCATCTGGACTGGCAGAACAAAGTGTAGAGAAGGTTTGATTAAATGATAAGATGGTCAAATATGAATACACTGGTGCAAAAAATTCACCAATGATGAGCAAAGAAAAACTCAACGATCTGCAGGCCTTTGTCACCGTAGCTCAGGAGCGAAGTTTTACCCGGGCGGCTGCAATGCTGGGGGTTTCCCGCTCGGCATTGAGCCATACGCTGCTGGGTCTGGAAGAGCGTCTGGGGGTGCGGTTGTTAATCCGCACCACGCGTAGCGTGTCGCCCACCGATGCCGGAAATCGCCTGCTGGCCGTACTGGCGCCGCGGCTGAATGAAATAGAAAATGAACTGGCTTCGCTGCGCGCTTCACGGGATAAACCCGCCGGCACGGTACGCATCACCGCCAACGATCATGCCATTGTCACCGTGCTGTGGCCCCGCCTGCATCCATTATTAAATCGATATCCGGATATCCATATTGAGTTCAGCGTTGGCTATGAGCTGACCGATATTGCCGCCGGGCGCTTCGATGCCGGCGTGCGGATGGGCGATCAGGTGGACAAAGATATGATTGCGGTGCGCATTACGCCCGATGTGCAGATGGCGGTGGTTGCCGCGCCCGGCTATCTTTCCGGCAAAGCGGCGGTGGCAAGGCCTGAAGATCTGATGGCACACAACTGCATCAATTTGCGTTTGCCCACCCACGGCGCGCTTTACGCCTGGGAGTTTGCAAAGGGCAGCCAAAAAACCAGCGTTCGCGTCGAAGGGCAAACCGTTTTTAATAATACTTTTTTGATGATTCAGGCCGCTTTGGACGGGGCAGGGATTGCCTATGTTCCTCACGACCTGGCGGCGAAATATATCGCTAACCGACAACTGGTGCCGCTGCTGGCCGACTGGTGCCCGGTTTTCCCGGGGTACTATCTTTATTATCCTGGCCGGAATCATCTTCCGACGGCGTTTACGCTGGTGGTTGACGCCCTGCGCTGGCACGCAGAGGGTAAATTGCGCAGCAAAAGGGTGAAGTAAGACGGGGTTATTGCCAGAAAAGCAAAAAGCCTGCTTGAAAGCAGGCTTTTTAGAATTTGGCTCCTCTGACTGGACTCGAACCAGTGACATACGGATTAACAGTCCGCCGTTCTACCGACTGAACTACAGAGGAATCGTGTGAACGAGGCGAATACTACTGGTCTCGTATTTTTGTGTCAACACTAAATTTAACTTGCTGATTCAATTGGCTAAATTTAATGCAGGTCGTTGTTTTAGTGTACTGCCGGGCTATCGCCATCCTCCTGCGGGCTATTCTCGCGTAATCTCTCCAGCGGATCCTGGCGATAGAAATGGCAGAAACGCTGCCAAAGCGCGGGAAAGCGTGGGGCAAACAGCTCAGGGGCGCTGAAGAAGTATTCAGAGAGCACCGCAAAACATTCGGCAGGGTCGCTGGCCGCGTAAGCGTCAATACTGGCGGCGCTTTCGCCGACCAGATCGATCTCATCCTGAATATTGTTCATTGCTGCATGGAGATCGTGTTCCCAGCCAGCGACTTCGCGTAGCGGAATGAAGGGGACGCCGCTTGCGCGATCGCCATTGCGGGTATCCAGCTTATGCGCCACTTCATGGATAATCAGATTGAAGCCAGAAGCGTCGAAGGAGTCCTGAATATCCAACCAGTTGAGAACGATCGGCCCTTGTTGCCAGCTTTGCCCTGATTGTACGATTCGCTGGCTATGCACCAGGCCGATATCATCTTCCCATTCGTCGTCGACAACGAACGGAGCAGGGTAGATGAGCACCTCGTGAAAACCATCTAACCACTCGATCCCCAGTTCGAGAACCGGCAGGCAAAACAGTAGCGCAATACGCGCGCTCTGCAGGTGAGTGAGCTCAAGCCCCTGTAATGCAACCAGACGCTTTTGCTGCAAAAAGCGGGAAGCCATTTGCACCAGCTGCTGCTGCTCATGGTCGGAGAGGTTGGCTAACACAGGGATGGCAAGCGCCTTTTCCCAGGGGATTTCCGCGTTGCCGGACTCTTCATCTACTTTCCAGGGCCATTTAAACATCATATTGCTCGCAAAGTCGTCACTTGAACTGATTTAAAGAGACAGGAACTATTAAAATGCCAAAGAACCTGGCATTATAGCAACCTCAACAGCGGAGAGATGCCGGAGCGGCTGAACGGACCGGTCTCGAAAACCGGAGTAGGGGCAACTCTACCGGGGGTTCAAATCCCCCTCTCTCCGCCACTATTCAAACACTTACGTGATTTCCTTTCAACGACTCCCGTCACAAATGGTATCGTGCCTTTTTAAGGCTACAATCATCATCTTCCTGGTTTACTGCTCTGGCAATCGTTAGAGATCGCAACATTGTGTGTTTGACTCGTCGCGATGCCAACGGTTTACAGATGAGGTTCGCCGTTATAAAACAAAAAACCCGCACGAGGCGGGCTTGAGATAAATGCACTAAACAATCTTAGAACTGGTAGGTGATACCTACAGCGAACTGATCGTCAGTTGATGCGCCAGTGATATAAGAATCTTCGTCATCCACCAGGTTGAATTTGTATGCGGTGTAAACGTTGAAGTTCTTGTTGAAGTAGTACCAGGTACCCAGTTCAACGTAGTTCATGATATCGGCATCACGGTTACCGTTCAGATCTTTGCCTTTGGCATAGACGTAGCCCAGGGACGGACGCAGGCCGAAGTCAAACTGATACTGAACAACGGCTTCAATATTCTGAGTCTTGTTAGCAAAGCCACCATACTCCATGTGAGTCATGTTATGGGACTCACCGTACATGACAGATGCGTAGACGTTATTAGCATCATATTTAGTGGCGAGGCTCCAGACTTCAGCGTTTTCGCCTCTGCGGTCCGCAGCCTGTTCATCAGTACGGTCAGAGTTGCTGTATGCGCCAACGAAACCGAAGCCGTCGATGTTATAGTTAACGGAGAAACCGAAGCCGTCGCCGTTGGCTTTAGCGCGGTCAGTGTCGTTGTTTTTACCCTGATACTGCAGAGCAAAGTTCAGGCCATCTACCATGCCGAAGAAATCGGTGTTGCGGTAGGTTGCTACGCCGTTGGTACGACCGGTCATAAAGTTGTCGGTATAAACCAGACCATCGCCACCCCATTCAACCAGCATGTCGGTGTAACCTGCCGCGTCATAAACCACGCCGTAGTTACGACCATAGTCAAATGAGCCGTAGTCGCTGAATTTCAGACCAGCAAACGCCAGACGGGTATCATCAGCCTGCTGGCCTTCTGGTTTGTCTGCTTTGATATTGTATTCAAACTGGCCGTAACCGGTCAGTTCGCTGCTGATCTGAGTTTCGCCTTTAATGCCGAAACGCGCATAGGAGGTATCGTCGGAGTTGTTGTTGTCGCCATCATGGGTCATGATGTGCTCGCCAACCATTTTGCCGTAGAAATCGAGTTTGTTGCCGTTCTTATTATAGATTTCTGCTGCATTAGCCGCGCCAGCGACTAATAAAGCTGGAACCAGAATTGCCAGTACTTTTCTTTTCATTATATATTCCCTTTTAATCATAATTAATATGAATTGTGTCACTCCCTCCGGGTTGACTATTTGATACTAGCGATTAAGTTCATTTTTCTTTAAGTGAAATATGTAAGTAAATTATATCTAATATTACAAAATGTTTCTGTTATATTCATTATATTTAAATTCTATCATTTTGTGATGACTTATATTTTGTTTTTATGCTTATCAATAACAATAGCTTATGTGTTTTGGTTGAATTATTCTTGTTACAAATAAGTTGCGTGAGGGCTATGATTGTTTTTTTTGTATTTATATATTTAATGTATTATTTAAATGACTCGCAAGGAGCAATTTCGTGCAACGAGAAGGCGTTTTCATGTACGCGGTTTAATAAAATTAAATATTGTAAATGCAATGCTGATGCCGGCAAAAATGACCGCGAGAATATATTTTTTATCATTATTTTGTATTATTTCAAACGGCAACGAATTGATTAAGTATATATGGCGGCCCCCTGATATTGAACAGAACTCGCGCACTCGAGCGTCCCGGTCAGCAAGATCTGCTACCTTGCAAGAATTTTTATTATATAATGTGATGAATATCACTATTTTTCACTGAGTCCGTGATGTTGGTTGTTGAATATATGGAGAACAGATTAATGGAAGAGAAAGCGAAAAGAAGCCCTGGCGGGAAGCTGGCACTATGGGCGTTTTACGCTTTTTGCGGCTATTTCCTGTGGGCGATGGCGCGTTACTGGTGGGTTGTCGGGCAGATCCAAAGCGTACCCGGCGCGACGATTGACGGTGAGCTCGGCTCAACGACAGGGAAATGGATCGGCGCGCTGCTGGGATTTCTGGTATTGGGCATTGTCGGCGCTATTCTCGGCGCAATTGCCTGGTATACGCGTCCTGACCCGCAGATGTATGAACATCACGAATAAAGTTGCTATGCTCGTTGCTGACCTGATCTCAAAGGAGCGCGCATGGATCTTTATCAATGGCAGCAACGATTTGAAGCCTGGCTAAGTGAACATCACTCGCAAGGGGATGCCGCTCACGATATTTCACACTTCCGCCGGGTATGGGCCACCGCGCAGCGGCTGGCCGAAGAGAGTGATGCTGATCGGCTGGTGATCCTCACCGCCTGCTATTTTCACGATATTGTCAGCCTGGCGAAGAACCATCCTGAGCGTAGCCGCTCTTCGGCGATGGCTGCGGAACAAACGCTGACTATCCTGCAGTCAGATTTTCCCGCTTTTCCGCCGGAGCGCTACGCGGCGGTTCTGCACGCCATCGAAGCGCATAGTTTTAGCGCGGGGATGGCTCCCCGCAGTGAAGAAGCGAAAATTGTCCAGGATGCCGATCGGCTGGAGGCTTTGGGGGCGATTGGCCTGGCGCGCGTATTCGCGGTATCCGGTGCGCTGAACAATATCTTGTTTGATGCCGACGATCCCTTTGCCGATCGGCGTGAACTGGATGATAAAAAATACGCGCTGGATCACTTCCAGTGCAAGCTGCTGCGTTTACCGGAAACGATGCAGACAGAAAAGGGTAGGGCGATGGCGCTGCACAATGCGCGCTTTCTGGTTCAGTATATGGCTAAGCTCAGCGCCGAACTTCGCGGAGACCCGATGTCCCTTGATGACAAGGTTTTGCAGCGCTTTGATCCACTAGCATAAAACTGCCCGCGCTATTTATGGTAACCTCTGCAAAAATAGTCGGGCTGGTTGAGGTTATGGCGCAAAATTTATCCAAGGAAAATCCCCCGTCTTTTAAGGTTGAGCATACCGAAGAAGACGCGCAGACGTTATTGCGCCAGCTAATGGCAATTTATGACGTTAAAACGCTGGTGGCGCAGCTGGTTGCCGTCGGTGAGCAGCATTGGAGCCCGGCTATCCTCAAACGCGTTGCGACGGTATCGCGCGCGGCAGGGCGCATAAGCGCGCAGGAGCAGGCACATCTTCGTTCGCTCCTGCCGCAGCCTCCAGCGCATCATCCCCACTATGGATTCCGCTTCGTCGACCTGTTCGCCGGCATCGGTGGTATTCGTCACGGTTTTGAGGCGATTGGCGGGCAATGCGTGTTTACCAGCGAATGGAATAAACATGCGGTGCGCACCTATAAAGCCAACTGGTACTGCGATCCTGAGCAGCATCGCTTTAATGAAGATATCCGCGACGTCACGCTGAGCCATCTCCCTGAGGTGAGCGATGAAGAAGCCGCGCAGCATATACGCCAGGCAATCCCGCAGCATGACGTACTGCTGGCCGGCTTCCCCTGCCAGCCTTTTTCACTGGCCGGCGTCTCAAAGAAAAATGCCCTTGGACGCGCTCATGGTTTTGCCTGTGAAACCCAGGGAACGCTGTTCTTTGACGTGGTAAGGATCATCACCGCCCGCCAGCCGCCAATTTTTGTGCTGGAGAACGTCAAAAACCTGAAGAGCCACGACAAGGGGCGGACCTTTCGTATCATTATGCAAACGCTCGATGAGCTGGGTTACGAGGTTGCCGATGCGGCGCATACCGGAGCGGACGATCCTAAGGTGATTGATGGACGCCATTTTTTACCTCAGCATCGGGAACGGATTGTGCTGGTGGGTTTCCGGCGCGACCTCCAGCTCCATGAGGGTTTTACCCTGCGCGATATTGCCCACCTCTATCCTGCCAGCAGACCTACTTTTGGCGAGCTGCTGGAACCCACGGTTGACGACAAGTTTATCCTCACCAGGGTGCTGTGGAAGTATCTCTATCGCTATGCGCGTAAGCATCAGGAGCGAGGGAACGGTTTTGGCTACGGGCTGGTTGATCCAACGAATCCGCACAGCGTGGCGCGCACGCTCTCTGCCCGCTATTACAAAGATGGCGCGGAAATCCTCATCGATCGCGGCTGGGATCGGCCATTAGGCGAAAAATATTTTGATGACCCGGAGAATCAGTTGCGTCGTCCGCGCAGGCTGACGCCGCGGGAGTGCGCGCGTCTGATGGGTTTTGAGACGCCGCAGGGGTATCGTTTTCGTATCCCGGTCTCGGACACTCAGGCCTATCGCCAGTTCGGCAACTCGGTCGTGGTGCCGGTATTTGCTGCGGTAGCGAAGCTGCTGGCACCGCGAATCGAAAAAGCGGTAGCCATGCGTGAATCGGCTGAGTTCAGCGAAAGCCATTGATAGCAGAACGGCATGGTTCAACCATGCCGTATATCAGTGTTAAACTCTTACGCCAGTACCCCAATCGGCCAGGGAACAAACTCGTTTTCCCCTAATCCCAGCGCTTCACTCTTACTTTGCTCACCGGAGGCAATGGCGATGATTTTTTCGAAGATCGTCTCCCCCATCTGACGCAGCGTGGCGTCGCCATCGATGACCGCGCCACAGTTGAGATCCATATCTTCCGTCATACGCTGATACATCGGAGTGTTGCTGGCAAGCTTAACTGTCGGTGCGGGCATTGAGCCAAAGCAGGAGCCGCGCCCGGTGGTGAAGGCAATCATGTTGGCCCCGCCAGCAACCTGGCCAGTAGCTGAAACAGGGTCATATCCGGGGGTGTCCATAAAGACCAATCCTTTTTGCGTTACCGGATACGCATAGCGGTACACCTCCATTAGCGGAGAGTTACCGCCTTTTTTAGCCCCGCCCAGTGATTTCTCTAGCACGTTTGCCAGTCCGCCTGCGTTATTGCCAGGGCTAACCCGGCCGTTGATCTGGCAATCGCGTCCTTTATTATATTCCAGCCACCAGTTGATGCAGTCGACGAGTTTTTGTCCCACTTCGGGGGTGACGGCGCGCGCGGTGAGAGTGTGCTCAACTCCGAAAATTTCAGTGGTTTCCGAGAGAATCGCGGTTCCGCCTTGTTCGACCAGTAGATCCATCGCCACGCCCAGCGCCGGGTTGGCGGAAAGCCCGGAGAAACCGTCGGAGCCACCGCACTGTAGCCCGATGGTCAGATGCTCAACGGAGACCGGCTGGCGTTTGATTGTATTAGCTTGCGGCAGCATGGATTCGATAATAGCGATACCTTCATCAATGGTTTTCCGCGTTCCTCCGGTATCCTGAATCACCAGTTTGCGCAGCATGGGAGACTCTTCAAGACCCATTTGTTCAAAGAAACCGTGGATGTTGTTGCGCTCGCAGCCCAGCGCCACAACCAGCGCGCCAGCGGTATTAGGGTTGTTGATATAACCTGCTAATGTGCGGCGCAGTAGATCCATGGGTTCCCCGCTCATCTCCATGCCGCAGCCCAGTTCATGAACATAGGGCACGACGTTGTCAACGTTTGGCCATGCTTGCAGGCGTTCTTCAGTAAAGTGAGCGGCTATTTTACGCGCCACCGTCGCGCCGCAGTTTCCAACCACGAACACGCCGAGAATATTACGCGTCCCGACTCGACCATCTTCACGCACGTAGCCGTTGAAGGTCCGTCGCTGATCTGGCGGAACGGTTTGTACCGGGCGATAGTCGCGACTAAAGGCGTAGTCACGCTGAAAATCTTCAAACACGATGTTGTGGCTATGTAGCCATGTGCCTGGCGGGAGGTCCTCAGGCGCGAAGCCGATGACCGTGTTGTACTTGAGGATCGGTTCGTCTTTTTTAATAAGTCTTGTTGCTACCTTGTGCCCCAGCGGAACATCCTGCAGCGTGGTTATATTCTCGCCAGCGATCGGGGTACCGGAGGCGATGGCGACCCGGGCGACCACGACGTTGTCTTTTTCATCAAGACGGATAACCGGAGATTTTGTCATAACATTGCTTCCTTATTTATTTCTTTAGTTTCTGCCCGCTTGCCGGCGGAAAGAATTTAGGTTTCAGGCTTCACGTTTTTGCATGGAGGCAGCGTCATCACGTGGAGCAATTTTCAGGCGCTCAATCTTACCGACGATGAACCAGTAGCTGCAGACGGCGATAATCCCGTGGGTCCCAACGAAGACCAGCGCGTTGGCGAAAGAGCCTGTTTCTTGCAGGATGTAGCCGATCACCACCGGCGTGACGATGCCCGCGATGTTACCCAGCGAGTTGAACAGGCCGCCGGTGGTACCGATGATCTCTTTCGGCGCGGTATCCGCGACCACCGCCCAGCCCAGGGAGCCAAAGCCTTTGCCGAAGAACGCGGCGCTCATCAGGAACATCACCAGCGCTTCTGAACCTACGTAGTTGCAAAGGATCATACTGGCGCTCATGGTCAGACCGATGGTGATCGGGACCTTACGTGCCAGGCTCAGATTGTTGGTTTTACGCAGCAGCCAGTCGGAGAAAAAACCGCTCATAATGCCGCCCACCAGCCCGCAAATTGCCGGGACAGAGGCCATAAAACCGGCCTGAAGAATTGACATCCCGCGCTCTTTCACCAGATAAATCGGGAACCAGGTCATAAAGAACCAGGTAATCGCGGAGATGCAGTACTGGCCGATGAAAATTCCGATCAGCATCCGGCTTTTGAACAGCTGGCCGATCTCCTGCCAGCCTGCGCGCTTGCGTTCGCCTTTTACGCTTGCAACGGTGTCCAGTTCAACCAGTGCGCCGCCTTCCTTCAGGTACTCCATCTCTTCGTTATTGATTCCTGGATGCCTGGTCGGGACGTAAAAGAATTTAGACCAGCAGAAAGCGATGATGATGCCGATGACGCCCATGACGATAAATACGTGATCCCAGCCGAAGGCGTGGCATAGCCAGGCCATCAGCGGAGTGAATATCGCCAGTGAAGCGTACTGCGCGCTGTTAAAGATGGCGCCGGCAACGCCGCGTTCTTGCGAGGGAAACCAGGCCGCGATGATACGACCGGCTGAGGGGCCAACTGGCGATTCGCATACGCCGAGCAAGAAGCGCAGGATTAGCAGGGCCGGGACAACAAAAGTGATGTAGCTGACTAGTCCCATAAATACTGTCATCACTGACCACAGCAGGATCCCGAGAAACATGGCCCGTTTGGAGCCAACTTTATCGGCCACCCAGCCCGCAGGCGTCATACTGATGACGTACGCCCAACTGAACGCGGAGAAGAGATAACCAATTTCAACGGCGGTAATACCGAGCTCTTTTTGCATCTCCGGCCCGGCAACGGAGAGCGTGGCGCGATCCCCGGTTGCCAGCGTTAAGACAAGGGTTATCATAAATAAGATGTAATATCGGGCGTGCGTTTTCTTGCCTGCAATGCTCATTGTGCATTCTCCCGTTCCGGCAGCTAACGCCGGAAAAGTTTGTAGGGTAGAGAGTGGTTATTGGTTTTTTATTTGTAAGTAGTGTCTTGCGCCGCTCACCAGATGTGGGGTGAGCGCAGTCACCAGATAATGAGCGCCCCAGCTTATCGCCTCAGCCGCGCGCTCCGGAGTTCCCACGTAGGTTCCGGCAATATTGCCGCTGGCGGCGATTTTGCGAATACAGCGCTCTATGGTTGCCAGCACATCGGGATGGTTGAGATCGTGTCCATAACCCATCGAAACGGCCAAATCCCCCGGCCCGATGAAGTAGACGTCGGCCAGCCCGGTGGCGAGGATCTCATCCAGGTTTTCTACCGCTTCTATTGTTTCAATATGTACCGATAGTATCCGCGAGGCGTTGGCTTCAGCCAGATAACGCGCTTTATCAGCGCACATTCCGTAGCTGGCTGCGCGCGGCAGGAAGGCAACTCCGCGTTCGCCCTGCGGGGGAAACAGCGTGGGCAGGGCGGCGGCGCGGGCATCTTCTACAGTATTGACCAGCGGTACCTGTACGCCATCGGCGCCGAAATCCAGCGCTTTGCGCATATATTCAGCCCGGTTGTATGGGACGCGCACCAGGCACGGCACCTGCTGACAATGAGAGGCGCGCACCATATCTTCCACCGTTTCCGGGTTCATATTGCCGTGCTCGTTATCGATAAGCACAAAATCAAATCCGATGGCAGCGGTAAATTCAGTTATTGCTGCTGAAGGGAAGGTAACAAAGCAGCCGTGTAACGGCCCGTCGCGGAGCCGTTGTTTCAAATCGGGAAAACGCATGTTAGCTCCTTGCTTTGACCTGGATGCCGGAGAGCTGCTCAAACACTTTTATGATGTTGGAGTGATCTTCGTTGCCAACGCCCTGCGCTATGCAGGTTTTATATAATTCGCGCACCAGGCTGGCGATTGGCATGGGGGAGTCAATACCCTGGCTGAGCTCCATTGCCAGATTGAGATCTTTGTACTGCAGACGAGTCATAAATCCGGGCTCGAAGTTACGCTCCAGCAGCAGGCTACCGCGAATATCCAGCGCGCCACAGCGGGCGTATCCGGCGGAGAGCACCTCGACGATTTTGGCCGGATCGACGCCAGCCTTTGCCCCCATCACCAGCGATTCCCCCAGCGCAGCCATAGTGGCGGCGGCCAGAACCTGGTTACAGGATTTCACCACCTGGCCTGCGCCGTTGTCGCCGACATGAGTGACGCGGCAGCCAAGCACTTCGAGTACCGGTTTACAGCGTTCAAAGACTTCGGTTTCGCCGCCCACCATAATTGACAGCGTACCGCCTTTCGCGCCTTTATCACCGCCGCTTACCGGGGCATCAAGCATTCGTGCTCCCAGCGACTTGATGGTGTCAGCAAATTGCTTTGTCGCCAGCGAAGAGATGGTGCTCATATCGATAACGACTTTACCTTCACGCAGCGCTGGTGCCAGGCCATTTTCACCGAACAGGACATCTTCCACCTGCGGCGTATTCGGTACCATGGTGATGGTGATATCTGCCGCTTCGGCGACCGCACGAGCGGATGCCTGACCGATAGCGCCATCACGGGCAATCTCTTCCACATCCTGCGCCACGATGCTGTAAATATGGACGCTGTAACCTGCTTTCAGCAGATTGCGTACCATCGGTTTGCCCATAATGCCCAGACCAATAAAGCCTAAAACTGGTTTCATCTGTATCACCTTAATAAGTTTGGTATTCAATAATGCTGCGCAGCTCCGCAACATCGATATCTGCGAATGCGCACCCTTCGCGATGGCTTAACCAGGCGGCCGTTCCGGCTGCGAAGCCCGTCAAAAAGCATTGCGCGGTGACGCGGGCCGAGGCCAACGCCTCATGCTCGGCGCTCAGCGTACGGCCTGCTGTAATCAGGTTGGGAACGTTTTCTGGCACCAATGTGTCGTACGGAATGTCGTACCAATCATTGTCGAGGTAGAACATAAAGATGCCGTCCTGGCCGTGTGCTTCGATGCACCAGGCGCTGCTGGCAACTTTGCGTTCGCTTTTGCGCGCCTGGAAAACATCGTCGTTGGTCAGGCGGTAGCGACCTGCAATGGTCCGACTCTGGCGGATGCCAATTTGCGCCGCGACATCGTTCAGGCGCGCCTGCTCGAATCCAGGAACCCAGGCGCGCAGGAAACGCTCGTATTCGCGTACCTGTTTGCGTCCCTTCAGTTCGGCAAACGTCAGATCCTCTGCGCAGGTGGCGTCAATCGGTCTGCCATCGTCGCGCAAAATGCTGGTGACGTTGCACATCACTTCGTCGGGGCGAGGTGAGGGCAGCAGATAGATATGCTTGCGCGGCAGGTGATATCCCTGTGCCTGCGCAGCTTCAACCCAGGCCTCCAGTTGGGCGACCGGGTGGCCAATGCCGCGTTCGATATCGACATTGCTCATACGAAACACCATGGTCGGATACTGGACCATACCGTTGCGCCCGCAGGTGTACGGGACGCCCGCTTTGACGCAGAGATCGCCATCGCCGGAGGCATCGATAAAGCGGCGGGCGGTTATTAACTGGCGTCCGCTTTTGTTCTCAATAATCACACCGAGCAGCTGATTGCCATCCATTACTACGTCAGTGGCAAGGGTGTGGAACAGCACCCGTGCGCCGCTGTCGGAGAGTAAATCGTCGGCCACCTCTTTCCAGGTGTGCGGCTCATGGACGACCAGCCGCGTTTCGCCAAACGGGAACGGTTCGCTGACGGCACCCCGGTGTTTCAGATGCTGGTAAAATTCACCGGCAAAACCGTGCACCAGCTGCTTATGGGGGCCTTTGCCGGAGGTAAACAGGCCGCAAATCGCGCCCGACATACCCGCTGTCGCCATACCACCGCAAAAACCGTAGCGTTCAATCAGCAGGGTATTTTCCCCAGCTCGCGCAGCGGCGGTGGCTGCCGCAACACCGGTTGGACCACCACCCACTACCAGAACATCAACGTCGTAGGTGACGGGGATCTTGTTGGCGACTTCGTGCCAGGTTTGCATGACGTGCCTCCTCTGTCATGAGGGTGAGACAGTCACCCTCATAATTTAATGATTAGTCGATATTTTTCGCGTGGATGCGTCGTTTCCCCAGCACTGCGCCCTGCGCAATCGGCTGGACCAGTTGGGCATATTGCGACAGATAGGTGCCGCTTCCGCCGCCCAGCGGCAGAGGTTTGGGCTGCCATTGCGCCAGACGGGCATCAATCACTTCCTGCGGAACATCCATATTGATGCTGAGGTCGGTGAAGTTGATATGTACGGTTTCGCCTTGTTCTATCACCGCCAGGGGCCCGCCTGCGGCGGCTTCAGGCATTAGTTGGCCAACGATAATTCCGCGATTCAGGCCCGAGAGTTCACCATCGGTGATCACCGCTACGTGCGCCGCGATTCCCGCGCCGTTGAGGGCTGCTACAAAGCTACAGGCAAACACCGTACCGGGGCCGCCAGCTGGACCCATATTGCGCAGAACAATCACGTCGCCTTTCTGTATTTTCCCTTCGCTCAACGCTTCAATGGCTTCGTCTTCACCTTCGTAGATATTGGCTGGACCGGTAAATTGTTCCAGCTCTCCCGGTACGGCGGAGAGCTTAACAATCGCGCCGTCCGGAGCGAGGTTGCCGCGCAGGATGGCGACGCCAGGGCGCTGGCTGACCGGGTTATCCAGCGTGCGGATCACCTCGTGATTTTTTACTACCGCGTCTTTAATGTTTTCACCGACGGTTTTTTGCGTGACCGTTAGTGCATCCAGATTGAGGAAGTCGCGCAGCTGATTCATCACCGCCGTAGTGCCGCCCGCCGCTTCCAGATCTTCAGTGCGGAAGGGACCGTTAGGGCGAACAGAGGTCAGCAACTTGATGTCTTTTCCGTATTTTTCATACAGGCTGACCACATCGATGGGGAGTTCCGCCTCGGTGGCAACCGCAGAAAGGTGGCGAACAGTATTGACTGAACCGCCGACCGCCAGCACGGTCATCACTGCGTTCTGAATCGCTTTTTCGGTAAGGATGTCGCGCGGCAAAACCTGTTGCTGAGTGAGTTCGACGATCCGCTTCCCGGCGGCCTGGGCGTACTCTTTTACCTTACGACCGTTGGCCCAGATCGGTGAGTTGCCCGGCAGCGTCATGCCTAATGCTTCGGCGACGATATGCATGGAGTTAGCGGTACCCAAACCGGCGCAGACGCCCGGCGACTGGATTGCGACATCGGTCATGTCGGTCAGTTCTTTTTCGCTGATGGCACCTGTTGCCAGCGCGCCAACCTGCTCGTAAACGTCATCAATATCGAAGAACTGATCGTCGAATTTTTCATTTGAACACTTGCCGCCCACCTGATAACCGCAGGTCAGCAGCAGGGAAGGGACATTCAGCCGCGCCGCCGACATCAGATGCGCTGGCGTGGTTTTATCGCAGGAGGAGAGGCAGATCATCCCGTCCAGCACCGCGCCTTCCATCATGCATTCCACTTCATTGACCATCAGGTCGCGGGTCGGCATCAGATAACGCGCTTTTTTCCCGGCGCTGGTGACGAAGTCGCTGGGGGCGACGGTGCGCACTTCAAACGGTAGTCCGCCCGCATCGCGGATTGCCTGCTCGACGATCCGGCACAGTTCATCCAGATGGACATAGCAGCAGGAGAGTTTGTTAGAGGTATTAATGATCGCGATCTTCGGTTTATACATGTCTTCTTCGCGGATCCCCATGCTGCGCCATTGCGCACGACGTACTGCCCAGCGGGTGGATCCCGGCTTGAAATTGCTTCTGTACATCTTGAATTCCTTTATCGGGTTGTGGTTTTACGATCCGAAATATCCTCTGTTTGGGTTGGTTGTCCAACCAATTTTTAAGGGAAATGTAATTAAGATCACATAACGGAGGATTTTTAGACGTTTTTGCCCATGAAGATGGAAAAATAGCGCACCTGGCAGTCAATAGTGGTACAGTGGTCCATCCAATTTATGATTGCAGTGATTGATGGCGACGCCGCGCAGGGAAAATAACCGCTTGTAAGCGCGAAACGTCGTTGGGAAGAGGTAACGGTATGCCGGACAAGAATAAATTTACGATGATCCCTATTAAGCGCACGGATGTTTTTCAGACGATCATTCAACACATTACAAATCTGCTCGACAGTAAGCAGATCAAACCCGGCGAGCGGCTGCCCTCGGAGCGCGAGCTTGCCGAGATGCTCAACGTCAGTCGCACGTCGGTGCGCCAGGCGCTGAAGGTGCTTGAATCCTCCGGGCGTATTGAGACTCGTGTGGGGAGCGGAACCTTCTTAACCGAGCCACCGGCGGTGTCGCTTAGCGATACTCATAGCCTGTCGAAGCTGATTGAAGGCGGGGTAACGAAAGAGTTTCTGCGCAATCTTATCGTGGCGCGGACCTCTATTGAACGAGCCATCTTTGAAGACTACGCCTGGCGCGCTAATAAAACGGGGATTAATCAACTGCGGGAGCTTATCGAGTTTAACCGGGAAAAGTTTTCGCGTCAGGATTGTGATGACGATGATAGCGCGCTGGATCTGAGCTTCGAGAAAAAAGTGGCGCAGCTCGGCGGTAACCCTATTTTGATCAACATGCAGGAACAGATCCATCATCTTTGGGTACTGGCGTGGAAACAGTATGGTTTTACTCCAGAGCAGACTCAGGTGCTGCATGAAGAACACTTAGGCATTCTGGATGCGCTGGCGGCGAAAAACTCGCAGCGGGTGGCGGATCTGATTGTGCAGCATGTAGATAAAGAGATTGACTGAGCTGGCCGTCATATGTGATTTTTCCCGGCTCGCGCTGCGCTTAGCCGGGCTACAGGTTCCCACTCGTCTGCGGGCGTGGTTTTTTCCCTGGCTCGCGCTGCGTTTAACAGGGCCACAGCTATCTGTAGATGGGGAGCCCGGGTAAGGCTTTTACGCCGCGACCCGGGGATTCCAGGCATGACTGTACTGAGCTAATGTTGCTAAACCGGCAGAACCCGGTGGAAAAAATCGATGCCCGCCTCAACCGATTGCTGGTTGATTTTATGCCCCGACAGCGGATCGATAAGACAGGTGAGGTCGCCACTGCCGATGGCCTCTCTGAGGTGTTCAGCATATTTAACATCAACAACGGTGTCCTGCTGACCGTGCCAGACAAACAGCGGACGCTGCGCCAGGCGTTCTTCTTTCCCGGCAATGTCATAAGGCGCAATCCCATGCAGGCAGGCTGCCAGCGCGCTGGCCGTTGGGGGATGGATCTCGCTTATTGCCTCGGTAAAATAACCACTTGCCATATAGGCTGCTCCGGCCTGAATTTCCGGATACTGCGCCATCGTCCCCAGTACAGCGAAACCGCCCATCGAAGTGCCCATTACGCCCAGTCGTGAAACATCACCGAGCTTTTCCTGCTGGCAAGCGGCCAGCAGCGCGGGAAATGTCTCTAACGAGTGCTGTAAAATTGACCAGAAAGAGGCGTCGCGAAGCGTAGTATCATCCCTGGCGCTATGCATCATCGCCTGCGGACACACCACGCTGTAGCCCGCCTGCGCCAGCATATATCCCAGATTGGCATCCAGTTCTCTGGATGCCATGAAGCGATGAAACAGAATGATAAGCGGCCTGTCACTGGCTGCGTCATCATCTGCCCGGAACCAAAGTACAGGTGTTTTTACCAGCAGGCGGTCTGAAATAACGATATCCATTGATTATCCCTGTGCAACCAGATGCCGTTCCAGCACATCGAAATCCGGATTAAAACCGAGACCCGGCGCGTTCGGCAGATTCATCACCGGCTGGAAGCGCATAAACGGATGCAGCGTTTGTTCGAACATCAGCCACGGCACTTCCAGCGGAACGGGCTCTGGCATCACGCTGAGCAGGTGAGCGCTGGCGAGCAGGCCAGGGCCGTAGTAAAAACAGTGCGGCAGCAGGCTGACGTTTTCATGCTCGCGCGCGCGTTTGATAATCTCCAGTACGGCGGAAATACCGCCAATTTTGGCTACGCTCGGTTGCAATACATCAACCGCGTCTAAGGCCATACTGAGCGCGAACTCCTCACTGTTATTGAAATTTTCGCCCGCAGCAATGTGCGCACCCGTTGTCTGGCGCAGATAGCGGAGCTGGCTTAAATTTTCCGGCGGAAAGGTGGGCTCTTCCACAAACGCGACGCCAGCCGCCTGCAGCTGCGGCAGGATGTGCTCCGCCTGCGGGACATCCCACGCGCAGTTGGTATCAACCATCAGGGTGATATTATCCGGCAGCGCCCTGGCGACTTCAGCAATTGCCAGGGGATCTCGTTCGTGCAGTTTTATATGTCTGTATCCCTTATGAATTAAAGGGTTAATACAATCCATTAATTTAGCGACATCACCATCGAAGCTGGTCAGGCTGGGATAGAGTTCCACCTGCGCACGGGTACCGCCGAGCAATTGCCACAGCGGCAGGTTCTCTGCTTTAGCGCGCAGATCCCACAAGGCGATATCCAGCGCGGAAAGCGCATACATCATCACCCCGCCGCGACCGTAGCTGTGAAAAGCGTAATGCGCTCTCTGCATTAACGCCGCCGGGTCAGCGCATTCCTCCCCCGTAAAGAAGGGGGCGAGGAGACCGCTGAGCAATGCCATGCTGGCCGGGTTACAGGCGTGGCCAAACGCCTCTCCCCAGCCCGTCAGGCCCGTATCGGTTTCGACTTTCACTAACAGCGAATCCAGCGTAGGATGCAGCGCCCGCGCGGCGTTAAAGCGCCCCTCTTTGTTGGTAGTGCGCGTCAGTGCTGGCGTATAAGGCAAACGGACCAGAAAGCTTTCTATGTTCGTAATACGCATAAAGTGTCCTTAATGATGTGATAGCGCGAACTGCACGCCTATTGACGCCGGATGTTGAGGCGTGCTGACAAGGGGGCTGTCGATAGCCGCCGTTTCAAGACAAACAAAGTTCTGCCAGCCATCGTCCGACATGTCGCTTATCTGTTCTGCCCGCTGCTGCCAGGGATTCCATACCACTACGTTGCTGTTATTAACATGGGTAAGCGTCAAGGTTCTGGCGGGCGTGACAAGTGCAGTTTGTTTTTTTGCCTGAGGGAAGATCGTGCCAAATTCCCCGCTGAGCGACAGGGGGGACGGCAGATTCTGCACGGGTTCCCCGGCGACCGTGTCGTAGCCTTGCATGCCCACGCCATAAATCTGCGTCGCTCGTATATCCGGCGTTGAGAGGTAGCTATGTAGGGCTGCGGTGGCGCTGAAACTCCCGTGGGCAGTGAGCAGCAATTCGCAAACCTCTGCGGTGAAGGTCAGCGTCATCTCCAGTTGAAAAGCGTGATCCCAGAGCTGTCGTGTTTGTGGAGTGTCATTGAGCGTCAACGTCAGCGCGAACGACGTTTTGTTGTTATCAAGCGCCGTCAGTCGCCACGGTAAAATGCGGGCAAAGCCGTGAAACGGTTCGCCGCCGAGATCGGTAAACCACGGCCAGCATACCGGCACGCCGCCGCGAATGGGCACGCCGATTTTAAACGGTGTGCAGTCACTCAACCACAGTACGGGGTATGCCTGTCGGGATGGTTTCCAGGTCAATAAATGCGCGCCCTGAAGCGCAATTGCGGCCTTGCAGAAGGGCGTCTGAATGACCACAACCTCCAGTTCATCCATTTTTCGCCGGGTAATACCGGGACTTAACGTCTCCAGTACCGGCAGGGTAAACAGCTGTTTAATCAGGCTCATTGGTTCAGACATCCGTGCGGGTAGTAATATTTTGCTGCCGAAGCTGCGTATCGTTTACGGCATAGCGCGCCAGCGTCCGGCTGTCGAACTCAATGCCGTGTCCTGGCTTTTCACCAGGGCGAATTGTGCCGTTCATTACCGGGCAAGGCGTCGTGATAATGCCCATTTCGCTCAGGCTCGCGCCTTTTAGCCCCTCAAATAGCTGGATATTGGGCAAGCCGCAGCCCAGATGCGCGATAAGCTCCATACCAAAATGCGGGATCACGGGAACGTTGTGGCTTTCGGCTAATTTTGCGATCTTCACGAATTCAGTAATCCCGCCCACGCGATAAACATCTGGTTGGATGTAGTCGCAAGCTTCTTGTCCAATCCAGTGGGCGAACTGGTATTTGGTGTACAGGCTTTCTCCCACGGCTATGGGGACCGGACATTTCTGGCGTAGCAAACGGTGGCCGTTGATATCGTCGCTGAGTAGCGGCTCTTCCAGCCAGTACACACCGGCATTTTTGAGTACCGCCATTCGGCGCACGGCATCGGCGGAAGACCACTTCTTGTTGGCATCCACGGCGATGTTGATCGCGGGTCCCACAAATTTGCGTACCGCCAGCAGACGCGCCAGATCGTCTTCGACGTTCTCACTACCGATTTTCATTTTGACCGTACGGTAGCCCGCGGCCAGAAACCCTTCCATCTGTGCGAGCAGGGCATCAATCGAGAGATGCAGGTTGACACCGCTGCCGTAACCGGGAAGCGACTCCCGGTAGCCGCCGAGCAGGCGGTAGAGCGGCTGATTTAGCTGCTGGCCAATCAGATCCCACAGCGCGATATCCACTGCGGCGATAGCGTGCGTTGTGATGCCCGCTGAGCCAATATCGTGGCTCTCCAGCCACATGCGGCTCCACAGTCGCTCGACGTTAAGCGGATCTTCGCCAATCACTTTGGCGACAAGATAATGGTCAATCAGGTTCTTAAACGCACTGCCGCCGATGCCCGTGCTGAATGTCCAGCCGGTACCCGTATGCCCGGTATCGCTTTTTAACCACAGCACGACAAATTCCAGACTGGAGAACGCGTAGTTCGACGACCCCCAGTTTTCGGTAAGCGGCACGCGGTACAGCCCGGATTTAAAATCAATAATTTTCACGCTCTTCTCCTCCGGGATCAGGCCAGGGCTTTATGCTCATCGCGCTGGGCGGCTTTTTTGACGAACAAAGCCACTACGGTTGCACCCAGTACGCCGAGGCAGCCCGCAAGAATAAAGGCGGCAGAATAGGAGCCGGAGCCAACAATAAAGCCGGTGACGGTTGGTGCGACGATGCCGGAGATATTGGCCAGTCCATGCATCAGACCGCCAGCGCTGCCAACGTACTCTTTCGGCGCAGCGTCCTGAATGAGTGTCCAGTAGGCCGGGGCGGCGATTTGCATAAAGCCGAAGGCGATAGTCATTAATGTGACAGCACCCATGGCGGTCTGCGTCTGGCTGATTAGCCCTACGCAGATAGAACAGATGCCGAAGCAGGTCACTAGCACTACTTTACGGGAGAAAAGCTGCTTGCCGGTTTTACGGTAGATAAAGTCGATAATGAACCCGCCGGATACGTAGCCGAGCGTTCCGGCAACCCAGGGCAATACGCCGACCAGACTCATGTCTTTCAGGCTGATCCCGGTAGTATCAACAAGAAACGTCGGGAACCAGTTCATAAAGAAAAACAGGACATAGTTAAAGCAAAATAGCGACAGGGCGGTAGCCAGAATTGAGGGCTGGAGGATTGCGCTCCACATGGAGGGGGCAGGCGTTCCCGGTGCGGTCTGCGGAGCCACGTCTTCTTCTTCGCCTTCAATAAGCTGCGCTTCTGCCGCAGAAACGCGTTTGTTATCACGCGGCTTATCGGTCGCGATCAGCGCCCAGATGATGGCCCAGGTAATACCGATAAACGCAATAATGATAAATGAGATCCGCCAGTTAAACGTCAGGCACAGAAAGCCCACTACGGGGCCGGAAATGGCACCGCCCAGCGGGCCGCCGGCCTGGTTAATGCCGACCGCGCGTGCGCGCTCATTGAGCGGAAACCAGTTGTTGACCACTTTATTGGCCGTTGTGGAGATGGGGCCTTCTCCGGCGCCGAAAAAGGCGCGGGCAATAAACATGGTCCAGAAGTTAAAGCAGCCCGCTGTCAGGCCGCAGATAATTGACCAGACGGACATCGACCAGCAAAATACCCGCTTGGGGCCGAATTTATCGGCCAGTACTCCGCCGATAAAATTAAATAACGCATAGCCAATAGAGAAACTGCCAAAAATAATCCCTTTTTCCTCAGGCGTTAGATGAAAGTCTTTGGTAATAAAGGGCATTGCGTAAGCCAGCGCGGAACGGTCGAGGTAGTTAATAACCATCGCCAGCGTCAGCATAACTAAAATGACACGACGGAATTGCGTATTCATAGAGATACCTTTCACTAATATAGGGTTAGCGGTAAAAACAATGCACAATTTTCGTAATAATTATTTTTTATTATTATTTGAGGTTTATCACTCCCTGATGGGATCCAGGTAACGTATTTTCCGGGTGACATAAAAACCACCGTCAAGCGTTAACATCGCGCCATTAAAACTGTGAATTTGCGGATCGGTTAACAGCGCGCAGGTTTTGGCTATCTCCATTGCGCCAGTATATTCCAGCAGCGGAATACCATCATCTTTATGTAACTCTCTGAGCTGCTCGACGAACGTTTTTTGCTGCGGATCCTCTCTGGTGAAACCGCGAAACAGGGTGTTGATTTTTATGCCATAGGATACCAGTTCCTGAATGCCGGAGCGGCAGGTATTCATCAGCGCTAGCTGGCTGGCGGCACCGTAAGAATAATACTCCGTCGGCACCAGCGCGGCGATGTGCGCCAGCGTGACGACGCGCCCCTCAACCCCCTGTTGCACCATCTTTTTACAGGCGCTTTGTACCCACCATAGTCCGCGTTCCAGGTCGTCGTTCATGGTGTTCGCAATAATATTATCATCGTCGTCCAGCATTGAGCCACGAAGCGGCGGCGGAGAAATATAAATGAAAGCGTTTAGCTTTCGCCCGTCAATAATAATGGTATTGATAGCCTGATTTATTTTTTCATATTCGGTTTGCTGGCTAAAATAAACCTCCCAACCCTGCTGTAAATACAGATTTTCCAGGGTGGATAGCAGTTCGGGTTCGGCCTTGCCGCCAGCAATCAGAATCGTATTTTTGTGTTCCATCGTCATTCTCCTGATTAAATACAGCGGATATGCTGGCCGCCATCAATTTTAATAAAATCACCGGTAACTACCGCGCCTTTGTCCCCGGCTAAATACACTGCAGCCGCGCCAAGCTCTTCGATGGTTGCTGGTTGACCAACAGGAATTGTCGCCAGCAGTTTCTTGCGTCCCTCGCGCGTGGCCAGTTCAGGTTTAGGATCGTTGATATTAGTATCGACAAACCCCGGCCAGAGCTGGTTCACCGTGATGCCGTAGCGTGCCAGCTCGAAGGCCATCGACTGACTCATCTGATCGATAGCAGCTTTGGTGGCAGCGTAGACTCCCATCAGCGCCATTGGACGGCGCGCGTGGCCTGAGGCAACGTTGATGATGCGCCCGCGGATCCTTTTTTTTACCATCATGCGGGCTGCGTGGCGGGCGCAGTCATAGGTTCCTTTAATATTGATATTCACCGCATGGTCAAAAGCCGGTTTACTGATTTCGAGGAACGGTTCCCAGACGCATACGCCGGCGTTGTTAACCAGAATATCGAGGCGTCCAAAGTGAGTATCGATATCATTAAACATTTGGCGTACTTGTTCAGGATTGGATATATCGGCCTGGACAAGCAGGGCGCGCCTTCCGAGTCCGCGGATAATGCCGGCAACTTGTTCTGCTTCTTCTGGATTCACAACGTAGTTGATGACGATATCAGCGCCAGCTTCGGCAAGGGCGCAGGCAATACCTTTGCCGATCCCTTTCATATTTCCCGCACCCGTCACCAGTGCGACCTGGTTATGTAGATTCACGACTTTCTCCTTTTAGTGTGCAACACATGATGAACGCATCCTGCGTTGACGATATCTTAGTCACTTAATCAACAACTGATATATTAGTTGGTTATTAGATTTGCACTTCGTGAAAAAAACATCCATCATCTGTTGGGCTAAATACGATGTCGATCACAAGTTTTGTCGTAACTGTTTAATTAACTGAGAATTTTCGATTTTCATTTTTGCTGTATTGCGCGGATAATGCTGCAATTCAGCAGGGAGAACGCTAATGAATCCACCCGTCAATAAAATGAATCAGGCCTATGAAGCCATTGAAAGCATGATTATTTTTCAGGATCTTGCGCCAGGCTCGATGGTGTCTGAAGCGCAGCTCATGGAGCTGACCGGCTTTGGTCGTAGCCCGGTAAGGGAAGCGTTACAGCGTCTGGCCAATGACCGACTGGTGGAAATCTATCCCTATAAGGGCGTATTTATTCCGGCGATTTCCGTTGAAGTACAGCTCAAGGTTCTGGAGCTACGCCGCTGTGTAGGCGAGTTCGCTGTGCGTCTTGCGACCCGGCGTGGCACGCACCAGCAGAAGAAAGAGATGCTGCTGCTGGCGGAATCTTTTGAGGCGATTAGCGATATTTCGCATATGCGGCAGTTCGGCGCGCTGTTGAAACAAACCTATGCCTTGATTGGCCTGGCCGCCGAGAACGAATATCTCCAGCCGTGCCTTTCTCCGCTACAGGGGCTTTCTAGTCGTTTCTGGTTTGCGCAGCTTAGCGCCAGCAACCAGCAAGAGCTGGTAAAAGCATCGCAGCTGAATGCCACCATGCTGCGTAATATCTGTCATGGTGACGAAGAACTGGCTGCCAGCGCGTCGAAAAACGTCAACGATTACTTCACCGAGTTTACCTATAAGTCTCTAACTCGCTGATTAAAATATGAGATTAACCATGGCCGACGTTCACGATAAAGCCACCCGTAGTAAAAACATGCGCGCGATCGGCACCCGCGATACGGCAATTGAGAAACGGCTGGCGGGGCTGCTGGCGCGTGCCGGTTTTTCCTTTACCGTACAGGACGCCGCGCTCCCCGGCCGCCCGGATTTTGTGGTATCAGACTATCAGTGCGTAATCTTTACTCACGGCTGCTTCTGGCACCATCACGACTGTTATCTGTTTAAGGTGCCCGCGACGAGAACCGAATTCTGGCTCGACAAGATAGCCAAAAACGTGGCGCGCGATCGCCGGGATATCGGGCGACTGGTGGAGCAGGGATGGCGGGTGCTGGTGGTCTGGGAATGCGCGCTGCGCGGGCGAAAGAAGCTTAACGACGAAGCGCTGGGCGAACGACTGGAAGAGTGGATCTGCGGCGGCGATCGGTGCGCGCAGATCGATACTCAAGGCATAGGTCTGATAGACGTTACTTCTGCGCCTTACAGGACGTAATTTCGCGACGAACCGGGAACAGGTATTTGCCGAGCGTCACCAGAATGACCGCAAAAATTATGATGCCGAGCGCCAGCCACTCTACGGGAGATAAGCTTTCCCCGGCAAAACCGGTGCCCAGCAGGACGGCGACTACCGGGTTGACGTAGGCATAGCTGGTCGCCACGGCTGGCGTCACGTTACGAATTAAATACATATAGGCGTTGATGGCGATAAGCGATCCGAAGATAGCCAGATAGGCGACGGCAAAAATGCCGGACCATGAGGGTATCTGAGTTAACTTTTCACCGCTCAGCGCGGAGGCAATCATCAGCACAATCCCTGCCGCCAGCATTTCAACCGCGCCCGCCATCATACCGGTGGGGAGCTCAATCCGCGAACCGTAGACCGAACCAAAGGCCCAGCTCATCGAGCCGATCAGAATCAGCAGCGCTCCCCAGGGGTTACCGTTCAGGTTGCCGCCGCTATTAAGCAGAACAATACCTGCCAGACCTATCGCGATCCCTAACCACTCAAGCTTGCGGGTCGCTATACCAAAAAAACGGCTAAAACATAGGGTAAACAACGGTACCGTCGCGACCATGACTGCCGCAATACCTGAGGGGACGTGCTGGTGTTCGGCAAGCGTCACAAAACCATTGCCTACGGCCAGCAGCAAAACGCCGATCAGCGCCGCGTTGAGCAGCGGTTTGCGCGACGGGAGCTTATGGCCCGTGGCCAGCAACCAGGCGAGCAGCACCGCGCCAGCGGAAAGAAAGCGCACGCCAGCCATCATCAGCGGAGGCCAGCTGGCGACGCCAACGGCGATAGCGAAATAGGTGGAACCCCAGATGATATACAGCGCAAACAACGCCCCGATGAGCGGCAACAGCTGACGGGTAGACATACTTCCTCACGACGGTGCAGAGATAGAAAGGAGACGTATAGTAAACGTGAAAACTATCGTGCTGGCGAGCGCTTTAGTTAGCCTGCCGCGGTTAAATTTATGTTGACTAAGGACGCCAGTGGGCGAAAAAGCGCTTTTGCTTCATACTTCATGAGGAACAATCATAAATGAAGGAATGCAATTTTGGCGGGAAGTAGTCTATTAACCTTATTGGATGATATTGCCACTTTACTCGATGATATTTCGGTCATGGGGAAACTGGCGGCAAAAAAAACGGCAGGCGTATTGGGTGATGATTTATCGCTTAATGCTCAGCAGGTAACCGGCGTGCGGGCCAACCGTGAATTGCCGGTGGTATGGGGCGTAGCTAAAGGCTCATTGATCAATAAAGTGATTCTGGTGCCGCTGGCGCTGTTGATTAGCGCTTTTATCCCGTGGGCGATTACGCCACTGCTGATGCTGGGTGGCGCCTTCTTGTGCTTTGAAGGCGTCGAGAAGGTGGTGCACACTCTGCAGGCGCGTAAACATAAAGAGGATCCGCAGGTTCGCCAGCAGCGGCTTGAAGCCCTGGCCAATCAGGACCCGATGGCGTTTGAACGAGATAAGGTAAAAGGCGCGGTGCGCACAGATTTTATTCTGTCTGCGGAAATTGTCGCGATTACCCTCGGGATTGTAGCTGAAGCGCCGTTATTAAATCAGATTCTGATTTTGTCCGGCATTGCGCTGCTGGTGACGGTGGGGGTGTACGGTCTGGTGGGGGTTATCGTCAAGCTTGATGATATGGGCTACTGGCTGGCGGAGAAAAGCAGTGCGCTGGCGCAGTGGACGGGGAAAGCTTTGCTGGCGATTGCGCCTCGTCTGATGAAGGTGCTGTCCATCGTCGGCACCCTGGCGATGTTCCTGGTCGGCGGCGGCATTGTGGTCCACGGTCTCACGCCGCTGCACCATGCCATTGAAAATCTGGCTCAGGGGCAGAATGGCGTCATTGCCTCGCTGCTGCCAACGGCTGCAAATCTGGTGCTGGGATTCATTATTGGCGCCATCGTGCTGGCCGTGGTGAAAGCGATAGCCGCTCTTCGCGGTTCTACGGAGTAAATGTGCTATCTATCATGCAAAGTGGTTCACCTTCGTCTAAGGTAAATCTGTTTCTTCCTGATACCGGAGGCAAAAATGGTCTTGTTGGTCAGTGATGAAGTGAGACGCAAAAACGGCGGCCCCCGCATGGTCGTTACCGGATTCGCCAGCGGCATGGTGGAATGTCGTTGGTATGACGGTTACGGCGTAAAGCGCGAGGCATTTCGTGAGGATGAACTTATCCGTGGAGGAGGAGGGAAGCTGAACCGCACCTGACCCTCCATCAGCGCCCGGCATCCGTCGGGCGTTTTCATATTGTGAATTATTTTACCAACAGGGAGCGTGGATGAAGTTTGCTTCTTTAACCGTGCTGCGAGAAAACGATGGATAAGCTGATGTGGGTGAAAAAGCTGCGCCAGATTTTAAGCCCCGGATATGTGGTTAACCTCTGTTTTTTTATCGTCTTCTGCTTCTCTACGCTGTTGATATGGCGTGAGATCAAGGTTCTGGAAGAAGCCTACGTCGCTAACCAGCGCAACAACCTTGAAAACGTGGCACATGAATTTGACAGCCTGCTGCAATTTAATATCGACAGAATGATTTTTTTTCGTAACGGCATGCATTCCGCGCTGGAGACGCCGTTAGATTTTGCCGTGCTGCGCAAGGCCGAAGAGAGTTATTTAGCGAAGCGACACGATCCGATCTGGTCAGTTGAGATTCACAATCGACGAACGCTGCCGGTCTACGGTGTTGCCGATGCCTTTATCGACGGCGACGAACTTCTTTCCCGCGACACTCCCTTTTCCGGGAACGAGCTGATGGCTACCCTTGAACTCGGTTATATGCTGCGCCTGGCCAATAACAACCGGGGTTTCGCTAAGCGTATGCTGTACGTGTCGCGCAGCGGCTTTTTTATCACCACTGAGCCGCTGAAAAATTCGACGCAGGCGCTGGCGCTCTATTCCCAGGCTACGAGCGATGCCTGGTTTACCCGCCAAACGCAGCGTAATAACCCTGCTCGCGGTATCGTATGGCAAACATTTTCCGGCGATGAATCGCCGCGTGAAATACCGGTGATAACGGCGTCTATTCCGCTTGATTTCCAGCGTTTCTGGCTCGGTGTCCTGGCGATGGACTTCTCGGTACAGGAGATGAAGGCGTTTCTGGTCAATGCGATAAAGACGGGTGAGGAAGGCGAGTATCAGCTTTATGATAATCAACTTAATTTGATAGCTTCTTCTGCGCCGGGCAACGTGCTGACGCTGCTGTCTACGCATGAACAGGAGATGCTGAAGCGCGCTTTTGCTGGTGAGAATCAGGGGGGGATTCGCCTGGTTACCCGTTATATCAGCTGGGAGAAGATCCGCAATTTTGATGGGGTGCTAATCCGTATTCACACTATTCAGGAGGGGGTACGCGGCGACTTTGGCAGCATCACTATTGCCCTGATGCTGATGTGGTTAATGTTCACCCTGATGTTGATGATCTCGTGGTTCGTAATTCGGCGAATGGTGCGCAATATGAGTATGCTGCAGACCTCCCTCGAATGGCAGGCATGGCATGATGCGTTGACCCGCCTGTTAAATCGGGGGGCGTTATTTGAACGCGCCACGGCAGCTGCTCGCCAGAGCGAACGCCTGAA
This sequence comes from Klebsiella sp. HN106, assembly GCF_051209435.1. Taxonomy (NCBI): domain Bacteria; kingdom Pseudomonadati; phylum Pseudomonadota; class Gammaproteobacteria; order Enterobacterales; family Enterobacteriaceae; genus Klebsiella; species Klebsiella sp. HN106. The sequence goes on along the minus strand of NZ_JBLURD010000001.1, from coordinate 1,095,106 downwards.
GCGTCCAGTGGCGGTGATTCAACTCGATCTTGATTACTTTAAAAGCGTTAACGATCGGTACGGGCATCATGCGGGGGATCGCGTGCTGACGCTGGTGGCCAGTACTATCGCCAGCCATATTCGCGAAGGCGATTTTGCAGGGAGGGTTGGTGGAGAAGAATTCTGCATCGTCCTGCCTGATACCAGACTAAAAGAGGCGACGGCCATTGCAGAACGGATCCGTATACGGGTCAATAGTCGTGAAATTTTACTCGGCAACAGCGCCTCTTTACGTATCACCGCGTCGTTTGGAGTGAGCTGCAGTGAGGATTCCAGCGACTACAGCTTTGAGAACCTGCAGTCGGTCGCCGATCATCGTTTGTATCTTGCCAAGCAAAACGGGCGCAATCAGGTATGTGCGGACGGGTGATGTATCATTTATCGTGTGAATAAAATGAATTTAAATCATCCGTTTTGGCTATTTTAGTGAGATTATTCTTAAAAACATTGAGCGATGCGCAAACGTTCGTGGAAGAATAAATAGCGAGAGTCCTTGCCTGGCGAGCGTTGCCAGCGCAGGCGGCTTTCTTGACCCCATTTTTCAATAATTTACTCCATGAATGTTTGTTGTCATGCAAAATAATTGAGGGTAATGTTTGTAGCGCATCGGATATCCTGGTGTAACGAATTTTCAAGTGCTTCTTGCATTAGCAAGTTTCATCCCGACTCCTGCGAGTCGGGATTTTTTTCGCGCAACGATCAGCGATTAGCTTCGGTAACGCTAAAGTCATGGATATCGAGTTCAAAGGCCTCGGCCAGCTCGCGCCAGGTATGGTAACCCCGGCCATCAATGCTGACGTGATGAGGATCGTCTTGCGTTCGCTGGACTTCACTTTCGCTGATTTCATTAATCGCCGCCAGCAGGGCGTCAACATCAACGCTTCCCGTGCCTTTGTGCTCTTTGGCGATTTTCATTTCGGCTACCTCGCTTAACTCAGACAGGGCTCCTTAAGTATAGACGGTCTACAAAAACAGCAGTTGCCCGGCCGGACACTGCGCGATCGGCAGTTTTGTTCTACACTGGCTCAAAAATAGAGGAGATGAGTTATGCAGGTAAACGATCGTGTCACGGTGAAGACCGATGGTGGCCCACGTCGGTCGGGCGTTGTGCTGGCAATAGAGTCGTTTAGCGAAGGGGTCATGTATCTGGTTTCGCTGGAGGATTATCCGCTGGGGATCTGGTTTTTTAACGAGCACGGCCATCCTGACGGTATATTCGTTGAGCGGGAAGAGTGATTCGCCGCGAGTGAACTGGCGGCAGCGGCCGCCAGCGTTTTTCAACGCAGGTTGACGTGAATTCCGGATGTGATGTTTTCGGTCAGGCGGACGATGTGATAAATCACCTGTTTATTGTGGGTTTGAATCTTCTTTTTAATATTGCCCTTGTGCGAGGACACGGTCTTGGCCTTAATGTTCATCTGCGCTGATATGTGAGAGGTTCCGTGTCCGGCCATCCACATCTGAAGCATATTTGATTCGGTCTGGCTTAAGGTCAGCGTGGGAATATTAATCCGGGCAGCACGATAGTTCTCATATTTAAGACGGTTGGCGAGAATGTCATCAAGGTCTTTTTCGGTCAGCGATTTCGAGCACACGAGTAAGTTTTTGCGCACCAGCAGGTAATGGTCGAAATGAATATTGGCCAGCGACATAAAGATAATGAATAGCGTGGCGGGATACTGGCTGATGATTTGTCGGACAAGCTGGTTGCTCTCTTCATGATGAATAAAACAATCCTCATTGATAAATACTACGGCAGGGCGGCTGGCTTCACACATTGCCTTCAGGTTTGACGCACTCTGTACTTCTGCGATCTCACGCTTCTTTACCCCCCTGCTTGTCAGGTACCCGGTTAATCCCAGCCGGGTGAAGCTGCATAAATCCATGATAATCGTTGACATGACCCATCCTCAATCAACACGTAACGATAATTTATCCCTCGCCGACAAGCGCGATGAAGTCCATTTTGTTAGCAATTAAAACGACCGCTGCCGTGGAACCATTAGGCAGCCTGAACTATTCCTTAATATGCCCCTAATTTGCCAGGAATATTCTCAAAGTAAAGACTACAAAAGGCTATGTGGAGGAAATAAAAACATTAAATACCCGTCATATATAAGTTTGCCATTTTTACGCTTTTTTAAAATAGGATTATCCTTATATTGAGTGGTTAAAATAACGTCTTCGAATTAATGGCATTAATGGGATGGATGAGAATAACTTAACATTCCATGGCTATTTTTTGCCATATAACGCGGTGCAGGCGGGCACTCTGCTTAGCCTGTACTCGATCCCGGAAGAGTGGCAGGCTTACCGCTTTAATGCCACAATGCTTTTTTTATCGGTTTGTGGGATGAATGATGAAAAAGATGGTACTGGCTGGCGCGCTGCTAGCCCTGACCGGGTGCGTGCAGGTTGATAGCTACAGCGATGTTGTTAAAGCGCCGGCGCCTGCAGGGCTGGAGGGATACTGGCAAACGGCAGGCCCGCAGAGTGAAATGATGAGTCCTGACGCGATAGCGAGCCTTATCGTGACCAAAGAGGGTGATACGCTTGACTGTCGACAGTGGCAACGGGTGATCGTCCTGCCGGGGAAATTAATGAAGCGTGATGATGTGATCTATAACGTTACCTCCGCGTTAGATGTCTATCCGCTTGAGCGTGAAGGCAATACGCTGCGCTACGATCGTATGACGCTTAAACGGGTGGATCGCCTCACTCCGGAGTGTGAACTGGCGTGGAAAAAAGCGTCGGCTGATAAAAGCGGACGGTAAGCTTGATGCGGGCTGAATCCTTCTCAGCCCGCGAAGTTTTATAGTGCTTCCTCAATCACCCACACGCTTACGCTGCCGCCACTACAGGTGAAAGTCCCGTTTCCTTCATCGTCGGTTTCAATAACCTCATCGCGGTTGCCGAGAAAATCTCGCCAGCGTTTATTGCGGTAATTTTCGCCCAGAGGGAGCGTTTTTTCCCCATCGTCGCCGTTGGATAGTACGACCACGCAGCCCGGATCATCCTCGGTGCCGCTCCGGCTGAAGGCAATACAGTTCGGATGATCGAACCAGAGCGTTTGTACACCGTGGGCAAAACGCTGGCGGGCGTCGATCAGTTCGTGTAGTTGTTCGATTACCGGCATCTCAATAGCGTAGCTCTCGCCATCGCCACCGGTATCTTCATAGCTGGCGCCGAAGAGATCGGCATAAAAGACCGAGGGAACGCCGTTTTCACGCAGCAGAATCAGCGCATACGCCAGCGGCTTGAACCAGGCCTCAACCGGCGCCTCGAGCGCCTGCAGCGGCTGAGTATCATGGTTGGTCACCAGGGTGACGGCGTGGAATGGGTCGGCTTCAACCAGCGTGCCGCTGAAAATCTGGCTCATGTCGTAATCGCGACCCTGCCGCGAAGCTTCATGAAATTTCATCTGCAGAGGGGCGTCGAACAGCATCGTCTTGCCGTCAACCATGGCGATATACTGCTGAAGCTTATCAACTTCGTGCGACCAGTATTCCGCGACGATAAACAGCGGTTTTGTCGCCACCTCTTGGACGTGTTCGATCCACTCTTTATAAAACCAGGCGGGGATATGTTTAACCGCATCAAGGCGGAAGCCATCGCACCCGGTCTGCTCCATTACCCAGCGCGCCCAGTATTTAATCTCCTCGGTAACCGCCCGATTGCGAAAATCGATATTTTCGCCCATCAGATAGTCGAAGTTGCCCATTTCATCATCGACCTGATCGTTCCATCCGTCGCCGGTGTAGTCATTGACGAGTTTAAACACGCCATCTTCATCAGGATTCTCTATATGATCGATCCCGCTGAAGCACTTATAGTCCCAGATGAATTCAGAGTATTTACCGGCGCGGGCGGGGAAGGTGTAACGCGTCCAGGCCTCGCACTCAATAATCTCATCAGAGATTTGCGTACGATCGTTTTGATCAACGCGCTGAATGCGTACCGGCTCTTTTTCATCGGCCCCCATTTTGTGGTTAACCACAACGTCAAGCAGCACGGCGATATCGTGCTGGCGCAGCGCGGAGATTGCGGCGAGGAGCTGGTCTTTATCGCCATATTTGGTGGCGACTGAACCTTTTTGGTCAAACTCGCCGAGGTCAAACAGGTCGTAGCAATCATAGCCGACAGAGTAGCCGCCGGAGGCGCCCTTGTAGGCAGGAGGCAACCAAACCATGTTGATGCCGATTTCGTTAAGGTTTGGCGCGAGGGCTTCGACTTCACGCCATAATTCGCCGCCGGTTGGGTAGTACCAGTGAAAGCACTGCAGTAACGTGGGGTTTTTCATCTTCCTTGCTCCAGACGTCATCAAGCTGACCATTGCAGTATGAGAGATATCCAGCAAAACGGAGATGTTTTCGATACGTTTTCGCTATGCCCTAAACGGCACCATATATAATAATTCGGAATAAGATGTAGCATATCGATGTTGGTGACTGAGGCTAAACGCCTTACACTGCAGCAAAATATCACTCTGTTAGGGGTATCTAATGAAATTAGCACTTCTGGGTCGTCAGGCGCTGATGGGCGCAATGGCCGTCGTTTTAATGGCTGGCGTCAGCGTAAAAACCTTTGCGGCTGAAAACCTGCTTAATCAGGTCAAAGAGCGTGGCACTCTACGCGTGGGTCTGGAAGGGACTTACCCGCCGTTCAGCTATCAGGGAGATGACGGTAAGCTGACCGGTTTCGAGGTGGATTTTGCCAACGAACTGGCGAAACATCTGGGTGTAAAGGCTGACCTTAAACCCACCAAGTGGGACGGCATGCTTGCTTCGCTGGATTCTAAACGTATCGATGTCGTGATAAACCAGGTCACCATTTCCGATCAACGTAAGAAAAAATATGATTTCTCGACGCCCTATACTGTTTCAGGGATTCAGGCGCTGGTGAAAAAAGGGAACGAGGGCGTGATTAAAACCGCCGCTGACCTGAAAGGTAAGAAAGTCGGCGTGGGTCTGGGCACCAACTATGAAGAGTGGCTGCGTCAGAACGTCCAGGGCGTCGACATTCGTACTTATGATGATGATCCGACGAAATATCAGGATCTGCGCGTGGGCCGTATCGACGCCATCCTGGTTGACCGCCTGGCGGCGCTGGATCTGGTGAAGAAAACCGGCAATACCCTTGCCGTCACTGGTGAAGCCTTCTCCCGCCAGGAATCCGGCGTCGCGCTGCGTAAAGGTAACGAAGACCTGCTGAAAGCGGTTGATGGCGCCATTGCAGAGATGCAAAAAGATGGCAGCCTGAAGGCGCTATCGGAAAAATGGTTTGGCGCTGACGTCACGAAGTAACGGTCGGCGGTGAAAAAAGGCGCTCCTGATAGCGCCTTTTTTTATTTCGCGCCTCACAGCGTGCATAATTAAGGATAATTCAGTCAGGAGGTTTTATGTCACTGCAAAATTTAACCCTTTTCCCGCGTCTGGAGCTGATCGGCGCGCCGACGCCGCTTGAATATCTGCCGCGCCTTTCCGATTATCTCGGTCGTGAAATCTTCATCAAGCGTGATGACGTCACCCCGCTTGCAATGGGTGGTAATAAGCTGCGCAAGCTTGAGTTTCTCGCGGCTGATGCGCTGCGGGAAGGTGCGGATACGCTGATTACCGCCGGAGCCATCCAGTCGAACCATGTCCGTCAGACGGCAGCGGTGGCGGCAAAACTTGGCCTGCACTGCGTGGCGCTGCTGGAAAACCCAATGGGTACCCGGGCTGAGAACTATCTGACTAACGGTAACCGATTGCTGCTTGATCTGTTCAATACCCAGGTCGAAATGTGCGACGCGCTGACCGATCCTGATGCTCAGCTGGAAGAGCTGGCGACCCGCATTGAAGCTCAGGGCTATCGTCCCTACGTGATCCCGGTGGGCGGTTCGAACGCGCTGGGCGCGTTGGGCTATGTGGAGAGCGCGCTGGAAATTGCCCAGCAGTGCGAAGGGTCGGTTGAGCTTTCCTCCGTGGTCGTCGCATCCGGCAGCGCCGGTACGCATGCCGGTCTTGCGGTGGGACTTGAACAGCTGATGCCAAATGTCGAGCTTATCGGCGTAACGGTATCGCGCAAAGTAGCCGACCAGCTGCCAAAAGTCGCCGCGCTGCAGCAGGCGGTGGCAAATAGCCTGGAGCTGGAAGCAAAGGCCGGTATCCAGCTATGGGATGATTACTTTGCGCCGGGTTACGGGATACCGAACGACGAAGGAATGGCGGCGGTCAAGCTGCTGGCGCAGCTGGAAGGTATCCTGCTGGATCCGGTCTATACCGGAAAGGCAATGGCCGGACTGATTGACGGTATCAGCCAGAAGCGCTTTAAGGATGAAGGCCCAATCCTGTTTGTTCATACCGGCGGCGCGCCTGCGCTGTTCGCCTATCATCCTCATATCTGATGCAGAACACATAGAATGCAAGAGAGTATCCAACTGGTTATCGATTCCGCGCCTTTTTTGCTTAAGGGCGCGGTATTTACGCTACAGCTCAGCATCGGCGGCATGTTTTTTGGCCTGGTGCTGGGGTTTATCCTGGCGCTGATGCGCATGTCACCCGTCTGGCCGATTAAATGGCTGGCGCGGATGTATATTTCCATCTTTCGCGGAACGCCGCTGATTGCGCAGCTGTTTATGATCTATTACGGCTTGCCGCAGTTCGGTATTGAGTTGGATCCTATTCCCGCAGCGATGATTGGCCTGTCTTTAAACACCGCGGCCTACGCGGCAGAAACGCTGCGCGCGGCGATTGCCTCCATTGATAAAGGGCAGTGGGAGGCGGCGGCGAGTATTGGTATGACGCGCTGGCAGGCGATGCGCCGCGCGATTCTTCCGCAGGCCGCGCGGGTGGCGCTGCCGCCGCTTTCCAACAGCTTTATCAGCCTGGTCAAAGATACTTCTTTGGCCGCGACTATCCAGGTGCCGGAGCTGTTCCGCCAGGCTCAGCTAATCACCTCGCGCACGCTGGAAGTTTTCACCATGTACCTGGCTGCTTCGCTGATTTACTGGGTAATGGCGACGGTGCTTTCCACGCTGCAAAACTATTTTGAAAATCAGCTGAACCGCCAGGAGCGTGATCCAAAATGAGTGCGATTGAAGTAAAAAACCTGGTGAAAAAATTCCATGGCCAAACGGTGCTTCACGGTATCGACCTTGAGGTTCAACAGGGCGAAGTGGTGGCGATTATCGGACCCAGTGGTTCAGGGAAAACCACGCTGCTGCGCAGTATTAATCTGCTGGAACAGCCGGAAAACGGTACCATTCGCGTCGGCGACGTGACCATCGATACCGCGCGCAGCCTCGGTCAGCAAAAAGCGGACATCCGCCGTTTGCGTCAGCATGTGGGCTTCGTGTTTCAGAACTTTAATCTTTTTCCCCACCGTACGGTGATGGAGAACATCATTGAAGGGCCGGTGATCGTCAAAGGGGAGGATAAAAATGAATCCATCGCCCGGGCGCGTGAGCTGCTGGCCAAGGTGGGGCTTACCGGTAAAGAAAACAGCTACCCGCGTCGTTTGTCCGGCGGGCAGCAGCAGCGCGTGGCAATTGCTCGCGCGCTGGCGATGCGCCCCGATGTCATCCTGTTTGATGAACCAACCTCGGCATTGGATCCCGAGCTGGTGGGGGAGGTGCTGAACACCATACGTCAGCTGGCGCAGGAGAAGCGTACGATGGTTATCGTTACCCATGAGATGAGCTTTGCCCGCGACGTAGCGGACCGCGCTATTTTTATGGATCAAGGGCGTATCGTTGAACAGGGAGACGCGAAATCTCTTTTTGCCAATCCTCAGCAGGCGCGTACCCGCCAGTTCCTCGAAAAATTTCTGATGCAATAATCTCAGTGCCCAGGCCGCTTCCGCTAAGGCTGAGGGGAGCGGCCTGCTAAACGACGCTTAACCGAGTTTCGGTAAAAGTTAAAAGTCCAGCCTCAGGACATAATCAACGCCGATATATCTGTCAAGGTTTTGTGCCACAACTGCGGGCATACTTTTCACTCATCAGGCGCTGTTGCCAGTCGCCATCTAATAAATGCGATGGCTACCATATTTTATACATATAAGCAGGGTTTATGTGTTAGTTTTATGTATTTATAATAATGATTATCACTCAGGAGTTATTTGGTCAGTTATGAGGGACAATGATTTTTTCAGCTGGCGGCGGGAAATGCTGCAACAATTTCAGTCAGCTTCTGCAGGCGAAGGAGTTTTTCATCTACTCCAGCAGCAGGCACAAGCGCTGGAATATGACTACTTCGCGCTCTGCGTACGGCATCCCGTGCCTTTCACTCGCCCCAGGGTAACCCTGCAATCGACCTATCCTCCGGCCTGGATGTCGCATTATCAAGCCGAGAATTATTTCGCGATTGACCCGGTACTGCGCAAGGAGAATTTCCTTCGCGGGCATCTACCCTGGAACGATAAGCTATTCCACGACACCCCTGAATTATGGGACGGTGCGCGCGATCATGGCTTACGCAAGGGGGTAACGCAGTGCCTGACGCTGCCTAACCATGCACACGGATTCTTATCCGTCTCAGGAACCAGCCACAGCCAGGGGCCCTTTGAGGAAGATGAACTGGAGATGCGCTTAAGAACCCTGACCGAACTGAGTCTGCTGACGCTCTTGCGGCTGGAGGACGAAATGGTTATGCCGCCGGAAATGAAATTTAGTCGACGTGAACTGGAGATTTTGAAATGGACAGCGGAAGGCAAAACCTCGGCTGAGGTCGCAATGATTCTGTCTATCTCAGAAAATACCGTCAATTTTCATCAGAAGAATATGCAGCGAAAATTCAATGCGCCAAACAAAACGCAAATTGCCTGCTACGCGGTAGCGACGGGATTAATTTGATCTTATAGGTTGTTCTGCGTGCCAGACTTAAGACCGGCTGTTAGTCATACCTTCAGCCGGTGAATCATTACTGACGATATGCCTGCTTAATTTGCTTAACGGTGCTGGAGAATACGGCAGCCTGAGCCACATCTTCCATCTGCGCAATTTGCTTTTCCATTTTAATAATCACTCGGCCTGCATCCGCCTGACCCATGGCCTGCAGCATCAGCGTCATCATCGCTTTCAGGCACGAAACTTCCTGTGCCAGTTCTTGATTATTTTCCGCAGTGGAAAAATCTGGTGTGCTCATCGATATCCTCGTTTGCTTTCTGCGCAAATGCGCATGTCTAAAAGTGAAGGCGGCGCAGTATACCACAAGCAAAGGAAAAAAAAGGAGTGCTTGGTTTTCGTTCTCTCATTTGAATGGTGAATGTTTTAATTGGCTGAATAATACGTAATCATGAGATGTAAGCAGCTTAATTTTTTCCATGACGCCGTTTCACTGTTAATATTTGTTACATATTCAGGCGCGTATTTCTCATCTACGCAGAGTGTTGTGTTTTTACGTAATCTGTGTGATGAATGTTAAAAAACAACCGTTTCGCAACTCTATGTTAAGTATGGCTTTCCAGCAGGTGTGCAGGCAGATTTCCATAATTGCCTAAGAAATCTTTTCCAGGACATTTTTTGACTTTTAAAGTTACGCTAAAACCCGGTAATATGTAGGAGATAAGCTATCAGTGGCGTTATCCCTAATTCTGGAGAATATTCCTTTGATCAACGTCCTTCTTGTTGATGACCACGAACTAGTGCGCGCAGGGATACGACGCATTCTGGAAGATATAAAAGGGATTAAAGTTGCCGGCGAGGCCTGCTGCGGTGAGGATGCCGTGAAATGGTGCCGCGCAAATCCCGTTGATGTAGTCCTGATGGATATGAACATGCCGGGAATCGGCGGCCTTGAGGCTACGCGAAAAATTGCCCGTTCCGTTGCTGATGCCAAAGTGATTATGCTGACCGTGCATACGGAAAATCCGCTGCCGGCGAAAGTCATGCAGGCCGGCGCCGCTGGCTACCTCAGTAAAGGCGCTGCGCCGCAGGAGGTAGTCAATGCGATTCGCTGCGTGGCTTCGGGTCAGCGTTATATCGCATCCGATATCGCTCAGCAGATGGCGCTCAGCCAGATTGAACCGGAAAAGGCCGAATCGCCGTTTGCCAGTTTGTCTGAGCGAGAATTGCAGATTATGCTAATGATTACTAAAGGTCAGAAGGTCAACGAGATCTCAGAGCAGTTAAATCTGAGTCCCAAGACCGTGAACAGCTACCGCTATCGCATGTTCAGTAAATTGAACATTCACGGCGATGTGGAGCTGACGCACCTGGCAATTCGCCATGGCCTTTGCAATGCGGAGTCGTTAGCAAGTCAGTGAGTGATGTTTTTGATGCAAAAGCTTTCCTGAAAACCGTAACCAGCCAGCCGGGCGTCTATCGTATGTATGATGCTGGCGGTACTGTTATCTATGTAGGCAAAGCAAAAGATCTGAAAAAGCGGCTTAGCAGCTATTTTCGCAGCAACCTGGCTTCGCGTAAAACCGAAGCGCTGGTGGCGCTTATTGCCCAGATTGACGTTACCGTGACCCACACCGAAACGGAAGCGCTGCTGCTTGAGCATAACTATATTAAGCTTTATCAGCCGCGCTATAACGTGCTGCTGCGCGATGATAAATCCTACCCCTTTATTTTTCTTAGCGGCGATACGCATCCCCGCCTGGCGACGCATCGCGGAGCCAAGCATGCGAAAGGCGAATATTTCGGTCCGTTCCCCAACGGCTACGCCGTTCGCGAGACGTTAGCGCTGCTGCAAAAGATCTTTCCTGTCCGCCAGTGCGAAAACAGCGTTTATCGCAACCGCTCGCGGCCGTGCCTGCAGTACCAAATTGGCCGTTGTCTCGGGCCATGCGTTGCCGGGCTGGTGAGTGAGGAAGAGTATGCCCAACAGGTCGACTACGTACGCCTGTTCCTGGCGGGTAAAGACGATCAGGTACTGACTCAGCTGATTACCCGCATGGAAAAAGCCAGCCAGGCGCTGGAGTTTGAAGAGGCTGCGCGGATCCGCGACCAGATTCAAGCCGTCCGTCGGGTAACGGAGAAGCAGTTCGTCTCCAATACCGGGGACGATCTCGATGTTATCGGCGTGTCGTTTGATGCCGGAATGGCATGCGTCCACGTGCTGTTTATACGCCAGGGGAAAGTCCTTGGCAGCCGCAGCTATTTCCCCAAAGTGCCGAATGGTACCGAACTGGGTGAAGTGGTGGAAACGTTTGTCGGGCAGTTCTATTTACAGGGCAGCCAGATGCGGACGCTGCCGAGCGAGATCCTGCTGGATTTCAACCTCGGCGATAAAACCCTGCTGGCGGATTCGCTCTCAGAACTGGCCGGACGCCGGGTTAACGTACAGACCAAACCTCGCGGCGATCGCGCCCGCTATCTGAAACTGGCGCGGACTAACGCCGCGACGGCGCTGACCACCAGGCTTTCTCAGCATTCAACGATAACTCAGCGCCTGCAGGCGCTCGCGACGCTACTCAAACTCCCCGCCGTTAATCGGATGGAATGTTTTGATATCAGCCATACGATGGGCGAACAGACCGTCGCGTCGTGCGTGGTTTTCGATAGCAACGGACCGCTGCGTGCGGAATATCGCCGCTACAATATCACTGGCATCACGCCCGGGGACGATTATGCGGCGATGAATCAGGTACTTCGTCGTCGCTACGGCAAGGCAATAGAAGAGAGTAAGATCCCCGATGTCATCCTGATCGACGGCGGTAAAGGCCAGCTTGGCCAGGCGAAAACGGTCTTTGCCGAGCTGGACGTGCCGTGGGATAAAAGTCATCCGCTGTTATTAGGCGTGGCAAAAGGCAGCGATCGCAAAGCGGGCCTGGAGACGTTGTTCTTCGAACCGGAAGGCGAGGGCTTTAGCCTGCCGCCGGATTCCCCCGCGCTGCATGTCATACAGCATATTCGCGACGAGTCGCACGATCACGCCATTACCGGCCACCGTAAAAAACGGGCAAAAGTAAAAAGCACCAGCACGCTGGAAACCATCGAAGGGGTGGGGCCAAAACGCCGACAGATGCTGCTGAAATATATGGGTGGTCTGCAGGGACTGCAGAAGGCCAGCGTCGAAGAGATTGCGAAAGTACCGGGTATATCTCACGGTCTGGCAGAAAAGATCTTCTACTCGTTGAAACATTAGGGGCTCTGTAGCAACATAGGGCTAATTTTTACTTACAACAGATAGTTACCCGTTACCATGCAATTTAATATCCCTACGTTGCTTACTCTGTTTCGCGTCATTCTTATTCCATTCTTTGTACTGGCGTTTTATCTCCCGTTTAGCTGGGCTCCTTTTGCCTGCGCCCTGATTTTCTTCATCGCGGCGGTGACCGACTGGTTTGATGGCTACCTGGCGCGTCGCTGGAATCAGAGCACTCGTTTCGGCGCTTTCCTCGATCCGGTTGCGGACAAAGTCATGGTGGCGATTGCGATGGTGCTGGTGGCCGAGCATTATCATACCTGGTGGGTAACGTTACCGGCCGCTACGATGATCGCGCGCGAAATCATCATCTCCGCGCTGCGCGAGTGGATGGCTGAACTGGGTAAGCGCAGCAGCGTAGCGGTATCATGGATTGGTAAAGTAAAAACCACGGCCCAGATGGCGGCGCTGGTGTGGATGCTGTGGCGGCCAAATATCTGGGTTGAATGGGCGGGGATTGGGCTATTCCTCGTGGCGGCGGTGCTGACGCTGTGGTCGATGCTGCAATATCTGAACGCCGCGCGCGGGGATTTGCTTGATCAGTGATCGTTTCGGCGCAATTTTCAGCAAACAACACAAGGTTTTGAAAAATATCGTTGACTCATTGCGCCAGGTAAGTAGAATGCATCGCATCGAACGGCAGCACAGTCTGGCAGACGATAACAAAATCAACTAATTAGCAAATTAGCTTGATGATGCGGGAATAGCTCAGTTGGTAGAGCACGACCTTGCCAAGGTCGGGGTCGCGAGTTCGAGTCTCGTTTCCCGCTCCAGTTTAAGACATCGGCAGTTGCGGGTGTTAAAGCATTAAGGCGCGTTAGCAAAGCGGTTATGTAGCGGATTGCAAATCCGTCTAGTCCGGTTCGACTCCGGAACGCGCCTCCAATTTCTATCCCGAGCCCGGATGGTGGAATCGGTAGACACAAGGGATTTAAAATCCCTCGGCGTTCGCGCTGTGCGGGTTCAAGTCCCGCTCCGGGTACCATTGGGATAAAGCAGAATAATCAAAGCAATAAGCAGTGTCGTGAAACCACCTACGGGTGGTTTTTTTGTTTTTGTCCCTTATGAAAAACCGCTTCAGCGCTACCTCGCGATCGTCGGGTACATTTTGTCATAGGACAAAATACTTTTCTGTTGCTATTATCTGCCAGCACTCAATCATTATCTCAATAAGTGGGGATGAAATGTTTACTGGCCTCTGCGCTTTTCCTCTGACTCCGTTACATCCACATGGCGTTGATGAAACGGCATTTGCCCGAATTGTCACTCGTCTCGTCGAATCTGAGGTCGATTCCCTCGGCGTACTTGGCTCCACCGGAAGCTATGCCTGGCTTAGCCGTGAGCAGAGAATGCAGGTGGTGCGCCAGGTAAAATCGCATGCCGGACCCATTCCGTTGATGGTCGGCATAGGGGCGCTGGGGACCGATCAGGTTCTCCGTCTGGCTGAAGACGCGCAGATGGCAGGCGCCAGCGCGCTGCTTCTGCCAGTAATGGCTTATCAACCCCTGACAGACGAGGAGATTTTGACTTTTTACCAGACCGTCACCCAACAGGTCTCCGTCCCCGTCTGCGTTTACGACAATCCCGTTACCACGCATGTGACGACTTCGGATGAACTTAAAGGCGCGATCGCCGCGCTACCCGGGATCGCCTCAATTAAAATCCCCGGCCCCGCGAAAAATGAAACCGTCCGCCGGATTCAGAGCCTGCGGCGCCAGCTACCGGCAGGGGTGAGTATTGGCATTAGCGGGGACGCCTGCGCGGCCGATGGCCTGAATGCCGGCTGCGAAGTCTGGTATTCGGTGTGCGGCGGCCTTTTCCCGCAGGTCGCCAAAGAGTTAACCGCGGCGGCAGCGCGAGGGGACGCTGAGCAGGCGACGGCAATCAGCGCCAGGCTCGCGCCGCTGTGGATGTTATTCAGTAAATATGGTGGCAGCCTGCGAGTGACCGCCGCAGCGGCAAGTATCCTCGGGCTGTGCGGGGAGGATTGCTTACCGCGACCGCTGCTCCCGCTTTCGTCGGATGCCTTTAGCGAAATTGCGGAAACACTTCGCACGCTGAAGCTCCTGTAGCCGGGTAGTTTTCTTTCGCTATTTCCGCTACTGTAAGCGCCATTTTTTACGACGATGAGCCTGTTTATGAAAACTGGACCCCTGAACGAAAGCGAAGTGGAATGGCTGGATGATATCCTGTCGAAATACGCGGTAGAAGGCACCATCATGGATGTTGCTGAACTGGATGGCCTACTGACGGCCATACTCTCCGGGCCGACCGAGATTGAGCCCGCGCAGTGGCTGATTGCTATCTGGGGCGGAGCGGATAATGTGCCGCGCTGGGCCAACGATCGCGAGCGAGACCGTTTCGTCAACCTGACGCTGCAGCATATGAGCGATATTGCCGAGCGTTTAAGCGACTATCCCGATCAGTTCGAACCGATGTTCGGCAGCCGGGAAGAGGAGGGGCAGGAGCTCACCATTGTTGAGGAGTGGTGCTTTGGCTATATGCGCGGCGTGGGATTAAGCGACTGGTCAGGTCTGCCTGCCGAGCTGCAGGCAGAGCTGGACGCCATCGCTCTGCACGGTACCGAAGAGCGCTTCGAGGCGCTGGATGAACTATCCGCGGAAGAGTTTATCGCCAGCGTTGAGCGAATTCGTCCTGCGGCCCTGGCGCTTTACAACTACTGGACTGAGCACGCTCAGCCCGCACAAGTTCAGCAGCCCATCAGGAATGAGAGCAAGGTTGGGCGCAACGATCCTTGCCCGTGCGGCAGCGGTAAGAAATATAAGCAGTGCTGTTTAACGAAATAACATCAGGGGCCGAATTGGCCCCTTTTTTATCCCACCGCCGGCAGTAATCCTGCGACTATCGCAAACTGAATCACTACGATAGCGATCCCGCAGAGCAGGACAAGCCACAGCGCCGCTGAACCGCCTGCGACCCGCCACGGGGCATCAGGGTGCTGTTGGCGGCTCTTCATTACCAGCAGCGAAGGCAGCATGAGCGCGAGCACGGCCAGCGCAACGCCCGCATAGCCTAACGCCATCACGAAGCCACGCGGATAAAATAGCGCGAAGGCCAGCGGAGGCAAAAAGGTAATCAGACCGCTCTGTAGCCGTCCACCGGCGCTGTTCTGGCGTTGAAACAGATCGGCCAGATAGTCGAACAACCCAAGCGCCACCCCGAGAAATGATGTCGCCAGCGCCAGGTCGGCGAACAGATGGACCGCCAGCTCAACGTGCGACGATGCCACCACTTCACGGATGGCCTCCAGCAGGCCATTGAGCCCGGCATTCTGCGCCAGCAGCGCGGTAAACGCAGGAGAGTCAATGCTGCCCAGCGTCGCCAGCTGCCAGAAAATATAGGCGACCAGAGGAATAAAGCTTCCGATGATAAATACCCGGCGCAGCTTGCGAATATCGCCGCCCAGGTAGCTCACAATACTGGGTATGCTGCCGTGAAAACCAAAGGAAGTAAAAATCACCGGAATGGCCGACAGCGCCAGCCCCTGCTGTAGCGGCAGAGTCAGCAGGTTTATCTGGTGAATGTGCGGCAGCAGAAGCGCAAGCATAATGGCGAGGAAAATAATCTTTGCGCTGAATAAAAAGCGGTTAAAAAGATCGACCAGCGAAGTCCCGATGCAGACGACCGTCCCACCGATAGCGGTAAAGATCAGAACGCCTGCCGCAGGAGGCAGCGTCCAGTCCAGCCACTGATTGAGGCTTGAGGCCAGCAGTTCGCCGGCGCCGCTGATATAGGCTGCCGTGAGCGCGTAAAGCAGAAACAGCATGCAAAAGCCGGTTGCCCATTGCCCGTATCGGCCCAGATAACGTGCCGCCAGCGAACCCAGACCCATGTCGGCCGGCACGTGCTGATAGACTTCCAGCAGCAGCAAAGCGGTATAACACATTAGCGCCCAAAGCGTTATCAGCAAAGCTAACGACACGCCGAAACCTACGCCCGCCGATGCCAACGGCATGGCTAACATCCCTGCGCCGATGGTGGTGCCGGCGACGATTAAAATACTACCCAGAGTGCGGTTCTTCACGCTTTTCACTATCCATTACGGCATTCACAATTCATTATGCCGCGCAGAGTATGTGAAATCAGTCGCTTCGTCAAATGAAGGTTACAGGCGTTGTAATAAAAACTTTACAGTAGCAGAGGGTTTGCTTCAAAGCTGCGCTGGCGCAAGAATTCGCCGCCCGGGCTGGTATATTCTGCGGGCTTTACGGGAGAGAATATGCCATCGATTCATGGTCACGAAGTGCTGCAAATGATGATCGCCTCAGGCGAAACTTACACCGTGGCGACGCTTGAAGCGGCGATCGTCGCGCGTTTCGGTAAAGAAGCCCGATTTCACACCTGCTCGGCGGAAAATCTGAGTGCGGCGGAACTGGTGGCGTTTTTGCAGAAAAAAGGCAAGTTTATTGCCGCTGAAGAAGGGTTTAATACGCACGAAAGTAAAATTTGCCGCCATTAATACGGCAGCGGGCGCTGGAGCCTCGCTGCCGGCCTAATTAATTTTGCGTGTCGAGCGTTGCCAGCTCTTTATCAATAAAGTACAGACCTTCGCCGCTTTTACCTGCGAGGGTTAATTTATCAATAACCGATTTAAACAGCTTCTCTTCTTCGTGCTGTTCAGCAACGTACCACTGCAGGAAATTAAACGTCGGATAATCCTGACTGGTCATTGCCGCATGTGCCAGTTCATTAATTTTTTGCGTAATTAACTGTTCATGTTCGTAGGTCGCACGGAATAGCTCGTCAAGAGAGGCATACTCAGCAAACGGCGACGCGATAGCCGTGATGCAGGGCAGACTACCGGTATCGGTCAGGTAATCGAAAAGGCGCTGCATATGGGTCATCTCTTCCTGCGCGTGGCGACGAAGAAACGCCGCCGCGCCTTCAAAGCTGTGGTAACTACACCAGGCGCTCATTTGCTGATAAAGCAGAGAGGAATAAAGTTCAAGATTCATCTGCGCATTAAGCTTATCGATCATTTCAGTTTTTAGCATCTGGCTGCTCCGGGAAAAAAGAAATAAGTTTTAGTGCGCACACTATAATTTGTTATTAATTTATTTGCAAAAAGTAAATTAATAAATTCATTTATTAATAATGCAAATGGGAATAACACGCATTGGCACTTTTAAAATAATGAGAATGGTTTTAATTCCTTATTTCGTTCACTTCGCCGTTGGGCCAAATTTCGCCGTGTTAATCCGATCCCCCGCACACAGACCTGGCCTGAGATGACGCGACTTGCCTCAGGATGAGGCGGCGTCCTGGCAGGACGGAAGGCAAAAGTGTGAGGCGAGATGCAATTTATAAAACAACTTTTCATAAAATTTGAAAGTATGTTCGTAAGGTAGTATTGTCATAGCAACGCTAACGAACTATCGCGGGAAAACCCGCACAGCATTCAGGAGAGTAAAGCATGAAAATCGCACTGATGATGGAAAACAGCCAGGCGAACAAAAACGCCATCATCCTCAATGAATTAAACGCCGTTGCTGACGAGAAGGGCTTCCCGGTTTACAACGTCGGGATGAGCGATGAAAACGACCATCACCTGACCTATATCCATCTGGGCATTATGGCCAGCATCCTGCTGAATTCGAAGGCGGTCGACTTTGTGGTTACCGGCTGCGGCACTGGTCAGGGCGCGCTAATGTCGTTAAATATTCATCCGGGCGTAGTTTGTGGCTACTGCATCGACCCTGCGGACGCCTTCCTGTTTGCGCAGATCAATAACGGTAACGCGCTGTCTCTGCCGTTTGCGAAAGGATTTGGCTGGGGTGCAGAGCTGAACGTACGCTTTATCTTTGAAAAAGCCTTCACCGGCCGCAAAGGCGAAGGCTATCCGCCGGAGCGTAAAGAGCCTCAGGTGCGTAACGCCGGCATCCTGAACGCGGTCAAAGCCGCGGTGGTTAAGGAAAACTATCTGGATACGCTGCGTGCGATCGATCCGGAGCTGGTGAAAACTGCCGTTTCCGGCCCTCGCTTCCAGCAGTGTTTCTTTGAGAACTGCCAGGATAAAGAGATCGAAGCGTTCGTTCGCCAGATCATCGGTTAATCGATTAACACATCCTATGCAAGGCCAGCGCTGCTGGCCTTTTCGTTATCTATTTCTTTTTGTTCGACACGCTGCTACCCGCATCTTTTGTCAGATGCAGAGTATCAATCATGCCGACCAGGCAAATCAGCGCAATAAAGATAAACGACAGGCGGAAGCTGATGCCCGGAAGGTGAGAAAGCGTAAGCCATTCACTGAACTCTTCCCCAATACGAATACCTATCGCTCCAAGCGTTATCCCAAGTCCAACGGCCAGCTGGGATGCGGTGCTGAACAGCGTATTGGCATAGCTCATTTGTCCGGAAGGAACATCGGCAAAAGCGAGGGTGCTGATGCCGGTAAATTGAATCGATCGGAAGACCCCGCCGAGATAGAGAATTACAAAGATGAGCCAAACCGGCGTATGCGGGGTTAAAAAAGCGCAGGCCAGCAGCGATAATACGTTTAATGCGCCATTGATCAGCAGCAGACGGCGAAAACCCAGCCAGCGAATCAGCGGCGTTGTAAGGGGCTTGATGGTGAAGTTGCCGACGAACACCGCCAGCACCAGCAGCCCCGAGTGGAAGGGATCCATGCCGAAGCCGACCTGAAAAAGCAGCGGCAGCAGAAACGGAACGGCGCTGATGGAGGAGCGGAACAGCGAACCGCCGTACATGGTGACCCTGAAGGTGGGGATCTCCAGCGCATCAAGGCGCACCATCGGCCATTCAGCGCGGCGGAAGTGCCGTAACGAGAAAAGCATGCAGCCCAGGCCTGACACCAGCAGCGCCAGGGTCTGCCAGCCCAGAGGCTGACGATCGCCGAGAAGCTCCATGGCGGCAACCAGGCTAACCATCGCCACCGAGGTCGCAAGAAAACCGGAAAGATCGAACGGGCGGCGCTCTTCTTCCCGAATATCCGGGATGATGCGCAGCGCCAGGGCAATCGCCACAAGCCCAAGCGGCACGTTAATAAAGAAGATCCAGTGCCAGCTGGCGTAGCTGGTGATAAATCCGCCCAACGGTGGGCCAATAATAGGCGCCACCAGCGCCGGCCAGGTCAGAGTGGCAATCGCTTTAATCAGCTGATGCTTCGGTGTGGTGCGCAACACCGCCAGGCGGCCCACGGGCACCATCAGCGCGCCGCCAATTCCCTGAAGAATACGCATGGCGACAAACACATCGACATTGGTCGACAACCCGCAAAACACCGAGGCGAGGGTAAAAATCGCCAGCGCCAGGCTAAAGATTTTCCGCGCGCCGAAGCGATCGGCGATCCAGCCGCTGGCGGGTATCAGCACCGCAAGGGTAATAAGGTAGGCGCTAATTCCAATGTTGAGATCCACTGCCGTTACGCCGAAGTCTTTCGCCATGTCGGGCAGGGCGGTGGCGATGACTGTGCCGTCGAGGAACTCCATAAAAAACGCGCCAGCCACCAGCAGAGCAGGTGCTGAAAAAGAGCGGTCGTCCCTGGAAGAGATGTTTGTACTCATCGTTGTATCGCTGCCATTGCTAAGCGATCCCGGATTCACCTGGAGCCCGCAGCTCTTAACTATCCGAAATAACTCACTTTTGTTGAATGTTTAAATTTATTTTGTAAATAAAACGTGATTTATCGCACGTTGAGATTGATTTTTGTGATACAGGTCATATTATAGCTGTGTAGATATTAACACCTGCATAACAAAAATGGAGCCAACCATGAAACTGCGCAAAATTCTGAAGAGCATGTTCGAAAACTACTGCAAAACCTTTAAAGACGTACCGCCTGGCGCTATGTTCTGATAAAAAAACCTGCTGCGGCAGGTTTTTTTATATCCGAGGAATTAGGGTACTATTACGCTCCTGAAAAAAGGAGTGAAAAATGTCTCAACATCTTACCGAACACGACGAACTGGTCTCTGACGTTGTTGCCTGCCAGTTAGTTATCAAGCAGATCCTCGACGTCATCGATATCATCGCCCCTGTCGAGGTGCGCGAAAAAATGACTACCCAGCTGAAAGCCATCGATTTTGCCAGCCACCCGGCCTCGGCTGACCCGGTGACGCTGCGGGCGGTACAAAAAGCCATCGCGCTGATTGAGCTGAAATTCACCCCGCAGGAAGAAGCGCACTAGCGGCGTGAGCCCCGCCATCAACGCGATAGCGGGGCGTTATTGCTGATTAATGGGACACGGCGGTTTGAATGACGTTCTCCTGCGCATTCTTGAACAGTTTGCTGTTGCCCCAGCACTCTTCATAACGATGGCCAACTAAATCTTCCACGATAAGGCGAACGTCCGGCGCGATGTCGGCAATTTTGCCTCCCGCTTTAATGCGCGCGACTTCCTGTAGCACCACCAGGTGGGCCTTGCGATCGAGCTTCATCTGTTTACTGAACACGATGGCTGCCAGCGCCAGTAAAATCACCCCTGCACAGAATACCACCGCAATCGCGGTGACCGCACTTTCCGGCTGCGTGTGCGCCTTTGACTGGAACCCGTAGAAGCTGAGGATAGCTCCCATTGTAAAGACGATAATCGAGCGCAAAATTTTACCTGAGAAGGTCATGGCGCCTGCATAGATCCCCTCGCGACGGCGGCCGGTGTAAATTTCATCGACATCAGCCAAAAAGGTGTAAACAGTCCAGGGAATGTAGTAGACGCCGCCGGTGCCGAGACCGAACAGCACCGTGATGCCAAACATCAGGATGGTGGCCAGACTTGAAGGCAGGTGGAAGAACCACAGCGAGGTGTAGAGCAGCACGGCAAAGATGACCACGCTCAGCGCCAGAATATACGGCTTACTGAAGCCTTTCTTCACGCACAGGCCGATAAACAGGGCCGTTGATACCAGCTGCAGAATTGAGTTCAGGCTGTTGAGCCCGGCCACCATCGCCGGATCGTGTTGCAGCACGAAGATGACGAAGTAAGTGAAGATCGACGCAAACAGCCATTCGGCGCCGAAACCGCAGAGATACATACCAAGGTGTTTACGGAATACGCGCAGATAAAAGGTTGAGCGCATATCTTTGGCCAGCATAAGCAGCGTATTGAGTAGCCCCTTTTTATCCCCCGAGCTTTTTTCCTCTTCGCGCGGTCGTTCCCAGCTGCAGTACCACAAACAGGAGATGGCCACGATAAGAATGACACCGTAGGTCAGTCCGGTAAGGAAAAACGGGGTGGCGGATTCTTTGCCATAAAGCAGGATGAACTGCCCGGGGATAAATGCCGCGAGGAAGTTAGCCAGTTTGCCGAATATCGCTTTATAACCGGTGAGCTTCGAACGCAGTGAGAAATCATCAGTCATTTCGGTCGCCAATGTTTCATAGGGGACCATAATCGAGGTATAAATGATTTCAAAGACGACGTAGGTGCACAGGTAGTACCAGAAACCGAGACCTTCTACCCACAGCAGCGGGTAGAACATCATTAGCGGAATGCCTATCAATAAAAAGAAGCGACGGCGGCCAAAGCGTTTACCGAGCCGGGTTTTGCCAAAGTTATCGGTGAGGTAGCCCATCAGCGGGTTACTAATCGCGTCGATAATGCTGGCGACGGAGAAAATAAAGGAGGCTTCGATCAGCGTCAGCCCACAGAAGGTTGTATAAAAATAGAGCAGCCAGGCACCGCTGATCGCCAGTGCGCCGCTTCCCAGCAAATTTCCGCCGCCGTAGGCTAACTGATGGCGTAACAAAATCGGTCTTCCCTGCAGCCCGTTTGAGGCTGAAGCCGTATATCTTGCCATTAAAATAAACTCCGTGTTTTAAATTTTTGAAACGCTGTTTTTATATTATCAACCCAGGGTTTTAAACGTGATCCAGATCACCAATACCCTGCTAATTCCTCCGATTGAGCGGGAATGAGATCTGGTTAAAAGTTTTTAATGCTTTTCAGGAATAAAAACGGCGCCGAAGCGCCGAAAAAGATTGGTTCGCTGAGGGGCGATGAGGGCATTAAAGGCAGAAACACGCCTCTTTTTACGCTTTATCGCGCGCTCCGGTATTTGCCGACATGACGCTGGCGTACTGTTGGCTGACCAGTTCAAGCAGGTGACGATCGGTTTGCTGTTCGCTGGTCCCGGCCTGGTCCGCGCAGCGGACTTCATCCAGAATGGTCTCCAGCAGCATGCCATCCAGCTGCTGTTCTTTCGCCAGCAGCGCGAGGAAGCGTAGGGTGGATTCGTCGCTTTGCGCCTTCGCCTCTGCCGTCAGGCCGGAAAGCATGCTGCTGCGCTGCTGATAATCAGCAACGGTTTTGCTAAACAGGTCTTCAAGAGAGGCGCATTCCGCGCTGCAGGCTTCGTCTGCTTTAACCACGGGCCAGGCGCCGGAACTTTTCATAAAATCAAAGACCCGCATCATCTGCGTTATGCTGGATTGCGCTCGATTACGCAGAAAAGTGGCGGTACCGTTCAACCGCTGCTGAATACACCACTCGCTTAACTGCAGATACAAGTTGGAGGTATGGAACTCAAGATTCAATTGGTTATTCAGCTTTTGCACCATTCCTGGAACGACCATAACAATATCCTTATTTACTGTGCGGGAAGCGCCTGCGTCATATCCAGACGCGATTGTGACCAAGAGAGTTTGCGAAATTAAAACCAACAGATGAAAAGCTCAGAATAATTCTATTCAGAACTTAAGCCCGAACCATGGAATTAAATTTCTTGTCTCAACGAAGATAGAATAGCGCTATATCTGAATTAAGAAAACTCTCAATGGTGGTTATTTACATTATGTTACAACATCTGGATTTAACTTTATACAGGCTGGAAATGTAATAGTAATCGCTTACTGTAGTACATTGTTATTTATATTAACTTTATGATTTAACACCTCTTTTATTGGCTTCCTGATTAAAAGGTAGTATCTCTAATATTTTTTATTGAAATTGCGTTTTAAAAATAATGATTCAAAATTCCTTTTTGTGATATCGTGAGTCATCAAAGCGAAGGCTGCACTGGTTCATCTTTTCGCCTGGGTAACTGAAAAGATGATGATAATTTAAAAAAAGATGTTTTTTTGTAAAAGGCTTATGACTACCACGCTAACGAAAGGAGACTGAAATGAAAAAAGTTGCGGTGCTACTGGCGTCGGGTTTTGAAGAGGGAGAGGCGATTGTGGTGGTTGATATCCTCCGCCGTCTGCATCTGGATGTGGAGCTTCTCTCCTGCGCCGAATCGCGCGCGGTGGTGAGCTACCACGATATCCCAATGGTTGCGGATAGCACTTTAGCCGAACGCGCAGGGATGCTGTACGACGCGGTGGTTCTGCCCGGCGGTCCGCAGGGAAGCGTCAACCTCGCCGCCAGCCAGGACGTCGTAGCGTTTATTACGGCCCACGATAAAGCAGGAATGCTGATCTGTCCGATCTGTTCGGCAGCCGCAAGGGTTCTCGGCGGCAATGGGCTGCTCAGGGGGCGACGCTACGTCTGTTCGGGGGAGTTATGGCAGAACGTGACGGACGGGGAGTATGTTGATCAACCCGTAGTGGAAGACGGTAATTTGATCAGCGGTAAAGGGTTAGGCCATGTTTTTGATTTTTCTTTTACCGTTGCCGCTCGTTTATTGGGGGATGAGGTGCCGGTACGCAATCATGCGGAGCATATTTATTGCCGCTGGTAATATCGACAAGGATAACTCTGCTGATGATATAGAGAATATTGCTACAGCCTGCGCTAATTGTCTGACAATTAGCGCTTTTTTTATGTCTTTTTTCGCTGTTTTTATGTACGCAATTACTGTAATTCCGCGATGTGATTGCGCTCTCGTATGGAGAAATAATTTCCGGTTAATACTATTTTAACAACGGCGGTCTTGATTGAGACTTTCCTAATGCCTTGTTTTGCGTCCGATAAAAAAATTAACTCTTAATTTTCCCTACATAAAAGCGAATTAAAGCTGGAGTTTACCATGCACAAATTTACTAAAGCGCTGGCGGCGATCGGTCTCGCCGCAGTTATGTCACAATCAGCTATGGCCGAGACGCTTAAGCTGGGTTTTCTGGTCAAACAGCCTGAAGAGCCATGGTTTCAAACAGAGTGGAAATTTGCCGATAAGGCCGGTAAAGATTTAGGTTTCGACGTCATCAAAATTGCCGTCCCCGACGGTGAGAAAACCCTCAACGCCATTGATAGCCTGGCGGCTAGCGGAGCCAAAGGCTTTGTTATCTGTACGCCCGATCCCAAACTCGGGGCGGCTATAGTCGCCAAAGCGCGCGGCTATGATATGAAAGTCATTACCGTCGATGACCAGTTCGTTAACGCCAAAGGCAAACCGATGGAGAGCGTACCGCTGGTGATGATGGCGGCCAGTGAGATCGGCGCACGTCAGGGGCAGGAGCTCTATAAAGAGATGCAAAAACGCGGCTGGGACGTGAAGGATACCGCCGTCATGGCCATCACTTCCGACGAGCTGGACACCGCCCGTCGTCGCACTACCGGATCGATGGACGCCCTGAAATCAGCCGGTTTCCCGGAGCAACAAATCTACCGTGTGCCAACGAAATCTAACGACATTCCCGGCGCCTTTGATGCCGGCAACTCTATGCTGGTTCAGCATCCTAACGTCAAACACTGGCTGATCGTCGGCATGAACGACAATACCGTTCTGGGCGGCGTACGCGCCACCGAAGGCCAGGGCTTTAAAGCGCCTGACGTTATCGGTATCGGTATTAACGGTGTTGATGCTGTGAACGAACTCTCTAAAGCGCAGGCCACCGGTTTCTACGGCTCTCTGCTGCCAAGCCCGGATATTCACGGCTATAAAACCAGCGAGATGCTTTATAACTGGGTGACAAAAGATGTCGAACCGCCAAAATTCACCGCGGTGACCGACGTGGTGCTGATTACCCGCGACAATTTTAAAGAAGAGCTGGCTAAAAAAGGGCTGTAAGGCCGGTTGAGCGGGCCTCTTGCCTTGCGCGAGAGGCCCTGTACAGAAAAGCGGAGTCGTTATGCAACAGTCTACCCCTTATCTCTCATTCCACGGCATCACCATGACATTCCCGGGCGTTAAAGCGCTGTCCGATATTAGCTTTGACTGCTATGCCGGACAGGTCCACGCCCTGATGGGAGAAAACGGCGCCGGGAAATCCACGTTGCTCAAAATCCTCAGCGGCAACTACGTACCCACTGCCGGCAGCCTACAGATCCAAGGCCAGCAGATGACCTTTACCCACACCACCGAGGCGCTGAATGCCGGGGTGGCGATTATCTATCAGGAGCTGCATCTGATCCCGGAAATGACCGTGGCGGAAAATATCTACCTCGGCCAATTGCCGCACAAGGGCGGGATTGTGAATCGGTCGCTGCTGAATTATGAAGCTGGCCTGCAGCTGCAGCATCTGGGGCTGGATATCGACCCGGAAACGCCGTTGAAGTATTTGTCGATTGGCCAGTGGCAGATGGTGGAGATCGCCAAGGCGCTGGCGCGGAACGCCAAAATCATCGCTTTTGACGAGCCCACCAGCTCACTGTCGGCCAGGGAAATCGACAATCTGTTTCGGGTCATCCGCGAACTGCGCCAGGAAGGGCGGGTGATCATTTACGTTTCCCACCGGATGGAAGAGATCTTTGCGTTAAGTGACGCCATCACGGTCTTCAAAGATGGTCGCTACGTGCGCACCTTTGACAATATGCAAGAGGTTAACCACGACGCTCTGGTACAGGCGATGGTCGGTCGCGAGCTGGGCGATATCTACGGCTGGCAGCCCCGTGAATATGGCAAAGAGCGTTTGCGCCTCGATCGGGTGAAGGCGCCTGGCGTACGGCAACCCGTTAGCCTTTCGGTGCGTAGCGGAGAAATCGTCGGCCTGTTTGGGCTGGTTGGCGCCGGACGCAGCGAACTGATGAAAGGCCTGTTCGGCGGCAGCAGAATAACCGCCGGTCAGGTTTATATCGACGGCGAGGCCATTGATATCCGCAAGCCGGCTCAGGCGATTCAGGCCGGGATGATGCTCTGCCCGGAAGACCGCAAAGCAGAGGGGATTATTCCGGTTCACTCGGTTCGCGACAACATCAATATCAGCGCCCGCCGCAAGCACATTCTCGCGGGCTGCGTCATCAATAATGCCTGGGAAGCGCAGAACGCCGACCAGCATATTAAATCGTTGAATATCAAAACGCCCGGCGCAGAGCAGCTGATTATGAATCTCTCCGGTGGCAATCAGCAAAAGGCGATTCTCGGCCGCTGGCTGTCGGAGGAAATGAAAGTCATCCTGCTTGACGAGCCCACGCGCGGCATTGATGTTGGCGCTAAGCATGAGATCTATAACGTTATTTACGCATTAGCGGCATCGGGCGTCGCGGTGGTCTTTGCCTCCAGCGATTTACCGGAAGTTCTCGGCGTAGCCGATCGCATCGTGGTGATGCGCGAGGGTGAGATTGCCGGAGAGCTGCTGCATGAACATGCCAATGAACAGCAGGCATTGAGCCTTGCCATGCCAAAAGTGAGCCAGGCAGTCGCCTGAGTAAGGAGTCTATGATGTCATCAGTTACCACTTCAGGTACTTCCCGGTCGGCTTTTAGTTTCTCCCGTATCTGGGATCAGTTCGGCATGCTGGTTGTTTTCGCGGTGCTGTTTATTGGCTGCGTAATTTTTGTGCCCAATTTTGCCTCGTTTATTAATATGAAAGGTCTGGGGTTGGCTATTTCTATGTCCGGAATGGTCGCCTGTGGGATGCTGTTTTGCCTGGCGTCCGGCGATTTCGATCTGTCGGTCGCCTCGGTTATCGCCTGCGCTGGCGTGACCACGGCGGTGGTGATTAATCTGACTGAAAGCATGTGGGTTGGCATCGGCGCCGGTCTGCTGCTTGGCGCAGTGAGCGGCCTGGTCAACGGTTTTGTCATTGCCCGCTTAAAGATTAATGCTCTGATTACCACCCTCGCCACGATGCAGATCGTCCGCGGTCTTGCCTATATCATCTCCGACGGTAAAGCGGTAGGGATTGAAGATGAGCGCTTTTTTACCCTCGGCTACGCCAACTGGTTTGGTCTGCCTGCGCCTATCTGGTTAACCGTTGCCTGCCTGATTGTATTCGGTCTGCTGCTGAATAAAACCACCTTTGGCCGAAACACGCTGGCGATAGGGGGTAATGAAGAAGCGGCTCGTCTGGCCGGCGTCCCGGTTGTGCGGACAAAAATTATTATTTTCGTCCTTTCAGGGCTGGTTTCCGCGGCGGCGGGCATTATCCTGGCATCCCGTATGACCAGTGGTCAGCCGATGACGTCCATTGGCTATGAGCTGATTGTCATTTCGGCCTGCGTGCTCGGGGGCGTATCGCTGAAGGGCGGGATCGGCAAGATCTCCTACGTGGTAGCCGGGATCCTGATTCTGGGAACGGTGGAGAATGCGATGAACCTGCTGAACATTTCCCCGTTCTCGCAGTACGTTGTGCGCGGCGTGATTTTGCTGGCTGCGGTGATCTTCGACCGCTATAAACAGAAAGCGAAGCGTGCGGTTTAATTCGTCCAACTTTTCAGTTTAATCCTAAACCCTCGCCAGCGCCCGTTGCGCTGGCG
This sequence comes from Klebsiella sp. HN106, assembly GCF_051209435.1. Classification (NCBI taxonomy): domain Bacteria; kingdom Pseudomonadati; phylum Pseudomonadota; class Gammaproteobacteria; order Enterobacterales; family Enterobacteriaceae; genus Klebsiella; species Klebsiella sp. HN106. The sequence continues at coordinate 1,067,380 of NZ_JBLURD010000001.1, read as the reverse complement.
ATGACTATCAAAAATGGCGATGCTGGTCACACTGTCTATACTTACATGGCTACAATAATTTAACACCCAGCATGTTGCTGGCCATGATAAGGAGGAAACAGGGTGGCTGACCAGATTTATGTACCGCCTGCGTTAACCGGAAACTACGCTTTTTTCTTTGACCTCGATGGTACCCTTGCCGGTATCAAACCCCATCCCGATCAGGTGGTCATTCCAGCCGATGTTCTGCAGTCGCTGCGCCAGCTTGTGCAGCAGCAAAACGGCGCGGTGGCATTGATTTCAGGGCGCTCAATGGTTGAGCTGGATGAGCTTACCCGTCCTTACCGGCTACCGCTTGCCGGTGTCCACGGGGCTGAACGCCGTGACATCAATGGTAAAACGCATATTGTCTCTTTACCGGATTCACTTCTGAAGGCGCTCTCTGCGCAGTTGACGACGGAACTGGATGCTTTGCCGGGATGCGAACTGGAAAGTAAGGGGATGGCTTTTGCTTTGCACTATCGACAGGCGCCGGAGCAGCAGCAAGCGGTGCTGGCGCTGGCGCAATCTATCGTCCAGCGCCATCCCATTCTGGCCCTGCAGCCGGGTAAGTGCGTGGTGGAGATCAAACCGCGTGGAGTGAATAAAGGTGAAGCGATAGCCGCTTTTATGCAGGAAGCTCCATTCAAAGGACGCAAGCCGGTGTTTGTTGGTGATGACTTAACCGATGAAGCTGGTTTTAGCGTCGTGAATCAATTGAATGGCGTATCGGTCAAAGTGGGCGGCGGCGAAACGCAAGCGCGTTGGCGTTTGCCTGACGTGCCCGCCGTCCATCTTTGGATTAGTAACATCGCGAATCATGGGCAACAACCAGATGCGCTAACCGACAGGAGAGATGGCTATGAGTCGCTTAGTCGTAGTATCTAATCGTATTGCCCCGCCGGATGACAAAAAGGCCAGCGCCGGTGGCCTTGCCGTGGGGATTATGGGGGCATTAAAAGCAGCCGGAGGTTTGTGGTTCGGCTGGAGTGGGGAAATCGGTGACGACCAACAGCCGTTAAAAAAAGTGACTCAGGGCAATATCACCTGGGCCTCTTTCAATCTTAGCGAGCAGGATCACGACGAATATTACAACCGCTTTTCCAATGCCGTTTTATGGCCCGCATTCCACTATCGTCTTGACCTGGTTGATTTTCAGCGTGAAGCCTGGGAGGGCTATCAGCGCGTTAATGCGACCCTGGCGGATAAACTGCTGCCGCTGATTGAACCTGACGATATCGTCTGGATCCACGATTACCACCTGCTGCCGTTGGCCAGCGAACTGCGCCAGCGCGGCGTCAATAATCGTATCGGCTTCTTTTTGCATATTCCGTTCCCGACGCCGGAAGTGTTTAATGCGTTACCGCCGCATGCGGAACTGCTTGAACAGCTTTGCGATTACGATTTATTGGGTTTCCAGACCGAAAGCGACCGACTGGCGTTTCTGGATTGCGTATCGATGCAAACCCGCCTGACGACGCGCGACGGCAAAAAGCATGTGGCCTGGGGAAAACCTTTCCAGACCGAAGTCTATCCGATCGGTATCGATCCGGAAGAGATTGCGCGCAGTGCTAAAGGGCCGCTGCCGCCGAAGCTGGCGCAGCTGAAGAGCGAGCTCAAAAGCGTCCAAAATATCTTTTCCGTTGAACGGCTGGACTATTCGAAAGGGCTGCCGGAGCGTTTTCTTGCTTATGAAGCCCTGCTGGAGAACTATCCGCAGCATCACGGCAAGATTCGCTATACCCAGATTGCGCCGACTTCACGCGGGGACGTTCAGGCCTATCAGGATATTCGTCATCAGCTGGAAAACGCAGCCGGCCGTATCAATGGCCAGTATGGCCAGCTGGGCTGGACGCCGCTTTACTACCTTAACCAGCACTTTGAACGCAAGCTGCTGATGAAAATCTTCCGCTACTCCGACGTTGGTCTGGTTACCCCGCTGCGCGATGGTATGAACCTGGTGGCGAAAGAGTATGTTGCCGCGCAGGACCCGCAAAATCCGGGCGTGCTGGTGCTGTCGCAGTTTGCCGGCGCGGCCAACGAGCTCCCGACGGCCTTAATCGTTAATCCTTACGATCGCGATGAGGTCGCTGCGGCGCTGGATAAGGCATTAACCATGCCTCTGGCCGAGCGTATTGCCCGCCATTCGGCCATGCTGGCGGTGATTAAGGAAAACGATATTCATCGCTGGCAGGAGCGGTTTATTGCCGATCTAAAGGAGATTGAGCCAGGGAGCGAGGAGAGCCACTTAGAGCGCAAGGTCGCCACTTTCCCTAAACTCGCCTGAGGCCAAGACGGTTAGCGCCTCCCCGGCGCTAGCCTTTTTCCAGACAAACCAGCAGCACATCGACGCCGCTACTGCCAACAATATCTTTTGCCGAACAGGTGGCGCGAGAAAACAGACTCTGGTTGTGGTTACCGCAAATCACCAGGTCAACGCGATGCTGTCGGCAAAAATCCTGCACGTGGTGAGCAATTCCGCCGCTGGCGATGGTCATTTTCTCTATAGGATAGTCGGCGTGGCGGGCCAGCTCGGCCAGAAATCCGCGCGTCTCCTCCTGCATCACTTCGCGTAAGTTTTCCATCATGGGCGCCGCAAACTGATTATACAGCTCCGGATCCGTCGCCAGCGTAATCAGGCTGACTTTTGCATTGACCGGACGTGCGATGGAGACGGCTTTTTGAATGAGGACCCGGCTTTCCGGGGTTGGCGCCACGGCGACCAGCAGATGTGAGTAGGGCATCAAGCCTCCTTGATATACGCGAAACAACCCTTTTCTTATTGTCTTTACTCCCATTCCTTAGCATTCGCAAGGTTTATCCGCAGCGAAATACATCGCCCAAATTTCATTCCACGACGCGCCGTTTCGGTGGCCATATCTCAGTTTTTGGTCCGATCTTTTGTATTAAAAGAAACGCTGTTTTATAAATCAGTGAAGCGTGTTCATCGACTCTTTGTGTTTTTGCCATTGAACGCTTTTGGCTGGCAAAAATGAAAAGGTAACGCCGTTCCCATGTTCTTACTGTAGCCATGTATCAACCCCCTTTTGGCGGAATGAGCCAAAAAGCGGTTCGGAGTTCTCAAAAAAAAGACACAGGATTTACGGCGATGAAAACACGTAAAATCGGTTTGGTTAACTACCTTGCCTATGGATCGGGCGATTTTCTTGGTGCGGGAACAACTGCACTCACGGCAGCCTGGCTGCTCTACTTCTACACCACCTTTTGCGGACTTTCGCCTATCGAGGCGACGCTCATTTTTGCCACTGCCAGAGTTCTGGATGCGGTAATCAGCCCGCTGATGGGCTTTCTGACGGATAACTTTGGCTCGACCTGGCTGGGAAAACGTTTTGGCAGGCGTAAGTTTTTTATCCTGCTCGGCATCCCTTGCGTGTTTAGCTACTCCATTATGTGGGTAGGGGATATGGGGTTCTGGTACTACCTGCTGACCTATCTGCTGTTTGACATCGTCTATACCATGATTCTGGTGCCGTATGAAACGCTGGTGCCGGAAATGACCGACGATTTTAAACAGAAAACCAAATTCTCCGGCGCGCGTATTTCTATGGCGCAGATGTCGGCGATCCTGGCTTCTTTCCTGCCGGGCATTCTGCTGACCATCTTCGGCAAAGACAACGCCGTCTCTTTCTTCTACGCCAGCCTGGTGTTCTCGGTGCTGTGCGCAATGATGTTAACTTTTGTCTGGTTCTTTACCTGGGAGCGCCCGCGTGAAGAGTGGACCGAGGCTGCGCTGCGCGCCGAAGAGGAGAAACAGAACCTGAGCTTGTCTCAGAGTCTTAATCGCCTGTTTATTGAATTAAGTTCGACCCTGCGCATTAAAATTTTCCGTCAGCATTTGGGGATGTATCTGGGGGGCTATATCGCCCAGGATGTCTTCAATGCGGTCTTTACTTACTATGTGGTGTTTGTCCTGATGCAGGAAGCCTCAATGGCCTCCAACCTGCTGGGGACCATGGCGATCTTCCAGTTTATTGCGGTTATTGCGATGATCCCGCTGTGTATTCGCTTCGGTCCGGCGCCATCGTACCGCATGGTGGTAGTGCTGTTCGGGCTGAGTTCGCTCTCTTACGCGGTGCTGTACTACGCTGGCCTCAGCGATGTTTATTCGCTGCTGCTGCTGATTTCCGCAGTGGCGGGTCTGGGCCGCGGCGGCATCAACTATGTTCCGTGGAACACCTATACGTATATTGCCGACGTGGACGAAGTGATCACCGGCCAGCGTCGCGAAGGCATCTTTGCCGGGATTATGACTCTGACGCGTAAGGCTTCCCAGGCCGGGGCGGTGATGCTGGTAGGGATCATCATGCAGATGTCCGGCTTTGTCTCCGGGCAGAAAACGCAGCCTTATGAAGTGAGCCATACCATTCTGCTGATCCTCAGCGTCGGCACTTTGCTGGTGCTGGCCTGCGGCTTCCTCGTTTCCCTGCGCTTTAAGCTCAATCTGCAAACCCACAGCGTCCTGCGTGCGGAAACGCTCAAAATGCGTGAATCCGGACGCGCTCAGCCGGAACTGGCCAGCGCCCAGGATCGTGAAGTAGTCGAGATGCTGGCCGGGATGCCGTACGACTCCCTGTGGGGAAACAACAATATTGGTTATCTGAATCGTAATAAACCCGCCGCGCCATCGCTGAAGCAGCGTTCTGCCATGAATTCGACATATAACAGAGGTTAAGGATATGAAAGTTTGGCCTGTCAAACATAGCCCACTACTGCGCCAGCCTGAGCGCTTTATCGCCCGCAATGAACTGCAGGCGCTGATTCAGAAGGTCACGCAAAATCTGGTCAACATTAAAGATGAAAGCGGGCAATTTTTACTGCGGCTGGACGACGGGCGCATCATTGATACGAAAGGGTGGAACGGCTGGGAGTGGACTCACGGCGTCGGCCTGTACGGCATCTGGCAGTATTACCAGCAGACCGGCGATACCGCAATGCGCGATATTATCGATAGCTGGTTTGCCGATCGCTTTGCCGAGGGGGCGACCACCAAAAACGTCAACACCATGGCGCCGTTTCTCACCCTCGCTTATCGCTATGAAGAGACGGGCAACGCCGCGTATCTGCCCTGGCTCGATAGCTGGGCCGAGTGGGCGATGAACGAGATGCCGCGCACGGAGTCTGGCGGCATGCAGCACATCACGCTGGCGGAAGAAAATCATCAGCAAATGTGGGACGACACGCTGATGATGACCGTTCTGCCGCTGGCGAAAATTGGTAAGCTGCTTAATCGCCCCGAATACGTAGAGGAGGCGGTGTATCAGTTTCTGCTGCACGTGCAGAATCTGATGGACCGCGAGTCCGGTCTGTGGTTTCACGGCTGGAACTACGAGGGGCGACATAATTTCGCTCGCGCCCGCTGGGCGCGCGGCAATAGCTGGCTGACGATCGTGATCCCGGATTTCCTGGAGCTGGTGGATTTACCCGAAAACAGCGCGGTGCGACGTTACCTGGTGCAGGTGTTGGATACGCAGATTGCTGCGCTGGCCCGCTGTCAGGACGATAGCGGCCTGTGGCATACGCTACTTGATGACCCTGACTCCTATCTGGAAGCGTCGGCGACCGCCGGTTTTGCGTATGGGATCCTCAAGGCGGTGCGCAAGCGCTACGTGAGTCAGGCGTATACGGAGGTTGCGGAAAAAGCGATTCGCGGCATTGTGGCGAATATCTCTGCGCAAGGGGAACTGCTGCAAACGTCCTTCGGTACCGGGATGGGGTCGGATCTCGATTTTTATCGCGACATCCCGCTGACGTCGATGCCGTATGGCCAGGCGATGGCGATCCTGTGTCTGACGGAGTATCTGCGGAAGTATTTTTGAATCAGGTGAGAACAGCCGGGTGTGGCGTCAGCCGCCGCCCGGCAAACCCGGCGTTAAGCCGGGTTCTTTCGACACATTACATCCGTTCTACGGTTTCGATACCCAGGGTATCAAGACCCAGCTTCAGCGTTTTCGCCGTCAGCAGAGCCAGTTTCAGGCGGCTGTTGCGCGTCTCTTCGCTTTCAGCGCTCAGGATCGGGCAGTGCTCGTAGAAACCGGAGAACAGACCCGCCAGATCGTACAGGTAAGAACACATAACGTGCGGCGTGCCTTCACGGGCAACGACCGTAAGGGTTTCTTCAAACTGCAGCAGACGGGCCGCCAGCTGGGCTTCGCGGTCTTCGATGATGACCACCGGCGCCGCCACCAGCGCGCTTTCATCAATATCCGCTTTGCGGAACACGGAGAGCACGCGGGTATAGGCATACTGCATATAAGGCGCGGTATTGCCCTCAAAGGCCAGCATGTTATCCCAGTCGAAGATATAGTCAGTGGTGCGGTTTTTTGACAAGTCGGCATACTTAACCGCGCCAATCCCGACCGCGTTCGCCAGTTTTTCCAGTTCATCGGCGGGCATATCCGGGTTTTTCTCCGCCACCAGACGGCGGGCGCGTTCCAGCGCTTCGTCCAGCAGGTCGGCGAGCTTCACGGTACCGCCGGCGCGGGTTTTGAACGGTTTGCCGTCCTTGCCGAGCATCATGCCGAACATGTGGTGCTCCAGCGGTACGGACTCCGGCACGTAGCCGGCTTTACGTACGATAGTCCACGCCTGCATCAGGTGCTGATGCTGGCGAGAGTCGATGTAGTAAAGCACGCGATCCGCATGCAGATTCTCGTAGCGGTATTTTGCGCAGGCGATATCGGTAGTGGTGTAAAGGTAGCCGCCATCCTTCTTCTGGATGATGACGCCCATCGGTTCACCTTCCTTGTTTTTGTACTCATCAAGGAATACCACCGTCGCGCCTTCGCTTTCTACCGCCAGCCCTTTGGCCTTCAGGTCGGCCACGATACCCGGCAGCATCGGGTTATAAAGGCTTTCGCCCATAACATCATCGCGGGTCAGGGTGACGTTCAGGCGGTTATAGGTTAACTGGTTTTGCGACATGGTGATGTCGACCAGCTTGCGCCACATTTCGCGGAAATATTCGTCGCCGCCCTGCAGCTTAACGACGTAGCTGCGCGCGCGCTCGGCGAAGGCTTCATCTTCATCGTAGTGTTTTTTCGCTTCACGATAGAAACCTTCGAGGTCGGCCAGCGCCATTTCACCGGCGTTCTCCTGCTGCTGTTTTTCCAGGTACGCGATAAGCATGCCGAACTGGGTACCCCAGTCGCCCACGTGGTTAGCGCGGATCACTTTATGCCCGAGAAACTCCAGCGTACGCACCGCGGCATCGCCAATGATGGTGGAGCGCAGGTGGCCTACGTGCATCTCTTTCGCCACGTTCGGCGCAGAGTAATCGACCACCACGGTTTGTGCCGGCGGCTGAGCCACGCCCAGACGTTCCGATTTCAGCGCGCTGCTGACATTTTCCGCGAGGAAGGCCGGATCGAGGAAAATATTAATAAAGCCAGGGCCGGCGATCTCTACCTTATTGGCAATCCCGCTCAGATCGAGATGAGACAGTACCTGCTCTGCAAGTTGTCGCGGCGCCATGCCCAGTTTTTTGGCAACGGCCATCACGCCGTTGGCCTGATAGTCGCCGAACTGGACTTTTGCTGACTGGCGGACCTGAGGTTCGCAATCGGCAGACGCGCCTGCTGCGATCAGGGCCTGACTGACTTTTTCTGAGAGAAGAGCCTGAATATTCACCGAAACACCTTACGTTAACACGCCGTCACCCTGATGGGGCGGCGCGGGAATGTGGACAAATTAGGGCAGGAGTATACTGCATTTGCACCCACGCGTCAGCACCGCACGGAGGTTGCTTAGCCTCGCGCTCAACGAATAGCCGTTCGCCGGACGTCGCCGACGATTGCCGGTTGGTCGGCTGCGGAAAACGCGATAGATTAGCGCTTTTTAGTGCGTACCGAGGCTTACGATGGCGAACTGGCAGCAGATTAATGAATTAAACGATATTTCCGCGGACCTGCCGCGCTTTACCGAGGCGCTAAACGCGCTTGCTCATCGGCTTGGTCTCGATATTACGCCACTTGATGCCGACCATATTTCCCTGCGCTGTCACCAGAACGCCACGGCGGAGCGCTGGCGTCGCGGCTTTGAGCAATGCGGCACGCTGCTGTCGGAAAATGTCATTAACGGCCGCCCCATCTGCCTGTTCAGGCTGGATGAGCCGGTGGTCGTGGCGCACTGGCGTTTTAGCATTGTTGAACTGCCGTGGCCGGGCGAAAAGCGCTATCCGCATGAAGGCTGGGAGCATATTGAAATCGTTCTGCCTGGCGAGCCCGAAACGCTCAATACCCGCGCCCTGGCGCTGCTTTCCGATGATGGATTGAGCCAACCGGGCATTTTTGTAAAGACCAGCGCGCCAAAAGGAGAGCATGAGCGCTTGCCGAATCCAACTCTGGCGGTTACCGATGGCAAAGTGACGATCAAATTTCACCCGTGGTCGATTGAGCAAATTGTCGCCAGCGAACAATCAGAACGATAACAGTGTGAAGCTACGCGGCGTCTGTCGGAAGAAATCGTGACATTCTGTCGTGTCTGCCATATCGACGGAGAGAAGAATGACCTTACTGGAAGTCTGTTGTTACAGCATGGAGTGCGCGCTGGAAGCCCAGCGCTGCGGCGCCGACCGCATCGAGCTATGCGCCGCGCCGCAGGAGGGAGGGCTGACGCCTTCCTCGGGCGTCCTTAAAACGGTGCGTGAGTCGGTGACCATCCCCGTTCATCCAATTATTCGTCCGCGCGGCGGTGACTTTTGCTATACCGCTGGCGAATTTGCCGCAATGCTTGATGATGTGGCTGCGGTGAGAGATCTCGGCTTTCCCGGCATGGTGATCGGCATCCTGGACGCCGACGGTCAGGTAGATAGGGCGCGAATGAAAAAAATAATGGCGGCGGCGGGAATGATGGCCGTCACCTTTCACCGTGCCTTTGATATGTGCGCCAACCCGCGCCAGGCCAGCGTTGAGCTGGCTGATCTCGGCGTTCAGCGGATCCTGACTTCGGGCCAGCAGCCATCAGCCGAAAAAGGAATTTCATTAATCAGGGAACTTATTTCCCAAAGCGACACTCCTATTATTATGGCCGGCGCAGGAGTGCGTGCCGCCAACCTGCCGCTGTTTTTGCAGGCTGGGGTAAAAGAGGTCCACAGCTCGGCAGGCCAGTGGCTACCGTCCCCGATGCGCTTTCGTAATCCCGGGTTGTCGATGTCTACGGATGCCGATGCTGATGAATACTTACGCTACGCCGTCAATGGCGAAGCGGTAGCGGAAATGAAGAAGATTATTTCCGCACAGAGAGATTAAAACCCTAAATAATTCGAGTTGCGAGAAGGCGGCGACGCAGGGAAACCCCAGGAGCTTACTCAAGTAAGTGACTGGGGTGAGCGACAAATCTGTCTGGAACAGATTTGAACGCCGTATCCCGGCGGCCCGTAAGGGCGAGGCTCATGGATGAGCCGAGTAACAAAGCCAGCGCACATGCAACTTGAAGTATGACGGGGATAAACCGTTTTTTGCTGCACATCATGTCGCCCAATATGATGATTGCCCGTACCAGGCCCCTGCCCATTAAACAGGGGCCTTTTTTTATGCTAAAAACGCGTCAACCGGCCCGCTTGTCGGCACGTTTTTTCGCTGCCAGAGACTGTTCCGTTTCCGGTTTGGTGGCAATAATCACCGCGCGCAGCGGGGCGGGATAGCCTTCGCGGGTTTTGCTACTGTCCTCTGGATCGAGGAAGTCGGCCAGCGACTCGGTGGTCATCCACTCGGTGCGGCGCTGCTCTTCGGTCGAGGTCACGCACGCATCGACGATGCGTACATCGACAAATCCGCACTTCTCCAGCCACTGCTTCAGCGCGGCGGCAGAGGGAATAAAGTAGACGTTGCGCATCTGCGCATAGCGATCGCCCGGCACCAGCACGGTATTTTCGTCGCCTTCAACGACCAGCGTCTCCAGCACCAGCTCGCCGCCGGGAACCAGCTGATCTTTTAGCTGCCAAAGGTGATCGAGCGGGGAACGACGATGGTACAGCACGCCCATCGAAAAAACGGTATCAAAGGCGTTCAGCGCCGGAAGCTGTTCAATTCCCAGCGGCAGCAGATGCGCCCGCTGGTCGTTGCCCAGCAGTTTACGTACGGCTTCAAACTGGCAAAGGAACAGTTGGGTGGGATCGATGCCTACCGCCAGATGAGCGCCGGCGCCAATCATCCGCCACATGTGATATCCGCTGCCGCAGCCGACATCAAGAATAGTCCGTCCGGTCAGGTCGGAAAGGTGCGGCAGTACGCGCTCCCACTTCCAGTCGGAACGCCATTCGGTATCGATATTCACGCCGTAAAGGGAGAAGGGCCCTTTACGCCAGGGCATCAGATTCTTCAGCAGGTTTTCAAGGCGCAGGCGCTGGCCTTCACCGAGCGGCGTTTCGCTCTCGGCGGTGACGCTATGCAGCAGGTCGAGGCGGTAGGGCGCAAACTCGGGCAGAAACTCGACGGCCCGTTCCCACTCCCGGTATTTGCCGTGCAGCGCTTCACGTTGCCAGGCCGCGACCTGAGCGGGTAGCGTCTCCAGCCAGTGTGACAGCGGGCTTTTGGCAATCAATTGATAAAAGTTGCTGAAATCAATCATGCCGGTTCCCCGGATTTTACGGCGATTAACGATCCGAAGTTAAAGCACTGGAACCACAATTCGGCATGTTCGAAACCGGCCTTGCGCAGGCGGGCTTTGTGGGTTTCCACGGAATCGGTGAGCATGACGTTTTCCAGCATGCTGCGCTTCTGGCTGATTTCCAGCTCGCTGTAGCCGTTGGCGCGCTTGAAGTCGTGATGCATGTTGAACAGAAGTTCGCCGACGTTGTCATCCTCGAAGCTGAATTTTTCCGACAGCACCAACGCACCGCCCGGATTCAGCCCCTGATAAACCTTATCAAGAATGGCCTGGCGTTCGCCCGGCTCGAGAAACTGAATGGTGAAATTCAGCACCACCATCGAAGCATTTTCGATAGTGACTTGACGGATATCGCCTTCAATAACTTCGACCGGCGTCGGCGCTTTATAGGCGTCAATATGGCGACGGCAGCGTTCGACCATCGCCGGTGAGTTATCAACGGCGATAATTTTACAGCCGGCATGGGCAATGTTGCGGCGCACGGACAGCGTGGCTGCGCCAAGCGAGCAGCCGAGATCGTAAACCTGGGTATCCGGCTGAACGAAACGTTCCGCCAGCATGCCGATCATTGAAATAATGTTGGAATAGCCGGGAACAGAGCGCTGGATCATATCCGGGAAGACTTCAGCAACCCGTTCATCAAAGGTCCAGTCGCCGAGACTGGCAATCGGCGCGGAAAAAAGCGTATCGCGGTGAGACATAACGTTAAACCCGAAAAATCGAAAACGGCGTATTGTGCGCTAACGGACGGAGAAAACCAACTCCCAGGGCATATACCAGAAGTTCGCCAGCACCATCAGCAACAATGAACACCACGTCGCGCTCATGCCAGAGCGGCGCCAGCGATACAGGCGATGATGGAAACCATAAGAGTGCATCAGGCGCCCGACAATCAGCAAAATACCGCAGACGTGAACCATCCAGGTCTGCGCGCCGTTCATTTCCATAAACAGCAGCAGAATCAGGCCAATGGGAACGTATTCCACCGCGTTGCCGTGCACGCGAATAGCAACCTGCAGCTCGCTAAAACCACCGTCGCCGTAGCCAACGCGATATTGCGTCCTCAGGCGTACGACATCGTAAGAAAACTTTATTAGCAATAACGCACCTAAAACCGCATACAGCGCGCTGACCATACTCAAAACTCCCTTTTATTCCATCCGGTGGCTCAGTTGAGGATAGCAGGATATCAGAAAAGAGAGGTTTGCTGCGGAATTGACGGCGCATCACCTATTTCCGGTAGGGCGGCGCGCAGATCGCTCCACAGGATGTCGACCAGCTGCGGAGCCTGGGCGATATCCGGTGTGTGGAGGAACAGGTAGGGCGTTGTGGTTTGCGCCCATTTTGGCAGCGTCCTTATCCACACGCTAAAAAGCTCGCGATTTTGCGCCATATCGTCGCTGCCAATAAAGCGCACCATAGGGTGCCGGGCCGTCACCAGCGCATGGACGGGGACTTTGGGCTTTTTGTTTTGTGCTTCGATCATTGCCTGACTGCGGGCGATGGCGCTGTGAACCGGGCGGCTATCGAGGATAACGCGGTTGACGTTTCGCTGATGCAAGCCGCGATTAAGCTGCTGCTCCGCTTCCCCCTTGGCGAAAAATTCCGCATGCCTTACTTCGACGCCGTAGGTGAATTCACGCGGCAGACTATCAAGAAAGTGCCAGAGGGCGGGAAGGTCTCGGGGGCCAAACGTCGCCGGCAGCTGTAGCCAGTATTGGCCGATGCGCGAAGACAGCGGCGCCAGACGAGTAAAAAACTCCTGGCTTAAGTCGTCGCAGTTGCGCAGCGCCGCCTGGTGCGAAATGGTGGCCGGAAACTTGAAGCAGAAGCGAAAATCGTCGTGGGTCTGTTCATACCATCGGCTGACAATCTCCGCTTTTGGTAACGCGTACAGGGTGGTGTTGCCCTCCACGCAATTAAAGTGGCGGGCATACTCTTCAAGGCTGGTGATACCCAGGCGCACCCACTTCGGGTGCGCCCATTGGGGAAGCCCAATATAGATCATAAGGCGGCAAGTACCTCCTCGGTACTGCGCACGCGAGCAATACGCGGGAAGATGTGCGTCATGCTGCCCTGATGCTGTTCGGCCGACGCCGCGCTGCAGGCATCTTCAACCAGAATCAGATTAAATCCCAGCTCCCAGGCGTTGCGCGCCGTGGATTCGACGCCGATGTTGGTGGATATTCCGCACAGAATGATGGTGTCGATGCCGCGACGGCGAAGCTGCAGCTCGAGGTCAGTGCCGTAAAAAGCGCCCCACTGACGTTTAGTAACTTCGATATCGCTTTCCTGTTTTTCCAGCGCGAGCGGGTAGGTCCACCAGTTTTCCGGTAGCGTATGGGCGCCAGCCTCGGCATCGACCGGCTGTTTCAGCGCTTCGGCGAAATCCGCTGACCAGCCGACGCGAACCATCACTACGGGGGAGCCCTGCTGGCGACACTTTTTCGCCAGCTTCGCGGCCCGCTCAACCACTTCATCAGCACGATGAGGGCCGCCGGCAAACGGTAAAATACCTTCCTGCAGGTCAATAATGACCAGCGCGGTGTTTTTTGCATTGAGTTCTAACATAATATCCCCGTATCTTCTCCAGGTGGTCAGGTCGCTACAATACCGTTGCCGATTCTGCCCAAGGGTAACAATTTTTGTTAATTTTTGTGAGTGCAGGCACTAAGCGCACAGCAAAGCAACGCTGCGCGCTGCGCCGGGCTTATCGTGCGGCATAATTTCCAGTATAATAGCCGCCTTTTTTCATTCAGTAGTGACATCAGCTAAAGCTGCGACCTCGTCGCCTGCAAGGCAGGCAACAATCCGCCTGCGGCTAAGTTAAGGGATATCTCATGCGTACAGAATATTGCGGACAGCTCGGTCTGTCCCACGTAGGGCAGCAAGTGACTCTGTGTGGTTGGGTCAACCGTCGTCGTGATCTTGGTAGCCTTATCTTTATTGATATGCGCGACCGCGAAGGCATCGTGCAGGTGTTTTTCGATCCGGATCGCGCGGATGCATTAAAGCTGGCCTCCGAACTGCGTAATGAGTTCTGCATTCAGGTCACCGGTACCGTGCGCGCGCGTGACGAAAAGAACGTCAATAATGATATGGCCACCGGCGCCATTGAAGTGCTGGCAACCGACCTGACGATCATCAACCGTGCTGAAGCGCTGCCGCTGGATTCCAACCACGTCAACACCGAAGAAGCGCGTCTGAAATACCGTTACCTGGACCTGCGTCGTCCGGAAATGGCGCAGCGCCTGAAAACCCGCGCGAAGATTACCAGCCTCGTTCGCCGTTTTATGGACGACCACGGTTTCCTCGATATCGAAACCCCGATGCTGACCAAAGCGACCCCGGAAGGCGCGCGCGACTATCTCGTGCCTTCTCGTGTGCATAAAGGCAAATTCTACGCGCTCCCGCAGTCTCCGCAGCTGTTTAAACAGCTGCTGATGATGTCCGGTTTTGACCGCTACTATCAGATTGTTAAATGCTTCCGCGACGAAGATCTGCGCGCTGACCGCCAGCCGGAATTCACCCAGATCGACGTCGAGACTTCCTTTATGACCGCCCCGCAGGTGCGCGAAGTGATGGAAGCGCTGGTGCGTAATCTGTGGCAGGAAGTGAAGGGCGTGGATCTGGGGGATTTTCCGATCATGACCTTTGCCGAAGCCGAGCGCCGCTATGGTTCTGACAAACCGGACCTGCGTAACCCGATGGAGCTGGTGGACGTCGCCGATCTGGTGAAAGCGGTGGAATTCGCCGTCTTTGCGGGCCCGGCTAACGACGCCAAAGGCCGCGTTGCCGCGCTGCGCGTGCCTGGCGGCGCTGCGCTGAGCCGTAAGCAAATCGACGAATACGGTAAGTTTGTCCAAATCTACGGCGCCAAAGGTCTGGCATACATTAAAGTCAACGAACGGGCGAAAGGCCTTGAAGGTATCAACAGCCCGGTGGCTAAATTCCTCAACGCCGACATCGTTGAAGCGATCCTTGAGCGCACCGGCGCGCAGGATGGCGATATGATCTTCTTCGGCGCGGATAACAAAAAAGTGGTTGCCGATGCGCTGGGCGCGCTGCGTCTGAAGCTGGGTAAAGATCTGAACCTGACCGATGAAGAGAAATGGGCGCCGCTGTGGGTGATCGACTTCCCGATGTTTGAAGACGACGGTGAAGGCGGCCTGACCGCGATGCACCATCCGTTTACCTCGCCGAAAGATATGACCGCCGCAGAGCTAAAAGCCGCGCCGGAAGATGCGGTAGCTAACGCTTACGACATGGTGATTAACGGCTATGAAGTTGGCGGCGGTTCCGTGCGTATTCACAGCGGTGAGATGCAGCAGACCGTATTCGGTATTCTGGGAATTAACGAGCAGGAGCAGCGCGAGAAGTTTGGCTTCCTGCTGGATGCGCTAAAATACGGTACTCCACCGCATGCGGGTCTGGCTTTTGGCCTTGACCGTTTGACCATGCTGCTGACCGGCACCGATAATATCCGTGACGTTATCGCCTTCCCGAAAACGACGGCGGCGGCCTGCCTGATGACCGAAGCCCCGAGCTTTGCGAATCCTGCATCGCTGAGCGAGCTCGGTATTCAGGTGGTGGCGAAAGAGGCAAAAGAGTCTCCGGAGAATAAGTAAGATGTCATTCAAGCTCCCCGTTTCCGTTCTGGTGGTGATTTATGCCGAAGATACGAAGCGGGTGCTGATGTTGCAGCGTCGCGACGATCCCGCCTTCTGGCAGTCGGTTACCGGCAGCCTGGAGGAGGGGGAAACCGCGCCGCAAGCTGCCGCGCGTGAAGTAATGGAAGAGGTCGCCATTGACGTTGCCTGCGAGCAGCTGGCTTTGGTTGATTGTCAGCGAACGGTAGAGTTCGAGATATTTTCTCATTTACGTCATCGCTATGCGCCGGGCGTTGAGCGCAATACGGAGTTTTGGTTCCGTCTTGCGCTCCCCCATGAACGCCAGATTGTCTTTACGGAACATCTGGACTATCGCTGGGTTGATGCGACGGAAGCCGCCACGTTGACCAAGTCCTGGAGCAACCGGCAGGCGATTGAAGAATTTGTAATTAACGCCAACTAATTTCCCCCAGAATTTTAGTTATCAGGAAGGCGGCCAGTTGGGATATCACCCGGAGCTTACTTGCGTAGGTAATGGGTGTGAAACAACGCAGCCAGTGCTCCTGAGGGCTAAAAGGCGCCGGGAAAAGGCTTTTTTGGAGATATTATTTTATGGCAGGTCATAGTAAATGGGCCAACACCAAACACCGCAAAGCGGCACAGGATGCCAAACGCGGTAAGATCTTTACGAAAATTATTCGCGAGCTGGTCACCGCGGCCCGTCTTGGCGGCGGCGATGCGGGCTCAAACCCGCGTCTGCGCGCAGCGATTGACAAAGCGCTGAGCAACAACATGACCCGTGACACCCTGAACCGCGCTATTGCCCGCGGCGTCGGCGGCGATGATGATGCGAACATGGAAACCATCATTTATGAAGGTTACGGTCCTGGCGGTACGGCGGTAATGGTTGAATGTCTGTCCGACAACCGCAACCGTACCGTTGCTGAAGTACGTCACGCGTTCAGCAAAACCGGCGGTAACCTGGGCACCGACGGCTCCGTTTCCTACCTGTTCAGCAAAAAAGGCGTCATCTCCTTCGAGCAAGGCGATGAAGATGCGATCATGGAAGCGGCGCTGGAAGCGGGCGCGGAAGACGTGGTGACCTATGACGACGGCGCAATTGACGTCTACACCGCCTGGGAAGAGATGGGTGCGGTACGCGATGCGCTGGAAGCTGCCGGTCTGAAAGCGGACGCCGCTGAAGTCTCCATGATCCCGTCAACCAAAGCGGATATGGACGCGGAAACTGCGCCGAAACTGCTGCGTCTGATCGATATGCTGGAAGATTGCGACGACGTGCAGGAAGTTTATCATAACGGCGAGATCTCTGATGAGGTCGCCGCAACCCTGTGATACCCGTACACTTTCAGCCCACAGCGGTGTTGGCGCTCCTCGCTTACCCCGGTCACGTAGTGAATCTACGCACCCGGGGATGCGCTGCGTGGCCGCCTGGCTGTGAACTGAAATCGTTAGGGTCTCACGAGTTAGTTATGACCGGGGGCGCGTGATGGCTATTATTCTCGGTATTGACCCGGGGTCGCGCGTCACTGGTTATGGCGTTATCCGTCAGGTTGGACGCCAGCTGAGCTACCTCGGCAGCGGCTGTATACGCACGAAAGTGGATGATTTACCGTCCCGCCTGAAGCTTATCTATGCCGGCGTTACGGAAATTATCACCCAGTTCCAGCCGGACTACTTCGCCATCGAACAAGTTTTTATGGCCAAAAACGCCGACTCGGCGCTGAAGCTCGGCCAGGCGCGCGGAGTGGCCATCGTCGCGGCGACGAATCAGGATCTGCCGGTCTTTGAGTACGCCGCCAGGCAGGTGAAGCAGACCGTTGTCGGGATTGGCAGCGCGGAAAAGAGCCAGGTGCAGCACATGGTGCGCACGTTGCTCAAGCTTCCGGCCAACCCACAGGCGGATGCGGCGGATGCTTTAGCTATCGCCATCACTCATTGCCACGTCAGCCAGAACGCAGCTCAGATCAGTGAAAGCCGCCTGAACCTGGCGCGCGGACGCCTCCGCTAATCTACACCGCCCCGGCGCTTGTTGCCCGGGGCGTTTTACTTTCCTCACTGACATCGTTAACTAAAAAGAGTAAGGATGCAGATTATTCGGCATAGCGTTGGATAGTCAGTTGAATGATGAAAATCCGGGTGGTGAAATCTCTTTTTTTTATGCTGCTAATTATCGTCAGTGGATATTATTTACTGACCGAATATCAGTATTACCATCAGAGTTCGACGGTTTTCGGCACAGTCGTCAATACCCGCACCGTCAGCAGCGCAGAGCGGCGCCTGGCCGACGCCTGCACCACATTTCGCGGACGCGAAGATTGTTCCCCGCTCTTTGAGTATGATATTACCTGGCGGTCAGGCGGTCACTCCTACCTCTATCACGTTGCAAAGGCCTGGTCTCCGCCCGCAGACAGACTTTGTATGAATATCGTGCAGGGAAAACCCGCTATTGCCAAACCGTGTGACGCTCTCTTTTTTAACGTCAGCCGGCTCCCGGGTCTGATAGCAATCTGGGTTATCGTGGCTTTTATTACTTTGACGCTATTTTTATACCGTAAGCGTTACGCCATTTCTCGTCAGTGGCCTGCGCAGACGCTTTATCGGATTTATCACCGCAGGCACAGGCTGATGCTGGAAACCCCGGATGAACAAGAAGCGCTAAAGTTCATCAACAGCGGTTATCGAATAAGCGAAACTTTCCACCATCAGAAAGTCGTTGGGTCGGGTCGTCAAAGACGCGTCATTCACTACATCATCTACCTTGTGCGGGGGAAAAAGAGCGCATAAAAGCGCAAGCCAGGCTCGCGCCCCACCGATGTACGGGAATTACGTGTTTTTCATCTGGATATCTATCCAGCCTTTTTTTATGATACCGCATTAGACTTTCGGCCCTTAATCCAGGAGCTCCATGTGATAGGCAGACTCAGAGGCATTATTCTCGAAAAACAACCCCCGCTGGTTTTACTCGAAACGGGAGGCGTAGGCTATGAGGTTCATCTGCCGATGACCTGCTTCTATGAGCTGCCGGACGTGGGCAAAGAGGCGATCATTTTCACCCACTTTATCGTCCGTGAAGATGCGCAGCTGCTGTATGGCTTTAACAACAAGCAGGAGCGCACGCTGTTTAAAGAGCTGATTAAAACTAACGGCGTCGGTCCAAAACTGGCGCTGGCAATCCTTTCCGGCATGTCCGCTCAGCAGTTTGTCAATGCCGTTGAGCGTGAAGAGCTGGCGGCGCTGGTCAAACTGCCGGGGATCGGTAAGAAAACCGCGGAACGACTGATTGTCGAGATGAAAGACCGCTTCAAAGGACTGCATGGCGATCTGTTCACTCCGGCAGCCGATCTGGTTCTGACGTCGCCGGCCGGGCCGTCTGACGATGATGCTGAACAGGAAGCGGTTGCTGCGCTGGTGGCGCTGGGCTATAAACCTCAGGAAGCCAGCCGGATGGTCAGCAAAATCGTGCGTCCGGATGCCAACAGTGAAACGCTAATTCGCGAAGCGCTCCGCGCCGCGTTGTGAGGTAAGGGATGATAGAAGCAGACAGGCTGGTATCGGCAGACAGCAGCGGCTTTGAAGAGGCGGCGGACCGCGCAATCCGCCCCAAACTGCTGGAAGAGTATGTAGGCCAGCCGCACGTCCGTTCGCAAATGGAGATCTTTATCCAGGCGGCGAAACTGCGCGGCGACGCGCTCGATCACCTGCTGATTTTTGGTCCTCCAGGGCTGGGAAAAACCACGCTGGCGAACATCGTCGCTAACGAAATGGGCGTTAACCTGCGCACGACCTCCGGCCCGGTGCTGGAGAAAGCGGGCGATCTGGCGGCGATGTTGACCAACCTTGAACCACACGACGTTCTGTTTATCGACGAGATTCATCGCCTTTCACCGGTTGTCGAAGAAGTCCTGTATCCGGCAATGGAAGATTACCAGCTGGATATCATGATTGGTGAAGGGCCTGCGGCGCGTTCAATCAAAATCGATCTTCCGCCGTTTACCCTGATTGGCGCGACCACTCGCGCCGGCTCGCTGACGTCGCCGCTGCGCGACCGCTTCGGTATCGTCCAGCGCCTGGAGTTCTACCAGATCCCTGACCTGCAGCATATCGTCAGCCGCAGCGCCCGCTATATGGGGCTGGAGATGAGCGAAGAGGGAGCGCTGGAAGTTGCGCGTCGCGCGCGCGGTACGCCGCGAATCGCTAACCGCCTGCTGCGCAGGGTGCGCGATTTTGCCGAAGTCCGCTACGATGGACGTATCTCAGAGGATATTGCCGCTCAGGCGCTGGATATGCTCAACGTGGATGCCGAAGGATTTGACTATATGGACCGTAAGCTGCTGCTGGCGGTCATCGATAAATTCTTTGGCGGGCCGGTTGGGCTGGATAACCTGGCGGCGGCAATAGGTGAAGAGCGTGAAACCATCGAGGACGTGCTGGAACCGTATCTGATTCAGCAAGGTTTTCTACAACGCACCCCGCGCGGACGTATGGCGACGGTACGGGCCTGGACCCACTTTGGCATTACGCCACCTGAAATGCCTTAATCCTTGTCGGTGTTTAAAACAACAGACCGCAAGGGTCGGTAGCCCGGCTAAGCGCAGCGCAAGCCGGGGAAATCGTTGAAGCGGTATTGCGGTTGATGACCCGGCTTGCGGGGTGAACGCCTCAGCCGGGCGACAAAGTCCGCAGACAGCTGTGACCCTATAGCAATCTGCCGAGTTTTGATGGCGGTTGAGGCGGGCGCATAAGCGTCAGGCGGCCGGCTTCTTGCTCATGCTGATGATAAACAGCACCGCAGCGCACAGCACCACGGAAGGCCCGGCGGGCGTGTCGTAAAACGCTGAAAAGGTCAGTCCGCCGGTGACGGCAATCATCCCCATTCCTACCGCAATACCCGCCATTTGTTCAGGCGTACGGGCAAAGCGACGCGCCGTGGCTGCGGGAATAATCAGCAAAGACGTAATGATCAGCGCCCCGACGAACTTCATCGCCACGCCGATGGTCAGCGCGGTGACCAGCATCAACAGCAGTGTAACCCTCTGTAGCTTAACGCCGTCAACGAAGGCCAGATCCGGACTAATGGTCATCGATAGCAGATTACGCCACTGCCAGAGCAGGATCGCCAGTACGATCGCTACGCCAATCGCGATGGATATTAAATCCTCCGGCGTAACCGCCAACAGGTCGCCAAACAGATAGGCCATCAGATCGACGCGCACGTTCGACATCAGACTGACTACCACCAGGCCCAAAGACAGCGCGCTGTGGGCCATGATACCGAGTAGCGTATCTACCGCCAGATGAGGACGTTTTTCCAGCCATACCAGCCCGCCCGCCAGCAGCAACGTCACCACGATGACCGCATAAAAAGGATTAACGTTCAGCAGCAAACCAAAAGCGACGCCGAGCAGAGAGGCATGGGCCAGGGTATCGCCAAAGTAGGACATGCGGCGCCAGACGACAAACGATCCCAGCGGACCCGCCGCACAGGCGAGCATTATCCCGGCCAGCCAGCCGGGAAGCAGTAATTCAATCATTAACGGTCATTTCCCCGACGCAGTACAATCCGCCCCTGCAGGTCGTGGCGGTGATTATGATGATGGCGATAAATACCCAGCTGTTCCGCGCCGCGCTGGCCGAACATTGAGATAAATTCCGGATGCATGGAGACCACTTCCGGCGCGCCGGAGCAGCAGATATGCTGATTGAGACACAGTACTTCATCGGTTTTCGCCATCACCAGGTGCAGGTCGTGGGAAACCATCAGCACGGCACAATCAAGCTCCTGGCGCAGCTGATTAATCAGATCGTACAGCGCCACCTGACCATTCACGTCAACGCCCTGCGTTGGCTCGTCAAGCACCAGCAGCTGCGGTTGATTGAGCAGCGCGCGCGCCAGAAGTACCCGCTGAGTCTCGCCGCCGGAAAGCTTTTGCATAGGCGCGTCAATCAGATGACCGGCCTGCACGCGCTTCAGCGCCGGCAGTATGTCGCGCTTGTGCGTTCCTGGCCGCAACAGCATAAAGCGGCTGACGGTGAGCGGCATCGTGGCATCAAGGTGCAGCTTTTGCGGGACATAGCCTATCCGCAGATGTCCCTCGCGTTTGATAACCCCTTCTGTAGGTGCTACCAGCCCAAGAACGACTCTGACGAGGGTCGATTTACCGGCGCCGTTGGGGCCCAGCAGAGTTAAAATTTTGCCCGGCTTAAGCGTGAGCGAAATGTCAGACAGCACGCGCCTTTGGCCATAGACGACCGCGACGTTTTCCAGAGTTACAAGATTTGTCATATCAAATTAGAGGTTGCACAAGCCAGTGAATGTTATAATATCACATCTTTCTCATTCATTACGATGATTAGACGCATTATGTTACATAAAAATACGCTTCTTTGCGCTGGACTTAGCGCCGCTTTTTTGTTCGCTCATGCACCGCTGGCAAGCGCCGCGGTCGTCACCTCGCTTAAACCGCTGGGCTTTATAGCATCAGCCATTGCTGATGGGGTAACAGAGACCCAGGTACTGCTGCCTGACGGGGCATCGGAGCATGATTATTCACTGCGTCCATCGGATGCAAAACGCTTACAGAACGCAGACTTAGTGGTCTGGATTGGTCCAGAGATGGAGGCGTTTATGGATAAGTCAACGCAAAGCATTGCGCCGAACAAAAAGGTGACGATTGCCGAGCTTGACGGCGTGAAACCGTTACTCATGAAAGGCGTCGACGACGACGATGACCATCACGGTCACGATCATGGCGCCGGGGAAAATAGTGACGACGATCACCATCACGGCATCTATAACATGCATCTATGGCTTTCCCCAGAGATAGCGCGCCTTTCGGCGGTTGCAATCCACGATAAATTATTGGAACTTATGCCGCAGAGTCGAGCCAAACTTGACGCCAACCTGAAGGATTTTGAGGCAAAATTAGCCGCAACCGACAAGCAGGTTGGGACCGAGCTGGCACCGCTGAAAGGGAAGGGGTATTTCGTTTTTCATGACGCCTACGGCTACTTTGAAAAACACTACGGTTTGACCTCCTTAGGTCATTTTACTGTCAACCCTGAAATCCAGCCTGGTGCGCAGCGTTTACACGAAATCAGAACACAGCTGGTTGAGCAAAAAGCAACTTGCGTTTTTGCTGAGCCACAGTTCAGGCCAGCGGTTATAGAAGCTGTTGCCAGGGGGACGTCCGTGCGCATGGGAACCCTGGATCCACTTGGAATCGGAATTAAGCTGGGTAAAGAGAGTTATCCGCAATTCCTGAGCCAGATGGCAAATCAGTATTCAAGCTGCCTGAAAGGAGAATAACGAGGAAGTGAATACGTGCAACAGATAGCCCGCGCTGTCACTCAGGCATTTAACAATCTGCCGCGACCTCACCGCGTTATGCTGGGGTCGCTTAGCGTTCTTACCTTAGCGGTCGCCGTCTGGCGACCCTACATTTACCACCATCCCGAAACGGCTCCCATCTCCAGAACCATCGAGCTGGAACAAAGCGAAATTCGTTCTCTGCTGCCAGAGGCCTCGGAACCTATCGATCAGGCGCCTCAGGAAGAAGAAGCCATCCCTCAGGATGAGCTGGATGATAAAGCGGACAGCGATTCCGGCGGCCATGAATATGTGGTGTCGACCGGGGATACGCTCAGCAGCATTCTTAATCAGTACGGTATTGATATGGGCGATATCGCCCGGCTCTCCTCGGCGGATAAAGAGCTGCGTAATCTGAAAATCGGCCAACAGCTCTCCTGGACGCTGACGGCGGATGGTGATTTACAAAGCCTGACCTGGGAGATGTCGCGCCGCGAAACCCGTACCTACGACCGGGTGGCCAACGGTTTCAAAATGAGCAGCGAGCTGCAAAAAGGCGACTGGGTCAATAACGTACTGAAAGGTACCGTGGGCGGAAGCTTTGTCGCCAGCGCTCGCGATGCCGGCCTGACCAGCACTGAAATTAGCGCGGTGATCAAAGCCATGCAGTGGCAGATGGACTTCCGTAAGCTGAAAAAAGGCGATGAGTTTTCCGTACTGATGTCGCGTGAAATGCTGGACGGTAAGCGCGAGCAAAGCCAACTGCTTGGCGTACGCCTGCGTTCGGATGGCAAAGACTATTACGCGATCCGCGCTGAGGATGGCAAATTCTACGATCGCAATGGTACAGGGCTTGCGAAGGGCTTCCTGCGTTTCCCGACCGCCCGCCAGTTCCGCGTCTCATCAAACTTTAACCCGCGTCGTCTGAACCCGGTCACCGGCCGCGTCGCTCCGCATCGTGGCGTCGATTTTGCGATGCCGCAGGGCACCCCAGTGCTCTCGGTTGGCGATGGCGAAGTGGTAGTGGCTAAACGTAGCGGTGCGGCAGGTTATTACGTTGCCGTCCGCCACGGTCGTACCTATACCACCCGCTATATGCACCTGCGTAAGCTGCTGGTCAAACCCGGGCAGAAGGTGAAACGCGGCGATCGCATCGCGCTGTCGGGCAATACCGGCCGTTCGACCGGTCCGCATCTGCATTATGAAGTGTGGATCAACCAGCAAGCGGTTAACCCGCTGACGGCGAAACTGCCGCGTACGGAAGGGCTCAGCGGTTCTGACCGTACCGATTTCCTGGCGCAGGCCAAACAGGTGATTCCGCAGCTACGGTTTGATTAACCTCACGCCAGTTAAAGCCGGTGCCTTCTGCGCGCCGGCTTTTTCTTTTGTACGTTACTCCACGTATCGCTAAACTAACCCATTATCTTTACTGAGCGGAAATTCTGCGGATTGGGCATGGAAACGAAAAAAAATAATATTGAGTTTATTCCAAAATTTGAAAAATCCTTTTTACTGCCGCGCTACTGGGGCGCGTGGTTCGGCGTTTTTGCCTTCGGCGCCATTGCCCTGACGCCCGCGTCTTTCCGCGATCCGATCCTGGGTAAACTGGGGCGTTTTGTTGGTCGTCTGGCAAAGAGTTCGCGCCGCCGGGCGCAAATTAACCTGCTGTACTGCTTTCCGGAAAAAAGCGAGCAGGAACGTGAAGAAATAATTGATGCCATGTATGCCTCCGCGCCGCAGGCGATGGTGATGATGGCCGAGTTAGGCCTACGCGATCCGCAGCGGATTCTTTCCCGCGTCGACTGGCAGGGCAAAGAAATTATTGATGAGATGCAGCGCAACAACGAGAAAGTGATCTTCCTGGTTCCTCATGCCTGGGGAGTGGACATCCCGGCGATGCTGATGGCGTCCGGCGGGCAAAAAATGGCGGCGATGTTTCATAACCAGGGCAACCCGGTATTCGATTACGTCTGGAATACCGTGCGTCGTCGTTTCGGCGGTCGTATGCACGCGCGCAACGACGGCATCAAACCCTTCATTCAGTCGGTACGTCAGGGATACTGGGGCTACTATCTGCCGGATCAGGATCACGGGGCCGAACACAGTGAATTTGTTGATTTCTTTGCCACCTACAAGGCGACGCTCCCGGCAATTGGTCGTTTAATGAAAGTATGTCGCGCCCGGGTTGTCCCGCTGTTCCCGGTTTACGATGGCGAAACGCATCGCCTGACGGTGCTGGTGCGCCCGCCGATGGACGATCTGCTGGAAGCGGACGACAATACCATTGCCCGACGGATGAATGAAGAGGTAGAGATTTTCGTTAAGCCGCATACCGAGCAGTATACGTGGATCCTTAAACTACTCAAAACGCGCAAACCCGGCGAAATCGAACCGTACAAGCGCAAAGAGCTGTATCCGAAAAAGAAATAGTCCGCGTAGACGCTGCGGGCAAAAAAAAACCTGCCGACAACTGCCGGCAGGTTTTTTTATGGCGCAGCAAATTACTCGACGGTCAGAATACGGGTGGTATTGGTGCTGCCGATGGTGCTCATTACGTCGCCCTGAGTGACGATAACCAGGTCACCGGTCACCAGATAGCCTTTATCACGCAGCAGCGTTACCGCATCGTGCGCGGCGGCGACGCCGTCGCTTGCGCTATCGAAATAAACCGGAGTCACACCGCGATACAGCGCAGTCAGGTTCAGCGTACGCTCGTGGCGAGACAGCGCGAAAATCGGCAGGCCGGAGCTGATACGGGAAGTCATCAGCGCGGTACGCCCGGATTCCGTCATGGTAATGATAGCGGTGACGCCCTTGAGGTGGTTCGCCGCGTACATAGCCGACATCGCAATGGCTTCTTCAACATTATCGAACTGAACGTCCAGACGGTGTTTGGAGACGTTGAGGCTGGGGATTTTTTCCGCGCCCAGGCAAACGCGCGCCATCGCGGCAACGGTCTCAGACGGATACTGGCCCGCGGCGGTTTCTGCAGACAGCATGACGGCGTCGGTACCATCCAGCACGGCGTTCGCCACGTCCATCACTTCCGCGCGGGTTGGCATCGGGTTGGTGATCATCGACTCCATCATCTGCGTCGCGGTAATGACCGAGCGGTTGAGCTGACGAGCGCGGCGGATTAATGCTTTCTGGATGCCGACCAGCTCCGGGTCGCCAATTTCTACGCCGAGGTCGCCGCGGGCTACCATGACAACGTCGGAAGCCAGGATCACGTCATCCATCGCGTCCTGATCGCATACCGCTTCCGCACGCTCTACTTTGGCCACGATTTTTGCATCGCAGCCCGCATCGCGCGCCAGACGACGCGCGTAGTTCAGGTCTTCGCCGCAGCGCGGGAAGGAGACGGCCAGATAGTCGACGCCGATTTTGGCGGCGGTGATGATGTCTGCTTTGTCTTTTTCAGTCAGCGCTTCGGCAGAGAGGCCACCACCCAGCTTGTTGATACCTTTGTTGTTAGACAATGGTCCGCCGACGGTGACTTCGGTGAACACTTTCATGCCCTGAACTTCCAGGACTTTCAGCTGCACGCGCCCGTCGTCCAGCAGCAGGATATCGCCAGGAACCACGTCAGCCGGCAGGCCTTTATAATCGATGCCGACTTTTTCTTTATCGCCTTCGCCTTTACCCAGGTTCGCGTCGAGCAGGAATTTATCACCGATATTGAGGAAAATTTTGCCTTCTTTGAAGGTAGAGACGCGAATTTTCGGCCCCTGAAGGTCACCGAGAATAGCGACATGACGGCCCAGTTTTGCCGCAATCTCACGGACTTTATCCGCACGGAGCTGGTGATCTTCCGCGGTGCCGTGAGAGAAGTTCATACGTACCACGTTAGCGCCTGCGGCGATAACCTTTTCAAGGTTGTTATCGCGATCGGTAGCCGGGCCTAAGGTGGTAACGATTTTGGTTCTGCGAAGCCTTCTGGACATGTAATACTCCGTTGACTGAAACAACTTTGGTGTTGCGTGAACATGGATTCGGTAGCGCCAGCGAGCAAAGTCGCTATACCGGAACATTACCGACGTTGTAATAGGATACTGCTTTGTTTCTACTTTTATTGGTCATTACTGTGTAAGCTGAGCTCTTTATCAAAGCGCGATTCCTTCAGCGCTTCCTTGACCCTCTTCAAGTTATCTCTGAATTTCGCTCCCCGACGAAGGGTAAAGCCGGTTGCCAGTACGTCAATCACCGTCAGCTGCGCTAAGCGGGAAACCATTGGCATATAGATATCGGTATCTTCCGGGACATCCAGCGTAATGGCCAGCGTCGACTCGCGGGAAAGCGGGGTGCCCGGCGAAGTAATGGCGATCACCATCGCATCATTTTCGCGCGCCAGCTGCGCCAGCTCTACCAGGCTTTTGGTCCTGCCGGTATGCGAAATAATCACCACCACGTCATCGTCATTACAGTTCATACAGCTCATGCGTTGCAGGACGATGTCGTCGGAATAAATCACCGGCACATTAAAGCGGAAAAATTTGTTCATCGCATCGTGGGCGACGGCTGCCGATGAGCCCAGGCCGAAGAAGGCGATTTTCTTGGCCTGAGTGAGAAGGTCCACTGCCCGGTTGATCGCCGACATATCGAGAGAATGATGGACCTGATCTAAACTGGCCATAGCCGATTCAAATATCTTACCCGTATAGGACTCAACGCTGTCGTCTTCATCGACGTTGCGGTTAACATAGAGGGTACCGTGCGCCAGGCTTTGCGCCAGATGCAGTTTGAAATCCGGGAAACCGCGGGTTTCCAGACTGCGGCAGAAACGGTTGACCGTAGGCTCGCTGACGCCGGCTTCCAGCGCCAGGGCAGCAATACTTGAATGAATGGCCTGCGCGGGGGTTGCAAGAATGACTTCCGCCACTTTGCGTTCAGATTTGCTAAGGTGTTCCAGTCGGGACTGGATTTTTTCCAGCATATTCATGGGTAATCAGGCGCTCATCAATGGAAACGATTTCATTAATGGGTGAAATCATCAGGCGTTTTAGCAAGAATATACCCCTCCGTAGTCGGAAACGGTGAGGAATGACTTTAAAATATGTTGTTTTTTTTCATTACATGATCAGAGTCGTATTTTACTAACTGATAATCGGTCGAAACAACGAACAATACTAGCCGCATGCCCAAAAACTCAGCCCATATTTTCCTCCCTGTGCGATTTAGCCGCGGGAACGGGAGCGGAGGGTTTCGGGAAATTCGTAAACACAGTACGATGCAGTGAAAGAAAATTACAAATACAACTATAGCCTGGCATAAGCACCGGGCTATCAACTAAGGAGAATGACATGGCGGTAACGCAAACGGCCCAGGCATGCGATCTGGTCATTTTCGGCGCGAAGGGTGACCTGGCGCGACGTAAATTGCTGCCTTCCCTGTATCAGCTTGAAAAAGCGGGCCAGATCCACCCTGACACCCGCATCATCGGCGTCGGGCGTGCCGACTGGGATAAAGACGCTTACACCAAGGTAGTGCGTGAAGCGATGGAAACCTTCATGAAGGAGAAAATTGATGAAGGTTTGTGGGAGACCCTGAGCGGGCGTCTGGATTTTTGTAACCTGGATGTCAACGATACCAAAGCGTTTACTCGTCTGGGCAAAATGCTCGATCAGAAAGAGCGGGTGACGATCAACTATTTCGCCATGCCGCCAAGTACCTTCGGCGCGATTTGTAAAGGCCTGGGCGAAGCGAAGCTGAACGCCAAGCCGGCCCGCGTGGTGATGGAAAAACCGCTGGGTACCTCGCTTGAAACGTCCCGCGAGATTAACGATCGGGTGGGCGAGTTCTTCGAGGAGTGCCAGGTCTATCGCATCGACCATTATCTGGGTAAAGAGACGGTGCTGAACCTGCTGGCGCTGCGCTTTGCTAACTCGCTGTTCGTCAATAACTGGGATAGCCGCACCATCGATCACGTTGAGATCACCGTAGCGGAAGAGGTAGGCATTGAAGGTCGCTGGGGCTACTTCGATCAGGCCGGGCAGATGCGCGACATGATCCAGAACCACCTGCTGCAGATCCTGTGCATGATCGCCATGTCCCCGCCGTCGGATCTGAGCGCCGACAGCATTCGCGATGAAAAAGTGAAGGTGCTGAAATCTCTGCGCCGCATCGACCGCACCAACGTGCGTGAAAAAACGGTGCGTGGTCAGTACACCGCCGGCTTCGCGCAGGGCAAAAAAGTGCCTGGCTACCTCGAAGAAGAGGGGGCGAATAAATCCAGCCATACGGAAACTTTCGTGGCCATCCGCGTCGATATCGACAACTGGCGCTGGGCGGGCGTACCGTTCTACCTGCGC
The DNA here is from genome assembly GCF_051209435.1 of Klebsiella sp. HN106. Taxonomy (NCBI): domain Bacteria; kingdom Pseudomonadati; phylum Pseudomonadota; class Gammaproteobacteria; order Enterobacterales; family Enterobacteriaceae; genus Klebsiella; species Klebsiella sp. HN106. The sequence continues at coordinate 1,038,491 of NZ_JBLURD010000001.1, read as the reverse complement.
ACCGGTAAACGTCTGCCGACCAAGTGTTCTGAAGTTGTGGTGTACTTTAAAACGCCGGAACTGAACCTGTTCAAAGAGACCTGGCAAGAGCTGCCGCAGAATAAGCTGACCATTCGTCTGCAGCCGGATGAAGGGGTGGATATTCAGGTACTTAATAAAGTTCCTGGCCTTGACCACAAGCACAATCTGCAAATCACCAAGCTGGATCTGAGCTACTCAGAAACCTTTAATCAAACCCATCTGGCGGATGCCTATGAGCGTCTGCTGCTGGAGACCATGCGCGGTATCCAGGCGCTGTTCGTCCGTCGCGACGAAGTGGAAGAGGCGTGGAAGTGGGTCGATTCTATCACCGAAGCCTGGGCTGCCGATCGCGATTCGCCGAAACCTTATCAGGCGGGCACCTGGGGGCCGGTTGCCTCCGTGGCGATGATCACCCGCGATGGTCGTTCGTGGAATGAATTTGAGTAATCGCCAGCTCCTCCGTCAGGGTTATTTTACCGGTAACATGATCTGACGCAGCAAGTCGCGTAATTTTTAATCTTTTAAGCCCCGGAGGATTCACCCCCGGGGCTTTTTTTATTACACTGGCTGCAGATATTTTGCCCCTGAGCCCCAGTACTTGTGCCTTGAGTCCCAAAAAGTACCGCTAAAGCGCTGCGGCCGGACAGATGAAATTTGAGGAGCCTTTATGAATTCTGAAATGTTACGGGTAACAAATCGCATCATCGAACGTTCGCGCGCTACCCGCGAAGCCTACCTCGCGCGGATTAACCAGGCCAAAACTGACACCGTTCATCGCGCCCAGCTGGCATGCGGTAACCTGGCCCACGGTTTCGCCGCCTGCCAGGCGGATGACAAAGCCTCGTTGAAAAGCATGCTGCGCAATAACATCGCTATCATCACCTCCTACAACGATATGCTTTCCGCCCACCAGCCCTATGAGCGCTATCCGGAGATTATTCGCAAAGCGCTGCACTCCGCGAACGCGGTAGGCCAGGTCGCAGGGGGCGTTCCGGCGATGTGTGATGGCGTTACGCAGGGACAGGACGGAATGGAGCTGTCGCTGCTCAGCCGCGAAGTGATTGCCATGTCCGCGGCGATTGGTCTGTCGCACAACATGTTTGACGGCGCGCTCTATCTCGGGGTCTGCGATAAAATTGTTCCCGGCCTGGCGATGGCTGCGCTCTCCTTCGGCCATCTGCCGTCTATCTTTATTCCTTCCGGTCCGATGGCCAGTGGCCTGGCAAATAAAGAAAAAGTGCGCATTCGCCAGCTGTATGCGGAAGGCAAAGTGGATCGTATGGCGCTGCTGGAGTCCGAAGCTGCGTCTTACCATGCGCCTGGCACCTGCACCTTCTACGGCACCGCCAATACCAACCAGATGGTGGTTGAGTTTATGGGGATGCAGCTGCCCGGATCGTCATTCGTGCATCCCGATGCGCCGCTGCGCGAAGCGCTGACCGCCGCCGCCGCCCGCCAGGTGACTCGTCTGACCGGCAACGGTAATGAGTGGATGCCGCTGGGCAAAATGTTTGATGAAAAAGTAGTGGTTAACGGGATTGTCGCGCTGCTGGCAACCGGCGGCTCCACCAACCACACCATGCACCTGGTGGCCATGGCGCGGGCGGCGGGGATCATCATCAATTGGGATGATTTCTCCGATCTCTCTGACGTGGTGCCGCTGCTGGCGCGTCTCTACCCGAACGGCCCGGCGGATATTAACCACTTCCAGGCGGCTGGCGGGGTACCGGTGCTGGTTCGCGAACTGCTGAAAGGCGGACTGCTGCATGAAGATGTTCACACCGTGGCCGGCTTCGGCCTCTCTCGCTACACCCTGGAGCCCTGGCTTAATAACGGCGAACTTGACTGGCGCGAAGGGGCGACCGCTCCGCTGGACGAACAGGTTATCGCCACCTTTGACAAACCGTTCTCTCGCCACGGCGGCACCAAAGTCCTGAGCGGCAATCTCGGCCGCGCGGTCATGAAAACCTCCGCCGTGCCGGTTGAAAACCAGATTATAGAAGCCCCGGCGGTCGTCTTCGAGAGCCAGCATGATGTGCTGCCTGCCTTTGAAGCGGGCCTGCTCGACAAAGATTGCGTGGTTGTCGTCCGCCATCAGGGACCAAAAGCGAACGGCATGCCAGAATTACATAAACTTATGCCGCCACTTGGTGTATTATTGGACCGCCGTTTCAAAATCGCGCTGGTGACCGATGGTCGACTCTCCGGCGCGTCAGGCAAAGTACCATCGGCAATCCACGTGACGCCTGAGGCGTACGATGGTGGCCTGCTGGCGAAGGTACGCGATGGCGATATCATCCGCGTCAATGGTCAGACGGGCGAGCTAACGCTGATGGTCGATGACGCTGAGCTGGCCGCGCGTCAGCCCCATATTCCTGACCTGAGCGGTTCGCGTGTGGGAACCGGCCGGGAAATGTTCGGTGCGCTGCGTGAGAAACTCTCCGGAGCTGAACAGGGCGCAACCTGCATCAATTTTTAAGACGATTCGATTTATAGATCTGGCGAGAGAAAATCTGATGAAAAACTGGAAAACAACTGCAGAAGCAATCCTCACCTCCGGCCCGGTTGTACCGGTAATCGTGGTGAAAAAGCTGGAACACGCTGTGCCAATGGCGAAAGCGCTGGTTGCAGGCGGCGTACGCGTACTGGAAGTCACCCTGCGTACCGAGTGTGCGATGGACGCTATCCGCGCAATCGCCAAAGAAGTCCCGGAAGCGATCGTCGGTGCCGGGACCGTCACCAACGTTGAGCAGTTGAAAGAAGTGACCGAAGCGGGCGCGCAGTTTGCTATCAGCCCGGGCCTGACCGAATCTCTGCTGAAAGCGGCGACCGGTGAAGGCACCATTCCGCTGATCCCGGGGATCAGCACCGTATCCGAGCTGATGCTGGGTATGCAGTATGGCCTGAAAGAGTTCAAATTCTTCCCGGCTGAAGCGAACGGCGGCGTGAAAGCGCTGCAGGCGATTGGTGGCCCGTTCGCGCACATTCGTTTCTGCCCGACTGGCGGCATCTCTCCGGCAAACTATCGCGATTATCTGGCGCTGAACAGCGTACTGTGCATCGGCGGTTCCTGGCTGGTTCCGGCGGATGCGCTGGAAGCCGGTGATTACGACCGTATCACCAAACTGGCTCGTGAAGCGGTAGAAGGCGCGAAGTAATCTTCGCGCGCTTACCCGAGGCCCGGTCTGCAGTCCATGCGACCGGGCTTTTTTTATCCTTCGACGACGACCGCTGAAGCCGCCGCTTTAGCCCGCGCAACCGCTTCTTCGACGTTATCGGCTATCGCCAGCGTTACGCCCAGGCGACGTGAGCCGTCAATTTCCGGCTTACCGAACAAACGCAGCTGCAGACCCGCGCCGACCGCTGCCTGGAGGTTGCTGAAGGTGACGTTCTGGCTGCTCATCTGCGGCAGAATGACCGCAGAGGCCGCCGGGCCGTACTGGCGAATCGCGCCAATCGGCAGGCCGAGAAAGGCGCGGACGTGCAGGGCGAACTCGGATAAATCCTGCGAAATCAGTGTGACCATACCGGTATCGTGCGGGCGCGGCGAGACTTCGCTAAAAATCACCTCATCGCCGCAGACGAATAGCTCAACGCCGAACAGGCCGTAACCGCCCAGCGCCAGCACCACCTGACGGGCGATGTCCTGCGCGCGTTCCTGCGCCAGCGCGCTCATCTGCTGCGGCTGCCAGGATTCACGATAGTCGCCATCTTCCTGGCGGTGGCCGACCGGCGCGCAGAAGTGCACGCCGTCCACGGCGCTGACGGTGAGAAGGGTAATTTCAAAATCAAAATTCACCACGCCTTCAACGATAACGCGACCGGCCCCGGCACGGCCGCCCTGCTGCGCATACTGCCAGGCCTCAGCCAGCTGTTCGTGGGTACGAATAAAGCTCTGGCCCTTTCCCGAGGAGCTCATTACCGGCTTGACGATGCACGGCAGTCCTGTCTCGGCGACGGCCTCGCGGAAGGTGGATTCGCTGTCGGCAAAACGGTAGGCGGAGGTCGGCAGCTTCAGTTCCTCAGCGGCCAGGCGGCGGATCCCTTCACGGTTCATGGTGAGCTTCGCCGCGCGCGCGGTAGGGACGACTTTTTGCCCGGCCTGTTCCAGCGCCACCAGGGTATCGGTGGCGATGGCCTCGATTTCCGGCACGATAAAGTCAGGCTTTTCCAGTTCAATCAGCGCTTGTAAGGCTTCGCCGTGCAGCATATTAATGACGTGTGAGCGGTGCGCGACCTGCATGGCCGGCGCATCAGGGTAACGATCGACGGCGATGGTCTCAATTCCCAGACGCTGGCATTCGATGGCCACTTCTTTACCCAGCTCGCCGGAACCTAACAGCATAACCTTTGTTGCCGCAGGGCGCAGCGCCGTACCTAATACAGTCATAACTCTCTTCCGCAGTAAAAAAACATGCGCCGCATTATAAACGAAAACGTTTGCGCATGTCTTTATGTGCATCATTTGAGTTCGCGGAAGAAATTTGATATACTGTATAAAAACACAGTGCTGAGAGGCTGCATCATGGCGGTTGAAATTAAATATGTAGTGATTCGTGAAGGTGAGGAAAAAATGTCTTTTGCCAGCAAAAAAGAGGCCGATGCTTACGACAAAATGCTCGATCTGGCGGAAGTACTGAACGACTGGCTGGTTGAGTGCCCGCTTACGCTCGATGAAGAGCAGCGCGATAGCATGGCGATGTGGCTTGCCGAGCGCAAAGACACCCTCAACCATATTCTGCGTTCCGGTAAGCTGCCGGAAGCTGAGGGCAGCGCCGATGCGCCAGCCGCGCGCGCAGAAGAAGCAGAAGAGGGTGACAAACCCGAAGAGGTCGTCGAATCGGCAGCCTCGGCACCGGCCAGGCCGCGCAAAGCGAAAGCCGCCTGAGCCATGCTGCCGCCGACACTCGTTCTGGCGGTTGGCTCCCGCGCCGCGCGCCCGGCGCGACATTTGCTCATCTTTAGCTGACGATAACGTTTCCTGACGCCGAGTCGTTTAGGCTGGTGGTATCGCTTATCGCGCAACGAGGAAATGTATGGCTAACTGGCTTAATCAACTGCAGTCTTTGCTGGGTCAGCAAGGGCAATCTTCTTCATCTGACGATCGGTCACACGGCAAAGACTTCCTGCTGCCGGGCGCGCTTGGCGGCCTGGCCGGGCTGCTGGTTGCCAGCAAATCATCGCGCAAGCTGTTAGCCAAATACGGCACCGGTGCGCTGCTGGTCGGCGGCGGCGCGGTTGCAGGCAGCGTATTGTGGAATAAATATCAGCAGAAATTGCGTACCAGCGGGCAGCAGACATCGGCGGCGCCCACGCCCGCACCTGCGGCGTCCTCCGCGCCAGCCGAACTTGATGCCCGCAGCGAAAGGCTGATTATGGCGCTGGTTTTCGCTGCTAAAAGCGATGGGCATATTGACGAACGCGAGCGGGCAAATATTGAAGCGCAGCTGCGCGCGGCGAACGTTGACGTGCAGGGGCGTGTGTTAATTGACCAGGCGCTGGCGCAGCCCCTCGACCCGCAGAGCCTGGCGCAGGGTATCAGCAGCGAGCAAGAGGCGCTGGAAGTTTACTATATCAGCTGCGCGGTCATTGATATTGACCACTTTATGGAACGCAGCTATCTGAACGCCCTCGGCGAAGCGCTGAAGCTCCCGCAGGAAGTGCGTGAAGATATCGAACGGGATATCCAGGCGCAAAAACAGGCCGTAACGCTCTAAATCCGCACGTTTCGCTTGCATCGCTGGCGACTTTTGCCACCCTTATATATTGTGTAGTCACGTCACCCTTCAGGCTGCTGTGAAGCAGCCTGAAAATTTTAGTACTCAATACAAGCCGCAGAAGAATAAGCAGATGCCACCAAAAGCGAAACGGATCCCCCATGCCATGACATTACATGGCGACACGCGAATCGATAATTACTACTGGCTGCGCGATGACGATCGCGCACAGCCGGAAGTGCTTGATTATCTGCGCCAGGAAAATGAGTACGGTAAAAAAGTGATGTCTTCGCAAAGTAGCCTGCAGGACAGGGTACTCAAGGAGATTATCGACCGTATTCCGCAGCGCGAAGTGTCGGCCCCCTATAGCAAAAATGGCTATCGTTACCGTCAGGTCTATGAGCCTGGCTGCGAGTATGCGATTTATCAACGCCAGCCGGTCGTAAAAGAAGAGTGGGATGAATGGGAGGTCCTGCTTGACGGTAACCAGCGCGCGGCCGGCAGCGAATTTTACACCCTCGGGGGGTTAGGGGTTTCTCCTGACAACAACATGATGGCGGTGGCGGAAGACTATCTCTCCCGCCGGCAATATAGCCTGCGCTTCTACCCTTTAAACGACGGCGATGAATTTGCGGAAGTTCTTGAGAACGTCTCGCCTGATTTTGCCTGGAGTAATGATTCGCAGACCCTGTGGTACGTGCGTAAGCATCCCACCACGCTGCTGCCGTATCAGGTCTGGCGCCATCGCCTGGGCACACCGGCCAGTGCGGATGTTCTGGTGTATGAAGAGCAGGACGATACATTTTACGTCAGCGTACACAAGACGACTTCCCAGCAGTTTGTGGTGATTTATCTGGCCAGCGCGACCACCAGCGAAGTGCTGCTGCTTAACGCGGAAATGACCGACGCCGAGCCGGTCTGTTTTCTACCGCGGCGCAAAGACCATGAATATAGCCTCGATCACTATCAGCACGCTTTTTATCTGCGATCCAACCGTGAAGGGAAAAACTTCGGTCTCTATCGCACTACCCTGCGCGATGAGCAGCAGTGGGAGACCCTGATCGCGCCGCGTCAGGAAGTGATGCTGGAAGGATTTACTCTGTTTACCGACTGGCTGGTTGTGGAAGAGCGCCAGCGGGGGCTGACCAGCCTGCGGCAGATCAATCGTAAAACAAGAGAGTCCCAGGGCATTGCCTTTGACGATCCGGCCTATGTGACCTGGCTTGCCTATAATCCAGAGCCGGAAACCGCTCGTCTGCGCTACGGCTACTCCTCCATGACGACGCCGGATACGCTATTTGAACTGGATATGAATACCGGCGAGCGGCGGGTACTAAAACAGCAGGAAGTCAAAGGGTTTGATGCCAGCCATTATCGCAGCGAGCATTTGTGGATTAAAGCCCGCGACGGCGTCGAAGTCCCGGTCTCGCTGGTCTACCGTCATGAACATTTCCGTAAAGGCGCCAGTCCACTGCTGGTGTACGGCTACGGCTCCTATGGCGCAAGCATGGATGCGGATTTCAGCGCCAGCCGCCTGAGCCTGCTCGACCGCGGTTTTGTGTTCGCTATCGCCCATATTCGCGGCGGCGGCGAACTGGGCCAGCAGTGGTATGAAGACGGAAAGTTTTTGTGCAAGAAGAACACCTTCAACGATTATCTCGACGTCTGCGATGCGCTGCTGGCGCAGGGCTATGGCGATCCGCGCTTTTGCTACGGCATGGGCGGCAGCGCCGGCGGCATGCTGATGGGCGTGGCGGTGAACCAGCGGCCGGAGCTTTTCCACGGCGTGGTAGCCCAGGTTCCCTTTGTCGATGTCCTCACCACCATGCTCGATGAGTCGATTCCGCTAACCACCGGTGAGTTTGAGGAGTGGGGGAATCCGCAGGATGAAGAGTATTACCGCTATATGAAAAGCTACAGCCCGTACGACGGCGTGCAGGCTCAGGCGTATCCGCATCTGCTGGTTACCACGGGCCTGCATGATTCGCAGGTTCAATACTGGGAGCCGGCAAAATGGGTGGCAAAACTGCGCGAGCTAAAAACGGACGATAACCTGCTGCTGCTCTGTACCGATATGGATTCCGGCCACGGCGGTAAATCCGGACGCTTCAAAAGCTATGAAGGCGTGGCGTTGGAGTTTGCGTTTCTGATTGGCCTGGCGCAGGGGACGCTGCCGGGCCAGGCGGAGGTATAGCGCCGGTTACTCCCCGAGATAGTGCTTCAGCGTCAGGCGCAGCTCGGGGCTCATGCGCTCCAGGTTATTAAACAGCCAGCGTAAATAGCCGGGATCGTTTTCCGCAACCTCGGAAACCGGCTTGCCGCGATATTTGCCGAAGGTAAAGGTGGATAGTAGCGCCGGGCGGCCGGTAATGGTCGCCATTTCCTCAGGCGTCCAGCCGGAGGTGTTGATAATATCGAGCAGCAGGGCGGCGGTGATATAGCAATCATAAAGCGCCCGGTGATGATGCAGTCCCGGTGGCGTCGTGACGCTAAGCTTGCGCGACTTATATAGCCCCATATTGCTGTACTTGATGCCTGGCCACAGGCGGCGCGCCAGCTTCATCGTGCAGATCCATTCGCCCTGCATCTCTGGCAACACCCGACGGTCAAAGCTGGCGTTATGGGCGACATACCACGGACTGCCCATATACAGCGGCACAATCTCCTCGATCCACGGCTTATCGGCGACCATCTCTTCGGTGATACGGTGAATCGCCATCGCCTGCGGACTGATGGGGCGGTCGGGGCGAACCAGATGGCTCATGGGATTGGTAATTTGTCCGTCGACAATATCAACCGAGGCGATTTCAACAATGCCTCCCTGCAATCCGCAGGTTTCTGTATCGATTACGCGCAGCATGGCTCGCTCCAGGCCAAAGAAACCAGCGTAATGCAACACGCGGGTCTTGCCAACTCGGATGTCCGCAGGGGACGGGAATTATTTCTGTTTCGGTTCATAGGGCAGGCGAGAGAGCGAAACGGAGGCCAGTCGATGGGCAATCAGACGTTCGCGAAACCAGCCGCGCAGATGTTCGGGCTGTTCTCTTTCGACTAAATCGGCAACCACCGGCATATTGTAGCGTTCTTTAAACGCAACGCCCGCCGCGGCGAGATCGACATTCACTTTGTCCATCTCCTCCTGGGATAGTTTAGCCAGGTTCTTTTCCATCGGTTTCTCCTCTGATAACGCCGCAAAAAGTACTAAGCACGCGGCAAAAAGGCAAGTCTCAGACGCTTAGCTCGACTGCGCCATTATACAGGGTTATTCTCTGTGCTACATACATAACAAAAAGGAATGACAACTATGCCAATCATCGCCGGACGCGCGCTGCGTCTGTCTCTGTTTCTCGCCGGTTGCCTCAGCGCAGCAGGCGCATTCGCCCACGCCCATTTGCAACAGCAGCTTCCGGCCGCCGGCGCGGTGGTGGCGGCTTCACCCCAGGCGCTGACCCTCAACTTCTCTGAAGGCATCGAAACGCAGTTTAGCGGCGTGACCCTCACCGGGCCGCAGCAGAATACCATCACCCTTGGTAAACCTGTCCGCAGCGACAGTAATAAGGCCGAGCTGACGGTACCGGTTGAGCAGGCGCTGACGCCGGGCGAATATACCGTTGACTGGCACGTGGTCTCCGTTGATGGCCATAAGACGAAAGGACAATACACCTTTACCGTGAAGTAAGCCGATGCTGAGTGGAGTCTATGTCAGCTTACGCTTTATCCATTTTATCTCGCTGATCGTCGCTTTCGGCTGTGTCCTCTATGGGACATGGTGGGCGCCGGTAACCTTGCGCCGCTTAATGATGCAGCGTTTCTACCCGCTAATGCGCCATTTATTGCTGGCGAGCGCGCTGTCGGCGCTGCTGATGCTGATGGCGCAGGGTGGGCTGATGGGCAGCGGCTGGCCGGACGTCTGGCAGCCGGCTATCTGGCAGGCGGTTGCCGGAACGCAGTTCGGTAGCGTGTGGATATGGCAGATTTTACTCGCCCTTGTGGCGCTGGCGGTGGTCTGGCTGAAGCCCCGACGATCGGGACGTTTGCTGCTGGTCCTGTTTTGCGCACAGCTGCTGCTGTTGGCCGGCGTCGGTCATGCCGCGATGAACGACGGCTGGCTGGGGATAGTGCAGCGGACCAACCATGCTATTCATCTGTTTTGTGTTGCCAGCTGGGTTGGCGGTCTGCTGCCGTTTATCTACTGTCTTCGCCTGGCGCACGGTCGCTGGCGGCAGGCGGCGATTGCCACCATGATGCGTTTTTCACGCTACGGGCATCTGGCGGTTGCTGGCGCTATCGCCAGCGGCGCAGTGAATGCGCTGTTGATCCAGGGCGGGCTCATCAGCGCCTCGCCCTGGGGGCGTATGCTGTTGCTCAAATGTGCGCTGGTGGCGGCAATGGTGGTAATTGCGCTGGTGAACCGGTATGTTCTGGTGCCACGCATGTCGGCAGGCGGAACGCGAGCGGAGCAGCTTATCGTGCGGACCACGCAGATAGAAATTGCGCTGGGGGCGCTGGCGCTATTTGCCGTCAGCCTGTTTGCCACCTGGGAACCATTCTGAATAAACTGGTTAAATCATGAAAAAAATCGTTCTGACAATGTTGTTATTGGCAAGTTCTGGCGCTGCGCTGGCGGCGCCGCAGGTGATTACCGTGAGCCGCTTTGAAGTCGGTAAGGAGAGCTGGGCGTTTAATCGGGAAGAGGTGATGCTGACCTGCCGTCCGGGCAACGCGCTGTTTGCCATCAATCCGAGCACGCTGGTGCAGTACCCGTTAAACGACATCGCCGAGCAGCAGATGAAAGACGGTAAGACCAACGCGCAGCCGATTTCTGTGATCCAGATTGACGATCCGCAGCAGCCGGGACAAAAAATGAGCCTTGCGCCATTTATTGAGCGCGCGCAGAAACTCTGCTGATCGATATTTTCATCCTACTGTTTTTACATAAAAATAACCGCCATCTCCCCATTCCGGGAGCGGCGGTTTTTTGTAGGCATACGCAATCCTGAGAGGAATTATTGGTTCCCTTTTGTCACGGACTGGAAAACCTGACACGGTAAACTATTCTTATAAGGCAAGGCGACTTAGCCTGCATTAATGCCAACTTTTAGCGCACGGCTCTCTCCCAAGAGCCATTTCCCTGGACCGAATACAGGAATCGTGTTCGGTCTTTTTTTATCTTTTTTTCAGCAATCGCAGATTCCCTTCTAAAAACCCCAGCAGCTTTTTTCGGGGCTTTTTTCTTATACCACAACAATAATTTCCTAAACATTTCTTTTACAAAAAAATCGCCTGCTAACCTTTTAATAGCTCACCGTCACCAGGACGGTATCGCTGTAGGTTCCCGCAGGCTGGTTGCTCTGGTTCGGGTTAATCTTCAGGGTGTAGCTTGCAGATTGCGCGGCGCCGGAGCCGGTCACGCTGAGATTGTTATTTTCCGTCCAGGCGCTGCCGTTGGGCTGGTAAAATTGATACTGCAAAAAGGCAGTCGGTTGGTTAGCGATGGGCTGGCTCATCTGCCGCCAGTCGCCGACGCTGGCGTTAGTACTGGCGAGATTGACGGTGTAGGCCGCGTTTTTTGTGCAGCGAATGGCAAGCTGGCCGCTGTAGGAACTAAAACCGGACGGGAGGGCGGCAGGGGCAAACTCGACGTCCGGCGCGCTGTCGATATAGCAAAAATTGGTCACCCTCACCGATACGTTGACCGTAGAGACCAGGGTGCCGTTATTCGGAATACATATCTTAATGCCCAGTAGATCGAGCCCGACGTAGCAAAAACGATACACCCAGGTAATGGTTAAGACATCGCTATAGGTTCCGGCGGGCACGTTGGCTCCCGGGGTGGTTCTGAAGTAGAGCGGCATGGTGCCATCGCTCGAGTTAAATAGCCCCAGCAGCTCAAGCAGCGTTGTCCTGGACCAGCTTATTACGCCGCCATCCTGATAGGCCGGCGAGCAGGATGCGTCAGAACAGATGCTGTAAGGGATGGCATCGCCGGCGCCGTTAAGCAGCCGGGGCACTCTGTTGCTCTGGTTAGCCGACGCCAGGGTAGCGCTTAGCGTGTTGGTCGAGTTCAGCGCCACCAGTTCCGGGGTGCAGTAAAACCCCGCGCCCGCCATCACGCCCTGAGGCGCGCTGTAGAGCGTAAAGGAATCGACAGGGCCGATCGCTGGCGCACTGGTTTTGATGCTGCAGGCGGCCAGCGCGTTGCTGGCTTGCCCAAGCGCTAAAAGCATCACGAATACCCGGATGATATTTTTCAATCTTATCTCCGCTATGAAGAGGGACAGCTGACCGGGCCTATCCGCTGCGGAACCGGCGTGGTCTCCGGAAGCTCGAACGGGATGCTGCATCGAAGCTCTCCGGCATTTATTTTGACTTCGTTAATGCGCCCGAGGTGCGAGAACCAGACCACGCCGTCGTAGCCCACCAGGGCGCGCTGTTGACTATTAACTTCCTCCACCGGCGTACCGACCGGTAGCGGTTGTCCCTGAGCATCGACGAAGATGAGCGTTGCCGAGCGCACGCGGTTAACCGGGAAATCAACCAGCGCGCCGCTGCCTTCGCGTACGGCGATGCGTTTTTCCACCGTGACGGCTTCGGTATCCGTGGGCAACGGCAGCGTATCGAGGGTGACCTTTCCCGGATACCAGGCCGAAGCCCAGGGGATCAGCAGATGACCATTTTTATCGGTCACGCCGACTTTGCGGTTTTCATAATTCACCGCAATGTTTGGATAGTTGCCGGTAGAAACGACGATAAAGGCGTCGTTAATTTGCCGGGCGAAAAACAGACTGTTATCCATCAGCACGACCGAGCCTGCGGCCTCAAACCAGCTGTGATGATCGTCACGCGACCCGTAATAGCCACCGCTCAGCGTGGACACGCGATTAATCCAGGTCAGATCCGCCTGACTATAGTTATTGCCGCCGATCGAATGGGCGAGGTTCCAGCCCAGCCCGCCTTCCGCCGGGGCAGAGCGACTAACGTTGATATTTTCCCCCCATTGGCCTGAGCTGGATCGTTGACCGCTTAGCTGCACGGAGCTTTGCGAATCGAAAGGGATAATGATTTGCAACATGCTGGCGTAGCTATTGTCCTGCAGATCGCGGTTTACGCTCAGGTTGAGGCTGCTGCTTTGCCACAGGCTGCGGCTCCAGGAGAGGTTCATGAGCCGGGTATGTGAATTATCCTCGGCTTTGATATCAAAATAGCCAATGCTGAAAGATCCGAGCGCTCTGTCCCATGGGCTCAGGCTCAGCGTCGCCTGATCTGACTGATGGCTTAATGCGGCGACAGAACCGTAGGTGCTGAGGTTGTTGTAGTCGGCGCTGCGGCGAATATGCTGATAGTTCACTCCCCAGCTGCTGGCGTAATAAGAGTATCCGGCGGTGAGTTGATTGCCGCTGCCGTCGCCCCGGCTGGCGCTGGTCGACAGGCTGAGGGTGCCCAGGTTCCCCACGCCGATATCGCTGCCTATTCCGGCATTGGTTAATCCTTTGCGGTCTTCCGTATGCGTCGACAGCGTGAGCCAGTTGTTGACTCCATAGCGATAAATTGCGCTCAGCGCGCCGGCGCCATAATCGGCACTCTTGATACCGTAGTTGTTGCGCAGGGCCCCAAGGGTGAAATCAAAATCACTCAGGCCTTCGCGCAGCAGGGTGTTGGAGACATAAAAAGGAATGCTGGTGGACACCTGACGACCCAGGGCATCGGTGGTCACCACGGTAGCTTCGCCGGCGCCGCTGATCCAGGGAACGTTGGTCAGCGTATAGGGGCCACCATTGATTTGCGCGGAGCTGGTTTTATAGCCGTTAATAAACAGATCGACGCTTGAAGGAACCGCCGCGCTGCCGGATAAATTGAGCAGCGGATACGTCACCAGATCCGGGCGAACGCTGAAGTTACGGCTCAGCCGGAGTCCTCCCATTCGTACTGAACTGCTCCAGGTCAGGGCGTTACTGACCACATCCCCGGCCTGGTAGCTAATCATCTGTTCGCTGTCGCTGTATTTCCACAGGGTGTCGTAACGCATAAAGCCCTGCTGCTCGTAGCCCGTCGAAGACCAGTTTTGCCGGATGACGGCATTGTTAGAAAGAACGCCTGGCGGCCCGAAGAGGCGCGTCTCGGTATAGGTGCTGGTGGTTTGCGTTCCGCCGGACGAGAAGAGGCTGTAAGCGTCATAGTTAAATAACATGCCGGGACTGCTTATCGCGGCCTGGTAGTTTTGTCCCGTCGTCTCCCCGATGCGCTGCTCGGGAAGCCAATTGTCCGGCACCCGGAGATTGAGCATTTGCCCCGGCCGATCGTATTCCACTTTAACCGAGGGGATCGTCGTCACGTCAACCAGCGCATCTTGGGTCTGTAAGGGAATATGCGCCTGGCGCAAAACCTCGGCGGCGATCCAATAGCGACCCGCAATAACCTTTACAGGAGCGGCGCTCGCCAGGAGATTCCCGTTGACCGATACGCTGAGATACAGCTCATACTCCTGCTTATCGCTGTATGAAGCTGCTGGCGCAGGCAACGAATCATAGGTCGCAGCGCAGGCCGTTACCGACGCTAGTGCCAACAGCCCTCCGGTCGCTGCCCTTTTCAGATCGCGCATTATCAACGATCCGCCGGAATTTCCACCGCCTGGCCGTTATCTGTTAATTTCGCGAACAGGTGCATGCCTGAGGGGACTGAAGCGTTTCCCACCAGCGGGAAACAGCTCTTTTTCTGCGCCAGCACGTAGCCGAGCAGGCCATTGGCCTGAGCTATCTGGCCCTTGCCACCGGCATTGGCCCAGTAAACCGCGCTGAGCCGGGCATGCTGATTGCCGGTATTGTCGATGCACAGCGTCTGGCGGCTATTTTGCCGCGAGAGCGACCAGCGCAGCGTGGTTCTTACCGCTTCCACGGATCCATTGTTCTTCAGCGGGTTGATGCCCTGTCCGTAGGTAAACAACGGCAGGACATAGCGCATGCGCATTTTCAGTCCGGCGGAATTCTGTTCCTTCTGCGCCGTCGGTTCAGCGGCAGGGATCTCATCGATAACAATACGGTAGGATTGTTCTTTGCCAGCCGTGACGGGGGCGATGCGCATCAACCGTACCAGCTGACGCTGGCCGGGCGCGACGGTGGTAAAAGGTGGGCTGGCGACGACGTCACGCTGATCGGCATAGGCATCGGACGACCCTTTTTGGTCCCAGGAAAAAACGCGCAGCTGTAAATTAACCGGGGTAGCGCCGCGGTTTTCCAGCCACAGCTCTGACCCCTTTTCGTGGCTTTCGATAGTCTGGAAGATGGGCCAAACGAGGACGGAGCTTGCGGCCATAACGGAGCAGGGGAGAGATAAAGCGAATGTAAACAGCGCAAATCTACAGCGAATCATAGTTAACCTGTGATGATTTAATAGGTCAGCGTGACGGTGACCGTGTCGGTATAGGAGCCCACCGCCGGGAAGCCATTCGTGGCAAAAAGGCGGCCATAAACCGTATAGGTTTGCGTGGAGCTCGGAAATGATGCAACGCTCAGGGCCAGCGTACTGTTGCCCCAAACGTTAGCGCGGTTGGCATCCTGATAAAGCTGATAGGCCAGCGTGTTGCCGCCGCCGTTCGACATATAGCGCCGGGTGGCCGAACCGCCGTTTACGCCATAGTCGAGAGCGATTGAGATAGCGGTGCCGGGGGTACAGGTCACGATGATTGAGCCGGCGCCGGAAGTACTGGCGACATCAACATTGTTATAAAGCGATGACAGAGTGCCAAAACTCAAGGTGCCGAAATCCGTCGTTTGGGAGCCATCCCCCGCGCCAAGCGCGCAGCCAGCGGTTATCTGCGCGGAGACTTTGAAGGTCTTCTGGACAGTAGCGGCGTGGGCGCCCGAGGTAAAAAGCAGAATTAATGTAAGCCACTCTGGTCGAAGCATGACGCCCATTTTCCTTATGCGATTACCAGGTTAACGTTGCGGTTACGATGTCGTCATACACATCGGCTGTCGGCGCGTTGACGCTCTGGTCCTCGGGGCGAATACGGGCAAAAACGGGGATAGCCTGCGGGTTGCCTGTGCCTACGATAGCGATTGTTCCGCCGGGTAAAATTTCCTGACTGCGGCCGGCATCCGCATAGAGCCGATAAGCAATCTGCTGGTTTCCTGCCGCGTTTTTCATGTAACGCAGAGCAGCATCGCCATACTGGCCGCCGTCAAGCGTCAGCGTTGAGTCAAGATCTTCGGTACAGGTCACGGTAAGCGCGTTACCTCCGCCGCTTCCGGTGACGCTTGCATCAATGGAGTTGGCTAAATCACCGTAGGCGCCGAAATTAATCGTGCCCCAGCGGTTGTTTTCTCCATTTCGGACGTTCGATACGCTGCAGCCGCTGCCAAGTGTGACCTGAACACTAATCTGGCCGCTTAATGTTCCCGCTGCGGAAGCCGGTTGCGTAAGAACTATGGCGCTCAGTAAGCCGCCCAGGATACTGCGCGATATCGTTTTCACGTTCATCGAAAACCTCTTAGTGGAAAGCCGCTGAAGAAAAACAACAATGTAGCGATAGTCGTGAGTTACCGTTTAACAACCACGGTTTTGTTGGTTAACGTATAGCTACTTCTGTGGGATATGGGTAACTTTGCGTTAATGACTGCATTTTGGTTGTGAAATAGTTTTTTAGTCTGACTTATTGCTATTCTGTTGAAATAAAATTCCTTATGTTAATATTTTGTTGGTTTTATGTGTTTTCTTTGTTTTTTGAAGGAGAGAGAAGAGAACGCGATTTTTTTAAAATCACAATCGGGCGCAAAGTTTGAAACAAAAAATCTGGACAAAAAGGCGTGTGTAGACACTTACCGTGCGGTTGAGCGACAACGAGGAGAAAACACCTGCACGAAATCAGGCCCATAGTGCAGGTGAATTTTACGGGCCAACATCGGAAGTGACCCAGTATACACATTTGTATGACAAATAGAATAATAGATAAGAAAACGCCTTAAATTTTTTGCCTATTATTTTAACGGCGCTTGTCCGAGGTATTGCGAAGAAAGGATAGGCAGCTTAGAGGCGACAAAGAAATAACGCCCAGGGCATTATTCTGGCGTCACAAAAGAGGGGTACAGCGTTGTTTCAAGGTAGCTAACAATGAACCATATTTCGTCACTAAAAATAAACCAGAGAGCAGCGGACAAAATAATCAACAGGATAGCCAGCAGGAGT
This sequence comes from Klebsiella sp. HN106, assembly GCF_051209435.1. NCBI lineage: Bacteria > Pseudomonadati > Pseudomonadota > Gammaproteobacteria > Enterobacterales > Enterobacteriaceae > Klebsiella > Klebsiella sp. HN106. The sequence continues at coordinate 1,021,572 of NZ_JBLURD010000001.1, read as the reverse complement.
ATTTCTGTTTTGCTCATAACTTCACTAGCCGTCCGCAAGGAGTACAACGAAGTTATGATAGTAACTAAAGCGGCGTAGAAGATGCAAACGCCGCTGTGCTATACGGCGTTGATGAAACGTTTGCAGCGTTAATCCATGATAATTGTCATCTGCGCAGCCATATCATCCAGCAGCTGGAAGCGGCGACGATATTCAGCGCGCTTCTTACTGGCAATGCTCTCAAGCGTCTTTCTTTCCAGCTTCAGTGGTAAGCGCCAGCGCCATGCACTGTCGGCTACCCCTTCGATAGATTGCCAGAATTCATCATAGCTGGCGTGGAAATGGCGCCCTTTGCTCAGACGATAGCGCAGCGCGCGGAAGACGTGACCGTTATCGCTGACTCCGTAAATATGTTGAATGCCGCAACGCGCCGCCATTAGCCAGATAAACTCCATCAGCAGGCGTTTCGGGAACAGACCGTAGCAGGCGCGGGTTGCTCGTTTAATCACTTCATGCGAAATATTGCTACGCGGCCCCTGCAGGCCGCCAATAGTCAACTGCCAGCAATCCTGCTGACGGGAAACGCTAAAAGTCGCGCTGGCGAGCACGATCCCATCGCCATCGCGCAGCCATAGGGTCGTTTCACCCTCGCGTTCAGCTTTGCCCGCCGAAGAGGCGGAAAGCGTAAACCGGCTGTCGTCCTTGCCTGCCAGCTCAAGCAGCGGCAGCTCATTCGCTGCGGTCATGGCATCAGCCAGGCGCGATCCGCCCAGCGAGTCGACAAACTGGTAGTGGCTGATAATCGCGTGCGCGCGCTGGCTGGCGTTGAGCCCGCGGGTTAAATACTGACGATGAACCTTGCCCGGCAGAGTCACCTGAGCGGTCAGTAGCTGATTGAAGTCCGCGCGCGCCGACAGGCTCTCCAGCATGCTGCGCGTTGGCGCATAAAATAATGCCGTGCGCAGTAAAAACTTCAGCCGGTAATTACGTTTTTGCCAGATGGGTGCAGGGGTGAGTCGCCCCATCACCAGGTCGGCAATAAGATTGGGGCGTCGTTCAACGACCCCGGCTGAATGCAGGCTGTTATCCGTCACGATGAATACCTCGTTGTTATTTAGCCTCTATTCTAGGGATATATCGTGAGGAGCTTAATGCCCTGGCGGACTATATTTGGCTTTCGTTTAAACTCGATTGAGGTGGCAATATTACGCCCGCGGCAGCGGGAGAATTTTCCTATAATTAGGTCAGGAGGACGAAATATGTATCAGCGTATTAACGGTTCCGCCTGGCGTAATATCTGGCTGGTTGGCGACCTGCACGGCTGCTTTGCGCGGCTGATGGAAGCCCTTCGCGAGCGCAGGTTCGATCCTTACCAGGACCTGCTTCTTTCCGTGGGCGATCTGATCGATCGTGGGCCGCAAAGCGCGGAGTGTCTGGATTTACTGCGCTATCGCTGGTTTTTCGCGGTGCGCGGCAACCATGAACAGATGGCGCTGGATACGCTTGCCGATGGCGAACCGATGCTCTGGGAAATGAACGGCGGCGGCTGGTATACGCAACGCTCAGAACAGCAGAAAGAGCGCCTCGCGCCGCTTATCGCCCGCTGCCGTCATCTGCCGCTGATTATAGAGCTCCACAGCGCTGAGCAGGTACATGTTATCGCCCATGCGGATTATCCGGCGACGCTTTATCGCTGGCAGCAGGCGGTGGATGAGCATCAGGTGCTGTGGAGCCGACAGCGTCTTACCGATCATCTCTCCGGGCGTCACGGCGCGATTGCCGGTGCTGACCACTTCTGGTTCGGCCATACGCCGCTTAAACGGCGTTACGACTACGATAATCAGCACTATATTGATACCGGGGCGGTATTTGGCGGGGAGTTAACCCTGGCGGCGCTACAGAGGACGGGCTAAAAGTCACTGTACTCCTGGGCGGGCAGCCAGAAACTATCGATAAAATCCTCTACCGGAAAGCAGCCGCCGTGACGTATTCGCTGATCGTCCATCGCTGCGGTGCACTGCCGTTCGTTATCGTACACATCCACAACGATATCTTCACAGCCTCCGTCGAGGTAACAAATAAACAGCACTAAGGCAAACATCCCGGTCTCATATCCTGAAAAACATAGTTATAAGTGTAGGAGATGTCGGGAAAGCAGGGGGAATAAATAACCCGTCTCAGGCGACGGGTTCCTTTGAATCAGGCGAGACGCATGATCCAGGCATCGGACTGACGATCGTAGTGCTTACGGTAGAGGACGGAATGTTCACCATCAAGTATGGCGGGTACGCTGGTGTCCGCGTCCCATGCATCTAGCTGCATACATAAATCCGGATCGGATTTGCAGGGTATGCTTAACGTTCGCTCTCCCTGCTGTTCGCCGTGCAGTTCGGCGTCGTCTATTTCAAACGCGCCGATACGTACGCTGGTTTTACTCATAAATTCACCCCGTTGATCTGCTGATTTGTGGTACGACCAGTTAAGGCCGCCATTTTTCAGCGTAGACAAAGGTGCGCAAAGCGCCAGTGAAAAAATGCTGTTTTTCCGTTCGTCATCACGCTTTAGTGCTAAAAAGCTTTCCGTCGCGCACCAGTTCACGGGGATAGCTGTTTTTTAAACGCGAGCCGATTTTTTTCGCCAGTCCCAGCGGCGCGCCCTGAAACGTGACAATAACATCATCTTGCTGCGGCGGTACTGCAGGATAGACGTCACGACCGCGGTACCACTCTTCCGCTTCGGCCTGGGTCAGCTCAAAAGGGGCATCAGGCGCGGCAAGCGCAATGACCGCTTCGTGCTGCCAGCGATAGCCTTTGTTGTGGGTTTCGGCAAGACGGATACCGATGCGGGAAAAGCGCACTTTGCCGAATAGCGACTCGAGCGCGTGAGGGAATAGCCAGATTTCTTTATCCCGCTGCCAGAGCGTATGGTCAGCGTCCCAATGCAGGCCAACGGCGGCAGCTGCGGTCGCAATGGCGGCCGATTCGCGGCTTTTAAGCGGGATAAAGGGGAATTTACCGACCTTATAACCCGGCGCCGGCAGCGGTGCGATGGCGGCGGTTTTACGCAGACGGGCGACGAAGAAGCCTTCGCAATCGAAAATCTGCGGGAACACGTGCAGGAAACCCTCTTCGGTTAGCGCCTCGCTGGCCTGCGGGAACAGCGAACCGAGCGGCAGTACCTCTGCCGCCTGCGGATAGCGCGCCAGTAGTCCGTTGACCACGTCTTCGTTTTCTTGCCGGTTCAGGGTACAGGTGGAGTAGACCAGCGTGCCGCCGGGGCGAAGCGCATGAAACGCGCTGTCGATAAGCTCGCGCTGGGTCTCGGCGATACTGGCGTTGCTTTCCGGCGACCAGTTTTTTAACGCATCGGGGTCTTTCCGTACCACGCCTTCGCCGGAGCAGGGGGCGTCGAGGAGAATCGCGTCAAAACACTCCGGCAGCGCGGCGCCGAATACGCGCCCATCAAAATGGGTCAGCGCCACGTTGCCGATCCCGCAGCGGCTGATATTGGCGTGCAGCACTTTAACCCGGCTGGCGGAATATTCGTTGGCCAGGATCCCGCCTTTATTGCCCATGCGCGCGGCGATCTGGGTGGTTTTTGACCCCGGCGCGGCGGCGACGTCCATCACCCGGTTCGGCATATTTCCGTCGGCAAACAGCGCGGCGACTGGCAGCATGGAGCTCGCTTCCTGGATGTAAAACAGCCCGCTGAGATGTTCAGCGGTGCTGCCCAGCGGCAGGGCGTCGTCTTCCTCGCGATCGATCCAAAAACCCTCCTCACACCAGGGTACCGGCGTTAGCTGCCAGCCGTAGGGGGCGACCAGCTGCAAAAAGTCAGCCACGCTGATTTTTAGCGTATTTACGCGAAGGCTTCGGCGCAGGGGGCGCTGGCAGGCGGCGATAAAGTCAGCGAAAGAGAGATGCGTCGGCATTGCCGTACGCATTTGAGCGAGGAATTCTTCAGGAAGATAGACAGCGTTTTGAGCCACGGGGAGCGCACCACAACGAAAAAAGGGGGCGTAGTTTACCATAAAGGCTCCGGCGACGGACACCGGAGCCTGTTATGCTTAGCGCGGCAGGGCGGTACCCCATTCGCGCCACTCTTTCGGTTCACTCTCCAGCAGCAGGAAGTGTTTACCATCCTGCGCTTTCGGCGCCAGCGGCGTACCCGGAGGCGTCGCAAAAGCGATGCCGCCGCGAATGAACTGATTGAAGGTACCGGTTTTCACCACGCCGCCGATCAGGCCAAAGTCGAGGCTATAACCAGAAGCCAGCCAGAACACCGAGTTGTTGCGCACCAGATACTGATAACGTTTACTGATACGCAGCTGTACCATGACGCGATCCGACATCGAACCGAGCATCAGGCCGGTAACCGTACCGACTTCAAGCCCGCGGAACAGCACCGGCGTGCCGATACCCAGCGAACCGGCTTCGGGTACTTCGACGATAATGCTCAGGCCGTCGATATAACGTGAATCGCTAATCGTGGTTTCCTGAATTTCAAAATCACGGCGCGGCGCACCGCGTCCCGGCTCCACGTTAATATAGGCCTGGAAGAGCGTATCCAGATGCTCGACGCCCGCTGCGGAAATCTGCGGAGTAATCACCGAGAAACGCGTGCCGGCGCGGGCGAAGGTGTTGACGTATTCCGGATAGAGAACCGCTTTCGCCTGCACTTCGTTTTTCGCGGTAATTAAATTCAGCGATTGGATCTGCCCAATATCAATCCCCAGGTAGCGAATCGGCATACCTTCGGCGATTTTACCGGCGTCAAAGGCGTGCAGGGTTATCTGGCCACCCACCGCGCGGGCGGCGGTTTCCGACGCATACAGCACGCGTTTATTATCGATACGCGCGCTGGCGCTGGCGCCGCTCAGATTATCAAAGCTTATCGCGCCTTTCAGCGCGCGGGAGAGCGGGGAGGCCTGAACCGTCAGGCCGCTGCCGTTAAGCTGCACTTTCGCGCCGCCTTCGGCCCAGAACACGCTGTTACTGGTGAGCAGATGGCGATATTCCGGTTTGATATGGATGTTGATCTCAAAAGCGTTCTTGCGCGGCTGAACGGTGATGATTTCCCCGACTGCGAATTTACGATACAGCACCACCGATCCTGCCTGGACGTCCGGCAGCGTCTCAGCTGAGAGCGTGAGAGTGGTGGTCGGCAGATCGCTCATGCTGTTTTCCAGCGCTTTTTCCTGGTTGGCGTACAGCGGATAGCGGCTTTGCATCGCCCCTTTGTCGCCCGGAATAATGCGGATCCCGCCGTTGACCCATTCGCTGGCGCTGGCGCCGAGGAACTCCACGCCATCAATACCGACTTTGACGTCGATACGGCTATTGACCACGAATTTGCTGTCGCCGCGCACCAGTGAACGGTACTCGGGCATGACTGCGACCTGGAAAGTGACGCCGTCGGCGTTTAGCTTGCGCTCCAGAACCTGGCCAATCTGAACGCCGTGCAGGATCAGCGGCTGCCCGGCATCAATACCGTAGCTTTCTGGCGCGGTGAGCGTGACGGTTGCGACATCCGGTTCTTCCAGGATGGATTTATCGGCAGGCAGCACCGCAAACTGGTTGCGCGGTTCACCCTCGCCGGGGACCAGCTCAAAGGTGGTACCGGTCAGCAGGGCGCTGACGCTGGGATTATCCAGCGAGATTTTCGGCTTCTTCATCTGAATCAGCGTCTTCTCGCGCAGCAAGCTGACGACGCTGGGATCGACGGTCATTTCGCCGGTGACTTTCCCGTCAGCATTGAGATTCAGTTTACTGAGCTGGCCGACCTCCAGACCCTGATACATCAGCGGTGTAGAGCCCGCTTTTAACCCTGCGCCGTCCGGAAGGTCCAGTTTAACCACCACTCCGCGCTGGCTGTGCGCCAGGTCTTCGTATAAGTGATAATCGGTATTCTGCTGAGCCTGCGGAGAATCATCGGGGGAATCAAAGGCGATAGCGCCGTTCACCAGCGCGGAGAGGCTGTCCAGCTGAACTTTAGCTCCGCTCAGGCTGACGTCCGCCTTTACGCCGGATACGTTCCAGAAGCGGCTCTCTTTTTTCACCAGATTGGTGAAACGCCGCTCGATCAGTACATCAATCGTGACGCCCTGATTGTTCGGATTAATGGCGTAGTCATACACCCGGCCGACCGGAATCTTACGGAAGTAGACCAGCGAACCGCTGGTTAACGAGCCTAAATCCGCTGACTTGAGATGGATCATCAGCTCGCCGTTATTAATGTGGTACTTCGGCTGGGTATCGAGGGCGACAAAATGATCCTCGGGCTCGCCCTGACCTGGCATCATGCCGATATAGTTGCCGCCAACCAGCGCATCCAGGCCGGACACGCCGGCAAGCGAGGCTTTCGGCGTCACCAGCCAGAACTGGGTCTCCTTGCGCAGCGCATCTTTCATATCGCCTTTGACGCTGGCAGAAACCTCGATTTTACTCAGATCTTTGCTTAGCGAGATATTCTCGACCGTACCGACTTCTACCCCCTGATAGCGGATAGGCGTCCGTCCCGGAACGATGCCGTTGGCCGACTGGAAGTCGATGACGATCGTCGTACCGCGATCCTGATAGCTGGTCCAAATCAGCCAACCGGCAATCAGCAGCGCGATGACCGGCAGCAGCCAGAACGGTGAAATGCGGCGTTTAGTTTTAATCTTGGCTTCAGTCGGCGAAGCGGGCGTTTCCTGACTCATGTGCGTCCCAAAGTAAGCGGCTGTCCAGCCATTCAACAGCAAGGATAGTTAAAATTACCGCGGCGCCAAAATAGACCGCGGCGGGCCCCATCGTAAACGCGAGGAGCTGATCGCGGTTGATCAGCGACATGGTTAATGCGATGACAAAAAGATCCAACATAGACCAGCGGCCGATCCAGGTAATCAGCCGCAGCAGCAGGATGCGGGTACGTAGCCCCTGTTCACACTTGAATTGTATGCTGACCAGCAGGGTAAACAATACAATAACTTTGGTGAATGGGACCAGAATACTGGCGATGAACACCACCCCGGCGATGGCGACGTTGCTGCTGGCCAGCGACATAATGCCGGAAAGGATGGTGTCTTCCTGACGCGCGCCGTTGACGTAGATGATCGAGATCGGCAGCAGGTTGGCAGGAAGCAGGAAAACCAGTGATGCGATCAGCGCAGCCCAGCTCTTTTGCAGGCTTTGCCGGCGTCGATGGCGCAGAGGCGTGTGGCAGCGGCGGCAGCGCCCGCGCGCATCGCGATGTCCGGTATAATGGCAGCCCAGACAGACCTGAAGATTTTCATCCGGGCGCAGCGCCGGGCGCTGGGGATAAAAACGCTCCCAGAGCTCTTCAACGTTCATATGGATAAGCGTCAGGATACTGAGCAGCGTGAGGGAAATATAGGCGACAAGCCCGATACCCGGCTGCAGGAAGGCGTAATCCTGCACTTTAATGGAGGCGACGCCGATGCCAACCAGGTAAATATCCAGCATTACCCACTCCTTGAGCCGCTCCAGCATCAGCAGTATCGGTCGCAGATTCATGCCCAGCACGTTGCCCAACCACAGGTAGGCGATTGACACCACCAGCAGCACCGGCGCGACGACCGCGCAAAAGAGCACCATCGCCGCCGTGAGCGGATCGCCCTGGCCGGTCATTTGCCAGATGCCCTGAAGGACGTTAGCGTCGATACGCACGCCCAGCAGATGCAAACGTAGCAGCGGTTCGCTCCACGCAAAAGGCATCAGCAGCAGCATAGCGATCGCCATGCTGCCCAGCCGGGTAAGCGACCAGTCGCGGCCATCGCGCACTTTGGCGTTGCAGCGAGGGCACCAGGCGCTTTGATTCTTTTTGAGGACCGGTAAACTAAACAGCAGGTCGCACTGCGGGCAGCGCTGATAGTGAGCGTGCGCAACAGGGGCGCTGACCGAGTAGACGATCATCTTTTTTGCTGGCGTAATCCTGGGTGTTTTTAGTGGCATTTATAACTTACAGAAATGAATGTATCTCTCTATCTTAACTCAGGAATGAATTCATCTTGAGCATGAATGCATTTAAAGCTTATTTTATTAGGCTGTAAGTGTAAGGCAGTAAGACAACTAAGCGATCATATAATGAACAAATCAGAATTCTACGCGGATTTAAACCGCGATTTTCAGGCGTTAATGGCAGGCGAAACCAGCTTCCTGGCGATGATCTCAAATACCAGCGCGCTGTTATTTGAACGACTGGCGGAAGTGAACTGGGCCGGTTTCTATCTGCTGGAAGGCGATACTCTCATCCTCGGGCCGTTCCAGGGCAAGCTGGCCTGCGTGCGTATTCCGGTAGGACGCGGCGTATGCGGGACTGCCGTCGCGCAGAATCGCGTGCAGCGGGTCGAGGATGTTCACGCCTTTGATGGCCACATCGCCTGCGATGCCGCCAGCAATTCGGAAATTGTCTTCCCGCTACGGGTGAACAATCAAACCATCGGCGTCCTGGACATCGATAGCACGGCGCATTCCCGCTTCACCGTTGAAGACGAGCGGGGTCTGGCAGAACTGGTCTCGCATCTGGAAAAACTCATTTCTGCCACGGATTATCAAAAAATATTCACCCGCGTCGCAGGATAATCAACGGATAACGTAGCATTTACCGAGGACGTCATTATAATGACGCCTGTTCATGCCTGCGGCTTGTTGGCTACGTCCGTTGTAATCAGGAAATTTCATGGAAAATCAACCTAAGTTGAATAGCAGTAAAGAAGTCATTGCGTTTCTGGCCGAACGTTTCCCTCAGTGCTTTAGCGCTGAAGGCGAAGCTCGCCCCCTGAAAGTCGGTATTTTTCAGGATCTCGTTGAGCGCGTTGGCGGAGAGATGAATCTCAGCAAAACCCAACTTCGCGCTGCTTTGCGTCTTTATACTTCGAGCTGGCGCTATCTGTACGGCGTTAAGCCAGGCGCTGTCCGCGTTGACCTTGACGGCAACCCGTGCGGCGAACTGGAAGAGCAGCATGTCGCTCATGCCCGCCAGCAGCTTGAAGAAGCAAAAGCCCGCGTTCAGGCGCAGCGCGAAGCGCAGCAGGCCAAAAAACGTGAAGCCGCTGCCGCGGCAGGCCAGCCGGAAGAGGGAGCACGTCGCGAGCGTAAACCGCGTCCTCAGCCTCAGGCTCGTCGCAAAGAAGGCGCTGAGCAGCGTAAACCACGCCCGGCAGCAGCAGCCAAAGCGCCGCGCGAAGAGCGTCATACCCCTGTATCAGATGTGTCTGTATTGACCGTTGGCCAGGCACTGAAGGTGAAAGCAGGCAATAATGCAATGGACGCCACCGTCCTGGAAATCACCAAAGATGGCGTTCGTGTACAGCTGACTTCTGGTATGTCAATGATTGTACGCGCAGAACACCTGGTGTTCTGAAACGGAGGCCGGGCCAGGCATGAACAAATTCTTTAAGCTCACCGCGTTGGCGGGCCTGCTGGTAATAGCAGGCCAGTCGTTCGCCGTGGACGATATAACCCGGGTCGATCAAATCCCCGTGCTGAAAGAAGAGCCGCAGCACGCGACGGTGAGCGAGCGCGTAACATCGCGCTTTACCCGCTCTCACTACCGCCAGTTCGATCTCGACAATGCCTTTTCGGCGAAAATTTTCGATCGCTACCTGAACCTGCTGGATTACAGCCATAACGTACTGTTAGCCAGCGACGTCAACCAGTTTGCCGCGAAAAAGAATCAAATCGGCGATGAACTGCGCAGTGGGAAGCTGGACGTATTTTACGACCTGTATAACCTGGCGCAGAAGCGTCGCTTTGAGCGCTATCAATATGCGCTGAAAGTGCTGGAACGGCCGATGGATTTTACCGGCCACGATAATTTCAACCTTGACCGTAGCAAGTCGCCCTGGCCGAAAGATGAAGCCGAGCTGAACGCGCTGTGGGATGCCAAGGTGAAGTTTGACCAGCTAAGCCTGAAGCTGGCTGGCAAAGATGATAAAGAGATTCGCGAAACCTTAACCCGCCGCTACAAGTTTGCTATCCGCCGTCTGGCGCAAACCAATAGCGAAGACGTTTTCTCACTGGCGATGACCGCCTTTGCGCGTGAAATCGACCCGCATACAAACTATCTCTCACCGCGCAACACCGAGCAGTTCAATACTGAAATGAGCCTGTCTCTGGAAGGTATCGGCGCGGTGCTGCAGATGGACGACGACTACACGGTGATCAATTCTCTGGTCGCGGGCGGTCCGGCGGCGAAGAGTAAAGCCATCAGCGTGGGCGATCGCATCGTTGGCGTCGGCCAGCCTGGTAAAGGCATGGTCGATGTGATCGGCTGGCGTCTTGATGATGTCGTCGCGCTGATTAAAGGTCCCAAGGGCAGCAAGGTTCGCCTGGAGATTCTCCCGGCGGGTAAAGGCGCGAAAACGCGTATTGTGACCCTCACGCGTGAACGCATTCGTCTGGAAGACCGTGCGGTTAAGATGTCAGTCAAAACCTTTGGCAAAGAAAAAGTTGGCGTGCTGGATATTCCTGGCTTCTATGTTGGCCTGACGGATGACGTTAAGGTTCAGCTGCAAAAGCTGGAGAAACAAAACGTTAGCAGTATCGTCATCGATCTGCGCAGCAACGGCGGCGGGGCGCTGACCGAAGCGGTTTCGCTTTCTGGCCTGTTTATCCCCTCCGGCCCGGTTGTCCAGGTTCGCGATAATAACGGTAAAGTCCGTGAAGACAGCGATACCGATGGCGTGGTGTACTACAAAGGTCCGCTGGTCGTCCTGGTCGATCGTTTCAGCGCCTCGGCTTCCGAAATTTTCGCCGCTGCGATGCAGGATTATGGCCGCGCGCTGATCGTCGGAGAGCCGACCTTCGGTAAAGGGACCGTCCAGCAGTATCGTTCGCTGAACCGTATCTACGATCAGATGCTGCGTCCTGACTGGCCGGCGCTGGGTTCCGTACAGTACACTATCCAGAAATTCTATCGCATCAACGGCGGTAGTACTCAGCGCAAGGGTGTAACGCCGGATATCATGATGCCGACCGGAACCGAAGAGCGTGAGACCGGCGAGCAGTATGAAGACAACGCGCTGCCGTGGGATAGCGTCAATGCGGCAACCTTCGTGAAATATGGCGATTTGACGCCGTTTGGACCGGAACTGCTGAAGCGTCACGATGCGCGTATTGCCAAAGATCCTGAGTTCCAGTACATCATGAAGGATATTGCTCGCTATAACGCGATGAAAGACAAACGCAACATCGTTTCCCTGAACTACGCGCAGCGTGAAAAGGAGAACGAAGAAGATGATGCGATTCGTCTGGCCCGCGTTAACGATCGCCTGAAACGCGAAGGTAAGCCGTTACTGAAAAAGCTGGAAGATCTGCCGAAGGATTACCAGGAGCCCGATCCGTATCTTGATGAAACGGTTCATATTGCGCTCGACCTGGCCCATGAGGAAAAGGATCGGCCAGCGGTAGAGCCCCCGGCCAGTAAATAATCCCCCCAACGGGCACAATCATTTGTGCCCGTTTTCTTTCGCTTCTTTCCCAACGTTCATTGCCTGATTTCAACAAAATGTCAACGCTTTTGCCCAGCGTCAGCAATATGCTACAAAATGTAAAGTTGTGTCTTTCTCGTGACTTAGCGGGGGCTGATGGTTGAAAATTAGCGTTCTACCCATACCATGTGGGTAATCGCATAGTGCGTTTTGTTAAATCGAGGTAAAAAGAAAATTATGATGCGAATCGCGCTTTTCCTGCTGACCAACCTGGCAGTGATGGTGGTGTTCGGGCTGGTGCTAAGCCTGACGGGAATTCAGTCAAGCAGCATGACCGGGCTGCTGATCATGGCGCTGTTGTTTGGCTTCGGCGGTTCAATCGTTTCGCTGCTGATGTCGAAATGGATGGCGTTGAAATCGGTGGGTGGGGAAGTCATTGAGCAGCCGCGTAACGAAACCGAGCGCTGGTTGATGAATACCGTCGCGCAGCAGGCGCGCCAGGCGGGAATTGCAATGCCGCAGGTCGCGGTCTACCATGCGCCGGATATTAACGCCTTCGCGACCGGCGCGCGCCGCGATGCGTCGCTGGTTGCGGTCAGCACCGGGCTGTTGCAGAACATGAGCCGTGATGAAGCGGAAGCGGTTATCGCCCATGAGATTAGCCACATCGCTAACGGCGATATGGTCACCATGACGCTGATTCAGGGGGTAGTGAACACCTTCGTTATCTTTATCTCGCGCGTTATCGCGCAGATTGCGGCGGGCTTCCTCGGCGGCAACCGCGATGAAGGTGAAAGCAGCAACGGCAACCCGCTGATCTACTTTGCGGTTGCTACGGTACTGGAGCTGGTGTTTGGTATTCTGGCCAGCATCATCACCATGTGGTTCTCCCGCTACCGCGAATTCCATGCGGACGCTGGCTCAGCGAAACTGGTGGGGCGTGAGAAAATGATCGCTGCGCTGCAGCGTCTGAAAACCAGCTATGAGCCGCAGGAGGCCAGCAGCATGATGGCATTCTGCATTAACGGTAAAGCGAAATCCATGAGCGAGCTGTTTATGACTCACCCGCCTCTGGATAAGCGTATTGAAGCCCTGCGCAGCGGCGAATACCTGAAGTAATCGCCGCTCCCGGCCCTGAAAACAAAAATCCGCAACCTTCGGGCTGCGGATTTTTTTATGTCGATTCTTTGCCTACAGCCTGGCGCGCGGCTGCGTGACGCGTAGCCCGCTGACGGCAGCGGCGACGACGGCTAGGATCCCGGCCAGCAGAAGTGCGGTATGAGTTCCGCTATTGCCCAGCAGGTTAAACAGCAGCGCCACCAGCGCGGCGCCTGTACTCTGGCCAAGCAGACGGGCGGTACCCAACATGCCGCTTGCTCCGCCGCTGCGGTGAGCCGGCGCTGAAGAGACGATCGTATGGTTGTTGGGTGACTGGAACAGGCCAAAGCCCGCGCCGCAGAGCGCCATTCGCCAGATAATATCCAGATCCGTGGGGGTGGAGGGGAGCATCGCCAGACCGAACAGGCCACAGGCCATTACCAGCAGACCAATCGCCCCCAGCAGACCGGCGTGAAATTTCTCTATCAAATAGCCTGCCAGCGGCGCCATTACCATGGTTGCCAGCGGCCACGGCGTCAGGAGCAGACCGGTTTCCACCTCGCTGCGTCCAAGCATCGACTGCAGGAAGAATGGTAGCGAAACCATGGCCAGCATCTGGGCGCAGAAGGAGCATATCGAGGTGCAGATGGACAGGGAAAAAATCGGAATGCGCAGCAGATCGACGGGTAGCAGGGGAACCGGCATTCTGAGCTGACGGCGGACAAAAAAGAATCCAACGACCAGCATCGCAATAACCTCCGCCAGCACCAGCTCGCCGGATTGGCCCTGAGCGAACCCGCCGAGAGCGGTAATTAATAAGCCGAAAGTGAGAGCATTCATGATGGCGCTGGGCAGATCGAAGCGGGTGACCTTGCTCCCGCCGACATTGGCGGGCAGGTAGCGCATCGCGAGAACCAGTGAGATAACGCCCAGCGGAACGTTAATGAGAAACAGCCATTGCCATGAAGCCATCGACAGGATAGCGGCGGCAATGGTCGGGCCCGCAGCGGATGAGACGGCGACAACAAAAGAGTTGATCCCCATTCCGCGGCCGAGAAAGCGGCGGGGATAAATCAGGCGAATCAGCGCGGTATTAACGCTCATTAGCGCCGCGCCGCCAAGACCCTGCGCAACGCGCGCCAGCGTCAACATTTCCAGGCTGCGGGAGAGCGCGCAGGCTAGAGAGGTGAAGGTGAATACGACCAGGCCGATTTTATAAATGCGCCGATAGCCGACCATATCGCCGAGGAAAGAGAGCGGCAGAAGCGCAATAACAATGGCAATTTGATAGGCGTTTACTATCCAGATTGAGGATGCCGGTGACGCGTTTAAATCGCTGGCGATCGTCGGAAGCGCTACGTTGGCGATAGCGCCGTCCAGCACGGCCATCGTCAGGCCTAATACAATGGTCAGGATGGCGCCGTAACGCTGCGGTGCTGGCAGCCCATCGGGGAGGTTTTTATCCATATAAAGTGTATGTCTTATCGGGAACTATTAACTGGATAATGATTTTAGCATTGAATATTCAGCGGCATGTCGCAGATTTGTAACGAATGGGCAGAAGAACGATTGCGGGTAACGGGATGCGAATTTATAATAAAAACCGGTTCTAATTTTTATAAAACAGTTGCGATGAGGTGATAAATGGCAGTTGCAGATTTGGATAAACAGCCAGATTCTGTCTCTTCGGTATTGAAGGTTTTTGGCATCCTGCAGGCGCTTGGCGAAGAGCGTGAAATTGGCATTACCGAACTGTCCCAGCGCGTCATGATGTCAAAAAGCACCGTTTATCGCTTTTTGCAGACCATGAAATCGCTGGGGTACGTAGCGCAGGAAGGGGAATCTGAGAAGTATTCTTTAACCCTGAAACTCTTCGAACTCGGCGCGCGGGCTTTGCAGAACGTCGATCTGGTGCGCAGCGCCGACATTCAGATGCGCGAGCTATCACGCCTGACGAAAGAGACCGTCCACCTGGGCGCCCTGGATGAAGACAGCATTGTTTACATCCATAAAATCGACTCAATGTACAATTTGCGCATGTATTCGCGCATCGGACGCCGTAACCCGCTGTACAGCACCGCGATCGGTAAGGTGCTGCTGGCATGGCGCGATCGCGCGGAAGTTGAGCAGATTCTGGAAGGCGTTGAGTACAAACGCAGTACCGACCGGACCATCACCAGCACCGAAGAGCTGCTGGCGGTTCTGGATAAGGTCCGCGAGCAGGGCTACGGCGAAGATAACGAAGAACAGGAAGAAGGGCTGCGCTGCATCGGGGTGCCGGTTTTCGACCGCTTCGGCGTGGTTATCGCCGGCCTGAGTATCTCTTTCCCGACGCTACGTTTCTCCGAAGAGCGCCTGAACGAGTATGTTGCGATGCTGCACACGGCGGCGCGTAAAATTTCTGAGCAGATGGGCTACAACGATTATCCGTTTTGATTCACTATCCTATTCGGGCTACCGTTGCTGTAGCCCGAAACATGACTAGCCGTTATCCACTACCGTGACGCTTTTTCGCAGAACAGGGCAATCGGTAATGCCGATAATACCGCTGCTGGAGTGAACATATTGTGCGGTGCTGATGCCGCGAGCGGTGAGATATTTGCACTGCAATCCTAACCCACCGGCATTCTCACTGCTGCCTATTAACACGCCGTAGCCGCTTAATAATACGCCAATCCATAAGATAGCCAGCACCACAATGGTACGAATGATCAATCGCATTGTTGCCTCAATATTTGTATTATCCCTACGTCTATTCTGTCATGCACACGAGTTGAAACAAGTCTATGATTCCTAAACTTGCCTTTCGTATTACAGTTAGCCGCGGTTTAAGATGGTCATGTTATCCTGGCGACATTTGATACTGATGCGGAGTGTGGAGTGAAAAAATTACGGTGGGTTTTGCTGATAGTCGTTATTGCAGGATGTTTACTGCTATGGACTCAGATGCTTAACGTAATGTGCGATCAGGATGTACAGTTCTTCAGCGGCATCTGCACTATCAATAAGTTTATTCCCTGGTAAGACATTTTTTATATGACTGATTTTCTTCTGCCGCGCGGGTGGTAGAATGAACGCCTTCTCTTTGAGGTGGTGAAATGAGTGAGTTACTAAATCCCGGGATTGTAAGCCTGGCATCCGTGGCGCTGTCTGTCGTGCTGTTGCTTGTCGGCCTGTTATTATGGTTTTTTGTTAATCGCGCCAGTTCGCGCGCAAATGAGCAGATCGCGCTACTGCAGGCGCTTCTGGATCAGCAAAAGCGGCAAAACGCGCTGCTGCGCCGTCTCTGCGAGGCCAATGAGCCTGAGAAGGAGAGTGCAGCAGAACCTTCCATAGCCGAGAAGGGGAAAGGCGACGACGACTTCATTCGTCTGGTCGCAGAGCGCTAATCTGATTGTCAGGCGTGCATCGTAGGGTGTGCGCCTGTATCTCACCCCGGTCTATAACCTATCCTTATCAATAAATCTTCTGCTGACGATTATCCGGCGTGCCGGCAAGCGGACGCTGTGCGTTAATCGCGCCTCTTTAATTAGTTTGTTTAATTAATCAAATAAAAGGACAGAAACGGCCTGACTGTCATCAGGTCTTCATTATTGCCGTGCAGTATAGACAATATTTTAAGTTATTCCATTTACGCGCTTCGATATTATGCAATGGTCCTGCAAAGCAATTTTTCAGCTATCGATATGAGCTTTTAAATGCATCTTTATGCAATACTTTTTGTTGCCCCCTAAAATTGGCAGTTTAGTTTTGAGCGGGGCGGGGTACGCCGAAGTTGTTGAGGAATGGCGGATAAACTCTCTTTCCGGAGCCAGTCTCTACGGCACAGACGCGGGGCGGAAAGGATAAGGCAGAGGGAGCAAAGTCGCATAAATGTGCAGGTGATCAAATGATTCCCTTATAATTTGTGCGAGCGATCGAGACCCATCTAAAAATGGCTTGCCATTATTAACGTAGTATGTGATAACACGTTTCGGGTTAAACGAGGTACAGTTCTGTTTATGTGTGGCATTTTCAGTAAAGAAGTCCTGAGTAAACACGTTGTCGTTGAATACCGCTTCTCTGCCGAACCTTATATTAGTGCCTCATGCAGTCATGTGTCAGTTTTATCTATGTAAGTGCCCACGGGCGAAGAAAACAGTCTAAGGAATTTTGCAAATGGCAAAGATTAAAGGTCAAGTTAAGTGGTTCAACGAGTCTAAAGGTTTTGGCTTCATTACTCCGGCTGATGGCAGCAAAGATGTGTTCGTACACTTCTCCGCTATCCAGGGTAACGGCTTCAAAACTCTGGCTGAAGGCCAGAACGTTGAGTTCGAAATTCAGGACGGCCAGAAAGGTCCAGCTGCAGTTAACGTAACTGCTATCTGATTCAAGACCACTGAATCTTGTAAGAAAGCCTCGCGACCGCGGGGCTTTTTAGGTTTTATTGCAAATCATGTCAATTATCCTCCCACCGTTGCGCTTTGTTGCAAAACAACATCCTTATTAGCACTGTTTAGCAATCTGTTTTGTATATATCTGTTAAATCAGGTGGTTGCAAAATAATGATGGAGCTAAGGTGCAAAAGAACAAACTTAAGTCAGCCGCCAACTTTACCCCTTTGCGGTTCGGGTTGCTATGCGTGGCCATTCTTTGCTGTATGGGGCTGCTGCTGGTCCGGGTAGGCTGGCTGCAAATTGTCTCTCCTGACAATTTGGTGAAACAAGAAGATATGCGCTCCTTGCGCGAAGAGCCTATCGACGTACAGCGCGGCATGATTAGCGATCGCGAGGGCCGCCCGCTGGCGGTTAGCGTTCCGGTAAGCGCCATCTGGATCGATCCGCAAACAACGCTCGCAAAAGGCGGCGTCGGATATGGCCCGCGCTGGCAGGCCATGGCGCAAGCTTTACATCTCAACCTTAGCGAGCTGGCTCATCGCGTGCAGGCGCATCCTCACGCGCGCTTTCTCTATCTCGCGCGCCAGATAAATCCTGAGCAGGCAGAGTGGATCGACAAGCTGCGCCTGCCGGGTATCAATCTGCGCGATGAGTCGCGTCGCTTTTATCCCGCTGGACACGTTGCCGCTAACCTGCTGGGCTTTACCAACATCGATAATCAGGGGATCGAGGGAGTCGAGAAAAGCTTTAATGCTCAGCTGACCGGTCAACCCGGGCGTCGGCTGGTGCGCAAAGATCGTCACGGCAACGTCATCGAAAATATCACGGAAGTTCCGGCAGTCCCGGCCCATAATTTGCAGCTCAGTATCGACGAGCGTCTACAAACGGTGACCGAAGACGCGTTGGATAACGCCGTGCGCTGGAACAAAGCAGAATCGGGGGCGGCGGTATTAATTAAAATTGATACCGGGGAAATTCTGTCGATGGCCAGCTACCCTGATTTCAACCCTAACAATCGCGATGATGCAAAGCTGGATGATTTCCGCAATCGCGCGATTAGCGATACTTTCGAGCCGGGGTCGACGGTTAAACCGCTGGTGCTGATGACTGCCCTCCAGCAAGGCATTGTTCAGCCGGATAGCGTGGTGGATACCCATCCGTTTATCCTCGACGGCCATCGCATTCGCGACGTGGGTTACTATCCAGAATTAACCCTCACCGGCATCCTGCAAAAATCCAGCGATACCGGCGTTTCACATCTGTCGCTGGCGATGCCCATTCAGCATCTCATCGATACCTATAAAGCGTTCGGTTTCGGCGATTCTACCGGCCTGGGATTAACCGGTGAAAGCGCCGGGCTGATGCCGCAGCGCCGCTATTGGGGACAGCTCGACCGGGCGACCTTCGCCTTCGGCTATGGTCTGATGGTCACGCCGCTGCAGCTGGCGCACGTATACGCTACCATCGGCAGCTACGGTATTGAACGTCCGCTATCGATCACGCGTATCGATCCGCCGGTCATGGGGACCCGAGTGATGCCGGAGCAGATAGTGCATGAAGTCGAGCATATGATGGAGAGCGTTGCCTTGCCGGGCGGCGGGGGGACCAAAGCGGCGGTGCGCGACTATCGGGTGGCGGTAAAAACCGGTACCGCCAAGAAAATCGGCCCTGACGGGAAATATATCGACAAATACGTTGCCTATACCGCAGGCGTTGCGCCGGCCAGCAATCCGAAATTCGCCCTGGTGGTGGTGATGAACGACCCCAGCAACGGTTCATATTACGGCGGAGCGGTGTCGGCGCCGGTATTCAGTCAAATTATGGGCGATGTGCTGCGCCTGGAAAACGTCATGCCCGATGGAATGCCGGAGGGCTCGGAAAACCTGATCGTCATGCATCACGACGGCGTTCTGCCGCCTGCGCTGTAACGGTGGCCTGGAAGGGCGAATAGCGCTACACTTTCGCCCTTTCAGCACACCGGAGTTGCCATGTCTTACAGTTGCCCTCTTTGCCACGCGCCGCTTGCGCGCCGCGATAATAGCTTTATCTGCCCGCAGCGGCATCAGTTCGATCTGGCGAAGGAAGGGTACGTCAATTTGCTGCCGGTACAGTTTAAGCGCTCCCGCGATCCGGGCGACAGCGCCGAAATGATGCAGGCGCGGCGAGAGTTTCTCGATGCGGGTCATTACCAGCCGCTTCGTGAGGCGGTCAGCGCTTATCTGCACACCTTCGCGCCAACGGATTTACTGGATATAGGCTGTGGGGAAGGCTACTACACTCATGCCTTCGCCGCTATCGTCGGCCGCTGTTGGGGACTGGACGTGTCGAAATCGGCGATTCGCGCGGCGGCAAAGCGCTATCCGCAGGTCAGCTTTTGCGTCGCCTCCAGCCAGCGATTACCGTTTGAGGATGCAAGCCTGGATGCGATAGTGCGTATTTATGCCCCCTGTAACGCGCTTGAACTGGCGCGCGTTGTCCGTACCGGCGGCTGGGTCATCACCGCGACGCCGGGACCTCGTCACCTGATGGAACTAAAAGGGTTGATCTACGACGAAGTGCGTTTGCACGAGCAAAACACGGAAGCGCTTGAGGGTTTCACGCTACGTCATCAGCAGCAGCTGGCCTATCCGATGCGCCTCAAAGGCAGCGAGGCGGAAGCTTTACTGCAAATGACGCCGTTTGCGTGGCGGGCAAAACCGCCGGTTCGGGAAACGCTGCGCCAGCAGGCGCTATTCAGCTGCCAGACCGATTTCATGATTCACTGCTGGCAGCGCGACGCTGAGGGTTAGCCGGCAAAATGGCTCCAGAGTATTTGGGCGCCGATGCCGATCAGCACGATACCGCCGAGGATTTCCGCCCGTTTGCCGAGCAGCGGGCCGATAAAACGTCCTACCATAATGCCCAGCGTTGACATTATCAGCGTCGCGCAGCCGATAGCCAGCGCGGTGGCGATAATGTTGACCTGCAAAAACGCCAGGCCAACGCCGACGGCCATAGCGTCAAGGCTGGTGGCGAAAGCGGTGGTGACCAGCAGCCAGAAACCGTGACGGCGCGGAGCTTCACACTCCTCGCCATCGCCGCCGCGAACTCCTTCGATAACCATTCGGCCGCCGAGAAATACCAGCAATACAAAGGCTATCCAGTGGTTCCACTCGAGCACGAACTGGCTGGCGAGCATCCCCATTCCCCACCCGAACAGCGGAGTGAGCGTTTCGATAGCGCCAAAGATGAGACCGGTGCGCAGGGCTTCGGAAAATTTAGGTTTATGGAGAGTCGCGCCTTTACCAATAGAGGCCGCGAAGGCGTCCATGGACATGCCGAAGGCAAGAAGAATTGTAGCGGATACATTCATGAGAGCGTCCTGACCGGGGATAATCCATATGACACATCGCCGCCCCCAGTAAAAATACGCAGCCCATCCTGAAGATGAGGCGCCGCGTACAGCAGCGATGCGTCTATGGTCTCGCCTGGTTGAAGACGTTCTTCTTCAACCCGCACGTGCCACGTTTTGCAACGAGTATGTTGACACGTACATTTTCCGACAGGCAGAAAATTGGCTACTCCCCAACGACGGGCGCAACCTTAACATAATTTTAGAATATAAAACAATAACAGAATCGCGTTATTTTAATAACCAAATGATAACGATTTTCATTTGACTTTAGAGGTGAATGATTCGTTAATAAATATCGTTGAATTAAGCGGCTGAAATATAGCTATGGCTATGTTTCAGCCGCCGGGAAATGATTAAATATAGCGTAAGCTATATTGTTAACTCATTGAGTGGAAACGAGAAGTTTGTATATCTTTTCCAGGTCGTCGATATTTCGTACGCGGATCAGCAGGCGACGTTGTTCTAATTGCATCACCAGCACCCCGTCTTCTGATAAATTCATCTCTTTAATACGCTTATATTCAATCCAGATATTGGCGAAAAAAAAGCCCTGCTTTTTGAAGATGATTTTGGGCGAACGGATCCAGAAAAGATATAACCCCATTAAGGCCAGGGCAGATAATAACCAGGTGGTGATAAGTTCGCCATGATTAGCGATGTTGTTATAAATCAGAATGGCAATAAGACCGACGAAGATAATGCCATCGACGCGATTGCGGCGGAGCAGGGGGATTGCCAGCAAAACGGGGCCATTGCGGCGCGGCATGATGAACTGGTCGTAAACCGCAAACGCGAACAGTACAAGAATAAACAGGATTAACACCAGGTCCGTGATTGTCATCCATCCTCCAAATAAAAAAGCCGGGGGCAAGCCCCCGGCGCACAACGTATTGATTACTGGCCCAGCAGGCCGACTGCGTAGCCTGCAATACCGATGACGAAGAAGCCAACGATGATCCACAGGGCGTTAACTTTCTTACGCAGCAGCCACATACAGGCGAAGGTCAGCAGCAGCGGCACCAGTCCCGGCATCAGCTGGTCAAGGATAGTTTGCACGGTGGTCACGCGCGTCTGGCCATCCTGACCGGTGATGGTGGAGACCACCAGCGGAATGTTGACGTGCGTCCATTTGTTAACCAGCGCCCCCATGACAAACAGGCCGAGAATAGACGCCCCCTCGGTCAGTTTCTGCAGGAAGCCGCCGCCCATATCTTTAACGATGTCGATACCTTTACGGTAACCGTACGCTACGCCGTAATAACGGGTCAGCAGACGCACCGCGTTAAACAGGATAAAGAACAGCAGAGGCCCGAGCAGGCTGCCGCTCATCGCGATACCGGCGCCGAGTGCGGCGAATACCGGACGAACGGTACCCCAGAAGATTGGGTCGCCTACGCCAGCCAGCGGGCCCATCAGGCCAACTTTGATACCGTTAATAGCACCATCGTCAATCTCTGCGCCGTTAGCACGCTGCTCTTCCATCGCCAGCGTAACGCCGAGAACCGGCGCTGCAACGTACGGATGGGTGTTAAAGAACTCAAGGTGACGTTTAATCGCCTGTTTACGCGCATCGTTGTTCTCCGGATACAGGCGACGAATAGCCGGTACCATGGAGAAGCAGAAGCCCAGCGCCTGCATACGTTCGAAGTTCCATGAACCCTGGAACAGGTTAGAACGAATGAACACGCCACGAATATCACTCTGAGTCAGTTTTTTCTCGGTGGTATTTTTAGTCATATCAACCATTTCGCTCACCTGTTAGTCCAGTTCGTTGTCGAGATCGTTATTACCAGCAGCCTGCACAGGCGCACCCGCTACGCGGTTATATTTCGGGCTCAGCTGGATGTAGAGCACCGCCATCACGGTACCAATGACACCCAGAGCGACCAGGTTGAAATCGGTGAACGCGGCGGTAACAAAGCCCAGATAGAAGAACGGCATCAGGTAGCCTGCGCGCATCATGTTGATGACCATCGCATAACCGACAACCACGATCATGCCGCCCGCGATGTTCAGACCGCCGGTGACCACTTCTGGAATGGCGTTCAGCATGCCCTGCACTTCGCTGGTGCCCACGGAAATCGCCACGATAACCGCCGGAATAGCGATACGCATGGCCTGCAGGAACAGAGAGGAAACGTGTAGCCAGGATATGGCCGTCAGGTTTCCGTTCTCGGCGGCCTTATCCGCCGCGTGCTGGAAGGCAACGGTGATGGTACGAACGATAATGGTCAGAACCTGGCCTGCCGCAGCCAGCGGGATGGCCAGCGCGATACCGGCACCGATGCTTTGATGGCCGGCGATAACCAGAACGGTAGAGATAATAGATGCAAGGGCGGCATCCGGCGCAACGGCCGCACCGATGTTCATCCAGCCCAGGGCGATCATTTCCAGGGTACCGCCGATAATAATACCGGTTTTCATATCCCCGAGAACGGCGCCAATCAGCGTACAGGCCACCAGAGGACGGTGGAACTGAAATTCATCAAGTACCGACTCCATACCCGCAATACACGCGACGATGAACACCAGCACAATCTGAAGAAAGGTAATCTCCATTGCACTTCTCCTGTTGATTAAGTCTTAAGTTGAAAATTGCGTTGCGATCTGCGGGGTGACTTATTTCACCTTGGCGATCAGATCCATCATTTTCAGTTTCTGGTCGGTGGAAACTTTGCGGGCTTCCAGTTCGATACCGCGGGCGTTCAGCTTTTTGAACGCTTCGATATCTTTTTCATCGACCGAAATGGCGTTGTTCACCTGCGTTTTGCCCTGACGGAAAGCCATACCGCCGATGTTGACGCTGGTGATTTTCACGCCGCCTTCAACCACGCGCTCAACGTCCGTTGGGTTAGTGAACAGCAGCATAATGCGCTCGCCTGCGTATTTGGGGTTGTTATAGACGCGGATCATTTTCGCGACGTCTACAACGTGGGCGGTAACGCCCGGAGGAGCAACCTGAGTCAGCAGCGTTTTACGTACCGTATCCGCCGCAACTTCGTCGCTAACGACGATAATGCGGGAAACGTTGGTTTCTTTAGTCCAGCGAGTGGCGACCTGACCGTGGATTAAACGGTCATCGATACGCGCAAGCCCGATAACCATGTAGTCGTTTGGACCCATTGGTTTCAGCGGCGCAGCCGCTTTCGGTGCAGCAGCCTGAACCGGAGCAGGGGCGGCCTTTTCCACCGGCTTCGCTTTCAGGGCCTTCACGCCTTCGCGACCGGTTTCCACCGCCAGGGCAACCAGCTCATCGAACGACGGGTTATCGTCGCGCGCCATCAGCGTTTCGACCAGCATCGGAATATTAACGCCCGCGATGACTTCATAATGTTCTTTATCGACGACAATGCGGCTGGCAGCGTTAAACGGGCTGCCTCCCCATGTATCGACGAGAAATAACACGCCTTTTGCTGTATCCAGCTTTGCCAACTGAGCGTTGTACTTCTCGATCAACGTTTCTGCGTTTTCGCCAGGAACGAAATCGATCCAGCCAACGTTTTCCTGTTCGCCCAGCAGCATTTCTGCCGTTTTTAACAGCTGTTCTGCAGCCCAACCATGTGTGCCTATTACAATAGCAATCGTCACTTGCTACCTCCTTTATAATCGTGAATGCATCATCTGTTGTGATACATCCTGAATCACTCTTGCGAACAAAATCGATTCAGTAAGGGTGTAAGATATAAAGTAATTACTACAGCGAATTATTTTAGACAGTGAAAAAATAATTAATGTGATGAAGCTCCGCTAATTTTGCATCGGTTGGTAATTATTTTGCAGCGCAAAAAATAGTCTTAGCTATTGCAAAGACAGGTAAATTTTTTCCAATATTGCTCTATATTTTGCTATGTTTACGTTCCGTTTAATCACTCAGGAGTATAGGGCATAGCCCGCTATATGGATCGTCACCGACGCCTTTTCACCTTCCGGCACTCGTCTGCCGCCATCACCTGCTACGTTTTTTCACCAGCAACAAGTGTCTCGTCTGTGCATGACACAGCGATGACTACGCCTGTCGTTAACTGGAGCTGCTCATGGAATTCTTAATGGATCCCTCTATTTGGGCCGGTTTGCTGACGCTTGTCGTCCTTGAAATCGTATTGGGTATCGACAACCTGGTATTTATCGCCATCCTTGCCGACAAGCTGCCGCCAAAGCAGCGGGATAAGGCGCGCCTGATCGGCCTTTCGCTGGCGCTGTTTATGCGCCTGGGTCTGCTGTCGGTCATTTCGTGGATGGTGACGCTCACTAAACCGCTTTTCAGCGTTGCCGATTTCTCGTTTTCCGGACGCGACCTGATCATGCTGCTCGGCGGGATATTCCTGCTGTTTAAGGCGACCACTGAACTTCATGAACGGCTGGAGAACCGCCAGCATGACTCCGGTCATGGTAAAGGTTATGCCAGCTTCTGGGTGGTTGTACTGCAAATCGTGGTACTGGACGCCGTGTTCTCGCTGGATGCCGTGATTACCGCGGTCGGGATGGTTAACCATCTGCCGGTAATGATGGCGGCGGTGGTGATTGCGATGGCGGTGATGCTGCTGGCCTCGAAGCCGTTGACTAATTTCGTCAACCAGCATCCGACAGTGGTGGTGCTCTGCCTGAGCTTCCTGCTGATGATCGGTCTGAGCCTGGTCGCGGAAGGTTTTGGTTTCCATATACCGAAGGGCTACCTGTACGCCGCGATTGGCTTCTCGATTACCATCGAGTTCTTTAACCAGATTGCGCGTCGTAACTTTATTCGCCACCAGTCGACGCTGCCTCTGCGCGCGCGTACCGCCGATGCGATTCTGCGTCTGATGGGCGGCCGCAAACAGAGCGCTGCGGCACACGATAGCGATAACACCTCGGTGGTGCCGGTGCCGGAAGGCGCGTTTGCTGAAGAAGAACGCTATATGATTAACGGCGTGCTGACCCTGGCCCAGCGTTCGTTGCGCAGCATTATGACCCCGCGTGGGGAAATAAGCTGGGTGAACGCCGAGCAAAGTGAAGAAGAAATTCGCCGTCAGCTGCTCTCTTCGCCGCACAGCCTGTTCCCGGTATGTCGCGGCGAGCTGGATGAAATCATTGGTATCGTGCGCGCGAAAGAGATGCTGGTGGCGCTGGAAGCCGGTGAAAACGTTGCCGCACTGGCGTCGGCTTCGCCGGCGATCGTGGTCCCGGAAACCCTCGACCCGATTAACCTGCTGGGCGTCCTGCGCCGGGCTCGCGGTAGCTTTGTCATCGTCACCAACGAGTTTGGCGTGGTGCAGGGCCTGGTGACGCCGCTGGACGTACTGGAAGCGATTGCCGGTGAGTTCCCGGACGCCGACGAAACGCCGGAAATTATCATTGATGGCGACGGCTGGCTGGTGAAAGGTTCAACCGATGTGCATGCCTTGCAGCAGGCGGTAGGCGTCGACGATCTGGTCGATGAGGACGAAGATATTGCGACGGTTGCCGGGCTGGTCATTGCCGTCAACGGCCATATTCCCCGTCCTGGCGACGTGCTGGAACTGCTGCCCTTGCAGTTCACCATCGTGGAAGCCAACGACTATCGCGTCGATCTGGTACGCGTCGTCAAGCAGCGCCAGTATAACGACGAAGAAGAGTAACCTTTGTGCCCGTCGGTTTCATGCCGACGGGCTGTTTATTACCGCATTTCCCGACGCTTTTCCGCCGCCAGCCACTGCGGAAAGTCCTCTACCGGCATAGGTCGGGCATAATAATATCCCTGCAATAAATCGACGCCGTTGTCGCGCAGATAGGCTTCCTGCTCCTGGGTCTCGACGCCTTCCGCCACCATCACTATCTTCAGACGATGGGCGAGAGCGATGATCATGTCGGTCACCGTTGCGTTGACGCTATCGACACCAATCGCGCCGATGAAAGATTTATCAATTTTCAACACATCAGGACGCAGTTTTTCCAGCCAGGAAAGAGAGCTGTTGCCGGTGCCGAAATCGTCGATGGCCAGCTTTACTCCCTTAAAATGGAGATGTTCGGCCATATGGTGATCGCCATCCTGGAGCACGTCGCGTTCGGTGAGTTCAACCACCAGCTGCTGTACCGGATGGGCGCTAAACCAGTAGTGGTGCAGATCGCGCAGCAGTTCGCCATTCGCGAAATGGCGGGCGGCGACGTTAATGCTGATGTGAAACTGTTTATCCTGCGGAAAGAGGGCTAATTTATGGGCCGTTTGCGAAATAACGTAGCGGGTCAGGGGCAGTATCAGGTTATAACCTTCGGCGATAGGGATAAAGACATCCGGCGAAATAGCGCCTCTGCGCGGGTTATTCCAGCGCAGCAAAATCTCCACGCCGCAGCATTGCCGGGTGCGTAAGTCCTGCAGGGGCTGGCACCAAAGCGTGAACTCGTGGGCGGCGATTCCAAGGTTAATTTCCCGGGAAAAGCTCATTCTTCCCGCGGTCGCCAGCCACGCAATACCGGTCATCAACAGGCTGATTATCAGCGCCAGGGGCAGTTCGCCCGGTAGCTCATTGAAGGCGACCGCTGAGGCGCCCGGCCCGCTGACGCTAATCGTGAAAGGAAATTCCGTCGAATGCTGGCGATAGATGATTTGCTCGCCTGGCAACGCTTCGTGATCGACCAGCCCGGTGCCGCTAATAAAGCTTTTTTCACCGACGCTGAGGCCAATTCCGGTAATTAACGCCGATTTTGCATTGAAAATTAACTCGCCCAGCAGCTCGATATTAATCACCAGCAGCACGCCGTCGTCGCCGCTAAGCGAAGCGGGATACCACTGGATGAGAACCGGCGTTCCCTTGAGCAACGAAGAGTCGTAGCTGAAAGTAAGCAGCGGGTGACTGGTCGGCAAGGCGGGCTGTAACTGGTGCACCGGAATATTTCGTTGGCCAAAAATACTGGAGCAGTACAGCTGTTTCGACTGCACCAGGGCGATGGATCGCACCGTCTGTAGCGACGCCGCCAGCTTACGTAACGTGAGATGAATTTCCTGACAGGGCTGGTTTACCAGGTGCAGCAGGGGGGCGTGCTGTGCCGCCAGCGGCCGCAGGATATTATCCATGGCGGTCACCATTTTATTGGTGCTGATCTGGACGCGCTGCTGATTTAGGCTACGCTGCGAAATAAATCGTATTACTAATGTCGTCGTTAGCGTAAGTAGCGCGACCAGCAAGCAAACCAGAATGCGTTTCCTGCGATAGGTTGTGATAACTTTTTGTGCAGTCTGCATGCGCGACGCCCTGTCGGCTAAAAGTGTTAATGAGAGTAACAGCCGTTATAGAGCAAGTGTAGTGGGCGCAGATAATATCGAGAGGAAAAAGAAGAATGCGCCCGTGGGCGCATTCTGTTGAGCAATGATTAGTCGCACTGAACTTTGATTGCCAGGCCGCCGCGCGACGTTTCCCGGTATTTGGCGTTCATGTCCTTACCGGTCTCATACATCGTCTCAATGACTTTATCCAGCGACACGCGCGGTTCGCTGGTGCGGCGCATGGCCATCCGACTGGCGTTGATGGCTTTGACGGAAGCGATGGCGTTACGTTCAATGCACGGTACCTGCACCTGGCCGGCCACCGGATCGCAGGTGAGACCAAGGTTGTGTTCCATGCCGATTTCCGCCGCCACGCAGACCTGCTCGGGGCTGGCGCCAAGGATTTCCGCCAGACCTGCAGCGGCCATCGAGCAGGCCACGCCGACTTCGCCCTGGCAGCCGACCTCAGCGCCGGAAATGGAAGCGTTCATTTTATACAACGTACCGATAGCGCCAGATGCAAGGAAGTAACGAATATAGATATCCGGGCTGACGGACTCGATGAAGTGGTCATAGTAAGCCAGTACCGCCGGCACGATGCCGCAGGCGCCGTTAGTCGGTGCCGTGACCACGCGGCCACCAGCGGCGTTTTCTTCATTGACCGCCAGCGCGAACATATTGACCCAGTCCACCACGTTCATCGGGTCGCTGGAGAGCTTATCGCTGGCAACCAGCATCCGCCGCAGCGCCGAGGCGCGACGAGGCACGCGCAGCGGGCCAGGCAGTACGCCTTCGGTGTTCATGCCGCGGTCGATGCAGGCGCGCATGGTCTGCCAGATATTAGCAAAATAGTCTTCAATCTCTTTTTTGCTGTGCAGAGCCAGCTCGTTCTGCATCACCATGCCGGACAGCGACATGCCGGTCTCTTTGCAGTAGCCCAGCATCTCCTGGGCGGATTTGAACGGGTAGGGTACGGAAAGTTCGCTGGCGCTCTCTTTGCCGAAATGCTCTTCATCGACGATAAAACCGCCGCCGATGGAGTAATAGGTTTTGCTGTAGATTTCTTTCTCGCCAGCCCAGGCATGAATGGTCATCCCGTTTTCATGCAGCGGCAGGTTGTCGCTACGAAAACGCATGCCGTCATTCTGCGGGAAATCGACCTCATGCTGCCCCTGCGCCAGCAGCAGGCGTCCGCGCGTTTCAACGTCGCGAATAAATGCCGGTATCGCGTCAATATCGACCGTATCGGGCTGATTGCCCGCCAGTCCCATAATAATAGCGATATCCGTATGGTGGCCTTTGCCGGTTAATGACAGTGAGCCGTAGACGTCAACCGCCACGCGCGTCACTGTATTAAGCAATCCCTTTTCGACCAGGTCATCGACGAACTGTTTACCGGCCTTCATCGGCCCTACAGTGTGGGAAGATGAGGGGCCGATCCCCACCTTGAACATGTCGAATATACTAATCACGCTAACACTCCTGACAGGGTTGTCGCGGGTGCGACAACGATGTAATCACTGCGCATAGTGTAAGAGGGAACCGGGTCATCAGCTTATGTATTCACATGAATTAAACTAATGGATAACCGCGGATTTACTAATGCTGTGAACCCGCGCTATCAAGTATATACCCTGGAAAATTCGAGTTGCAGGAAAGCTAGCGTACATGCAACCTGAAGTATGGCGGGTAGCGCTAAGGACGAGCGCCTATCTGCAGCGCCAGCTCGCGAATAATACCGGCGGTCATTCCCCAGACAAAATAATGCTGGTACCAGGATAGCCAGACGCGATGCGAATTGCCGCGGCGATGGATATCCAGCGGGTGATAGCGTCCCAGCCGCAGCGCTTCGGCCAGCGGCATTTCGAAGACCGCAGCGACTTCATCCTGGCTGGCATGATAGTGCAGGTCAGGTGGAATAATCCCTACCACCGGGGTGACCTGAAAGCCGGTGACGCTATCCACCGGCGGCAGAACGCCGATGACCTCAACCGACTCTGGCGGGATCGCGACCTCTTCCTGCGCCTCGCGCAGCGCGGCGGCGATCAGCGTCGCATCGCTGTTATCTACCGCGCCGCCGGGAAAAGCGACCTGACCCGCGTGCTTGCGCATCAGCGGCGAACGCTGGGTTAGCAGCAGCCCAGGCTGCGGGCGACGTACAATCGGGACCAGTACCGCAGCCTGACGCTGGTTAAGCGCGCTGCGTGTGGGCTGCGGGCGCAGAAGCTGAAAACGCGAAAGGAAATCGTCAAGTTCGAGGGCGCTGTCCGCCATGTTTTAGCTCTCCAGTTGCTGCAGGATACGATTAACTTTATCAAAAGTTTCCTGATATTCCGCTGCTTCATCGCTATCGGCGACAATCCCGCCTCCGGCGGAGCAGTAAAGCTGCCCCTGCCAGGCCGTCAGCGTACGGATGGTAATGCTGGTATCCATATTGCCGCAGAAGCTGAGATATCCGATGCTGCCGCACCACGCATTGCGCCGCTGCGGCTCCAGCTCATCGATGATCTCCATCGCTCTGACCTTCGGCGCGCCGGTAATTGAGCCACCGGGAAAGGCCGCGCGCAGCAGGTCGGCGGCGTGCAGATGGGAAGGCAATCTGGCGGTCACGGTGCTCACCAGGTGATGCACGGCAGGGAAGGGCTCCACCACAAACAGTTCGGGCACCCGGACGCTACCGGGAGCGGCAACCCGGCCAATATCGTTGCGCATTAAATCGACGATCATCAGGTTTTCGGCGCGGTCTTTTGGCGAGTTCGCCAGCTTTTGCGCCTGCAGCGCGTCCTGCTCAGGGTCGGTCAGCCGGGGGAGCGTCCCCTTAATCGGCCTGGTTTGAATTTCGCCTTGCCGAAGCTGAATAAAGCGCTCGGGCGACAGGCTTAATACTGCCCCTTCATCCAGGCGAATAAAGGCGCTGAACGGCGCGCGATTGGCGCGGTTAAGCTGACGGAAGGCCTGCCACTCATCCCCACGATAGCTTGCCGTAAACCGCTGCGCCAGGTTGACCTGATAGCAGTCGCCGCTGTGCAGCCAGGCCTGGATCTGGCGAAACTTCTCGCCATACTCTTCGCGGCTCATATTTGAGCGCCACGCTGAGGTCAGGGTAAAGGTTTCGGCGACAGGCTCAGCCTGTGCTTCCAGCCATGCCAGGCGCGCCTGCGGATCGTCATAGCTGAATAACGACACCTCCCGACGCTGGTGATCGACGATCAATGCCCAGTCGTAGATCCCCACCGCCATATCCGGCAGCGCGATATCCGCATCCGCTCGTGACGGCAGAGATTCAAAGCGGCGGCCCAGATCGTAGCCGAACAGCCCCAGCGCGCCGCCGAGAAACGGCAGATGCGGATGAGGCTGCGGATGCAGGTTGAAGCGCGCCAGCTGCTGATGCACGAGCGTGAGCGGATCGGCGTCAGAGGTGATAACGGTTTCCCCCTCGTTGATGACGGTCGTTTGACCACGCGTTACCAGCGTGGCGCGCGGCTGGGCGACAACAATATCAAAACGATTATGCGGATGTTCGGCAAAGCCGGAATGCAGCAGCATCGCCCAGGGCCGGGAACTTAAGGAGCTAAAATAGTATTCAGCGGCATCCGGACGCCAGGGCAGGGAAATCATAGCGGGGGACAACATCGTCTTCTTCAATCCTGATCGTTACCGCCCGCTGGTATACGAGAGGACGGCGTGAAATAATTACGCCCCACAATGTAGCAGGAGTCAGTCATGTTTGCAGGTTTACCTTCGCTGAGCCACGAGCAACAGCAAAAAGCAGTGGAAAGAATTCAGGAGCTGATGTCCCAGGGCATGAGCAGCGGCCAGGCTATTGCTTTAGTGGCCGATGAACTGCGCGCCTCCCATACCGGCGATCGGATTGTGGCGCGCTTTGAGGATGAAGACGAGTAAACTCCCTCCAGTTGAGATCAGGTGCCGCTTTCCGCGAACGGAAAGATCGCATCGGGTCGTTTCCCGGGGGCGTCGTAAAGCGTCACGTGCGTCACGCGCTCGCCGCGCCAGAAGGTAATTTGCGTCCCGACTGGCGTATGATTCACTTGCACTTCCGTCAGCGGTGCGCTGTTGGCAAAATCCCACAGGCAGACAAAACGCGCCTGCGGCAGGTGACTGCGTATGACCAGATAGCTGAGATCGTGAGTCGCCGGGTTATCGGGCGCCACTCCCTGCCAGAGTTCACCATCACCGGAAAGCCAGAGCGCAACGGTATCGCCGTCGCGCGCAAAGTGGCGCGGCTGGCAGCCGTTCAGCGGCGCCATGGTTGCATTGGCCATATGCCGCAGCGGTCCGCTGAGCGAAAAGGGCTGCGGCGTGCCGCTCTGATCCAACGCCTGCGCCGCCAGGTGCAAAGTCCAGTCGAGCTGCTGGCGATGTGGGTTCTCTACGGTAGAGAGATCGATCAGCACCTCTTCAAGCCATAGCAGGCGACGGCGAAAGCGCACATCTCGCCAGGCCGTCGCGTCCCACTCGACGCGGCTATGACTGTCTAGCTCCGGCGGCGGCTTGCCCCAGTCAACCTCGCTGTCCAGCCACAGTGCGTCGCTATCCATATGCCAGCCTGATACCTGCGGATTGGCCGGAGGCTGGTTGGTCTGATTGACGGAAAGCGTATTATGGGTGGCGCTGTTTTTGTAGTAGTCGTAGTGCATTTTCGCGCCGTAGCCGGTTGTGCCCATATCCGGGAGCAGCCAGCCGTCGTGATGCCAGAGCATCAGCCCCAGCCTGTCGTAATGATCGTGTTCGCCGCCCCAGGGACTGTGCTTTATCAGCAGCGCCTGCTGCGGGCGCCGCCAGAGAGTGAGCCCCGCGCCTGGCGCAAACAGCGATTGCTGAGGAATGAGCGCCTGCGTCGTTTCAGGCAGCGGCTGGTTGCGCCACAGCAAGGTCTCGCGGACATCAGGTTCCGTTTCAATAAACTGCAGCACGGCGGCGTAGAGCGGGTCACGCCAGATAAACCAGGCGAATTCGTACAGATCCCGGTGTCGCAGCTTTTCTTGTCCGGCGAGGCAGTCGTTGAGGCGAGGGAAGGTTCCGTCCGGCAGCAGCAGCGACAGCGGGAACTTCAGCATCGGCTGATACCAGGGGCCATCCAGCAGGCTCCAGCGAGTGCCGCGCGCCAGTTTTTCAAAGGCAAAAAAGCCCTGCAGCGCGTAGTAGTGGTAGTGAATCGAACCTTCAAACCATAGCCCCTCCGCCAGCAGGCCCTTTTCCAGCTGCCAGCGCAGGCCGTAAGGCTGGTTAACGGCGAATTCCAGCAGGCTCTCATCTTCGAGAACGAAACCGAGAACGCCAAGCGCCGCGCTAATTTTGACTTCGTGATTATGAATCTGCGCAGTGCGGTGCTCGCGTAGAAACGTTGCCGCGCAGCGCAGCAGGTTGTCGCGAATATGCCGCTCTTCGGCGGAGGTTAAGCCGTCGCGAATAAAGTCATAACCCAGCGCCATCTCCAGAATACAGTTGGCTTCGCACAGCGTCTGGGCGTTCATCTTCCCCGGTCCGTTGTTGGGAATATCACCGTGAATTTGATAGCCGGGATAGACGTCAGCGTAACCCATCAGCAGCGTGCGAACTTTATCGCGATACGCCGTTTCGCCGGTCAGCCGCCATATCAGACCAAGCTGCTGACAGGCGCTGGCGTTACGACCGTTCATTTCTCGCCACCATGCGCCGTCCCACGGCTCACCGCTGAAAATTTCGCCATCAACCGGGCAGGCGTGGCGATGAGGCATATCCGCCCGCCACGTCAGCCGCACGCCGTGATGGGGGCAAAAATAGTAGAGGTTCCAGCTGGCGATCCCCGTTTGTGGAATGAGCGCCGTCGCGTCAAGCTGCGGTTGCGCTTCCTGCACCAGCCGTTCAAGCAGACCGCTATCGCCGGCTGCACGTATGGCAATGTCGGGCCAGAGTCCAGAAAATTGTTTCATTAGCGGTTATCCCTGACCTCTGACGATGGGGAAAGCGGAACAATGAGCGTGGTGATATCGTCGGGATATTTCGCTCTTAACCATTGCGCTTTGGCGCGGAACAGGGGATCTTCCGGCCAGGCATGCGCGGCGGTGGCCATATTGCGCAGCGCTTTCTTGTCGTCCATCTTATCAAGGTCTTTCCAAGGCCATGGCGTATCGCTGTTAATAAACCCGGCGATGTATTGATAGCCTTTGCGCAGGCTATGGTCGTCGAGGGTGAAGTTCCAGATATCGACGCCCGCCTTCTCGCCCAGACGACCCAGTCGGTTATAGGCTTCAAGGTTGAAATTGCTGTAGTGCCACGGACGCGTGCGCTCCAGCTCGCCCATCTGGCGGCCTTCAAAGTCGAATTGCCCGGCAATTCGTCGCAGCTGGGTGATGTACAGGCGCTGTTTCGCCTCGTCAGTTTTACCGCTAAACAGGGCGAAGGTCGCGGCCTGCATATCAAAATAGCTGCCGTGGTTGTTGTGCCAGTTATCTTCTTCGAAACCGTTCTGGCTGGTGGTCATCCACTGGTAATACTCGCCAAACCACTGCTTTAATGCGCTAACGTCGTTTTCGTTCAGCGCCTCTGAGGATTGCAGCAGGGCGATAGCATCCACCACCTCTACCAGCGCGCGGCTATCAATAATGCCGATACCGCGTCCGGTATTAATGCCAGGAATGGCCTGGGCATATTGCAGGTTGGGATTCATGCGCGTTTGTGGATCGATAAACCAGCTCTTCAACTGGGCCGCCGCCTTCTGCGCGTAGCGATTGTCCTGGGTGAAGTACCACGCCAGCGCAAGGGTTGATACGTCGTTACTCATCTTCACCAGGCGGTTTTTATCGGTGGCATCGCTATTGGCATCCGGGTTGGTTTGCCCATCCTTACGAATATAGGGCAGTCCGTCTTTCGTATCAGGGTTCGGCCACCAGTAGGGAGGGAAACTATAGTAGTCGTGCTTATCGCCGCTGGCGGCGACCAGGGTTTTATCCATCACCGAGAACAGCGGATGCTTGAGCGCCAGATCGGCTTTTTTTTGCAAAGCCGCTTGCGCCTGCACGAATAGCGGATCTTTCGCGGCAATCTGCTGGCGGCTAAAGGTTAAATCCTTTCCGTCGATCGTGTACGGCTCAGCGGCATATGAGGAGGCGCTAAGGCCGGAACAAAACAGCGCAATGCCTAACAAACCTCGGCGAGGTATTGAGATCATAGTGATAACCCTTCTGCATAATATGAGAAAAGATAACAACAGAATTATACCTGTCGCGTATTTTAATGACGCATAAAACAGGCGGTTTAATTAAAGGCGAACTATTTGAATATTCGATGGCGTGCAGTGTAAAAGACAAAGTGATTTTTTTTGTGATATCCATCAAACTTATTGTCATGGATAAATAATGGCGTTTTTAATGCTGCCGCCGTCACACAATTTCGCCTTTTTCCAGATTTTTTGAATGTTTTAACAAAATCAGTAAATTTATAATTTATTGATATTACTCGATATTTTATTTGTGTCACCTTTTTTGTCACTTCTTGATGTGATCTGCTTCTATTTTTTGATTTTTGAAACGCGATTTCTTTTTAGTGTGGTTGTATTGGGAAATACATTTCTATCTAATGAAGGGAAATATTTCTTACGTCTGCTTTATTAACGTCTTAGCGATATTCAAATACCTTGCTGTGTATTAATTAAGAATTTAATTGCCTTTGTGCCCTACAATAAAGGATATGCCATCATGTCTGCCAATAAATTACGTTCACTATTACTTCTCACCGCACTCGGGCTCGGCGTTAGCCAAAGCTATGCGGCTACCACCCTCAACGTTTGGATCCGCGCCAGCAACGACTCGAAAAATATCTACAAACAGGAAGCGGAAAAATTTGAAGAATCAACCGGTATCAAAATCGCGTATTTCAACGCCACTACCGACTTTGAACAGCGGCTGGCGCGCGCCACGGCGGGCAACGCCTTACCCGATCTGATTTTTAACGATGCGGCTTCGCTGGGGCAGTTTATCCAGCTGGGTATTGCCGAAGAAATTGACCCGCAAGCGATCGCCGGCGGCGACCAGCTATTCCCGACGGCCTGGAAAAGTACCCGCTATATCGACGGCAAATACTACGGCGTACCGACTTCAGCGCAAACCTTCGCGCTGTTCGTACGCAAAGACTGGCGTGAAAAACTGGGGCTGCCGCAGCCTAAGAGCTGGGATGATATCCAGACCCTGGCGAAAGCCTTCACTACCCAGGATCCCGACGGCAACGGCAAAAATGATACCTACGGCTTTATCGTTCCCGCCTCCACGACACGCGGCTACGCCAGCTGGTTTATGAGCAGCTTTATCTGGCAGGCGGGCGGTGATTTCGTTAAAGAAGAGAGCGGAAAGTTCAGCGCCTCGCTCAATACGCCGGAAGTGGCTCAGGCGATAACCTTTATGCGCACCATGATGTGCGAAAAAGTCACCCAGCCGGGGGCGATTAACGCCACCACCGCCGACGTTATTCCATCCTTCCGCTCAGGGCAAAGCGGCATGTTCTTTAGCGGCCCGTACCATATCGCGCTGTTCGATAAAGATCCCGGTAAAGACAATTTTGAAGTGGTTCCGGTGGTGGGGCCAAAAGGCGAAGCGACTCTCGCGGAGGGCACCACGGTCTTTATGATGAAGAGCAGTAAACAGAAAGAGGCGGCGCGTAAATTTATCGAATTCATGATCTCGCCGGAAGGCCAGGAGATCGGCATGGGTAAAGGCAGCCAGCATATACCGGTGGTGCGCCTGCCGGTGAATAAGAACGTCGACGTCAAAGCCGTTTATCAGGACGCCCGCTGGGAAACTTTCGCCAGACTTTACAATGAACAGGGACGCTACGTGCCGCAAATTCCTAACTGGACGCCGGTGCGCCAGGTGGCCGCCGACGGTTTTAACCGAATTTTTGCCGACTGCAGCAGCGATATCGCCGCTGAGCTGAAAACTATCGACGGCAAGGTGAACGCTGAGCTGAAAAAACAAAACGTGCTGGCTAACTGAGGACACAAGTGATGACGCTGCATGAGACGAAGTCCTCGCCGATAAAGCAGGCCGCTTCGCCTGACTCAACCGGATGGCTGAGCGCAAAGCGTAAGCGGGCGCTGATCCCGTGGCTGTTTTTGGCGCCTGCGCTGATTATTTTCAGCTGGTTTAAGTTTATCCCGATGATTCAGGGTCTGGTGATGAGCTTTTACAAGGTCAACTTTAATCAGCCGAACGAGTGGGTAGGACTCGATAACTTCACCCGCGCTTTTGCCGACGCAGAGTTGCACGCGGCGGTGGTGAACACTTTGCTGTACGTGGTGGTAACGATGTTCGCCGCGGCTATCCTGGCCTTCTTCCTCGCCATGCTGCTGGAAGGCCCGGCGCGCCATCTGCGCTTTATTCGAACCGCCATCTTTTTACCTGCGGTCACCAGCGCGGCAATCGTCGCTGAAATGTGGCGCATTTTGTTCAACCCGACGCCCAATGGAGTGGTTAACCACATCCTCAGCTGGTTTGGCGTCGCCGATCAGGGCTTCCTTGCCAGCTCCGATCAGGCGCTGGGGGTCATCATGCTGCTGCATATCTGGAAAGCGGTGCCCTACAACATGGTGATTTTTATTGCCGGTCTGGCGGGGATCAGCCGCGATTTATACGATGCGGCGAACGTCGACGGCGCCAGCTGGTGGAATCGTCTGCGCTACGTCACGCTGCCCGGCATGATCCCGGCGCTCTCGGTGGTGCTGATGCTCTCCTTTATCCGCGGTTTCCGCGTGTTCGCCGAGGTGTACGCCACCACCGGCGGAGGGCCGTCTAACGCCACGGAAATGGTGATGACCCATATCTACAAACTGGGTTTTGAGCAGTTTGACTATGGCTACGCCTCGGCGGTGTCGTTTCTGCTGTTCACCTTCACGGTTGTATTAACCCTCTGTCATCTGACGCTGAAAAAACGTATCGCACGTTACTAAGGAGCCGCGATGTTAAGTAAACGTTGGGATACAGCAGGGCGCTGGTGCATTTACGCGCTGCTGCTGATTGTCTTCGTCGGGCCGTTCTGGGGCATCGTGGCCACGGCCTTCAGCGGTGCGCCGGTGAAGCCGGGCGAGCTGCTGGCCTGGCCGAATCAGTTCTCGCTGGAAAACTTCATCTTTGCGTGGATGGATATCGGCGTCTGGCAGTACCTGCTGAACTCTATCCTGGTGGTGTTCTTCGGCACCGTTCTACAGGTGTCGGTCAGCGCGCTGGCGGCGTATGCCCTGGCGCGGAAAAAGTTTCGCGGCGTGGCGCTGGTGAGCCTGGTGATTTTGTCCACCATGATGCTGCCGGAAGAGGTCATCGCCATTCCGCTGTACATGATTATTAACTGGCGACTGCCGCTGATCGATGCCTCGCTCTACAACAGCTACCTCGGGATGATTTTGCCGGTGGTTGGCTGGGCTTTCTCCATCTTTGTCCTGACCGAATTTATGTCGGCGATACCGAAAGAGCTGGAAGAGGCGGCGCGGATAGACGGCGCCAACGAATGGCAGATTTTCTTCCATGTGATTCTGCCGCTGGTGAAACCGGCGCTCGGTACGGTAGTGACGTTCGGCTTCATTATGATTTGGGACCAGTACCTGCTGCCGCTGATTGTGGTTAACCAGGACAGCCTGAATACTATTCCGGTGATCCTCGGCACGCTGCGTACCGATGAGAGCATCACGCCGAACATTTTTATCGCGATTACGCTGCTGGCGATGCTGCCCAGCATCATCGTCTATCTGGGTCTGCAAAAACATTTCAACCGCGGGATTATGTCCGGCGCAGTCAAAGGATAAGGAGTGACCAATGGGATCTGTTGTACTGAATAGCGTGCGTAAATCGTATGGTGATGTACACGTCATTAAAGACGTGTCGCTGACTATCCCGGACGGTGAATTCTGCGTTCTCGTTGGCCCCAGCGGCTGTGGGAAATCAACCCTGCTGCGCATGATCGCCGGCCTGGAGGAGATCTCTGGCGGCGAGGTGCATATTAACGAGCGCAACGTTACCGAGGTAGAACCGAAGCTGCGCGATATTGCGATGGTGTTTCAGAGCTATGCGCTCTACCCGCAGATGACGGTGCGTGAAAATATGGGTTTTGCCCTGAAGATGGCGCGCCTGCCGAAAGCGGAGATTAATCAGAAGGTTAATGAAGCCGCTGCGCTGCTGGGGCTCGAACCGCTACTGGAGCGCTTGCCGAAGGATCTCTCGGGCGGCCAGCGCCAGCGGGTGGCGATGGGGCGGGCGATCGTGCGTAAGCCGCAGGTGTTTTTGTTTGACGAACCGCTCTCCAACCTCGACGCCAAGCTGCGAACCCAGGTGCGCGGCGAAATTCGCGAGCTGCATCGCCGGCTGAAAACCACCTCGGTGTACGTCACCCACGATCAGATTGAAGCCATGACCATGGGGCAGATGATCGTGGTGCTGCGCGATGGGCGCATTGAGCAGGCGGGGACGCCGCTGGAGTTGTACGACCGGCCGGCGAATCTGTTCGTCGCTGGTTTTATCGGTTCGCCGGAGATTAACCAGCTGTCGGGCGTCGTGGTTTTGAACGGCAGCGCCACCAGCCTGCGTCTGAAAGATGGCTCGCTGCTGGCTTTGCCCGCTGGCCTTCAGGTAGCCGACGGTCAGCAGGTGGTGTACGCCATTCGCCCTGAGCAGGTCAACGTCGTCCACGAAGCGCGCGACGATGCGCTGGCGGCGAAGGTGACGGCGGTGGAGAACACCGGCTCGGATATGCAGCTCTTCTGCGATACCGGCGGCGGAGCGTTTACCTCGGTGTTCAAACAGCGTCTGGCTGTAAAAGAGGGCGATAAGATCTGGCTGCAGCCGAAGCTCTCCGGCGTGCACCTGTTCGATGGACAAAGCGGCCAGCGCATAGCGTGCCGGGAGGAAAACTAAGGTGGCGATGAAGCTGTACACCCTTGACGAAACCTGCCTGGAAAACGCCCGGGCGGGCTTAAAGCAGCCGTTCTCGCCGCTGCAGCTGGCGTTAAGCAAGCTGGTGTCGGAGGCCGACATCCTGCGTCGAGAGGCGCCGGAAAGCGTGGTGCATAAAAAGCTGCGCCCGGCCAGCGGCGACGCGCACGATTATTACAGTCTGGGCACCTACTGGTGGCCGAATCCGCGGCGGCCCAACGGGCTGCCCTATATTCGTCGCGACGGGCATATCAATCCGCAATGTGAAAACAACGATACGGACACCTCGCGCATTATCCGCATGTGCGAACGGTGCCTGACCCTGGGGCTGGCATGGTACTTTACCGGCCAGCGCCAGTATGCGCAGGCCGCGGCTACGCAAATACGCTGCTGGTTCCTGGATGCCGACACGCGGATGAATCCGCATCTGAACTACGGCCAGGCGATCCCGGGGATTGTATCCGGTCGCGGCACCGGGCTTATCGATACTCGCTTAATGTGGATGGTGGTGGATACCATCGGCCTGATCAACACGGCGAGCGTGCTTGATACCGATGATATTATCGGCCTGCACCAGTGGTTCCGCGACTTTAACCACTGGATGTACTACAGCGAAATCGGCCACTCAGAGTACGTCTGGCACAATAACCACGGCACCTGGTACGACGCCCAGCGGACGGTTAACGCGTTATTCTATGGCGATAAAGGGCTGGCGGCGCGGATCATTGAGCAGGGAATTACCCAGCGTATGGCGGCGCAGATTGACCAGGATGGCCGACAAACGATGGAGCTGGAACGCACCATCCCGTTCCACTATTCGCTATTTAACCTGGAGGCGCATCTGCTGCTCAACCGCTACGCCGAACATGTTGAGTTCGATCGCTGGAACACCATCCGCGACGGGCGAGGGGTGAAGCAGGGCATCGACTATCTGGTGCCGTTTATTCGCGAGCCGGAGCTCTGGCCGTACAGCGATCTGCAGGGGATCGTGTGGGATAGCGCGCTGCGCGTACTGCTGCAGTCAGTGCGGGGTTATGCAAAGCAGTCTGCCAGCTATCGTGATGCGCTGAAGTGTGTGCCCCAGGAGACCTTACAGTTAAAGGAGCAACTGATGTGGTGTCCGGGCGGATAGAACAATGCTTCTTGCCTCCCGACGGCGCTGTGCCTGGTCGGCCTGGCTGATATGTAGCCCGATAAGGCGTTTACGCCGCTATCCGGGGAATGCGCCGGAGAGCGGCTTTGGCGCGGCTTCTTCCCGGGCGGCGCTACGCTTGCCCGGGCTACGGGGCCTCGGCTGTCTTACACTGCGGCGATGATTTTAATCTCGACTTTATACTTCGGATTCATCAGTTTCGCCTGTACGGTACAGCGTACCGGCGCATGACCGGCGACGACCCATGCATCCCAGGCCTGATTCATCGCCGCAAAGTCTGCACCGTCGGCGAGGAAAATAGTCGCATCAAGAATACGTGATTTGCTGCTGCCCTGTTTCTCCAGCACCGCATCGATCTGCGCCAGCGTATCAGCGGTTTGCGCGCAGGCATCGGCATCGAGGTTGGACGGTACGCCGGTGTAGTACAGCGTCTGGTTATGAATCACCACATCAGACCAGCGGGCTTCGGCATCAATACGCGTAATGGTCATGTTTATTTCCTCTCTGTTCCGGTTCATTAAGCTGCGGCAAGACTGCCATAATGTTTCACCTGCGTCACTACCTGCACTGGCGAAAACCCCTCCACCCTGACATAATCACTGTCCAAATAACCAGGGGGTAATGTGATCGACGATTTTGCAGCAGATGGCCAGCTGGCCAGCGCGATTGCCGGATTTAAGCCGCGCGAGCCGCAGCGCCAGATGGCTTTCGCCGTCGCCAGTGCAATTGAAGAAACTCGTCCGCTGGTGGTGGAGGCGGGCACCGGGACCGGGAAAACCTACGCCTACCTGGCGCCTGCGCTACGCGCCAACAAGAAAGTCATTATTTCCACCGGCTCGAAAGCGTTACAGGATCAGCTCTACAGTCGGGATTTACCCACTGTCGCTAAAGCGCTGAACTTCACCGGTAAACTGGCCCTGCTGAAAGGGCGTTCGAACTACCTGTGCCTGGAGCGTCTGGAACAGCAGGCGCTCGCCGGTGGCGACCTGCCGGTGCAAACCCTCAGCGATGTCATTCTGCTGCGCTCGTGGTCTAACCAGACCGTCGATGGCGATATCAGCACCTGCGTTAGCGTGGCCGAAGATTCCCAGGCCTGGCCGCTGGTCACCAGTACCAACGATAACTGCCTCGGCAGCGACTGCCCCTTATATAAAGACTGTTTTGTGGTGAAAGCGCGGAAAAAGGCGATGGATGCTGACGTGGTCGTCGTCAATCATCATCTGTTCCTCGCCGATATGGTGGTCAAAGAGAGCGGCTTTGCCGAACTGATTCCGGAAGCGGAAGTGATGATCTTCGATGAAGCGCATCAGCTGCCGGATATTGCCAGCCAGTACTTCGGCCAGTCGCTCTCCAGCCGCCAGCTGATGGACCTGGCGAAAGATATTACTATTGCTTATCGCACCGAACTTAAAGACACCCAGCAGCTGCAGAAGTGCGCCGACCGCCTGGCCCAGAGCACGCAGGATTTTCGTCTGCAGCTGGGGGAGCCCGGCTATCGCGGCAACCTGCGCGAGCTGCTGGCGGATAACAATATTCAGCGCGCGCTGCTGCTGCTTGATGATGCGCTCGAACTCTGTTACGACGTGGCAAAGCTGTCGCTGGGCCGCTCGGCGCTGCTCGATGCCGCTTTTGAGCGGGCCACCGTATACCGAGGCCGCCTGAAGCGGTTAAAAGAGACCAATCAGCCCGGCTTTAGCTACTGGTATGAGTGTACTTCCCGCAACTTCACCCTGGCGCTGACCCCGCTGACGGTGGCGGATAAGTTTAAAGAGGTGATGGCGCAAAAGTCCGGGAGCTGGATCTTCACCTCGGCGACGCTATCGGTCAATGACGATTTGCACCACTTTACCGATCGTCTGGGCATAGGCGACGCGCAAACGCTGCTGCTCCCCAGCCCCTTCGATTATGCCCACCAGGCGCTGCTGTGCGTGCCGCGCAATTTGCCGTTACCGAACCAGCCCGGCGCCGCGCGACATCTGGCGGCGATGCTCAAACCGCTGATTGAAGCCAACGACGGGCGCTGCTTTATGCTCTGCACTTCGCACGCCATGATGCGCGACCTGGCGGAACAGTTTCGCGCCACCATGACGCTGCCGGTTCTCCTGCAGGGAGAAACCAGCAAAGGCCAGCTTTTACAGCAATTCGTCAGCGCCGGAAATGCGCTGCTGGTGGCGACCAGTAGCTTCTGGGAAGGGGTGGACGTGCGCGGCGATGCGCTTTCTCTGGTGATTATCGACAAGCTGCCGTTCACCTCGCCGGACGATCCGCTGCTGAAAGCGCGGATGGAGGATTGTCGCCTGCGCGGCGGCGATCCTTTTGATGAGGTCCAGCTACCGGACGCCGTCATCACCCTCAAACAGGGCGTGGGGCGTCTGATTCGCGACATCGACGATCGCGGGGTCCTGGTTATCTGCGACAACCGTTTGGTTATGCGCCCCTATGGCGCCGTCTTCCTCGCGAGCCTTCCGCCTGCGCCGCGCACGCGCGATATCCGTCGGGCGGTGCGTTTTCTTGCGGTGCCGTCGGCGAGGTAATCCGGCGCAAAATGTGGTAAGCTGCGCGCCATTTTGTCAATCTGCTAGAGCGAGAGCGCGACAACCCATGCGAATTTTAGCTATCGATACCGCCACGGAGGCCTGCTCCGCGGCGCTGTGGAATGATGGCACCCTCAGTGCTCATTTTGAAATCTGCCCCCGCGAACATACCCAACGTATCCTGCCTCTGGTGCAGGATGTCCTCAATGAAAGCGGCACGCTATTAACCGAGCTTGACGCGCTGGCCTTTGGCCGTGGGCCGGGCAGCTTCACCGGCGTGCGCATTGGTATCGGGATTGCGCAGGGGCTGGCGCTGGGGGCCGAGCTGCCGATGATCGGCGTGTCCACGCTGGCAACCATGGCGCAGGGCGCATGGCGAAAAACCGGCGCCACCCGCGTGCTGGCCGCCATCGACGCCAGAATGGGCGAAGTTTACTGGGCGGAATATCAGCGCGATGAACAGGGCGTCTGGCACGGCGAAGAGAGTGAAGCGGTGCTGAAGCCGGAAGCGGTTCGCGAGCGTCTGCAGCAGCTGGAGGGCGAGTGGGCTACCGTCGGCACCGGCTGGCAGGCGTGGCCGGATATGGCTACCGGCTGCGGCTTAACGCTTGCCGACGGCGAAATTGAGCTTCCTGACGCGCAGGATATGCTGCCGCTGGCTTGCCATCTGTTTACGGTGGGAAAAACCGTGGCCGTTGAACACGCTGAACCAGTTTATTTACGCAATGAAGTGGCGTGGAAGAAACTTCCTGGCCGCGAGTGAATCTCAGTAACTATATGTCTGAGAAGAAGGAAGGAGTCGCGTCATGGCGGGTCAAAAAACGGTAGTGCGTTGGTTAGTCGCGGCAGCAGTGGTTGCTGCGCTGAGCGGGTGCGCTTCGGTACCGGATGCCATTAAGGGCACCAC
This sequence comes from Klebsiella sp. HN106, assembly GCF_051209435.1. Taxonomy (NCBI): domain Bacteria; kingdom Pseudomonadati; phylum Pseudomonadota; class Gammaproteobacteria; order Enterobacterales; family Enterobacteriaceae; genus Klebsiella; species Klebsiella sp. HN106. The sequence continues at coordinate 977,572 of NZ_JBLURD010000001.1, read as the reverse complement.
CCCGACGCCGCAGCAGGATTTAGTTCGCGTGATGAACGCGCCGCAGCTGTATGTCGGTCAGGAAGCGCGCTTTGGCGGGAAGGTCGTCAGCGTGCAGAATCAGCAGGGTAAAACCCGCCTGGAAATTGCCACCGTTCAGCTTGACGGCGCCGCGCGTCCGGAGCTGGGCGAGCCGTCGCGAGGTCGTATCTTTGCCGACGTAAACGGTTTTATCGACCCGGTGGATTTTCGCGGGCAGCTGGTCACCGTGGTTGGCCCGATCGTCGGCGTCGTCGACGGTAAAGTCGGCAATACGCCGTATAAATTCATGCTGATGAACGCTACGGGCTACAAGCGCTGGAACGTTGTCCAGCAGGTGGTCATGCCGCCGCAGCCGATGATGGACCCGTGGATGTTCGGCCCGCGCCCGTGGGGCTACGGATACGGCGGCTGGGGCTGGTATAATCCCGGTCCTGCCGAAGTCAGAAACGTTGTAACTGAATGATTTTGTAGTTTTTGTAAGTTCAAAGAAACAGCGGCTGGTCCGCTGTTTCTTCGTTTTCAGTCAAATAAGAAAAATAAATAGTGACGCGCTTCGCAACCTGTAAAACGCCTGATTAATAAACTGGTACGCTGAGTTAATATAATGTTAACAAAATGTTTGTTGATCAGGGGTTGTGATGACGACGAATAACTATTTCAGAGGTGATGCAGTGAAAAAGGTTTGGCTAAACCGTTATCCCGCAGACGTTCCTGCGGAGATAAACCCTGACCGCTATCAATCCCTGGTTGAACTGTTTGAACACGCCGTCCGCCGCTATGCCGACCAGCCGGCCTTTATTAACATGGGCGAGGTGATGACCTACCGCAAGCTGGAGGAGCGTAGCCGCGCGTTCGCCGCTTATCTTCAGGAAGGGTTAGGCCTGCAAAAAGGCGACCGTGTCGCGCTGATGATGCCTAATCTGCTGCAGTATCCGGTGGCGCTGTTTGGTATCCTGCGCGCTGGCATGATTGTCGTGAACGTCAATCCGCTTTATACCCCGCGCGAACTGGAGCATCAGCTTAACGACAGCGGCGCCGCCGCCATTGTGATCGTTTCCAACTTTGCGCATACCCTGGAAAAGGTGGTTGATAAAACCCAGGTCAAGCACGTGATTTTAACCCGCATGGGCGATCAGCTTTCCACGGCGAAAGGAACGCTGGTTAACTTTGTGGTGAAGTACATTAAACGGCTGGTGCCAAAATACCATCTGCCGGACGCCATCTCGTTTCGCAGCGCGCTGCAGCACGGCTACCGCATGCAGTACATTAAGCCGGAAATCGTCTCTCAGGATCTCGCTTTTCTTCAATATACCGGCGGCACAACCGGCGTGGCGAAAGGGGCAATGCTGACCCATCGCAATATGCTGGCGAACCTTGAGCAGGTAAACGGTACCTACGGGCCGCTGTTGCATCGCGGCAAAGAGCTGGTTGTTACCGCGCTACCGCTGTATCACATCTTTGCGCTGACCATGAACTGCCTGTTATTCATTGAACTGGGCGGGCAAAACCTGCTGATCACCAACCCGCGCGACATCCCAGGCCTGGTCAAAGAGCTAGCGAAATATCCCTTCACCGCCATGACCGGAGTCAATACCCTGTTTAACGCGCTGCTTAACAACAAAGAGTTTCAGCAGCTCGACTTCTCTTCACTGCATCTCTCCGCCGGCGGCGGAATGCCGGTACAGCAGGTCGTTGCGGAGCGCTGGGTTAAGCTGACCGGGCAGTATCTTCTGGAAGGCTATGGCCTGACGGAGTGCGCGCCGTTGGTGAGCGTCAATCCGCACGATATCGACTATCACAGCGGCAGTATTGGCCTGCCAGTGCCGTCCACCGAAGCGAAGCTGGTGGATGATGACGATAATGAAGTTGCGCCGGGAGAGCCGGGGGAGCTGTGCGTGAAAGGGCCACAGGTGATGCTGGGCTACTGGCAGCGCCCTGATGCTACCGCTGAAATCATTAAGGACGGCTGGCTGCATACCGGCGATATCGCGGTGATGGATGACGAGGGCTTCCTGCGTATCGTCGATCGCAAAAAAGATATGATCCTTGTCTCGGGCTTCAACGTCTATCCGAATGAAATCGAGGATGTGGTAATGCAGCATTCCGGGGTTCAGGAGGTTGCTGCGGTTGGCGTACCGTCCGGAAGCAGCGGTGAGGCGGTGAAAATTTTCGTGGTGAAGAAAGAGCCGACGCTGACGGAAGAGATGCTGATCGCTTTCTGCCGTCGCCAGCTGACCGGCTACAAGGTTCCGAAGCTGGTTGAGTTTCGCGATGAGCTGCCGAAATCCAACGTCGGGAAAATTTTACGTCGAGAACTGCGTGACGAAGCCCGTGCTAAAGTAGACAATAAAGCCTGAGCTAAGAGTGAATCGCCAGACGCCGGCTAAGCCGGCGTTTTTTATGGGCGCAAGTTAAGAGAGTATGATTTGAACTATCAGATGATCACCACCAACGATGGCCTTCGCGCCGTCTGTGAAGCGGCAAGCGCGGTTTCTGCCATCGCGCTGGATACGGAATTTGTCCGTACTCGTACCTACTACCCGCAGCTCGGTCTGCTCCAGCTGTTCGACGGCAACCAGGTCTCGCTGATTGACCCTCTGGTTATCACCGACTGGGAACCGATGCGTGAACTGCTGCTGAATAAAGATGTGACCAAATTTTTGCACGCTGGCAGTGAAGATCTGGAAGTATTTCTTAATGCCTTTCATTTGATGCCTCAGCCGCTGATCGACACGCAAATTCTTGCCGCTTTTTGCGGTCGTCCGATGTCCTGGGGCTTTGCGTCGATGGTAGAAGAGTATACCGGCGTGGCGCTGGACAAGAGCGAATCTCGTACCGACTGGCTGGCGCGCCCGCTGACCGAACGCCAGTGCGTTTATGCCGCCGCCGACGTCTGGTACCTGCTGCCGATTGCCGGAAAGCTGATGGCTGAAACCGACAGCGCGGGCTGGCTTTCCGCTGCCCTGGATGAATGCCAGCTGATGCAGCAGCGTCGTCAGGAGATTCAGGATCCTGCCGAGGCGTGGCGCGACATTGGTAATGCCTGGCAGCTGCGCACTCGTCAGCTGGGCTGCCTGCAGCTGCTGGCGGAGTGGCGGCTGCGTAAAGCGCGCGAACGCGACCTGGCGGTCAACTTTGTTATCCGTGAAGAGCATTTGTGGAACGTGGCGCGCTATATGCCCACCAGCCTGGGGGAACTTGACAGCCTCGGACTCTCGGGCAGCGAGATTCGTTTCCACGGTAAGACGCTGATCGCCCTCGTCGAGAAGGCGCAGGCGCTGCCGGAAGAGGCGCTGCCAGAGCCGCTGCAAAATCTGATCGACATGCCCGGTTACCGCAAGCTGTTTAAGGATATCAAAGCGTTAGTTCAGACCGTAAGCGCCGAGAAGGGCGTGAGCGCGGAGCTGCTGGCTTCAAGAAGACAGATTAATCAGCTGCTGAACTGGCACTGGGGGCTAAAAAACGGCAACGGGCAGCCTGAACTGGTTTCCGGCTGGCGCGGTGAATTGATGGCCGATCGCCTGAATGCGCTATTAAGCGACTACCCGCGCTAGCGCCGATCGGCATAGTGAAAAAACCGGCTGCGCACAGCGTTGCCGGTTTTTTTACACCTCAGGCTCAGGGCTTCGACTCTTCAGTTTCCGGCAGGGTCACGTTCAGCTCCAGAATCGAAATATCACCGTCTCTCTGCTCCAGCTGTACGCTGACCATCTCCGGGTCGATTTGCACGTATTTGCAAATCACCTCAAGAATGTCTTTACGCAACTGCGGAAGATAGTGCGGTTCAGCGTCGCCGCGACGGCGCTCCGCGACGATAATTTGCAGGCGCTCTTTCGCAATATTGGCCGTGTTCTTTTTCCGCGAGAGAAAAAAGTCGAGTAATGCCATAATTTATCCTCCGAACAGGCGTTTGAGGAAACCTTTCTTCTCTTCTTCTACGAAGCGGAAAGGGCGTTCTTCTCCGAGCAGACGTTCAACCGTATCGGCATAGGCTTTACCCGCGTCCGAGGCGTCATCCAGAATCACCGGCTCGCCCTGGTTTGACGCGCGCAGCACGGACTGATCTTCCGGAATCACGCCCACCAGATTGATGCGCAGAATTTCCAGCACGTCTTCCATGCTCAGCATGTCACCCTTGTTTACGCGGCCTGGGTTATAGCGCGTCAGCAGCAGGTGCTCTTTAATTGGATCTTCGCCCCTTTCCGCGCGACGGGATTTGGAGGCCAGGATACCAAGGATACGGTCGGAGTCGCGAACGGAGGAGACTTCCGGGTTGGTGGTGATGATGGCTTCATCAGCAAAATACAGCGCCATCAGCGCACCGGTTTCGATGCCTGCAGGGGAGTCACAGACGATAAAATCAAAATCCATTTTTTTCAGTTCTTCGAGAACTTTGTCTACGCCTTCGCGGGTCAGGGCGTCTTTGTCACGCGTCTGGGAGGCCGGGAGAATATAGAGATTCTCCGTACGCTTATCTTTAATAAGCGCCTGGTTCAACGTGGCATCGCCCTGGATGACGTTGACGAAATCATAAACGACCCGGCGTTCACAGCCCATGATCAGGTCAAGGTTACGCAGGCCGATGTCGAAGTCGATAACGACCGTTTTCTTTCCCTTCTGGGCCAAACCAGTAGCGATGGCCGCGCTGGAGGTGGTCTTGCCAACGCCTCCTTTACCCGAAGTCACAACAATAATGCGTGCCATAGAAATTCCTTGTTAAAAAGGGATTAATTCAACGATTGAATCGTCAAAGCGCTGTCGTCTAAACGTAGACGGGCCGCTTTGCCATAAAATTCGGCCGGAATGTTATCACTCAGCCAGTATTCCCCCGCGATGGAAACCAGTTCCGCCGAGAGGTTGGTACAAAATATTTGGGCGTCTCTGTCGCCGCCTGCGCCAGCGAGCGCGCGTCCCCGCATCATGCCATATACATGGATGTTACCATCGGCGATAAGTTCAGCCCCGGCACTCACATGGTTTGTAACAATTAGATCACAGTGTGGCGCATAAATACGCTGACCGGAACGTACCGGCTGATCAATCAAACGCGTTTTTGTGATCTGATTAACAGCTGGAGGTGGGGCAACGGGTTCAGGCGCGGCCTGGCGAGTCACTTTTTCTTTCCCTTCGGTTAATAAAGGGATCCCGGCGCGGTCAATTTCCGTTTTCAGCCGGGGAAGTTTACATCCGCTTACGCCCATAATACGCAGGCCGGTAGCCGCGATCGCCTCATGCAGAGGGCGCCAGTCGACGTCATCTTCAATGCTGCTGATATTCACCACCACGGGAGCGTGCCGTAAAAAGGCGGGAGCCTGGGCGATTTTGTCTTCTAACGCCTGACGAATAACCTCGGGATTTGCATCGTGCAAATGAACCACAGATAAGGTGAAGCTACTGCCCTTAAGTTCGATTGGCGTATTTGACATCCTGGCCTTACTCAATTTGCTGTTTATCACTCGCTGAAGTGCGGTGATATTCCGAAGACTAAAAGGCATGTTATAGTCACTCATATATTGAGGCAAGTGACCACAGGTCTAATTCCGAGTAAAACTATGTTTTGTGTGATCTATCGAAGTACTAAACGCGAGCAAACCTATTTATATGTCGAAAAAAAGGACGATTTCTCCCGCGTTCCTGACGAATTAATGTATAGCTTCGGTACGCCCAAACTGGCAATGATTCTACCTCTCGATGGACGAAAAAAACTCATTCACGCCGATTTGGAGAAAGTGAAACAGGCGCTCACCGATCAGGGCTATTACCTTCAACTGCCTCCTCCGTCTGAAAATTTACTCAAGAAACACCTGGCGGAACAGGGGAATAAATCTGATTAACCCACAGAGGGAATATAATGTACCAACATCATAACTGGCAGGGTGCGCTACTGGATTATCCGGTAAGCAAAGTAGTTTGCGTTGGCAGCAACTATGCAAAACACATCAAAGAGATGGGCAGTACGACGCCGGAAGAGCCGGTGCTGTTTATTAAACCTGAGACGGCGCTATGCGACATCCGCCAGCCGTTGGTGCTGCCTGAGGGGCTGGGGTCAGTGCACCATGAAGTTGAGCTGGCGGTACTGATTGGCGGTACGCTGCGCCAGGCGACGGAAGATCATGTGCTGAAAGCCATTGCTGGCTATGGCGTGGCGCTGGACCTTACCCTGCGCGATCTGCAGGGAAAACTGAAAAAGGCCGGTCAGCCGTGGGAGAAGGCCAAAGGCTTTGATAACTCCTGTCCTGTTTCAGGCTTTATTCCCGCCGCCGAGTTTCACGGCGACGCGCAGAGTACTCCGCTGAGTCTGAAGGTGAACGGCGAAGTGCGCCAGCAGGGTTCGACCGCCGACATGATCCATAAGATTGTGCCGCTCATCGCCTATATGTCGCGCTTTTTTACCCTGAAAGCCGGGGATGTGGTGCTGACCGGTACGCCGGAAGGCGTAGGGCCGCTGAGCAGCGGAGACGAGCTGGAAGTCGGTTTTAACGGCTTTTCGCTGACTACCCGCGTGCTGTAACGTCCGCTTGCCGCCTTCTCCGGGCGGCAAAACTTGCATCGGCGTGCCAGAGTGGTTATAAGGTGCACCCTGAACTGCAATGACGGACATCCCAATGAGCGAACAACCTTTCTGGCAACAAAAAACACTGGATGAAATGAGCGATGCGGAGTGGGAATCACTTTGCGATGGCTGCGGTCAGTGCTGCCTGCATAAGCTGATGGATGAAGATACCGACGAAATCTACTTTACCAACGTCGCCTGCCGTCAGCTCAATATCAAAACCTGCCAGTGTCGTAACTATGAGCGCCGCTTCGAGTATGAGCCGGATTGCATCAAGCTAACTCGCGACAATCTGCCTACGTTTGAATGGCTGCCGCCGACCTGCGCCTATCGTCTGCTGGCGGAAGGCCAGCCGCTGCCGCACTGGCATCCGCTGTTAACCGGTTCGAAGGCGGCGATGCATGGCGAACGCATCTCCGTTCGCCATATTGCGGTGAAAGAATCCACCGTGGTTGACTGGCAGGATCATATTCTGAATAAACCGGACTGGGCGCAGTAAGGCGCGCAGTTAGCCTTTCTTCGCGTGGAATAGTCCGCTTTCACCGTCGGCGTCATCTGCAACCCAAAAGTTAATATTGAACTGCGCGTCGTCGCTTAGCTCAATGCGGTGCCAGTACTGCGGCGGGCTGGTTGCGAACTGGCCAGCATTGATAACGACTTTTGCCTCAGGCTCTGTCGCCTGTTCATCGGCGAAACCATAGTAGGTTACCGTCCCTTCCATCACGCAAAGCTGGCCGAAAACACCCGCTGCGGTGTTGTGGTGCGTCAGCAAAGCGGCGGGTACGTTCTGTTTAGTAAAGAATGGGGTGGAGCGTTTTACCTTCCAGCTAGCGGGAATACGCAAATGAGACATCATGTGCTCCTTAGTTAACATTTATAAGATGTATTTAATATGAAACTTTATGGCGGCAACGTCAACGCGCAGGCAAAAAAAACGCTCCCGGAGGAGCGCTTTATGAGCAATCGGTCTTAGCGACCAAACAGATCGCGCTTTTTAGGTTTAAACGGCTGAGCGATAAGCACCAGTACACCGACCACCAGATAGGCTGCGAAGATGCCGACCAGCCACTGCGGCATTTCCAGCGTCAGGAATTCCCACTGGCGTACGGAGCAGTCGCCGGTAGCGACAAACACCTGAGGCAGCCATTTATCCAGCGGCAGCCACGTTGGGAAACGAGCGGCGAAATCGCAGGTCTGGAAGGGGGAAGGGTGAAGCTGAATCATGGTGTGTTCCCATGACAGCTGCAGCCCGCGCAGGGCGCTGTAGAGCCAAATCACAATCGCGACGTAGCGCAGAGGGGTTTTTGGCGCAATGGCGCCGACGATACCGGCGCCCATCACGCCAAATAGCGCGCAGCGCTCGTAAATACACAGTACGCACGGCTGCAGCAGCATCACGTGCTGGAACCATAACGCCACCAATTCAAGAATAAACGCGGTTAGCGCCATCAGGAGCCAGGCACCGCGTCCCCTTGAGCACTGGTTTAAATATCGCAACATAATCATTTCCCTGGAACATGCTAAATCATGGCAGTGTAAACGAAAACCGTAGCGACGCCAGCAGCTAGTCTGAAAATATTACGTAAACGAATATGGAATGCCCGGCGTTTTGAGCCGGGCATGGATGATTTTATTTCAGCAGTTGCGGCGTCACCAGCCAACCGTGCTCCAGCATCCACTGGGTGGCCGGCATCAGGGTAAACTCGACGCAGGCCAGGCCGACGAGGGTCAGGACGAGAGTATAGGGCAGCGCCATCCACACCATCCGGCCATAGGAGAGGCGAATCAGCGGGGCCAGCGCGGAAGTCAGCAGGAACAAAAAAGCAGCCTGGCCGTTCGGCGTAGCGACCGATGGCAGGTTGGTGCCGGTATTGATCGCCACCGCCAGCAGCTCGAATTGCGGCAAACTGATGGTACCCTGCTCCAGCGCGGACTTGACCTCGTTGATATAGACGGTTCCGACGAAGACGTTATCAGAAATCGACGACAGCAGACCGTTAAACAGATAAAACAACGATAGCTGGGCGTGCGGCGATGCCTGAAGAACGAACTCGATCACCGGGGCAAAAAGGTGCTGGTCAATAATAACCGCCACCACGGCAAAGAAGACCGTCAGTAGGGCGGTAAACGGCAGGGCTTCGGTGAAGGCTTTGCCGATAGCGTGTTCATCGGTGATGCCGGAGAACGTTGTCGCCAGCACAATCACCGACAGGCCGATCAGGCCGACTTCCGCAAGATGCATCGCAAGGGCGATAATCAGCCAGACGCCGATAAGACCCTGAGCGATAAGACGCAGGCGATCCTGACGACTGCGGCTCTGGCGGCTGCGATCGTCAAAATCCTGTAGCACTTTGCGCACGGTTGGCGGCAGCGGTTCGCCGTAGCCAAACAGGCGGAATTTCTCCAGCAGCAGACAGGTGATCAGTCCGCATACCAGCACCGGCAGGCTAACCGGCAGCATACGCATGAAGAATTCGCCGAAGTGCCAGCCTGCCGCCTTGGCGATGATCAGGTTCTGCGGCTCGCCGACCATGGTCATCACGCCGCCAAGCGCGGTGCCGACCCCGGCATGCATCATCAGGCTGCGCAAGAAGCCGCGGAACTGCTCCAGGACATCGCGATAGTGCTGCTCAATATGGCTGTCGTCGAGCATATTGTCATCATCCGGCCGCGCCGAAGCGACTTTGTGGTAAATACCGTAGAAGCCGACGGCAACGCTTATCACCACTGCGACAACGGTCAACGCGTCGAGGAAGGCGGAGAGGAAAGCGGATGCGACGCAAAACGCCAGCGACAGCAGCATCTTGCTACGAATGCCAAGCAACAAGCGGGTGAAGATGAACAGCAGCAGCTGCTTCATGAAGTAGATCCCCGCGACCATAAACATCAGCAGCAGCAGGACTTCAAGATTACTGGCCACCTCTTCGCGGATATGCCCCGGGGTGGTCATGCCGATAAAAACCGCTTCAATGGCCAGCAGGCCGCCCGGCAGCAGGGGATAGCACTTGAGCGCCATCGCCAGGGTGAAGATAAATTCGATAACCAGCAGCCATCCGGCAATAAACGGATGCAGATAAAAGACCAGCGGATTAACAATTAAGAAAATGATGAGAGCGAGTTTGTACCAGTCCGGGGACTGGCCAAGAAAATTGCGCCACAGGGCGCGGCCATAAGACATTTCCACGACAGACATCCTTTCTCCGTCAAATTCTGAAACATGATTTTATGCGTAACTATACGCAAGATTACCAGTTGCGCAAAACGAGACGCAACTTTCTTCGCATCACATTCTTTAGCAACAGAAAATGTGAAATGAAAAGTGGAAAATGAAACGGCGATCCCTTTTTAATTACTTTCTGGCGCTATCTGCCTTATGGCCGCTCTGGTATGATGAGTCGAATAGCAACGCTGTGTAATGGAAATCTTATTATGGTCATTAAGGCGCAAAGCCCTGCGGGTTTCGCTGAAGAGTACATCATTGAAAGTATCTGGAATAACCGTTTTCCCCCTGGTTCAATTCTTCCCGCTGAACGTGAACTTTCTGAACTGATTGGTGTTACCCGTACAACCTTACGTGAAGTGTTGCAGCGTCTGGCCCGCGATGGCTGGTTAACCATTCAGCATGGTAAACCGACAAAGGTGAACAATTTCTGGGAAACTTCAGGTTTGAATATTCTTGAAACCCTGGCGCGTCTCGACCATGACAGCGTACCGCAGCTGATTGATAATCTGCTGTCCGTGCGTACCAATATTTCGACCATTTTCATCCGTACCGCTTTCCGTCAGCATCCGGATAAGGCGCTGGAGGTACTGGCGAGCGCGCGTGAAATTGAAGACCACGCCGATGCGTTTGCCGAGCTGGATTACAATATCTTCCGCGGTCTGGCGTTTGCCTCAGGCAATCCTATCTATGGTCTGATCCTCAACGGTATGAAAGGCCTATATACCCGTATCGGTCGCCACTATTTTGCCAATCCGGAAGCGCGCAGCCTGGCGCTCGGCTTCTATCATCAGCTGGCTAAAGTTTGTGAAGAGGGCCTGCATGAGCAGGTTTATGACATCGTACGCCGCTATGGCCGCGACAGCGGTGAGATCTGGCATCGTATGCAGAAGAATCTACCGGGCGACTTAGCGATTAATATGCGTTAAGCCCACGTAATGAATAAAAAACGCCCGGTGCTTTCACCGGGCGTTTTGCTTTTCAACGGCTACAGCGGGTTCTGCCGCGGCGGGGTGCGTTCCAGCAGCTCGACGCTGCCATCGGCGTTTTGCTGCTCCAGAAGAACGTCAAATCCCCACAGGCGGTGAACGTGCTTAAGCACCTCACGGCGGCCTTTATCCAGCGGCACGCGGTTGTGCGGCACGTAGCGCAGGGTGAGCGAGCGGTCGCCGCGCAGGTCCACATTCCATACCTGAATGTTTGGCTCGAGGTTGCTCAGGTTGTACTGCGCTGAAAGTTTGGAACGAATCTCACGATATCCCTCTTCATTATGAATTGCGGATATTTCGAGATAGTTGTTGTGATCGTCATCCAGCACGGTGAAGAAGCGGAAGTCGCGCATGATTTTCGGCGACAGGAACTGGCTGATAAAGCTTTCATCCTTAAAGTCGCGCATCGCGAAGTGCAGAGTTTCAAGCCAGTCAGAGCCGGCAATATCCGGGAACCAGTATTTGTCCTCTTCCGTCGGCGACTGACAAATACGTTTGATATCCTGGAACATGGCGAACCCCAGCGCGTAGGGGTTAATACCGCTATACCACTGGCTGTTGTATGGCGGCTGGAACACCACATTGGTGTGGCTGTGCAGGAACTCCAGCATAAAGCGCTCCGTCACTTTACCTTCATCATAAAGGTGATTCAGGATGGTGTAGTGCCAGAAAGTCGCCCAGCCTTCGTTCATCACCTGAGTCTGCTTCTGCGGATAAAAATACTGGCTGACCTTGCGCACGATGCGCAGGATCTCACGCTGCCACGGCTCCAGCAGCGGCGCGTTTTTCTCCATGAAATAGAGCAGATTTTCCTGCGGTTCAGAAGGGTAGCGACGCGCGGCTTCGATGGTTTTTTCCTCTTCTCGCTTCGGCAGCGTGCGCCACAGCATATTCACCTGGCTTTGCAGATACTCTTCCCGGCTTTTTTGCCGCGCCTTCTCCTCCTGCAGCGAGATTTTTTGCGGGCGTTTATAGCGGTCAACGCCGTAATTCATCAGGGCATGACAGGAGTCGAGCAGTTTTTCAACTTCATCAACGCCGTAGCGCTCTTCACATTCGGTGATGTATTTCCGCGCGAAGATGAGATAGTCAATGATTGAGCTGGCATCGGTCCAGCTGCGAAAGAGATAGTTATTTTTGAAAAACGAGTTATGCCCGTAGCAGGCGTGCGCCATCACCAGCGCCTGCATGGTAATGGTGTTCTCTTCCATCAAATAGGCAATACAGGGGTTGGAGTTAATGACGATTTCGTAAGCCAGCCCCTGTTGGCCGTGCTTATAGGCCTGTTCGGTCTCGATGAATTTTTTACCGAACGACCAGTGCGGATAGTTAATCGGCATCCCGACGCTGGAGTAGGCATCCATCATCTGTTCGGAAGTAATGACTTCGATTTGGTGCGGATAGGTGTCAAGACGGTACAGCTTCGCCACCCGGTCGACTTCTGCCAGATAGGTCTCCAGCAGCTCAAAAGTCCAGTCGGGTCCATCGCTTAAACGGGTTGTGTCCTTGTTCATGGAATCAATCGTAGCCATTAGCGCGCCCTCGTTGTTGATGGTTCTCTCTGTACGGAAAACCTCTAAACAAGCATAGAACACGGCGTCGCAAACTGCGTCTATCCGCATTTCCTTTCTTCGCGATTTCACAATCTTAAAGGCGCTGTTTTGCGCTTTAATCAGAATTTTATTCTGTAGAAAAATGAGGCGCAGCAGGAGATGGTAAAGTGACGGGGTCAGCGCTGGCGCAGAATCCTGTGAGATAAGTCACCATAAATAAAGCGTATGTTGAATAATATTTTCATCTGAGTTATCAATTTGTAATCAGATGATTGTTCTTTAACGATTACGGAGCCGCTATGCGCGTCGTCATACTGGGAAGTGGGGTTGTAGGAGTCGCAAGCGCCTGGTATTTAAGCCAGGCAGGACATGAAGTGACGGTTATCGACCGTCAGCCGGGACCGGCCGAAGAGACCAGCGCCGCTAACGCCGGGCAGATCTCCCCCGGCTACGCCGCGCCCTGGGCGGCGCCGGGCGTCCCCTTGAAGGCGATTAAATGGATGTTCCAGCGCCACGCTCCGCTGGCTATCGGTCTGGATGGCACCCAGTTCCAGCTGAAATGGATGTGGCAGATGCTGCGCAACTGCGACACTCGCCACTATATGGAAAATAAAGGACGAATGGTGCGCCTGGCCGAGTACAGCCGCGACTGCCTGAAAGCGCTGCGCGAGAGCACCGGTATTCAGTATGAAGGGCGCCAGGGTGGTACGCTCCAGCTATTCCGCACCGACAAGCAGTTCGAGAACGCGACCCGCGATATTGCGGTGCTGCAGGATGCGGGCGTGCCTTACCAGCTGCTGGAAGCGAATCGCCTGCTGGAAGTTGAGCCGGCGCTGGCAGAAGTGAGCCATAAGCTCACGGGCGGTTTGCGCTTACCTAATGATGAAACCGGCGACTGCCAGCTCTTCACCACTCGTCTGGCCCGAATGGCGGAGCAGGCGGGCGTGACTTTCCGTTTTAATACTCCGGTGGATGAACTGCTCTATGAAGGGGATCTCATCTCGGGTGTGAAGTGCGGCGCTGAAATTATTAAAGCCGATGCGTACGTTATGGCATTCGGATCCTATTCGACGGCCATGCTGAAAGGGCGGGTGGATATTCCGGTCTATCCCCTGAAAGGCTATTCGCTGACGATCCCCATCGCGGAAGAGGACGGCGCGCCGGTTTCGACTATCCTTGATGAAACCTACAAAATCGCCATCACCCGTTTCGACAGGCGTATTCGCGTTGGCGGAATGGCGGAAATTGTTGGATTTAATAAAGAACTGCTGCAGCCGCGGCGTGAAACCCTGGAGATGGTAGTGCGCGATCTGTTCCCGCGCGGCGGCCACGTTGAACAGGCAACCTTCTGGACCGGACTGCGTCCGATGACTCCGGACGGTACGCCGGTGGTGGGGCGTACGGGGTATAAAAATCTGTGGCTCAACACCGGCCACGGCACGCTGGGATGGACCATGGCCTGTGGTTCAGGGCAGCTGATTAGCGACCTGATCTCCGGACGCACGCCGGCGATCCCGTATGACGATCTTGCCGTCGCCCGCTACGGACGCGGCTTTACGCCGGCCCGCGCTCAGCATCTGCATGGCGTTCACAATTAACAAGGAGCTTTCATGTCTCGTCCTGTAAAGGCCAGCATTGATATGTCAGCCTTACGCCAGAATCAACAAATTGTTCGCCGCGCGGCGCCCGGCTCGCGCCTGTGGGCGGTGGTCAAAGCCAATGCGTATGGCCACGGTCTGGCAAGGGTCTGGAATGCGCTTAGCGCCGCAGACGGTTTCGCGATGCTGAATCTTGAAGAGGCGATACTGCTGCGTGAGCTGGGCTGGAAAGGGCCGATACTGATGCTGGAAGGCTTTTTTCATGCCGATGAGCTGGCGTTATTTGATAAATACCGCTTGACCACCAGCGTGCACAGTAACTGGCAAATTAAGGCCCTTCAGCAGGCGAAGCTGCATGCGCCGCTTGATATTTACGTCAAGGTGAATAGCGGGATGAACCGGCTGGGGTTTATGCCGGATCGTCTGCAAATCGTCTGGCAGCAGCTGCGAGCGCTCAGCAACGTCAGTGAAATGACGTTGATGTCGCATTTTGCCGAAGCGGAAAATCCGGATGGCATCGCGGAGCCGATGCGGCGCATTGAGCAGGCGGCGGAAGGGCTGGATTGCCCGCGCTCGCTGGCGAACTCGGCGGCCACCTTGTGGCATCCGGAGTCGCATTTTAACTGGGTGAGGCCGGGGATCGTGCTTTATGGCGCTTCGCCTTCCGGCCAGTGGCAGGATGTGGCCAATACCGGGCTGAAACCGGTCATGACGCTAAGCAGCGAAATTATCGCCGTGCAGAATCTGAAAGCCGGTGAAGCGGTTGGATACGGCGCAACCTGGCGCACGGCTGAGGAGCGGCGAATCGGCATCGTTGCCTGCGGCTATGCCGACGGCTACCCGCGCTTAGCGCCCAGCGGAACGCCGGTGCTGGTTGATGGCGTCCGCACCGTAACGGTCGGGCGTATCTCAATGGATATGCTGGCGGTGGACCTGACAACCTGCCCGCAGGCAGGCATTGGCGCGCCGGTCGAGCTATGGGGTAAAGAGATCAAAATTGACGATGTCGCAGCCTCCTGCGGCACCGTCGGATATGAATTAATGTGCGCCCTTGCGCCGCGCGTGCCGGTTGTGACAGTGTAACCTGAACCGAGGCGGATCACTCCGCCTCATCTTCCGCCATCCGTACGCCAACCCGCAGAACGTGATCCTCTTCTTTTTCCGCCACCGTCCACACCATGCCGGCAAATTCCACCTGGTCGCCGACAACCGGGGCGGCGCCTAACAGGTGCTGTATGACGTCACCCAGCGACTGCTGACGATCGCGAAACTCTTCTCCCCCGTCAATGCCGTAAATCTGCGCCACGTCGGCGAACCTGGCGCTGGCATCGAGAATAAAATCACCGAAGAAGCGCTGATCGAGCGCCACCGGCGGCGACTGGCTGAACAGTTTACCCAGCGCGGGTAAATCGCGTTCGCGGCCAATCACGCAGAGAATATCGCCTTCCAGCAGGCGGGTGCTGCCGGTGGGGTGCAGCAGAGCGTTATCGCGGAATAGCGCGGCAATCCGCGTTTCCGGCGGCATATGCAGGTCGCGCAGCGCCGCGCCGACGCACCATTTCTCCGCGCTCAACTGATAGACAAACTGCTCCCACGGATTTTCCGGATGGATATCCAGCCCGACGCGTGAGATGGGCGATCCGACCGGTGGCACCACTACTTTGGCTTTTTTGGCCGCCCAGGAGAGCGACGTACCCTGTAAAAGCAGCGAGACCAGCACCACGAAGAAAGCCACGTTAAAGAACAGGCGCGCATTCTCCAGGCCCGCCATCATCGGAAAGACGGCGAGAATAATCGGCACCGCGCCGCGCAGACCCACCCAGCTGATAAATATGCGCTCGCGCAGGTTAAAGCCGCGGAACGGCAGCAGGCCGGCGAATACCGACAGCGGACGGGCGATGAAAATCATCCACATCGACAGAATGAGCGCCGGGATGGCGATGGGCCACAGGTCTGACGGCGTGACCAGCAGGCCGAGCACCAGGAACATGGCGATCTGCGCCAGCCACGCCAGCCCGTCAAAGTTTTGCAGAATGCCGTGGCGGTTGCGAATCGGCCGGTTGCCCAGCAGGAAGCCGCACAGGTAGACCGCGAGGATGCCGCTGCCGTCCAGCGAGGTGGTGGCGGCGAAAATCATGATCCCGCCGCTCAGCGCCAGCAGCGGGTAAAGCCCGGCGGGCAGCACAATGCGATTAATCATCTGTAGCAGCAGATAGCCGCCGCCGAGACCGATGGCGATACCTAAGCCAAACTGCTGCACGATATGCACCAGGAACATCCAGCTCAGGCCGGTTTCATGCTGCTGAATCATCTCGATAAGCGTAATGGTCAGGAACACGGCCATCGGGTCGTTGCTGCCGGATTCAATTTCCAGCGTTGAGCCGACGCGTTCGTTTAGCCCTTTTCCGCCGAGCAGTGAGAACACCGCTGCGGCATCCGTCGAGCCGACAATCGCGCCGATCAGCATGCCTTCAATCAGGTCGAGTTTAAACAGCCAGGCCGCCATGAGTCCGGTCAGGGCCGAGGTAATTAACACCCCGACCGTGGCAAGCGACAGCGCGGGCCAAAGCGCTACGCGAAAGGAGCTGGCCTGGGTGCGCATCCCGCCGTCAAGCAGAATGACCGCCAGCGCCAGGTTACTTACCATGTAGGCGAAAGGGTAGTTGTCAAACGGAATGCCGCCGATACCGTCAATACCCGCCAGCATCCCAATGGCTAAGAAGATAACCAGAATCGGGATGCCGAGGCGTGAGGAAAAGGAACTTAATAAGATGCTACAGGTTACTAAAACAGAACCCAGGATAAACAGACTGATGACCGCAGCGGCGTCCAATGTTGACGTACTCCTTACCGGCGTGAAGATAAATTAAAAACTACACCATTTTAACAATCCGACGCCGATCAGGATATGCGTTAGAGGAATTTTTATTCTGTCAGTACCGGGTGGCCGCTGATGCTCAACGTCGTGGCAGAGGCGTTGTTGACCAGCAATGCTCTGGCGCCAAGCGGTAGGGTGACCGTGCGCTGCTCGTGGCCAAAATCCAGGCCGCTGATGACCGGAATGTTAAGCTGCTGGCGAAGGTAGTCGTATACCATCGGCAGATCGTATCCGGCATCGTAGTCGTTGGCGACAGCGCCGGTAAAGCTGCCGAGGATAATCGCCCGCTGGCGCGCCAGAATACCGCTATTAAGCAGCTGCAAGAGCATACGCTCAACGCGGAAGGGATGCTCGTTAATATCCTCCACAACCAGAACCCCGTCGCTAATCTTCGGCATCCACGGGGTACCGATAAGCGAGGTCAGCATCGCCAGGTTGCCGCCCCATAGCGTGCCGCTGGCGCGACAGTCGGGCCCCTCGCCGTGCCATTCAAGCGTAAACGCCGGGTTGCGCAGGGCCTGCCAGAAATGGTGTTCGGTAAATTCATTAAGCGCTTCGGCGCCAAAGTTTCCCGCCAGCATCGGCCCGCTAAAAGTGATTATGCTACCCTTTGCCAGCAGGCCCATCTGGATGGCGGTGAAATCGCTGTGGCCGCAAATGAGCAGCGGATCCTGCTGCTGACGGGCAATGAGCCCCTGCCAGTCAATTTGCGGCAGCAGGCGAGTCGCGCCGTAGCCGCCGCGTACCGCCAGCACGATACGGTTTTTGCCGTCGAGGGCGGCGAGCTGGTTAATATCGGCAAGGCGTTGGTTCTCAGTCCCGGCAAAGCGCAGTGCCCGGCGGGGAATGACTTCCTGGTGCGCCACCTGATGCCCGGCCTCCTGCAGACGTTGCACGCCGCGATTCGCCGCTTCCTGGTTGATGCAATAGCCGGAGGGGGCGATGAGATAAAACTGAGACATGACAATTCCTTGCTAAGAATGAAAGGGTTATCATGCCGCCTGGAGCGTTTATTGTCATCTCCGTGCGGCAAACTTCAGCCAATAAGGATAGATGTGTGAAATTGAGATGGTGTGTTTTTTTATTTGTATTGTTGGCCGGTTGTAGTTCAAAACACGATTATCGTAACCCGCCGTGGAATCCGGAAGTCCCGGTTAAGCGGGCGATGCAGTGGATGCCAATCAGCGAAAAAGCCGGCGCGGCGTGGGGCGTTGATCCCCAGCTGATTACCGCCATTATCGCCATTGAATCCGGCGGCAACCCGACGGTGGTCAGCAAATCCGGCGCGGTTGGCCTGATGCAGCTGAAACCCTCAACGTCCGGGCGCGATGTTTACCGGCGGATGGGCTGGAGCGGCGATCCTTCGGTGAGCGAACTGAAAAATCCCGAGCGTAATATTTCTATGGGGGCGGCCTACCTTAGCATTCTCGAGAACGGTCCGCTGGCGGGGATTAAAGATCCGCAGGTAATGCGCTATGCGGTGGTGGTTTCCTACGCCAACGGCGCGGGCGCGCTGCTGCGCACCTTCTCGTCTAATCGCCAGGATGCGATTGAGGAGATTAACGATATGGACGCCGATGATTTCTTTGAGCACGTGGTGAAGAAACATCCGGCACCGCAGGCCCCGCGCTATATCTGGAAGCTGCAGAAAGCGCTGGACGCCATGTAACGGGCGCTCCCACTGGCTTAGCTTGCCGGGGGTCATCAGCCCAGCCGATTCAGGGACAGTAAAGTGAGAAAGACGCGCGGCGGAGTCCCGCCGCGCGAAGGTTCACTGCGCGGCTTTTTTCTCCTCAACCGCAGCAGGCTGCGCCGAGCCGATATCGTCATTCGCCGCCGGGCGCGCGGTAGGCACGGAATCGCACGGCTTCTCTTTCGGGCACACCAGGTCCAGCATCTTCAGCGTGACGCCGTTGGTCCAGCCAAAGCCGTCCTGTAGCGGATACTCGCCGCCGCCGCCGCCGGTTCCCGTCGAACTGACATCATATTTTTCCACCAGCTTCTGTTTGCTGTCGTAAGTGTGCTGGACGTTGCTCAGGAAACGCCAGCTTACCTCCATCGCAATTTTTTGCTGGCCATATTTTTGCAAACCCTCCGCCGCGACCCACTGCAGCGGCGCCCAGCCGTTGGGGGCGTCCCACTGCTGGCCGCTATTCACCGTGGTGGTGGTCAGGCCGCCGGGCTTAAGTAGCCGCGTTTCGGTGGCGGCGGCGACTTTCGCCGCGCGTTCGCTGGAGGCGGCGTTAACGTACAGCGGGAACAGCGCCGCGGCGGTCAGCTGATTGCGCACCTTATGACTTTTAAGATCGTAATCGGCGTACCAGCCCTCTTTATCATTCCACAGGTAGTTTTCCAGCGCTTTCTGGCGGGCATTGGCTAACGCGTCATACTTCGCGGCTTTGGTCGAGTCTCCCGCCGCTTTGCTGGCGCGAGCGATGGCTTTTTCCATATGGAACATCAGCGAGTTCAAATCAACCGGAACAATAGAGGTGGTACGTATAGTGCCGAGCTGCTGCGGGTTATCCATCCAGCGTGAGCTAAAGTCCCAGCCGGATGCCGCGGCAGAGCGCAGATCGCGGTAGATTTCAGTCGCCGGACGATTGGGGTTATTTTTGGCGGTGGTCACATCGTCCAGCCAGGATTCCGGGCGCGGCGTGTCGTTATCATCCCAGTAGCGGTTGAGCAGCGCGCCGTCGGCCATGCGCACCACGCGCTTGCTGGCGCTGCCGGGCTGAAGCGCCTCAGCGCCATCCATCCAGTACTGGTACTCTTTCTCCATCTGCGGCAGCCATTTCTTGAGTGCCTCGTCGCCATCATGGGTGGCCAGCAGTTCAACCATAAACGGGAAGAATGGCGGCTGCGAACGGCTCAGATAGTAGGTGCGGTTGCCGTTGGGAATATGACCCCAGGCGTCGATCTCGGCGGCAAAGTTGGTCACCATATCTTCGATTTTATCCCAGTGGCCGCTCTCAGCCAGGCCAAGCATGGTGAAGTAGCTATCCCAGTAATAGACTTCGCGAAAGCGTCCGCCGGGCACCACGTAAGGTTTTGGCAGCGGCAGCAGCGAATCCCATTTTTCTACTTCAACGGTACTGCGGGTCAGCACTGGCCAGAGTCCATTGATATGCTGGCGCAGGGTTTGCCCTTTTGGCGGAACGTACTGGTCGTTTTCCTGAGGCAGGGTAAAGTTAAGCTCGACAAAGTGCCGCAAATCAAAGCTGGTCTGATTTTTCTG
This sequence comes from Klebsiella sp. HN106, assembly GCF_051209435.1. NCBI lineage: Bacteria > Pseudomonadati > Pseudomonadota > Gammaproteobacteria > Enterobacterales > Enterobacteriaceae > Klebsiella > Klebsiella sp. HN106. The sequence goes on along the minus strand of NZ_JBLURD010000001.1, from coordinate 957,525 downwards.
CATACGATAATCGGCAAGGATCATCAGCGGGTCGCCGTTAGGGATGGCGTCAGCGAACGTTTTCTGGTCAGAGAAAAGTTTGGCGCTTTGCACGTCGTTAAACAGCGGTCCGAGCAGGATATCGGGCGATTGCGGGATAGGGCGGGTCTCTTCAGCCTGAGCCGTCAGCGTCGCCAGAGCGACAAATGCGCCCCCGAGCGCCAGACGAAGGGTTGCGGGGCGACGGGAAACCGGACTCGTCATAAATTGTTCTCCTTATCATTGCAGACTATGTGCCACTGCATTCGGCCATCAGAAAACCTTAGACGAATATCCGCCGCTGCGCGTGTCCGAGGTAACATTTTAAGTGAAAACAGAGTATTTACCGGGCATCGCTCTGTTCCGCGCCGACAAAATATTGGCGATTAAAACAGTGCTGTCTTGTATGGTACTTCGGGGGGCGCTGAATATCTGGTAATTGATAAAAAACATAATCCGTGAATAAGAAAAATAAATAGACAAGCGGCATGGTATTCCTATATGGCATTTTTATCGGCTCATCCCTGTCGCCTGAAAAAAGTTAGCGAAGTATTAAAACATGTGATCTGCCAAACAAAAAACCGGGTTCTAATACCATTGAAGGCTGACAGGATCACATAAATAAAAAAACATAAATAATTAATAAAAAAACATAATGGCATCTGTAGGAGGGAAAAGTAAAAAATGCAGACTTTACAGAAACCGGTTTCATTTTTTCGTAAAGGAGTGATGTATGTCTGCTGGCGACAAAATTTCTGTCAGAGAAAAAGTAGGTTACAGCCTGGGGGACGCAGCGAGCCATATTGTATTTGACTCCTCCGTTGCCATCTTAGCCTACTTCTATACCGATATTTATGGTCTACCGCCCGCCGTGATGGGGACGATGTTTTTGCTGGTTCGTCTGCTGGATGCGATTACCGATCCGATTATGGGAGCGATTGCGGATGCCACCTCAACCCGCTGGGGGCGCTTTCGTCCTTGGCTGCTGGCGATATGCGTCCCCTTTGCGGTGAGCTGCGTGCTGGTTTATTCCATTCCATCTTTCTCTGACTCGGGAAAAATTGTTTACGCCGTGGCGGCATATATATTCATGACACTGATGTATACCGCGATAAATATCCCTTACTGCTCGCTGGGCGCGGCGCTGACCTCCGATCCGCGCGAGAGTCTCTCGCTGCAATCCTGGCGTTTCGCTATCACGCCGATCGGCGGGGCGCTCGGTACCGCGTTTATTCTACCGTTGGCTGACTTTCTCTATCCGGGCGACCGTGCGACCGGTATTCAGGTGTCGATGGCAATATTTGGCGTGATCGGCTGCCTGATGTTTATCACCTGTTTCGCCGCCACTAAAGAGCGCGTTCAGCCGATTAAAGAAGAAAATCTGAATATTGCCCGCGATGTGAAAATTCTTTTCCGCAACGATCAGTGGCGTATTCTCTCCGTTTACAACTTTATGATGCTGGTTGCCGTGGTGATTCGCGGCGGGGCGGTGGTATATTACGTCAATAGCGTGCTGAATAAAGGTGCGGACGTGATTACGGTATTCATGCTCGGCGGGATGTTTGCCTCCATGCTGGGTTCGGTGCTGGCAAAACCGTTTGGTACGCGTTTCTGTAAGGTCCGACTCTCTTTCTGGATTAATCTCGTCACCGCTGCGCTGGGGGTCGTGTGCTTTATTGTACCGGTGCAGTATTGGCTTCTGGTGCTTGGGGTCCATATTCTGATCTCCATTATTCAGGGCGGTAACGGCGCGCTGCAGTGGTCGATGATTACCGATGTGAACAACTACGGCGAATGGAAAACCCAGCGGCGTATTACCGGTATGAACGTTGCGGCCAATATCTTTGTGATTAAGCTCGGTGTAGCCGTTGGTGGGGCGATTCTTGGATGGGTGCTGGCTTACTATCATTACGCTGCTAACACCACGGTGCAACCAGCCTCAGCGGTACATGGCGTAGTGCTATTGTTCACGCTGGTACCTTCAATTTTCTATGTTCTTACCGCAGTCTCTATTAAATTCTATGGCTTAACAGAAAACAGAATGAATGGCATTGTTGATGATTTAAAAAAAGGAACTTTTGCCGAGTCCTGAAAATAATAGAATAACATTTGTGGCGTTGTGAATTAATCTTCACATAGCCACGGGTGTATCCTGAATGAAATAAAAAATAATTAATTTAGGGATGTTCAAATGAAAATAAAATATATGGCATTGGCTATTGGCGCCATTATGTCCTCTAATGTGATAGCAGCAAAAAATAATACCTCTGCAGATATTGACCAGCGCCTTGCGCAACTGGAGCAAAGATTAATTAACGCTGAACAGCGCGCCGCGGATGCGGAAGCGCAGATACAAACGCTTAAACAACAGCAAACAGCGGCAGCAAAAACCGCGTCGGCGGTCAAAGTCGATGCCGCTGAGCCGGTCGCTCCCGGCGCGACTCCCACGAAGCTTACGCTCTCTGGCTATGGCGACCTGAAGTTTTATGGCGATGTGGAATTCAATATGGACGGTGCCAGCGGTAGCGGTAGCCTGACGTCGGTAAAAACCTCTTCGAATAAAAACTGGGCGCCGGGTACTAAAGAACGTTGGGATATTAACGGCCGTATTCTGCTGGGCTTCGATGGTATGCGCAAAATGGATAACGGCAATTTCGCCGGTTTCTCCGCCCAGCCGCTGGCCGATATGACCGGTAAGATGAACCTTGATGATGCGGTATTCTTCTTTGGCCGGGAAGATGACTGGAAGGTCAAAGTTGGTCGTTTCGAAGCCTACGATATGTTCCCGCTGAATCAGGATACGTTTGTCGAATACTCCGGCAACACAGCTAACGACCTTTATAGCGATGGCTACGGCTATATTTACATGATGAAAGAGGGCCGCGGCCGTAGCAGCAGCGGTGGCAACTTCCTGCTCAGTAAAACGATAGATAACTGGTATTTCGAACTTAATAATCTGGTGGAAAATGGCAGCACGCTGTTCCGGGACTCCAGCTATCACGGCAATAACCTGGAAAATGAGAAAAACGTTGCCTATTTACGTCCGGTGATTGCGTGGAATAGCGGTCGCTTCTCTACCGCCGTCGCGATGGAAAAGAACGTCGTGAAGAATGCTTACGGTTATTACGACAATCGCGGCAGTTGGATCGACCAGTCGGACCGCACCGGCTATGGCTTGACGATGTCATGGAATGGACAAAAAACCGATCCGGAAGACGGGGTCACCACTAACCTGAACGTGGCCTATATGGATGCCTCCGATGAGAAGGATTTCACCGCAGCTATTAACTCCCTCTGGCATCGTTTTGAACTGGGTTATATCTACGCCCACAATAAAATCGACAAGTTCAACTCGGCTAATTATGTCTCTACCTGCGACGATGGCTGCTGGATCTCCAACGTGGGTGACTATGATATCCACACCATTCACGCGTCGTACCTGTTCCCCAATGTCATGGATATGAAGAACTTCAATATCTACCTTGGCGCTTACGCCTCGTGGATTGAAGCGAAACCAACGGATGGCGACAAACATGAAGACTCCCGCTACGGCGGCCGTCTTCGCTTCAAATATTTCTTCTGATCAAAGCCGAGCCCGCATTGCGCGGGCTCTGGTCATGATGCCATTACGCCTCCTGCGGAGGCTCGAGTTAACAGGACAACACCATGTATGACAGTAAAGCGGGGACCCCGCTGGAAGGGTTTGCCGAATTTGCCGCCGCCGCCGCTGCCGAGGGCGCGGTGCTGCTGAGAAACGATCGCGGCATGCTGCCGCTTGACGCTCAGCAGCCGGTTTCGTTATTTGGCCGTACGCAAATTGACTACTATCGTAGCGGTACCGGCTCGGGCGGGGCGGTAAACGTGGTGAGCCGAACCACCTTGTTGCAGGCCATGCGCGCGCGCAGCGGGGGGAAGCTCAATGAGCAGCTGGCCGCGCTTTACGAGAGCTGGACGCAACAGAATCCTTTTGACAACGGCGGCGGAGGCTGGGCGGCTGAGCCCTGGTATCAGCAGGAGATGCCGCTGAGCGATGAGCAGATTCGTCAGGCCCGCGCCGTCTCGACCCAGGCGGTGATTGTCCTTGGCCGTACCGCTGGTGAAGATCAGGATAACGCGGATGTTGAAGGCGGATACCGGCTCACGGCCGACGAAATGATGCTGCTACATCAGGTCTGCCGCGAGTTTGACGATGTGGCGGTCGTGCTGAATACCGCCGGGCTTATCGATCTCGCATGGGCCGACGATCCGCTGCTGCGTACTCGCATTCGCGCGCTGCTGTACGTGTGGCACGGCGGCGCCGACGGGGCGCAGGCGGCTGCTTCGCTGCTCTATGGTGAGGTAACGCCATCCGGCAAGCTGGTGGGCAGCATCGTCAAATCGCTGGATGACCATCCGGCATCGCCCTGCTGGGGAGCGGAAGCGCAAAACCTCTATCAGGAGGATATCTACGTCGGCTATCGCTACTTTGAAACCTTTTGTCCCCAGCGTCTGCAGTTTCCTTTTGGATTTGGTCTCTCCTATACCCGCTTCACCCTGCAATCGGCGCGGGCGGAAGCCTTTGACGACCAGATCCAGACGACCGTCACCGTAACCAACGACGGCGCGCGTTTTGCGGGCAAAGAAGTCGTCCAGATTTACCTTCAGGCGCCGCAGGGCGCGCTCGGGAAACCGGCCAGGGCGTTGGTGGCCTTCGCCAAAACCCGCCTGCTGCAGCCGGGTGAAAGTGAAACCTTAACGTTATCGATTCCGCTGGAGCGTTTTGCCTCCCTCGACGATAGCGGGGCTACCGGGCATCCCCATTGCTACGTGATGGAACCCGGACTGTATCGTTTATTGATCGGTAACAGCGTGCGCGATCTGCAACCTTTGCCGGTAGACGGAGAGGCGGGGTACACGCAGAAGACTCTGCGGATCCTCTCCCGCCATCAGCAGGTGCTGGCGCCAACGGTACCTTTCGTGCGCATTAGGCCCGCTGGCGATGGCGGCGATGGGCGCTACCAGATCGAATGGGAAGAAGTGCCGCGACGGAAGATTAACCTGCGCTCGCGTATTGAGGAGCGCCTGCCAGAGAGCATCACTCTCACCGGCAACCAGGGGCTTACCCTCAGCGACGTTGCGGAAGGGCGCGCGACGATGAACGCTTTTGTTGCTCAGCTGTCGGTGGAGGAGCTGGCCTGTCTGGTGCGCGGGGAGGGCATGTGCAGCTACAAAGTCACCCCCGGCGTCGCGTCGGCCTTTGGCGGAGTGGCGGACAGCCTGCTGGAAAAAGGCATTCCGCTGGCGTGTGCCGCCGACGGGCCTTCCGGTATTCGCATGGATAACGGCGCAAAGGCCACTCTGCTGCCCAGCGGTACGCTGCTGGCCTCCAGCTGGGACCCGATACTCGTGGAGCGTTTATACGTGATGGAGGGCAAGGAGCTGCTGCGCAACGGTATCGACCTGCTGCTGGGGCCGGGGATGAACATCCAGCGCCATCCGCTCAACGGGCGCAATTTTGAATATTTTTCCGAAGATCCGCTTATCACCGGGATGATGGCGGCGGCGGTGGTGCGCGGCATTCGCAGCGGCGGCGGCGTGGCGACGCTTAAGCACTTTGCCTGTAATAATCAGGAGTTTGCCAGAGCCACAGCGGACTCGGTAGTGTCGGAGCGCGCGCTGCGTGAAATCTACCTGAAAGGCTTTGAGTACGCGGTGAAATCCGCCGGCGCCAGCGCGGTGATGACCGCCTACAACCCGGTCAACGGTTACCAGGCGGCCTCCAGCTACGATCTCACCACCACCATACTGCGCGAAGAGTGGGGCTTTCGCGGGATCGTCATGACCGACTGGTGGGCAACGATGAACGATCCCATCGATGGCGGCGCGGCGAGCACCCGCAACACCGCGGCGATGATCCGCGCGCAGAACGATCTCTATATGGTGGTCAATAATAACGGCGCGGAGGTTAACGCTGCCGGTGATAACACCCTGGCGGCGCTGGCAAAAGGGGAACTCACGCTCGGGGAGCTTCAGCGCTGCGCGATAAACATCCTCGATTTTATGCTGCAGACTCAGGCCTTTAAGCGTGGAGAGGCGCCCCGGGCGAATGTGATTCACCTGGCGGCAGAACCGGCCTGCGCCGCCGGCTGCGAGGGGGCAATTAAAATCGCCGAGCAGTCGCGTCTGCGCTATGACGAGGACCTGGTGCTGAGCGTTGAACAGGCGGCAGTCTACGATGTGCTGGTCAGCGTGTACGCCGACGGCGCGCCACTGGCGCAAACCGCCGGCAATCTGCTGCTCAATGACCAGTTCGTGGCAACGATACACACCCACGGCACGCTCGGCCGGGAAATGGTGCAGAAGCTGTGTCGGGTTGCGCTACAGCCGGGGAAATACCGCGTGGGGTTTGACGTTATCAAGCCGGGTCTGGTGGTGGAGTGGCTGGAGCTGAGGCGCGTTAACGACTAACCGTGGCAGACGTTCAGGTCGCGTGCGGCCTCTTCGCGAGCCGTTATCTGGCGACGGATGCGGGCTATCGACCCGCCCGTTAACGCGGGAGCGAACGCCCCAATTTGGTGCGATTCTGGCTGACGGCAGAGCCTGAACAAGCAAAATAACGGGTTATTTTTTATTCAGATAAGCGCGGCGTTACGCTATGCCGCTGCGCTGTGCTACCTGGCATAATTAATGCTTATCTCTCCCGGGGATGACCTCAAAGTGAGTACAACCGGAGGAGACGGCCATGATAAAAATAACGCTTCCTGACGGGCATTATTATGATGAGATGCTTACCGCACAGGGAGAGCAGCGTCAGCACTATAACGCCTGGTGGCAATGGTTTCGCAGTACCGATCAATTCTCTATCCGGCAGAAAAAAGAGCAGGCGGAGCTGCTCTTTCACCGCATCGGCATCACTTTTAACGTCTACGGCGAAGACGAGGGGACCGAACGTCTGATCCCTTTCGACAGCGTGCCGCGCATTATCCCCGCCGGCGAGTGGCAGCGAATCGACCGCGGCATCCGCCAGCGGGTGAAGGCGCTCAACGCCTTTCTTTACGATATTTACCACGATCAAAATATCCTGCGCGCGGGACTGATCCCGGCCGAACAGGTGCTGGCGAATGAACAGTATCAGCCCTGTATGCAGGGGATAAACTTACCCAATAACACCTATGCCCATATCACCGGGGTTGATATGGTGCGCAACAGCGACGGCCAGTATTACGTGCTGGAGGATAATCTCCGCACCCCCTCCGGCGTCTCCTACATGCTGGAAAACCGCAAAATGATGATGCGGCTCTACCCCGAAATGTTCGAACAGCACCGTATTGCGCCGGTAGAACGCTACCCCAGCTATCTGCTGCAAACGCTGCGCGAAAGCTCGCCCGTGGACGACCCGTGCGTGGTGGTGATGACCCCAGGGCGGTTTAACAGCGCCTATTTTGAACACAGCTTTCTGGCCCAGCAGATGGGCGTTGAGCTGGTGGAGAGCGCGGATCTGTTTATTAAAACCGGGGCGGTGTATATGCGCACCACCGAGGGGCCGCGGCGCGTGGACGTCATATACCGGCGGATCGACGATGCGTATCTCGACCCGCTGGCCTTTCGCGCCGACTCTATGCTGGGCGTGCCGGGGCTGCTGTCGGTGTACCGCGCCGGAGGCGTGGTGCTGGCGAATGCCATCGGCACCGGCGTCGCCGACGATAAATCGATCTACCCCTTCGTGCCGGAGATGATCCGTTTCTATCTGGGCGAGCAACCGATCCTCAGCAATATTCCCACCTGGCAATGCCGTAAAGCGGAAGATCTCAGCTACGTGCTGAGCCATCTTGAGCAGATGGTCGTGAAGGAGGTTCACGGCGCGGGCGGCTACGGCATGCTGGTCGGTCCGCGCTCGACCAAAGAGGAGCGCGATGCGTTTCGTCAGCGTCTGCTGGCAAACCCGGCCAACTATATCGCCCAGGACACCCTGGCGCTGTCAACCTGCCCGACCTTTATAGAAGAGGGGCTGGCGCCGCGCCATATCGATCTCCGGCCCTTTGTCCTTTCCGGTCAGGAGATCCGCCTGGTTCCCGGCGGCCTGACGCGGGTGGCGCTAACCGAAGGCTCGCTGGTGGTGAACTCGTCGCAGGGCGGCGGCACCAAGGATACCTGGGTGATGGAGGAGGACGAATCATGTTAAGCCGCACAGCGAGTGAACTCTTCTGGATGGCGCGCTATCTTGAGCGCGCGGAAAGCTATGCCCGGGTGCTGGACGTGACCTGGAAGCTGTCGATGATCCCCCGCCACAGCCAGCAGTCGCGGGATTTAGCCTTGCCGCTAAATCTATCGTTGACCCACGAGCTGTTTCAGGCCCGGCACGCGCGTTTCACCATGAGCAACCTGCTTAATTTTTTCGCCCTCGACGGCAACAACCCGTACAGCATTTTTAGCTGCGTCGAGATGGCGTGGAACAACGCCCACGCGGTGCGCGGCAGCCTGTCGGCGGAAGTGTGGGAAAGCATCAACGCCACGCGTATTGAGCTGCGAAAACTGCGCCAGCAGGGGATCGGCGAGCTGGGCAACGACGCCTTCTTTGAGTGGGTAAAAGAGCGGGTTCATCTGTTTCGCGGGGCGATTCTCGGCACGCTGCTGCGTAACGACGCTCTGAGCTTTATCGGTATCGGGACGCTGATCGAACGGGCATCCGCCACCGCCCAGCTGCTGCTGATTAAGGATCAGCAGTTAAACAGCGATCCCGATCCGGTCCGCGAGTATTACCGGCTGGATACGCTGCTTAACGCGGTCAGCGCACGCGAGGCCTATAACAGCATCTACCGCCAGCCGGTCAGCCGCGAAACGGTGATGGAGCTGCTGATCCTGCGCAACGATGTGCCGAGATCGCTGCGAGCGAGCATTTCCGACCTCGTCGGGCAGCTGGAGCAGATTGCCAACGATCGTTCGCACCTGCCGCTGCGCCTGGCGCACCAGCTTAACGTCGACCTGCGTTTTAGCACCCGCGACGATCTGGCGCAGGCTGATTTGCAGGTCACCCTTAATGCACTGCTGGCGCGGATTAACGCGCTTTCCGACAGCATCAGACAAACCTATCTGGAGGCGTTATGAAACTGGTAATCGATCACCTGACCCGCTACGGCTACGATGAAGAAGTGAAGTTTTCAACCCAGTACCTGCGCCTGACGCCGCGCAGCAGCGGTCGGCAGAAGATCACCGCCTGGACATTAACCCTGCCGGACGGTTCCGCCGTCGCCACCACCGACGCGTGGGGCAACGTGCTGCACGTGCTGACGCTGGATAATCCGCATAAAGAGATTACCATCCGCGCCAGCGGGATCGTCGATATCGTGGAAGAGGGGGAAGAGATTGGCGCGGAGCCGCAGGAGCTGCTGTCGCCGCTGGTTTTCTTGCGCTGTACCCCGCTTACCCGCGCTGACGGCCCGATCCGCGAATTTGCCCAGCGCTGGTATCAGCCGGAGGCTCAGGAAGCGAGCCTGAACCGGTTAATGGCCGAGCTGCTGCTGAGAATGCCCTATTCGCCGGGCGCCACGCAGGTACAGGACTCGGCCGCCGACGCGTTCGCGCGATCGAAAGGGGTTTGCCAGGATCACACCCATGTGTTTCTCGCCTGTTGCCGGGCGCTGGCGATCCCGGCGCGCTACGTCAGCGGCTATGTCTACAGCGATAACGCCGAGCATGTCGCTATGCACGCCTGGGCTGAAGTATGGCTGAACGATCGCTGGCAGCCGTTTGATATCACGAACAATACCCGCCGTCTGAATCAGCATTTGCGGCTGGCGACCGGGCTGGACTATCTTGATGCGTGTCCGGTGCGCGGTACCCGCCTCGGCGGCGGCGGAGAAATTTTGTTAACTAACGCTGAGGTGCGCGAGCATTCACAGCAGGCGCAGCAGCAATAACCGCAGGAATGAAACGATGACCTATTGCGTGGCCATGTGTTTGTCAGATGGACTGGTGTTTGCCTCAGACTCCCGCACCAACGCGGGAGTGGACCATATTGCAACGTTTAAAAAACTGCACGTTTTCCATCAGGATGGCGAACGCGTCATGGTCCTGCAGTCTGCGGGTAACCTGGCCACGACTCAGAGCGTGATTAGCCTGCTCAGCGCCCGCATTCGTACCCAGCAGGAACCGAATCTGATGCAGGTGACTTCGTTATACGACGCGGCGATGCTGATCGGCAAAACGTTGCAGGAGGTGATTCAACGCGACGCCAGCAATCAGCAAAACTGCGGCAATACCAACTTCAACTGTAACCTGCTGCTCGGCGGGCAGATCGCCGGGGAAACGCACCGGCTGTTCCATATCTATCCGGAAGGCAACTTTATTGAAGCCACGCGCGACACGCCCTATTTCCAGATTGGCGAGAGTAAATACGGCAAACCGATCATCGACCGGGTCCTGACCATCGATACCCCCCTTGAGCAGGCGATGTGCTGCGCGCTGATCTCGATCGACTCTACCTTGCGCAGCAATCTTTCGGTGGGACTGCCGCTGGACACGCTGCTCTACCGCAGCGGTAGCCTGAGCAGCGCCGGGCAGCATCGGATCACCGAGAACGATCCCTATTTCAATACCATTCGCAAAGCCTGGTCCGAGGGGTTACAAAGCACCTTCCTGCAGCTGCCGCCGTTCACGCCGGGCGGCCAGGATCAGGGGGCGAAATAGCGTCCCGGCGTCATGCCGGTCATGGTGCGGAAAAAGTAGATAAAGGCGCTATCGCTGGCGAAATCAAGCGCCATCGCGGTATCGGTAATCCGCTGCCCGGTAGCCAGCATCTCAACTGCCTTCATTAATCGCCACTGCTGACGCCACTGCTGGTAGGACATACCGGTATCGCGGCGGAACAGGCGGCTGATGGTTTTTTCGCTGGCACCGCAGCGGGCTGCGAGCGTCCCAAGCGCCGGCGGTAGCGCATCGCCGGAAAGCTGCGCCAGCCGTTTATCCTGCGGCAGCGCCAGCATCATCGGCTCCTGGGCGGCGGCGCGAATTTCCGCCTGGCACAGGGCCGCGAGATGCCGCGCCGGCTCGGTTTCCCAGTCGGTATCCCAGGGGCTGGCGCTGATACGCTCTAAGAGTTCGCGCAGCAGTGGCACCACGTTGAGTATCGCCGCCTGCGTTGGCAATTGAGGGTAACGCTGCGGCTGAAACCAGACTGAACGATAATCGACAATATTTTTCATCTCCGCGCGATGGCTGATACCGGCCGGGATCCAGGCGGCGCGTCCCGGCGGAAGCAGGCACAGCAGCGCGCCATCGTCGAGCGTCAAACGTACGCATCCCTGACGGGTAAACAGGATCTGCGCCATCTTATGCTGGTGGCTGCCGGAGTCATGGTTACCCAGCGCCGACTGCACGCCAATCAGGCTTTTTATTAACGCATCCGGATCGAATGCCGCATCAGCGTCAAGCCAGGCCATAATGTCTGATTTCCGATATTTAAAGTCATTATGTTTATAATGTTCGATAAACGGCTTACCTACAATAGCGCCTCTTGTTTATCAGGAGGTAGATATGTTGGGACGTGCCGCGCTGGTACTGGTTACTGCGCTATTGATGTTTCCGCAAATAGCGGAAACGATTTATAGCCCGGCGCTGACCGATATCAGCGCCCGGTTTTCCGTGAGCGCAGCGCAGGCGGCGCAAACGCTCTCCGTATACTTTATCGGTTTTGCCGTCGGCGTTCTGTTGTGGGGCGGATTCAGCGATCGCTACGGTCGGCGCCCGGCCCTGCTGGCGGGGTTAGGTGTCTACGCGGCGGGGTGCCTGCTGGCGCTGTGGGCCAGCGATTTTTCGCTGCTGCTGGTGGCGCGGATCGTCACGGCCGCTGGCGCGGCAACCGGCTCAGTAGTGACGCAGACGGTTCTGCGGGACTGCTATAGCGGGCGGCAGCTGGCGGGGATTTTTTCGTTTATCGGCCTGGCGCTGGCGGTGAGCCCGGCCATCGGGGTCTATATCGGCGGTGGGTTGACCGCCATCTGGGGTATGCGCGGTGTATTCAGCGCGCTGGCGATTTTTGCCGCCGCGCTCCTGCTGGGCTGCCTGTGGTTGATGCCGGAAACGCGCCCGCATAACCTCAGGGGAGGGTCTTTTCTTGACGTGCTGAGGCGGATGGCGGGCGACAGGCGTATCGCTCTGGCGGCAATTCTGGTGGCGGCATTTAACATCAGCCTGTTCAGCTACTACAGTCTGGCTCCCTTTCTGTTCGCCAGATTCGATCTCGATGCCCTGGCCTTTGGCTACAGCGGCGTGGCGCTTGCCGCGGGTTCGCTGTTCGGCGCGCTGCTTAACCGCCGTCTGCTGCGTCAGAATGTCCCGCTGGGGCAAATGCTCGCGATCGCCTGCATCCTCCACCTGGCGGGCGCTGCCGCCGTGTACGTACTGCGGGAATCACTGTGGTTTGTGGCGCCGGTCGCGCTGGTCACCCTCGCGTATGCGATGGCGATCCCGCTGGTTCTGGGATCGGCGCTGAGCGCCTATGGCGACTGTCGGGGCACCGCCGGCGCCATTTTCGGCTTGTTTTATTATCTTCTGATTGGCGCCGGTCTGCTGGCGGCCGGATGGGGGCAATCGCTGGGCGCATCGCTGCTGCTGTGCGCTGGGGTAAGCCTCATCGCCGGGTGGCGCTATATGCACTCGCTCAACGACGCATAAGGCCGATTTCTGGCAAAGCTTAGTGATTTAATTTCTTTGTTATTTAACGCGTTATCTCACATCTTCGGGGGAGCAAAACGATAACGCGAAAAGGTAGCTTCAGGAATGGCAAAAAGCAGATCGGCCTATTTGCATCCGCAGCAGCGCGAGCGGATTCAGCAGTTGTCCCGCAGCTGGCTGTGGCGCAGCGAACTGCCGACCTGGTTACTGATTTTTGCGATCTACGGCGGCTGGTTTGCCTCGCTGGCCTGGTGGCGCGCGCTGGGGCTGTTCCCGGCCACGCTGCTGCTGGTCTGGTTCACCGCCTGGTATATGTCACTGCAGCACGAGTTCATTCACGGCCATCCCACCTCGCGGCCGTGGTTTAATCAACTGCTGGGGACCCTGCCGCTGGCGGTCTGGTACCCCTATGGTCTGTATCGCGACTCGCACCTGGCGCACCATAATCATCATCTGCTGACGCAGCCGGTTGACGATCCGGAATCCTACTATTTTACGCCGCAGAGCTGGCAGCATTTTGCCCCCTGGCAGCGCAGTCTTATTCATCTGCGCAATACGTTTATCGGCAGGCTGCTGGTAGCGCCGCTGCTGGATATTGCCCAGACGCTCAGCTGCGCGCTGACGGCGCTGCGTCTTCGGCGGGTGAAGACGCTAGCGATGTGGCTGGTTCACGGCCTGCTGCTGGCGGCGCTGTTCGCGTGGATGCATCACCTTGACTTTTCGCCGCTCTATTTCGTGCTGGCTGTCAGCTATCCTGCGCTGGCGTTAACCAAAGTGCGCTCTTTTCTTGAGCACCGCGCCGCGGACGATCCGCTGGCCCGTTCGGTGATTAACGAGGCGGGGCTGGTCTGGCGGGTGCTGTTCCTCAATCTCAACTACCATTCAGTGCATCACGATTTGCCGGGCGTACCGTGGTACGGGCTGCGAAAAATCTATCTGCATAATCAGGCGGAGTATCAGCGGCGCAACGCCGGGTTTGTGGTGCGCGGCTACGGTGAATGGCTGCGGCATTTTTTTGCCAGACCGGTGGCGGTGAATGCGCATCCCGGGTTCAACCAGCAGGGTAAGGCGGATGAAGAGCATGAGTGAAAGGCTGGCGTTTCCGATGTACGCGGTGAATGACGAGGATACTCAGGCGCTCTCGCGGGCGGTGCGGCAGCTGCTGGCGGCTCGCGGCGTGGTGGATGAGGATGGGCTGTCATATACGGTACCTGAGGATCTGCTGGCGCACTGGCGCCATCCGGCGCTGCTGTTGAGCCAGACCTGCGGTTATCCGCTGGTGACGCTGTTGGCGAACGTGCAAACGGTCGGCTGTTTTCACTATTCGGCGCCCGGATGCGAAGGGCGGAACTACCGCAGCCTGCTGGTGGCGCGTGAAGCGGACGGAGGGAAGTCGCTGGCAGATTTTCACGGGCGTCGGGTCGCGTGCAATTCGCCGGATTCCCAGTCCGGCTATAACGTGCTGTTAAAAATGATCGCGCCGCTGTCGCGCGATGGGCGTTTCTTCTCAACGGTCGCGTTTAGCGGCAGCCATCGCCAGTCGCTGCGTGAACTTCAGCAGGGGACGGCGGATATTGCCGCCATTGATTGCGTGACCTGGGCGCTGCTGCAGCGTCATCAGCCGGAGGCGCTGGCGGGGCTGACGGTGATTGCCCATAGCCCGCTGGCCCCGGGGCTACCGCTGATTACGTCGGCGACGACGCCCGCGGCGACGCTGGAGTTGCTCAGAGAGGCATTGCAGCAGCTGGTGAGCGATGAACGCTATCAGCCGCTTTGCGAAGCGCTGTTTATCTGCGGCTACAGCGATATGCGGCGCGCGGACTATCAGCCGCTGCTGGCGTGGCGTGAAGAGGCCGCGGCCAGAGGCGTTGTGCGGCTATAGTTGGCAATTTCCCCGGGCCGCGGCGCAAGCGCCTTGCCCGGGCTACCCGATCGCAGGCGGTTGTGAACCCGTAGCCCGGTCATACAGCAGCGCCACCGGGAAGCAAGTCGCAGCGCGGTCAGAGAGTCGAATTCAGGCGTTGACGTCAATTGGCGTAGGGGAGCGTCGGGCTGGCGAGCGAAGCGAGTTAAAACGCGCTGGGGCTGACGGCGTCGATCCTCTCTCCGCTAACCGGATGCACGAAATGCAGTTCGCTGGCGTGCAGCATCAGGCGCGGTGCCTGTTCTGTCCCCGGAAGCGCCATGCCGCCGTACAGATCGCAGCCCAGAATAGGGTGGCCAAGGTGCTGGCAGTGAATACGCAACTGATGGGTGCGGCCGGTTTCCGGCGTCAGCTGGACTCGCGTTACCGGCACTTGACCTTGATAGCGCAGGCGCTCCACGACCCGATAGCCGGAGCGGGCAGGTTTGCCGTGGCGCGGGCAAATCGTCATCAGCGGAAACAGCGCCGGATCTTTGGCTATCGGAGCGTCAACGGTTCCTTCATCATCCGCCAGATGCCCGCACAGCAGCGCGCTGTAGACTTTGCTCACCGCACGCTGGCTGAACTGCTGGCAGAGCGCGGCGTTGATGGCCTTGTTGCGCGCAATCACCATCAGCCCGGAGGTGCCGAAATCAAGACGATGCGCCAGCGTGCAGCCGGGAAACTGTTGTACCAGTCGATAATGTACCGAGTCGAGATTCAGGGGATTTTTCCCCGACAGGCTCAGCAGGCCTGAGGGTTTATCGATCAGCAGCAGATGGTCATCCTGGTAGAGGATATCGATTTCAGCGTGGCACGGCGGGGCGATAAAGGTATCGATAACGGTAGACATCAGGCTGCACGGAGAGAGAGTGGAGGCGGATAATAGCGTATTATTCGCCTTCACGCGAGCTATGCGGTGACGGTACTCATGGCCTTAATATGCTGCCAGAAACGTTCGGCGGACTGGTTGAGCCGCGCACCGGAGCGATAAATATAGGCGCCGATCGGCAAGGACAGGCTCTCATCCATTATCGTCAGGCGGCCTTCCTCGAGCTCGCGCTTGATAGAGTATTGCGGCAGCCAGCCCACGCCGTCGCCGTTGAGGATCATACGTTTTAACAGCTCGCTCATTGAGGAGACAAAGGTCAGCGAGAAGGTAATTTCCGGCTTGCGGTCGATCACCTGATTCACCTGTCGTCCCATATAGCTGTCGTTGGCGTATTTCATCAGCGGCAGCACCCCGCGATGCAAATTAAAAAGCGGTCTGCCGTGCTTATCGCAGGGAGAAACGAGGTGCAGCGCTGAGTCGAAAATTTTATGATTGATAAACGGATAGTTCATCAGCTCTTCATTATAAAACGACAGGATAAAATCACTTTTGCCTTCTTTAAGATTAAATACGGCATCGTTGACATTAATCGATTCAACATGAAAAGTTTTATTCTTCCGGTCGGTATAACCGGCGATAATTTCTGGCAGTAATAAAACGGAAAGCGACGGCGCGGCGTCGATTCTTATTTTCTGCGTGGTGTTGTTCAGCCCTTTAATTCGGCTGATCTGGAAGTCCATATCGTCGAGCATATTTCGTGCGTAGCCAACGAAAATCTTCCCGCGGTTGGTCAGCTGCAGCGGGTTTGCCGAACGGTCGAAGATGCTGAAGCCCAGCGAAGACTCGAGCGCCTGAATGCGGCGGCTGAAGGAGGACTGCGAAATATTGCGGCTTTTGGCCGCGAGCGTAAAGCTTCTGGCTTCCTCAAGGGCAATCACATCGTAAAGCCATTTTACTTCAAGATTCGCCAGCACCGATCCATTCCTCATTCCTGCAATAAATGCTATGCAATTTTAGCATAACGCATAGAAACTATGCAATTAACATACTTACCTACAGGTGTTAACATTTTTAGCAGAGTTAGCTTATGAGGTATACGTGCCAACGATATTTCTAAAGTACAGGCGAAACCCTACACGAGCACGATTTTAAATCGCCGGCTCTGGTCTGTTCATCCTGGTTATTTAATTGCACGATGGTTTTTTTATTAAAATAAATCCATCTGCTTAACTGACGGGTTGAAATAACCGAATAGCATCTTATCCAGCCAATAGTTTGTCAGGAGTTCCATGTCACGTATTGAATCAGTAAAAGACGCTCTTCTTGCGCTCGGAATTCAGGAAAGCAGCGAGCTGTTTTATAACCCCGATTACGACTTGCTGATTGCGCATGAAACCAGTGCAGAGCTCACCGGCGCGGCGCGCGGCGTCATGACCGAGTCCGGGGCCGTTGCCGTGGATACCGGGATCTTTACCGGACGCTCTCCGCGCGACAAATATATCGTCAGAGACGAGCTGACGCGTGACACCGTCTGGTGGTCCGATTCCGGCCTTGGCCGCAACGATAATAAGCCGTTATCCACGGAGATTTGGGCTGACCTGAAGACGCTGGTTGCCGGACAGCTGAGCGGCAAAAAATTGTATGTTGTCGATGCCTGGTGCGGCGCCAGTCCGGCAACGCGCCTGGGCGTCCGCTTCGTCACCGAAGTGGCCTGGCAGGCGCACTTCGTCAAAAACATGTTTATTGCGCCGAGCGCGGAAGAGCTGGCTGAATTTACGCCGGACTTCGTCGTCCTCAACGGCGCGGGCTGCACCAACGACAAATGGCAGGAACAAGGGCTGAATTCCGAGAACTTTGTCGCCTTTAACCTGAGCGAAAAAATTCAGCTGATCGGCGGCACCTGGTACGGCGGCGAAATGAAGAAGGGTCTCTTCTCGGTGATGAACTATCTGCTCCCGCAGCAGGGGATCGCCTCGATGCACTGTTCAGCTAACCGCGGCGAAGCGGGAGACGTGGCGCTCTTCTTTGGTCTGTCAGGCACCGGCAAAACCACGCTTTCCACCGACCCGCTGCGTCAGCTGATCGGCGATGACGAGCACGGCTGGGACGATGAAGGCGTGTTTAACTTCGAAGGCGGCTGCTATGCCAAGACCATTAATCTTGACCCGCATGCCGAACCGGAAATTTACGGCGCGATTCGTCGTAACGCGCTGCTGGAAAACGTGGTGGTCAGAGCCGATGGCAGCGTGGATTACGCCGACGGCAGTAAGACTGAAAATACCCGCGTTTCTTATCCGCTGTCGCATATTGACAACATCGTGAAACCGGTATCGCGCGCGGGCCATCCGTCGAAGGTCATTTTTCTTGCCGCCGATGCTTTTGGCGTGCTGCCGCCGGTATCCCGTCTGACAACCGAGCAGATGCAGTATCATTTCCTGTCGGGTTTTACCTCGAAGCTGGCCGGAACCGAGCGCGGCATTACTCAGCCCACGCCAACCTTCTCCGCCTGCTATGGCGCGGCCTTCCTGCTGCTGCACCCGACGCAGTATGCCAGCGTTCTGGCTGCGAAAATGGCGGCATCGGGCGCCGAGGCCTGGCTGGTGAATACCGGCTGGAACGGAGAGGGCAAGCGCCTTTCGCTACGCGATACGCGCAATATCATCAGCGCGATCTTAAACGGCACTACCGGCGAGCTGCGCGAGGAGACGGTCCCGGTGTTCGGTCTGTCTATTCCGCAAACCGTGCCAGGCGTGGATAGCGCGCTGCTTGACCCGCGTAGCGGCTGGTCTTCCGCCGACAAATGGCAGGAGAAGGCCGAAAGCCTGGCGCAGTTGTTTATGGATAACTTCAGGCAATATAGCGATACCGAAGCCGGCGCCCGCCTGGCGTTAGCCGGTCCGACGCTGACAAAATCAGCCGTCACGGCCTAAGGCATTTTTTCAGCGACCAACCCGGGCAGCCGCCCGGGTTTTTTACGTTAGCCATCGCCGGGTGAATGGCGCAGGAACTTGACTCTGCCTGTTTAGCGATTATAAATAAAGGGATGCAGGGCTCAGGATTGGGTCAAAATAACCTCATGGCATTGTTGTTATGAGAATTATCCTGGTAACCCAGCTGCGATGATCCCTCGATACGCTGATATCGATAAATAAAGGAATGACTATGAAACTCTGGAGTAAAACGCTAATCGCTTCTGCCGTATGCTTATTTCTTGCCGGCTGTGATGATTCCTCAAAGGTTGATGCTAATCTGGATAAAGCAAAAGATAACGCCCAACAAATTAAAGAGGCGGCGTCCGATAAAGCCGACGCAATTAAGGATGAAGCTGATAAACACATTGATGCAATAAAAAAACAGGCGGCGGACGAGGCCAACAATCTCAGCAGCCAGGCCTCCAGCATCAAGGCGGAGGCGGATAAAAAAGCGGAAGCAATTGCTCAGCAGGCCCAGGCCCAGGCTGATGCCGTCAAGCAGGATGCCCGGCAGAAAAGCGACCAAATCGTGCAGGAAGCTGGCAAAATTAAAGACAGCGCGATTGTTGATGCCAATAACCTGGCCAACGATGCGGCGAATAAAACAAAAGAAATTAAAGAGAGTATCGCTCCCGCTAAAACCGCAGAAGATGCGGCCAATGCTAACCAGCAGACATCACACTGATTATTTTTCGCCCTCCAGCCTTATGCCAACATTATCTTCAGCGCGTTGGTTCGCTGAAGATAATGTGGATTCTGCCTTTTACTTGTGGGTCACCCAGACGAGTTTATCGACCGGGAAGCCCAACTTCCGCGCAATGCTCACATACTCCTGCTTCACGGAGTCAGGGATGGTCGGCGTGCGCGACAGGATCCACAGATAGCCGCGATCGGGGCCGCTGACCAGTGCATATTGATACTGGCTATCCAGCGCGATCACGTTATAGCCACCGTAAAACGGGCCAAAAAAGGAGACTTTCAGCGCCGCAGTATCAGGAGCGCCGGTGAAATAAGCTTTACCCTCGCTCTCGTTCCATTTTTGTTTCTGCGGATCGTAACCACGGTTAACTACGCTAATGCCGCCATCGCTGCGTTGACCGTAGGTCGCGGTGACCTGCTCCAGGCCGCGTTCGAAACGATTTTCAAGGCGGGCAACTTCATACCATTTGCCCAGATACCGACTCGCGTCAAAGTCGCTTATGGGCTGGACACCTTTGGGTGGCGTGGGGGATTTACAGGCGACAAGGGTTAATGCGATAGCAACGCCAGTCAGAACAGGCCATATCTTCATGTGAAGTCCTTTTGTGAACGCAGGAACAGGAAGTATAGCGCAGGCTTATTCTTTTCCCGATCGTTGAGGTTATATTCAGAAAAATCTATCGTCCCCGGGACGAATAGCATTCTGCGCTTGTTTCCATAACCGCGTTTATCACGAAAAATTGAATATATTTTCACAGCCCAGCTGCTAACGTTTAATTGTTATTATCCGCAACAGGAAAACATTGTGAAAAAATTATCCGGTCTGGTTCTGTTATCTGCTATGTCTTTCATCCCCGCAGCGTTTAGTGCTCCCACCGGGACGCTCAGCGTACATATTCTCAATCAGCAAACCGGGCTGCCTTCCTCGGGCGTGACGGTGACCCTGGAAAAACAGCAGGCGAATAAATGGACCGAGCTTGCAAGCGGCGTAACCGACAACGATGGCCGAATTAAATCGCTGTATCCGGCAGAAGGGGATATGCAGCCGGGGATTTACAAAGTGACCTTCAAAACCGGCGATGACTTCAATAAGCAGAAACTGGCCTCATTTTTCCCGGAGATCCCGGTTCTCTTTACCGTGACGCGCACCAATGAAAAGCTACATATTCCTTTGCTGCTCAGCCAGTATGGCTATTCCACCTATAAAGGCAGCTGATCGCTCGCAATAAACACGCTTTACCTCACGCCATAAAAAACAAAAGCCTGCTTACAAGCAGGCTTTTATCTGACGACTTTCGGTAGCGCGCCGTGCTTATTGGTTTTGCTGGAGGATCCTTAAAAAGTCCGCTTTATTGGCAATCAATGACAGCGCTCTGGCGATAACTTCATCGCTAAAGATTGACGCGACTTCTCTTAGCACATCAATGTGCTCACTCTCTTTAGCAATCACGCCAATGGCAATGAACATGACGTTATTTCTGTCCCAGATTACGCCGTCAGGGAACTGATAAATCTCAACGCCGGTTTTAACTATGATGTTTGTGGCTGATTTAGGCAGATGCGGCAGCGTAATGCCGTTACCTAAAAAGGTGGAGACCTGGCGCTCTCTTTCAGCAAGAAAGGCCACGCAATCTTCACTGACATAACCCCTGGCCTTAAAGTCAGCGCCAATCATCGCCAGCACTTCCGCTTTATTTTTCGCCCGGCATGACAGATGAAGATTATCTTGCGTAATGTTATCGATCATAATCCGCTTTCCTTTGTTGCTGCATTGAGTCGTGCTGAAGATTTATTGGCCGACAGCTCTTCTTCCAGCTGCTCCAGCGATTTATTTGATGTTTCAGGTAGCGCCGTGACGACAAAAATAATCGCCAGGTAGTTAATCGCGGCAAAAATCAGGAACACCGGGCCTAACCCGAGCTTGGCCTGCAATAATGGGAACAGATAGCTGACGATGGCGTTCATCACCCACATGAAAAATACCGATATGCCCATCGACAGTCCGCGGAACTTGAGCGGAAAGAGTTCCGCCAGCACCACCCAGGTGATAAAGCCCATCGTCCCCTGCATTACGCCAACGAACATCGCGCCGAGCAGCCAGATGGCCGTGGCTTTGATGTCGCCGACCAGGGTGTAGTCTACGCCGGCAATGATAAGGTGCAGGGTAGCCATGATCGCGAAACCATAAATAATGATGGTTTTACGCTTAAAACGATCGACCAGGAACAGAACGCCAAATAACATGCCGCCGACGGAGAACACGCCATTGAGTACGTTGCAGATGAGGGAGGTTCTTTCGGAGAATCCGGCGCTGCTCAGGATCTCAGTGCCATAGTACATAATGACGTTGACCCCGGTGGTCTGCTGCAGCGCCGCCCAAATCACCCCTACCAGCAGGAGTTTGAAAATCCATGGCGTCTGAAGGATGGTGATAAAGGCGTTTTGCGAATGGAGCTTTTTATCGGCTTCGGCCTTAATTAAGGTGGTGATATCGTTGAATTCTTTGGTTGCGCGTTCAAGCGGGCGGATTTGCTTTAAAATTTCCAGCGCTTCTTCATGGCGGTTTTTGCTAACGAGCCAGCGAGGGCTTTCCGGCGAACGCAGCATGCCGATAAACAGGCAGATAGCGGGAATGGTCTGTACCATCAGCATATAGCGCCAGACGTCGGGCAGATGGCCCCAGAGGATGCCAATAATGGCGTTGATGGCAAATGCGGCTAACTGGCCGATGACAATCGCGACTTCATTTAAGCCAGTGAGTTTTCCGCGCATTTCCGTTGGCGCGACTTCAGATATAAAGGTGGGGGCGGTGACCGAAGCGCCGCCGACGGCATAGCCGAGGATGAAACGTGAAATAAGCAGTACGGTGATATCTGGCGCCAGAGCGGACATCAGTGCGCCGATGAAAAAAATAAAGGATAAAAAAAGCAGGTATTTTCTTCTGCCAAAGAAATCGGCGAATTTTCCCCCGAACACGCTGCCTAGCGCAGCGCCGATCAGCAATACGCTCATGACCAGACCTTCAGTGGTCGGCGTCAACGCCATATATTGTTTCAGAGAGGAAAATGCGCCATTAATAACGCCGGTGTCATAACCGAATAACAGGCCGCCAAATGTCGCAACCAGGGTTATCTGGTGTAGTCGTTTTCTCTGCTGTAGGTTCAGATTCATAATAAGAGACATTTTTATACCTTTTGTTTTGATTAACGGCACGAGATAAAAACGTGTCATCCCATCCCCGTCATGGCCTGCCTTTGCGCCAGGCGAAGCACGGTCGGGATGAAATAATTTTTTGTTCTTAGTGCAACTATTTAGCGCGATTGCTATGCGCTAAATAAAACCGATCAAAGAGGTTTCTTTTTGATTAATGATGAATCATCGGTAGATGCGGGGCTGGGTCCTCCGGGATGGTCGACGTTCAGAAAGTCCCCGGCAGCGTGAGGGTGGAAAAGGGGTGGGCCAATATAAACGGTTCTGATAAATCCTGATCTCACTTCCTTCATTGCATCCTCCGGGGGGTTAGGATTTCTGCTGCGCCATTAAGGCGGGCAGAGTGCGTTTAGTGAGACGTTATTATTGACGCAATAAGTGAAATAAAAATGCAAACAGATCACATTTTGAAAGTTTTGTTTCGAGTGTGTTTTGTGAGGCAAGTGTAGCAGCCTTGTTTATACAAGGGCTTTGTTTATAATCATCTGATATATAGAGTAATTTTTTAGCTTGCAAATGGGGGGTGTAGCTATCAGTATGCCGATGTATTGTTAAAATTATGATATATATCACATTTGTTTACCGCATATTTTATGGAATTTAAATTCCATTATTGAAATTATTTTAATTTTTATTCGAAATTTGATGGCAAAAAGCTGCTGCCGTGGCGAGCGTTAACATTCACGGCTTAACCTCCTGAGTCCGCTTTTTGACCGCAAGCGAAGGCTGAGATCTATGTATGTCGTCAATGATTAGCGGCGGGGCGGCTCCGGGAAAGAGAATTGAGAACAACCGATTATCATAGTGATACGCCTGTTCTCTTTTTGATAATTACCCGGCAGGCTTATCCATGTCATATTATTTCAGCGGCAGGTTTTTTTAGAGATGCTTCACATAACTTACCCTCAAATAACCCTTTATTTATAGGTGGCATAGCCATTGCTTTATTCAGTCATCTTTCTTTGTGAGTGGAGACTGAATAATATGGATACAGTGCTTGTTGGCAGTGAGGTGCCCCGCGTAGACGGGCTCGCCAAGGTGACGGGTAAAGCTGTCTACGGCGATGACATCACCATGAATAATATGCTGTATGGCGTATGCCGCTACGTCGATATCCCTGCCGGGTGTATTGATTCTCTAGACCTGTCGGAGGCGGAAAAAGTCCCGGGGGTCGTGTGCATCGCCACCTGGGACGATATACCCGGCCAGCGCAAACTGGGGGCGATTGTTCCCGATCATCCGCCGATTATTGACAAGGAGATCGCCTACCGCGGCGACGTGGTAGCCGTCGTGGCGGCGGAATCCTATGAGGCGGCCTGCATTGCCGTCGATAAAATCAAAATCACCTATACCCCGTGGGAACCGATTACTTCGCCGGAAGAGGCCATGAAGCCCGGGGCGCGCCTTATCCACAGCGAACTCGATAGCAATATCATCAATCGCCACCACACGGCGAAGGGCGATATAGAAGCCGGCTTTGCCGCCTCCACCCATATCTTTGAACGTGAATATGAAGTGGGTTTTCAGGAGCATGGCTATATTGAGCCGGAGTCCATTACTGCCTATCTGGACAATAATGAACAGATCATGACCATTGAAGGGTCGATTCAGAACGCTCACCGCACCCGGGCGGTGATTGCCAAATATCTCGACCTGCCCCAGGCGAAAGTCAATATTAGGCGTTCGGTCCTCGGCGGCTCCTTCGGCGGTAAGGATGACATTATCGATAATGTCTCCTGCCGCGCGGCGCTGCTGGTGCACCTGACCGGACGGCCGGTTAAGATCTCCTATAACCGTGAACAGTCGATGCGCGAGAGCTACAAGCGCCATCCTTATAAGATGAAATACCGCATTGGCGTGGACGACGACGCGCGTATTCAGGCGATTAAAATTGACATCATCGCCGATGGCGGCAGCTACTGCGGCCAGACGGTGTTTGTCACCTGGCGCAGTTCCGTCCAGGCGGCGGGTCCCTATAATATTCCTAACGTGCGCGTCGATCTGGTGGGGGTGTATACCAACAACAACTACACCTCGGCCTACCGCGGCTACGGCGCGCCGCAGGTCATTTTCGCCAACGAATCGCTGATGGATGACGTGGCGGGCGAACTGGGCCTGTCGCCCGTCGAATTCCGTTTGCGCAATATTCTCAAGCAGGGCGATACCAGCATGGCCGGGCAGGTCTTCAGCGAACACACCGTCTCCGCGCAGGAGGTGCTGGAGAAGACGCTGCTCAAGGCCGAATATGAGGCCAAACGCGAGCACTATAAAAAACTTAACGCGGAAGGCGGCCCGATCCGCTACGGGATTGGCTTCGCGCTGAGCCATCGCGGCTGCTCTCTGGGGGCGGAGGGGCTGGATGCGTCCTCGGCCCTGATTCAGGTGAATGCCGACGCCAGCGTGAACATTTCCACTTCGGTATCCGAGAACGGGCAGGGGCTGCAGACCACCATGTCGCTGCTGGCGGCGGAAGCCTTTGGTATTGCGCTCGACCGGGTGATGTTTAGCGAACCGGCCACCGCGATGATCGCCGACGGCGGCTCAACGGTCGCTTCGCGCGGTACCCTGATGGGCGGGCAGGCGATTCTGAGCGCGGCGAACAAAATTAAACAACGCATGGCGGACGCCGTCAGGGAAACGCTAAAAGCGCAGAGCATTGACGATATTGCCTGGCAAAATGGCAACGTGTTCAACCGCCACAACCCGGAGCTGAGTCTCAGTTTCCAGCAGGTGTGCGATATGACCCGGGCTACCGGGGCAAACCTCTCTGCCTACGGCTGGCACGTGGCGCCGAATATTCACTGGGATGAAGAGAAAGGCTGCGGCAGCCCCTATTTCACCTGGGTGTACGGCTGCCAGCTGGCCGACGTGGCGGTGGATATGCGCACCGGTAAAATTACCGTCAATAACGTCGTCGCCACTCACGATGTGGGAAAAGTCATTAACCCGGTTGGCTTTAGCGGCCAGGTTTACGGCGGCGTGCTGCAGGGGATGATCGGCTACGGCATGCTGGAGGATTTCAACACCGAGCACGGCGTGGTGAAATCGGAAAACTTCGATACCTATCTGCTGCCGACCATCAAGGATATGCCGCACATCGATATCATCGCGGTGGAAAACTATGATAAAGCGGGCCCGATGGGGGCGAAGGTTATCGGCGAACCGGTGCTCGAACTGGGCGCTGCGGCCCTCAACAACGCGGTGAGCTTCGCCATCGACCGACCCAACCGGACCCTGCCGCTGACGCTTGAACAGGTTCGCCTCGGCTATAACCTTAAGAAGCCGGAACGCCAGAGCGAGCAGATGCTGGAATCGGGCGATAAGAAACAGGTTCACCGCCTCAATACCCTGTCGCTGCGCGTCCCGCAAACCCTGAAAGAGGCTCTGACGCTGATGGCCGATAAGGGGGCAATGCCTATTGCCGGCGGTACCGATGTGCTGGTTCAGGCCCGGATGCTGTCCGGCGAAGTGCCGCTTGTTAATATTGCCGGGCTGGCGGAGCTGAAGGAGATTTTTGACGTTGAGGGTGGCGTCTCAATTGGTTCCGGCGTCTGCTTTACCGATCTGGTTAAGCATCCGTTGATTCAGCAACGCTATCCGCTACTGGTTACTGCCTGTAAAACCGTCGGTTCCCTGCAGCTGCGCAATCGGGCAACGATCGGCGGCAATATCGTCAACGCCGCCCCGTGCGCGGACTCCATGCCGCCGCTCATCATCTATGATGCGGAAGTCGAGCTGCGCAGCGCGCGCGGAACGCGCCGGATGCCGGTCAGCGAATTCGTCGTGGGCGGCTATCGCACCCTTCTTGAACCCGATGAGCTGGTGGTCCGCTTTATCCTGCCGGCGCCGACGCAGCAACCGCTGATCAATCGCTATCTGCAGCTTGGCCGGCGCAATGCGTTGAACATTACGCGCCAGAGCTTAACCGGGCAGTTCATGGTCGATAAGGGCGTGGTTCGCCTGTGCCGTCTGGTGGATGGCGCGCTGATGGCTAAACCGCAGCGGCTGACTGAGGTTGAGCAGGCGCTCACCGGTAAGACGCTAGACGCCGCCACCATCGACTATGCGGCAGGCGTGCTTCACGACAAGGTAGAAAAAGCCATCGGCGGACGCTGGTCAGCCCCCTATAAAGTCCCCGTATTTATCGATATGTTCCGGCAGATGCTGCAGGAAGTCATGACAGAGCAGAAGAAATAAGGAGCCATGAACATGAACCATATTGAGCTAAAAGTGAATGGCATCCGCATTGCCCGCGATGTTAAAGACAATGTCCGCCTGATCGATTTTCTACGTGAAGATCTCAAGTTAACCGGCACCAAAGAGGGCTGTTCGGTGGGTGAGTGCGGCGCCTGCACCGTCATTCTGGACGGAAAATCGGTCTGCTCCTGCCTGCTGCTGGCCGCCCAGTGCAACGGGGCGGAGGTCACCACCGTCGAAGCGCTGCATCACGATCCGGTCGGCAAAAAATTGCAGAATGCCTTTATTCGTCACGGCGGCGTTCAGTGCGGCTTCTGCACCCCCGGCGTATTGATGAGCGCTAAAGCGCTGCTGGATGCCAACCCGGCCCCCAGCGACGATGAGCTGAAAGAGGCGCTGGAAGGGAATATCTGCCGCTGTACGGGATATCAGCCGATCATCACCTCGATTAAAGCCGTGCTGAAATCCTGACCATCGTAAGCGCCGCCGTCGCCAGTTGACGGCGGCGCTTTTTCGGCTGCAGGAGGAGGATGACAATGAGAAAAAAAGTCGATAAGCAGTGCATTATGCTGGCTGCCGGGCTCTCAAGCCGCATGGGCAAGTGGAAAATGATGATGCCGTGGGGTGAAGGAACGATTCTGGATAGCGCCCTTGCCAGCGCCCTGGCGTTCTGCGATCGGGTGGTGCTGGTCACGGGGTTTCGCGGCGATGAGTTGGCCGCGTGCTATCAGGACCATCCGGGCGTTGAGGTGGTCTTTAACCCGCGATATCAGGAGGGCATGTTCTCTTCGATTCAGTGCGGGGTGAGCCATATCCGCGCTTCGCGTTTCTTTCTGGCGCTGGGCGATATGCCGGAGGTCACGCCGGGCGTATACCGCAGGCTATGGGCCAACGCCGACGCGGAAAGCTGCCTCATTCCGGCTTACGATCGCGGAAAAGGCCACCCGGTACTTCTGCCGCAGCGGGCGATATCTTTGATTAACCACGCGGCGGAAGAGGCCACCCTGAGGGAGGTCATCGGTCAGATGGCAGTACGCGTTATCCCGGTGGAGAATCAGGGAATTCACTGGGATGTAGACACTCCGCAGCAGTATCTTGCGGTCGCGCGCCGCTGCCGCAAGGATCTGACGGCTGTCGGATAGCGTTGATGGACGTCACCAGAAAAAATAAGCAGAGACAATATCGCCCCGGGGATTGACCGCCGGGGCGATATTTTTTACCCCGCGGCGCTTTCGCGCAGGCGGGCTTTCAGCTTGCTGTATTCCTCAATGACGTACCTTTCGGCGGCTTGCCGATCGGCAATGCGCTCAACGTTAACGGCGCAGTACTTGTACTCCGGGGTTTTGGTTATCGGGCTGAGATTCTCGGTGACCAGCTCGTTGCAGGCGCCGATCCACCATTGATAGGTCATATAGACGGCCCCTTTATTCGGCCTGTCGCTGATCTTCGCCCGGGAAATCACCTTGCCTTTGCGCGAGTTAACCCACACCAGCTCTTCGTCCTCAATGCCGAGACGTTTTGCGTCGGCGGTGTTGATCTGGATGTAGCCCGGTTCGTCCGCCAGTTTGGCCAGCGCCGCGCAGTTGCCGGTCATCGAACGGCAAGAGTAGTGGCCCACTTCGCGCACCGTGGAGAGCACCAGTGGATACTCGTCGCTCAGCTTATCGATCGGCGCTTGCCATTCGCAGGTGAAGAACTGCGCCAGCCCGTTCGGGGTGGAGAAACGTTCCGCAAACAGATACGAAGTGCCCTGGTCCGCCTCCGACTCGTCGCGACACGGCCACTGCACGTAGCCCAGTTCCCCCATTTTCTCGTAGGTCGCGCCGAAGAAGTTGGGGCACAGGTGGCGGAGTTCATCCCAGATCTGCTGGGTGTTGTCGTACTTCATCGGATAACCCATACGGGTGGCGATCTCACAGATGATCTGCCAGTCGGTTTTCAGATCCCACTTCGGCTCTACCGCCTTGAAAAACCGCTGGAAGCCGCGGTCCGCTGCGGTATAGACGCCTTCATGCTCACCCCATGAGGTCGAGGGCAGAATCACATCGGCCGCCGCGGCGGTTTTGGTCATAAAGATATCCTGGACGATGACCAGCTCCATCTCTTCGAAGGCCTGACGCACGGCGGAAAGCTCGGCATCGGTCTGGAGCGGATCCTCTCCCATGATATACGCCGCCCGCACTTCGCCGTGCGCTACGCGGTGCGGCAGCTCGCTGATGCGGTAGCCAGGGTTCTCCGGCAGGCTCCCGACGCCCCAGGCTTTGGCGAACTTTTGCCGATTCTCCGGAAATTTCACGTACTGATAGCCGGGATAGGTGTCCGGCAGCGCCCCCATGTCGCAGGCGCCCTGGACGTTATTCTGGCCGCGCACCGGATTAACGCCGACGTGCGGTTTCCCCAGATTGCCAGTGAGGATCGCCAGGCTGGTCAGGGAACGCACCGTTTCAACGCCCTGCCAGAACTGGGTCACGCCCATTCCCCACAGAATCATGGCGTTTCCGGCGGTGGCATACAGCCGCGCGCATTCGCGAATCTGCCTGGCGCTGACGCCGGTGATGGCTTCCACCGACTCCGGCGTATAGCCTTCGACGATTTTGCGATACGCTTCGAAACCTTCGGAACGCCCGGCGACAAAGGATTTATCGTAGAGATCCTCTGCAATAATCACCTGCCCGATGGCGTTGAGCAGCGCAATATTGGAACCGTTTTTCAGGGCCAGATGCAGGTCGGCAATGCGCGCGGTTTCGATTTTGCGCGGATCGCAGACGATGATTTTGGCCCCGTTGCGTTTAGCATTGAGGATGTGATTCGCCACGATCGGGTGCGAATCCGCCGGGTTATAGCCGAAAATAAACACCAGATCGGTATTATCGATCTCGGTGATGGCATTACTCATTGCGCCGTTGCCGACCGACTGGTGCAGACCTGCAACCGAAGGGCCGTGTCAGACGCGTGCGCAGCAGTCGACGTTATTGGTACCAATAACGGCGCGCGCAAATTTTTGCATGATGTAGTTGGTTTCGTTGCCGGTGGCGCGCGAAGAGCCGGTGGTCTGAATCGCGTCCGGTCCGTATTTCGCCTTGATGTCGCTGAGGCGATTTGCCACATAATCGAGCGCTTCGTCCCAGGAGACGGATTCCAGTTTGCCGCCGCGCTGGCGGCGGATCATAGGGGTTTTCAGGCGCGGCGTGAGGATCTGCGGGTCGTCAATAAAATCCCAGCCGTAGTAGCCCTTAAGGCACAGAGTGCCCTGATTGTTTTTCCCCATCGCGGCGTCGGCGCGGGTAATTTTTCCCTCCTCTACCGTGAGCTGCATTTTGCAGCCGGAGGCGCAGTAGGGGCAGACGGTCGTTACTCTCTTCATAGCAGTGGTCCTTAAACTTAGAACAGCAGGGCATAACTAAAGCGGCAACTAAGGCCCTGCGCTATTCCCTGCTGCACGACGGGTATCGCCAGCAGCAGCAGGGTGATCAAGGCAAACAGGATTCGGGTGGGCATTACTGTCCCTCCTGGGCTTCTTCAGGCTGTCTCTCCTTCTGAACTTTGCGCAGCAGGAGCCACATTCTGACGGTTCTGACGGCCATATTGCGCGCCGCTGAGCTCGGCGGGGCCGGATCGGGGACCGGCGTTTCGTGGTTAACGCGGAAAGGTACGCTGCCGTTGAGGGTGAGGTTGGCGACGATAGCCGTCAGGGTACCGATGGTGATCCCGCTGTGCAGAAACAGCTGAACCATCGGCGGAAACTGGGTAAACAGATTGGGCACCAGCACCGGCATCATGCCGAGGCCGAGGGTCAACGCCACGACCATGCCGTTATTATTGTTGCGATAGTTCACCTGCCCCAGGGTACGAATACCGGAGACGGCCACCATACCGAACATGACGATGCCTGCGCCGCCGAGGATCGGCTTTGGTATCAGCACCACCAGCGCCGCCATCCTTGAGAACACGCCCATCAGAATCAGAATGATACCGGAGACCGACACCACAAAGCGGCTGCGTACCCCGGTTAAACCGATCAGGCCGACGTTCTGCGCGAACGCGGCGTAGGGAAACAGATTAAAAAAGCCGCAGATAGTGGTCGCGATGCCGCAGGTGTTAAGGCCGTTGCGCAGCATTTTCGCGTCAACTTTTTTCCCGACGATATCCCCGGTCGCCATCATTGAGGACATGGTTTCCACCATGACCACCACCATGACCATTGATAGCAGGGCGACGGGGATAATATGAAATTCAGGTTTGGCAAACGGCATCAGGGTCGGTAGATGGAGCCAGGGTGTGGCGTGGACCAGACTAAAGTCGAGAGGCTTAAAGCAGCTCCAGAGTACGGTGCCGATAATCAGGCCGATCAGTACCGACGTATTTTTCACCACGCCGGAGGCAAAGGTGTAAATATTAAGAATAATCACCAGAGTAATCGCCGCCATCAGCAGCGAGAAGGGGGCGCCAAAGCCGCTCATCTCGCTGCTGCCGCCGCCGATCCACCCGCCAGCGACCGGCATAATAGACATGCCGATAAGCGTGACGATGCTGCCCATGACCACCTTGGGAAAGAAGCGGATGAGCTTGCTAATCCACGGGGCGCAGCAGAGGATGAAAATACCGGAGACGATCACCGCCCCGGAAATACCGCCGATCCCATACTCCTTGCCGATCAACACCATCGGGATCAGCGCGGCGAAGGTACAACCCTGGATTAGCGGCAGCCGACAGCCGAGCCACTTACCGACCCCCAGCGACTGTACGATGGTGGCCGCGCCGCAGATAAACAGGTCGGCGCTAATCAGTAAAATAATGTGCTCCGGCGGGAGCCCTACCGCATTACCCACAACGAGCGGAACCGCCACGGCGCCCGCATACATCACCAGCACGTGCTGTAGTCCATAAAGAATCATTTGCGTAACGGGTAAAACCTCATCAACCGGTGCGGTTGAATGACCGTTGCGTGAGGCGGAATTGGCGATATCTTTCATGAAGTTGTTATCTCCTGTACGACTTCACTCCGTATAAACGTGAACGGAGCCGAAGTTACGATTCGAAGGCCGCTGCCTCCCTGAGCTGATGCGTTCACCAGCGTGTTGCGCGCACGTTGAGTGATATGCGTAAGATGTGCCAAAAATAAATATCCGGAGAATCGAAGAGGAATTGTGTGAAATAACTCACGGGAAAAAGGGCGGAATATCTCTCTGAGGGCCATATCTTTAAATAAGACGCGTTGGCAAAAAATGTGCGCTATCACATTGAGATAGGGACAATCTCATTTTGGTATTACGCACGATACGTTGAATTATCAACATGATTAAATCCAGAACGCAGCGAATAATTTTCCCTCAGCGCGCGTGGATAATTATCTCGCCGTTACGCTGAGGGGCACTTTTTTTTGAGGCGGCTCGCAAAAATGAGCAGCATATGAATACCCTGAAAAAAATCGCCTGATTATTGCATCGCTTCCCGGTGAGTCCTGGAATAATAAAGGGAAGCAAATGAATAAATTTATTGTTGCCGATTCTGCAAACTGTATTGGCTGCCACGCCTGTGAAGTGGCCTGCGTCACCTCTCATCGCCAGGACAGCTGGCCCCAGCAGCGCAGCGACTTTCTGCCACGTATTCGGGTGTTCTTCCACCGCAACGCCAGCAGTGCGACAACCTGCCGCCACTGCAACGACGCTCCGTGCGTCGGCGCTTGCCCGACCCAGGCGCTGATCGTAGCCAACGACAGCGTTCAGTTTACAGAGGCGCTGTGCATCGGCTGTAAAAACTGCGTCATCGCCTGTCCCTTTGGGGCGATTGAGATGGTGGCCAACGATGACGACGCGCCGCAGCTGGCGCAGAAATGCGATCTTTGCCGTCAGCATCCTTCCGGTCAGCAGGCATGCGTGGCCAGCTGTCCAACCCAGGCGCTGCGTCTGATGGATGAAGCCGCGATTAACCAGCTGCGTACCGCGCGGCAGATCCGCTCCGCGCTGGAAACCCCGCTGGAAGCCGTTCGCGGCGTAAGACGTCGGGCGATACTCAATAAACCTCCGCGCGTTGGCGCAAAAAAAGTGCCCGCCGATGACCGCATGCAGCACTTCCGGGAAATCTATCAGCCGCTGAGCGAGTGCGATGCGGAGTACGAGAGCGAACGCTGTCTTTACTGCGCGCAGAAGGCATGGTGCAACTGGACCTGTCCTTTACATAATCATATTCCCGATTTCATTCGCCTGGTGAACGAGGGCAAGATTATCGAGGCGGCGGAGTTATGCCATCAGAGCAGCTCCCTGCCGGAGATTTGCGGCCGGGTCTGTCCACAGGACAGGCTGTGCGAAGGGGCCTGCACGCTCAAGAACGAAGGCGGCTCGGTCGCCATTGGCAACCTTGAGCGCTATATCACCGATACCGCGCTGGCGATGGGCTGGCGGCCGACAATCGGCAAAGTGGCCCCGCGACCGGAGCGGGTGGCGGTGATCGGCGCCGGGCCTGCCGGTCTGGGCTGCGCCGATATTCTCGTGCGCGCGGGCGTGCACGTTGACGTTTTTGACCGTCATCCGGAGATCGGCGGTCTGCTGACCTTCGGTATCCCGCCGTTCAAGCTGGATAAAAAGGTGCTTGAGATGCGCCGCGACATTTTTAGCGCCATGGGCGTCAATTTTCATCTCAATCAGGAGGTGGGTCGCGACGTGGCTTTTGCCGATCTGCTGAAAAACTATGACGCCGTCTTCCTCGGCGTGGGCACCTACGGTCTGATGGCCGCCGGTCTGGAGGGAGAGAACGCCCCCGGCGTGATTCAGGCCCTGCCGTTCCTGATTGCCAGCACCCGCGAGGTGATGGGGCTTGAAGAGAGCGCCGAGTATCCGCTGACCGACATCAAGGGGAAACGCGTGGTGGTGCTTGGCGGGGGAGATACGGCGATGGACTGTCTGCGCACCGCCGTTCGCCGCGGCGCAGCGAGCGTGACCTGCGCTTACCGTCGCGATGAACTGAGTATGCCCGGATCGAAAAAAGAGGTGGTGAACGCGCGGGAAGAGGGCGTGAAATTTGAGTTTAACGTGCAGCCGCAGCGCATTCAGCTCAACCGTAAGGGGCAGGTCTGCGCGGTGGAGATGATCCGCACGAAGATGGGCGAGCCGGGGCCGGACGGCCGCCGCCGGCCGCAGCCGATCCCGGATTCCGGGTTTGAACTTCAAGCCGATGTGCTCATTATGGCGTTTGGCTTTCAGGCTCACGAGATGCCGTGGCTACGCGGCCACGGCATTAAGCTGGACCGCTGGGGGCAGATAGTCACCGGTGGAAAAGGGCGCGGAACGACGCAAACCAGCCATGACAAAATCTTTGCCGGCGGTGACGCCGTGACCGGGGCGGACCTGGTGGTTACCGCCATGGTCGCCGGGCGGCAGGCGGCCAGCGAGATGTTGACGCAATTCAGGGCCCGGGAGGAGATATGACCAGTTTTATCGTTGCCAGTTCGCAGGCCTGCATCGGCTGCAGGACCTGTGAGGTTGCCTGTGCGCTGGAACATGTGGCGCCGGGGGCGGAGTTCCATCCCCGCCTGAAGGTGATGCGCCTCGACGATCTTAGCGTGCCGGTGATGTGTCATCAGTGCGAGAATGCGCCCTGCGTGGGCGCCTGCCCGACCGGGGCGCTGAGTATGGGGGCGGAGAAAGTTGAAGCCGACGGCGGACGCTGCATTGGTTGTCAGAGCTGCGTTGTCGCCTGCCCGTTTGGGGCGATTACCATCGAGGTGGAGGCCGGTCTGACGCCGGTTATCGTCAAGTGCGACCTTTGCGGTACCCGCGAGCGCGGCCCCGCCTGCGTTGATGTCTGCCCGACGGCGGCGCTGAGTATCATGACCGAAGAGCAGCTCAGAGCGCTGCAAAAGCAGCGCAATATCGCTACTGCCGCGCTGCTGTCGCTATAAACGTTGCGCCCGGCGGCGCGTAAGCTGCCGGGTCATTTCACGCGCGCTGTCTGCAAAAAAAACCGGCTTGTCAGGCCGGTTTAGCATTTTTGCACGGGCTATGCGGG
Source organism: Klebsiella sp. HN106 (assembly GCF_051209435.1). Taxonomy (NCBI): domain Bacteria; kingdom Pseudomonadati; phylum Pseudomonadota; class Gammaproteobacteria; order Enterobacterales; family Enterobacteriaceae; genus Klebsiella; species Klebsiella sp. HN106. Next base: position 923,039 of record NZ_JBLURD010000001.1, on the reverse strand, counting down.
GAGCGCATCCATTCGCGCCCACATTTTTTTCGCCACTTTCTGCGCTTCGCGGAATATCGGCTCGCAGTCGAAGCTGAACTGGCGATCCTCGTAGATCATCACGCCGTTCACCATCACGCTGCGCACGCTGTTTGCTCCCAGGCCGAAGGCGATATGTCCGGCGATATTTTCCGCGATCAGCGGCGTCGGCGCCATATAGTCGCAAATGGTGAGGTCCGCTTTATAGCCCGCCTCAAGGCGGCCAAAGTGGGCGTTGAAGTTGCGATTCAACAGTTCATTACCGTTACTCAGCGCCTTCGCGAAGCTGTCCGGCCACAGCGGCCCGCCGGCGTCGCGGTGTTTAAAGAAGGCAAACTTCAGCTCCTCGAACATATCGGAACCAATGCCGTCGGTGCCGAGCGCCAGATTACGGATCTGCGGCAGGTGGTAGTTGTAGCCGACGTGATTGTTCATATTGGAGCGCGCGTTATGCACCAGGAAACCGTCCTGCGCATTGAGCAGCTCCACGTCGGCATCGGAGATATACAGACCGTGAGCAATCAGCGTCTTACTGTTGATAAGGTCGAACTCCGCCAGCCGCACCAGCAGGTCCTTGCCGTAAAGGTGATGGCTGTGAGAAACATCGTAGCGGTCTTCCGCCGCGTGGATATGCAGGCCGCGGCCGGTGGCTTTTAGCGCTTCGCGCAGCATCGCCAGGCCTTCATCAGGCACGGTGAACGGCGCATGGGCGCCGATATGGGCCTCCACCAGATAAGGTTGCTCTCCTTTTTCGCGGGCGGCGTCGATCTCTCTGGCAAAGCGAATGTTCTCCTCAACGCTGTCGCGCAGCTCGCGGCTGCCAAAGTTGCGGTCGGTCGTTTCGAAGCAGGTCATCCCGCGCAGCCCGATTTTGAGAAAAGCGTTGCGCAGCTGGCTCAGGGAGCCAGCGATATAGTGGGGCGACGCATGATGATCGATAACCGCCGTGCAGCCGCTACGCACGGCCTCCATGGCGCAGATCAGACCGCTGTAGAAAAGCGACTCTTCGTCCAGCGCCCGGTCAAGGCGCCACCACAGGTTTTTCAGCGTGGAGATAAAGTCCGGGCTGGGGGCGATATTAGCCTGAATCCCCCGGGACAGGCCGGAATAAAAGTGATTGTGCGAGCAGACCATGCCGGGCATTACCAGTTGCCCGCGCATCTCTTTCACCTGCGCCTGCGGATAGCGCTGGCACAGGCCGGGGCCGACGGCGAGAATTTTATCATCCTCAATGGCAATATCGACGTTCTCCCACACTTTCGCCGGATAGATCTGCGCGGCGGTGGCATTTTTCAGGATCAGGATACTCATACTTCAACGCCTCCCAGGAGATAGCTTTGATGCTGATGAATATGGCTTATGATGCGGCACATGGCGTCGAGCTGGGCCGGTACCTCGTTAAACTGGCCGCGGTCGTTAATTTCCAGCTGCCACGTCTGGTCGTTCTGACGCACTTTGACGCTGGCACCCTCGACGAAGAAGCCCGGATTGGTGCTGTTGACAAAATCCTGCTCGAGGCTGAATACGGTGATTTTGTCTTTATACGGTTTCCCCTGCCACGGGCAGAACTGAGCGCAGTTGCCGCATTCGTTGCAATAAGCGTCCAGGTGCAGGGTCTGGAAACGATTCTGGAACCCCGGGACGGCCACGGAAATATTGGCGCGGTTTGGACAGACGTCGACGCACTTGCTGCACACGTAGTTGCACTCCAGGCAGCGGCTGGCTTCCTGCTCGACAAAAGCCTCGCGCTGGTTTTTATCCACCAGCGTGACGGCGATAGCGCCTTTACGCTGATACACCTTCGCCGGATCGACATTGTTCCAGACTTTATTCCCGTAGCTGCTGGCGATATTCTCCCGCGCCAGGATCACGTCCGTGGCCCGCCGCGCGTTGCCGATAGCGGAGACGATAGAAGAGGGGCCGCGCTGAACGTCGCCAATCAGAAAGACGTTCGGCTTGCTGGTCTCGCCATCGGCGTTGACCACCGGCCAGCCCTGCGGGTCGAGCGGGATCCCCATTGCCGACAGCGCTTCGCCGTCCTGCTGCTCGCCGATGGCGGTAATCAGGGAGTCGACTTTCAGCGTGCGAAGTTCATCGGTTTCTACCGGACGGCGGCGGCCTTTCTCATCCGGCTCGCCCAGCTTCATCACGCGTACGACGAGCGTTCCGTCGGCGTTAAACTGTTCCGGGTTGCATAGCCACTCGAAGTCGACGCCGTCGAGCAGCGCCTCATCGTACTCTTCGCGCCAGGCGGGCATCTCTTGCTGAGAACGGCGATAGACGATGGTTGCGCTCTGCACGCCCGGAACGCGTAGCGCCGCGCGGGCGCAGTCCATCGCGGTATTGCCGGCGCCGACCACGGCCACGCGTTTGCCCAGATCCAGTCGGTCGCCGCGGTTGAACTGGCGCAGGAACTGCAGCGACTTATGCACGTTCTGGTTATCGCCGCGCAGCTTCACGCCGCTGTTTTTATCGGTACCGGTGCCGACCAGCACATAACGAAAACCTTCCGCCTGCAGCTTTTCTACGCTCAGATGCGGGTCGCAGCCGTACTCAATTTTGACGCCGTGGGCGACGACAAAATCGATATCGTGCTGGATAAGCTCGCCGGGAATGCGGAACTGCGGAATGATATTCTGCACCACGCCCCCGGCGTTGGCTTCGCGTTCAAAAACCGTGACCGGATGCCCGGCGCGGGCGAGAAAGTATCCGGCGGCGAGACCCGCAGGGCCTGCGCCGATCACCGCTACCGGGTGCAGGGAGCCGGAGCCCGCGGGTTTGTGCCAGCGGCTGCGGTACTCGTCCCAGCCTTTCTCCAGCGCCACTTTTTTCAGCTCACGAATGTTGAGCGCGCTGTCGTAATCCAGGCGCGTACAGTTGTACTGGCACTGGTGGTCGCAGATATGGCCGGTAATGGCCGGCAACGCGTTACGCTGATAGATTAGCTCCAGCGCGTCGGCGTAGCGATGCTCGCCCAGCAGGCGAATATATTCCGGAATATCCTGCTTAATGGCGCAGGCCGTTACGCAGGGGGCGACGTAGCAGTCAAGCAGCGGCAGGGGCTCGCCGGTATCAATGCGCTCTTCCGGCTTCCACTGTTTCTGGGTGTAGTCCATGCTCACCGCTTTTTCCGCCAGCGCGTTGAGGCGCTCGACGTCGATCTGCGTCATGTTCCAGCCGTCGGCTTTTTCCAGCTCGCGCATGCACTCGCTCAGGCGCAGATATCCTCCCGGCTTCAGCAGGTCGGTGGCCATGGTGATAGGGCGAATGCCGGTTTCGAAAATTTCGCGAATATTCAGCTGGCTGGCGCCGCCGGAATAGGAGATCGGCAGCTTGCCGTCAAACGCCCGCGAGAGCAGGGCGGCCACGTTGATAGATAGCGGGAACAGGGCGCGGCCGGACATATACATTTCATCTCCCGGCAGCGCCCCCTTGTTATTGACGGTGCCGAGGGTGTTGGTCAGCTTGACGCCAAAGCCAAGGCTGCGCTCTTTCGCCAGCGCCATCAGGCGCGTCAGCATCTCCAGTGCCCGGTCGATCTTAAGGTCGTGGTCAAATGACTCTTCGCTAAGGCCGATATAGCCGAAGCCGCAGGCGTCGAGGATCTGGCGTACGCGTGGATAGCCGAGCAGGGTCGGATTGAGCTTCACAAAGGTGTTGAGGTTTTTCTCCGTCAGCATATAGCGGCAGATGGCTTCGATCTCATCCGGCGGACAGCCGTGCATCGTCGAGAGGGTCACCCCTTCCACCAGCCTGGCGGGCACGCGCTGGGCAAGGTTATCGAGCCCGTCTTTGCGCGCGCATGTTGGCAGGCGATCGATAAAGGTTCTATTTTGCAGCCAGCGGTTCAGGGTGTCGCGGTACTGGGCGAATTTAGGATGGGCGGAGGCGTCCATCATATTGTCGATAAATTCCTGCATTGGCGGCTGCTTAATACCGTCAAGGTTGTAGCCAACGCTCATATTGAAAATAAACGACTTGCTCTCTTTATGGGTGCCCAGCGGAAAGACCTGCTCGAGCAGATGCAGCGTGAACCAGGCTTTCAGGTATTCATCCCAGGCTTTCTTGAGGGTAAATTCGGTGGACCATTCGGTGTTAAAGCACTCATCTTCGGCATCGATACAAGGCTTTTCCAGCTCCAGCCGGTCAAGGATCTGTACGGTTTTCAGCTCGATAAACCGCCCGCCGGTGAGCCATGCGGTAATGATGTTTTGCGCCAGCTGGGTATGCGGCCCGGCTGCCGGGCCGAGCGGCGTCGCACAGCTTTCGCCGAATACGCCGATCGACCTCTGCGCCTGCGGCGTGTAAAACTGTTGCTCGGGAATGCCAAAAATAGTCCGCTGACTCTGATACTCGTCGAAAATGCGCGTTAAAAGCTCCTCAAACGGCACGGGACGCATTATATCTCCCATAACCCTCTCCTTAGATATCATTGTAAGATCGACATTGCCGGTGGTAATAATCCCGACGGATAACGAAAGAGGAGCAACAATCACACCAGTTATTCAAACCGCGGCGGCGAAATAATTAATTTGTGAACCAGGTCGAAACTCGACGATGCCGGGCGAATAATTCCATAGCGGGTAAATGAGAACTCAAATCAATACGCTTTATCATTCGGCGAGATTTCTCAAAATCAGATCCGGAATATCAGAATGATAATTTATGTCGGCTATTCGGCGGTGATTTCAGCAGGCGGCTTATTTTTGCTGCGGCAACAGAGGAAATAATCGATGAGATACCCTCGTTGCAGCGTCAATAGGGCTAACGAAATGACCTGGCTCACAATTTACGATGTAAAATAGCGGCTAAGTATAAATATTGCATAGTTGCTACGGGTCGCTGCGACGCTATTTCTACGCCGGGTAGACTCTCAAACTGAGAACCCGGGGAAATATCGCAGATAATCAAATAGAGCCGTAAACATCGCCTTTGAGGTTGGTATGAATATTTTTGCAGAAGCTGCACGACTTGAGGAGCAGAACCGTCCCTTTGCCCTGGCGCAGATTGTCGAAAGCCGGGGCTCTACCCCCCGACACTCCGCTCAGATGCTCATCCGGGAGGACGGCTCGATTGTGGGCACCATTGGCGGCGGGATGGTGGAGCGTAAAGTCATCGATGAGGCGCTGGAGGCGCTGAGCGAGCGGGAGTCGCGAATGTTCCACGGCCGCATGGCGCGCACCGGTAGCGACGCCGTGGGCTCCGACTGCGGCGGCGCGATGTCGGTTTATATCAGCGTTCACGGCCTGCGCCCGCGCCTGCTGTTGGTCGGCGCCGGGCACGTCAATCGTGCGGTTGCCCACGCCGCGGCGCTGGTGGATTTTGACATCTGCGTGGGCGATATCTATCCCGCCAGCCTTTGCCCGGAGGCTTTTCCGCTTTCGGCGAGGCTGGTCCATGGCTCCAGCTTTACGGAAGTGGTCGAAGCGATGACGGTGCGGCCGCAGGATTTCGTACTGATCGCCACCAACAACCAGGATCGCGAGGCGCTGGACAGGCTGATAACCCAGCCGGTAGCCTGGCTTGGGCTGCTGGCCAGCCGACGGAAAGTGCAGGCTTTTTTACGCCAGATGCGGGAGAACGGCGTGCCGGAGGCGGATATCAGCCGCCTGCGGGCGCCGATTGGTTATGACATCGGCGCCGAGACGCCAAACGAGATTGCTATCAGCGTACTGGCGGAAATCCTGCAGGTGAAAAACGGCGCGCCTGGGGGGCTTATGGATCAGGTGCGGCAATCTTGTCAGCCGGATTGTCTGGCTGAGGCGGTGGCAATCTGAAGAGCAGGGGAGAGTTGCCGGGAGGTTCCCGGCAACCCGTAGCGTACAGTTTATTGGCTTATGATGGTGCCCGTTTTTCCTTCTATCCCCTCTTTGGCTTTGCTTAGCATCGTGATCAGCGCTTTGCGCCCCGGGCCTGAGCGGGCGAAGGCGGCGGCGGCTTCCACTTTTGGCAGCATAGAGCCTTTGGCAAAGTGTCCCTCTTCGATAAAACGTTCGGCATCGCGCAGGGAGAGGTTATCCAGCCACTGCTCGTCAGGTTTACCGAAGTTGATCGCCACCTTCTCCACGGCGGTGAGGATGATCAGCAGATCGGCGTCGATCATCTCCGCCAGCTTCGCGCTGGCCCAGTCCTTGTCGATGACCGCGCTGGCGCCGCGCAAATGATTACCTTCGCGTATGACCGGAATGCCGCCGCCGCCGACGGTGATCACCACGTGGCAGTCATCCATCAGCGCTTTTACCGTTTGTTTCTCGATAATATCGACCGGCTTTGGCGACGCGACGACGCGACGGTAGCCGCGCCCGGCATCCTCTTTCATGATGTAGCCGTTTTGGCTCAGCTTCTCAGCCTCTTCTTTGCTGAAGAATGAGCCGATGGGCTTGGTCGGATTAAGAAAAGCCTCATCGTTAGCGTCCACTTCCACCTGGGTTATCAGGGTGGCCACCGGAATGTCCAGCTGGCGCGTGAGCAGTTCTTCACGAATCGCGTTCTGCAGGTCGTAGCCGATGTAGCCCTGGCTGAGAGCCACGCAGACCGACATCGGTAGCATCGGTGTGTGGGCTTCGGTTTTTGCCGCGGCCTCGAAGGCCTGATTAATCATGCCCACCTGCGGGCCGTTGCCGTGAGTGACCACCACCTGGTGGCCAAGGGAGATAAGATCGACGATCGTCCGGGCGGTGTGCTGTACGGCCCGCATCTGTCCGGCGAGATCGTCGCCCAGCGCATTCCCGCCGAGAGCGAGAACAATTTTTTTACTCATAGCTTCCTCTCATTACGTTTCTGTTCCGCTGACGGCCTGGTGAGCGGTGGAAAAAGGTTGTCGGCGTAAAAAACGGCCCTGTCCGGCGATGCCGGTAAAGGTGCCGTTATCAAAGATCACTCTGCCGTGGGAGAGCGTCTGGCGAATCGCGCCCTGGCAGATAAAGCCTTCATAGGGTGAATAGTCTGCGTTGTCGTGCAGCATGGCATGGCGGATGGTGGTCGTACGCTGTGGATCGATGATAACCACGTCGCCATCGGCGCCGGGCGCCAGCAGACCCTTCTGCGGCCACAGACCAAACAGCTTCGCCGGATTGGCGCTGGTGAGCGCCACAAAGCGCTCGGGGGTGATGCGCCCGGTCATCACGCCGTGCGAGAACAGCAGCAGCAGCCGGTTTTCCACCCCAGGCAGGCCGTTCGGGCAGCGGCTAAAGTCGCCGCCGGAGATCTGCCTGCGCTGCTGCGCAGAGAACGCGCAGTGGTCGGTGGCGACCGTGTCAATATCCCCATCATGGATGCCGCGCCATAGCGCATCGTTATTACTGGCGTTGCGCAGAGGAGGGCTGAGCAGGTAGTTAAGCGCATCTTCACGCTCATAGCAGCGCTCGTCGAGCAGCAGATACTGCGGGCAGGTCTCTACCCACACCGGCTGGTGGCGTCTTCTGGCAAGACGTAGATACTCCAGGCCCAGGGCGTTGGAAAGATGAACAATATAGAGCGGCGCGTTTCCCGCCAGCCTGGCGAGGTTGATCGTTCGGGCGATGGCTTCCGCCTCGCACTCCAGCGGGCGGCTCAGGGCGTGATAGCGCGGCGCGGTTTTACCGGCGTTGATAAATTCCGCCCGGCGCTGGGCGATGGCGGCATCGTTTTCCGGATGGACCGTCGTCAGCGCGCCGGCGCGCTGCAGGTGGCGCATTGCCTGCAGCAACTCGTCATCGTTAAGTTTGTACTGGTAGGTCAGATAGAGCTTAAAGCTGCTGATGCCGCTATCCACCATCATCGGGATCTCGTCGAGAATGCCGTGGTTAACGTGCTGGATAACGCCGTGAAAACTGTAGTCGATAACGGCTTTATAGGCGGCGTAGCCGCGATAGACTTCGAACTGGTGGCGCAGGTGGCAGCCGACGGGGCCAAAGCCCATATGATCAACAATGGTGGTGGTGCCGCCGCAGGCCGCGGCCCGGGTTCCGGTAAAAAAATCATCGCAGCTGCGGGCGAGCCCCACGTCAATATTGAAATGAGTATGAACGTCGACGCCGCCGGGCATCACGTAGCAGCCCTCGGCGTCAATCACTTCGCAGGGTTGTTCTGCCTCAATAGAATCGGCAAGGCGCTTGACGAGGCCATCTTCAATGAGCAGGTCCTGCTTTACCTGTCCGTCGGCGTTGACGACGAGGCCATTTTTAATCAGTACGCGCATAGAAACCTCAACATACCGCCGCAGAGCGCGGCGGCAGACAGGACGAACAATTACTCCGTAGCCAGCCAGCTCAGCGGGATGGCGGCATACATTGCGGCGCAGGTCACCAGATGCGATTTCCAGGTTTTCTCATTTGGCGCGTGCGCTTCCGGCTCTTTCCCTGGCCCAAAACCGATAACCGGAATGCCGTGGCGGCCCATAATTGACACGCCGTTGGTGGAGAAGGTCCACTTATCCACCACCGGCGCTTTGCCGAACAGACCTTCGTAGGCGTTACTCAGGGCGCGGACGGTGAAGTGGTTCTCTTCCACTTTCCAGGTCGGGAAGTAGCATTCGGTCGGGTAGACCAGCCCGGTCCAGGAGGGGCGTTCGTAGTTGTACATTGAGACCACCGCGGCGGCTTTTTTCACCGCCGGCAGCGCGCGGATCTCTTCCAGCGCGCCTTCCCAGGTTTCGCCCCAGGTCAGACGGCGGTCAATGGAGACGGCGCAGCTATCCGCCACCGCGCAGCGGCTCGGCGAGGTGAAGAAAATCTCTGACACGGTCAGGGTGCCTTTGCCGAGGAACTCGTCGTAGCCCAGCTTCTGCGAAAGTTGTTCCAGCTCGGTGAGAATGGGGGCCATTTTGAAGATGGCGTTATCGCCGCGCTCCGGAGCGGAGCCGTGGCAGCTGACGCCCTGAACTTCCACGCGGATCTCCATACGCCCGCGCTGGCCGCGGTAAATCTGGCAGTCGGTGGGTTCGGTGCTGACGACAAATTCAGGACGAATGCCGGATTGTTCAATAATATACTGCCAGCACAGGCCGTCGCAATCCTCCTCCTGAACGGTACCGGTCACCAGCAGGGTATACTCATCTTCCAGACCCAGATCTTTAATAATTTTACCGGCATAAACCATGGAGGCCATTCCGCCCTCCTGGTCAGACGCGCCGCGTCCGCCGATCAGCTCATCGGTCTCCATACCTTCGTACGGGTCGAAGTTCCAGTTTTTGATGTTACCAATGCCGACGGTATCAATGTGCGCGTCCATGGCGACCAGACGCGGGCCGTGGCCGATGTAGCCCAGTACGTTACCCATCGGATCGATTTCCACTTTGTCGAACCCGACTTTCTCCATCTCCTCTTTGATGCGGTGCACCACGCGCTTCTCATCACTGCTTTCGCTGGGGATGGCGATCATATCGCGCAGGAAGCGGGTCATCTCTTTTTCATACTGTTTTGATTTTTCCAGGATCGCGTTGAACGGAATTTGCTTAGCCATAAGGATGTTCTCCAGTTCTGAATACAGGTTTCCCGCCGGGCGGGAGGAATTTGATAAGTCGGCTACTGCGCGGCCGGATGTTTGCCTTCCCAGACGACTTCGCGATAGTGCTTAACGTCGGTGTCGCCCTCGGTGCTAATCACCAGCACCACGGAATCGCTATCCAGCTTGAGCTTGTGCATCAGCGCTTCGCGCTGCGGATGGAAATGAATCGCCGCCAGCAGGCCGAGACCGACGGCACCGGATTCGCCGGAGATGATGCGAGGATCCTGGCCCGTCGGGTTTCCCAGCACCCGCATGCCGAGGGCGGCGACGGCATCCTGACAGGAGACAAACTGCGTGGCGCAGTTGCGCAGCACTTCCCAGCCCAGCGGGTTAGGCTCACCGCAGGCGAGGCCGGCCATAATGGTGGCCATATCGCCGCTGACGTTAACGATCTGGCCCTTCAGGGCAGAGCGGTAGAGACAGTCGGCCAGCTCCGGTTCGACGATAATGGAATGGAGATGCTTCGCGCCGTAGACATCGGCCAGGTAGCCCAGCACGCCGCCCGCCATCGCCCCCACGCCGCCCTGCAGGAGCACGTGCGTCGGACGGGCGATACCCATCGAGGAGAGCTGTTCTACCGCTTCATCAGCGAGGGTGGCGTAGCCCTGCATAATCCAGGTCGGAATTTTTGTGTAGCCTTCCCAGGCGGTGTCCTGCACCACCTCCCAGCCGTTTTTCTGCGCGGTCTGCATGGTAAAGCGGACGGTGTCGTCGTAGTTCATGTCGGTGACGATACACTCGGCGCCGAGGCGCAGAATGGCATCAACCCGCTCCTGTGCGGAACCTTTAGGCATATAGATAACGGCGTTCTGGCCTAACTGGCGGGCCGCCCACGCCACTCCGCGGCCGTGGTTGCCATCGGTGGTGGTGGCGAACGTCATCTTCTCTTTAATGCTGGATTTGAGCGTTTCGAATGATAGGTCGTTGATATCTAAATGGTATTTTTCACAGAGCAGCCTGGCAATAGCGTAAGAGCCACCGAGCATTTTGAAGGCATTGAGGCCAAAGCGCCGGGACTCGTCTTTGACGAGTATTTTTTGCACGCCAAACAGGGCGGAAAGCTCGTTCAGCGCCACCAGCGGCGTAGGCTTATAGCCGGTAATTTTTTGATGAAAGCGGCGAGCCTGCTGCGCCTGCTGGCGTGAAAACAGCGGCGAAGTCTCCCCGTTGAAAAAACGGTTTTCAGCAATATCCATTTTCAGTGAGAAAGCAGACATACTCGATCCTTATCCTTTTATGGGCGAAGTCATGAGGCTGGCCCGCAGGCCAGCCTGGGGATTATTTGATGCGTTTCTGCGCTTCCTTGAGCAGCTGCTCCAGCACCTTGCCCGGATTGGCGTATTTGCGGCACACGATCATCGCGGCGATGATATACGGCTTCCAGCTGGCCTCTTTGTAGGTCGGGATACGGTACTTCTCGAAGACGCCCTCGGTGACTTCGCCCGCGTCGCAGGAGACGCCGGTGATATCCGCCGGCAGGCAGTGCATGTACAGCGCGTCGCCGTCGCGGGTGTGTTTCATCATCTCTTCCGTACAGTGCCAGTCTTTATGTCCGGCGTTCTGTTCAAGGCAGGCTTTTTCCAGCGCCTTCAGACCTTCATGGTCATTCGCGCGCAGCAGCTCGGTGCGTTTTTCCATCACCTTGTACGGCGCCCAGGATTTCGGGTAGACGATATCGGCGTCTTTAAACGCTTCTTCCATGCTGTTTACCTGGCGGAAGCTGCCGCCGGAAGCTTTGGCGTTGTTTTTTGCCACTTCAATAACGTCCGGGATCAGGTCGTAACCTTCCGGGTGGGCGAGGGTAACGTCCATTCCGAAGCGGGTCATCAGGCCGATAATGCCCTGCGGTACCGAGAGCGGTTTGCCATAGCTCGGCGAATAGGCCCAGGTCATAGCGATTTTCTTGCCCTTCAGGTTCTCCAGCGAACCGAAGTGCTCGCGCAGCCAGGCGAGATCGGCCATGGATTGCGTCGGGTGGTCGATATCGCACTGCAGATTGATCAGCGCCGGACGCTGCGGCAGGACGCCCTGCTTGTGGCCGTCATCCAGCGCTTCGCCTACCTCACGCATGTAGGCATTGCCCGCGCCAAGGAACATGTCATCGCGGATGCCGATGGCATCGGCGCAGAAGGAGATCATGTTGGCGGTTTCACGGACCGTTTCGCCGTGGGCAATTTGCGATTTTCCCTCATCCAGATCCTGCTGGGCCAGACCTAACAGGTTGAGCGCGGAGGCATAGGAGAAGCGGGTGCGGGTTGAGTTATCGCGGAATACGGAAATACCTAATCCGCTGTTAAACACTTTGGTGGCGATATTTTCATCGCGCAGGGTTTTCAGCGCGGCGGCGACATCCAGCACCTGCTTCAGCTCATCCGGCGATTGCTCCCAGGTCAGCAAAAAGTCTTTCTCACTGAGATGAGAGTTAAGTTTATTGATATCCTTAATCAGTTCGTTAACAGTTTTCATGTTTCAATCCTGGTCGTGAATGACGGCTTAATGATTGCTGTGCGGTCGGATATGCAGAGTTGCCGAATTAGCGACTGCCAGCGCTGTATAATCACTAACAATAAGCGTGCCAAATCCTCCGCAGGAGGCGACGGTCAAAATTGAATGGTTGAGATTATGCTAACTCGGTCACGAATTCAGGCGTGTTTCTCCGGCAGGGAAACGCTGACATTTGTGCCACTGGCGTCAATTCCAGCACTACAGGCAAGGGAGGGCGCAGTGAATAATACGATTATCATCTTCACACTGCGCCAATATGATAAAATCCGCTGTGAATTTATCATATTGATAAGGAACTGTGATAGCTATTGCATATTTAAGATAAGGTGGGGGGATCGGCCCTATCTATATCAATGCTCGCCGCTAAAGGGAGTGGTATCATTCTTCAGAGATAAATAAAACCGCCTCGCTCGATGCCGATCAGGTGAGCAATAATAGAAGGCCGATATACATGATACCGTCCAAAGCACCTTCCATTTTAATGCAGATTCAGCCTACAATTCAGAAGTTTGCAAGGATGTTGTCCAGCGTACTACAGTTGGAGGTTGAGATTGTCGATAACGAATTATACCGCGTTGCGGGAACCGGGGCTTATAGTAAGCAGATTGGCTATAAATTAAATTCAAATTCACGGCTTCTTCGTTACATTATTGAAACACAGAGCGAAAAGGTCGTCACCCATTCCCGCTTCGATCCTCTCTGCAAAGATTGTAACAATAAGGACAAGTGCGAAGAGAAAGCGTTCCTCGGCACTCCGGTGATGTATCACGACCGCTGCGTTGGCGTTATTAGCCTGGTGGCGCTAACCCGCGAGCAGCAGGAACGTATTAATGAGAACATTCAGGAATTTTCAGATTATGTTCGCCACGTCTCCAGCATATTCGTTTCCCGCTTTTTACAGGAACGGGCGGTTGGCGATAATATCCACAAAATATTTTTAACCATGATTGAAAATATGGACCAGGGCGTGCTGGTGGTAGGCAACGATCAAAAAGTTAAATTTGCCAACCAGGCCGCGCTGAAAATAATGAGCGTGACGCAGGGCCACGTTATTGGCAAGTCCATCCAGTTTCAGCCTTTGACCTTCGAAGATAATTTCAAGCACGGCCATATGCAGCACATTATCTCCTTTGACGATCGCAAGGAGCTCATTATCGGCCAGCTGCACGCGGTGCAGGATCAATGGCTGTTTTTAATGGCCTTTCACCAGTCGCACTCTTCTGGCGATTTCAGCTGCGGGCAGGAAGGGCCGCAAATTGAAGCGATGGTTGGCGAGTGTCGGCCTATGCGGCAGTTGAAAAAGCTCATCAGCCGCGTGGCGCCGAGCCCATCCAGCGTGATGATAGCCGGCGAGAGCGGGACCGGGAAAGAGGTTGTTGCCCGCGCTATCCACAAGCTCAGCGACCGCCACACGAAGCCCTTTATCGCCATTAACTGCGCCGCCATCCCCGAGCAGCTACTGGAGAGTGAACTGTTCGGCTACGTGAAGGGGGCGTTTACCGGCGCATCGGCTAACGGTAAGACCGGCCTGATTCAGGCGGCCAACAGCGGAACGCTATTCCTGGATGAAATTGGCGATATGCCGCTCACCCTGCAGGCCAAGCTGCTGCGGGCCATCGAATCACGAGAGATTCAGCCGGTAGGCGCCAGCCATCCGGTTCAGGTCGATATCCGCATTATTTCCGCAACCAATCAAAACCTTGACCAGTACATTGCGGAAGGGAAGTTCCGCGAAGATCTCTACTATCGCCTGAACGTTATCCCGCTGCGTCTGCCGCCGCTACGCGAACGCCAGGACGACATTGAGCTACTGATTCACTATTTTCTGCATTTGCATACCGGTCGGCTCAACCTGGTTTACCCCGGCGTCGCGCAGGATGTGATCGATTTCCTCAAACGCTACCGCTGGCCGGGCAATATTCGCGAACTCAGCAATTTGATGGAGTACCTGGTCAACGTGGTGCCCTCGGGCGAGATTATCGATATGTCCCTCCTGCCGCCCAATCTGTTGAGCAGCGGTGAACTGGCGAGCCAGCCGACAGCGCCTGTTTCAGCGGCAGCGACCATCGCCCAGGAGGAAAACGTAACGGCGCTGGAAGAGATGGAGCGGCAGATGATCCGTGACGCCCTCTCTCGCTACAGTAATAAAAAGCAGGCAGCGGACGAGCTGGGTATCGGCATCGCCACGCTGTATCGCAAAATAAAGAAATATTCGCTGGCGGCGGGTCAGAACTGACGGGAACGGCGTCAATAAAAAATCCACGCGAGAGCGTGGATTTTATGACTGGTCTCAGAGCGCAGAAAGGCTTAAACGTTGAACAGGAAGTTCATCACATCGCCATCTTTTACGATGTAGTCTTTACCTTCAGCGCGCATTTTCCCGGCTTCTTTGGCACCCTGTTCGCCTTTGTAGGTAATAAAGTCTTCATAGGCAATGGTCTGCGCGCGGATAAAGCCCTTTTCGAAATCGGTGTGGATTTTACCTGCGGCCTGCGGAGCCGTTGCGCCGACCGGGATAGTCCACGCGCGAACTTCCTTCACGCCTGCGGTGAAGTAGGTCTGCAGGTTCAGCAGTTCGTAACCGGCGCGGATAACGCGGTTCAGGCCAGGCTCTTCAAGACCCAGTTCGGCCATAAACTCATCGCGGTCGGCATCGTCCAGCTCGGCGATATCGGACTCAACGGCGGCGCAAACGGCGACGACCACCGAACCTTCGGCAGCGGCGATTTCGCGGACTTTATCGAGATAAGGGTTGTTCTCAAAGCCGTCTTCGTTGACGTTGGCGATATACATGGTCGGCTTCAGGGTCAGGAAGCTCAGGTATTTAATCGCCGCTTTGTCTTCGTCGGTCAGATTTTTCAACGAACGCAGCATACCGGCATTCTCAAGGTGCGGCAGGCATTTTTCCAGCGCCGCCAGCTCGGCTTTCGCGTCTTTATCGCCGCCTTTGGCTTTCTTCTGCACGCGATGGATGGCGCGTTCGCAGGTATCCAGGTCGGAGAGCGCCAGTTCGGTATTGATCACTTCAATATCGTCAGCCGGGTCCACTTTATTGTTAACGTGGATAATGTTGTCGTTTTCGAAACAGCGCACCACGTGACCGATAGCTTCGGTTTCGCGGATGTTGGTCAGAAACTGGTTGCCCAGGCCTTCGCCTTTGGAGGCGCCTTTGACCAGGCCCGCGATATCAACGAATTCCATCGTGGTCGGCAGGATACGCTGCGGTTTAACGATTTCAGCCAGTTTGTCCAGACGCGGATCGGGCATCGGCACGACACCGGTGTTCGGCTCAATGGTACAGAAGGGGAAGTTGGCCGCTTCAATACCCGCTTTGGTGAGCGCATTGAACAGGGTGGATTTGCCGACGTTGGGCAAACCGACGATACCGCATTTGAATCCCATGATTTAAATCACCTTAATCTTTGGATAATCAACCTGTTACAGTGAACAGATTGTAGAAAAGTAAATAACTTCGCCTATTATACACGGTGCGTGACAAAAATTCCGCACGCCGACCGGTTATTGCGCTTTAAAAGCGTGTAAACGGTTGGTCGCTTTGGTCAGGCCATCCTTCATCCACACTTCGGTGCAGCGTACCGCTTCGTCAACGGCCTCATCAATCAGCTTCTGCTCGCTGGCGGGCGGCTTGCCCAGCACAAAACCGACAACTTTATTTTTATCGCCCGGATGGCCGATTCCCACGCGTAAGCGGTGAAAGTTCGGGTTATTGCCCAGCTTGCTAATGATGTCTTTCAGGCCATTATGGCCGCCGTGACCGCCGCCCAGCTTGAACTTAGCGACGCCAGGCGGTAAGTCGAGCTCATCGTGGGCGACCAGGATTTCATCCGGATTAATGCGAAAAAAGGTCGCCATCGCGCCGACGGCTTTACCACTCAGGTTCATAAAGGTCGTTGGGACCAGCAGGCGAACATCCTCGCCCGCAAGGTTAATCCGCGAGGTATAGCCGAAGAATTTGCTCTCTTCGCGCAGCGGCGCGCGGTAGCGTTCTGCCAATAAATCCACGTACCAGGCGCCGGCGTTATGTCGGGTCGCTGCGTATTCAGCGCCGGGGTTCGCCAGGCCGACAATCAGTTTTATGCTCACTTTTTTATCCTGCTTGGATCGTTCTCTGGCGCGTAGTGTACTGTCTGCGCGCGCGGTTGACAAAATTCTGCCAGCGAAGCGCGGCCGGAACGGATAATCACGGCTTTGAACAATTAGAATTTGATGTTGTTCAGTAGGTTATTTGTAAACTTTTGTTGGCAAGATGTTCGCTTATGTGATCGTCCACGCAATCGCTATATTGGCTATTGTCTATACTACACCTATAAGATTTGGGGATATTCCCATGCAACCCAAGGTTCCGGAGGTGACATATGAAACGCAGAAACGCTTCGTTACTCGGTAATGTGCTGATGGGGTTGGGGTTGGTCGTCATGGTTGTCGGCGTTGGTTATTCCATTTTAAACCAGCTTCCGCAGCTTGACCTGCCGCAGTTTTTCGCACACGGCGCGATATTAAGTATCTTTGTCGGCGCGGTACTGTGGCTGGCGGGCGCGCGTATCGGCGGTCATGAACAGGTCAGCGACAGATACTGGTGGGTTCGCCACTACGATAAACGCTGCCGCCGCGATCAGCATCGCCACAGCTGAGTGAATTCTTTTCCACCAGCCGTTGTCAACGGCTGGTGCGTTTTCATGCAGCGTAGTCAGGCTGTCTTTCTGCTGTCGTCTCAATTCCTTATTTCTCTCATTGTGCTTCTTCGGCATAGTCTGCTTAATACCCTCCCCGTATTTAGCGCTTGACCCTGACGTCACGTCAGGCAGCAGAGTCGTGCCACTGGTATACGAAAGGAGCAGCCATGTTAATTCAGGTGGGAGAACTGGCGAAGCGCGCCGGAATGACCGTCCGCACGTTACATCACTATGAACAAACGGGATTGCTGACGCCTTCGGCCAGAAGCGCGGCGGGTTACCGGTTATATAATCTGGCGGCCGTGCAGCGGCTGCATATGATTAAAGCGCTGGCGCAGGCCGGGCTGGAACTCGCCACAATTAAGGACTATCTCGACCGGGACGCCTTCTCGCTGTCCGATCTGCTGGTCAAGCAGATCGCCACCCTCGACCGACAGCTGCAAACTCTCTCAACGCTGCGCCAGCGCCTGGCGCTGCTGCGCGAAGAGCTGGACAGCGGAGGCGAGCCCGATCTTGAGTCCTGGGTACAAACGCTGGAGCTGATGAAAATGTACGATCGCTGGTTTAGTCAACAGGAATTACAGGTGCTGCCGTTTGCGGAGCAGGATGAGCAGCGTAACCAGACATGGCTGGAGTTGGTGGGGGAAGCGCAGCAGCTCATGGGCGAACGCTGCCCGGCAGATGAGCCGCGGGCGATTGCGCTGGCAACCCGCTGGATGGAGCAGCTGGAGCAGGATACCGCCGGCAGGCCGGAGTTTCTGACTCGCCTGAATGAGATGCACGCCGCCGAACCGCAGATGCGTGAACAAACCGGGGTGACGCCGGAGATGATTGATTTCATTACCCGTGCTTTTGCCGAAAGCAAGCTGGCCATCTGGGCGCGCTATCTGAACGCCGAAGAGCTGGCCTTTACCCGGCAGCACTATTTCGATCGCCTGATGGAGTGGCCGGCGCTGGTGGCCGACCTGCATCGGGCCTGTCGTGAGAAGCGAGACCCGGCCTCCCCGGAAGGTCAGCAGCTGGCGCAGCGCTGGCTGGCGCTGTTCCAGTCTTACGCGGGTAAGGATGCGCAGACGCAGCAGAAGTTTCGCTATGCCATGGAGCAGGAGCCGCATTTGATGAAGGGAACGTGGATGACTTCGGAGGTGCTCAGCTGGCTTCAGCAGGCGATTGGCGTGATGATGCGGCAGGCGCAGGGGCCTGCCGCCGAATAATTAAATATCCGCCAGCGCGGCGTTGCGGTCCGGGTAGAAGCTCAGACGGCCCGGAATGGGTTTAACGCCGGCGCGCGCCAGCGTGCGCAGCGGCTGAAACTCCAGATTCGACACGCGCAGTTCACAGCCTTCCGGCAGCTTATTCACGAAGCGCTGGAAGGCATCCAGCCCGCCGGCATCCAGCACCGGCACCGCATCCCATTTCAGCACCACGATACGCTTACCTTCCACTCTGGTTTCGAGGTCGGTAAATAGCCCTTCCGCAGCGGCGAAAAATAGCGGGCCAATCACGCGCAGCACCAGAACGTCGTCAGGAACTTCGACGTTCACCGGAGCGAGGCGGGTCATACGCGCGATCCGGCGCATAAACAGCAGGGAGGCCAGCACAATACCGACGCTGATCGCGATGACCATATCAAACAGTACGGTCAGCGACATGCACATCAGCATGACGATAATGTCGTCTTTTGGCGCATAGCGCAGCAGGTTAACAACCTTGTGCGCTTCGCTCATATTCCATGCCACCATAAGCAGCAGTGCCGCCATAGCGGAAAGCGGCAGCCAGGAGAGCAGGGGAGCGAGGATCAGCAGCGCCATAATGACCAGCAGCGCGTGGATCACGGCGGAAATCGGCGAAGTCGCCCCTGCGCGGACGTTGGCCGCCGAGCGGGCGATGGCGGCGGTGGCGGTAATGCCGCCGAAGAACGGAGCGACGATATTGCCCAGCCCCTGGCCAATGAGCTCGCTATTGGCCTTATGTTTGGTGCCGGTCATGCCGTCCAGCACTACGGCGCACAGCAGGGACTCAATCGCCCCGAGCATGGCCATGGAAAACGCCGCCGGCAGCAGCGCCCGCAGCGAGGACCAGCTAAGCGTGAACTCCGAACCGGGCATATCCCACGGCAGCACCAGCTGCGGCAGCAGCTGCGGAATACCGTTGCCCTGACTGCCGTCGGCGAGAATATAGTGGAACTGAGAGCCGATGGTGGCGACGCTGCCGCCGAGCAGATTAACCACGCCCATGACCGCGCAGCCTGCCAGCAGCGCCGGCAGGTGGCCCGGCAGACGAATACCCAGGCGAGGCCAGATAATCAGCGTGCCCAGCGTGACAATACCGATGGCGGCATCGCCGGGATTAATCGTCGGCAGCGCCATAACCAGCGCGCCGACTTTCTGCAGATAATGTTCAGGCACATGCGCCATCTGCAGACCGAGAAAATCTTTAATCTGCATGGTACCAATGGTGATACCGATCCCGGAGGTGAAGCCGAGGGTAACCGATAGCGGGATATATTCAATCAGCCGGCCAAAGCGTGCCAGGCCGAAAAGAATCAGGAAGATCCCAGACATCAAAGTTGCAACCAGCAGTCCCGCAAGGCCGAACTGCTGCGAGACCGGGTAGAGAATGACCACAAAAGCGGCGGTTGGCCCGGAAACGCTGAAGCGCGAGCCGCCGGTTAACGCAATCACGATCCCCGCCACAGCAGAAGTGTAGAGACCGTACTGCGGCGCCACGCCGCTGCCAATTGCCAGCGCCATCGCCAGCGGGATAGCGATAATCCCGACGGTAATCCCGGCGATCGCATCACGGGTAAACCGCGAAGCGGTATATTTTTCTTTCCAACAAGCGTCGATGAGGGCGCGGAAAGGCATCACATGTGAGGAAAATAATCTGTTCACAATAATGTTTCATCCATGAGCGCATCATCTGTCAACTAAATGGCAGGTGAAGGAGGCATTGGTCATATCCACGCCATCCTTCGGATGCCTCTCTGCTGGCTGCGTTCATTTACCTCGATCACGTACTGCCGGTACGCTCCCGGGGATTCATTCACTTGCCGCCTTGACGCATGCCGAATGATATTGTGGAAGAATAAAAGGTTCAGAGACAAAAAAACCCGCCGCAGCGGGTTTTTGTGCCGGGCTCGATTAATGTTCGAACATAGCAGAGATAGATTCTTCGTTGCTGATACGACGAATCGCTTCGGCCAGCATACCAGACAGCGTCAGAGTACGTACCTTTTCCAGCGCTTTGATTTCCGGCGTCAGCGGAATGGTATCGCAGACGACGAATTCGTCAATCACAGAGTTTTTGATGTTCTGGATGGCGTTGCCGGAGAAGATCGGGTGCGTTGCGTAGGCGAATACGCGTTTAGCACCGCGCTCTTTCAGCGCTTCTGCGGCCTTACACAGGGTGCCGCCGGTATCGATCATATCGTCAACCATCACGCAGTCACGACCAGCGACGTCACCGATGATGTGCATCACCTGAGAAACGTTAGCGCGCGGACGGCGTTTGTCGATGATAGCCATATCGGTATCGTTCAGCAGCTTGGCGATAGCGCGAGCGCGAACCACGCCGCCGATGTCCGGAGAAACCACGATAGGGTTATCCAGGTTCAGCTGCAGCATATCTTCCAGCAGGATCGGGCTGCCGAATACGTTATCCACCGGAACGTCAAAGAAGCCCTGAATTTGTTCTGCGTGCAGGTCAACGGTCAGAACGCGGTCAACGCCGACGCTTGACAGGAAATCAGCAACCACTTTCGCGGTGATAGGAACACGAGCAGAACGAACACGACGGTCCTGGCGAGCATAACCGAAGTAGGGGATAACAGCGGTGATACGACCTGCCGAAGCACGACGCAGAGCATCAACCATAACAACCAGTTCCATCAGGTTGTCGTTGGTGGGAGCACAAGTGGACTGGATGATGAAAATATCACCACCGCGTACGTTTTCATTGATTTGTACGCTGACTTCGCCGTCGCTAAAACGACCTACAGCGGCGTCGCCAAGAGAAGTGTACAGGCGGTTGGCAATACGTTGTGCTAGTTCCGGGGTGGCGTTACCAGCAAAAAGCTTCATATCAGGCACGAGAAGAACCTCAGGCATGCGTCCAGTGGTGGATGAAATGGGCCAAAAACTGTGCGGGTGGGCACGATTTCATCCAGGCGGTGTATTTAAAGAGCCCGATGCAACGTCTGGAACAGGGTGACGTTGTCACCGTAACTCAGTTTCCCCGGCGTTTTCGCCAGATTTGCTATAATAAGCAGAACTTAGCGCAGCGCCTGCTTGAGCGGAGAGATGTTAACACCTCGCGCCACGAAGCCATGCAGCCATGCCGGGGCTTTTTCAAGCACCTGACGAGCGGCGGATTCAGTGTCAAATTCAGCAAATACACATGCACCGGTGCCAGTCAGGCGCGACGGCGCATATTCTAACAGCCAGGAAAGCGCCGCATCAACCTCACGAAAACGTTTTCTTGCGATAACCTCGCAATCATTGCCGAATTTACATTTTAATAACGTATTAATTGACCTGGCCGGGGTATTGCGCGGAAGTTCCGGATCGCGAAAAATGATCGGCGTTGGAATGCTGACCCCCGGATGCGCCACCAGATACCATTTTTCCTCCGGTTCGGCCGGGGTGAGAATTTCCCCGATGCCTTCAGCAAAGGCCGCATGGCCGCGAACGAACACCGGCACGTCGGCGCCGAGCTGCAGACCCAACGCCGCCAGCTCATCTTCCGGAAGATTACAGCCCCACAAGTGATTCAGCGCCACCAGTACGGTGGCCGCGTTGGACGAGCCGCCGCCGAGGCCGCCGCCCATCGGCAGCACCTTATCAATGCTGATATCGGCGCCGCTGCCTGCAGGAAGCTTCCCGTCCTGCGCTGCGGCCTGCATTAACAGCCTGGCCGCGCGAATAATCAGATTCTCTTCATCCGGTACGCCGTCAACCGGCGTTAGCAGACGCAGTTGGCCATCGTCGCGCGGTTCAATCGTCAGCGTGTCGCCATAATCCAGAAACTGAAAAAGCGTCTGCAGCGTGTGGTAACCGTCGGCGCGCTGCCCGGTAATGTATAAAAACAGATTCAGTTTTGCGGGAGAGGGCCAGCGGGTCATCATTTCACAATCCAGTTATCCATTTTCAGCTTGATGCGCTGACTGCCGTCGTTAAGTTCCATATTGGCCGGTAGCGAAGGTTTGGTGTCTGAGGTGTAGCCGCCCCAGGTGACGTGCCAGGTTTTGCCGTTTTGCGTGTAGTTCAGTTCGCGCAGGCGATACTGGTCATCAAGCGAGTAGTCGGTGGCCTCGCCCGGCAGGCCAATGATCCACTGCCGGAGGCTATTGAGCGGAATCGGCATGCCGGTCAGGCGGCCAATCATCTCTTCGGCGTCGGTCGCCGTGTAAGTCTGGCCTTTATTGTCAATCAGCTGCACGTTGCCCGGCTGGGCGGTTAACGACAGTTCGGTGCTGCCGAGCGGGTTAGTCAGCAGCAGGCGGTAGCGGTCCTGGCCCGTCTGCTGCCAGAAGAAGCGGGCATAGACTTTTTGCTCATCAGAAAGATAAGCAAAAGCGCCGCGCGTCTGGAACTGATTAAGATTGCGGACATCTTGCTGGTGCTGACGCCACTGTGGAGAATCCGGGCTTTTACCCGGCCCTTTCGGAGCATTAATCGCACAGGCGGTCAGAACGAGGCTTGCCAGCGGCAACAGGCGGAACAGTCGATTCATAATGATGACAAATCCTTGATGTCTACAGTGAAATGCGGCGGATGAGAGAAACAGGTGGCCGATTTGTGTAGCGGGTTACAATTATAACCATTAATGCTAGCGTTGCCGGGCGGTAGCGTCTACGTTCAAGTTGTCTGAAATCAAAAAATTACCGTTAATGGCTATTACAGATTAGCTATTACTCCAAAAGGGGAGCCTCTCTTTTATTGATTACGCGCATCCTGTATGATGCCTGCAGACTAACCTTAGCAACGCTGGTACTACTCCCTCACAATGACCCTTTTAGCTCTTGGCATTAACCACAAAACAGCTCCTGTAGCGCTGCGAGAACGCGTAACGTTTTCGCCGGATACGCTCGATCAGGCGCTGGAGAGCTTGCTGGCCCAGCCAATGGTGCAGGGCGGAGTGGTGCTGTCGACCTGTAACCGCACGGAACTTTATCTCAGCGTCGAAGAGCAGGATAACCTCCAGGAAGCTCTTATTCGCTGGCTGTGCGACTACCACGGTTTAAATGAAGAGGACCTGCGTAAAAGCCTTTACTGGCATCAGGACAACGAGGCGGTCAGCCACCTGATGCGCGTCGCCAGCGGTCTTGATTCGCTGGTGCTGGGCGAACCGCAGATCCTCGGGCAGGTGAAAAAAGCCTTTGCGGATTCCAGCCGTGGGCACCTGAACGTCAGTGAACTGGAGCGCATGTTCCAGAAGTCGTTCTCAGTGGCCAAACGGGTGCGCACCGAAACCGATATCGGCGCCAGCGCGGTCTCCGTGGCGTTCGCTGCCTGTACTCTGGCGCGGCAAATCTTCGAATCACTCTCCAGCGTGACCGTGCTGCTGGTCGGCGCCGGTGAGACTATCGAACTGGTGGCTCGCCATCTGCGCGAACATAAAGTCCGCAAGATGGTGATTGCCAACCGCACCCGCGAGCGCGCTCAGGCGCTGGCCGATGAAGTCGGCGCGGAGGTGATCGCGCTGAGCGATATCGACGAGCGGCTGAAAGAGGCCGATATCATCATCAGTTCTACCGCCAGCCCGCTGCCGATTATCGGCAAGGGGATGGTGGAGCGCGCGCTGAAGGCGCGCCGCAATCAGCCGATGCTGCTGGTGGATATCGCCGTTCCGCGCGATGTCGAACCGGAGGTTGGCAAGCTGGCGAACGCCTATCTTTACAGCGTGGACGATCTGCAAAACATCATTCAGCACAATCTGGCGCAGCGTAAAGCCGCGGCGGTGCAGGCGGAAACCATTGTTGAGCAGGAAGCCAGCGAGTTTATGGCCTGGCTACGCGCCCAGAGCGCCAGCGAGACCATCCGCGAATATCGTTCCCAGGCCGAGCAGGTCCGCGAGGAGCTGACGGCGAAAGCGCTGGCAGCGCTCAATCAGGGCGGCGATGCGCAGGAAATCATGCAGGATCTGGCGCGCAAGCTCACTAACCGCCTGATCCACTCGCCAACCAAATCTCTTCAGCAGGCCGCCCGTGACGGGGATGATGAACGCCTGCATATTCTGCGCAACAGCCTCGGGCTGGAATAGCGCACCTTTATCTCTTTTTTAGGACAGGGTGAATTTACGCCTATGAAGCCTTCTATTGTTGCCAAACTGGAAGCCCTCTATGAACGCCATGAGGAAGTTCAGGCGCTCCTCGGCGATGCCGCAACCATCGCCGATCAGGATAAATTTCGCGCGTTGTCGCGCGAATACGCGCAGCTGAGCGACGTCGCGCGCTGCTATACCGACTGGCGTCAGCTGCAGGATGATATTGAAGCCGCGCAGATGATGCTCGACGATCCGGAGATGCGCGAAATGGCGCAGGAAGAGCTGCGCGAAGCGAAAGAAAAGGGTGAGCAGATGGAGCAGCAGCTGCAGGTTCTGCTGTTGCCAAAAGATCCGGACGACGAGCGTAACGCGTTTGTTGAAGTTCGTGCCGGCACCGGCGGTGATGAAGCGGCGCTGTTCGCGGGCGATCTGTTCCGTATGTATAGCCGTTACGCGGAATCACGCCGCTGGCGCGTGGAAATCATGAGCGCCAACGAAGGCGAGCACGGCGGCTTCAAAGAGGTGATTGCCAAAATCAGCGGCGACGGCGTCTATGGACGACTGAAGTTCGAATCCGGCGGCCATCGCGTTCAGCGCGTCCCGGCCACCGAATCCCAGGGGCGTATCCACACCTCCGCCTGCACCGTGGCGGTGATGCCGGAGCTCCCGGAAGCCGAAATGCCGGATATCAACCCGAGCGACCTGCGCATCGATACCTTCCGCTCCTCCGGCGCGGGCGGTCAGCACGTTAACACCACCGACTCGGCAATTCGTATTACCCACCTGCCGACCGGCATTGTCGTCGAATGCCAGGATGAGCGTTCCCAGCATAAAAACAAAGCCAAAGCGCTATCGGTACTTGGCGCGCGTATCCGCGCCGCGGAAGTCTCCAGACGCCAGCAGGCGGAAGCCTCCGAGCGCCGTAACCTGCTGGGCAGCGGCGATCGCAGCGATCGTAACCGTACCTATAACTATCCGCAGGGCCGCGTGACCGATCACCGCATCAACCTGACGCTTTACCGTCTGGATGAAGCGATGGAAGGCAAGCTGGATATGCTGATTGAGCCGATCGTTCAGGAGTATCAGGCCGATCAGCTGGCAGCCCTTTCCGAGCAGGAATGATGACTTTTCAGCAGTGGCTGACGCAGGCCATCGCTCGTCTGAGCCAAAGTGAAAGCCCGCGCCGGGATGCCGAAATCCTGCTGGGTCACGTGACCGGCAAAGCGCGGACCTATATTCTCGCCTTTGGCGAAACGGCGCTGACGGCGGAGCAGGCCGTCGAGCTGGAAACGCTGCTGAGCCGTCGCGCACGGGGCGAGCCGGTGGCTCACCTGGTGGGCCAGCGCGAATTCTGGTCGCTGCCGCTGTTCGTTTCTCCGGCCACGCTGATCCCCCGTCCGGATACCGAATGCCTTGTTGAGCAGACGCTGATGCGGTTACCCGGCAAGCCGTGCCGCATTCTCGATCTCGGTACCGGCACCGGCGCTATCGCTCTGGCGCTGGCCAGCGAACGCCCCGATTGCCACGTCACCGCCGTTGACTTTATGCCCGATGCGGTTGCGCTGGCGGCGCGTAACGTTGAGCACCTCGCCATCAAGAACGTTACCGTGCTGCAAAGCCACTGGTATAGCGCGCTCGGCGCACAGCCGTTCGACATCATCGTCAGTAATCCACCCTATATTGATGAAACCGACCCGCATCTTGCACAGGGCGATGTGCGCTTTGAGCCAAAAACGGCGCTGGTCGCCGCCGATGGCGGCCTCGCCGATCTGGCTTACATCATTCGCGAAGGCCGCCGCTTCCTGACTCCCGGCGGTTTGATGCTGCTGGAACACGGCTGGAAGCAGGGGGAAGCGGTGCGCGCAATCTTTCGCGAGGCGGGTTATGGCAATATTGCTACCTGCCGCGACTACGGCGACAACGAGCGTCTGACGCTCGGGCAATATCAGGAGGCGTATGAATCTGTTTAACGCTGTCCTGTATCTGCATATCGCCTGCGTGGTGGTCTCGGTCAGCCTGTTTGTCCTGCGCTACTGGTGGCACTGGAGCGGCAATCGCCGGCTCGACCAGCGCTGGGTTCGCATCGCGCCGCACTGCAGCGATACGCTGCTGTTTCTCAGCGGCGCCGGATTAATGGCAATAACGCACTATCTGCCGTTTACCGAAGAGGGTACATGGCTGACTGAGAAGCTGTTTGGCGTTATCATTTATATCGCATTGGGATTTATCGCGCTGGGCCGTCGTCGTCCGCGCAGTCAGCAGAGCCGGTTTGTCGCCTTTCTGCTGGCCCTGGTGGTGTTGTTTATCATTATTCAACTCGCCATCACAAGAACACCGTTACTGGGGTAAGGCATGAGGTCGTTAGCTGATTTCGAATTTAATAAAGCGCCGTTATGTGACGGCATGGTCCTCATTTCTGAATTAATCCGCGACGATTTTCCGACGCACTATGTGCAGGATGAGCTGGAGCGGCTGCTGGCCCTGGCGCGTGAGGAGATTGCCTCCTCGTGGGACCAGGAGCGCCAGATAGAGCGTTTGCTGGAGCTTTTCTACAATGACTGGGGCTTTAGCGATTCGCGCGGCGTATACCGTCTGTCCGACGTGCTATGGCTTGATAAAGTGTTGAATAATCGCCAGGGTAGCGCGGTGTCGTTAGGCGCGATCCTGCTGTGGATTGCTCAGCGTCTGGCGCTACCGGTGGTGCCGGTGATTTTCCCGACCCAGATGCTGCTTCGCGCCGACCCTGAAGAGAGCGAGGAGATGTGGCTCATTAATCCGTTTAACGGCGAAACGCTCAACGAGCATACGCTGGAAGTGTGGCTGAAGGGCAATATTAGCCCGGTTGCCGAGCTGTTTAACGAAGACCTTGATGAAGCGGATAACGCGGAGGTGATCCGCAAGCTGCTCGATACCCTTAAATCGGCGCTGATGGAAGAGCGGCAGATGGAGCTGGCGCTACGGACCAGCGAAGCGCTGCTGCAGTTCAATCCGGAAGACCCGTACGAAATTCGCGACCGGGGGCTGATATACGCCCAGCTGGATTGCGATCACGTGGCGCTGCAGGACCTTAATTACTTCGTTGAACAGTGCCCGGAGGATCCCATCAGCGAGATGATCCGCGCGCAGATCAACACCATTTCGCACAAACAAATTACATTGCATTAAAGCCAATCCCAGCAGGCGTTCCTGGCGCAGCCAGTTTGGACACGGACAGCGCGCAGAAACCGGAGCGTACACGTAGTACGTGAGGATTGACTCGCGACGCTCGCCCTCCGGGCCGCCCTGAAGGGCGTTCAAAATACTTTCGTATTTTGTCGAGCACTGCCCAGGTCCAAAATGGCAAGTAAAATAGTCCTGATTGGATAGGCTTTAGTCTGAAACCATTCCGGTTACACCCTGATAAGGCGAACTTATGAAACAAAAAGTGGTTAGCATTGGTGATATCAACGTAGCAAACGACCTGCCATTCGTGCTGTTTGGCGGCATGAACGTGCTGGAGTCCCGCGATCTTGCGATGCGTATCTGCGAACACTACGTGACCGTTACGCAGAAGCTGGGCATTCCTTACGTGTTCAAAGCCTCTTTTGATAAAGCTAACCGTTCTTCCATCCACTCCTATCGCGGGCCGGGTCTGGAAGAAGGGATGAAGATTTTCCAGGAGTTGAAACAGACTTTCGGCGTGAAAATAATCACCGACGTTCACGAAGCCAGCCAGGCGCAGCCGGTCGCTGACGTGGTGGATGTTATTCAGCTGCCAGCGTTCCTCGCCCGTCAGACCGATCTGGTTGAAGCGATGGCGAAAACCGGCGCGGTTATCAACGTGAAAAAACCGCAGTTCGTGAGTCCGGGCCAGATGGGCAATATCGTCGATAAGTTTATCGAAGGCGGCAACGACAAAGTGATCCTTTGCGATCGCGGCGCAAACTTCGGCTACGACAACCTGGTCGTCGATATGCTGGGCTTTGGGGTGATGAAAAAAGCCTCCAATAACTCACCGGTTATCTTCGACGTTACCCACGCCCTGCAGTGCCGCGACCCGTTTGGCGCGGCCTCCGGCGGCCGTCGCGCTCAGGTTGCCGAACTGGCGCGCGCCGGGATGGCGGTTGGGATCGCGGGCCTGTTTATTGAAGCGCATCCGGATCCGGAGCACGCGAAATGCGACGGTCCTTCCGCGCTGCCGCTGGATAAACTGGAGCCGTTCCTCAAGCAGATGAAAGCCATCGACGATCTCGTTAAAAGCTTTGATGAGCTCGATACCAGCAAGTAATCGCCGCTGAAACGACAAAAGCCTGCCGGTTTTACAACCGGCAGGCTTTTTTGATCTCCCCGAACGGCATGACGCCGCCGGGGGAGGCTCAGGCAAAAATGGTCATCAGGTAGGCAGCGAACAGCGCCAGATGCGCCGCACCGTTCAGCACATTGGTGCGTCCGGTAGAGAACGATATCTGGCACAGCAGCAGCGAGGCGACCATCACGACCATCTCCGGGGCGCCAAGGCCAAAACGCAGTTCGTTACCGGTGAGGAAGGCGATAAGCGTCACTACTGGTACGGTCAGGGAAATGGTGGCCAGCACGGAACCGAAAAACAGGTTCATCGCCCGCTGGACCTGATTGTTTAATACGGCCTTCAGCGCGCCAAGGCCCTCCGGGGAGAGGATCAGCAGCGCCACCAGGAAGCCGGTAAAGGCAACGGGAGCGTTCATGCTGGTCAACAGCGTCTCCAGCGGATTGGCATTCATTTTAGTGACCGCAATAACCGCAACCAGATGTATCAGCAGCCAGGCGGTGTGCCACTTGCTGCTGTGCGCCGACGGTTTGCCGTGATGCGGGTCATCGTCGTCGCCGTCATCCTCATGTTCGTAAACAAACAGGCTCTGGTGCGTTTTCGTTTGAATCAGCAAGAAGACGCCGTACATAGCGGCGGAGATCAGCGCCACCAGCAGCGCCTGGCCGGTGGTAAAGTTGGCCCCGGGCAGCGCCATCGGGAAGACCAGAACGATTATCGCCAGCGGAAAGAGGGCGATAAGGTACTGTTTAATCCCGAACAGATTCATATACTGGGTGGCGAATTTGCGCCCGCCCAGCAGTAAAGAGAAACCGACAAGCCCGCCGGTAACAATCATAATGATCGAATAAAGCGTATCGCGCATCAGAGTCGGCGCTGCGTCGCCGGTAGCCATTAATGCGGAAATCAGGCTGACTTCAAGAATCACCACTGAGAGGCTTAAAATTAACGATCCGTAAGGTTCGCCAAGGCGGTGGGCCAGCACGTCGGCGTGGCGGACGACGCTAAAGGCGCTGCTTAGTATGCCGACCAGCGCCAGAATATTAATCGCAACGACCACTGGCAGTGACTGGCTGCTTCCCCAGAAGAACAGCACCGCCAGCGCCAGAACCGGAAAGGCGAGGGAGGTCTCCTTGTGGCGGGTTTTTACCGCCTCATGTGCATCGGTCATGAATTATCTCCAGCTATGCAGGTGTTATAATTATAGATATCGTAAGTTAATAAAATAACAGACATTGATTAAACTAATTTGTTTTTTTACTTAAATTTACCACTATAGTCCTGTAAAAGTGATAGATTGCCATAAACTGCGGTTACTATTTTTTTGTATTTATTATTCAGATAATTACTAAAACATCTTTCTCATTTATCTGTCGCCTTGCCAGCCGGTTGATCCTCTACCAGACTCACTATTCACCCTTAAACCGGAGGTTGCCATGCCCTATAGCAACAAAAGTGAATTGCCCGACAGCGTTCAGCACGTACTGCCCGCCCACGCCCAGGAGATTTACAAAGAAGCCTTTAATAGCGCCTGGGAGCAGTATAAACATAAAGAGGACCGGCGTGATGACGCCAGCCGCGAAGAGACGGCGCATAAAGTGGCCTGGGCAGCGGTGAAAAATGAATATCAAAAAGGTGAGGATGATAAGTGGCATAAGAAGAAATAATACCTTTTGCCGCGGCCTCCGCTGACTGTCCGCTTGCCCGCGGCCCGTTCATTGCTTATTGTCGAATAAAGCTGGATAATAATTCGGCAATACTTCACGGATGGCACCAGATAATCGCCGGAAGCGGGCAGTGGCGGAGGTAGTAGACAGTGTTAACTCGTGATTTCTTACTGAATGCAGATTGTAAAACGGCGTTTGGCGCTATTGAGGAATCGCTTCTCTGGTCGGCAGAACAACGGGCCGCCTCTTTGGCGGCGACCCTGGCCTGTCGTCCGGATGACGGCTCGGTGTGGATCTTTGGTTACGGTTCGCTAATGTGGAATCCGGCGCTGGAATATCGCGAATCCTGTACCGGTACGCTACCGGGCTGGCACCGCGCGTTCTGTTTGCGGCTCACCGCCGGGCGCGGTAGCGCCATGCAGCCGGGCCGCATGCTGGCGCTGAAAGAAGGTGGGCGCACGACCGGCGTCGCCTACCGCCTGCCCGATGAATCGCTGGAAGAAGAGCTGACGCTGCTGTGGAAGCGGGAGATGATCACCGGCTGCTACCTGCCGACCTGGTGTAAGCTGGAGCTTGACGATGGTCGCACCGTCAATGCGCTGGTCTTTATTATGGACCCGCGACATCCGCTGTTTGAGGCGGACACCAGCGCGCAGGTGATTGCGCCGCTGATAGCGCGCGCCAGCGGGCCGCTTGGTACCAACGCTCAGTATCTGTTCGCGCTCGATCAGGAGTTGCGCAAACTCGGCATGCACGACGCTTGCCTCGACGATTTAGTCGGTAAGGTACGTCATCTGCTTGGGGAGAATAGCCAGCCGGGGCTGGCGTAAGAATGAATCGCCCGGGGAGACCCGGGCGTTTGCTATCAGGCGGGAACGTAGCTGATAGAGTGTTCCAGCGACTGGCTGTGGCTGTCGATGAGAACGTTCCAGGTGCCGCTGTAAGGCACGGTCAGATACGCGCTATCTCTGTCCTGTACGCTCAGAACATCAGCGTGACTATCGCCAGGCACTTTGGCACTCATCAGGTGAATATGGCAGCGTTCAGAACAACGCACCACCAATGTGTCACCGCCAAACAACGTCAAACTTGCTTTTACCATTGCCATTTAATCTTAACCCCGTTTCTGTCTACAGCATCCTGCCAGCCCATTAACCCGCGTGATATTGTTCACACTTTGCTCTGTGCATAACACCAAAGGGGAGGGATGCGGATGCTGATTTTGATCAAAAAAAAGAATAAAGATTAAACAAAAATGACGTTGTGCCTGAAAGCTTTCAGCTGGCATTGTTTTCGATTAGTAAACGCCGCCAGCTTAATATTTAATCCCGTGAGCGCGGGGATTTTTAGAAGGTCAGGACTTTATCCGCCGCCAGCGTCCACTGCGCCAGCTCAACGAGGGTGCCAATCTCCACGCCATCAATCAGCGGCAGCGCGCTGATCCCCCGGCCATCGGTACAGGTTTTACACAGCTTCACCGGCACATTTTGCGCGGTGAGGATCTCCAGCATCTGCTGAATATTGTAGCCTTCCGCTGGCTTCTGCCCGCGCAGGCCGGCGGTGACCGCATCGGACATTAAAAACAGTTTGAGTTCAAGGTCGGACTGCTGCTCGCGCAGGGCGATCGCCAGACGCAGGCTGTTGAACAGAGATTCGCTGCCGTAGGCGGCACCGTTAGCGATAATCACAATACGTTGCATAAGGACTCCTTCTATAAGGCACGGTTATTGCTTGGCTGAAGTATAAAGCGTTAACCCGGGAGAGGGGTATGAATAATACGGCTGGCAATAGGCCTGAGGTGGTCGACTGGTTTGTGCGCGCGCGGCGACGCCAGAAACAGCAGCTACGTCAGCTGTCGCAGCTGGGGTCGCTGGCAGGAGAGATAAGTTCGCTGGTGCATATGCTGCAGTGCGAACGCGGCGCGTCGAATATCTGGCTGTGCTCGGGCGGCAGACTGTACTCGGCGGAGTGCCGGGCGGCAGCGGCGCTGGTCGATGAGCAATTCACACGTTTCAACGCCGCGCTGGAACCCGCCCGTGATGCCGCCAGCAGCGCGCTCTGCTGGCGCATTGCCTGCGCGGCGTGGTATTTGACGCAGCTTGCGGCGCTGCGCCAACGCGTGCGCGCCCGGAACATTCCTGCCGAAGAGGCGACCGGGCAGTTTAGTCGTATTATTCGCCATCTGTTGAATATTGTTCCGCAGCTCAATGACAGTATCGACGACCCGCAAATCGCTGGACGTATGGTAGCGCTCTATAGCTTTATGCAGGGAAAAGAGCTGGCCGGACAGGAACGTGCGCTGGGCGCGCTAGGCTTTGCCCGCGGGCAGTTCAGCGATGAACTGCGTCAGCAACTGGTGGACCGCATTGATGGTCAGCAGCCCTGTTTCGATAGTTTTCAGGCCTTAAGCTATCCGCCCCTCACCACTCTGTTTGCCAGCCAGTGCCTGGCCAGCCTGGAGATTGAACAGCTGCGGCGGGTTGCCTGTACCCGCCAGCCTCCAGTAGACGAGGGAGAAACGGCGCTCCGCTGGTTTTGCGCACAGACCCAGCGCCTTGAGCAGCTCCGTGGCGTGGAAGAGCGGCTAATCGTCGACCTGCTCAACGCCACCGCCGCCCTGCTGGAAGGCGAAGAGCAGAGCATGCAGTTGCCGCCCGCAAACTGGGATGAGGCTGAGGACAGTATCGCCCTGCGGCTGTACAAACAGCTGCTGCCGCTGGTACGCCAGCAGGCCCTTGAGCTTCAGCAACTCTCCTGCCAGCTTGCATCGTTAAAGGAAGCCCTTGAAGAGCGCAAACTGATTGAGAAGGCGAAAAGCGTGCTGATGACCCATCAGGGGATGCCGGAGGAACAGGCCTGGCAGACGCTGCGAAAAATGGCGATGGATAAGAACCAGCGGATGGTGGAGATAGCCCGTGCGCTGCTAACGGTAAAATCACTCTGGCAGACAACCCCAAAGGAGTAGTTGCACGATTAGCGAGCATTTATTGCCAGCCGACGGTGCAGCGTTTTGCGTATAGCAAGGCCGCTGGCTAAGCAAAAGCGCACAATATGGCCTTCTGCAAATCTGGCATCTGCTTTGCATTAGAAAAAATGAGTGAATAAGGTTTTGGGCAGCGGGCCAATGGCGGTGCGTATGTCCATGGATAAAGGCGTCCTGCGGTGCGTAAGCACCGCCGGGCGCTTTTTTTTGCGCGTTTCTGGAGCAGATATGGGCGATACGTTTTCAATTTCACGACGGCGTTTATTACAGACGGGGGCGGCGCTAGGCGGCGCGATGCTGCTGCCCGGCATGATGCAGGCGGCATGGGCGGCGGGGACGGATAAGCCGGAACAGACCACCGTGCGGGTGGGTTTTATTCCGCTGACCGACTGTGCCCCCTTAGCCATCGCTTCCCTAAAGGGATTCGATAAAAAGTACGGCATCACCCTCGTCCCGAGCAAGGAGGCCAGCTGGGCGGCAGTGCGCGACAAGCTGGTTGCCGGAGAGCTGGACGCCGCGCACATTCTGTACGGCATGCTCTACGGCCTTGAGCTGGGGATCGCCAGTAAACCCCAGGCGATGGCCAATCTGATGACTCTTAACCGCAACGGGCAGGCGATTACGCTCTCCAGCGAGCTGCAGGAGAAGGGCGTCACCGACCTGGGCGGACTGAAAAAACGGATCGACCAGCAGGCGCCGGGCAGCTACACCTTCGCCCATACCTTTCCAACCGGCACCCACGCGATGTGGCTCTATTACTGGCTGGCGAGCGGTGGAATTAACCCTTTCGACGATATCCGCACCGTCGTTGTGCCGCCGCCGCAGATGGTGATGAACATGCGTATCGGCAATATGAGCGGTTTTTGTGTCGGCGAGCCGTGGAACGCGCGCGCCATTAACGATCGCATCGGCTTCACCGTCGCCACTTCTCAGGATATCTGGCCGGAACATCCGGAAAAAATTCTCGGCACCCGCAGCGAATGGGTTGAGCGTAACCCGAATACGGCTCGGGCGTTGGTGGCGGCGCTGATGGAGGCCCAACGCTGGATTGATGCTTCCGTGGAGAATACTCGCGAAACGGCGCGGATACTCACCAGACGCGCGTGGCTGAACACGAAAGAGCAGTACCTCACCGGGCGCATGCTCGGCGCATACGACAATGGTATCGGTCGCCGCTGGCAGGATGCGCACCCGATGCGCTTCTACGAACAGGGGGAGGTGAGCTTTCCATGGCTCTCGGACGGCATGTGGTTTTTGACCCAGTTCCGCCGCTGGGGATTGTTGAAGGCGTCGCCGGATTATCAGGCGGTGGCGCAGCGCATTAATCGCATTGACGTCTGGAAAGAGGCGGCGCTGGCTGTCGGCGGGATCGGCGCGCCGAAGCAGCCGATGCGCAGCAGCACATTGCTCGACGGCAAGGTCTGGAATGGGGCCGACCCGGAAGGCTATGCCAGCAGTTTCGCGATTCAACGTAAAGGGGCATGAGATGAAACACGCATATAAAACTCAACCGCAGGCCAGCGCTGGAAAGGCGCCCGGCGAAGTGATCACCCTGGCTCCGCTGCAGGTTCGCAAAACCACGCCTCCGTTCAGCCGCTGGCTGCGCGATGCTACCCAACGTCTGCTGCCGCCGCTGCTCGGGCTGGGATTGCTGCTGTTGGGCTGGCAGCTGGCAGCAATAAACAGCAAAGGTTTCCCGACGCCGCTCAGCACGCTGGATTCCGCGTTGACCCTTTTTGCCGATCCGTTTTATCAGGACGGGCCGAACGATATGGGGATCGGCTGGAACGTGCTGGCGTCGCTGCAGCGCGTGGCGGTGGGGTTTGGCCTTGCCGCGCTGGCGGGCATTCCTCTGGGCTTTCTGATCGGTCGTTCGCCATTCTTCGCCCGGATGTTTAACCCGTTGATTGCGCTGCTGCGCCCGGTCAGCCCGCTGGCCTGGCTGCCTATTGGCCTGCTGCTGTTCCAGAAGGCGGAACCGGCCTCGAGCTGGACCATTTTTATCTGCTCGATCTGGCCGATGGTTATTAACACCGCCGAGGGCGTGCGGCGTATTCCTGAGGACTACCTCAACGTGGCCCGCGTGCTGCAGCTTTCCGAGTGGACGGTGATGCGCAAGATCCTCTTTCCGGCGGTCTTACCCGCGGTGCTGACCGGGGTTCGTCTCTCGATTGGTATCGCCTGGCTGGTGATCGTCGCCGCCGAAATGCTCACCGGCGGCTTAGGGATCGGCTTCTGGATCTGGAACGAGTGGAACAACCTCAACGTTGAAAACATCATCATTGCCATCGTCATTATCGGCGTGGTCGGGTTGCTGCTGGAACAGGGGCTGATGCTGCTCGCCCGTCGTTTTAGCTGGCAGGATAAATAAGGAGTCGCAGATGAAACCACTCATTCAGGTCCAGGGCGTCAGCCAGCGTTTCAATACCACCAGCGGCGAATTCCTCGCACTGCAGAATGTCTCATTCGATATTTACGAGGGGGAGACCATCAGCCTGATTGGTCACTCAGGGTGCGGTAAGTCAACTCTGCTGAATCTGATTGCCGGGATTACCTTGCCGACGGAGGGCGGCCTGCTGTGTGATAACCGTGAAATCGCCGGGCCGGGCCCGGAACGCGCGGTGGTGTTTCAGAACCACTCTCTGCTGCCGTGGCTGACCTGCTTCGATAACGTTGCGCTGGCGGTGGATCAGGTCTTCCGCCGCAGCATGAGCAAAGGCGAGCGCAAAGAGTGGATTGAGCACAACCTCGAACGGGTCCAGATGGGGCACGCCCTGCACAAGCGCCCGGGAGAAATATCCGGCGGTATGAAGCAGCGCGTTGGCATTGCCCGGGCGCTGGCGATGAAGCCGAAAGTGCTGCTGCTGGATGAACCCTTTGGCGCCCTTGATGCCCTGACGCGGGCGCATTTACAGGACGCGGTGATGCAGATTCAGCAGTCGCTGAATACTACCATCGTGATGATTACCCATGATGTTGATGAAGCGGTGCTGCTTTCCGACCGGGTGCTGATGATGACCAATGGTCCGGCGGCGACGGTCGGGGAGATCCTCGATGTTAACCTGCCGCGCCCGCGCAATCGCGTGCAGCTGGCGGACGATAGCCGTTATCACCATCTGCGTCAGCAGATCCTGCACTTCCTCTATGAAAAACAGCCGAAAGCGGCATAGGGGGCGGCGATGACGCGGCAACTGGTGATTATTGGTAACGGTATGGCGGCCACGCGCCTGGCGCAGGCATTGGTAGAACGGGATGCGCAGCGGTTTAGCATCACCATTATCGGCGATGAACCCGGCCAGGCCTATAACCGCATTCAGCTGTCGCCTGTGCTGGGCGCAGAGAAAACAGCAGGCGAGACGAGACTGCTGCCCGAGACGTGGTATCAACGGCATAACGTTAAGGTACGCGCCGGCGAGACGGTTACGGCGGTGGATATTCATGCCCGTACGCTGCAAACCACCGCAGGGGTAGTTAGCTGGGATGAACTGGTGTTCGCCACAGGCTCGCTACCGTTTGTGCCGCCGTTACCGGGCATTACGCAGCCGCACGTTTTTGCTTTCCGCACTCTGGCGGACGTCGAGGGCATCCTGGCCATCGACGGCCCGGCGGTGGTTATCGGCGGGGGCGTACTCGGCGTAGAGGCCGCCGCGGCGCTGCGGCGTTATGGTGACAGTGTCACTTTACTTCATCGCGGAAGCGGGCTGATGGAGCAGCAAATCGATGCTTTTGCCGGCGAGCAGCTGCAAATGCTGCTTGCCGATCGCGGGATTCGCTGCGTGATGGAGAGCCGTATCGCCGCTATTGATGCACATCAGGTGCGGCTGGAGGACGGCCGCGCGTTTGCCGCCTCGCGGGTGGTGCTGGCGACCGGCGTGCAGCCGAACAAACGGCTGGCCGAGCGCAGCGGGCTGGCCTGCGCCCGCGGAATCCTCGTTGACCGCCAGCTGGCAACCGTGCAGCCGGGCGTCAGCGCCATCGGGGAGTGCTGTGAAATCGACGGTCGGACCTGGGGGCTGGTGGCGCCATGCCTGCGCCAGGCGGAGGTGCTGGCTGCCCGCCTGTGCGCTACCCCAGGCGAAGATTTTTGCTGGCAGGATAGCGGCACTCGTCTGAAGGTCAGCGGTATCGAGTTGTTCAGCGCGGGCGAGCTGCGGGCCGCAGAACAGGATGAAAGCTGTATCAGCTGGGACCCGCTGGACCGCCACTACCGGCGCCTGCTGCTGCGCGACGGTAAGCTGCGCGGCGTACTGCTGCTGGGCGATTGCAGCAGCGCTGCGCCCCTCACCGCTCTGCTGGGGGCGGATGCCCCGGCGCCGGCAGAGTGGCTCTTCGATCCCTCTTCAACGATGCAGCCGCGCGCTGCGGGAAAAATTATGATGACAAAACCTGTTTTAGTGCTGGTCGGACACGGTATGGTCGGCCACCATTTTCTTGAGCAATGCGTCGACCGTCGCCTTCATCAACGGTATCGGATTGTGGTGTTCTGCGAGGAACGCTATGCCGCCTACGACCGGGTTCATCTGACTGAATATTTCACCGGACGCAGCGCAGAATCGCTGTCGCTGGTTGAGGGCGATTTTTTCGCTCAGCACGGTATTGAGCTGCGCCTGAGCGAATCGGTCGCCAGCATCGACCGCGAAGCGCGGGTGGTGCGCGATGCCTTCGGCCACGAAACCCACTGGGATAAGCTGGTGCTGGCGACGGGGTCTTACCCGTTTGTTCCGCCGGTGCCGGGTCATCATCTCGAGGGCTGTTTTGTTTATCGTACGCTTGACGACCTCGACCAGATTGCCGCCCGCGCCGCAACCGCCCGACGGGGTGTAGTTATCGGCGGCGGGCTGCTCGGGCTGGAAGCGGCCAACGCGCTGAAGCAGTTGGGGCTGGAAACTCACGTTGTCGAGTTTGCGCCGAACCTGATGGCGGTGCAGCTGGACAACGGCGGCGCGGCAATGCTGCGAGAAAAAATCAGTCAACTGGGCGTCGGGGTGCATACCAGCAAGGCGACGACGGAGATTGTTCGCAACGAACAGGGGCTACAGCTGAACTTTGCCGACGGTAGCTCGCTGGCGGCCGATATGCTGGTGTTCTCCGCCGGTATTCGCCCGCAGGACGGGCTGGCGCGCAGCGGCGGGCTGGAAGTGGGCGAACGCGGCGGGATTTGTATCGACAACCAGTGTCGTACCTCCGACCCGGACGTGCTGGCAATCGGCGAATGTGCCCTGTGGGAGAACAAAATTTATGGTCTGGTGGCGCCTGGCTATCAGATGGCGCGCGCCGCAGCGGCTACCCTGGCGGGCGAGGAAGGCTGCTTTAGCGGCGCGGATATGAGCACTAAGCTGAAGCTGCTGGGCGTTGATGTCGCCTCGTTCGGCGACGCCCAGGGGCGCACCCCGGGCTGTCAGAGCTATCAGTGGACCGATGGGCCGCAGCAGATCTACAAAAAAATTATAGTCAGCGCGGAGGGCAACAAACTGCTCGGCGGGGTGCTGGTCGGGGATGCCAGCGACTATGCCACGCTGCTACAGATGATGCTTAACGGTATGGCTTTACCCAATCACCCGGAAAGCCTGATCCTTCCGGCGCTGGAGGGCAGCGCGCCAAAAGCGCTCGGCGTGGCGGCGTTGCCGGACAGCGCGCAGATTTGCTCCTGTCACAACGTCAGCAAAGGCGATATCTGCCAGGCGGTGAACGGCGGCGCGGGCGATATGGCGGCGATAAAAAGCTGCACCAAAGCGGCGACCGGCTGCGGCGGCTGTAGCGCGCTGGTAAAACAGGTGATGGAGTATCAGCTTGCCGAGCAGGGCGTTGAAGTCAAAAAGGATATCTGCGAGCATTTTGCGTGGTCG
Organism: Klebsiella sp. HN106; assembly: GCF_051209435.1. Lineage (NCBI taxonomy): Bacteria > Pseudomonadati > Pseudomonadota > Gammaproteobacteria > Enterobacterales > Enterobacteriaceae > Klebsiella > Klebsiella sp. HN106. Next base: position 884,289 of record NZ_JBLURD010000001.1, on the reverse strand, counting down.
CGGCAGGAGATCTATCACCTGGTACGCGTCAACCATATTCGCACCTTCGAACAGCTTATTACCCGCTATGGACGCGGTCACGGCTGTGAGATCTGTAAACCTCTGGCGGCCTCGGTGCTGGCCTCCTGCTGGAATGAATATCTGCTGAAGCCAGCGCATTTGCCTCTTCAGGACACTAACGACCGCTACTTCGCCAATATTCAGAAAGATGGCACCTATTCGGTGGTGCCGCGTATGGCGGCGGGAGAGGTGACGCCGGACGGGCTGATTGCGATCGGCCAGATCGCCAAACGCTATCAGCTGTACAGTAAAGTGACCGGCGGCCAGCGTATCGATCTGTTCGGCGCGCGCCTGGAGCAGCTCCCGGCAATCTGGCGCGAGCTGGCCGAGGCGGGATTTGAAACCGGCCACGCCTACGGCAAATCCCTGCGGACGGTGAAATCCTGCGTGGGTTCAACCTGGTGCCGCTATGGCGTCCAGGATTCCACCGGCCTGGCGGTAACCCTCGAACATCGCTATAAGGGGCTGCGCGCGCCGCACAAAATTAAAATGGCGGTCTCCGGCTGTACCCGCGAATGCGCGGAGGCCCAGAGCAAGGATATTGGCGTCATCGCTACGGAGAAGGGCTGGAATCTGTACGTTTGCGGCAACGGCGGTATGAAGCCGCGCCATGCCGACCTGTTCGCCAGCGATCTGGATGAAGCCACCCTTATCCGCAGTATCGACCGGCTGCTGATGTTCTATATTCGTACCGCCGACCGTCTGCAGCGTACCAGTACCTGGATGGATAATCTTGAGGGAGGCGTCGACTATCTGCGCGCGGTTATCCTCGAAGACAGCCTTGGCATCGGCGAAGAGCTGGAGCAGGAGATGGCGCGGGTGGTCGAGAGCTACCAGTGCGAATGGCAAACCACCCTTAACGATCCGCAGCGGCTGGCGCTGTTCCGCTCCTACGTGAACAGCGATGAGCCGGACGAAGCGGTGCAGCGGCAAACCCTGCGCGGCCAGCCGCAGTTGGCCCCGTTCGCGGCGCAGGCCGAACCGGCGCTGCCGTCCCGCCCGTGGCAGGCCATTTGCGATCTCGACGCCATCCCGCAGCAGGCGGGGATTGGCGCGCGGCTCGGCGAGCGGCAGATTGCGCTGTTCCGCTTTGGCGATCAGGTATATGCCCTCGATAATCTTGAACCGGGCAGCGAGGCCAACGTTCTTTCGCGCGGCCTGCTGGGCGATGCGGGCGGTGAACCGATCGTGATTTCACCTCTGTATAAGCAGCGTATTCGCCTGCGCGATGGCCGCCAGTGCGACGACGGCGAACTGGCGGTACGCGCATGGCCGGTAAAAGTGGAGAACGGTAAAGTATGGGTTGGCAACCAGCAGCTGCTGGCGCGCGCGGAGGCCTCGTGATGAATGAAACCAGGACCACTTGCCCCTATTGCGGGGTCGGCTGCGGCATTATCGCCAGCCTGAATGCCGACGGCCAGGTTACCGTACGCGGGGATGAACAACATCCGGCAAACTTTGGCCGCCTGTGCGTGAAGGGGGCGGCGCTGGGCGAAACCGTCGGGCTGACGGGAAGATTGCTCTTCCCGGAAGTCGATGGCGGTCGCGCGACCTGGGCCCAGGCGCTGGCAGCGGCGGGTTCGCGTCTGCGGGAGATTATCGACGAGCACGGGCCGCAAGCGGTGGCGTTTTATGCCTCCGGCCAGCTGCTGACCGAGGATTACTACGTGGCCAATAAGCTGATGAAGGGGTTTATCGGCGCGGCAAATATCGATACTAATTCACGGCTGTGCATGTCTTCAGCGGTCACCGGCTACAAACGGGCGCTGGGCGCTGATGTGGTGCCGTGCAGCTATGAGGACGTGGAAAACAGCGATCTGGTGGTGCTGGTCGGGTCGAACGCCGCCTGGGCGCATCCGGTACTCTATCAGCGGCTGGCGCAGGCGAAGCGCGACAATCCGCAGATGCGGGTGGTGGTCATTGATCCGCGTCGGACCGCCACCTGCGATATTGCGGACATGCATCTGGCGCTGGCTCCCGGCAGCGACGGCGGACTGTTTGTCGGCCTGTTGAACGCCATTGCCGCCCGCGACGACATCTGCGGCGATTTTAGCGATGCGCCGCAGGCGCTGGCCATCGCGCAGGACTGGGATATCAACCACGTCGCGCAGTTCTGCGGCCTGCCGCGACAGCAGATCGCCGATTTCTACAGCGAGTTTATCGCCGCTCCCCGCGCCATCACGCTCTATACCATGGGGATTAACCAGTCCGCCAGCGGCAGCGATAAATGTAACGCTATCATTAACGTTCACCTGGCGAGCGGTAAATATGGGCGTCCGGGCTGCGGGCCTTTTTCGCTGACCGGACAACCTAACGCCATGGGCGGGCGCGAGGTGGGCGGACTGGCGACCATGCTGGCGTCGCATATGAACTTTGAAACCGACGATTTACGGCGTCTGGCGCGCTTCTGGGGGACCGAACGTCTGGCGCAAACGCCGGGGCTGGCGGCGGTGGATCTGTTCGCCGCCATTGGCCGCGGCGAGGTGAAAGCGGTGTGGATTATGGGCACCAACCCGGTAGTGTCGCTGCCGGACAGCCATGCGGTAAGCAAAGCGCTGGCGGCCTGTCCGCTGGTCATCGTGTCCGACGTCGCCGCCGCTACCGATACCGGACGCTTTGCCCATATCCGCTTTCCCGCGCTGGCGTGGGGAGAGAAGAGCGGCACGGTAACCAACTCCGAACGAAGGATCTCACGCCAGCGCGCTTTCATGGCGCCACCGGGGGAGGCCAGAGCCGACTGGTGGATCGTCGCCCGCGTGGCCCAGGCGCTGGGCTTCGGCTCCGCTTTTGCCTGGCAGCACCCGCACGAGGTGTTCAGCGAACACGCCGCGCTTTCAGGATATGAAAATGATGGCCAGCGGGCATTTGATATCGGCGGACTGGCGGATCTCAGCCGCGAAGCGTGGGAGGCGCTGGAACCGGTGCGCTGGCCGGTGAGCCGCAGTCAGGCAAGCTGGGATTTGCTCAAGGGGTGGCACCGCAGCGGCAAATTGCGCATGATCCCGGTGACCCCGCAGCCCACTCGGGCGGTCACCGATGCGTTCTATCCGCTGATCCTCAACAGCGGGCGGATCCGCGATCAGTGGCACACCATGACCCGCACCGGCGCGGTGCCGCGTCTGATGCAGCATATTAACGAGCCGGTGGTGGAAGTCGCGCCAGCGGACGCGACGCGCTATCAGCTGCTGGAAGGCGAACTGGCGCGGGTGCGCTCACCGAATGGGGTGATGGTAGCAAAAGTGATTGTCAGCAATGGCCAGCGTCCCGGGTCGCTGTTTGTGCCGATGCACTGGAATGATCAGTTTGCTCGCCAGGGACGGGTGAATAACCTGCTGTCTGCAGTCACTGACCCGCACTCCGGGCAGCCGGAAAGTAAACAGGCGGCAGTGGCGATAGCTGCCTGGCTACCAGCGTGGAAAGGCGAGCTTTTTTCTCGCTTGTCGGTGCCGCTACCCGCTTCACTACACTGGCGGCGGCGGGCAGCGCAGGGAATCATTCATCTTTCGCTGGCGGGGGATATCGCCTCCCGCGAGTGGCTTATTGAGTGGTGCCAGCGAAAAGGGTGGCAACTACAGACAGCCAAAGGCGGTAGCATCTGGAACCTGCTGGCGTGGCAGGGGGAAGAGCTGATGCTCGGCTGGTGGAGCGATGTCAACGAACCGCGCGTGGATGCCGAGTGGATTAGCGCCGCGTTTCGCAGCCCTCCGCCGAATGCTACCCAGCGTCACGCATTATTGAGCGGCAGAAAGGGTAGCGATGAGGTACCGCGCGGACGCATTATCTGTAGCTGCTTTAGCGTGGGCGAACGGGCGATAGACGAAGCGATTGCCACTGGCTGCCGTACGCCCGCCGCACTGGGAGCAAAGCTCAAATGCGGCACCAACTGTGGCTCTTGTATCCCGGAACTTAAGGCGCTGCTGGCGGCGAAGCTGGCGCAGGCCTGATATTCGGTATATTCCTGGAATCGTGCGGGAGGCTGCCAGGGCGGGTAAAAAACGATAAACTTAACTTTTGCCGCCATCACTTTATGAGTAGACGTAACCGATTTGAGCTCCTTGTCGTTCCGTATAACCCCTTATTTACCGCTTCTCCTGCTGCTGACAGGCGCTCCCGCCCGCGCGCTGCAGGATACTCAGGCCTTTTCCAGAGGCCCTGAAAGCTTACCCGACCTTGGCCTGGCGCCGCAGGTCGATGACGACGCAAAACATTTTGCCGAGATGGCGAAAAAATTTGGCGAAGCCAGCATGAGCGATAATGGGCTGACAACCGGCGAACAGGCGCGTGTATTTGCTATGAGCCGGCTGGGCAACGAAGTCAGCCACCAGCTGGAAAGCTGGCTTTCGCCGTGGGGCAACGCCAACGTCGATTTGCTGGTCGATAGAGAGGGCAATTTTACCGGCAGCAAGGGGAGCTGGTTTGTTCCTCTTCAGGATAACGGCGACTATCTCACCTGGAACCAGTACTCGGTCACCCAGCGGGATAACGGTCTGGTCGGCAACGTCGGCCTCGGCCAGCGCTGGCGGATGGGCTCCTGGCTGCTGGGCTACAACTCCTTCTACGATAAAGTGCTCGATGAGCGCATGGCGCGCGGCAGCGTCGGGGCCGAAGCCTGGGGTGAATCGCTGCGCCTGTCGGCTAACTACTACCAGCCGCTCGGCGGCTGGCAGCAGGGGAGTAGCCTGACTCAGCAGCAGCGTATGGCGAGCGGCTACGATGTGACCGCTCAGGCGCGGCTGCCGTTTTATCAGCACATTAATACCAGCGTGAGCGTGGAGCAGTACTTCGGCGATAGCGTTGACCTGTTCCATTCGGGCACCGGCTATCACAATCCGGTCGCGGTGTCGGTGGGGCTGAATTACACCCCCGTTCCGCTGGTCACGGTGACCGCCAAACATAAGCAGGGCGAGAGCGGCGTCAGCCAAAACGATATTGGGTTAAAGCTGAACTATCGTTTTGGCGTTCCTCTGAAACAGCAGCTGGCGGCCGATGAAGTCGCCGTTAGCCGATCGCTTCGCGGCAGCCGCTACGATAGCCCGGAACGCGATAATCTGCCGGTGGTTGAATATCGCCAGCGCAAAACGCTGTCGGTTTATCTGGCGACGCCGCCCTGGGATCTTCAGCCCGGGGAGACGGTGCAGCTGAAACTACAGATTCGTAGCCTGCACGGAATTAAGTCGCTAAGCTGGCAGGGCGATACCCAGGCGCTGAGCCTGACCTCGCCGATAGAGGCCAACAGTACGGACGGCTGGACCGTGATTATGCCGCGCTGGAACAGCGAAGCCGGGGCAAGCAACCGCTGGCATCTTTCGCTGGTGGTGGAGGATAAAACGGGTCAGCGCGTCTCATCCAATGAGATCGCACTGGCGCTGACTGAGCCGTTGGTACGCGTACCGGCCGATGGCGTTTCGTGGCAGCATCTGCCCTAGAATACGCGCTCCTGATGGACCCAAACCGCAGCTTCCACGCGCGATTTCAGCTTCATTTTCTTCAACATATGTTTGACGTGCACTTTAACGGTACTTTCGGTGATATCCAGACGGCGGGCGATCATTTTGTTTGGCAGGCCCTGGGCAATCAGCTTGAGAATATCGCGCTCGCGCGGGGTTAGCTGGCTGATGTCGCGGTCTGAGGTAGCGCGATTAGCGCGCAGGCTGGCAGCCAGCACCGGGGTTAACGCTTCGCTGAGCACCATTTCGCCTGCCGCCGCCTGCTGTAGCGCTTTCAGCAAATCTTCCGGCTCCATATCCTTCAGCAGGTAGCCGTCGGCGCCGCGTTTCAGCGCGGTCACCACGTCTTCTTCATGATTGGAGACGCTAAACACCACCACGCGGCCGGACAGCGACTTCTCGCGCAGCTTGTCGAGCGTTTCCAGACCGTTCATGCCCGGCATATTGAGATCCAGCAGAATCAAATCAGGATCCAATGATTCCGCCATCGCAATACCTTGCTCGCCGTTGCTGGCTTCGCCGATAACCTGGATATCCGGGGCCATGCTGATCAGCTGTTTGACGCCGGTGCGCAGCATCGGGTGATCGTCGATGAGAAGGATGGTTGCCCGTTCCTGTTGACTCATGGAGTTCTCCTTATTGGATTGAAAACGATTTTTCAGGGATAAAAGTGACCACCACTTCGGTACCGCCGGTTTCCCGGCGCCGAACCTGGCAGTCCCCGCGCAGGCTCTGAGCGCGATCGCGCATAATAATCAGGCCGTAGTGGTTGCTGCGCTCCGCATGGTCCGGTACGCCGCGACCGTTATCGGCCACCGTCAGACGGACCTGATTGTCCCGCAACGCCACGGTAACGCTGACATCGGTGGCATTGGCGTGCTTCAGCGCGTTGCTGAGCGCTTCCCGGGCGATTTGCAGCAGATGGATGGCCTGATGCGACGGCACAAAACGCGGCGGCAGCTGATAGTCCAGGCGTACCGTAAAACCGAAGTGGGCGCTGTATTCCTGGCAGCTGGCCTCCAGCGCCGGACGTAGTCCCGGCTCGGTGAGCTGTAGCCGGAAGGTCGTCAGCAGTTCGCGCAGCTGAGCCCAGGAGGTATTCAGTTCATTACGGATTTGCCCCAGCAGCTGGCGGCTCGCTTCCGGCAGGTCATCGCCCTGCATTTGCAGGCAGCTAACCTGCATTTTCATACAGGAGAGCGACTGGGCGATGGAGTCGTGGAGCTCGCGGGCGATAGTGGCGCGCTCCTCCATGACGATTAGCTGCTGCTGGCGCTCCTGATGACGATCGAGAGCGAGGGTGCCGGTAAGTTGTTCCACCAGCGTGTCAACCAGCTGCTGCTGATCGTGGCTCAGATGACGCCCGGCGGGCAGGGTGGCCAGTAAAATACCGTACTGATTATGGGCATCCGACAGCCGCCATTTTAAAGTGGTGCCGGTATCAGGCAGCGGCGGCAGGTCGCGGGGACAGAGATAACAGCCCCTGTCGTCGCACTGAATATCGGAGTGGCAGGAAAACTCCTGATGGTTGTCTTCGTCTTCAAGGTCGTAGACGCGAACTTCAATATCGCGCAGCAGGGTCAGCCCCTGTAAACCGTTAAGAACGGGCGAAATGCGTTCACAGAGCGGCGCGTTAGAGTGCAGGCGGCGGTTGGCCTGCCACAGAAAGGCGAGGATCTCGTTTTTTTGCTCCAGGCCGGCGGTTTTTTCCTGCACCCGGCGTTCAAGCACCGAATAGCTCTCCGCCAGCTCTTTGGACATGTTGTTCAGCGCCATGCCGAGCGTCGCCATCTCGTTGCGCCCGTTAATCTGCGCCCGCTGGGTGAAATCACGTCGGCTCACCGCTCGGGCCATACCGAGCAGCTGTTTCCACGGACGTAACAGGCGGGCGCGCAGCCAGACGATGGTAAATACCAGCAGCAGCGCCATCCCAACGGCCATGATGCGCTGGATCCAGACAACGTGTTTAATCCGCTCCTCGGTGGTGTGATCGAAAGCGGTAACCAACTGGTCAATGCGGTCGACAAAGCCGGCGACATCCGTCGCGACCGAGGCCTGATTTTGCGCTTTGCGCATTCCCGGCGCCAGCTCCAGCTGCCAGTAGTGCTGCAGCGCCTGGAGCTGCCGCTGCTGATCGTCATGGCGAGCGGCGTACTGCAGTTCCGGGCTAAAGACGGTTGCCGTCATTTCATCCAGCAGCTTTTGATCGCTGTCGGTCAGCGGTATCGCCGCCAGCAGGCGATAGCTCTGCATGCGCAGCGAACCGGCTTTATTGATGGCATGCGCGCTGCCCTGAACGCCATGCACCAGGCGGGAAGAGATCGCCATTCCGGCGACGCCGATGATCGTGGCCAACAGAACGATCAGCGCGAGTTGATTAACCAGCGTCAGCGGCGTAAAAAGTCGTTTCAACATGGGATATGGGGCTCCTGACCGGCAAATTATCCGGGAGTGGCGCTTATTCTCGGACATCCCCTGGAGTATACCCATACCCCCAAAGGATTACCCCTTAATTGTCAGCCTACGATGGGCTGGTGGCAGGCGTTGAGGTAATCCCGGCACTGGCGTGAAAAACCACACTTTTTTGCGCAGAAATAGCTACTCACTTCGGGTGATGAATTTTTTTTAGCCAAATTAGCGCCAACTTTTCCTTTGATTTATATCAACTTACCGCCGCCTGTAACCCATAAGGTAGCCAGGGTTAATATGAATCATCAGAGGTGTCTATGAGTCACTCTTCAATCCCGGAGAAGACTAACAGCTCAGTCATTAGCGACTGGCGTCCTGAAGATCCTGAATTCTGGCAGCAGCGCGGTCATCGCATCGCCAGCCGCAATCTGTGGATCTCCGTTCCGTGTCTTTTACTGGCATTCTGCGTCTGGATGTTGTTCAGCGCCGTTGCCGTCAACCTCAATAAAGTCGGCTTTCAGTTTACTACCGACCAGTTGTTTATGCTGACCGCGCTCCCGGCGCTGTCCGGCGCGCTGCTGCGCGTGCCTTACGCGTTTATGGTGCCGTTGTTCGGCGGTCGTCGCTGGACTGCGTTCAGTACCGGGATCATGATCGTACCCTGCGTATGGTTAGGCTTCGCGGTGCAGGATACCTCTACGCCTTTCAGCGTTTTCGTGATCATCTCTCTGCTGTGCGGCTTTGCGGGGGCGAACTTTGCTTCCAGTATGGCTAACATCAGCTTCTTCTTCCCGAAACAGAAGCAGGGCGGCGCGCTGGGTATCAACGGCGGCCTCGGTAATATGGGCGTCAGCGTGATGCAGCTGGTTGCTCCTCTGGTGGTATCCCTGTCTATTTTCGCCGTCTTTGGCGGTACCGGCAGCGAACAGCCGGATGGTTCCATGCTATATCTGGAAAACGCCGCGTGGATCTGGGTGCCGTTCCTGATTATCTTCACCCTGGCGGCGTGGTTCTTCATGAACGACCTGTCGGCATCGAAGGCGTCGCTGAGCGAGCAGCTGCCGGTACTGAAGCGCGCGCATCTGTGGATTATGGCGCTGCTCTATCTTGCCACCTTCGGCTCGTTTATCGGCTTCTCGGCGGGCTTCGCCATGCTGTCCAAGACCCAGTTCCCGGATGTGCAGATTCTGCACTATGCGTTCTTCGGGCCGTTTATCGGCGCACTGGCGCGCTCGACCGGCGGGGCGATCTCCGACCGACTCGGCGGGACTCGCGTGACGCTGGTGAACTTTGTGGTCATGGCTATCTTCTGCGGCCTGTTGTTCCTGACGCTGCCGACCCACGGCGAGGGCGGTAACTTTATTGCCTTCTTCGCGGTATTTATGGTGCTGTTCCTGACCGCTGGTCTGGGGAGCGCGTCTACTTTCCAGATGATCTCGGTTATCTTCCGTAAAATGACGATGGATCGCGTCAAGGCGCAGGGCGGCAGCGAAGCGCAGGCCATGCGTGAAGCGGCGACCGATACGGCGGCGGCGCTGGGCTTTATTTCAGCGATTGGCGCCATTGGCGGCTTCTTTATTCCAAAAGCGTTTGGTATCTCGCTGGATTTGACCGGCTCGCCGGCCGGAGCAATGAAGGTATTCCTGGTGTTCTATATCGCCTGCGTGGTGATTACCTGGGCAATCTACGGACGCAAGCAGAAATAATATTTTCTGGTGAGTTTCTGCAAAGGGCGCAAATATCGTTGCGCCCTTTTTTTATTTATTATTTAGTTACAACATGCTAATCGTTGAGGGTTATTTTAAAAGCAGTCCGGAGTCACAAATAAAATAGCGGCATAAGCATCTACCCCTTAATACCATGGCGAATGGCAAAACCCTGGCCTTTGCAGGTTTTTTAGATGAATTTATATGTAAATCATATAGATATAAAATAGAAATAAATACTACTTTGGTGGTATCAGGCTTCCGGAGCGGCTTTTATAAGCCCTATCGTCTTGATCGTTATCAATTCTCTCCCTCTTTCATAGCGTTACCTTCGCTGCAAATCCAGCAATGTCGATTTATCAGAGAGCCGTCAGGCTCCACACAGGAGAAACCCGATGAGTAAATTCCTGGACCGGTTTCGCTACTTCAAACAGAAGGGTGAAACCTTTGCCGATGGGCACGGCCAGCTTCTAAAAACCAACCGGGACTGGGAGGATGGATACCGTCAACGTTGGCAGCATGACAAAATTGTGCGCTCCACCCACGGTGTCAACTGCACCGGCTCATGCAGCTGGAAGATTTATGTCAAAAATGGTCTTGTCACCTGGGAAACCCAGCAGACCGACTATCCGCGCACCCGTCCGGATATGCCAAACCACGAGCCTCGCGGCTGCCCGCGCGGCGCCAGCTACTCCTGGTATCTTTACAGCGCTAATCGCCTGAAGTACCCGCTGATGCGCAAACGCCTGATGAAAATGTGGCGTGAAGCGAAAGTACAGCACAGCGATCCGGTTGACGCATGGGCCTCGATTATTGAAGATGCCGACAAAGCGAAAAGCTTTAAGCAGGCGCGCGGCCGCGGCGGTTTCGTGCGTTCATCCTGGCAAGAGGTGAACGAGCTGATTGCCGCCTCTAACGTCTATACCGTCAAAACCTACGGCCCGGACCGCGTAGCCGGCTTCTCGCCCATCCCGGCGATGTCGATGGTCTCCTATGCCTCCGGCGCGCGCTATCTGTCGCTGATCGGCGGGACCTGCCTGAGCTTCTACGACTGGTACTGCGACCTGCCGCCTGCATCACCGCAGACCTGGGGCGAGCAGACCGACGTACCGGAATCTGCCGACTGGTACAACTCCAGCTATATCATTGCCTGGGGATCCAACGTACCGCAGACCCGTACCCCGGATGCCCACTTCTTCACCGAAGTTCGCTATAAGGGCACTAAAACCGTTGCTATCACCCCTGACTACGCCGAAATCGCCAAGCTTTGCGATCTTTGGCTGGCGCCGAAGCAGGGTACCGATGCGGCGATGGCGCTGGCGATGGGCCACGTCATGCTGCGCGAGTTCCACCTCGACAAACCAAGCCAGTACTTTACCGATTACGTGCGCCGCTACACCGACATGCCGATGCTGGTGATGCTTGAAGAGCGCGACGGCTATTACGCGGCGGGCCGCATGCTGCGCGCGGCTGACCTGGTGGATGCATTAGGTCAGGAAACGAATCCGGAATGGAAAACCGTCGCCTTTGATGAGAAGGGCGAAATCACCGTACCGAACGGGTCTATCGGTTTCCGCTGGGGCGACAAAGGTAAATGGAATCTTGAACAGCGCGATGGTAAAACCGGCGAAGATGTCGAGCTGCGCCTGAGCCTGCTGGGCGGCCACGACGATATCGCTAACGTCGGCTTCCCCTATTTTGGCGGCGAAGGTACCGAGCACTTTAATAAAGTCGAGCTGGAAAACGTGCTGCTGCACAAACTGCCGGTAAAACGCCTGCAGAAGGCCGACGGTTCTACCGTGCTGGTCACCACCGTCTACGACCTGACCATGGCGAACTACGGCCTGGATCGCGGACTCGGCGATGAAAACTGCGCCAGCAGCTACGATGACCTCAAAGCGTATACCCCGGCATGGGCGGAGAAAATCACCGGCGTTTCCCGGGCGCATATTATCCGCACCGCGCGGGAGTTTGCCGATAACGCCGATAAGACCCACGGCCGTTCGATGATCATCGTCGGCGCCGGTCTGAACCACTGGTTCCACCTCGATATGAACTATCGCGGTCTTATCAATATGCTGATCTTCTGCGGCTGCGTTGGTCAGAGCGGCGGCGGCTGGGCGCACTATGTCGGCCAGGAAAAACTGCGTCCGCAGACCGGCTGGCAGCCGCTGGCGTTTGCCCTTGACTGGCAGCGTCCGGCGCGCCATATGAACAGCACATCGTACTTCTATAACCACTCCAGCCAGTGGCGCTATGAAACCGTAACCGCGCAGGAACTGCTGTCGCCGTTAGCGGATAAATCCCGCTACAGCGGCCACCTGATTGATTTCAACGTGCGCGCCGAGCGTATGGGCTGGCTTCCGTCGGCGCCGCAGCTGGGCACCAACCCGCTGCGTATTGCGCATGCGGCAAAAAAAGCGGGCATGACGCCGGTCGATTACACCGTCAAATCGCTGAAAGAGGGTTCCATTCGCTTTGCCGCAGAGCAGCCGGAAAACGGTAAAAACCATCCGCGCAACCTGTTTATCTGGCGTTCCAACCTGCTGGGCTCCTCGGGTAAAGGCCACGAGTACATGCTGAAGTACCTGCTGGGTACGGAAAACGGTATTCAGGGCAAAGATCTCGGCAAGCAGGGCGGCGTGAAGCCGGAAGAAGTGGAGTGGAAAGATAACGGTCTCGACGGCAAGCTGGATCTGGTGGTGACCCTCGACTTCCGTCTGTCGAGTACCTGCCTCTACTCCGACATCGTGCTGCCGACCGCTACCTGGTATGAAAAAGACGACATGAATACCTCGGATATGCATCCGTTTATTCATCCGCTGTCTGCCGCCGTCGACCCGGCCTGGGAATCGAAAAGCGACTGGGATATCTACAAAGATATCGCGAAAAAGTTCTCCGAAGTGTGCGTGGGTCATTTGGGTCAGGAAACCGACGTGGTAACGCTGCCTATCCAGCACGACTCCGCCGCCGAACTGGCGCAGCCGCTGGACGTTAAGGACTGGAAAAAAGGCGAATGCGACCTGATTCCAGGGAAAACCGCGCCGCATATTCTGACCGTCGAGCGCGATTATCCGGCGACATACGAACGCTTTACCTCTATCGGCCCGCTGATGGAGAAAATCGGCAACGGCGGTAAAGGCATCGCCTGGAATACCCAGAGCGAGATGGATCTGCTGCGCAAGCTCAACTACACCAAAGCGGATGGACCGGCCAAAGGTCAGCCGATGCTTAATACCGCCATTGACGCGGCGGAAATGATCCTGACCCTGGCGCCGGAAACCAACGGCCACGTGGCGGTTAAAGCCTGGGCGGCGCTCAGCGAATTTACCGGTCGCGACCATACGCACCTGGCGACGAATAAAGAAGAGGAAAAAATCCGCTTCCGCGATATTCAGGCCCAGCCGCGCAAAATTATCTCCAGCCCGACCTGGTCCGGACTCGAAGATGAGCACGTTTCTTATAACGCCGGCTACACCAACGTTCACGAACTGATCCCGTGGCGCACGCTTTCCGGCCGCCAGCAGCTGTATCAGGATCACCAGTGGATGCGTGATTTTGGCGAAAGCCTGCTGGTTTATCGTCCGCCAATCGACACCCGCTCCGTGAAAACGGTGATGGGCGCGAAATCCAACGGCAACCCGGAGAAGGCATTGAACTTCCTGACGCCGCACCAGAAGTGGGGGATCCACTCCACCTACAGCGACAACCTGCTGATGCTGACGCTGTCGCGCGGCGGGCCGATTGTCTGGATGAGCGAAGCGGACGCCAAAGATCTGGGGATCGAAGATAACGACTGGATCGAAGTGTTTAACAGCAACGGCGCGCTGACCGCCCGCGCGGTGGTAAGCCAGCGCGTACCGGCCGGGATGACCATGATGTACCACGCGCAGGAACGTATCGTAAACCTGCCGGGTTCCGAGATCACTGAACAGCGCGGGGGGATTCACAACTCCGTGACTCGTATTACGCCAAAGCCGACCCATATGATCGGCGGCTATGCGCAGCTGGCCTACGGCTTTAACTACTACGGCACGGTAGGGTCTAACCGCGACGAGTTCGTGGTAGTACGTAAGATGAAGAATATTAACTGGTTAGATGGCGAAGGTAACGACCAGGTACAGGAGAGCGTAAAATGAAAATTCGTTCACAAGTCGGCATGGTGCTGAATCTCGATAAGTGCATCGGCTGTCATACCTGTTCAGTCACCTGTAAAAACGTCTGGACCAGCCGCGAGGGTATGGAGTACGCGTGGTTCAACAACGTTGAAAGTAAGCCGGGCGTTGGTTTCCCGAACGACTGGGAGAATCAGGAAAAGTGGAAGGGCGGCTGGATCCGTAAGATCAACGGCAAGCTGCAGCCGCGCATGGGCAACCGCGCGATGCTGCTGGGTAAAATCTTTGCTAACCCGCATTTGCCGGGCATCGACGACTATTACGAGCCCTTTGATTACGACTACCAGAATCTGCACAACGCGCCGGAAAGCAAACATCAGCCGATCGCTCGCCCGCGCTCGCTGATCACCGGCCAGCGGATGGATAAAATCACCAGCGGTCCGAACTGGGAAGAGATTCTGGGCGGCGAATTTGAAAAACGCGCCAAAGACCAGAACTTCGAAAACATGCAGAAGGCGATGTACGGCCAGTTCGAAAACACCTTTATGATGTATCTCCCGCGCCTGTGCGAACACTGTCTGAACCCGGCGTGCGTCGCGACCTGCCCGAGCGGCGCGATCTATAAACGTGAAGAAGACGGCATCGTGCTGATCGACCAGGACAAGTGCCGCGGCTGGCGCATGTGCATCACCGGTTGCCCGTACAAGAAAATCTATTTCAACTGGAAGAGCGGCAAATCAGAGAAGTGCATTTTCTGCTACCCGCGTATCGAATCCGGGATGCCGACCGTCTGTTCGGAAACCTGCGTGGGGCGTATTCGCTACCTCGGCGTGCTGCTGTATGACGCGGACGCGATTGAAAATGCCGCCAGCACGGAGAATGAGAAAGACCTGTATCAGCGTCAGCTGGACGTGTTCCTCAACCCGAACGACCCGAAAGTGATTGAGCAGGCGCTGAAGGACGGCGTGCCGCAGGGGGTTATCGAAGCCGCCCAGCAGTCGCCGGTGTACAAAATGGCGATGGACTGGAAGCTGGCGCTGCCGCTGCATCCGGAATATCGCACCCTGCCTATGGTCTGGTACGTGCCGCCTCTGTCGCCGATTCAGTCAGCCGCCGATGCGGGTGAACTGGGCAGCAACGGTATTCTGCCGGACGTCGAAAGCCTGCGTATCCCGGTTCAGTATCTGGCAAACCTGCTAACCGCGGGCGATACCCAGCCGGTGCTGCTGGCGCTGAAACGCATGCTGGCGATGCGCCACTTCAAACGCGCGGAAACCGTAGACGGCGTACTGGATACCCGGGCGCTGGAAGAGGTTGGCCTCACTGAAGCCCAGGCGCAGGAGATGTATCGCTATCTGGCTATCGCCAACTACGAAGACCGTTTCGTGGTGCCGAGCAGCCATCGCGAGCAGGCCCGCGATGCTTTCCCGGAGAAAAACGGTTGCGGCTTCACCTTCGGTGACGGCTGCCACGGTTCTGACAGCCAGTTTAATCTGTTCAACAGCCGCCGTATCGATGCTATCGACGTCACCAGCAAAACGGAGCCGCACCCATGATTGAACTCGTCATTGTGTCGCGCCTTCTTGAGTACCCTGACGCTGCCTTATGGCAGCATCAGCAGGAGCTGTTCGACGCTATTGCCTCTTCGGAAAAGCTCGCGCCGGAGGATGCCCATAAGCTGAGCGTTTTCCTGCGCGACCTGACCGCCCAGGATGTGCTGGACGCGCAGTCTCGCTACAGTGAGCTGTTCGATCGCGGCCGTGCGACCTCGCTGCTGCTGTTTGAGCACGTGCACGGCGAATCCCGCGATCGCGGCCAGGCAATGGTCGACCTGATGGCGCAGTATGAACGCCACGGTCTGCAGCTGGATAGCCGCGAATTGCCGGATCATCTCCCGCTGTATCTTGAGTATCTGGCGCAGCTGCCGGAGGCGGAAGCGCGCGGCGGATTGCAGGACGTTGCGCCGATTCTCGGTCTACTGAGCGCTCGCCTGCAGCAGCGCGATAGCCGCTACGCGGTACTGTTTGAGCTGCTGCTCAAGCTGGCACACGCCCAGGTAGATAGCCAGAAAGTGGCGGAAAAAATCGCCGATGAGGCCCGCGACGATACGCCGCAGGCGCTGGACGCCGTCTGGGAAGAAGAACAGGTGAAATTCTTTGCCGATCAGGGCTGCGGCGAGTCGGAGATCTCCGCTCACCAGCGTCGTTTTGCCGGAGCCGTTGCCCCGCAATATTTGAATATCTCTAACGGAGGACAGCACTAATGCACTTCCTGAATATGTTCTTCTTTGACATCTATCCGTATATCGCCGGGACGGTATTTCTGGTCGGCAGCTGGCTACGTTACGACTATGGGCAGTACACCTGGCGTGCGGCCTCCAGCCAGATGCTGGACCGTAAAGGGATGAATCTGGCCTCGAACCTGTTCCATATCGGTATTCTGGGAATTTTTGCCGGTCATTTTCTCGGCATGCTGACGCCGCACTGGATGTACGAGTCATTCCTGCCGGTTGACGTGAAGCAGAAGATGGCGATGATCGCGGGCGGCGCCTGCGGCGTCATGACGCTGGTGGGCGGGCTACTGTTGCTGAAACGCCGTCTGCTGAGCCCCCGCGTGCGCGCCACCACCACCGGAGCGGATATTCTGATCCTCTCCCTGCTGATGGTGCAGTGCGCTCTGGGTCTGCTGACTATTCCGTTCTCCGCTCAGCATATGGACGGTAGCGAAATGATGAAGCTGGTGGGCTGGGCGCAGTCGGTGGTGACCTTCCACGGCGGGGCTTCGCAGCATCTGGACGGCGTGGCGTTTATTTTCCGCGTGCATCTGGTGCTGGGGATGACGCTGTTTGTGCTGTTCCCGTTCTCCCGTCTGGTGCATATCTGGAGCGCGCCGGTCGAGTACCTGACGCGCAAATACCAGATTGTTCGCGCCCGTCGCTGATTCTATTTCGTGTAAAGCTCAACCCTGCTGCGGCAGGGTTTTTCATTGGTGCGGTCTGCTCCAGGCGGCGCTACGCCTGGCCGGGCTACAGACAGCATGCCCTTGTAGCGCCGCCGGGGCACATATGGCAGAAATACAGAATCAGTTCTGGAGCAATAAAAGAGCTAACTAAGACGGTTTGATTATTTGATTTTGCTGAGGTACTGCAGGGAAGTGATGGTGGTGGGGAAGGATTATTCGTCGCTTCGCTCCTCACCCTTCGGGCCGTTGCCTGCGGCAACGTTGTCTCGCTGACGCTCGACTCGAACCTTAATCGAAGCTTCTCATCCTTCCCTGCATCGGGAGAATATATGGCAATGTGCTTTGAGCAGGTAGCGGTGTAACAGAGAAGTGATGGTGGTGGGGGAAGGATTCGAACCTTCGAAGTCGATGACGGCAGATTTACAGTCTGCTCCCTTTGGCCGCTCGGGAACCCCACCAGGGGTAATTCATATTGTCGAGGTAAAGCTTGAAATGGTGGTGGGGGAAGGATTCGAACCTTCGAA
The DNA here is from genome assembly GCF_051209435.1 of Klebsiella sp. HN106. Taxonomy (NCBI): domain Bacteria; kingdom Pseudomonadati; phylum Pseudomonadota; class Gammaproteobacteria; order Enterobacterales; family Enterobacteriaceae; genus Klebsiella; species Klebsiella sp. HN106. The sequence continues at coordinate 867,067 of NZ_JBLURD010000001.1, read as the reverse complement.
GTCGATGACGGCAGATTTACAGTCTGCTCCCTTTGGCCGCTCGGGAACCCCACCACGGGGTAATGCTTAATACTGGCCTGCTTCCTTATCGGGAAGCGGGGCGCATCATATCAAATGACGCGCCACTGTAAAGTATTCGTTTGCTAAAAATAAACTGGTTGCCTGATTTTTACGCGTAAAGCCGTAAAGCTAACCAGTTAATTTCATTATCGATTAAAGAATAATCGTTCGGTTGCCGTAAACAAACACCCGCTGTGCAAGCACCTGGTACAATGCGCGGCTCAGAACGTTTTTCTCAACGTCGCGGCCAGCGCGCATCATATCTTCTGCGGTGTAGGTGTGATCGACGTGAATAACGTCCTGCATGATGATGGGGCCTTCATCCAGATTATCGTTCACGTAGTGGGCGGTTGCGCCAATAATCTTCACCCCGCGGTCATAGGCCTGATGATACGGACGCGCGCCGATAAACGCCGGCAGGAATGAGTGGTGAATATTGATAATCTTATTCGGGAAGCGGGAGACAAACTCGGGGGTCAACACCCGCATGTATTTCGCCAGCACGACGTAATCCGGTTCATGGGCGGCGATAGCATCACCCATCTGCTTATCGTGCTCTTCGCGGGTTAGCCCCTCATGGCTCACCAGCTGGAAGGGAATATCAAAGCGTTCAACCAGCGAGCGCAGGGTTTCGTGATTGCCGATGACGGCGGCGATTTCTACGTCCAGTCCGCCATAGTTGGCTTTCATCAGCAGATCGCCGAGGCAGTGCGCCTCTTTAGTCACCAGAATGACGACTCGGCGGCGGCCTGCTGGGTTGAGCTCACGAATCGAGCCTTCCGGCAGCGCGCTGTCGAGGTCAGCCAGCAGAACGGAGTCATTGAAAATACCCTCGAGCTCGGTACGCATAAAGAAGCGGCCGGTCCGGTGGTCAACGAACTCATTGTTTTGCACGATGTTCAGCTCGTGCTTATAGCAGATATTCGTGATACGCGCGATGAGGCCTTTCTGATCAGGGCAAATGGTGCGTAGTACTTTACGTTGTAGTGAATGCATCGCGGGGAAAATCCTGTAGTGTTTGCTATTCCTGCTGCTGGCTTACTGGCCGCAGCATTTTTTAAATTTTTTACCTGAACCGCAAGGGCAGGGGTCGTTACGACCGATCAGCGGTCGCATTCCGTCAATATAGTACCACTGTCCGTTTTCTTTTAAGAATCTGGATCGTTCAATAATGGCGCCGGAGCGGTTATTGTCAGTGAAACGCGCGATAAAGCTGACGTAGCCTTCATCGGGACTTCTGCCTTCATCGGCAGCAAAGACGGTGAGACCCAGCCATTGAGTTTGCTTAAACCCGTTCTCCAGGTCCGCGCGAAACTGTTGCGCCTGACAGGAGGGGTGCCAGGTTTTAATCAGATAGTCGGCGTCCTGCATAACAAATGCGCTATAGCGGGAACGCATCAGCTGTGACGGATCTGGCGCAAGCTGCGTGCCAGTCAGATAACGCTGACAACATGCGCTATACTCCAGAGCGCTGCCGCAGGGGCATAATGGCGACAAAACGGCCTCCATGGGATAAAGAAAGACGGCGCTACGCCGCCAAAGCGCAATATGTTAACTGAGGTATGGCGATGATGCCATGCCCGGAGTGGAAGGATATGTTTCGGTAAGAATGAGAAAGCTCAAGATCGGTCTGGCGCTAGGGGCAGGAGCCGCCCGCGGGTGGTCGCATATCGGTGTGATTAATGCATTACAGCGTGCGGGCATTGACGTTGATGTCATCGCAGGGTGCTCTATTGGCTCGCTGGTGGGGGCGGCTTACGCCTGCAACCGCCTTCCGGCGCTGGAGAAATGGGTATGCTCTTTTAGCAACTGGGACGTCCTGAAATTAATGGATCTCTCCTGGCAGCGAGGGGGCTTGCTGCGGGGCGAACGGGTATTTAGCCAATATCGTAAACTGCTACCGGTCACCGAGATTGAACGCTGCGAGCGTCGTTTTGCGGCCGTTACCACCAATTTAAGTACCGGTCGCGAACTGTGGTTTACGGAAGGGGATCTGCATCTGGCGATTCGTGCCTCGTGCAGTATGCCTGGTCTGATGTCGCCGGTCATGCATAATGGTTACTGGCTAGTGGATGGCGCGGTGGTTAATCCCGTGCCGGTATCCCTGGCTCGGGCAATGGGCGCGGATATCGTTATTGCCGTTGATTTGCAGCACGACGCGCATCTGATGCAGCAGGATTTATTATCCATGGAGGTGCCGCGTCCGGAGGCCGAAGAAGATTTTTCGTGGCATTCACGGCTGCGCTCCCGCCTGGCGCGTATGACCTCACGTCGGGCGACGGTAGCGCCGACGGCAATGGAGATCATGTCGACTTCCATTCAGGTTCTGGAAAATCGTCTTAAGCGAAACCGTATGGCGGGCGACCCGCCGGATATCCTGATTCAGCCCTTTTGCCCGCAAATCTCCACGCTGGATTTCCACCGTGCCGGCGAAGCTATCGCTGCCGGACATCTGGCAGTGGAAAAGAGAATGGATGAACTATTACCTTTAGTGCGTACCTCCGTGTAGCGCATTTGATGCATACTTAAGTAAATTCTGACAGGCGGTAGCGTGAATCGCGTGCCACTATTAACTTATCGTCAGTCAGGGGAGAGATCATGACGCAGCCATTGGCGGGAAAACAGATTCTGATAGTTGAAGACGAACCCGTTTTCCGCTCACTTATGCACACCTGGTTAGCTTCGCTGGGCGCGACCATCGTCCAGGCGGAAGATGGCGTGGATGCACTTCAAAAAATGGCCGAGTCAAAACCCGATTTGATGATATGCGATATTTCCATGCCGCGAATGAACGGCCTGCAGCTGGTGGAGCATGTGCGCAATCAGGGCGAGCAGCTGCCGATTCTGATGATTTCAGCGACGGAAAATATGGCGGATATCGCCAAAGCGCTGCGCCTTGGCGTGCAGGACATTCTTCTTAAACCGGTAAAAGATTTCGATCGCCTGCGAGAAACCGTGTACGCCTGCCTCTACCCCAACATGTTTAATTCTCGTGTCGAAGAGGAGGAACGCCTGTTTGAGGATTGGGACGCGCTGGTCAGCGATCCCTCCGCGGCGTCAAGGCTGCTACAGGAGCTTCAGCCCCCGGTCCAGCAGGAGATGTCGAACTGCCGTATTCACTATCGGCAGCTTGTCTCCGTCGATAAGCCCGGTCTCGTGCTCGACATTGCGCCGCTATCAGAAAACGATCTGGCGTTTTATTGTCTGGACGTCACGCGAGCGGGTGATAATGGGGTTCTTGCTGCTTTATTACTGCGCGCCCTTTTCAATGGCCTGCTGCAGGAGCAGCTTGCTCATCAGGGACAGCGTTTACCGGAGATGGGGAGCCTGCTTAAACAGGTCAATCAATTACTGCGTCAGGCTAACCTGCCGGGGCAATTTCCATTATTGGTAGGGTATTACCATAGCGGCTTGAAAAATTTAATTTTGGTTTCCGCGGGTTTGAATGGCACGTTGAATACGGGGGAACACCAAATTCAGATTAGCAATGGCGTTCCGTTAGGTACCCTGGGTAATGCCTATCTCAACCAAATTAGTCAACGCTGCGCATCATGGCAGTGCCAAATTTGGGGGGCCGGGGGACGTTTACGCCTTATGTTGTCTGCGGAGTGAACAATTGCGCTTATTTTTACCCAAGTGGGATTACCACGCGATCTTTTGTGGTGGTACTATCGCCGGGTTTAATGCGTAAAATTCCTAATTCGGAGATATCTAATCCTTTTCGGAACAGGTTCAACTGAACAGGCTGATATACTCGATACCATATTATTAACGAGAAGTTTAAAAAACGAACAGTCCAGGAGATTTCAATGGCTGCGCTTAATTCAAAAGTAAGAAAAGCTGTCATCCCGGTTGCGGGATTAGGCACCAGGATGTTGCCCGCTACTAAGGCTATTCCGAAAGAAATGCTGCCGCTGGTAGATAAGCCATTAATTCAATATGTTGTTAACGAATGTATCGCCGCCGGGATTACAGAAATTGTTCTGGTGACGCACTCTTCTAAAAACTCCATCGAAAACCATTTCGATACCAGTTTTGAACTGGAAGCCATGCTGGAAAAACGTGTAAAACGCCAGCTGCTGGAAGAAGTGCAATCTATTTGTCCGCCGCACGTGACTATTATGCAGGTGCGTCAGGGGCTGGCTAAAGGTCTGGGCCATGCTGTGCTGTGTGCGCATCCGGTTGTCGGCAATGAGCCGGTCGCGGTTATTCTACCGGACGTTATTCTTGACGAATATGAATCCGATCTGTCCCGCGATAACCTGGCGGAAATGATCGCTCGTTTTGACGAGACCGGAGCCAGCCAGATTATGGTTGAGCCGGTTGCTGACGTGACCGCGTACGGCGTTGTCGATTGCAAGGGCCAGTCCCTGCAGCCGGGTGAGAGCGTACCGATGGTCGGCGTTGTTGAGAAACCGAAAGCGGACGTAGCACCGTCTAACCTGGCAGTTGTAGGTCGCTATGTGCTGAGCGCCGATATCTGGCCGCTGCTGGCAAAAACGCCTCCGGGAGCCGGTGACGAAATTCAGCTGACCGATGCCATCGATATGCTGATCGAAAAAGAGACCGTTGAAGCCTATCATATGAAAGGCAAAAGCCACGACTGCGGTAATAAGCTGGGCTATATGCAGGCCTTCGTTGAATATGGCGTGCGCCATAAGTCGCTGGGCGCTGAATTTAAATCCTGGCTGGAAAAAGCCATCGCGAAGTAATTGATCGCCACACAATGCAGGACCGGGAGCGAGATTCGTTTCCCGGTTTTTTTATGTCCGCAGGGCACAGGTCCGATTAGCGGATAAAAAAAATCCCGCCGAAGCGGGATTTTTAAACGGATGCGCGGGGATATTACAGCAGGAAATCGTCCAGCGTTTTACCTTGCTCATCCATCGCTTTCTTGATCACTGCCGGAGTACGACCCTGACCAGTCCAGGTTTTAGTTTCGCCATTTTCGTCAACGTAGCTGTATTTAGCCGGACGTGCAGCGCGCTTGGTTTTAGTTCCCGCTTTAACTGCAGCCATAGTGCTCAGCAGTTCATTAGGATCAATACCGTCAGCAATCAGCATTTCACGGTATTGCTGCAGTTTACGAGTACGTTCTTCAATTTCCGCAGCCGCAGCGCTTTCTTCTTCACGACGTTCGTTAACGACAACTTCTAATTTTTCCAGCATTTCTTCGAGCGTTTCAAGGGTGCATTCTCTTGCCTGTGCACGAAGAGTACGGATGTTGTTCAGAATTTTAAGTGCTTCGCTCATTGTAGTAATCTCAAACTTATATTGTGGGGTGGTTTGTTGGTCTAATAATAGAGCGATAAATTCAGATGTGCAATAGGGGAGAATGTAAGGAAGTCAAAATAACTTGTTATTTGTCTCGGGAATTAATTCATTTAACTTAAATTTTATGTGCGGGTTCACATCTTTCCTGCTTATAGCGCGGTGGAAAACATAAGCTAAAACCCTGAGATAGTATGCTTTTTCTGTTGCGCGATGAGAAAAATTATACTTTGCATGGATAAATATCATTGTCAGTATTAGCGCAGCAGCGGCGATGATGTTTAATATAAAACACTTGTCCAGCGCGGTTATAGCTATCAGAAAAATGCCTGGTAAGCACAAAAGCGCAATAGCGATGTGAGAACGGAGCGCTGTTGGCGCACGAATAGCAGGCATTCCCCTTCAATTAAGATGCTTAATCTATCAGGCATTCGTTGACCGGACATTCCCGGCAATACCCACACGGTGAGGGCTGATAGTGAGTGAATATATGATACAATTTTGCTGCGAAAAAACACATTGATTGGGGTTACGCGGCCGATGGCACAACTTTATTTCTACTATTCAGCAATGAATGCAGGCAAGTCTACCGCTCTGTTGCAGTCTTCATACAATTACCAGGAGCGAGGGATGCGTACTCTGGTTTATACCGCAGAGATTGACGATCGCTTTGGTTCAGGGAAAGTGAGTTCAAGGATTGGCCTCTCCTCGCCGGCGCGGTTGTATAATACGCAGACAGCGTTATTTACCGACATTGCCGACGAACATAGACGTCAGCCGATTCACTGCGTATTAGTTGATGAGAGCCAGTTTTTGACGCGCGAACAGGTGCATGAGCTGTCTGAAGTCGTAGACCAGCTGGATATTCCCGTGCTGTGCTATGGACTGCGTACTGATTTTCGCGGTGAACTTTTTACCGGCAGTCAATATTTGCTGGCGTGGTCAGATAAGCTGGTTGAATTAAAAACTATCTGTTTCTGCGGTCGTAAAGCGAGCATGGTTTTGCGCCTCGACCAGGAGGGGCGGCCGTACAATGAAGGGGAACAGGTAGTGATTGGCGGTAATGAACGCTATGTGTCCGTCTGCCGCAAGCATTATAAGGAGGCGTTGAGCGTCGGTTCTTTAAGCTTTGTGCAGAACAGGCAGCACACCTACTAATACCTTCCCGTGAGACCCTCTCAGGCGCTTATATAGCGCCTTTTTTTATTCCTCAACCCTGAACCCTTGATCATACATTTCGGCCGTCTGAGACCTTATGTGGGCCGCTGAACGGGGGAGATAAAAAAAGCCCCATCATAAGATGGGGCTGGTATTAACGTTCTTGACTACGGTGAGATTAAGCGGATTTCTTCGCTTTTTTCTCAGCTTTACCCGGCGCGGCTTCTTTCTTCTCTTCCACGCCGCCTTCGACGTAATCGCGACCGTAGTAGGTATCCAGCAGAATCTGTTTCAGCTCGGCAATCAGCGGATAGCGCGGGTTGGCGCCGGTGCACTGGTCATCGAATGCGTCTTCAGACAGCTTATCAACGTGGGCCAGGAAGTCAGCTTCCTGCACGCCAGCTTCGCGGATAGACTTAGGAATACCCAGTTCAGCTTTAATTTCTTCCAGCCAGCCAAGCAGTTTTTCGATTTTCGCTGCGGTGCGGTCACCCGGTGCAGTCAGACCCAGGTGGTCAGCGATTTCCGCATAGCGACGACGGGCCTGCGGACGGTCGTACTGGCTGAATGCCGTCTGTTTGGTCGGGTTGTCGTTGGCGTTATAGCGGATAACGTTACTGATCAACAGGGCGTTCGCCAGACCGTGAGGAATGTGGAACTGAGAACCAAGCTTGTGCGCCATGGAGTGACATACACCCAGGAAGGCGTTAGCAAACGCAATACCGGCGATCGTTGCAGCACTGTGTACGCGCTCACGCGCTACCGGGTTCTTAGAACCTTCATGGTAAGACGCCGGCAGGTTTTCTTTCAGCAGCTTCAGCGCCTGCAGAGCCTGACCGTCGGAGAACTCGGAGGCCAGTACGGAAACGTAAGCTTCCAGCGCATGGGTCACCGCATCCAGACCACCGAAAGCACACAGGGATTTCGGCATTTCCATGACCAGGTTGGCATCAACAATCGCCATATCCGGGGTCAGGGCATAGTCAGCCAGCGGGTATTTCTGCCCGGTTGCATCATCGGTAACAACGGCGAACGGCGTGACTTCAGAGCCGGTACCAGACGTGGTGGTGATCGCCACCATTTTGGCTTTAACGCCCATTTTCGGGAACTTGTAGATACGCTTACGGATATCCATAAAGCGCAGCGCCAGCTCTTCGAAGTGGGTTTCCGGATGTTCGTACATGACCCACATGATTTTCGCCGCGTCCATCGGGGAACCGCCGCCCAGGGCGATAATCACGTCCGGTTTGAAAGAGTTCGCCAGCTCAGCGCCTTTACGGACGATGGTCAGAGTCGGGTCAGCTTCCACTTCAAAGAAAACTTCTGTTTCAACGCCGGCCGCTTTCAGTACGGAAGTGATCTGGTCTGCGTAGCCGTTGTTAAACAGGAAACGGTCGGTGACGATCAGCGCGCGTTTGTGACCATCAGTAATCACTTCATCCAGCGCGATTGGCAGTGAGCCACGACGGAAGTAGATAGATTTCGGAAGTTTGTGCCACAACATGTTTTCAGCTCGCTTAGCAACGGTTTTCTTGTTGATCAGGTGCTTAGGACCAACGTTTTCCGAGATGGAGTTACCACCCCATGAACCACAACCCAGAGTCAGGGAAGGTGCGAGTTTGAAGTTATACAGGTCACCGATACCACCCTGAGAAGCAGGGGTGTTGATCAGGATACGTGCGGTTTTCATCAACTGACCGAAGTAAGCAACGCGTTCTGGCTGGTTATCCTGGTCGGTATACAGGCAGGAGGTGTGGCCGATACCGCCCATAGCAACCAGTTTTTCAGCTTTATCAACCGCGTCTTCGAAGTTCTTCGCACGATACATCGCCAGTGTCGGGGACAGTTTTTCGTGGGCAAACGGCTCGCTTTCATCAACGTCGGTGACTTCACCAATCAGAATCTTGGTGGACACAGGAACGGTGAAGCCTGCCAGCTCAGCGATTTTATACGCAGGTTGACCAACGATAGCGGCGTTCAGCGCGCCATTTTTCAGAATGATATTCTGAACCGCTTTCAGCTCCTGGCCCTGCAGCAGGTAGCCGCCGTGGCTGGAGAAACGTTCGCGAACGGCGTCGTATACGGAATCTACAACGACTACGGACTGCTCGGAAGCACAAATAACGCCGTTATCGAAGGTTTTAGACATCAGTACGGATGCGACGGCGCGTTTGATATCAGCCGTTTCGTCGATAACAACGGGAGTGTTACCCGCGCCTACGCCGATTGCCGGTTTACCAGAGCTGTACGCTGCTTTAACCATGCCCGGACCGCCGGTGGCGAGGATTAGGTTGATATCCGGGTGATGCATCAGCGCATTGGACAGTTCTACGGAAGGCTGGTCAATCCAACCAATCAGATCTTTCGGCGCGCCGGCAGCGATAGCCGCCTGCAGTACGATATCAGCTGCTTTATTGGTTGCATCTTTAGCACGCGGATGCGGGGAGAAGATGATGGCGTTACGAGTCTTCAGGCTAATCAGAGATTTAAAGATAGCGGTTGAAGTCGGGTTAGTAGTCGGGACGATACCGCAGATGATACCAATCGGTTCAGCGATTGTAATAGTACCAAAGGTGTCATCTTCAGACAGGACGCCGCAGGTCTTTTCATCTTTATAGGCGTTATAGATGTATTCGGAAGCAAAGTGGTTTTTGATCACTTTATCTTCGACGATGCCCATGCCGGATTCGGCAACGGCCATCTTAGCGAGAGGGATTCGAGCATCTGCAGCGGCCAGAGCGGCGGCGCGGAAGATTTTGTCTACTTGTTCTTGAGTGAAACTGGCATATTCACGCTGGGCTTTTTTTACGCGCTCTACGAGTGCGTTAAGTTCAGCGACATTAGTAACAGCCATAATGCTCTCCTGATAATGTTAAACTTTTTTAGTGAATCAGTAGCTCGATTCGACAGTATAGACAGTGTGTTAACTGCTTGCATTTAAATGTTAACGTAAAGAATTTTGTGCTTCTGACTTCACCGATTGACTAAAAAAGCTTTTGTTTTTTCTTTCAGGTACCGCTGTTGTGCCTCCTCTCTGTGTGTAAACAAGGTTACTCACTTCTGAGTACAAATTATGTGATCTAAATCAATAATCGGCAAAGCTGATACCTTTCAGCAGGTCATTTTTTGACCAATTTGCTCAAGTGTAATGATACGGTATGCTAATTAAATGACTAAATAGCATTGCATAAACAAATAAATAACATTCCAGCCTTATTATGTACTTCCAGATGAATAGAGATGAATTATGCTATCAAACAGCGTATCTTCTCGCGGATATTTTATGCTGGTAACTGTCAACAGCCATTTTTATGATGCTGCGGAGCGCCCTGTGATTCAGTCGTTGTTCGATTTTTCAGCCTACTTTAAATTTTTTATTGGGTTATTTGCGCTGGTAAACCCGGTTGGCATTATCCCGGTGTTCATTAGTATGACCAGCTACCAGACGGCGGCCGTACGCAACAAAACCAACCTGACCGCCAACCTGTCCGTCGCCATTATCCTGCTCACGTCGCTGTTTTTGGGCGATGCAATTCTGCAGGTCTTCGGCATTTCCATTGATTCTTTCCGCATTGCCGGCGGGATTCTGGTCGTCACCATTGCCATGTCGATGATTAGCGGCAAGCTGGGCGAGGATAAACAGAACAAGCAAGAAAAATCAGAAACGGCCATTCGCGAGAGTATTGGCGTGGTGCCGCTGGCGCTGCCCCTGATGGCCGGTCCCGGGGCCATCAGTTCGACTATTGTCTGGGGAACGCGCTATCACAGTGTCGCCCACTTTGTTGGCTTTTCCGTCGCTATCGCGCTTTTTGCGCTGTGCTGCTGGGGCATTTTCCGTATGGCCCCCTGGCTGGTTCGTTTACTTGGTCAAACCGGTATCAACGTAATTACCCGTATTATGGGACTGTTGCTGATGGCTCTCGGGATTGAGTTTATCGTGACCGGTATAAAGGCGCTGTTTCCAGGGCTGGTGAATTAACCTGCATCGCTTTGTGCGCGGGGCTCATTGTCCCGCGTTTGCTAAATACCAGTAAAACATATCAAAAAAGGTGATTTATCTGGCTGGTATACGTTTTTTTAATGCCTGATAATGTTATTTATTTTCAGTTAATTACCCCTGTAATTTACGTCTTTCCTGCCGTTTTACCCACAGTCGCTACTGTTATTTTCTTCACATCATTCTCTGGCGCTTGCCGTCTGATAATCGAAATGATATTAGTAATTTATCTCGTGAAGCAGATGAATGTGCTAAATAATAAGCGAATGTTAAATTTTCGTACAAAATTTCATCGATTCACTGAGATTTGGCATTCAATGCGAGTATTTTATTTTAACGTCATGATAAATAAAAATTTTTTAAACATTGCCCTGCCTGATGCTGACTCGGCTAACGCAATGATCTGGCGACAAAAGAGAATCCGGTAACATATTTGCAAATTGCATTGGCGGACAATAAAGCGTTTTGGTACTTTCCGGCGTGATCTTTAGTGAATTCATGCGCAAATGAGAATTCTTATTAAATAGCTCATTGCGACTTAAAATCGCCCCCGGACAGGGGGGTAAGAATCGACGTCAAGGCTGCCGTTTGAGCGGTCGTAATAAATAAGTCGGTGATAGCAAGCAGTACTCGCTGGCAGCTGCATAAACTCCTGCACTGTTCAGAATCCAGAAAAGAGAAAACAGGCTGGTTAAATAGCCAGTAATTATAATGAGTGGAGTAACAAACACATGACCATCATCACGAAAAAAAGCCTGGTAGCCGCAGGCGTACTCTCTGCATTAATGACAATCAACGCCGCGGTGGCGGCAGATGTACCGGCAGGGGTACAGCTGGCGGATAAACAAACGCTGGTACGTAACAACGGCTCCGAAGTTCAGTCTCTCGATCCGCACAAAATTGAAGGCGTGCCGGAGTCCAATATTAGCCGCGATTTGTTTGAAGGGCTGTTGGTAAGCGACCTTGATGGCCATCCGGTGGCGGGTGTGGCGGAAAAATGGGACAACAAAGATTTTAAAGTCTGGACCTTCCATCTGCGTAAAGATGCTAAGTGGTCCGACGGTTCGCCGGTTACCGCGCAAGATTTTGTTTATAGCTGGCAGCGTCTGGCGGATCCGAAAACAGCCTCGCCTTATGCAAGTTATTTACAGTACGGTCACCTGGCCAACGTTGACGACATCATCGCCGGGAAAAAGCCAGCAACCGATCTGGGCGTCAAAGCGCTGGACGATCATACCTTCGAAGTGACCCTTAGCGAACCGGTACCTTATTTCTACAAACTTCTCGTGCACCCATCGGTTTCTCCAGTTCCTAAAGCCGCTATTGAGAAATTTGGTGACAAATGGACCCAGCCGGCCAATATCGTCAGCAACGGCGCGTATAAATTAAAAGACTGGGTAGTGAACGAACGTATTGTACTGGAACGTAATGCTAACTACTGGGATAACGGCAAAACCGTTATTAATCAGGTTACCTTTTTGCCGATCGCTTCTGAAGTCACCGACGTCAACCGCTACCGCAGCGGCGAAATCGATATGACCTATAACAATATGCCGATCGAACTGTTCCAGAAACTGAAAAAAGAGATCCCGCAAGAAGTTCACGTCGATCCGTATCTGTGTACTTATTACTACGAAATCAATAACCAGAAAGCGCCGTTTACCGATGTTCGCGTGCGTACCGCGCTGAAGATGGCGCTGGACCGCGACATTATTGTCAATAAAGTGAAAAACCAGGGCGACCTGCCAGCCTATAGCTATACGCCGCCGTATACCGATGGCATGAAGCTCATCGAACCTGAGTGGTTCAAGTGGTCACAGGAAAAACGTAATGAAGAAGCGAAAAAACTGCTGACCGAAGCCGGCTATTCTGCTGACAAGCCGCTGACTTTCAATCTGCTCTATAACACTTCCGATCTGCACAAAAAACTGGCTATCGCCGTGGCTTCGATCTGGAAGAAAAATCTCGGTGTCAACGTGAAGCTGGAAAATCAGGAATGGAAAACCTTCCTCGATAATCGCCATCAGGGTACCTTCGATGTCGCACGCGCCGGCTGGTGCGCGGACTACAACGAACCCACTTCCTTCCTGAATACCATGCTGAGCGACAGCTCAAACAACACTTCGCATTATAAGAGCCCGGCTTTCGACAAGATTATTGCCGAAGCGCTGAAAACCAGCGATGAAGCAAAGCGCGCGGATCTCTATGCACAATCCGAGCAGCAGCTGGATAAAGACTCCGTCATTGTACCGGTCTTCTATTATGTTAACGCCCGTTTGGTTAAGCCGTGGGTAGGTGGGTATACCGGTAAAGATCCGCTGGATAATACTTACACAAGAAATATGTACATTGTGAAGCACTAATGGCAATACGTGAGGCAGGCATCATTGCCTGCCTCACGGTGTCTTATTTCATCGCACTATTGAAGGCACACGCCAGAAGGTACGGGCAATGTTAAAATTTATCTTACGTCGCTGTCTGGAAGCGATTCCGACGCTATTTATTCTTATTACTATCTCTTTCTTCATGATGCGTCTTGCGCCGGGAAGCCCTTTTACCGGTGAACGCACGCTGCCGCCGGAAGTCATGGCGAATATTGAAGCAAAATACCATTTAAACGACCCCATCATGACCCAGTACTTCAACTACCTGAAGCAGCTGGCGCACGGTGATTTCGGTCCTTCTTTTAAATATAAAGATTATTCTGTCAACGATCTGGTGGCCTCCAGCTTCCCGGTGTCAGCCAAATTAGGCTTCGCCGCGTTTTTCCTGGCGGTGGTGATCGGCGTGACGGCCGGGGTTATTGCAGCATTGAAGCAAAATACGAAATGGGATTTTGCCGTGATGGGGATAGCAATGACCGGGGTCGTGATACCGAGTTTCGTGGTGGCGCCACTGCTGGTCATGATATTCGCCATTACGCTGCACTGGTTGCCGGGCGGGGGATGGAACGGCGGGGCGCTGCAATATATGATTTTGCCGATGGTCGCTCTGTCGTTAGCCTATATCGCCAGTATCGCGCGTATTACCCGCGGTTCGATGATCGAGGTTTTGCACTCTAACTTCATCCGCACCGCCAGGGCAAAAGGCTTGCCGATGCGCCGTATTATTCTGCGCCATGCCTTAAAGCCTGCGCTGCTGCCGGTACTTTCCTATATGGGGCCCGCCTTCGTCGGTATTATCACCGGCTCAATGGTTATCGAAACGATTTATGGTCTGCCGGGAATCGGTCAGCTGTTCGTCAACGGCGCGCTGAACCGCGACTACTCGCTGGTGCTCAGCCTGACCATTCTGGTGGGCGCATTGACCATTCTGTTTAACGCGATTGTTGACGTGCTGTATGCCGTTATCGATCCGAAAATTCGTTACTGACGCTGGGGTTCGCCATGATGTTAAGTAAGAAAAACAACGAGGCGCTGGAAAACTTCAGTGAAAAACTGGAAGTCGAGGGGCGTAGCCTCTGGCAGGATGCCCGCCGCCGCTTTATGCATAACCGCGCCGCGGTTGCCAGCCTGATTGTGCTGGTGATTATTGCGCTGTTCGTTACCATCGCGCCGATGGTAACGCAGTTCTCCTATTACGATACTGACTGGGGCATGATGTCCAGCGCGCCCGATATGGAGTCCGGCCACTACTTTGGTACCGACTCTTCCGGCCGCGATCTGCTGGTGCGCGTGGCTATCGGCGGGCGTATCTCATTGATGGTTGGCGTTGCTGCTGCGCTGGTGGCGGTGATTCTGGGAACGCTTTACGGTTCGCTTTCTGGCTATCTGGGCGGCAAAGTGGATTCGGTGATGATGCGCCTGCTGGAAATCCTCAACTCCTTCCCGTTTATGTTCTTCGTCATTCTGCTGGTGACCTTCTTTGGCCAGAATATCCTGCTGATTTTCGTGGCTATAGGCATGGTCTCCTGGCTGGATATGGCGCGTATCGTTCGCGGTCAGACCTTGAGCCTGAAGCGGAAAGAATTCATTGAGGCTGCGCAGGTCGGCGGCGTTTCAACGCGCAATATCGTTATCCGCCATATCGTGCCTAACGTGCTTGGAGTGGTTGTGGTGTATGCCTCACTGCTGGTCCCAAGCATGATTCTGTTTGAATCCTTCTTAAGTTTCCTCGGTCTGGGGACCCAGGAGCCGTTAAGCAGCTGGGGCGCGCTGCTCAGCGATGGCGCCAACTCGATGGAAGTGTCGCCGTGGCTGCTACTGTTTCCTGCCGGTTTCCTGGTAGTTACGCTGTTTTGTTTTAACTTTATCGGCGATGGCCTGCGTGATGCCCTCGACCCGAAAGACCGCTAAGGAGCGCCGTCATGAGTACGATTGAAACGGCGAAAACGCCGCAGACTGCCCAACAATCCGGATTGCTTCTGGATGTGAAAGATCTCCGCGTCACCTTTGGTACCCCCGATGGCGATGTGACCGCGGTCAACGATCTCAATTTCAATCTGCGGGCCGGGGAAACCTTAGGCATCGTGGGCGAGTCCGGTTCCGGTAAGTCGCAGACCGCTTTTGCGCTGATGGGCCTGCTGGCGGCAAACGGTCGCATCGGGGGTTCAGCGACCTTTAACGGTAAGGAGATCCTTAACCTCCCGGAGCGCGAACTGAATAAGCTGCGCGCCGAGCAGATCTCCATGATTTTTCAGGACCCGATGACCTCGCTCAATCCCTATATGCGGGTAGGCGAGCAGCTGATGGAAGTTCTGATGCTGCACAAAGCGCTGAGTAAAGCCGAAGCGTTTGAAGAGTCGGTGAAAATGCTGGATGCGGTCAAAATGCCGGAAGCGCGCAAGCGGATGAAAATGTACCCACACGAGTTTTCCGGCGGGATGCGCCAGCGCGTGATGATTGCGATGGCGCTGCTGTGCCGGCCTAAGCTGCTGATCGCCGATGAACCGACCACGGCGCTGGACGTGACCGTACAGGCGCAAATCATGACGCTTCTCAATGAGCTTAAGCGCGAATTTAATACCGCAATCATCATGATTACCCACGACCTGGGCGTTGTCGCCGGCATCTGCGACAAGGTGCTGGTGATGTATGCCGGGCGTACCATGGAGTATGGCGAGGCGCGCGACGTTTTTTACCAACCCTCGCATCCGTATTCCATCGGTCTGCTCAATGCAGTACCGAGGCTGGATGCGGAAGGCGATGCCCTGCTGACGATTCCCGGTAACCCGCCGAACCTGCTGCGTCTGCCTAAGGGCTGTCCATTCCAGCCGCGTTGCCCGCATGCGATGGAGATTTGCAATAGCGCTCCGCCTCTGGAGGAGTTTGCACCTGGCCGCCTGCGCGCCTGCTTTCAACCGGTGGGGGATTTGCTATGAACGCCGTAACGGAACAAAGAAAAGTCCTGCTCGAAATCGCCGATTTGAAGGTGCACTTTGATATTAAAGACGGTAAACAGTGGTTCTGGCAGCCGTCAAAAACGCTGAAAGCGGTAGATGGCGTGACGCTGCGTCTGTATGAAGGGGAAACCCTGGGCGTGGTCGGGGAGTCAGGCTGCGGAAAGTCGACGTTCGCGCGCGCGATCATTGGTCTGGTGAAAGCCACCGACGGTAAAGTCGCCTGGTTGGGCAAAGATTTACTTGGCATGAAGGCCGAAGAGTGGCGCGACGTGCGTAGCGATATTCAGATGATCTTTCAGGATCCGCTGGCGTCGCTCAATCCGCGCATGACGATCGGGGAAATTATTGCCGAGCCGCTGCGCACCTATCATCCAAAAATGCCGCGCCAGGAAGTTCGCGACCGCGTGAAGGCGATGATGATGAAAGTGGGCCTGCTGCCGAACCTGATTAACCGCTATCCGCATGAATTCTCCGGCGGCCAGTGTCAGCGTATCGGTATTGCGCGCGCGCTAATTCTTGAACCGAAGCTCATTATCTGCGATGAGCCGGTCTCCGCGCTGGACGTGTCGATTCAGGCACAGGTGGTTAACCTGCTGCAGCAGCTGCAGCGGGAAATGGGGCTGTCGCTGATTTTCATCGCCCACGATTTGGCGGTCGTAAAGCATATTTCCGACCGCGTGCTGGTGATGTATCTTGGTCATGCCGTGGAGCTGGGCACCTACGATGAGGTGTACCATAATCCGCTGCACCCCTATACCAAAGCGTTGATGTCGGCGGTGCCGGTGCCGGACCCCGATAAGGAAAAGAATAAAACGATCCAGCTGCTGGAAGGGGAGCTGCCATCGCCGATTAATCCGCCGTCGGGATGCGTATTCCGTACCAGATGCCCCATCGCCGGGCCGGAGTGCGCAAAAACGCGACCGGTGCTGGAGGGCAGTTTCCGCCATGCGGTTTCCTGCCTGAAGGTAGACCCGTTATAATCTCTGGGGCTGACGTAAGTCAGCCCTTTTATTAGCGAGGTTTACGTGGCTTTTCATATTCATGCCGCTCGTCTGCGGCTGTATCATTTACTCTTCGATCAAAATCGCCGTTCCGGTCGTCATTTTGAGGGACTTTGCGGCATATTTGCCCTGCTCAGCGTGCTGGTGATATTTATCGAGTCCGGGCTCGGTACGCAATATCATCTGACATTAGACGAATGGCATATTTTCGTCTGGCTCGAACTTATCGTCACGGCGGTTTTTACTTTTGAGTATTTTCTGCGCATTATCAGCTGGCCGAATCCGCTAAAGTATATTTTCAGCTTCTGGGGAATTATTGACCTGGCCACCATTTTACCGCTTTATGTTATGTGGCTATGGCCCGAGATCAGTATTGAGTACGTGTTTG
The DNA here is from genome assembly GCF_051209435.1 of Klebsiella sp. HN106. Taxonomy (NCBI): domain Bacteria; kingdom Pseudomonadati; phylum Pseudomonadota; class Gammaproteobacteria; order Enterobacterales; family Enterobacteriaceae; genus Klebsiella; species Klebsiella sp. HN106. Next base: position 849,851 of record NZ_JBLURD010000001.1, on the reverse strand, counting down.
CCTGGCGGGCGATGCGCGCCATCCGGGCATTGCGCATCCTTAAGCTACTGCGCTTTATGCCGTCGCTGAATATTTTCTGGTCCGCAATCGTCAGCGCACGCCACCAGCTGATCCTGTTCTATTCTTTTATTGCCATTGTGATGGTGATCTTTGGCTCCCTGATGTATCTGGTTGAGGGGCCGCGATACGGTTTTACTACGCTAAATGCGTCGGTTTACTGGGCGATAGTGACGATAACTACGGTAGGGTATGGCGATATTACGCCGCATACGCCGCTGGGGCGCATTTTGGCATCCATACTTATCTTAATTGGCTACTCGATTATTGCGATCCCTACCGGCTTAATTACCAGCCATATGACCGCCGCCTTTCAGAATCGCCGCACGCAGCGCCAGTGTCCGCACTGTCAGCATCACGCTCATGAAAAAGGTGCTCGCTACTGCAATGCTTGCGGCAGCGAACTGCCGGAATAAATAAAAAAGCCTGCGCTGATTCACTCAGGCAGGCTTCTTCTTTTATTAGCTATTTGCTTAAGAAAGAGCTTATTCGCGCCACAGGATATGGCAGAGCTTGTGGTCTTTCTCGCGGCAAAGCAGCACGCGTGCAAAAATGTCGTTAATTTCGCCGCCATCTTCATCGGCCAGGCCAATCACCACTTCAGCGAAGAAGTCAGGATTGAGGTCGAAATCCACGTGCTCTTCCCAGTCCGGTGCCGGGTCAAACAGCTCGGCGCCGCCGCGCTCTTCAAACTGCAGGTTGAACAGAATGACATCCGCCGGGTCGAGGTTATCGACGGCCAGTTCAAGGAAAATGTCGTAGGCCTGTTCAAGCGTTTCGTCTTCGGTCAGGCGGTTGTTTAAATCCATATCCATGATTGCTACCCATTAAACATCTGATTGGCACGTTTTACAGCAACGGACTGAAGAAGTAAAACAGTCGCTCGGCGATCCGTTGCCACAGCGGACGTTTTAACCACAGCCTGGCGTCCAGCAGGCGCGAGCGGGAAATATAATCATCCTGCACCGCGGCCAGATCGCTGCCGAAACCGGCATCGTCAATCACCAGCGTGATCTCGAAGTTAAGCCACAGGCTACGCATATCGAGGTTAACGGTACCCACGAGGCTAAGTTCGCCATCAACCAGCACGCTCTTGGTATGCAGCAGACCGCCTTCAAACTGATAGATTTTCACCCCGGCAGCCAGCAGCTCGGTAAAGAAAGCGCGGCTGGCCCAGCCGACCAGCAGCGAGTCGTTCTTGCGCGGCAAAATAATGCTGACGTCAACGCCGCGCTGGGCGGCAGTGCAGATGGCGTGCAGTAGATCGTCGCTGGGCACAAAATAAGGTGTCGTCATGATCAAATGCTCTTTGGCTGCATAGGCGGCAGTCAGCAGAGCCTGATGGATCAGGTCTTCCGGGAATCCCGGGCCCGAGGCAATGGTGTGAATCGTATGCCCGCTGGCCTCTTCAAACGGCATAATGTTCGCGTCCGGCGGCGGGGGCAAAATACGTTTTCCGGTTTCAATCTCCCAGTCGCAGGAGTAGACAATGCCCATGGCTGTCGCGACCGGACCTTCCATTCGCGCCATCAGATCGATCCACTGGCCTACGCCGGAGTCCTGCTTAAAGAAACGCGGATCGACCAGATTCATACTGCCGGTATAGGCAATATAGTTATCGATCATGACCATTTTGCGGTGCTGACGCAGGTCCATGCGGCGCAGGAAGACGCGCATCAGGTTTACCTTCAGCGCTTCGACGACTTCAATGCCGGCATTACGCATCATGGCGGCCCAGGGGCTGCGGAAGAAAGCCACGCTCCCCGCGGAGTCCAGCATCAGCCGGCAGTGCACGCCGCGCCGCGCTGCCGCCATTAATGACTCTGCGACTTTATCGGCCATGCCACCGGGCTGCCAGATATAGAACACCATCTCGATATTATGACGAGCGAGCTGAATATCGCGAATCAGCGCCTGCATGACGTCATCGGATTCGGTAAGCAGCTGTAGCTGGTTGCCTTTAACGCCACCAATTCCCTGACGACGTTCGCAGAGCTTGAACAAGGATTCCGCGACCGGGCTATTATCTTCGGCAAAGATATGCTTGCAGGCCTTAAGATCCTTCAACCACTTAGCCGTCGATGGCCACATGGCCCGCGCGCGCTCGGCGCGACGTTTACCCAGGTGCAGTTCGCCAAATGAGAGATAGGCGATAATCCCTACCAGCGGAAGGATATAAATGATCAGCAGCCACGCCATCGCTGACGGTACCGCGCGTCTTTTCATTAATATCCGTAATGTTACACCGGCGATAAGTAGCCAGTAACCGAGTATAACCAGCCAGTTCACCACCGTGTAAAAGGTTGTCATAGATGAAAAATCCTTTTGAATGACTTGATGACATGAGTTTACGCATCAGCATCCATCTGGCAAATAAAAACGCAGCGAAAGCGTTGGTTAGCCCGATTCATCGGTCTATAATGCAGGCTGTTTTCACTCGTAGAGTAGTTGCAATGAAGCGTAGTAGAACGGAAGTAGGGCGCTGGCGCATGCTTAGACAGGTGAGTCGCCGTAAAGCACGCTGGCTGGAAGGCCAATCGCGTCGCAATATGCGCATCCTCTCCATCAGAAAGGAGCTGGTTAAACGGCAACGTCACTCTCTGCTGTTCACCTTCTCTGAGTTTTGAGAGTCGAAACAAAAGGCACCGTTCGCGGTGCCTCTGTTTTATCCGCGTTTCGTTGTGAGCATACTCTTATATTGACACCCTCTTTCTTTAGCCAGCGAAACCCTTTTTCGCACCGGATCCTGGGTTATTGTTTGCATTAGCCGAATGCTGACAGGAAGGCTCATCGCCACAACACCTTTTCCCGGCTCATAAGGCTGGCTCAACGCGTATAAACGCAAAAAACGGGAAGTACCATGCGTCAACACATGCTACTTATAATGTCCGTAAGGCTTCTATTATTGAGAGGTATCTATGAGTCAACTTTTTAGTCCGGTGCGAATCGGTAAGCTGGAACTTGAGAATCGCATTGTCATTGCTCCAATGTGTCAGTATTCCGCCGACAATGGCAAGGCGACGGCATGGCATCGTATCCATCTTGGACAACTGGCTTTTTCCGGCGCAGGTTTACTGATTATCGAAGCCAGCGCTGTCGAGCCAGCAGGGCGAATCACCCCGGCTGATATGGGCTTATGGGATGACGAAACGGAAGCCGCATTACACGCCGTACTGAAAGATATACGCCAGTACTCTTCAATCCCCATCGGCATCCAACTGGGCCATGCCGGAAGAAAAGCGTCTTCCGCAGCCCCCTGGCTGGGGGGACAACAGCTGGCACATGATGCTGGCGGATGGGACGCGGTTGCGCCATCAGCGCTGGCCTATGGCGAAGGCGATCGTCCTCCGGTTGAGCTTACTCAGGACCAGATGAAACGCATCAAGCAGGCATTCGCAGACAGCGCCAGACGCGCTGAGCGGATGGGTATCGAGTTGATTGAAATGCATGCTGCTCATGGTTACCTGCTTCATCAGTTCCTTTCTCCGCTCAGTAACCAGCGCACCGACGAGTATGGTGGGTCTCTGGAGAACCGCTTGCGTTTCCCGCTCGAAGTCTTTCAGGCCATTCGCGAGGCTGTCGGTCAGGACATCGCGGTGGGAGTGCGACTTTCTGCGACCGATTGGGTTGATGGCGGCTGGGATAATGCACAATCAATTCTCTTCAGCCAGAAGCTTGAGGCTCTCGGCTGCGACTATATTCATGTTTCCAGCGGTGGATTGTCGCCTCATCAGGCGATTCAGGTTGGCCCGGGCTATCAGCTGCCGTTCGCCCGTGAAATCCGGGAGAGGGTGAATATCCCGGTGATTGGGGTGGGCTTAGTGACGGAACCCCAGCAGGCGGAAGATGCGTTAAGCCATGGCGACGCCGATCTCATCGCCATTGCCCGCGCGGCGCTCTACAATCCGCACTGGCCCTGGCAGGCAGCTGCCGCTCTGGGAGCCCATGTGAGCGTTCCGCCACAATATCTTCGCTCGGAACCACATGGTCTCAAAGGCACGCTGCACTCCAATAGCTAATCAACAACAGCAAGTCGGCGGTGCTGATGCGCCGCCGGCAACGGTTATCATCATGACGTTGCTTACAGCGACTGCTGGAATCGAGAAGGTGAAGGGAAATAAGGATGGCGACCATTGCGTACTCGCTGACACGGAAGCGTCCTCTCATGAACGATCGCCATAGATAAAACTTTTAACGCACTCTTATTGCTTAAAAATTTTAGATTCTAAAAGACTTTCTTATACGGTTTGACCGACACTTTCTGATAAACCCCTGCGGCAATATAGGGATCGTCATTGGCCCATGATTGCGCCGCTTCCAGTGATTCAAATTCCGCAATGACCGTTGAGCCGGTAAAGCCCGCCGCGCCGGGTTCATTACTGTCTACGGCAGGCATTGGGCCTGCGGTCAGTAAACGACCTTCATCATGTAATAATTGCAAACGCGCCAGGTGGGCGGGACGTACCGACGTCCGTTTTTCCAGAGAGTCGGCGATATCTTCAGCGTAGATAACGTAAAGCACGGCATGGCTCCTTATCAATAAATTGGCGAATCACGTTAAGTGAAACCGTCGTTGACTGCAATGCAAAGATGCTGACGATCCTCAGAATGCCATGCTCCGGAGGCTTTTTGTCAGAAAACAGGGCAAATTTTGATACAAGCCAACAACCCTAGTTGAATATGATTGCTATTTGCATTTAAAATCGGGGCATCATTTTTCAACAGAAACGACTATGAGCGCAATGACCTTTGATTTACCTCGCCGCTTTCCGTGGCCTACGCTACTGTCCGTGGTTATCCACGGCGGTGTTGTCGCGGCGTTGCTCTATACTTCGGTACATCAGGTTATTGAACGGCCTTCGCCATCGCAACCCATTGAGATCACTATGGTAGCCCCGGCAGATCTGGAACCGCCTCAGGCGGCGCAGCCGGTCGTAGAACCCGTTGTTGAACCGGAACCCGAGCCTGAGCCGGAAGCGCTTCCGGAACCGCCAAAAGAGGCGCCGGTGGTTATCCATAAACCGAAGCCTAAACCGAAGCCAAAGCCTAAACCAAAGCCGGAAAAAAAAGTTGAGCAACCGAAGCGGGATGTAAAACCGGCGGAGACGCGCCCGGCCTCGCCGTTTGAAAATGCAAATACGGCGCCAGCGCGTACCGCGCCGAGCACTTCAACCGCTACCGCTAAACCAACCGTCACGGCGCCTTCGGGACCGCGGGCGTTAAGCCGCGGAGAGCCGACCTATCCGGCACGTGCCCAGGCGCTGCGGATTGAAGGAAGCGTACGGGTTAAGTTTGACGTGACAGCGGATGGGCGCGTGGATAACGTGCAGATCCTTTCGGCCCAGCCAGCCAATATGTTTGAACGTGAAGTGAAAAGCGCCTTACGCAAATGGCGCTATGAGCCGGGTAAACCGGGGAGCGATATTACCATGACTATTCAGTTCCGCATGAAAGGCGTTCAAATTAACTAACCTGCAGAAACAAGGCCCCTTACGGGGCCTTTTCCATTAACACGTCATCAAGCGCTTTTTGCGCCGTCACCAGGTGCTGGCCGCCAAACAGGATAGCCCGATTCAGCAGCGTATAGAGCTGGTAAATTGGCTGCCGCTCGAGAAAACCGGACGGCAGCGGCGAAACGGATTGATAGCCATCGTAGATTTGCGGCGGCTGTTCCGGATGCAGCGGCAGCATCGCCAGATCGCACTCGCGATCGCCCCAGTAGCAGGCCGGGTCGAAAATGTATGGCCCGTCAGGCCCGAGCGCGCAGTTACCGGACCATAAATCGCCGTGGAGCAGCGACGGCTGCGGTTGATGATTGCTCAACCGCTGCTGGACGGTATCGACAAGACTATCGATATCGCCAAAATGCAGACCTTTCTCGGCGGCCAGCTCCAGCTGCCAGCCTATGCGTTGTTCGGCGAAGAACGTAGACCAGCGACGTTGCCAGGCGTTCGGCTGAGGCGTTGTGGAAAGATCGTTGTCAAAATCCAGACCAAACTGCGGTTGGTCGCTCCATTGGTGTAAATGGGCGATTTGCTGGCCTAACAGGAAAGCGCTGTGCGCATCCAGCGGGCGAGGAGGGAGGTATTCCATCACCAGAAAGCTGTAATCCCGGTCGCTGCCTACGGCAAAAACCTGCGGTACGTTCACGGTTTTGCTGCGTGACAGTAGCTCAAGCTGGTCTGCCTCGGCCGTGAAGATGGGTAAAAGCTCACGTTCGTCGCACTTTACGAAGTAATCCCGGCCGCCAAAGCGTAAATGCCAGGCCGCGTGGATCTCGCCGCCGGGTAGTTCGTTGCGCAGTTCGATTTCAGCTGCTTCGGTATGCAAATCGCTTAATAATTTGCCGATCGCTTGCCACATGCCGTCTCTCCCCATGTTTGCCAACTTTTCATAAGGTTAGCGCATAACCCAGGCGCAAAATTCGAACTGACGCACAACTGAACGTTTTCTGTCGCGTCAATCGCACTTATTGAGCTTTTAACCACTCGCTGAATGTGGCAACGGTAACGTCGACGGTTCTTCCCAGCGCAGTTTCGGCTAAACCCGCGCTCAAGGCTTTGACCTCTTCGGCATTCTGCATGGAAAGCAGACCAAAAACGTTGGTTCCCAGCTCGTGGGGGTTGCCTTCATCATCGTTTAAAACCAGGGTAAATCCGGCGCGAGTCAGGTGATTACTAAGCTCATTAATTTCCGTTAACGTCTCTTCGTGAAAACGAACCGTGACCACCCAGGCAGTAATTTCGCTACTCATTTTTCACCCCATTGTTATCCATGGCTTTTTTAGCATAGACCATCATGTTGATTTGGCGACTCCCCCTGTAAAGACAGAGGGAGTGAGGCGTAATCAACCGCGCAGGTAGTCGTAGATTTTTTGCGTATTTTCCAGCGAGCAAAGGCGGGTGCCCTGATTTATCGTTGCCGCGCTACCCGCCGCCACCCCAAAGCGAACCATATCTTCAAGTGAGGCATTTTCCGCCAGCCTTAACGTCATGGCGCCGACCATGCTATCGCCGGCGCCGACGGTGCTCTGGCTTTTCATCGGCGGCGGTACGACCTGGACACTTCCATTTATATCAACACCCAGCGCCCCCTGTGCGCCCAAAGAGACGACAACGCGCTGGACTTTGCCTGACCGAATAAGCTCCTGCGCGGCAAGACGCACATCATCCGGTTGGCTCAGGTCCCGCTGTACCAGCGCGCTGAGCTCTTTCTGGTTCGGCTTAACCAGCTCGATATTGCCGACATTAAGCGCGGCGGCAAGCGCATCGCCGGAACTATCAACAATACAGCGCAGGCCATGCTGCTGAGCGTTTTTGACCAGCTGCGTCAGGTTTTCGACGCTGATGCCCGGCGGCAGGCTTCCGCTAATCACCAGCAACGAGCCTGGAGCAATGGCGAGAACTTTTTGCTCCAGAAGATGAAGCTCTTCTTTGGTTAACGCCGCGCCCGGCATCACGAAACGATACTGTTCGCCGCTGGCGTTCACGTGAACGTGAAGATTCTGTCGCGTCCAGTCATGGGTTTCTACCGTATCGACGGGAACATGCTCATCCGTCAGCAGCGCGGTCAGATGTTCACCCGTTGCGCCGCCGACGGGAAAGATAGCGGTGGCGCTGCCGCCAAGAAACGTGATGGCTCGCGCCACGTTAATACCGCCGCCTCCGGGTTCAAATACGGGGGCGCTACAGCGTAGCTTGCCTTCAGGGTAAATTTGCGGGGTTTGCGTGGCGCTGTCGAGCGAGGGGGCTAACGTGAGCGTATAGATTTTGGTCATCCGGTTTCCTCCATAATACGAATTTAGCTGCTCTGATTTTAAGCATGGCACTTAAAGGAGGTGAGGGAAAGCCGCAAGTGATTTTCGCCGGGCCTGGCTTTTATCTTTATGAAATAAAAATTGTTTTAAGAAGGGTCTTATACAAAAAACGAAAGAGTAATTGATTGCTAAGTTAATCGTGCTTTTTTATAATTTACTCCCTTTCCTGGAGCGGCAATCTGCGATCCTCGCGAAAGTTTCCGGGACCCTCCTGGTCTCCTTATAGGTTGTACGGACTTAAAATTAAATGAAGCTTTTGAAGACAGTACCCGCAGCGGCAATGCTGGCGGGGGGGCTCTTTGCGTCTGCATACGCAATGGCCGATGATTCCGTTTTTACTGTCATGGATGACCCTTCTTCTGCCAAAAAACCTTTCGAAGGAACTGTTAACGCCGGCTATCTGGCGCAGTCCGGCAATACGAAAAGTTCCTCAATGACCGCAGACTCCACGTTGACCTGGTATGGCAATACGACCGCATGGTCGCTGTGGGGAAATGCCAGCAATACATCGTCAAACGATCAGCGCTCTTCGGAAAAGTACGCGTTGGGTGGACGTAGCCGGTATAACCTGACCGATCAGAACTATATCTTTGGCCAGGCCAGCTGGCTGACCGATCGTTACAATGGCTATCAGCAGCGTGATGTGTTCACCGCGGGTTATGGTCGGCAGATCATGAACGGTCCGGTACACAGCCTGCGTTTCGAATTCGGTCCCGGCGTGCGTTACGACGAGTATACCGATGGAGATAACGATACCCAGCCGCTGGGCTACGCTTCCGGCACTTATGCCTGGCAGATGACCGATAACGCCCGATTTACCCAGGGCGTTTCGGTATTCGGCGCTGAAGATACGACGCTGAACTCGGAAAGTGCATTGAATGTGGCGATCAATGCGCATTTTGCGCTCAAAGTGGCCTATAACCTGACGTGGAACTCGGAACCGCCATCCTCGGCACCGGAACACACCGATCGTCGTACAACGCTATCGCTCGGATATAAAATGTAATATTTTCAGGCCGGATATTCCGGCCTGTTTGTTTTAAATTTGGCATAAAGTGGCATTATTATTTTTGGTCTCTTGTTTTGTTTTTTATAAAAAGAACCGGCCTTCATAATTTCCTCATAATTGTCTTTTTGCTGACAAATATGCAGTTAATTTGACACGAAAAGATAAATATTGGGTCGGACAAAAATGTGATCTGGATCTATACTGTGGAACACAGGCGGAGATAACGATTCCGTTCTATTACCTGAAACAAATAAGAGAATGACTATCATGAGAAATAGCAAAATCGCACTCGCGGCCGTGATGCTGTGCACGCTGTCTTTTGGCGCATTTGCCGCCGCTCCCGCACCGCAGCCGGGTAATAACGATCATACGCAAGTTGGCATTGCTAAAGCCACCGATGTCGAAGCGGGTTCCAACATTGCGCCGGGTTCACAATCAACCGGGCAGTCAATGAACGATGCTTTTGATGTTCATAAACTTGTTGCCGGGGAATGGTCCTGATATTTCATCACCATTTAACATCCCCCTTTAATTATTTCGTGAAGCAGCAAACCGGGTAATGTTGTACCGGTTTTGCTTTGCGCGTTTTCGGTTAAACATTCACTATTTATGTGAAATCATAAATATCCTTTATGGGTCATCCCGTCCTGCGTTGTGCATCTTGTTGCGAAAGAATTACGCTGCGTTAGTCGCGCCCCCCTTTTTTTTCCCATCAACAATAACCATTTAGTCTCATGTGACTTTAATCACGCAGTAATGATGTGTAAACTAACCGTCGGTGTTATCAACAGGCGGCTGCAGGTGGGTACGCGTCGGTGAACGAGCGTGCACATATTTTCGCAGAGTGAAGCGGGAACTGAGCCGGAACATGTTGATAATTATGATTATATTGTTTTGTATGTGCTCTTTCGTGTGGGGCACCACTGCAAATAAGGACATGAAATGCCTGTAATTACGCTTCCTGATGGCAGCCAACGCCATTTTGATCATGCTGTGAGCCCGATGGACGTCGCTTTGGATATTGGCCCCGGTCTGGCGAAAGCCACCATTGCGGGTCGTGTCAACGGCGAGCTGGTCGACGCCTGTGACTTAATTGAAAACGACGCGACGCTCTCTATCATCACCGCGAAAGATGAAGATGGTCTTGAGATTATTCGTCACTCCTGTGCGCACCTTTTAGGGCACGCAATTAAACAGCTGTGGCCAAATACCAAAATGGCGATCGGCCCGGTTGTCGACAATGGTTTTTACTATGATGTCGATCTGGACCATACCCTGACCCAGGAAGATATCGACGCGCTCGAAAAGCGTATGCACGAGCTCGCCGAGAAAAACTACGACGTCATTAAGAAGAAAGTCAGCTGGCACGAAGCGCGTGAAACCTTCGTGAAGCGCGGCGAGAGCTATAAAGTCTCCATTCTTGATGAAAACATTGCTCATGATGACAAACCCGGTTTGTATCATCATGAAGAATATGTCGATATGTGCCGTGGACCGCATGTGCCGAATATGCGTTTCTGCCATCACTTCAAACTGATGAAGACCGCTGGCGCCTACTGGCGCGGCGATAGCAACAATAAAATGCTGCAGCGCATCTACGGGACCGCATGGGCAGATAAAAAAGCCTTAAATGCCTATCTGCAGCGTCTGGAAGAAGCCGCTAAGCGCGATCACCGTAAAATCGGCAAGCAGCTCGACCTGTATCATATGCAGGAAGAGGCGCCGGGTATGGTATTCTGGCATAACGATGGCTGGACTATCTTCCGCGAACTGGAAACTTTTGTGCGTTCTAAGCTGAAAGAGTACCAGTATCAGGAAGTTAAAGGTCCGTTTATGATGGACCGTGTGCTGTGGGAAAAAACCGGCCACTGGGACAACTATAAAGATGCGATGTTCACCACGTCTTCTGAGAACCGTGAATACTGCATCAAGCCGATGAACTGCCCGGGTCACGTACAGATCTTCAACCAGGGTCTGAAATCCTACCGCGATCTGCCGTTACGTATGGCTGAATTCGGTAGCTGCCATCGTAACGAACCGTCAGGCGCGCTGCATGGCCTGATGCGCGTACGTGGCTTTACTCAGGACGACGCCCATATCTTCTGTACTGAAGATCAGGTTCGCGATGAAGTGAACGCCTGTATTCGTATGGTCTACGATATGTACAGCACCTTTGGCTTCGAGAAAATCGTCGTCAAACTGTCGACTCGCCCGGAAAAACGCATCGGTAGCGATGAGACCTGGGATCGTGCTGAAGCGGATCTGGCCGTTGCGCTGGAAGAGAACAACATCCCGTTTGAGTATCAGCTGGGTGAAGGCGCGTTCTACGGTCCGAAAATTGAATTTACCCTGTATGACTGCCTCGATCGTGCATGGCAGTGCGGTACTGTACAGCTGGACTTCTCCCTGCCGCAGCGTTTAAGCGCCTCTTATGTGGGTGAAAATAACGAACGACAGGTTCCGGTAATGATTCACCGCGCAATTCTTGGTTCGCTGGAGCGCTTCATCGGCATCCTGACCGAAGAGTTTGCGGGCTTCTTCCCAAGCTGGCTTGCGCCGGTGCAGGTTGTGGTCATGAATATTACTGATTCTCAGGCTGAATACGTTAACGAATTGACGCGTAAACTACAAAATGCGGGCATTCGCGTAAAAGCAGACTTGAGAAATGAGAAGATAGGCTTTAAAATCCGCGAGCACACTTTACGTCGTGTCCCTTACATGTTGGTCTGTGGCGACAAAGAGGTAGAAGCCGGCAAAGTCGCCGTGCGTACCCGTCGTGGCAAAGACTTGGGCAGCCTGGACGTAAATGAAGTTATCGAGAAGCTGCAACAAGAGATTCGCAGCCGCAGTCTAAAACAACTGGAGGAATAAGGTATTAAAGGCGGAAAACGAGTTCAAACGGCACGTCCGAATCGTATTAATGGCGAGATTCGCGCCCTGGAAGTTCGCTTAACTGGTCTGGAAGGCGAAGCTTTGGGTATTGTGAGTCTGAGAGAAGCAATCGAAAAAGCTGAAGAAGCTGGAGTAGATTTAGTTGAAATCAGCCCTAACGCCGAACCGCCAGTTTGTCGTATCATGGACTACGGCAAGTTCCTTTATGAAAAGAGCAAGTCTTCTAAGGAACAGAAGAAAAAGCAAAAAGTTATCCAGGTTAAGGAAATTAAGTTCCGTCCTGGCACCGACGATGGCGATTATCAGGTAAAACTCCGCAGCCTGATTCGCTTTCTGGAAGATGGCGATAAGGCCAAGATCACGCTGCGTTTTCGCGGCCGTGAGATGGCCCACCAACAGATCGGTATGGAAGTGCTTACCCGCGTCCGTGACGATCTGAGTGAACTGGCAGTAGTCGAATCCTTCCCAACGAAGATCGAAGGCCGCCAGATGATCATGGTGCTCGCTCCTAAGAAGAAACAGTAAGGCCTTCAAGTAGCAATGTCTGTGGAGCCTGCGGGTTCCACAGCCGTTGTTCGCCTATGTTTCGTTTATTAACAATGCGAAGTGGAAGTTATTAAAATGCCAAAAATTAAGACCGTACGCGGTGCTGCTAAGCGCTTCAAAAAAACCGGTAAAGGTGGTTTTAAGCACAAGCACGCTAACCTGCGTCACATTCTGACCAAAAAAGCTACCAAGCGTAAACGTCACCTGCGTCCGAAAGCCATGGTTTCCAAAGGCGATCTGGGCCTGGTCATCGCGTGCCTGCCGTACGCATAAGTCGTTAACCCTTTTAACTTTTTAATTAGAATAGATACAGGAGAGCACATATGGCTCGCGTAAAACGTGGTGTAGTTGCCCGTGCACGTCACAAGAAAATTTTGAAACAAGCTAAAGGCTACTACGGTGCGCGTTCTCGCGTATACCGCGTTGCCTTCCAGGCTGTTATCAAAGCTGGTCAGTACGCTTATCGTGACCGTCGTCAGAAAAAGCGTCAGTTCCGTCAACTGTGGATTGCGCGTATCAACGCAGCAGCACGTCAGAACGGTATTTCTTACAGCAAATTCATCAACGGCCTGAAAAAAGCCTCTGTTGAAATCGACCGTAAGATCCTGGCTGACATCGCAGTATTCGACAAATTAGCGTTCACCGCGCTGGTCGAAAAAGCGAAAGCAGCTCTGGCATAAGCCAGTTGAAAGAGGGAGCTTGTCTCCCTCTTTTCGTTTCAAGACTATCAATACATTGACTTTTATTCGCGTAAGCTTTTCAATATCGATCTTACGTTTTTACCAGACAAGGTAATGCAAGCATGAATGCTGCTATTTTCCGCTTCTTTTTTTACTTTAGCACCTGAACTCAGGAGGCTAGCGCGTGAAAGAAGAAACGGAAAACAGCGCCAAAAAGCCTCCCACTGTGGAGGCTTTTTTTGTATCTGAACTGGCTTGTTCTATTTCAAGCCCCAGACGAGTGGCTGGCCCTGGTCATTCTGACAACGGGCGGATTGCCCGCCGTCTGCGGCTCGAAATAGTGAGAGCAAAATAATAACCATAACCGGTGTCTGCACCGACATAATGAGGAAAACCATGTCACATCTCGCAGAGCTGGTTGCCAGTGCGAAGGCAGCCATTAACGAGGCATCAGATGTTGCTGCGCTGGACAACGTCCGCGTGGAATACCTGGGTAAAAAAGGTCTCCTGACCCTTCAGATGACGACCCTGCGTGAGCTGCCTGCTGAAGAGCGTCCGGCAGCCGGTGCGGTTATCAACGAAGCGAAAGAGCAGGTCCAGCAGGCGCTTAACGCGCGCAAGTCAGCGCTCGAAAGCGCAGCGCTCAACGCGCGTCTGGCCTCGGAAACCATTGATGTCTCTCTGCCGGGGCGTCGTATCGAGAACGGTGGCCTGCATCCGGTGACCCGTACCATCGACCGTATTGAAAGTTTCTTCGGTGAGCTCGGTTTTACCGTCGCGACTGGCCCGGAGATCGAAGATGATTATCACAACTTCGATGCGCTGAATATTCCAGGCCACCACCCGGCACGCGCTGACCACGACACTTTCTGGTTTGATGCCACGCGCCTGCTGCGCACGCAAACATCAGGCGTACAGATCCGCACCATGGCTAATCAGCAGCCGCCAATCCGCATTATTGCCCCCGGCCGCGTGTATCGTAACGACTACGATCAGACGCATACCCCGATGTTCCATCAGATGGAAGGTCTGATCGTTGACACTAACATCAGCTTCACCAACCTGAAGGGAACGCTGCACGATTTCCTGCGTAACTTCTTTGAAGAAGACCTGCAGATTCGTTTTCGTCCGTCCTATTTCCCGTTCACTGAGCCGTCTGCAGAAGTTGACGTGATGGGTAAAAACGGTAAATGGCTGGAAGTGCTCGGCTGCGGTATGGTGCATCCAAACGTGCTGCGTAACGTGGGCATCGATCCGGAAATCTATTCCGGCTTTGCCTTCGGCATGGGTATGGAGCGCCTGACCATGCTGCGCTATGGCGTGACCGACTTACGCGCGTTCTTCGAAAACGATCTGCGTTTCCTCAAACAGTTTAAATAAGGGCAGGACAGAACAATGAAATTCAGTGAACTGTGGTTACGCGAGTGGGTTAACCCGGCCATCGATAGCGAAGCGCTGTCGGATCAGATAACGATGGCCGGCCTTGAGGTTGACGGCGTAGAGCCGGTGGCGGGCAGCTTTAACGGCGTTGTCGTTGGCGAAGTGGTTGAGTGCGCTCAGCACCCGAATGCCGATAAACTGCGCGTCACAAAAATTAACGTCGGCGGAGAACGTCTGCTGGACATCGTCTGCGGCGCGCCAAACTGCCGTCAGGGCCTGAAGGTTGCTGTTGCTACCATCGGCGCCGTTCTGCCGGGCGATTTTAAAATTAAAGCGGCAAAGCTGCGCGGCGAACCGTCGGAAGGCATGCTGTGCTCCTTCTCCGAACTGGGAATTTCCGACGATCACAGCGGTATTATCGAACTGCCTGCCGACGCGCCGCTGGGTACCGATATTCGTGAATACCTGAAGCTTGACGATAACACTATCGAAATCAGCGTCACGCCAAACCGTGCCGACTGCCTGGGAATTATCGGCGTGGCCCGCGATGTTGCCGTGCTCAACAAGGCGCCTTTGAATGTCCCGGAAATGGCTCCGGTTGCCGCCACCATCGACGATGTTCTGCCAATCCAGGTTGACGCGCCGGAAGCGTGTCCTCGCTATCTGGGGCGTGTGGTAAAAGGCATCAATGTCAAAGCGCCGACGCCGCTATGGATGAAAGAGAAGCTGCGCCGCTGCGGTATTCGCTCCATCGATGCCGTGGTTGACGTGACCAACTACGTTCTGCTTGAGCTCGGTCAACCGATGCACGCATTCGATAAAGACCGCATTGAAGGCGGAATCATCGTACGTATGGCGCATGAAGGTGAAACGCTGGTTCTGCTTGACGGCTCCGAGGCGAAGCTGGATAGCGATACTCTGGTTATCGCTGACCACCAGAAAGCCCTCGCCATGGGCGGTATTTTCGGCGGCGAGCACTCCGGCGTAAACGATGAAACGCAAAACGTTCTGCTGGAATGCGCGTTCTTTAGTCCGCTATCCATTACCGGCCGCGCCCGCCGCCATGGCCTGCATACCGACGCTTCGCACCGCTACGAGCGCGGCGTGGACTCCGCGTTGCAGTATCAGGCAATGGAGCGTGCTACCCGCCTGCTGATGGATATTTGCGGCGGTGAAGCGGGCCCGATTATTGACGTTACCAATGAAGCGACTCTGCCGAAGCCTGCGACCATCCGTCTGCGCCGCAGCAAACTGGATCGTCTGATTGGCCATCACATTGAAGATACGCAGGTTAGCGACATTCTGCGTCGTCTGGGCTGTGAAGTTACCGAAGGACAGGATGAGTGGCATGCCGTGGCGCCGAGCTGGCGTTTCGACATGGAGATCGAAGAAGACCTGGTCGAAGAGGTTGCCCGCGTCTATGGCTATAACAATATTCCTGATGAACCGGTACAAGCGGGCCTGATTATGGGCACCCACCGCGAAGCGGATCTGTCGCTTAAGCGCGTGAAAACGTTGCTTAATGACAAAGGCTACCAGGAAGTGATTACCTATAGCTTTGTCGATCCGAAAGTACAGCAGTGGATCCACGCCGGCGAGGAAGCGCTGATTCTGCCGAGCCCGATCTCCAGCGAAATGTCGGCGATGCGCCTCTCCTTGTGGACCGGTCTGTTAGCAACGGTGGTCTACAACCAGAATCGTCAGCAGAACCGCGTACGCATCTTTGAGAGCGGTTTACGCTTTGTGCCTGATACCCAGGCTCCGCTGGGTATTCGTCAGGATCTGATGCTGGCTGGCGTTATCTGCGGCAACCGCTATGAAGAACACTGGAACCTGGCAAAAGAGACCGTCGATTTCTATGATGTAAAAGGCGATCTTGAGTCTGTACTCGACCTGACCGGTAAGCTGTCCGACATCGAATTCCGTATCGAAGCTAATAATGCGCTTCATCCGGGCCAGTCGGCAGCGATTTATCTGAAAGGTGAACGTATTGGTTTTATTGGGGTTGTTCATCCCGAGCTGGAACGTAAACTGGATCTGAACGGTCGCACTCTGGTATTTGAACTGGAGTGGAACAAGCTTGCAGACCGCGTGGTGCCTCAGGCGCGTGAAGTTTCTCGCTTCCCGGCGAACCGTCGCGACATCGCCGTCGTTGTGGCAGAAAACGTTCCCGCTGCCGATGTTTTAGCCGAGTGTAAGAAAGTTGGCGTAAATCAGGTAGTTGGCGTAAACTTATTTGACGTGTACCGCGGCAAGGGCGTAGCGGAAGGTTTCAAGAGCCTCGCTATCAGCCTTATCCTCCAGGATACCAGCCGTACACTCGAAGAAGAGGAGATTGCCGCTACCGTCGCCAAATGTGTAGAGGCATTGAAAGAGCGATTCCAGGCATCATTGAGGGATTGAACCTATGGCGCTTACAAAAGCTGAAATGTCAGAATATCTGTTTGATAAGCTTGGGCTTAGCAAGCGGGATGCCAAAGAGCTGGTAGAGTTGTTTTTCGAAGAGGTCCGTCGCGCTCTGGAAAACGGGGAGCAGGTAAAGCTCTCCGGGTTCGGCAACTTCGATTTGCGTGATAAAAACCAACGCCCGGGCCGTAACCCGAAAACGGGAGAGGATATCCCTATTACAGCCCGGCGAGTGGTGACTTTCAGACCTGGCCAGAAGCTAAAAAGCCGCGTCGAAAATGCGTCACCCAGAGACAAATAATCTGAACTAACTAAAAAGGCCGCGATGCGGCCTTTTTTCTTTTCTTCGCCGAATACCGTAAAATCAATCACATCCTTTTCCCCGATGCAGAAATCTATGCTGACCTTTGCTCAAATTCAACGGCGCCGCAGCCGGCGCTGGCTTGCCGTATTAACCTTGCTGCTGCTGGCTACGTCGACCATTAGCCTGTGCGCGGGCGACCAGTGGATTGGCCCCGGCGAATGGTTTAGCGCCAAAGGTGAGCTGTTTATCTGGCAGATACGTCTGCCGCGCACCCTGGCCGTTCTGCTGGTGGGCGCCGCGCTGGCGCTTTCCGGGGCGATTATGCAGGCGCTGTTTGAAAACCCGCTGGCGGAGCCCGGCCTGCTGGGGGTCTCAAACGGCGCTGGAGTCGGCCTGATTGCTGCCGTATTGCTGGGAAAAGGACTGCTTCCTGGTTGGGCGCTGGGGCTGTGTGCAATCGCGGGCGCGCTGGTCATAACCTTTATTTTGCTACGTTTCGCCCGGCGGCATCTGTCTACCAGCCGTCTGCTGCTGGCGGGTGTGGCGCTCGGTATTATTTGTAGCGCGCTGATGACCTGGGCAGTCTATTTCTCTACCTCTTTCGATCTCCGCCAGCTGATGTACTGGATGATGGGCGGATTTGGCGGCGTAGACTGGCAGCAGCTGTGGTTGATGCTGGCGCTGCTGCCGGTACTGGCCTGGGGATGCCTGCAATCGCAGCCGCTTAATTTGCTCGCGCTGGGGGAGGTTTCAGCGCGTCAACTGGGGCTTCCGCTGTGGTTATGGCGAAAGGTACTGGTGGTCGCGACCGGTTGGCTGGTGGGCGTCAGCGTGGCGCTGGCTGGAGCGATTGGCTTTATCGGTCTGGTTATCCCGCATATTCTGCGTTTATGTGGTTTGAGCGATCACCGCGTACTGCTTCCGGCTTGTCTGCTGGCGGGCGCCAGCGCGCTGCTGGGGGCGGATATCGTCGCGCGGCTGGCGCTATCTGCGGCGGAGCTGCCTATTGGCGTAGTGACCGCCACCCTGGGGGCGCCGGTGTTTATCTGGTTATTGCTTAAATCAGGCCGCCCGCATTAACGGGCGGCCATACAGACAGGGGCTGGCTTGTTGCCGCCTCTGTATGCGGCCGATCCATTACCAGCCCTTAATCGCATCGCCTTTATAGACTTCCGCTGCCTTGTCGGCAACGGCTTGCGTCTGGAAGGCCTCTTTCAGTTCCTGAACTTTTTTACTGTCTTTATTATCTTCGCGCGCAACAATGGCGTTGACGTACGGAGAGTCCGGCCCCTCCATAAATAACCCATCGCGAGCGGCGGACAGACCAGCCTGCGCGGAGAAATTGGTATTAATAATCGACAGGGCGACGTTCGGGTCGTCAAGCGTACGGGTCAGCTGCGGCGTGTCGACTTCCACAATCTTCAGCTGTTTAGGATTATCAATAATATCCAGCGTCGTCGGCAGGTAGCCTGTCCCGTCTTTCAGCTTGATCAAGCCCTGCGCCTGTAGCAACAGCAAACTGCGGCCCAGGGTGGTGGTTTCGTTAGAAATGGAGATCGTCGCGCCGTCAGGCAGTTCGCTAATATTTTTGATTTTCTTCGAGTAAGCGGCGATCGGGAAGACGAAGGTTTTACCGACAATCGCAAACTTATAGCCGCGTTCTTTTGATTGCGCTTCAAGGTAAGGCAGCGTCTGGAAGGCGTTAGCAGCAACGTCTTTATTGTTTAACGCTTCGTTCGGCAGGACGTAATCATTAAAAGAGATGACCTCCACGTCGAGGTTGTATTTCTCTTTAGCCACCTGTTCTACGACTTTCCAGATAGCCTCATCCGGCCCGGTATTGATCGCGACTTTAACTTTATTATCTTCATCCGGCGAGCAGGCCGATAACAGCGCGACGGAGGCCGCAATTAACACGGTGCTAAACATCTTTTTCATCAATAAAACTCTCTCAAATTAACAATTAACGAAATGCTATTACATCCATTCACCACTGTACACTGAATTGCTCTGTACCGGTGTTGAGATGAATTCATGTTGCGCAGCCTGTTACATCAAGAGACACTCCAGGGCGATTCCAGGTAGAATGCCCTGGTCTGAATCCGCTACAGTAGATAGAGATCACCTGAAGCAGTCACCGGTTTTATTCACTGAGGGAAGGCTATGCAACACGATATTCTTAATACTGATGTCACCACTATCGATGGTGAGAAAACAACGCTTGCTCCGTGGGCAGGCAAAGTGCTGTTGATCGTTAACGTTGCGTCAAAATGCGGCCTGACGCCGCAGTATGAGCAACTGGAAGCGCTGCAAAAGGATTTAGAAAGCGAAGGTTTCAGCGTGCTGGGCTTTCCCTGCAACCAGTTTTTGGGGCAGGAGCCGGGCAGCGAAGAGGAGATTAAAACGTTCTGCAGTACGACTTACGGCGTGACCTTCCCGATGTTCAGCAAAATTGACGTCAACGGCGAACATCGCGCGCCGTTGTATCAAAAGCTGATTGCGGCGGCGCCTCAGGCCGTTGCTCCAGCAGGCAGCGGTTTCTATGAACGCATGGCCAGTAAAGGCCGCGCGCCGCTGTATGTCGACGACATTCTGTGGAACTTTGAAAAATTCCTGATTGGCCGCGACGGCCAGGTTATCGGTCGTTTCTCTCCGGATATGACGCCGGATGACCCGCAGCTGGTGGCCGCTATTAAAGGAGCATTAGCGAAATAATGCCGTTTTTGATGCAGCTACAGGATGTCGAAGAGCCTGGACGGCTGGCGCCGTTTTCAGCCGATATCAGACCGGGAGAGATTATTCATCTGGTGGGGCCAAACGGGGCGGGGAAAAGCACATTGCTGGCACGTATGGCGGGGCTCTCTACCGGCCCGGGGCAGGTAAGACTGAATGAACGTCTTCTGAATGACTGGCCGGCGCAGGAGCTGGCGCGTCATCGCGCCTACTTAAGCCAGCACCAGATGCCGCCTTTCGCCATGCCGGTCTGGCATTACCTATCGCTGCATCTGCAGAACGAGGCGCAAAACGGACTCCTGACGGCCATTGCGCAGAAGCTGGGCTTAGGCGATAAGCTTGGACGTCAGGTGAATCACATCTCCGGTGGGGAGTGGCAGCGCGTGCGCCTGGCGGCGGTGATACTGCAGATTCATCGTCAGGCTAACGCGTCCGGTCAACTGCTACTGCTGGATGAACCGATGAACAGCCTGGACGTGGCGCAGCAGGCCGCGCTCGATCGACTGCTTAGCGATCTCTGCGCATCAGGCATTGCCATCGTCATGAGCAGCCACGATCTTAATCATACTCTCCGGCACGCCCACAGCTCCTGGCTTATCTGTCAGGGGCAAACTATCGCCTGCGGCAGCACCGCGGAGGTGTTAAGCGAGGAGAATTTAACCGCTGCCTATGCCATGGAGTTTCAGCGGGTTGAGGTGGCGGGTCATCTTATGCTCGTTGCGTCACAGTAGCACGCAGTCAGCTTGCCAGCGAATTGATAAACAAGGTAAATTATTCCGATAACCGGATAGGGAACAGAGGATTCGTCTGAGATGCGTTTCTGGCTCGTTTTGTGCGTTGCGTTATTTCTCGCGGGTTGTAGCAGTCACCGTGCACCGCCGCCAAATCCGCGGCTGGCTGATTCGATTACCGTCGTTGCCAACCTGAATGAGCAGTTAAGGAACTGGCGGGGAGCGCCGTATCGCTACGGCGGAATGTCGCCGCGCGGCGTTGATTGCTCGGGGTTCGTGCTGATGACGTTTCGCGATAAATTTGCGTTACAGCTGCCGCGCGAAACCCGCGAACAGGCGGAAATCGGCACTAAAATCGATAAAAGCGAACTGCTGCCCGGCGATCTGGTCTTCTTTAAAACCGGATCCGGCGAGAGCGGTCTGCACGTCGGTATTTACGACACGGATAACCAGTTTATTCATGCTTCCACCAGCCAGGGCGTCACGCGTTCATCGCTGGATAATGTCTACTGGCATAAAAATTTCTGGCAGGCGCGCAGGATCTAACGTTAGCTAATGAGCAGGGAGCCCCTGTCTCCCTGCTCATCATGGCAAAGCGGCTGAGAGATAGCGCTCCATGCTTGCCGATTCAGCTATCCCCCCCAAATTAGACCAGCCGATCCGCGTCTCTTCCCGGTACGCTACCGGGCAATGGCAGAAGCGTGCTAAATCCCCGTGCGGCTTATTATTGCAATAACCCCGCACTCGCCCCGTGTTAATAATTTGTTGAAGGCACTACACTGAAGGCAGGAGGAAACATGACCCTGTCTTTTACTACCCACTGGCGTGATGAACTGCCGGATTTTTACACTGCATTATCCCCCACGCCGCTGGAGAACGCGCGCCTTGTCTGGCATAACGCGCCGCTGGCGCAAGAGCTGGGCATTCCCGAGTCGTTGTTTAACCTGGACAAGGGCGCTGGCGTATGGGGCGGCGAAGCGCTGCTGCCGGGGATGTCGCCGCTGGCGCAGGTCTACAGCGGCCACCAGTTCGGCTCGTGGGCCGGACAGCTCGGCGACGGGCGCGGTATTCTGCTCGGCGAACAGCAGTTGGCCGATGGCCGCCGCGTTGACTGGCACCTGAAGGGCGCCGGGCTGACACCCTATTCGCGCATGGGAGACGGGCGGGCGGTGCTGCGCTCAACGATCCGCGAAGGCCTGGCCTCGGAAGCGATGCATGCGCTGGGCATTCCCACCACCCGCGCTCTGGCAATGGTCGCCAGCGATACGCCGGTGTACCGCGAAACCGTCGAGCAAGGGGCAATGCTGATGCGCCTGGCGGAAAGCCACGTGCGTTTTGGCCATTTTGAGCACTTTTACTATCGCCGCGAGCCGCAAAAAGTGCAGCTGCTGGCGGATTATGTGATTCGCCACCACTGGCCTCATCTGCAAAATGAAGCGGATAAATACATTGTGTGGTTCAGGGATGTTGTCACCCGAACCGCGGAGATGATTGCCAGCTGGCAAACGGTCGGCTTCGCCCACGGGGTGATGAATACCGATAATATGTCGATCCTCGGACTGACGATGGATTACGGCCCGTACGGCTTCCTTGATGATTTTCAGCCTGGCTTTATCTGCAATCATTCCGACTATCAGGGGCGCTATAGCTTTGATCATCAGCCGGCGGTAGGACTATGGAATCTGCAGCGCCTGGCGCAAGCGCTCTCGCCGTTTATCAGCGCGGAAGCGCTGAACGGCGCGCTGGATGACTACCAGCACGCGCTGCTGACGGCATATGGCCGGCGTATGCGCGACAAGCTGGGATTATTGACCCAGCAAAAAGGGGATAACGAGCTGCTGGACGGCCTGTTTTCTCTGATGGAGCGCGAGGGCAGCGACTATACGCGGACCTTCCGGATGCTAAGCCTTAGCGAGCAGGAGAGCGCCGCCACGCCGCTGCGCGACGAATTTATTGATCGTGAGAGGTTCGATAGCTGGTTTGCCGCTTATCGCGCGCGCCTGCGCGATGAACAGATTGACGATGCGCAAAGGCAGGCGCAAATGCGCAGCGTGAATCCGGCTATCGTGCTGCGCAACTGGCTGGCTCAACGAGCCATTGAGCAGGCAGAGCAGGGGGATATGCGTGAACTGGAACGTCTGCATAGCGCACTTTCTCAGCCCTTTGTCGATCGCACGGATGAGTATAGCCAGCGTCCTCCGGACTGGGGAAAGCGCCTTGAAGTGAGCTGCTCGAGCTAATCACCATTCTCCCTGCCTCTTCCGGCGGGGAGCATTATTTGGTCAGGATCAGCTTGCCCGAATGAGTCTGACGCAGCAGATAGCGCTGACCGCCATGTTCAATCACTACCCGTCCTTCGCTGCCTAATAATGTCCGGCTGCTTATCTCTTTGTCCGTCGGAACGGGATACGGGGCATTGTCTTTTGTTTTTTCTGCTGTGGCAGTGTTATCCATACGCGTCATAGCACTAAAAATAAAAATCAAGGCAACAATGATAATCATTATCAATAATGTTGTTTTTGACGGCAAGCTTTATTTAACGCTTTACCAGATTTAGCAGGTATCCGGCCGGACATTGGCGAGAAAAATCTCCCCGCCGCGATCGCGACGGGGAAGGGGACTAGAGGCGGGTGGCGGTTGCGGCGGCTAATTCATCCAGCAGCCGTTCGCTGTCTTCCCAACTCAAGCAGGGATCGGTAATCGATTGTCCCCAGGTCAGCGGCTGGCCGGCAACGACCTTTTGCGTACCTTCCTTAAGGAAGCTTTCGGCCATGATCCCGGCGATTGCGTTCGAGCCCGCGCGGATCTGCTGACATATATCGGCGCAAACTTCCAGCTGACGGCGATGCTGTTTCTGGCAATTACCGTGGCTAAAATCCACCACCAGTTGTTCCGGCAGGTCGAACTCTGCCAGCGCTTCTCCGGCGGCGGCGATGTCGGCAGCGTGGTAATTCGGTTTTTTACCACCGCGCATAATAATATGGCCGTACGGATTCCCGCTGGTCTGATAGATGGTCATCTGGCCCTGCTTATCCGGCGACAGGAACATATGGCTGGCGCGGGAAGCGCGGATGGCATCAACGGCGATACGGGTATTACCATCGGTACCGTTTTTAAAGCCCACCGGGCATGAGAGCGCAGAGGCCATTTCGCGATGGATTTGGCTCTCGGTTGTACGCGCGCCGATAGCGCCCCAGCTAATCAAATCGGCAATAAACTGTCCGGTCACCATATCGAGAAACTCGGTAGCGGTGGGGACGCCGAGCTCGTTCACCTGCAGCAGCAGGCTACGCGCCAGTTCAAGGCCGTGATTCACCCGGTAGCTGCCGTTCAGGTCGGGGTCGGAGATCAGCCCCTTCCAGCCAACCACCGTACGGGGCTTCTCAAAATAGGTGCGCATCACGATTTCCAGCTGCGGCTGATAGCGTTCGCGCATACCCTGCAGTCTGCGCGCATACTCCATCGCCGCATCAGTATCGTGAATGGAACAGGGACCGATCACTACCAGCAGGCGGCGATCTTCACCGTTGAGAATTTTTTCGATTCGGCGGCGCGAAGCAGAAACGTGGGCGGCAACATCGGGGGACACGGGATGCCGTTGCGCCAGTTCCGCGGGCGTTACCAGGCTTTCAATGCGCGCGGTACGCAATTCGTCTGTTTTATTCATTGGGGTCTCAAAAATCTGTTTCTTCCGCGGCGAAAATGCCGGGAAGTGATGCGCATCACGATAAACCAATCCCTGCTTATTGCAAGAGCAGGGCATGATCCTGTATAGGCCACGGGTGATAGCATAAACAAATTTTTGATATCGTACTAGTGTGTTAGTACATTCTGCGGCTTAGCCCCATAATATCCATGATTTTGGTGGCGATCTCTTCAACGGAGTAATTGGTACTGTTCAGGCAAGGGATTTTATTTTTGCGATACAGCGCTTCAACTTCGGTGACTTCCATCCGGCACTGGCGCATAGAAGCATAGCGGCTGTTTTCCCGTCGCTCTTCGCGGATGGCCGCCAGCCGCTCCGGATTGATAGTTAAGCCGAATAGTTTGTGCTGGAGCGGCTTAAGCGATGCCGGCAGAATCAGATTGTCCATATCATCGGCGATAAACGGGTAGTTGGCGGCGCGGATACCGTACTGCATCGCCAGGTACAGGCTGGTAGGCGTTTTCCCGCAGCGCGAAACGCCGAGGAGGATCACCTGGGCCTGATCGAGGTTGCGCAGCGAAATCCCGTCATCATGAGCAAGGGTGTAGTCGATAGCGGCGATACGCGCGTCGTATTTGTTCAGATTACCCGGGGTCAGGCCGTGGGTGCGGTGAGCGATTGGCGTCGGGTCCAGGCGTAGCTCCTGCTGAAGGGGGGCCACCAGCGCCTGAACAATATCCTGACAAAAGCCTTCGCTTTGCACGATGATATCGCGGATCTCCGGCAGCACGATGGAATAGAACACCAGCGGTCGAATACCGGTCTGCTGGAAGATGGCGTCAATTTGTTCCTTCACGGCGCGCGCGCGGCTGATATTTTCGACAAACGGCAGGGTTACGCTGCTGGTGGCTACCGGGAATTGCGACATGACCGCATGACCCAGAACTTCCGCCGTAATAGCGGTACCGTCGGAAATATAAAATACGTGGCGATCTACAGCACTTTCCATTTTGACCATCCGGTATAAAGAGTTTAATTAGCTGAAAGCAGATATTAAATTTAAGCATATCACTCCAGGCTTTGTCTCAAATTTAAAAAGTGAAACGCTATTTTTATTTTTAATGAAAAGGTTGGTTCATTTTTCGCAACTGCGTATCTTTTGTATCAAATTTCATCAGATTTTAGAAGAATCATTGGCTTAGCTATATCCGGAAAAGAATCCTAAAAACGAAAAAATAATTTGCTTGAACGATTCACCGTTTTTTTCAACGGCATAATTATGTCAGGATAAATCCCGTAGTCGATCGTGAATTATTTATCACTGGTATTAAATCACAAAAGGATTGTCTCGATGTCCAACAATGGCTCGTCACCGCTGGTGCTTTGGTATAACCAACTCGGCATGAATGATGTAGACAGGGTTGGGGGCAAAAATGCCTCCCTTGGTGAAATGATTACAAATCTGTCAGGTATGGGTGTGTCCGTACCGAACGGGTTTGCCACCACCGCTGATGCTTTTAATCAGTTTTTGGACCAAAGCGGCGTGAACCAGCGCATCTATGAACTGCTGGATGAAACCGACATTGACGACGTTTCCGCATTAGCGAAAGCGGGCGCGCAGATCCGTCAGTGGATCATTGATACGCCGTTCCAGAGCGAACTGGAAAATGCGATTCGCGACGCGTATACCCAGCTGTCCGCCGATGACGCTGAGGCCTCCTTTGCCGTGCGCTCCTCCGCAACGGCGGAAGATATGCCGGATGCCTCCTTCGCCGGTCAGCAAGAGACATTCCTTAACGTGCAGGGCTTTGACGCCGTGCTCGTCGCGGTGAAGCACGTGTTTGCTTCGCTGTTTAACGATCGCGCCATTTCCTATCGCGTGCATCAGGGTTACGATCACCGCGGCGTGGCTCTATCCGCCGGGGTACAGCGGATGGTGCGCTCCGATCTGGCATCATCCGGCGTAATGTTCTCCATCGATACCGAATCCGGATTCGATCAGGTGGTGTTTATCACCTCCGCCTGGGGGCTTGGCGAGATGGTGGTGCAGGGGGCGGTGAACCCCGATGAGTTCTACGTCCATAAACCGACGCTGGAAGCGGGACGGCCGGCGATTGTTCGCCGCACCATGGGGTCGAAAAAGATCCGCATGGTTTATGCTCCAACTCAGGAGCACGGCAAGCAGGTGCGTATCGAAGACGTGCCGCAGGCGCAGCGCGACGTTTTCTCGTTGACCGACGCGGAAGTGCAGGAGCTGGCCCAGCAGGCAGTGCAAATCGAGAAGCACTACAACCGCCCGATGGATATCGAATGGGCGAAAGATGGCCATACCGGTAAGCTGTTTATCGTCCAGGCGCGTCCGGAAACCGTCCGTTCGCGCGGCCAGGTGATGGAGCGTTATACCCTCCATGCGCAAGGGCAGATTATTTCGGAAGGGCGCGCGATCGGCCACCGCATCGGCGCGGGTCCGGTGAAAGTCATTCATGATATCAGCGAAATGAACCGTATCGAGCCCGGCGACGTTCTCGTGACCGACATGACCGACCCGGACTGGGAACCGATCATGAAAAAAGCGGCGGCGATCGTCACCAACCGCGGCGGGCGGACCTGTCATGCGGCGATTATCGCGCGTGAGCTGGGGATTCCGGCGGTAGTGGGCTGCGGCAACGCCACCGATCGCATCCAGGAAAACCAGAATGTAACCGTCTCCTGCGCCGAGGGCGATACCGGCTACGTCTATGCCGAAATTCTCGACTTCAGCGTCAAGAGTTCCACCGTCGGCGATATGCCGGATCTGCCGCTGAAAATTATGATGAACGTCGGTAACCCGGACCGGGCTTTCGACTTTGCCTGCCTGCCGAACGAAGGCGTGGGCCTGGCGCGTCTGGAGTTTATTATCAACCGGATGATCGGCGTTCACCCGCGCGCGCTGCTGGAGTTTGACGATCAGGAACCGGGTCTGCAGAACGAAATCCGCGAGCTGATGAAAGGTTACGACTCGCCGAGAGAGTTTTACGTCGGTCGCCTGACCGAGGGTATTTCGACGCTTGGCGCGGCATTTTTCCCGAAACGGGTCATCGTGCGCCTTTCCGACTTCAAATCTAACGAATACGCCAACCTGGTCGGCGGCGAGCGTTATGAGCCGGAAGAAGAAAATCCGATGCTGGGCTTCCGCGGGGCTGGCCGCTATGTCTCCGAAAGCTTCCGTGACTGCTTCGCGCTGGAGTGTGAAGCAGTAAAACGCGTGCGTAACGATATGGGCCTGACTAACGTCGAAATCATGGTGCCGTTTGTTCGTACCGTCGCGCAGGCAAAAGCGGTGGTTGAAGAGCTGGCGCGCCAGGGCCTCAAGCGCGGCGAGAACGGCCTCAAGCTGATTATGATGTGTGAAATCCCATCGAATGCGCTGCTGGCTGAGCAGTTCCTCGAATACTTCGACGGTTTCTCCATTGGTTCCAACGATATGACGCAGCTGGCGCTGGGTCTGGATCGCGACTCCGGCGTGGTCTCCGAGCTGTTCGATGAGCGTAACGACGCGGTGAAAGCGCTGCTGTCGATGGCTATCCGCGCGGCGAAGAAACAGGGTAAATACGTCGGTATCTGCGGGCAGGGTCCGTCAGACCATGAAGATTTTGCCGCCTGGCTGATGGAAGAGGGAATCGATAGCCTTTCCCTCAATCCGGATACCGTGGTGCAAACCTGGCTTGGCCTGGCGGAGCTGAATAAGTAAGTTTTTCGCTAAACAAAATGCGCAATCCCCGTCAGCAATGGCGGGGATTTTTTGTTTCAGCCGTCAGCGTACGGGCAAAAAAAAGCCCATCGTGGGAGATGGGCAAAGACTACACACAGCAATTCGTTGTTTCACTCAGGGGATTTCCATGCTTATAAATCAAGGCATTGATTTATAACCGTGAGCTAATACTAGGCACTGAGGCTTTTTGCGTCGATCGGATTCCTCTCAATAGTTAAATTAAGGTAAAGAATCTGCGAAGCAAATGTGGTTAGTGGGCAGAGGAATGCGGACTGTTGTGAGGAATATATTAGTGTTTCTTAATATTTGAGGGCGGTGTGCCCGACAGCGGTCGAGGCGCAATGGCAAAAGGCGGGTTCCCCCGCCCGTTGACTTATTTATCCTGCGAGGCTCGGGTATTGAGCTCGCTAAGCTCCTCAAGCACCAGATCGGGATCTTTCGGCGGCGGCGGCGCTTCGTTAACCCACGCGTCGTATAGTCGCCAGGAGACCGCCAGCAGAACCGGCCCGATAAACAGGCCAATCATGCCGAAAGCCACCAGACCGCCGATAACGCCGGAAAGGATCAGAATCATCGGCAGGTCGGCGCCCATACGAATCAATAGCGGGCGGATAAAATTGTCCATGGTGCCCACTACGCAGCTCCACACCAGCAGTACGGTACCCCAGGTGGTATCGCCGCTCCAGTAGAGCCAGATAATTGACGGCACCAGAACCAGTAAAGGCCCCAGCTGGACAAGACAGGTAAAAATCATCACCACGGTGAGCAGCGCCGCGTAGGGAACGCCGCTGACCGCGAGACCAATACCGCCGAGCACCGCCTGGGCCAGGGCCGTCACGACCACTCCCAGCGCCACGGCGCGAATTGCCTGACCGGCGAGGATCACCGCCGCGTCGCCGCGTTTGGCGGCCAGACGGGTAGCGAAGTGGCGGAAACCATAGGCGACCTGTTCACCACGCCAGTACAGCAGCGCGCTAAACAGTAGCATAAGACCGCAGTAGACCAGCAGCTTGCCGATATGCGCCGCCTGACCAACAAACCAGGTGGTGGTGGTGCCGAGATAAGGGCGAATTTTAGTCATAATCGCCGTGCCCCCCATCTCCAGCAAATTATGCCAGCCGGTGTACAGCTTATCGCCGATCAGCGGAACCGTATTCAGCCACGCCAGATCCGGCGGGGTAAAGTTGCCGCTGGTCACCACTTTTATTAATGGCACGCTGTTGTCCACCAGACTATTGACCAGTAGCGCAATAGGAATAACGAAGAGTAAAAAAAGCAGCAGGGTCATTACCAGTACGGCCAGAGAGCGTTTGCCGAAAAGCAGGCTCTGCAGGCGCAAAAGTACCGGCCAGGTCGCGATGACCACCGTACCGGCCCACGCAAATGACAGAATAAATGGCTGAACGACCCACAGACAGGAAATAATAATCAGGGACAAAAACAGCACCGACAGCAGAACTTGCGGTATATCCCGGGGCTGATTGGGGTTAATCATAGTGAAATTTTACCTTTGCAGTCGCGTCAAAAGGCTGACGCAGCGTAATTCCATGTACTGATAATAATATCAATAAGTTCGCGCGCCTGATTTTGCCCTTAATTCTGGCGGGCGCATATGAAAAAAATGTGATAAAAAGTTGGGTGCGTCACGCAAACGATTAATCACTTACAACACAACATAGTCAGGCAGGGTCGAGCGTCATGATCCCACAGATTTCTCAAGCGCCAGGTGTCGTTCAACTGGTGCTGAATTTTTTGCAGGTACTGGAGCAACAGGGTTTTACCGGCGATACCGCCACCAGCTACGCCGACAGGCTAACGATGGCAACTGATAACAGTGTATATCAGCTGTTGCCGGATGCGATTTTATTCCCCCGTTCCACGGCAGACGTGGCTCTGCTGGCAAGACTGGCGGCGGAAGAGCGTTTTAAAACGCTGATCTTTACCCCGCGCGGAGGCGGCACCGGTACGAATGGCCAGGCGCTGAACGCCGGGATCATTGTCGATATGTCCCGCTATATGAACCGCATTATTGAAATCAACCCCGAAGAAGGGTGGGTGCGGGTGGAGGCGGGGGTCATTAAGGACCAGCTTAATCAGTTTCTTAAACCGTACGGCTACTTTTTTGCGCCGGAGCTGTCGACCAGCAACCGCGCCACGCTTGGCGGGATGATCAACACCGACGCCTCCGGGCAGGGGTCGCTGGTCTACGGTAAAACCTCCGATCACGTACTCGGGGTGCGCTCGGTGCTGATCGGCGGCGATATTCTTGACACTCAGCCAATCCCGGCGGCGCTGGCGGAAACCCTGGGCGCAGAACAGTCGGCGATCGGGCGAATCTATCGCACGGTATATCAACGCTGCAAAGCGCAGCGGCAGCTGGTTATCGATAAATTCCCGAAACTTAACCGTTTCCTCACAGGTTACGATCTGCGCCACGTGTTCAACGACGACATGAGCGAATTTGATCTGACCCGAATCCTGACCGGTTCCGAAGGCACGCTGGCGTTTATTACCGAAGCGCGGCTGGATATCACCCGTTTGCCGAAAGTGCGCCGGCTGGTCAACGTTAAGTACGATTCCTTTAACTCTGCGCTGCGCAACGCGCCGTTTATGGTGGAAGCGAAGGCGCTTTCGGTCGAAACGGTCGACTCGAAGGTGCTCAATCTGGCGCGGGAGGATATTGTCTGGCATTCGGTTAGCGAGCTCATTACCGACGTTGCGGATAAGGAGATGCTGGGGCTGAATATCGTCGAGTTCGCCGGTGATGACGCCGAACTGATTGATGGCCAGGTGACGACCCTGTGTCAGCGCCTGGATGAACTGATAGCACGCAACGAGGCGGGCGTAATCGGCTGGCAGGTTTGTCACGAGCTGGACGGCGTCGAGCGCATCTACGCGATGCGGAAAAAAGCGGTTGGGCTGCTGGGGAATGCCAAAGGGGCCGCCAAACCGATACCTTTCGCCGAAGATACCTGCGTGCCGCCGGAACACCTGGCCGATTATATTGCTGAATTCCGTGAGCTGCTCGACGGCCACGGGCTGAGCTACGGTATGTTTGGTCATGTCGATGCCGGCGTGCTGCACGTGCGGCCGGCGCTGGATATGTGTGACCCGCAGCAAGAGATGCTGATGAAGCGGATCTCCGATGACGTGGTCGCGTTAACCGCTAAGTACGGCGGTCTGCTGTGGGGGGAACACGGCAAGGGTTTTCGCGCTGAATACAGTCCGGCATTCTTCGGCGAAGAGCTGTTCGGCGAACTGCGCAAAATTAAAGCCGCGTTTGACCCGGATAACCGTCTGAACCCGGGTAAAATCTGTCCTCCGGAAGGCGTTGATGCGCCGATGATGAAGGTGGATGCGGTCAAGCGCGGGACATTCGATCGGCAGATCCCCATCGCCGTGCGCAGCTCGTGGCGCGGCGCGATGGAGTGTAACGGCAATGGCCTGTGCTTCAACTTTGATGCCAAAAGCCCGATGTGCCCGTCGATGAAGGTCAGCAACCACCGTATTCACTCGCCGAAAGGGCGGGCAACGCTGGTGCGTGAATGGCTGCGCCTGCTGGCGGACCGCGGCATCGACCCCAATCAGCTGGAAAAAGATCTGCCGGAAAAACGCGCCAGCCTGCGTACTCTGGTGGAGCGTACCCGCAATAGCTGGCACGCACGTAAAGGCGAGTACGATTTCTCCCATGAGGTTAAAGAGGCGATGTCCGGCTGTCTGGCCTGTAAAGCCTGCTCGACCCAGTGTCCGATTAAAATCGACGTTCCGGAGTTCCGTTCGCGTTTCCTGCAGCTTTACCATAGCCGCTATTTGCGCCCGGTTCGCGACCATCTGGTGGCGACGGTTGAATCCTACGCGCCGCTGATGGCGCATGCGCCAAAGACCTTCAACTTCTTTATCAATCAGCCGTGGATGCGCAAGCTATCGGAAAAGCATATTGGTATGGTTGATCTTCCGCTGCTTTCCGTCCCATCGTTGAAGCAGCAGATGGTCGGCCACCGTTCGGCGAATACCACCCTGGAACAGCTGGAAGCGCTGAGCCCTGAGCAGAGGGCGAAGAGGGTGCTGGTGGTTCAGGATCCCTTCACCAGCTATTACGATGCGCAGGTGGTTGCCGACTTTGTTCGCCTGATCGAGAAAGTGGGATACCAGCCGGTGCTGCTGCCGTTCTCTCCCAACGGCAAGGCGCAGCATATTAAGGGCTTTCTGACGCGATTCGCGCGCACCGCGCAGAAAACTGCCGACTTCCTTAACCGCGTGGCCCAGCTCGGCATGCCGATGGTGGGTGTCGATCCGGCGCTGGTGCTCTGCTATCGCGATGAATACAACCAGGTGCTGGGCGACAAGCGCGGCGATTTTCGCGTGATGCTGGTGCATGAATGGTTGCCGCAGGCGTTGACGGAAACCGCAGCGCAGGATCAAGGCGGCGAGTCGTGGTATCTGTTTGGTCACTGTACTGAGGTGACGGCGCTTCCCGCTTCTACCCGGCAGTGGGCGGATATCTTCGCACGCTTTGGCGCGAAGCTGGAAAACGTTAACGTGGGCTGCTGCGGTATGGCCGGGACCTACGGTCATGAAGTGAAGAATCACGCCAATTCGCTGGCCATCTACGCGCTCTCCTGGCAGCAGGCGATGCAGCGCCTGCCGCGCAACCGCTGTCTGGTCACCGGCTACTCCTGCCGTAGCCAGGTGAAGCGTATTGAAGGCAGCGGCGTACGCCATCCGCTGCAGGCGCTACTGGAGATTATGGGATGATTTGGAAACGTCACAGCACGCTGGAGCAGTTGAACGCGATGGGCGACGGGAACATGGTCGGCCTGCTGGATATACGCTTCGAGGCCATGACCGACGAGACCATCGCCGCGACCATGCCGGTAGACAGCCGTACCCATCAGCCGTTTGGCCTGCTGCACGGCGGCGCATCGGTAGTATTAGCGGAAACGTTAGGTTCGGTGGCGGGCTACCTGTGCAGCGAAGGCGAACAGAAGGTGGTCGGTCTGGAGGTCAATGCCAACCATATTCGTTCGGTGCGCAGCGGGAGGGTTCGCGGCGTGTGCCGGGCGCTGCACGTCGGCTCCCGTCACCAGGTGTGGCAGATCGACATTACTGATGAGCAGGGGCGTCTTTGCTGTTCGTCGCGGTTGACCACAGCCGTAATTTAAGTCAATTAAGGGGGAAGATTTCCCCCTTAATACTTATTACCTGCCATCCTTCATCACCGCTGAACGTACCTACGCTATATCCGCTAGCTGCCGGTTTGCACTGTTATTTGTATTGAGATTCAACCAGGCCCAATGTTAACGCTTTATAAGAAAAGTCCTGGCTTAACTTTGCTGCTCACCAGGGATTATTAGCCTTCTACCTTTTATATTCTTTGGTCGCTTATTTGTGCGACATCTTTAGCGCGTAGACCATTATGTTTGATATGACAAGCCCATCCATGTTAAATATAAATTTATCAAACATCGTTAATATTTATGCTAATATTTTTAATACCAGAATTTACAAGGTAACAAGAGGACGGAGTTAGCTATGGGTATCATTTCATGGATCATTTTTGGGCTTATTGCCGGTATTTTAGCCAAGTGGATTATGCCGGGGAAAGACGGCGGCGGGTTTATCGTTACCGTAATTCTCGGTGTCATCGGTGCAGTTGTCGGGGGTTGGATTAGTACTTTCTTCGGCTTTGGCCGGGTCGACGGTTTTAATTTCGGCAGCTTTGTCGTCGCGGTGATTGGTGCGCTGGTCGTACTCTTCATCTACCGTAAGATCAGAAGCTAACCGCACCAGCAACGCCATAAAGTGCAGAGGCTGCCGCCATTGTCGGCAGCCTTTTTAATATCTCTAAAATGTCCGAGTGTTTAATTTCCCCTCTTTCATTCTATTACCACGATACGCGCTTACAGCGCGGGCATATCGGGGACCGGCACGACTTCAACGCGCACTTCATAATGTTTAGCTTTGCTGGCTGGAATCAGCGGCGTGAGTTTATTGATCGTTTCGACCGGATTATCGGTGGCTACGGTGGCGGAGAAAATAACCGGTTTTTTCGGCGGCACAGGGAAAGGCATTGGGCCATAACCCTGAGTCAGCTCGAAGGGGGGATGGCCAGCATTATGCGCCTCAGCCGCCGGTGAGGGCGTTTCGGCTTTCTCTGCATCGGCGGCGAACGCGCTGGTGACGGTAATCGAAACGACGGCGAAGAGCGCAATGATAGTTTTTTTCATTTTTGTTACCTCATAAGTATGTCGATAAAAGCTTAGAGGCAACGCTTTTGGCAAACAATCCCACGGCGGGCGAATCCTATGAATCTCCTTATTTCTTCACGAATGTGAAAGCCTGTCCGCGACGGTGAGGCTTACGAAATTTAAGGGGGAAATGGGGTTAATCGAGCAAAACGCTAATAATTAACAGGACGACCATACACATCGACATGACATCTGTTTCTATATCCATAGTTCAGTACAACACAGGTTCCCGATCGGTCGCCGTTGCGACATTGCGTGAAAAGATGAAGGAAATTTAGCAGCGCATTCTACAGGAGCCAGCCGGTACTGAATAAATCTTTATTTCTGTGAAATGACAGCACTTATAATGAAAACGAATAGGTTTCGTTGCATGAATGGATTCGCGTTAGTGAGGGGGCAAACAGCGTCTCAATTTGGCATATTGGTCGGGTGGCGCGTCAGGCGGCGCGGGAGCCAGAGGGGCAATGGGAGGCAAATGCCATCGTCCCGCCGGATACGCACGTGAAGAAAATATTAATACCGTTTATTGGCCGCCGCGCCTCGTTATGCGCAGCGCGGCATCAATCGATGCCACGGTGGACGCCGACGCGGCGAACAGGCGGCAGGACTTCGCTGGAGCAGGGCTCCGCTTAGTCCACGCGTTTGCCTTTGGCTGCCTCTCCGCCGCCGAGTGCGTCTTGATTAATTTTATCTTCGTGGGTATTAATCAATTGCGTGAGCGCTATTTGCTCCTGAAATTTAGTCAGCAGAAGCTCAGCGTCGGATTTAAGAATATCTTCCGATGATTCAAGCACCGAGTTAATTGCTTTGGTCACATTCCCAACCAGCTCCGCGACCCCTCCTTCCTCGCCAATGGCAAGCATCAATGCGCTTATCAGCAGCGACTGGGCCTCAACCTGCGCAGCAAGCTGCTTGTTTTCTGCATCCATCGCTGAAATTTTCGCGATGATGCTGAGAATGACATTA
The DNA here is from genome assembly GCF_051209435.1 of Klebsiella sp. HN106. NCBI lineage: Bacteria > Pseudomonadati > Pseudomonadota > Gammaproteobacteria > Enterobacterales > Enterobacteriaceae > Klebsiella > Klebsiella sp. HN106. The sequence goes on along the minus strand of NZ_JBLURD010000001.1, from coordinate 814,686 downwards.
TTCATGATAATCCTTAAATCAATGAGTTAAACGCCGAAGATCACGCTGGTTATATTCGTTGCAGGATCAGCGAAATATCCATTGAAGATAAATATGCCAGAAAATATATCATCAGTGGTAGTGGGGTATTTTCATTATCGGTTGCAGGCGATCCGTCGCTATGGCTTTATCTCAATGTGCTGTCAGATGATTTTGCTGCCGGCACGCTGGCTTGTTGCGGCCTGAAGCGTGTAACTCATTGAATGTCCAGCAAGTAGATGAAAAGTGCTTTTTCCCGCGCCTATTTTATAAATCGGTATTTTCGATACATCTTTGCCATTGCCTGCAATTAAGTGCGCCAAACGTCAATATCTTATTATTTTTCAATATATTAAAACAGAAATTCGCAGGCTGAAAACGCCGAGCACAGGGTCTATGCTTATAAAAAGCGCAAGAAATGAGCCAGCGGGGACAATACCCCTTCTCCGGATGGGTTGAAGTGATAATCATTATCACTAACATAGTGGGTATGCCCTGATGGCGTCAACCTATGAGGTAGAGCGATGGATTCACATGCAGGAACTTTTAATCCCGAAGATTTCAGCTGGCGCGGCCTGGCGATGACCCCAGCCGCCGCCGCCCATATTCGCGAACTGGTCAGCAAACAACCCGACAAGCAGGGGCTACGCCTGGGCGTTAAAACCAGCGGCTGCGCCGGCTTTGGCTACGTTCTCGAACTCATCGCTGAACCGGAGCAGGACGATCTGCTTTTTGAGCGCGATGGCGCGAAACTGTGGGCGCCGCTGCAGGCCATGCCGTTTATCGATGGCACCGAGCTCGACTACGTCCGCGAAGGTTTAAACCAGATTTTTAAATTTCATAACCCCAAAGCGCAGCACGAATGCGGCTGCGGCGAAAGTTTTGGCGTTCAGGCGGAGTAACTATGTCTCGTAATACTGAAGCAACTGACGATGTCAAAACCTGGAGCGGCGGGCCACTCAACTATAAAGAGGGCTTTTTTACCCAGCTACAGACCGATGAGCTGGCGAAAGGCATAAATGAAGAGGTGGTTCGGGCGATTTCGGCACGCCGCAATGAACCAGAATGGATGCTGGAGTTTCGTCTGAACGCCTTCAAGGCCTGGCAGGCAATGGAAGAGCCGCACTGGCTGAAAGCGCACTACGACAAGCTGAATTATCAGGATTACAGCTATTACTCAGCGCCCTCCTGCGGCAACTGCGATGACGCCTGCGCTTCTGAGCCCGGAGCTCTACAGCAAACGGGGTCCAGTGCGTTTCTGACCAGCGAAGTCGAAGAGGCGTTTAACCTTCTCGGCGTACCGGTTCGCGAAGGGCGGGAGGTGGCCGTCGACGCCATTTTTGACTCGGTTTCCGTGGCGACCACCTATCGCGAAAAGCTGGCGGAGCAGGGGATTATTTTCTGCTCCTTCGGCGAAGCGATTCACGATCACCCTGAACTGGTCAGGAAATACCTCGGCACCGTAGTACCGGGCAACGACAACTTCTTTGCCGCCCTTAACGCGGCGGTAGCCTCCGACGGCACCTTTATCTATGTGCCCAAAGGCGTGCGCTGCCCGATGGAGCTGTCGACCTATTTCCGCATCAACGCCGAGAAAACCGGCCAGTTCGAACGCACCATACTGGTCGCCGACGAAGGCAGCTACGTGAGCTATATCGAAGGCTGTTCGGCGCCGGTACGCGATAGCTACCAGCTGCACGCGGCGGTGGTGGAGGTGATTATTCATAAAGATGCCGAGGTGAAGTACTCCACGGTGCAAAACTGGTTCCCCGGCGACAATAATACCGGCGGGATCCTTAATTTCGTGACCAAGCGCGCCCTGTGCGAAGGCGAGAACAGCAAAATGTCGTGGACCCAGTCGGAAACCGGCTCGGCGATCACCTGGAAGTATCCGAGCTGTATTCTGCGCGGCGATAACTCCATTGGCGAGTTCTTCTCGGTAGCGCTGACCAGCGGCCACCAGCAGGCGGACACCGGCACCAAGATGATCCATATCGGCAAAAACACCCGTTCGACGATTATCTCGAAGGGGATTTCAGCCGGCCACAGCCAGAACAGCTATCGCGGCCTGGTCAAAATCATGCCCACCGCGACCAACGCGCGCAACTTCACCCAGTGCGACTCCATGCTGATTGGCCCGGACAGCGGGGCGCATACCTTCCCGTATGTAGAATGCCGTAATAACAGCGCGCAGCTTGAGCACGAAGCGACCACCTCCCGTATCGGCGAAGATCAGCTGTTCTACTGTCTGCAGCGCGGAATCAGCGAAGATGATGCCATCTCGATGATCGTTAACGGTTTCTGTAAGGATGTCTTCTCAGAGCTGCCGCTGGAGTTTGCCGTAGAAGCGCAAAAATTACTGGCGATTAGCCTTGAACACAGCGTCGGCTGATAACAAAGGAAATAAGATGTTAAGTATAAAAAATTTGCAGGTCGCCGTTGAAGACAAAGAGATCCTGCGCGGACTGAATCTGGACGTTCGCCCCGGCGAAGTGCATGCCATTATGGGCCCGAACGGTTCCGGTAAAAGTACGCTCTCCGCCACGCTTGCCGGACGTGAAGACTATGAGGTGACCGGCGGCAGCGTGGAGTTTAAAGGCAAAGATCTGCTGGAACTCTCCCCTGAAGATCGCGCCGGCGAGGGCATCTTCATGGCCTTTCAGTATCCGGTTGAAATTCCCGGCGTCAGCAATCAGTTTTTCCTGCAAACCGCGCTGAACGCCGTGCGCAGCTACCGCGGCCAGGAGCAGCTTGACCGTTTTGACTTTCAGGACCTGATGGAGGACAAAATTAAGCTGCTGAAAATGCCGGAGGATCTGCTGACCCGCTCGGTTAACGTCGGCTTCTCCGGCGGCGAGAAAAAGCGCAACGATATCCTGCAGATGGCGGTGCTGGAACCGGAGCTGTGCATCCTGGACGAGTCGGACTCCGGGCTGGATATCGACGCCCTGAAGATTGTTTCCGACGGCGTCAACTCGCTGCGCGACGGCAAGCGCTCGTTTATTATCGTCACCCACTATCAGCGCATTCTCGACTATATCAAGCCGGATTACGTCCACGTGCTGTACCAGGGGCGGATTGTTAAATCCGGCGATTTTACTCTGGTCAAACAACTGGAGGAGCAGGGCTATGGCTGGCTTACCGAACAGCAGTAACGCGCTGCAGCAGTGGCACCATCTGTTTGAAGCGCAAAGCGAGCAGCGCAGCCCGCAGGCGCATCAGCATTTGCAACAGCTTCTGCGGCTGGGGCTGCCGACGCGTAAACATGAAAACTGGAAATATACGCCGCTGGATGCGTTACTGAACCATACTTTTGTCGCTGCGGAACCGCAGACGCTGACGGCGGCCCAACGCGACGCGCTGGGGCTGGCGGTGGACGCATGGCGTCTGGTTTTTGTCGACGGCCAGTTTAACGAACGCCTGAGCGACGACCTGACCGCCAGCGGCTTTGAGGTGCGGGTAGATAACGACCGTCAGCCGCTGCCTGAAGCCGTTCAGCCCGAAGTTTTTCTGCATTTGACCGAAAGCCTGGCGACCAGCGTCACCCATATCCGGGTCGGGCGCCACCAGCGACCGGAAAAGCCGCTGCTGATCGTGCACATGACGCGCGGGCTGGCGGGCGATGAAATGAACACCGCCCACTATCGCCACCATCTGGAGCTGGAGAGCGGCGCGCAGGCGACTATTATCGAACACTATCTGAGCCTCAACGACGCTGCCCATTTTACCGGCGCAAGGCTGACGATGTCCGTGGCGGATAACGCCCACCTGCAGCATATCAAGCTGGCGTTTGAAAATGCGCAAAGCTACCACTTTGCCCATAACGATTTGGCCCTCGGACGCGACGCCTCCGCCTTCAGCAGCAGTTTTCTGCTCGGCGCCTCGGTACTGCGCCACCACACCAGCACGCAGTTGAACGGTGAAAACAGCAACCTGCGGATTAACTCGCTGGCGATGCCGGTTAACAACGAAGTGTGCGACAGCCGCACCTGGCTCGATCATAAGGTCGGATACTGTAACAGCCGTCAGCTGCACAAAACCATCGTCAACGATAAAGGGCGCGCGGTGTTTAATGGACTGATCAACGTCGCCCAGCATGCGATTAAAACCGATGGCCAGATGACCAACAATAATTTGCTGCTTGGCCGCCTGTCCGAAGTGGATACCAAGCCGCAGCTGGAAATCTACGCTGATGACGTGAAGTGCAGCCACGGCGCGACCATCGGGCGCATTGATGATGAACAGCTGTTTTATCTGCGTTCGCGCGGCATTACGCAGCAGGCGGCGCAGCAGATGATTCTTTACGCCTTTGCCGCGGAGCTCACGGAAGCGATCGATGATGAGGCGCTCAGGCAGCAGATACTGGCGCGTATTGGCCAGCGTTTGCCGGGAGGTAAAGCATGACATTTTCTGTGGAACGCGTGCGCGCGGATTTTCCCGTGCTTAATCGCGAGGTGAACGGTCAGCCGCTGGCCTACCTTGATAGCGCCGCCAGCGCGCAGAAGCCGGAAGCGGTGATCAACGCTGAGGCGGAGTTTTACCGCCACGGCTATGCGGCGGTACACCGCGGCATTCATACCCTTAGCGCGGAAGCCACGGCGCGGATGGAGCAGGTGCGTCAGCAGGGGGCGACGTTCCTGAATGCCCGATCGGCAGAAGAGCTGGTGTTTGTTCGCGGTACCACGGAAGGCATTAATCTGGTAGCGAACAGTTGGGGCAATGCTAACGTCGGCGCAGGGGACAATATCATCGTCAGCGCGATGGAGCATCACGCCAATATCGTGCCGTGGCAGATGCTGTGCGCCAGGGTGGGCGCCGAACTGCGGGTCATCCCGCTGAATCAGGACGGTACGCTGCAGCTCGATGCCATCCCCGGCCTGTTTGATGAGCGCACCCGGCTGCTGGCTATTACCCAGGTGTCTAACGTGCTGGGAACCGAAAACCCGGTCGCCGCCCTGGTGGCTTTAGCCCATCAGCACGGCGCCAAAGTGCTGGTGGACGGCGCGCAGGCGGTGATGCACCATCCGGTGGACGTGCAGGCTCTGGACTGTGATTTCTACGCATTTTCCGCGCATAAGCTTTACGGCCCCACCGGTATCGGCATGCTCTACGTTAAGCAGGATATCCTGCAGGATATGGCGCCTTGGGAAGGGGGCGGGTCGATGATCGCCACGGTCAGCCTGACGCAAGGCACGACCTGGACAAAAGCGCCGTGGCGCTTCGAGGCGGGAACGCCGAACACTGGCGGTATCATCGGGCTGGGGGCGGCGCTGGATTACGTCAGCGCGCTGGGTCTGACGCAGATCGCGGAATATGAACAAACCCTGATGCGCTACGCGCTGCAGGCGCTGGAGAGCGTGGCGGATTTAACCCTTTATGGTCCGCAAAATCGGCTCGGGGTGATTGCCTTTAATCTCGGCAAGCATCATGCCTACGATGTCGGCAGCTTCCTGGATAACTACGGCATTGCGGTACGTACCGGGCACCATTGCGCCATGCCGCTCATGGAGTTCTACGGCGTCCCTGCTATGTGCCGGGCGTCGCTGGCGATGTACAATACCACGGAAGAGGTGGACCGGCTGGTAGCGGGCCTGCAGCGGATCCACAAATTGTTAAGCTAAAGGAAGCAACTATGGCGGCGTTACCTGATAAAGACAAACTGCTGCGCAACTTTAGCCGTTGCGCGAACTGGGAAGAGAAATATCTCTATATCATCGAACTGGGGCAGCGCCTTGCGCCGCTGAGCCCGGAAGAGCATAGCGCGCAGAACATCATTCAGGGCTGCCAGAGCCAGGTATGGATCGTGATGACGCAGGAGCAGAGCGGCGCAATTGCGCTTCGCGGCGATAGCGATGCCGCTATTGTGAAAGGGCTTATCGCGGTGGTGTTTATTCTTTACGATCGGATGACGGCGAAGGATATCCTCGCTTTTGATGTGCGCCCGTGGTTTGAAAAAATGGCCCTCACGCAGCACTTGACGCCTTCACGGTCGCAAGGACTGGAAGCGATGATCCGCGCAATCCGCGCGAAGGCGGCAAATCTTAGCTAGAATTAAACAGTAGATTTCATTCTGTTATGCGCGACGGGAGGGGAACCTCCCGTTGTGCATAACAGGCCTGGCGTTTTATCAGCGAAAGAAGGAATCTCAGTATGAAACGCGCTTCTCTCATCACCATAGCCGTTCTGAGCGCCCTCAGCGCGTCACATGCAGCCTGGGCCGTCGATTACCCTCTTCCCCCTGCCAACAGTCGTTTGATTGGTGAGAACCAGTCCTGGACGGTACAGGAGGATGACCGCAACCTGCAGGCGATTGCCCGTCGTTTCGATACCGCAGCGATGCTGATCCTCGAAGCGAACGATACGATTGCCCCGGTGCAGCCTAAACCGGGTACCCAGGTGCTGATTCCCTCCCGGATGCTGCTGCCGGACGTGCCGCGGGAAGGGATCGTCGTCAACCTGGCCGAGCTGCGCCTGTACTACTTCCCGCCGGGAATGAACCAGGTGCAGGTTTATCCCCTCGGGATTGGTCAGCAGGGGCTGGAGACCCCGGAGATGACCACGCGAATAGGGCAGAAAATTCCGAACCCGACCTGGACGCCGACGGCAGGCATTCGCGCTCGCTCGCTGGAAAAAGGAATTAAGCTGCCGCCGGTCGTGCCCGCAGGACCGAATAACCCGCTGGGGCGTTATGCGCTGCGCCTGGCATACGGCAACGGGGAATATCTTATTCATGGCACCAGTGCGCCAGATAGCGTCGGACTACGCGTCAGCTCCGGCTGTATGCGCATGAATGCGGCGGATATTCAGGCGTTATTCAATCAGGTGAAAAGCGGGACGCCGGTGCGGATTATCAATCAGCCGGTCAAGTTCGCCGTGGAGCCGGACGGTAAGCGCTATGTTGAAGTTCATCGACCGTTGACGCCGGATGAGACCAGCAACCCGCAGACGATGGCCTATACGCTTCCTGCGGAGTTCCATCAATTCTCCGGCGATAAAGCGGTGGATGAGGCCATGCTTAAACGCGCGCTGACCCGGCGAGCAGGATATCCGGTGGTGGTATCCGCGGGCAGCAGCTCAACGTCGGGCCTGTCCGTACAGAGTGCGCCGGTAGACGAAGCAAAAAGGGTGCAGTAGGCGGGGGAACGAGAGGCAAAAAAAATGGCGCACAATGTGCGCCATTTTTATTACACAGATACTATTACTTACGGTATTTAGTAGCTGCGTTGTCCAGACGCTGGTTAGCGCGAGCTGCGTCATCTTTAGCAGCCTGAACGTCGGAACGCATTGCGTTCACGTCGTTGCTCAGCTGGTCAACTTTAGCGTTCAGAGTCTGAACGTCAGAAGACAGCTGATCGATTTTAGCATTGCTGGAGCAACCAGCCAGCAGAGTAGAACCCAGGATTACCGCGCCCAGTACCAGTTTAGTACGATTCATTATTAATACCCTCTAGATTGAGTTAATCTCCATGTAGCGTTACAAGTATTACACAAACTTTTTTGTGATGAGAATATTTTTTTACTTTAATACGCTTATTTTTGATCGTTCGCTCAAAGAAGCATCGAAATCATCAGGTAACCTTAAAAAGGCGAGAGAAAACAGCGCGCTTCCATCGGATTCATCTTAGATAATCTCGCGTTAAATAGTAAATTCCGATTTGCATTTTTATTAATAGCAGCTAGTGCTGGAATAAAAAAAAGCGCCTCAATGAGGCGCTTTTAAAGGAAATACTAATTAACCTGTAAATTATTACAGCACGTGCACGGAAGCGGTATTGGTGGTTCCGCTCGGGACTAATGCGCCGGAAACCATAACAACCACGTCGCCTTTGCGCGCCAGGCCGCTCTGCAGCGCCAGCTCTTTACCGAGGTGATAGAAAGCGTCGGTAGAGGCGATCTCTTCAACCAGCTGCGCTACCACGCCTTTGCTCAGCACCAGCTGACGCGCGGTGGTTTCGTTGGTGGTCAGCGCCAGGATGGTTGCATCCGGGAAGTATTTACGTACGGCGCGCGCGGATTTACCGCCCTGGGTCGCGACGACGATCAGCGGCGCTTCCAGTTTTTCTGCCGTTTCAACCGCACCGCGGCAGACCGCTTCGGTGATGCGCAGCTTACGGTTATCGTTGTTGTACTCAAGACGGCTGGTCATCACGCGGTCGGTACGTTCGCAGATGGTCGCCATGATGGTGACCGCTTCCAGCGGATATTTACCTTTTGCGGATTCGCCTGAGAGCATGACAGCATCGGTGCCGTCGAGGATGGCGTTGGCCACGTCGCCCGCTTCCGCACGGGTCGGACGCGGGTTTTTGATCATGGAATCCAGCATTTGGGTCGCGGTAATAACGACTTTACGCGCGCGGATACATTTTTCGATCATCATTTTCTGCGCGAAGATAACTTCTTCAACCGGGATTTCAACGCCCAGGTCGCCACGCGCAACCATGATGCCGTCAGAAGCTTCGAGGATTTCATCGAAGTTGTTCAGGCCTTCCTGGTTTTCAATTTTAGAGATGATCTGGATCTTCTCGCCGCCGTGAGCTTTCAGGTGCTCGCGGATTTCCACGACGTCGGAACGCTTACGGATAAAGGAGGCCGCAACAAAGTCCACGCCCTGCTCGCAACCGAAGATCAGGTCCTGTTTGTCTTTCTCAGCCAGCGCCGGCAGAGCGATAGATACGCCCGGCAGGTTAACGCCTTTGTTCTCGCCGAGGTCGCCGTTGTTCAGCACTTTACAAACAACTTTGTTACCTTCGATCGCGGTGACTTCCATACCGATCAGACCATCGTCGACCAGTACGGTGTTGCCGACGCTCAGGTCGCTGGTGAAGCCTTCATAGGTCACCGCGACGATTTCGTTATTACCTACTACCGATTTGTCGGTGGTGAAGGTGAAAGTCTGGCCCGCTTTCAGGGAGACGTCGTTACCGCCTTCCAGCTTAATAGTACGGATTTCCGGACCTTTGGTATCCAGAAGGATTGCTGCTTTCTTGCCCGTTTTGCTCATCACATTGCGCAGGTTCTGGATGCGCTGGCCGTGTTCCGCATAGTCACCGTGAGAGAAGTTCAGACGCATAACGTTCATACCGGCGTCCAGCATTTTGGTCAACATCTCTTCGGATTCGGTTTTCGGACCGATGGTGCAAACAATTTTGGTCTTTTTCATGACAGTTTAATCTTTAAGTTGTGAAGGATAGGGATGGGGAATCTGACTCCGTGGGCGTACTGCCGCAGAGTTAAACCTGTATTACGAAAGTTGCTATGCCACGCTCTAAGGATAGGTGACAACAAAAGAGCGTGCAGAAGAATGTGTGCTGGCGGTTCAGCCCATGAAAAGAGGCAACGTGTTATGCGTTTAGTCATGCAATCCAATGCGCTGAAACCATTCAATAAGAATTTGCCGGGCATTATACGTTGCCCAATCCAAAAAAGAAAATGAAAACCATGTTTCATTTCTATAGTTATATACTTAACAAAATGCAAACTAAACCTACGCTTATGCGCAACACATTTTTTCATCAGCTGACAAGATAAAGCGGGCGGAAATGCGGATTTATTCACAACTTTGCCAGCAAAAATACGTCGCTGAGGCGAAATCATCGCGCTGGTTTGATTTAAGCGGGAAATATATCAATAATGATTTGATTGATAATGAAAATTTGAGAGCCAAATAGCATGGGAAACACAGCCAAAGATGAGGCGCTGTATCAGGAAATGTGCCGCGTTGTCGGTAAAGTCGTGCTTGAGATGCGCGACCTGGGTCAAGAGCCAAAGCATATCGTTATCGCCGGCGTGCTGCGTACCGCCCTGGCAAACCCGAAGGTCAAGCGCTCAGCGCTGACGCAGGAAGCGATGGAGAAGGTGGTCCATGCGCTTTCCGGCAGCTAGCCGGACCTGCGCGTTTCCCTGAGCTTCATGAAATCACAAAGCGTATCACCGCTTTGACGGCAATATCGCAGTGGTGGGCGACCATCGCTTCATCATCAATGGCCGGCATCGGGTCGTCCAGATAGAGGCTGCTAAAGGTATAAAAGTTCGACACCTGATAGAAGCTAAAGCTGCTGATCAATCGATGCACATCGCGCGCCTCCAGACCCGCCTGAAACACGCCTTGCTGCTGGCCGCGCTGCAGAATATCTTCCAGAATCGACAGAGCGGTACGGTTTAGCGGTTTCAGCTGTCCGGAGCTTTTCAGCCACTTGCCGCGCTGCATGTTTTCCATACAGATAACCCGCATATAGTCGGCGTGCGTGGCGTGATAGCGCACGCTCCACTTTACCAGCTGCACCAGCGCCTCAACCGGCGGCACGTTTTCCAGCCCAAGCTGCTGCTCGGTTTCGCGGATCCTCGCGTAGACGTGCTGGAGCACGGCCTGATAAAGCTGCTCTTTGGTCTTGAAGTAGTAGACCACCATGCGTTTAGTGGTCTGCGCTTCGGTGGCGATTTGCTCCATTCGCGCGCCCGACAAACCGTGCTCGGCGAAAACGGTAATAGCGGCGGCGAAGATCCGCTCCTTAAGCGATTGTGCTTCATCATGAGCAACGGCAGACATAACGGCTCCTTTTCTTGAGATGCAAAAAATACACATATTGATCACAATTTTGCAACCAGCCATGGCGCAATTGAACCAAATGATTCATATTCAGGTCATTAAGTCAGCTCATGACCCGAGGACACTATGTTGCGCTCCATCGCCACCGTCTCGATTTCCGGTACCTTACCCGAAAAGCTCCATGCCATCGCAGCGGCGGGCTATCAGGGCGTCGAAATTTTTGAAAACGATCTGCTCTATTATACCGGTACGCCGGCCGATATCCGCCACCTGGCGGCTGATTTAGGGCTAAAAATCACGCTTTTTCAACCGTTTCGTGATTTTGAAGGCGCCAGCCGCGCCCAGTTCACCGCTAATATGGAACGCGCCAGACGCAAATTTGCGCTCATGCATGAGCTGGGCTGCGATACCATGCTGCTGTGCAGTAACGTTCAGCCGGACTGTTCCGCCGACGTCGAACTGCAGGTGGCCGATTTACGCGCTCTGGCTGAGCTGGCGGAGCAGGAAGGCATCACCATCGGCTACGAGGCGCTGGCCTGGGGCACCCACGTTAACCGCTGGCATCAGGCATGGGCGCGGGTCAAACGCGTCGATAGCCCGGCGCTGGGTATTGTGCTCGACAGTTTCCACGTGCTGGCGCGCGGTGACACGCTGGCGCAGCTGGCGGACGTGCCGCTGGAGAAAATCACCTTTGTACAGATGGCTGACGCGCCACTGATGAAAATGGATATCCTCGAATGGAGCCGCCACTTCCGCTGCTTCCCCGGTCAGGGACAGCTGCCGCTGGTGGATTTTGCCTGCGAGATTATCCGCTGCGGCTATCGTGGCCCCTGGTCGCTGGAGATTTTTAACGACAGCTTCCGGGCTTCTCCCAACGGTGCGACGGCGAAAGATGGCTATCGCTCGCTGCTGTGGCTGGAAGAGCAGGTCCGCCACCGGCTGCCGGAAAGCCGCGCGCCGCTGTTTGCACCGGCTGAACTACCGGTCTATGCCGGGCTCGAGTTTATCGAGTTTGCCGCCACGCCATCGCAGGCGGGAGTACTCGGAGACAGGCTGGCGCAGCTCGGCTTTGCCGAAGAGGGGACGCATCGCTCAAAACGCGTCTCCCTCTGGCGCAACGGTGGGGCGCGGGTGGTGGTTAACGCCCAACCGCATAGCTGGGCCGACCATTTTCATCAGCGTCACGGAGTCTCTCTCTGCGCTATGGCGCTACGCGTCAGCCAGAGTGCGGCAATCGTCGAGCGCGCCCGCGCCTTGGGCTATGCCACCTGGCAGGGCGATGCCGGTCCCAACGAAAGCCCAATCCCGGCGGTTTGCGCCCCGGACGGTAGCCTGATTTATCTGATTGAAGTGGGCGACGACATCTACACGCGCGATTTCCATCTGCGCACGGACGTCACGCCGCGCGACGATTATTGTGGTATCGATCACCTGGCACTTGGCATGGAGTCGGATAGCCGCGATAACTGGATCATTTTTTTCCGCACCGTATTCGGTTTTATCCTTGAGCATGAACAAACGCTACCCGATCCGTACGGGCTGGTGCGCAGCCTGGCGGTACGCAGTCCGCAGGGCGACATCCGCTTTGCGCTGAATATTTCGCAAAGCCGCGCCACGCAAATTGCCCGTTCAGTGGCCTGTTATCAGGGAGCTGGTTTACAGCACGCGGCTTTTGCCTGCCGCGATTTATCCTCCACGCTTGCAAGCGTGCCCGAGGTTGCCGTCAATGCGCTGCCGATTCCGGCGAATTACTATGAAGATTTGCTGGCCCGTTATGGGAAGGGTATTCCTGTTAACCTGTTGAAGAATCATCAAATTCTTTACGATCGCGATGGCAGCGGCGGCGAATTCTTTCACCTCTACACCCGACCGATTGCGGTGGGACGCTTTTTCTTTGAACTGACCGAACGGCGCAACGGTTACGCACTTTATGGTGCTGTAAATGCAGCTGTACGCTTGTCAGCAATGCAGTACACCGAGTAATGTAGCAGATGGTTCACCACTCAACGTTGCAAACACAATAACAATATCCGGCTGTACCCTATGACAGGAAACGACTATGAACTCTTATAGCCACAATCACCCGACGGCGGCGGCCGCGTCCGGCGTGAGGCCCTCCCGGCGGCGTATCGGTATTCTTGCGCTGCTGGCCGTCGGCACCATGATCAACTATCTCGACCGTACGGTGCTGGGTATCGCCGCGCCGCAGCTGACCGCTGAGCTGGGTATTGATGCCGCAATGATGGGCATCGTGTTCTCCGCCTTTGCCTGGACCTACGCGCTGGCGCAGATCCCTGGCGGCATCTTCCTTGACCGCTTCGGCAACAAAGTGACCTATTTTCTGGCGCTGACCCTGTGGTCGCTATTCACCATGTTCCACGGCCTGGCGGTTGGCCTGAAAAGTCTGCTGTTGTGCCGCTTTGGCCTCGGCGTCAGCGAAGCGCCCTGTTTCCCGGTGAACAGTCGGGTGGTGAGCGCCTGGTTCCCGCAGCAGGAGCGGGCGAAGGCGACGGCGGTCTATACCGTCGGCGAATATCTCGGGCTGGCCTGCTTTTCGCCGCTGCTGTTCTGGATAATGGGCAGCTTCGGCTGGCGCGCGCTGTTTATTAGCGTCGGCGCGGTCGGCGTGATGTTCGCGCTGGTGTGGTGGCGCTGCTATCGCGAGCCGCATGAAGATAAACACCTCAATCAGCAGGAGCGCGAGCACATCGTCAACGGCGGCGGAATGTCCACCGGCGCAGAGCAGCATACCGCCTTTAGCTGGCCGTTGATTCGCCAACTGCTGGCGAAAAGACAGATTCTCGGCGCCAGCATCGGGCAGTTTGCCGGTAATACGGTGCTGGTCTTCTTCCTGACCTGGTTTCCAACTTATCTGGCCACCGAACGCCATATGCCGTGGATTAAGGTCGGCTTCTTTGCCATCATGCCGTTCCTGGCGGCGGCGGGCGGCGTGATGTTCGGCGGCTGGGTCTCGGATAAGCTGCTGAAGGCCACCGGTTCGGCGAATCTCGGGCGTAAACTGCCGATCATTGCCGGTCTGCTGATGGCGAGCACGATTATCTCCGCCAACTGGCTGACCAGCGATCTGGCGGTGATTCTGGTGATGTCGTTCGCCTTTTTTGGCCAGGGGATGGTGGGCCTGGGCTGGACGTTAATTTCCGATATCGCGCCGAAAGGCCTTGGCGGTCTGACCGGCGGCTTGTTTAACTTCTGCGCTAATCTTGCCGGGATCCTGACGCCGCTGATCATCGGTTTCATCGTCGCGGCCTCCGGCAACTTCTTCTACGCGCTTGTTTATATCGGTGGTGCTGCGCTGCTGGGCGTAGCGGCATATGTGTTTATTTTGGGTGACGTCAAGCGTATCGAACTTTCGCAGTAACGTGATGCAGTCGTTGTTAAAGGAGCAAGGAATGGTGATTAGTGGAAATACGCGGCTGATAGCGCATCTTGGCTATCCGACCGCGAAGTTTAAAGCGCCGATGATTTATAACCCGTGGTTTGCCGATCGACAGGTCGACGCCAAAGTAGTGCCGATTGGCGTGAAGCCTGAGGACTACGCCGCCTTTGTCCCGATGCTATTTAAAATGACCAATATTATTGGCGCGCTGGTCACCATGCCGCACAAAATCGCCACCTGCGGGCTGGTGCAGCATCTTAGCCCGACGGCGGCAATTGCGGGCGCCTGTAACGCGATTCGCCCCGAAGCCGACGGCACGCTCAGCGGTGATATGTTTGACGGAGAAGGCTTTGTTCTCGGTATCCGGCGCAAAGGGTTCGCGACGCAAGGGGCGCGGGCGCTGGTGGTGGGCAGCGGCGGCGTCGGCTCGGCCATTGCCGCATCGTTGGCGGCAGCGGGCGTCAGCGCCCTGACGCTGTACGACGTCCGCCCGCAGACGGCGGAAGCGCTGGCCGGACGTCTGCTCGAGCACTATCCTCGGCTGGATATCACTCTGATGCAGCGCGACCCGCAGGGGCACGATCTGGTGGTCAACGCTACGCCGCTGGGGATGAAAGAGGGCGATCCGCTGCCGCTGGACCCGCAGCGCCTGGCGCCGGGCACTTTTGTTGGCGAAGTGGTTATGGCCCAGGAATTTACTCCGCTACTGCAGGCCGCGCGGGCGGCGGGCTGCCCCATTCAGCGCGGCACCGACATGCTGTTTGAAATGATCCCGGCCTATCTGCGCTTCTTTAACCTGCCGGTGGCAACGCCGGAACAGCTGCGCGAACTGGCGGAAATTGGCTACTGAAATGATCTGAACCTGCGTTATTATAGCGCTGTATTTATGACTATATAGCGATGGTTCTTATGACTTCCTCCCTAAAGCTGCTGGCAGCGGGAAGCCTGAAAAGCGCTTTCATTCCGCTGCTGGCGCGCTTTCAGCAACAGACCGGCATCCCGGTCGACGTCCATTTCGGTCCGGCTGGTCTGCTGCGCGAGCGCATTGAGGCCGGAGAGCCGTGCTCCGTGTTCGCCTCGGCCAATAGCCATCATCCGCAGGCGCTGCGTCAGGCGGGGCTGGCCGGAGAGTGCTATTGGTTCGCCCGAAATCAGCTGATGCTGACCGTCCGGCGCGACGCGAAAACCGAGGCGCGGGAGTGGCTGACGCTGCTCAGCGACCCGGGCTTGCGTCTGGCAACCTCAACGCCGGGCTGCGACCCTTCAGGCGACTACACCTGGCAGCTTTTCTCCCGCATTGAAGAGCGCTGTCCCGGCGTCGGTGCCGCCATCATGGCGCGCGCGCGTCCGCTGGTAGGCGGCCGAGACTCGCTGCCGGTGCCTGCGGGAGAAACCGCCGGGGCGTGGCTCATTCGGCAAAATTTAACCGATCTGTTCATCGGCTATGCGCATTACGCCGCGCAGATGGCGGCGTGCAGCGATCTGCGCACGCTGGTTATTCCGCCGGCGTGGAATGTTCGCTGCGATTATCAACTGACGCAGATTGAACAGAGCGCCGGGGCGCAGCGTCTGTGCCGCTTTATCCTCGGCGGAGAGGGCCAGCGTTTTCTGAAAAACGCCGGCTTTTTAGCCATCAACGGCGAATCGTAAACTGCGGGGCCAGCAGCGGCAGCGCCGAGCCCGGGTGACAGATTTTGCGTACCGCCAAACCATACGCGCGCTGAAGATTCTCTTCCGTCAGTACGGTGGTGGATTCTCCCGCCAGCCATTCACCGTCGGGGAGCAGTAGCAAAGTCTGGTTCGCTACCTGCAGGGCGTGGGTGGGATCGTGCGTGGTAAACAGCACCGTCCGCTTCTGGCGATATGCCAGGTCGCTAATCAGCTGCAGCACCAGCTGCTGATTGGCCAGATCCAGCGCCGAGCAGGGTTCATCCAGCAGGATATTCTGGCTGGCTCCCACCAGCGCCCTGGCGATGAGCACCAGCTGCTGCTGGCCGCCGGACAGCGCACGGAACACCTTGTCGGCGAGCGTCGCGATCCCCAGCTGCGCCAGCGCCTCCTGGACCTGGCGCTCGTCGTCCGCCGATGGCTGAGCGAACAGGTTAACGTGGCGCGCCCGCCCCATCAGCACCACGTCACGTACCAGCCAGCTAAAGGCTGGACGAAAATGCTGCGGCACGATGGCGATACCGCCGGTGCCGGTAAACTGGCCGCCGAGCGGCGCCAGGACGCCGGTCAGGGTATCGAGCAGGGAGCTTTTGCCGCGGCCGTTGGCGCCAAGTACCGCCCAGATATCACCGGAGCGGCACTGCAGGTTCAGCGGTGCGAATAGCGGTCGGCTATAACCGTAGAGCAGGTTGCTTAAATTCAGGGAAAGGGTCATCAGCGCGCGCCCGTGCGTCGCGACTGCACCAGCAGCCAGGTGAACAGCGGCGCGCCAAGCAGCGCGGTGATAATACCAATGGGAATTTCGGCCTGGGTTAGCGTGCGGGCAAGGTCATCGACGACGATCATAAAACCGCCGCCGAGCCAGAAGGCGATAGGGAGAAGACGCCGGTGATCGGCGCCGGTCAGCAGCCGCGCCAGATGCGGGATCACCAGCCCGACCCATGCGATGCTGCCGCTGACCGCCACCTGAGCGGCGACCAGCACCGCGCAGCATACCAGCACCCCGCGACGCAGCGCGGTCACCGAAACGCCCAGCCCGCGGGCATCTTTTTCCTCCAGCGCCAGCAGGTTAATCCGCCAGCGGAGCCTGAACAGCACCATCGCGGCGCAGGCTACCGGTAGCGCCATCAGCAGGACTTTATGCCAACTGGCGGTGGCAAAGCTGCCGAGCAGCCAGAAGACGATATTCGGCAGCGTTTCTTCGGTATCGGCAAGATACTGCATCAGGCTCACCAGGGCGGCAAAAAAGCCGCTGAGGATAATTCCTGAGAGGATCAGTACCAGGGTACTTTCGCGCCCCTGCAGCGCGGCGATTAGATAGACCAGCATCAGCGCGGCAAGGCCGAAGAGAAAGGTCGAGGTCATCATCAGCGCGGCATTGAGTCCCAGCAGAATCGCCAGCGTCCCGCCGAAAGCGGAGCCGGAGGTGACGCCGATGATATGCGGGTCGACCAGCGGGTTCTGGAACACCCCTTGTAAGGTGGCCCCGCACAGCCCCAGCGCGCCGCCAGCCAGCAGCGCCATCACGATCCTCGGCAGTCTGACCGACCACACCACCTGACCGGCGACGCCGTCGAGGGGGGAAAGATGCGCCAGCTGGCGAAAAACCTCCGCCAGGCTTAACGGATACTGCCCGAGGCAGATAGAGGCGAGTGCAATCATGAGCGTCACCAGCGCGAGGGTACAGTGCAGCAGAGCCGGATGACGATGACTAAGCATCCGGCGACCACTTCACGCGGTAGAAACGCTGATAGTACTCCTGCGCCTTCGCATCGACATCAATGGTGTTATAGCGTGATGGATAGAGCTTTTTCGCCATCCACAGCTCGCCAATCGCCAGCGCCTCCGGCATCGGATAGCCCCAGGCCTTGGCGTACTCCGGCATCAGCCACACGCGATGGTTTTTGACCGCGTCAATGCTCTGCCACTGCGGGTCGTTTTGTATCTGTTTGACCACCTCCGGGTAGCGGTCCTGAACGAAAATTACCTGCGGATCCCACTGTAGTACCTGCTCCAGCGAGACCTGGCGCGCCCCCTTCACGCTGGCGGCGGCTACGTTCAGCGCTCCGGCGTGCTTCATCATCAGGCCGGTATATTTGCCCGAACCGTAGGTGTTGAGATCCGGATTGGCCATATACACCCGCACCCGCTCATTTTCCGGGATATCGGCAACCGGCGCATTGGCCAGACTGCGCGCGCTGAAGGTGTAATCAATCAGCTGTTCGGCCTGATCCTGGCGACCGACCACTTCGCCAATCAGGCGGATCCCCTGTTTCAGCCCCTCATTGTAGGCCTGCTCTTCATTGGCCATTGTCGGGTTCATTTTGTTTTTCTCCCCTGCGGCATCCTGGCGCAGAGAGATCGCCACCACCGGGATCCCGGCGCTCTGGATCTGCTGGATCATCGCCTGCGGCGCATAGTTGGCAACGAAGACTACCTGCGGATGCAGCGCCAGCAGGCTCTCGATATTGACCTGGGTGAGATCGCCTGGCATCGGCAGTTTTTCAATGTTCGGCATAAAGCGCGCAAACTGCGGGCCAAGCTGTTTTTTCCAGCTGCTCAAGACGCCGACGACGTCATCAGCAGCATTAAGTTGCACCAGCAGGTTTAAGGTTTGATGCTGGAGCACCACGGCGCGGGTGACGCGGTCGGGGAGGGTGACTTCACGGCCCAGCTGGTCGGTGAGGGTGCGCTCGGCAAAGGCCTGACCGGCGAACAGGCTGGCGCCTGACAGCGTCAGGAGAAATAAAACGTGCGGGTATCTGAACATAACAGGCTCGGCAGCAAATGAATAATCGTTATATATTAGAATATACAACGTAGCCGGGCGCAATGGCTAACGGGCTATTTACCCCTTATGGACAGGGCTACTGATAGAAAACCTCTTCATCGGACATCCGTTCCTCTATCTGCCTTGCGACCTTTTGCAGCGAGGCGAGATGCTTTTGCGCCGCCTGGTCGATGGTCATAGCTTTGGCCATATAGACCAGGTTCAGGCAGCCGATAACCCGCTGCCGACGGCGAACGGGAACGGCAATGGAGGCGATTTTCTCCTCCTGCTGCCAGCCGCGAAAGTTTTCACCGTAGCCGTTTTGCCGGGTGCGTTCGAGAATGGCGGCCAGTTTTTCCGGCTCGCGCGCCAGCTGATACTCCGCTTCCGGGCGGGCAGCCAGCATATCGATGATCGGGCGTCGTTCGTGTTCCGGCGCGAAAGCCAGCCAGGTTAACCCGGAGGCGGTCAGCAGCAGCGGCAGGCGGCGGCCGACCATTGCCCGGTGGAAGGAGAGGCGGCTGAAGCGGTGGGTGGTTTCGCGCACCACCATCGCATCGACGTCCAGGGTGGTGATATCGGTCGGCCATAAAACCTCGCGCAGCAGCTCGCCAAGCAGCGGCGTGGCGAGGGCAGAAATCCAATGTTCGTCACGAAATCCCTCACTTAACTGACGCACTTTAATCGTCAGGCGAAAGCTGTCATCGGAGCGGCTGCGGCGCACGTAACCCTCATCCTGCAGCGTTTCCAGCAGCCGCCTGACGGTCGTACGATGCAGACCGCTAAACTCGGCCAGGGTGCTGACCGTCGCGCCTCCGTCGAATTTATTTAACAAATTTAATAACAATAATCCGCGGCTCAATCCGCGTACCGTTTTGTATTCCGCCGACGAATTCTCGTTCATGCATCCTCAATAAAAATCAGTTTAAACAAGCTTGTGCACCAGGTGCACATCAGGTGATGTTTTGATTGTAGCGTAAATCGCCAACCCTATACTGACCTCACAATAAAAATAAATTCACATTTAGTTAACAAATTGCCTCGCTGACATTAGTGCAGTGGCGGCAATTTGTCCGAAGCGTGAGGTTTTGAAAATGACAACATCCAATCCTGATATCCAGCCCGCCGTACAGCACAGCGCGCAGGTCGCGATTGCCGGCGCCGGCCCGGTTGGCCTGACGATCGCCAACTACCTCGGGCAGATGGGCGTCAGCGTGGTGCTGATCGAGAAGCTCGAGTCGCTGATCGATTATCCCCGCGCCATCGGTATCGACGATGAGGCGCTGCGGGCGATGCAGGCCGTGGGGCTGGTAGATAACGTGCTGCCGCATACCACGCCGTGGCACGCGATGCGCTTTCTCACCCCCAAGGGGCGCTGCTTTGCCGATATTCAGCCGATGACCGACGAGTTTGGCTGGTCGCGCCGTAACGCGTTTATTCAACCGCAGGTCGATGCCGTGCTGTACGACGGACTCAGCCGCTTTCCCCACGTGCGCTGCCTGTTTTCCCGCGAAGTTGAAGCCTTTAGCCAGAATAGTGACGGTGTCACGTTAAATGTTAAAGGCAGCGGCGGCGAGCGGGAAACCGTTCGCGCCGACTGGCTGGTGGCCTGCGACGGCGGAGCCAGCTTTATTCGCCGCACGCTGAATATTCCTTTTGAAGGGAAAACCGCGCCGAATCAATGGATTGTTATCGATATTGCCAACGATCCGCTGGCGACGCCGCATGTCTATCTGTGCTGCGACCCGGTGCGCCCGTACGTCTCCGCCGCGCTTCCGCACGGCGTCAGGCGTTTCGAATTTATGGTCATGCCCGGCGAAACCGAAGCCCAGCTCAGCGAGCCGCACAAGATGCGCCAGCTATTGAGCAAAGTGCTGCCGGACCCGGATAACGTCGAACTGATTCGCCAGCGCGTCTATACCCATAACGCACGCATCGCCGAACGCTTTCGCGTCGATCGCGTGCTGCTGGCGGGCGACGCGGCGCACATCATGCCGGTCTGGCAGGGACAGGGTTACAACAGCGGTATGCGCGATGCTTTTAACCTGGCCTGGAAACTGGCGCTGGTGGTGAACGGCAAAGCCGGAGAGGCGCTGCTGGACAGCTACCAGCAGGAGCGGCGCGATCACGCCAAAGCGATGATCGACCTGTCGGTCACCGCCGGCAACGTCCTGGCGCCGCCGAAACGCTGGCACGGCGCGGTGCGCGACGGAATTTCGTGGCTGCTGAATTATCTGCCGCCGGTCAAACGCTACTTCCTTGAAATGCGTTTCAAGCCGATGCCGCAGTACCGCGACGGCGCGCTGCTGGCGGAAGGCGAAGGCAAAACGTCTCCGGTTGGCAAAATGTTTATCCAGCCGAAGGTCACGCTGGAAACGGGGCAGGTGACGCTGCTCGATGAGGTGATTGGCGCCAGGTTCGCCATTATCGCCTGGGGCTGCAATCCCCGGTGGGGGCTCACCGACGAGCAGATTGCGCGCTGGCGCGCGGTCGGGGTGCAGTTCATTCAGGTCGTGCCGGAAGTACAGATTCATTGCGATCAGGACAACGTGCCCGGCGTTATCCGCGTGGGCGATACGCAAAACCGCCTGAAAAACTGGTTCGCGCAGCACGATACCGCCATCGCCGTGGTGCGTCCGGATCGCTTCGTCGCGACCGTGGCTATCCCGCAAACCCTCGGCAAAAAGCTCAACGCGCTGGCGAGCAAGATGCAGGTGGCCTCCGCGCAAGCGCCAACCGTGATTGAACAGGTGGCCTGATATGAACGCTTATCTTCATTGCCTCTCGCATACGCCGCTGGTGGGTTACGTTGACCCGGAACAGGCGGTGCTGGACGAAGTTAACGGCACCATTGCCGACGCGCGGGCGCGTATTGCCGCTTTCGATCCGGAGCTGGTGGTGCTGTTTGCCCCCGATCACTACAACGGCTTTTTCTACGATGTGATGCCGCCGTTCTGTTTAGGCATCGGCGCAACTTCTATCGGCGATTTCAGCAGCGCCAGCGGCGTTCTGCCGGTGCCGACGGCGCTGGCGGAGGCCTGCGCCCACGCTGTGATGAAGGAGGGCATCGATCTGGCGGTCTCCTACTGCATGCAGGTGGATCACGGCTTCGCGCAACCGCTGGAGTTCCTGCTCGGCGGGCTGGATACGTTGCCGGTTCTGCCGGTGTTTATCAACGGCGTGGCGTCGCCGCTGCCGGGCTTTCAGCGTACCCGCATGCTGGGCGAAGCCATCGGCCGCTTTCTGACCACCCTCAATAAACGGGTATTAATCCTCGGCTCCGGCGGCCTGTCGCATCAGCCGCCGGTACCGGAGCTGGCGAAGGCCGATGCCCATATGCGCGACCGGCTGCTGGGCAGCGGCAGGCAGCTGCCGCCGGACGAACGGGAACTGCGCCAGCAGCGCGTGATTAGCGCGGCGAAGCAGTTTATCGAGGATCAGCACTCGCTCTATCCGCTCAATCCGGTCTGGGATACCCGCTTCATGAGCCTGCTGGAGCAGGGGCGGCTGGCGGAGCTGGACGCCGTCAGTAACGAAGAGCTTTCGGCAATGGCCGGGAAATCAACGCACGAAATTAAAACCTGGGTGGCCGCCTTTGCCGCGCTATCCGCATTTGGCCGCTGGCGCTGCGAAGGTCGCTATTACCGACCAATCCCCGAGTGGATTGCCGGGTTTGGCTCGCTGAGCGCCACAGTGCAGAACTGAATTAACGGGAGAATATGATGAGCTACCAACCGCAAACCGAAGCCGCCACCAGCCGCTTTCTCAACGTGGAAGAGGGCGGAGAAACATTACGCATCCATTTTAATGACTGCGGCCAGGGTGACGAAACCGTGGTGATGCTGCACGGCTCCGGCCCCGGAGCTACCGGCTGGGCCAACTTTAGCCGCAATATCGACCCGCTGGTGGAGGCGGGCTATCGGGTCATTCTGCTGGACTGCCCCGGTTGGGGGAAAAGCGATGCTATCGTCAATCGCGGCTCCCGCTCCGACCTGAACGCCCGGGTGCTGAAAAGCGTCATTGATCAGCTGGATATCAGCAATGTGCATTTGCTGGGCAACTCGATGGGCGGACACAGCGCGGTGGCCTTTACCCTCAGCTGGCCGGAGCGCGTCGGCAAACTGGTGCTGATGGGCGGCGGAACCGGCGGCATGAGCCTGTTTACGCCGATGCCGACGGAAGGCATCAAGCTGCTGAACGGCCTGTATCGCGAACCGACCATCGAAAACCTGAAAAAGATGATGAACATCTTTGTTTTCGATCCCCGCGATCTGACTGACGCCCTGTTCGACGCGCGTCTCAACAACATGCTATCGCGCCGGGAGCATCTGGATAATTTCGTCAAAAGTCTCGAAGCCAACCCGAAGCAGTTCCCGGACTTTAGCCCGCGTCTCGGCGAAATCCGCGCGCAGACCCTGATCGTCTGGGGGCGTAACGATCGCTTCGTGCCGATGGACGCCGGGCTGCGCCTGCTGGCGGGCATTAACGGTTCCGAACTGCATATCTATCGCGACTGCGGCCACTGGGCGCAGTGGGAGCACGCGGAGAGTTTTAACCAACTGGTGCTCGATTTTCTGGCACGTGCCTGAGGAAGCCGAATGACAACTTTATCTCTTGAACACCTGGCGCAACGGTTGCGTGAGGCGGAAAGTCGCGGCCGGGCGATTGAACCGCTGCGAGCTCTCCTCGGCGTCGACAACGCCGAAGCGGCCTATGCTATCCAGCGGATGAACGTGCAGCACCACGTGGCGAACGGCCGCCGGGTGGTGGGACGCAAGGTGGGATTGACCCATCCTAAAGTGCAGCAGCAGCTGGGCGTTGACCAGCCGGACTTCGGCACCCTGTTTGCCGACATGTGCTACGGCGATAACGCCGATGTGCCGTTCTCCCGGGTGCTGCAGCCGAAGGTGGAAGCCGAAATCGCCCTGGTGCTGAAACAGGATCTGCCGCATGCCGATACCACTTTTGATGAGCTGTATGCCGCCATCGACTGGGTGCTGCCGGCGCTGGAAGTGGTCGGCAGCCGTATCCGCGACTGGTCGATTGGCTTTGTCGATACGGTCGCCGATAACGCCTCCTGCGGCGTTTACGTTTTGGGCAGTCCGGCGCGGCGCCCGGATGGGCTGGATCTGAAACATTGCGTGATGCGCATGACCCGTAACGAGGAAGAGGTCTCCAGCGGGCGCGGCAGCGAATGCCTTGGCCATCCGCTGAACGCGGCGGTGTGGCTGGCGTGCAAAATGGCCAGCCTCGGCGAGCCGCTGCGGGCGGGCGATATCGTGCTCACCGGAGCGTTAGGCCCGATGGTGGCGATTACCGCCGGCGATCGTTTTATCGCCCATATCGACGGTTTAGGTTCAGTGGCGGCGACCTTTGTCGCCGAAGAGGAACAGCGTGATGAGTAAACGTAAAGTCGCCATTATCGGCTCCGGCAATATCGGCACCGATTTAATGATCAAAATTCTGCGCCACGGGCAGCACCTGGAGATGGCGGTGATGGTCGGCATCGACCCTGAGTCTGACGGCCTGGCCCGCGCCCGGCGTATGGGCGTCGCCACCACCCACGAGGGCGTTGGCGGGCTGATGCAGATGGCGGAATTCGCCGATATCGATGTGGTTTTTGACGCCACCAGCGCCGGGGCGCACGTGAAAAACGACGCCGCGTTGCGGGAAGCCAAACCGGGGATCCGCGTGATCGACCTGACTCCAGCGGCCATCGGCCCGTACTGCGTGCCGGTGGTCAATCTCGAGGCCAATCTTGCCGAGGGTAACGTCAATATGGTGACCTGCGGCGGCCAGGCCACTATCCCGATGGTGGCGGCGGTATCCAGAGTGGCAAAAGTGCACTATGCGGAGATCGTCGCCTCGATTGCCAGCAAATCTGCCGGACCGGGGACGCGCGCTAACATTGATGAATTTACCGAAACCACCTCGCAGGCCATTGAGAAAGTGGGCGGCGCGGCGAAAGGCAAAGCGATTATCGTGCTGAATCCGGCGGAGCCGCCGCTGATGATGCGCGATACCGTTTATGTCCTGAGCGAAGCGGCATCGCAGCAGGCGGTTGCCGCGTCGATCGCCGAGATGGCGGCGGCGGTGCAGGCCTATGTGCCGGGATATCGCCTGAAGCAGCAGGTGCAGTTTGAGGTCATCCCGGAAGATAAACCGGTGAATCTGCCGGGCGTCGGCCGCTTCTCCGGCCTGAAAACGGCGGTTTACCTCGAGGTCGAAGGGGCGGCGCACTATCTGCCCGCTTACGCGGGTAACCTCGATATTATGACGTCGGCGGCGCTGGCGACGGCGGAAAAAATGGCCCAGGCGATGAATGACGCGACGGGAGAAGCAGCATGAACGGCAAAAAACTCTATATCTCCGACGTGACTCTGCGCGACGGGATGCACGCGATTCGCCATCAATACTCACTCGACAATGTACGCCAGATTGCCCGGGCGCTGGATAGCGCGGGAGTGGATTCAATCGAAGTCGCCCACGGCGACGGCCTGCAGGGTTCCAGCTTTAACTACGGCTTCGGCGCGCACAGCGACCTGCAGTGGATTGAAGCGGCGGCGGAGTCGGTCAGCCAGGCGAAGATCGCGACTTTACTGCTTCCCGGCATCGGTACCCTGCATGACCTGAAAAATGCGTATCAGGCAGGCGCGCGGGTGGTGCGCGTGGCCACCCACTGCACCGAGGCGGATGTTTCCGCGCAGCATATCGCCTTCGCCCGCGAGCTGGGCATGGACACCGTCGGCTTCCTGATGATGAGCCATATGACCACTCCGGAGCAGTTGGCGCAGCAGGCGCTGAAAATGGAATCCTACGGCGCGACCTGTATCTACGTTGTCGATTCCGGCGGGGCGATGAATATGCGCGATATTCGCGATCGTTTCCGCGCCCTCAAATCGGTGCTGAAGCCGGAAACCGCCACCGGGATGCACGCGCACCATAACCTGAGTCTCGGCGTCGCCAACTCCATCGCCGCGGTGGAAGAGGGCTGCGACCGCATCGACGCCAGCCTGGCGGGGATGGGCGCCGGTGCGGGCAACGCGCCGCTGGAGGTGTTTATCGCCGCCGCCGATAAGCTCGGCTGGAATCATGGCACCGATCTGTATGCCCTGATGAACGCCGCCGATGAGCTGGTGCGCCCGCTGCAGGATCGCCCGGTGCGGGTTGACCGCGAAACGCTGGCGCTGGGCTATGCCGGGGTTTACTCCAGCTTTCTGCGCCACAGCGAAGTGGCCGCCGAGCGCTACGGCCTGAGCGCGGTGGATATCCTCGTCGAACTGGGCAAACGGCGGATGGTGGGCGGTCAGGAGGATATGATCGTCGACGTCGCGCTGGACCTGCTCAATCGTCATCAATAAAAGCAACGCGCGGCTGGCAACGTATCAGCCGCCATTTACCTGCTCCGCTTGTCCGGATATCGCAAAGGTACCCTATGACCCAAACAACGACTGCAAGCAATTCGCGCCTGATGTTAACCGTCGGGCTCTGTTTTATGGTGGCCCTGATGGAAGGGCTGGATCTCCAGGCGGCGGGCATCGCCGCCGTCGGCATGGCGCAGGCGTTCGCGCTGGATAAAATGCAGATGGGCTGGATTTTCAGCGCCGGGATCCTCGGCCTGCTGCCCGGCGCGCTGGTGGGCGGCATGCTGGCGGATCGCTACGGCCGCAAGCGAATTCTGCTCGGCTCGGTGCTGCTCTTCGGCCTGTTCTCAATCGCCACCGCGCTGGCATGGAATTATCCGACGCTGCTGCTGGCGCGCCTGTTAACCGGCGTCGGGCTTGGCGCGGCGCTGCCGAATCTGATTGCTTTAACCTCCGAGGCCGCGGGTCCTCGTTTTCGCGGCAGGGCGGTCAGCCTGATGTACTGCGGCGTGCCCATCGGCGCGGCGCTGGCGGCGGCGTTGGGCTTTTTCGGCCTTGCCGCGGCCTGGCAAACGGTGTTCTGGGTCGGCGGTATCGTTCCGCTGCTGATGGTGCCGTTATTGATGCGCTGGCTGCCGGAATCGCAGGCGTTTCGGCGCAGCGCACAGGGCGTGCCGCTACGCACGCTCCTTGCGCCGGGCAACGCCGCCGCTTCTCTGCTCCTGTGGTTGTGCTATTTCTTTACGCTGCTGGTGGTCTATATGTTGATCAACTGGTTGCCGATGCTGTTAGTTGGCCAGGGATTCAGCCCCAGCGAGGCGGCGGGGGTGATGTTTGTCCTGCAGTTCGGCGCCGCCTGCGGGACGCTGCTGCTGGGGGCGCTGATGGATAAGCTCAGTCCGCTATGGATGTCGCTGCTAATTTATATCGGCATGCTGGCGTCGCTGCTGGCCCTGGGAACCGCGTCCTCGCTGACCGCAATGCTCTTCTCCGGCTTTGTCGCCGGCCTGTTTGCCACCGGCGGCCAGAGCGTGCTGTATGCGCTGGCTCCGCTGTTCTATCGCACCGAAATCCGCGCCACGGGCGTGGGAACGGCGGTGGCGATTGGCCGTCTCGGCGCGATGAGCGGTCCGCTGCTGGCTGGCAAAATGCTGGCGCTGGGCACCGGCACCGTCGGGGTGATGGCGGCGTCCGCCCCCGGCATTCTGCTGGCGGGCGTGGCGGTGTTCTGGCTGATGAGCCGACAAAAGCGCGCCGCGCTGGCCTGAGCATTTCCGTTTATTCCCGGGGACGGCGCGGTAAACCCGCGCCTTGTCCGGGCTACCGGCCCGCAGAAGTTTGTTGCTTGTAGCCCGGCTAAGCGCAGCGCGAGCCGGGGCGCTGTCCTTCGCCTTGCGCATCTCTCTACTTTGGCATAGGTTAAATCATCATCCATTGATTCTTCCGGGCATCATGTCTTTTACCTCCCGCTTACTGAGCACTATCCCCGGCATCCGCTATGCCTTTCTCGACGTCCATGAAACCGCCGCCTTTCCCTATAGCGAAATGGCGCCAGTTAAACTGGTTCACAGCAACATCGTGCATGAGTATCTGGCGCCGCAGGCGGAGCGACCCCATGCCGATGCGATGTTTACCGCCGTCAGCGGGCAAAAGATAGGGGTAGTGACCGCCGACTGTCTGCCGCTGCTGATGGCGTCGCGCGATGGGCGCTATATTTGTAGCGTCCACGCAGGCTGGCGCGGCGCGGCCAGCGGAATTATTGAAAATAGCCTGGCGTTGTTTCAGCGTTATCACGTCGCCCCGCAAGATCTGGTGGTGGTGAGCGGGCCGCATATTCACGCCTGCTGCTACGAAGTCACCGCCGACTTCTATCAGGCTCTGCTGGCAATGCCCGCAGGCGAGCTGGCAAAGCGCCATCGGGAGCAGCTCTTCCTGCCCTATCAGGCGGCGTCAGTGGGGGAGCAGGCGCAAGCGACCGCTGACGACAATGTCTGGTTCGATCTGCGGGCCTTTGCCCATCTCCTGCTGCGCAGCGCGGGGGTGCCGGAGGAAAACATGGAGTGGCTGGGGAGCTGTACCTACTGCACGCCGCAGCTGCTGGGGTCGTTTCGTCGGCGCACGCATTTCCCGGCGCCGAAGTCATTTCAGTACTCATGGATCATGCGCGAACCTGATAGTGCGGGCCGATGAGGCGAAATGATATTTGATGATGTGTAACATCGGCGGGCGTTTGCTATCTCTGCACTCCTTCAAACAAGGAGGATTGCAAAATGAAATTGAACCCGTTCGCTTTAACTCTTGCGCCGCTGCTGGCCGCCGGCGCGTTTTCTGCTCATGCCGGCCCGCAGGCCCACGTGGTCTGCGCTTATCACCATACGTTGGGCGATGACGCCATTATGATGTTCGGCAAACCGAATCAGGCTATGTGGCATGATTTTTTTGGCAACACCCATACTGACGCAGTGTCGACCTATCAGACGCTGCGCGACCAGCCGGAAACCACCTGCGATAACAAAGCCGACAGCTCCGCCTACTGGGCGCCATCGCTGAAGCTGCCTGACGGTCAGGTGGTCGCGCCGGCTTATCAAAAAACCTACTACCAGACCAGCAAAGTCGAACAGCATCCGCTGCATCCGTTCCCGGCCGGTCTCGAACTGCTGGCGGGCGATCATCACGGTTCTGCTCCCAGTTCGCGCATTACCTTTCTCTGCGCCAACGGCAATGGCTATACCAATAAGGCCGATCAGATTTGCGGGCTGCGCAAAGCGGGGGATGCGGTACAGTTTAATATCGGTATCCAGTTCCCCAACTGCTGGGATGGCGTCAACCTGAAACCGACGCACGGCCACAGTAACGCGACATACGACGTCAATGGCGCCTGTCCAGGCGATTACCCGGTGAAAATTCCGACCGTAAACATGAACGTGGCATACGTTCTGCCGCAGATAAAAACGCTGGATACGGCAAAAATTCAGCTTTCAATGGATCCGGTCATGGACGGCGACAAGCGTCAAGAGCGCTGGGGCAGCATCTATACGGCGCACGCGGATTTCATGAACGGCTGGACGGTTGAGGCAGCGCACTATATGACCGAGCGCTGCATGAATAAGGGGATCGACTGCGGTAGCGCGGTGCCTTATGGCTTCTCCACGGTAGAGGAGAACGCGCTGGTGGACAGCACCGAGCCGACGGTGACCCATGCCGCTCCGGAAAATCTGGTGGTCAGCGATAACTGGAAAAACGGCGGGCGCACGCATAACCCGGAAACCATGACGCTGGTGAAATTCCCAATCCCGCCGCTGCCGCAGGGTCAGGACGCTTCGCTGTTTAAATATCAGTTGCGGATCTACGGTGGAAAAGTGGAAACCAACGGCGCGGATCAGATTTTCCTCTATCCGGCGAGCAACGACTGGAGCGCAAACAGTGTGACCTGGAATCATCGTCCGTCCTGCAACTACAGCTCTGATGGGGTTTTGTATCTTAATTCAAAGCGTGAATACCGGACGATCGATGTTGATAAAGCGGTGCGCAAGGCGCTGGCTGAGGGCAAAACCGAGATCTCGTGGTATATCGGCGGAGACCGTCAGGGCAACCGCTATCATTTCGATCCCGCGGGGTCGCAGCAGGAGCCGATGCTGATGCTGATGGGCTTTAAAAATACGCCGGAGATCTGATCGCAGCTATACCCCGGGAGCAGAGTACAGCGCGGCATAATTTCCCGGAGGCGATGCTGCGCCTATGTCCCGGCTACGGGATGGCAGATGGCGGTGAACCTGTAGCCCGGGCGGGCGCTTTGCGCCGCCCCCGGGAGCAGAGAACAGCGCGGCATAATTTCCCGGAGGCGATGCTGCGCATCTGTCCGGGCTACGGGCTGGCAGATGGCGGTGAACCTGTAGCCCGGGCAGGCGCTTTGCGCCGCCCCGGGAGCAGAATATAGCGCGGCATAATCTCCCGGAGGCGATGCTGCGCATCTGTCCGGGCTACGGGATGGCAGATGGCAGTAAACCCGTAGCCCGGGCAGGCGCTTTGCGCCGCCCCCGGGAGCAGAGTGCAGTGCGGCATAATTTCCCGGAGGCGATGCTGCGCATCTGTCCGGGCTACGGGATGGCAGATGGCGGTAAACCTGTAGCCCGGGCAGGCGCTTAGCGCCGCCACCGGGAGCTGAGTACAGGGGCCCGTAGCCCCGCTAAGCGCAGCGCGAGCGGGGGAAATCACAATACCTTAAACCCGTGCGTACCATCGCGCGCCAGCTGTTCAACCAGGCCGAACTCCCAGTCGAGGTAGGCCTGCATTGCAGCCGGGGAGTTATCGGTACCTTCATATGGGCGCTGATAGCGATCGCTGCGCGGCGTCGCCAGATGCGTCTCGCCATGCTCCAACGCCAGTCCGGCATCAATCCACGCCAGGGTGCCGCCGCTCAGCAGCTGCACCTGTTTACCGGTTAAAGCCGCTACCTCCGGCACCGCGTAGCGGGCCAGCAGGCTGCTGCCGCAGGTGACAACGTAACGTTCTCCTTGCGGTATCACCTCCAGCGCCTGGCGCAGCTGCGAACGAACCAGCCAGTAAGCGCCCGGGATATGCCGGGCGACATAGTTGGCGCTGGTGGTGAAGTCCAGCACCACGGTGCCGGGTACCCGCAGCTGTTCCGCTAACTGCTGTGGCGAAATCTCCTCCGCCTGCGGCCCCGGCGGTACTTTGGCCGCGGGGGTACCGCGCTCGCTAAAGTCTTCAGGGCGCGCATCATTTAACACCGCCACTTCCCACCCCATCTGCGCCAGCCAGGACGCCGTTATCGGTGCGCGTATCGCGTCATCGGCAATCAGCACAATCCGCGCTCCGCGCACGCTGGCGAAATGGTCGGTTTCCTGCACCAGCTGCCCGCCGGGCGCGCTAACGCTCAGCGGCAGATGGCCTGCGGCGTACTCCTCCGGGCTGCGAACGTCAAACAGGTAAGTCGTACGCGCGGGCTGCCGCAGCCAGCGCTGAAGGGTTGCGGTGTCTATAAAGGCGACGCCGGCGCGCTCCGCCAGCTGTCTCACCGCCGTCGCGCGTTCGACTGAGGCGCGAAAATCGGCATCGTAGCGGCGCTGCTGGCCGCGCTCAAGGTCAAGCCCGGCTAAGGTCCAGCCGATGGTGCCGTTGCGCAGCGCGTAGACCGGATTGGGCAAACCGGCGTTGCGCAGCGACTGCGTGCCGATAATACTGCGCGTGCGCCCCGCGCAGTTGACGATCACCGTCGCCTGCGGTGACGGAATCAGGCCCTCGATGCGCAGCGCCAGCTCCCCGCCGGGCACGCTGATGCTGCCGGGAATATTCATGGTGTGATACTCATCGAAATGGCGCGCGTCGACGACCACCACCTCCTGTTGACCCTCGAGCAGCGCCTTCACTTCCCCGGCGCTCAGCGAGGGGGTATGCCGCTCGCTCTCTACCAGCTCGCCGAACGCTTTACTCGGCGAATTCACGTCCTGAAACAGCTCCCCGCCGCTGCGTTGCCACCCCGAGAGGCCGCCTTCCAGCAGCGCGACATCCTGATAACCCCAGCTCTGCAGACGCTCGACGGCCCGCTCCGCCAGACCTTCGCCGCCGTCATAGACGGTAATCGGCGTCGTCAGGCGCGGCACGCGTCGAAAAACATCCAGCTCCAGTTTGCTGAGCGGCAGATTAGCGGCAAACAGCGGATGGCTGCGGGCAAAGTCGGCCTCTTCGCGAACATCGATCAGCGCCAGCTCCGCGCCGTCAAGCAGCGCCTGGCGCAGCTGAGCGGTCGGGCGATAAGAACAGATGGGCATATTAATTATCCTTTGAGAGATTCCAGATATTGGGCAAGTGGCGATTGGAGTAACCGGAGACAAAAGGTTTGACGAGGCCTTCCGGGGTATAAACCGCGCGCCTGACGCCGCCGATATTGCCGCCGTAAACGTGAATACTGATCGAGACGCTATCCGCGAGGGCGTTGCTCACCCGGTGAATATCGCCATCGCGGGAAGAGACTTTTTCTACTTCACCAGGGGAGAGGCGTTCGGCAACGCCGCTGACCACCGGCTGGCCGCGCTCGTCCAGGCGGTAGCGCTGATTCTCCTCCGCGCCGCGCAGCATGCCGATGGCGCCCCACACCCGATGATCGTGAATCGGCGTCGATTGTCCAGGCCCCCAGACGAAGCTGACGATGGAAAATCGCTGTCCGGAATCGGCATGCAGTAGATACTGCTGATAGTGGTGAGGGTGTGGCAGGGTGTACTCTTCCGGCAGCCAGTCATCTTTTTTTACCAGCGTGGCCAGGCGCTGAGCCACAGCGTCAAGCAGGGCTGGCTCATCGGCAAATTCGCGATGCAGGGCATCAAGGTCCTGAATAAACTGGCGTAATTTTTCCACTCGCGGTGCGGTCATGGTTGCTTCCTGTTGTCGGGACTGGTCTTTACGCTAGCAAAGGCGTTAATATAATTAAAATGCAATTTCCGCATATATTAATATGCAAAAATCACATTAAGGACGCTATGCGCATCGATGACATTGACGCACTGCTGGCCACCGTGCAGTTCTCCTCGCTTAATCAGGCCGCGGAATATCTCGGTATTACCCAATCGGCGATAACCCGCCGACTTCAGCGACTGGAGCAAACCCTCAACGTGACGCTGCTGGAGCGTCAGACCCGGCCGCTCACCCTGACCGCCGCCGGGCACCGGGTTTACGAGCAGTGCCTGAGCATCAAGCGGGAGACCAAAAAGCTGTACGGCCTGCTCGACCCCGAGGCCGAGCCGCACGGCATCCTGCGTCTCGGGGTTCCGCAGAGCGTGGCGGAAATTGCGCTGCAGCCGGCGCTGACCGCGCTGCGCCAGCAGTTTCCCGCCCTGAGACCGCAGGTGACCTGCGGCTGGAGCGGGCTGCTGCAAAAGCGCCTTGAAAGCGTCGAGCTGGACGGCGTGCTGGCGATGGGGCCGGAACAGCAACGCTTTGCTGAGGGCTACGGCGGGCGCTTGCTGTGCCCGCTGGATATTGCGGTGATTGCGGCCAAAAGCTGGCGTCTTCACGCCGGGGCGCTGCGCGACTGCGCGGAAAAAGGCTGGGTGCTTAATCCCGACGGCTGCGGCCTGCGGGCCGGGCTGATTCGCGAGCTGCAGTCCCAGGGGCTGCGTCTGGCGCTGAATGTTGAGACCGCCGGCGCTCAGCTGCAAATCAGCCTCGTGGCGCAAGGGCTGGGGCTTGGCCTGGTCCCGCGCGCCGCGCTGGCCGCCAGCCCGTGGCGCGATGAGGTGACAATATTGACGCTGGCGGATTTCCAGCCCGAGGTGCATCTGTGGCTGGTTCACGCGCAGAATCTGGCTAATCTGAGCCAGCCGCTGACTTTTTTCGCCGGCAAAGTCGTTCAGCAGCTAAACGTATCTGGCTGAAACGTATATATAATTTTTATAAATGCTTATCTTGCATATTAAGATATGATAAAAATGCATTTTGTTCATTAAGAGCCCGTGTATAGGGTAATGAAAACGCGCCGCCGCGGCGGCCCACTCATTATCCTGCTACAAGGAGTTCTGCATGAGCATTCAATTTCTCGGCATGATCGGCCACCGCCTGTCGTCGGAAACCATCGCCCCGGTCGGCCCCATTTTTGACCGCGATTACATCGTGCGTTTCGCGCAAACCCACGAGGCCGCCGGGTTTGACCGCCTGCTGGTAGGCCACTGGTCCGATCAACCCGACGGATTCCTGGTGACCGCGCTGGCGGGCCTGTCGACGCAAAAGATCGGCTTCCTGTTGGCTCATCGTCCCGGTTTTGTCTCGCCGACCCTCGCCGCGCGTAAGTTCGCTACCCTTGAACATCTGCTGGGCGGACGGCTAGCGGTGCATATCATCAGCGGCGGCAATGACGCCGAACAACGCCGCGACGGCGATTATCTCGATCACGACCAGCGCTATGCGCGTACCGATGCCTTCCTTGAGACCGTCCGCAAGGTATGGACCGCCGAACAGCCGGTGGATATCGCCAATGATTTTTATCAGGCGGAACAGGCGTGGTCGGCGATACGCCCGCTGCAAAAACCGCATATCCCTCTCTACTTCGGCGGCTCGTCGGAAGCCGCTATCGCCGTGGCCGGCAAGCACGCCAGTGTTTTCGCTCTGTGGGGCGAGTCGCTGGCGCAAACTGAGGAAACCATCCAGCGCGTGCGGGCCGAGGCGGCGAAACATCAGCGAGAAATCGACTTCAGCGTCTCGTTCCGGCCGATTATCGCCGCGACCGAAGCTGAGGCCTGGGAAAAAGCCGAGCATATTCTGCACGTCGCCACCGAACGGGCGGCGCAGAGCGGGGACGGCTTCAAAGCCAAGCCTGACAGCGTCGGGGCGCAGCGTCTACGGGCCACCGCAGCGCAGGGCAAGGTGGTAGATAAACGTCTGTGGACCGGAATTGCGCAGCTGGTGGGCGGCGGCCACAACTCTACCGCGCTGGTAGGGACTCCGGAACAGGTTGCTGACGCGCTGCTCGATTATTACGACCTCGGCGTGCGCAACTTCCTGATCCGCGGATTCGATCCGCTCAACGATGCCCAGGAGTACGGTAAAGCGCTGCTGCCGATCGCCCGCGAAAAAGCGGCCCTGCGCGCCGCGGCGGAGCGCGCATCGTGAAACATCCGGCTACCGATGAGTGGGCGCGACGGCTCGCGGAGATTCGCCACCTGATGGCGGAGCAGGCGGCCAGCCTCGACGCCAGCGGCGACTTTCCCCGCGACAATATCGACCGTCTGCGCCAGCGCGGCTTTTTAAGCCTCGCCGTACCGCTGCAGTACGGCGGGGCAGGTGCCGATCTTCCCAGGCTCCAGCAGGCGATTGCCGCTATTGCCTGGGGCGAACCGGCGACGGCGCTGATCGTCTGCATGCAGTACCTGCATCATCTGCGGCTGGCGGAAAACGAGAACTGGTCCGAGCCGCTGCGCCAACGGGTTTTTCACGATGCCGTCGAGCGGGGAGGATTGATCAACAGCCTGCGCGTGGAGCCGGAACTGGGCTCCCCGGCGCGCGGCGGCCTGCCGCAAACCGTGGCGACCCGCCGCGCGGAAGCGGAAGGGTGGCAGATTAATGGCCATAAAATTTATACCACCGGTATTGAGGGGCTGAGCTGGCTGGCCATCTGGGGCCGCAGCGACGACGCTCCGCCGCTGGTCGGCACCTGGCTGGTGCCGCGCGAAAGTGACGGTATTAGCGTCGTCAAAAGCTGGGACCACGGCGGAATGCGGGCAACCGGCAGCCATGAAGTGGTGCTCAACAACGTGCAGGTGGCCGCCGATCACGCGGTGGATGTATGGGCTGCCGATGCGCCTCCCGCGCCGGATGCTGAACAGTTTCGCCTGTTTGCCAACCGCCACACGGCGCTACTGGCGGCAATTTACGACAGCATCGCGCGGGCGGCCCGCGACTGGCTGGTGTCCTGGCTGGGTACGCGTATCCCGGGGAGCCTTGGGCAACCGCTTTCCAGCCTGCCGCGGGTGCAGGAAAAAGTCGGCCAGATTGACGGCTGGCTACTGGTCAA
Source organism: Klebsiella sp. HN106 (assembly GCF_051209435.1). Lineage (NCBI taxonomy): Bacteria > Pseudomonadati > Pseudomonadota > Gammaproteobacteria > Enterobacterales > Enterobacteriaceae > Klebsiella > Klebsiella sp. HN106. The sequence continues at coordinate 779,400 of NZ_JBLURD010000001.1, read as the reverse complement.
TCGCAGTCTGCTGGAAAAGGCCGCGCAGCTGGGCTTTTCCGCCTTTGAGGCGAATCTCGCGAAAGTCACGATTACCGACAACGCCATTCAGGCGGTAAACCTGGCGCTGGAGCTCACCGGCAACCATGGCCTGAGTCGGCAAAATCCTCTGGAACGCCACTATCGTAACGTGCTGTGCGGACGGGTACACACCCCGCAGAGCGACAGCGCGTGGCTGGCGGCCGGCAAACACGCTTTTCAAAAATAAGGATAATTCTCATGCGCAGATTTAATGTTACCGCTTTAGGCGGCGCGATCATACTGCTGGTCCTCAGCGGCTATGCGGCGGCTCAGGAGCGAATCACCCTGCGAATTGCCGATCAAAAAGGCGGCATGCGTTCGCAGCTGGAGGCCGCCAACGCCCTGCAGAATCTCCCATATGAGATTAAATGGGCCGAGTTTCCGGCCGCCGCGCCGCTGGCGGAAGCGCTTAACGCCGGGGCGGTGGATGCGGGGATAATCGGCGATGCGCCGCTGCTGTTCGCGCTGGCTAACGGCGCGCCGGTTAAAGCCATCGCCGTCGATAAAAGCAACCCGGCCGGCACCGCGGTGCTGGTCTCGCCCGGCAGCGCGTTGAAAAGCGCCGCGGATTTAAAAGGCAAACGCATCGCTACCGGTAAAGGATCGATTGGCCACTTTGTGGCGCTGAAAGCGCTGGAGCAGGCGGGAATTTCGCCAAAGGATGTGCAGTGGGTGTTTCTCGGTCCGGTGGACGCCAAAGTGGCGCTGCTCAACGGTTCGGTTGATGCCTGGGCGACCTGGGAGCCGTACACCACGCAGCTGGTGAAGACCGCCGAGGGGCAGATCCTGGTCAGCGGCAAAGGGTTGCTGCCGGGCAACACCTTCCTGGCGGCAACCGATGATGCCCTGAAGGACCCGCAGAAGCGCGCGGCGCTGCAGGATTACCTCAATCGCCTGGCCGGCGCCGAGCGCTGGGCGTATGTCAATCTCGATAGCTACGGTAAAACCCTGGGGGAGATTATTCGCTTCCCGGCGGATATCGCCCGCGCGCAGTTTGCCAATCGCCAGTCGCAGTGGCAGCCTCTGAACGCGAAGACGGTCGCTCAGCAGCAGTCGACGGCGGATTTTTATCTCGCCAACGGGCTGATCCGCGCGAAGCTGGACGTGACGCCGACGTTTGATAACGGCTTTAGCGTGCCTGCCGCGCAGGCCCATGCGGAGGCGACGCCATGATAACCTCTGCTTTTTCCCGCCGTCGTTTCTTACGCTTGACCGGCAGCCTTGCGCTGGCCGGCGCATCCCTGCCGCTTTGGGCTCACGATATGGCGGCCATGGCGAGCGGTGAGGAACACCCGGCCCTGCGCCTGGCGCAGCCGTACAAAATCAAGCTGGCGATTAACAAAAGCGCGGTGTGCCTGGCGCCAGTCGCCGTCGCCGAGCAGCAGAAGATCTTCAGTAAATACAATCTCGACGTGGAGTTCGTTAACTTCGGCAACTCGACGGACGTGCTGCTGGAGGCGATTGCCACCGGCAAGGCCGACGCTGGCGTCGGGATGGCGCTGCGCTGGCTGAAGGCGCTGGAGCAGGGCTTCGACGTGAAGCTCACCGCCGGAACCCACGGCGGCTGCCTGAACCTGCTGACGGCGAAAAACTCGCCGTTCGGCGGCCTGGAGAGCCTGAAGGGGCAAACCATCGGCGTCACCGATATGGCCGGGCCGGATAAAAACTTTTTCGCCATCTTGCTTAAGCGCCACGGTATCGATCCGATAAGCGATGTGCAGTGGAAAGTCTATCCGGCGGATTTGCTCAGCGTGGCGCTGGATAAACGCGAAATCGCCGCCATCAGCGGCAGCGAACCCTTTAGCTATCGTCTGCTGGCAACCGGTAAATATCAGCTTATCGCCAGCAATATGACCGGCGATTATGCCAGGCTGAGCTGCTGCGTACTGGGGGTCAGCGGTAGCCTGGCGCGCGATCATAAACCGGCCGCTGCCGCGCTCACCCAGGCGATTCTTGAGGCGCACAGCTATGCCGCCGCGCACCCGGAGAGCGTGGCGCAATCCTTCCTCGCCCATGCGCTGAATACCAATGAGGCGGAGGTCAGCGGCATTCTCCACGGCCAGGGGCACGGTCATCACGCGGTGGGCGAAGCGTTTGTTAAAGAGCTGACCCAGTACGCGGTGGATCTTCAGCGGGTGCAGGTCATTAAACCGGGAACCGATCCCCATCAGTTTGCGGAGAGCATTTATGTCAACGTTTTCGCCTGAACGGGCGCTGGCGCGCCCGGCAAGCGGCAGGCCGCGGTGGACGGAAGGCTGGCTGGCCGCCGCGCTGTGGCTGCTGGGCGGCTTGTATACGCTGGCCTGGCCCGATGCCGGGCGGCGCTGGCCGTTTAGCGAAGGGTGGGCGCTGGCGCAGTTCACCCTCGGCGGCGGGCTGCTGGTGCTGGCGCTGAGCTACCGCTACTGGCGGCAGCGGGGGACGCGTCTGCAGCATGCCGGAAAGTGGCTGGCGCTGCTGCCGCTGCTCTTTGCGCTGTGGGAAGGGCTGACGGCAAAGACGGCATTTTTGCCGGTGCCGTTTTTCGCGCCGCCGCAGGCGCTGATTGAGGTGCTGCACGATGACTGGCCGCGCCTGCTCGATAGCCTTCTGCATTCGCTGGGGCTGCTCGGGCTCGGGGTGCTGCTGGGCACCAGTTGCGGTTTTATCAGCGGGCTGGCGATCGGCTGGTCCCAGCGGATCGGCTACTGGGTGCATCCGGTGTTACGTCTGCTGGGGCCGGTGCCGTCCACCGCGCTGCTGCCGCTGTGCCTGTTTATCTTCCCTTCCAGCTTTGGCGCCAGCGTGTTTCTGATCGCGCTCAGCACCTGGTTCCCGGTGACCGTGCTGACCTGGTCCGGGGTTATCGGCATCGATAAGGCGTGGTATGACGTGGCGCGTACCCTGGGCGCCAGCCAGCGTTTCCTGATCCTGCGCGTGGCGATCCCCGCCGCCTTGCCGAACGTTTTTGTCGGCCTGTTTATGGGGCTGGGCGCGTCGTTTTCGGTGCTGATTGTCGCCGAAATGGTCGGCGTGAAATCCGGGATCGGCTTTTATCTGCAGTGGGCGCAGGGCTGGGCGGCCTATCCCAATATGTACGCGGCGCTGCTGGTGATGGCGCTGCTTTGCTCCGGCCTGATTAGCGGGCTGTTTATGGTGCGCGACCGGCTGCTGAGCTGGCAGCGGGGAGGGATGCAATGGTAACCGCGAACGCCACTTCTCAGGCGGCATCGACCGGCGCGGCGGTGTCGATAAGCCATCTGCATCATGCTTTTACCCTCGGCAAACGGACGGTGCCGGTGCTGGAGAATATCAGCCTGCAGTTGCGGCCCGGAGAAAGCGTCGCGCTGCTCGGCCCTTCAGGCTGCGGTAAATCCACTCTGCTGCGGCTGCTGGCGGGACTGGAGCCGCAGCAGGCCGGGCAAATTCAGATTGATGAGGCGGCGATGGGCGGGCCGGGGCCCGAGCGAATACTGGTGTTTCAGGACCCGACCCTTTATCCGTGGCTGACGGTGCGGCAAAACGTGCTGCTGGGGCCGCAGGCGCAGGGGAAAAAGGGGCTTGAGCCAAAGGCCGACGCGCTGATTGCGCGAATGGGTCTGCAGGCGTTTAGTGAGGCGTTGCCGCGCCAGCTTTCCGGCGGGATGGCGCAGCGTGCGGCGCTGGCGCGCGCGCTGCTGAATGAACCGCGTCTGCTGCTGCTCGACGAACCGTTGGGCAAACTGGATTCGCTTACCCGCATCAGCATGCAGCGGGAGCTGATCGCCCTGTGGCAGCAGCAGGGCTATACCAGCCTGCTGGTCACTCACGATATCGAAGAGGCGCTGCTACTGTGCGATCGGGTGTTAATCATGTCGCCTCGGCCGGGGCGGATTATCGCCGAGTTTGCGCTGCCGCTGGCGTATCCTCGCCATCGCGACAATCCGCTGCTGCTGCAGCATCGTCAGGATATTCTGCGTATTCTTGGCCAGGGAGAGGATTGGTAAGGCAACGTGCTAACCGGGGGCGTGCTCATTCTGACCGTTCGGCGGGTAGTCCCGGGAGCGGCGCGGTAGGGCCGCGCCTTGCCCGGGCTATGGTGTGGTAGCCCGGATAAGGCGCCGCGCGCCGCGATCCGGGACAGGGATGAGGCTTAAAAATCCATCTTCACCGTAAACTGCACTTCCCGCGGATCGCCGATCTGGTTACCGAGGTTATTGGTGCCGATGGAGGAGGTGTAATAGGTCTTATCGAACAGGTTCTTCACGTTAACCTGCAGGGTGACCGGATATTGTAGCTTCATCTTATAGGCGGCAAACACATCCGCCACCGCATAGCCCTGCAGATAATAATCCGCGCCGTTGGTCCCGGAACGTTTGCTCACCGCGCGACCGCCGCCGCCCACCGTCAGCGTATTGCTGTCGTAGACGTTATGAATGTCATAGCTCAGGAACAGCGAACCGGTGTGTTTCGGCACGTTCGGCAGCGGTTTGCCTTTGTAATCCGGATCGTCGGTGACCTTCGCATCGGTATAGCCGTAGCTGGCGATGACGCTCAGGTTATCGGTCAAGGATCCGGCCACGTCGACTTCGACGCCGCGAGAGCGCACCTTACCGGCGGTTTTCGCCACGGTTTCATCACCCACGGATTCCGTGTAGAGAACGTTGCGCTTATCAATATCAAACAGCGCAATATTGGCGGTGACGCCGTTGAACAGCTCAAACTTTGCGCCCAGCTCGTACGCCGTGGACTCTTCCGGCGGCAGGTTGCCGATATAGCTGGCGATAGAGGACTGCGGCATAAACGACTGCGCTACGTTACCGAACAACGAAACGGACGGCGTCAGCTTATAAACCAGGCCCGCTTTCGGCGTCCATTTTTGGTCGCTGCTGTCGGTATTGACGTTAAACGGGCGGCCCTTACCGGCGTACTGGGTGTAATACTGATAGCGCACTCCGGCAACGGCAATCCATTTATCGGTAAGATAGAGCGCGTCCTGAACGTAGCCCGCGTAGCTCTCCTGCTGAATGCGCTGGTCGCTGTCGGATGCCGAAGCGCTGGAGCATTTGCCAACAGTACCGTAGACCGGATTATAGATATTGAAACCCTTGACGTTCTTACAGCGGATCATATCGGTGCGCAGCAGATCGTAATTCTCATAGGCCAGACCAGTGAGGATCTCGTTGTAAAAGCCGCCAATAACCACGTTACCCTGTAAATCCGCTCGCGAAGAGTGCATTTTCTGGGTTGAACCGTGTGTGGCATCGACGCGGCGGGTCAGGTTGCCGGTCGCCGAGTCGTAGGCCATTACCCGGGCCTGATCGTCGTTGTAATGATCCTGGCTGTAGCTGTAGTCGAAGCGGGCGGTCCAGGCGTCGCTGAGACGGTATTCGGCATTCAGCTGCGCGAGATCGGAATAACCGTCGGTAATATTAAACGGTTCATCAAAACGGGTTTTACGGTCGACGTTCACCGCATGACCGGTGTTCAGATCGAAGATGGTGCCGCGATCGAAGGGAGTACTGTAGTTACGGTGCGAATATGACACGTTCACCGTCGCCCGCTCGCCGAACCAGGTCAGAGAGGGGTTAATAAAGCTGCTCTTCTCTTTGCCGAAATTACGCCAGTAATCTTCATGCTGATATTCGCCAATCACCCGATACGCCAGCGGCGTCCCGTCAATGGGGCCGGTGACGTCAAATCGGCCGGTACCGCCGCCAAAGCTGGTGGAGGTGGCGGAAACAGAGCCGCCAAAAGTGCGCTCCGGGCGTTTGGTCACCACGTTGATTAATCCGCCGGGGTCGAGAATACCGTACAGCGTTGAGGCCGGGCCTTTAAGCACTTCGACGCGTTCGGTGGCGGCGGTAAAACTGCGCGGCAGTACGGTGCGCAAGCCGTTGGTCATGATTGAACCATCGCGGTTAGCGCCGAAGCCGCGGCGGGTAAAGGCATCCTGGGTTCCGCCGAGGGTATTGGTTTGCACCACGTTGGCGACGTTATACAGCGCTTCATCGAGGTTCGTCGCGTGCTGATCCTGCAGCACCTGTTCGCTGACAGTATTGACGACCTGAGGAATATCCAGCATCGGCATGGAGGTCAGGGTAGCGGTTGACGTATTGACCGGCTGATAACCGTTAGTGGCGCTTTGCCTGCTGCCGTCGGCCACGACCGTCATGGTCTCGTCGGCGGTTTTTTTTGTTGTATCGGCGCCATTAACCGCTGCCAATAATCCCGGTGAGGTGAAAAAAATCAGTGAAAAAAGCGCACGCCCTTTTAATGCCGAAGAAGGGACATTTAATGGAGTCATTGTTGTTTCTCGTGAACGAACCTCGCCTTTGCGGTGAGGTAAAGCCAATAAAATCATTGCCCTGGAAAATAAACCTGGCTGTTTTTTACGCCGTACCGCGCGCCAGATATGTAATTGAGAATCATTCAAACACGAAGAAATGTAGTAGTAAACGTTATGTAAGATAAAAAATCGGCGAAATGAATAATCAATCATTTAGCGGCGAACTGACGAGAGGGTAAGCGTTTATTTTCTTGTTTTTATTGATAATAAATTTTTTACCTGGTCATTGACGCGGAGGTGATAAAGCGTGAAGTCAGACGCGGTAATGGGGTATTGACTACTACATTCATCCACCGCATGATCAAAAGAGAATGAGATTTATTTATGTTTGAGTGCGGAACGCGCGGGCCCGACGCCACGCCGTTGCGGCGCGGGAGCGAGTTATGCCACAGCGGGTGTTGCCTGCAGAGCAGGGAATCGTCCTTGATTCCCTGTCGGCCGGATATGGCCAGACGTTAATTATCGACAATATTCATCTCACCATTCCTCACGGGAAAATGACCGTTCTGGCCGGTGCCAACGGTTCGGGTAAATCGACGCTGCTGTCGACTATCGCCCGGATGCTCAAGCCGCTGGGGGGCTGCGTACGTCTGGACGGCGAGGTGATTCACCAGATGCCGACCCGGGAAGTTTCCCGTCGGCTGGGCATTCTGCCGCAATCGCCGCTGACCCCGGAGGGGCTGACGGTTTTTGAACTGGTTTCGCGCGGGCGCTATCCGTGGCAGGGGCTGATGCGGCAATGGTCGCAAGCCGATGAACGGGCGGTGGAAGAGGCGCTACGGCTCACCGGCACCGCAGAATTCGCTCATTTACCGGTGGATAGCCTCTCCGGCGGCCAGCGCCAGCGCTGCTGGATCGCAATGGCCCTCGCTCAGCAAACGGCGACGATTCTGCTGGATGAACCCACTACCTGGCTCGATCTGCGCTATCAGGTCGATATCCTCGAACTGCTGCAAACTTTAACCCGCGAACACGGCCGCACCGTGGTGACCGTCCTGCACGACCTGAACTTTGCGGTGAACTACGCCGACCTGCTGGTATTTCTCAAAAAAGGGCAGATCGCCGGGGTGATTAATGAACAGGAAATCTGCACGCCGGAGCTGATCAAAAACGTCTTTGACGTGGACGTTCAGATGTCGCTCAACCCGCAGACCGGCAAGCCCTTTTTTATGCCGTTCCGCGCTCGTGAGGAGAAAGCTTTATGAGCGCCTCCGCGCTGCTGCTTCAGCGCCGACAATCCCGGCCCCGGCTGGCGCTGGTATTGCTGAGCCTGCTGCTGCTGGGCGGCTCGCTGGTGCATCTCGGGCTCGGCGCGCGCTGGATTGCCCCGCAAACGGTGTTGCAGGCGCTGTTCCATTACGATCCGCGCAATTTTGACCACCGAATTATCGTTGATTTACGTCTGGTACGTCTCGCGGCGGCGCTGCTTACCGGCGCGGCGCTCGGCGTGGCGGGCCTGCTGCTGCAAACCGTGATCCGCAACCCGCTGGGTGAGCCGCATATTCTCGGTCTTAACGCCGGCGCTTCGCTGGCGGTGGTGGCGACATCGGCGCTGGGGATCAGCCTCGGCGGCGTCGCGTTAGCCAGGCCGCTGACCGCCGCCTGCGGCGCGGCGCTGCTGTTTGGCGGCGTGATGCTGCTGTCGTCGTCCGGTCGCGGTGGCGTCACGCCGCTACGCATTACCCTGTGCGGGGTGGCGCTGTCGGCCTTTGCCTCGGCGGTGACGGCGGCGATTCTGATCCTCGATGAACAAACGCTACTGGCGATGCGTACCTGGCTGGCGGGCGATCTTGCCGGGCTGAACTGGCAAACGCTGTGCGCTGCGCTACTTCCGGCGCTGGCGGGGCTGACGATCGCGCTGATCATTGCCCCGCGTCTGAACGTGCTGGCGCTGGGCGATAAGGTCGCGCTGGGGCTGGGGGTGAAAATCGTTCAGACCCGCCTGCTGGGGCTGGCCGCCATTGCGCTATTGTGCGGCTCCGCGGTGGCGGTGGCCGGGCCGATCGGCTTTGTCGGGCTGGTGGTCCCCCACGCGGTGCGCCGGCTGATTAGCGAAGATATTCGCCTGGCGCTGCCGCTGGCCGCTCCGGTTGGCGCCCTGGTGCTGCTGCTGGCGGATATCGCCGCCCGCACGCTGGCGGCCCCCCAGGAGCTGGCGACCGGCGCAATGACCGCGCTGGTGGGGGCGCCGGTGTTTATTGTTATCGCCGCGAGGTTTTTTAAATGAAAAATGCCGTCCGTCGCGCCGGCTTTCGGCCGCTGACCTGCGGCCGCTGGCACATTCTGCTACGGCCCGCGGCATTAAACATCGCCGCTGTTGCGCTGCTCGTCATCCTGCTGCTGGCGCTGTTTGGCCTGACCCGCGGCAGTTTCCCGATGCCCTCCGGTACCCTGTTCCATGCGCTGCTGGGTGGGGAAAACGTGGGCGAACAGCAGCGATTTATTCTGTTTGATATCCGCCTGCCGAGGCTGTTTATGGCGCTGCTGTGCGGGGCGATGCTCGGTCTGGCCGGCGCGGCGATGCAGAGCATTACCCGCAACGGTCTGGCGGATCCCGGGCTTATCGGGGTGAAGGAGGGGGCCAGCATTGTCGTCCTGGCGCTGGTGCTGTTCTTCCCGGCGGTGGGCCTGGTCTGGCGGCCGCTGGCGGGAATGCTCGGCGGCGTGCTGGTGGCGCTGCTGGTTCTGGCGCTGGCCCGCGATTGTTCGCGCCCGCGCTTTATTCTCATTGGCATCGGCGTGTCGTGGACGCTGGCGGCGGCGGTCGGTATTTTTATGACCACCGCCGACGTGCGCGATGTACAAACGGCGATGATCTGGCTGGCGGGGAGTTTGCACGCGGCGACCTGGCCGCTGTTGGTCGTTGCCTTCTGCTGGGCGCTGCCCGGGGCGATGATCCTTTTTTTGACCGCCAGGGCCGCCGATGTGGCGCTGCTCGGCGACCGCACGGCCATCGGCCTCGGCGTACGTCTGCAGCAGCTCACCCTGTTGCGCTTTTTCGCGCCGGTGCTGCTCACCTCCGCCAGCGTCTCCTGCGTCGGTAGCCTTGGCTTTGTTGGCCTGATGGCGCCGCATATGGCGCGTTTTCTGCTGCGCGGCGGCCAGGTGGCGCTGCTCTGCGGCAGCGCGTTAATTGGCGCGCTGCTGGTGTTAGTCACCGATACCATTGGCCGACTGGCGTTCGCGCCGCTGCAGATCCCCGCAGGGATCGTCATCGCTCTGGTCGGTTGCCCGTTTTTTATCGTTCTGCTCTGGCGTCGTCGTGATGCCCTGTAAATCAAAAAGGATCGCTATGCGTTGGTTCGTTTCTCTGCTGGTGCTGCTGGCGGGCGTCGCCTCGGCCGCCGATACGCAAACCTTTACCGACGACTTAGGTCGCACGGTCACCGTTCCACGACATCCGCAGCGCATTGTGTCGATGCACGATCTGGATATCACCATCCCGCTGATTGAGCTTGGCGTCCCGCCGGTGGCCAGCCATGGCCGGACGCGTCCGGACGGCAGCCACTTTTTACGCGCCAGCGCTCAGCTGACCGGCGTTGATTTTGATAACAGCGCGATTCGGTTTATCGGCACGGCGGATATCGATCTCGAGGCGGTAGCCGCCGCGAAACCGGACCTGATTATTACCGAGCCCAGCCGCCACGTTTCGGTGGAGCAGCTGGAGAAGATTGCGCCGACGGTCAGCATCGACCACCTGCAGGGCAGCGCGCCGCGCATCTATAGCAAGCTGGCGCAGCTCACCGGCACCCAGCCGCGGTTATTGATTCTCGAACGCCGCTATCAGGCGCAGATTGCCCAGCTGAAGTCGATTGTGGACACGCAAAAAATCGTGGTTTCGGTGATTCAGGCCAACAACGGCAAGGTTACCGTGCATCACGCCTATCATGCGCTGGGACGCGTGCTGCGCGATGCCGGATTTCGCTTTCCGCCGCTGATCGACAACATCCCCGATGGCCAGCGTATTGACGTCAGCGCCGAGCAGCTACCGGCGCTGGACGCCGATTTCGTATTTGCCACCTGGCGTTCCGATACCGGCGGCAGGCCGCAGGATGAGCTGCAGGCGATGGAGAGCGTGATGCCCGGCTGGTGCGACTTTATGCGCGCCTGCCGCACCGGGCGCTATATTCTGCTGCCGCGCGAGGAGGTTATCTCTAACTCCTACGCTGCGCTGTCGCTGATGGTCGCCCAGGTGCAGTCGCACATTGCCGGTCGTCCTTTGCCCGAGGGATTGCAATGAAAACGGTGGTTAAAAGAGAGAAGGGACGGGTGGACCTGTTCGGTGAGCGTTTTCGCGCTCGCGCGCATCAACTGTCGCCGCGTTTGCTGGCGGTGGTGAGCTATATCAACGAAAACCGGGAAGCGGTGCTGGAGCGCACGGCTATGGAAATCGCCGCCGCGACGAATACCTCGGACGCCACGGTGGTGCGCGCCATCCAGGCGCTCGGCTTCGCCGGCCTGCGGGAGCTGAAGCAGACCATGGAGCGCTGGTTCGGCCCGTCGGCGACCTCGTCGGAAAAAATGATCTCCACGGTGAGCGCCTTGTCCAGCGACGTCAATTCGAGCATCGATTTCGTGCTGGACGGGCATCAGCGGGCCTGCGAAGTGCTGTCGCGCCCCGCCAACCGTGCGGCGGTGGCCCAGGCGGTGGCGCTGCTGACCGACGCCCGCCAGGTGGGGATTTTCGGGATCGGCGCCTCGGGCATTCTGGCGGAATATACCGCCCGGCTGCTGAGCCGCATCGGTCTGCCTTCGTACGTGATGAACCGCACCGGGTTTAGCCTCGCCGAGCAGCTGATAGGCCTGCAGCGCGGCGACGTGCTGATTATGATGGGGCAAAAGTCGCCGCACCGGGAGGGGATGACGACCCTGCGCGAGGCCCGGCGACTGGGAATACCGACGATTTTGCTGACCCAGGCGGTGGATTCCCGCTTTAGCCAGGAGGCGCAGGTGGTGATTGAGGTGCCGCGCGGCGGCGATAACGGTCGGGTGCCGCTGCACGGTACGGTGCTGGTATGCCTGGAGATGATTGTGCTGTCGGTCGCCTCCACCGCGCCGCAAAAAACGGTGAAATCGATGAAGCGGATCAATGAATTGCATCGGGCTATTGGTAAATCCGGCGGTAAACGAAGCTAAACGACAGATAATTTACCGTCGGGAAGGTTTCCGGTTGCATGCCATGCTGACTGTGTGTATTTTTATGCAAAATTAATGCATAAAACGGAGTTGTCATGGTTAAGAACTGGATGAAAGCATGTTGCCTGGTGGCAGCAATGATCGGCACCGCTCAGGCGGCTCAGCAAACGTATGTGGTGGGCTCCGGCGGCACCTATCGCCCGTTTGAATTTGAGAACAGCCAAAAACAGCTGGAAGGTTTTGATATCGATATCATTAAAGCGATCGCCAAAGCGGAAGGCTTTGATATCAAACTGGTCAATACGCCGTGGGAAGGGATCTTCGCCACCCTCAGTACCGGCGATCGCGACATTATTATTTCCGGGATCACCATCACCGATAAGCGTAAGCAAATGGTGGATTTCTCCGCCCCTTATTTCCCGGCTGAGCAGTCCATCGTCGTGCCGGCGGATTCGAAAGTCACCTCCCTTGAGGCGCTGAAAAATGAGAAAGTCGGCGTGGTGAACTCCAGCACCGGCGATATTGTGGTTTCCGAGGTACTGGGTAAGAACAGCACGTCAATCAAGCGTTTTGATAATACCCCGCTGATGCTGCAGGAGCTGTTTGAAGACGGCGTAAGCGCCGCGGTCGGCGACGTCGGCGTGGTGAAATATTACATTAAGCAGCACCCCGAGAAGCAGTTCAAGCTGGTGCCGGATGCCAAATTTGAGCGCCAGTATTTCGGCATCGCGGTGGCCAAAGGCAACAGCGAGCTGCAGGCGAAAATAAACGCCGGTTTACAGAAGATCGTCGCTGACGGCACTTACGCCAAAATCTATAAAACCTGGTTCGACGAGAACGTTCCGACACTGCCAGCGCAGCAATAATTCGATTTTTGTTTTCATCACGGCTATCGACACTGGCGATAGCCGTATTTTTTAGGGAAGGGCTATGACGGGATTCCGTTGGGAGATCATTGAGGAGTACGGTCCGCTGTTTATGGACGGTGCCCTGATGACCATTAAATGTACCATTATCTGCGTGATCCTCGGCACCCTGTGGGGGCTGACCCTCGGGCTGGGGCGCATGGCGAAAGCCGAACATGGGGTATGGAAGTACGTTCTGCGTTACCTGGTGCAGTTTCCGGTGCGCTTTTACGTCAGCGCGTTTCGCGGCACGCCGCTGTTCGTGCAAATTATGGTGGTGCACTTTGCGCTGGTGCCGCTGTTTATCAATCCCCGCGACGGTTTGCTGGTGACCAGCGGCATGATGAGCGCCGATTTTGCCCGCGAGCTGCGCTCAAACTATGGCGCGTTTCTCTCCTGTATCGTGGCGATTACGCTGAACGCCGGGGCTTACGTGTCGGAGATCTTCCGCGCCGGGATCCAGTCGATCGATAAGGGGCAAATGGAAGCTTCCCGCGCGCTGGGAATGCCGTGGTGGAAAACCATGCGTCAGGTGATTCTGCCGCAGGCGTTTCGCCGCATACTGCCGCCGCTGGGCAACAACGCCATCGCCATCGTCAAGGACTCCTCGCTGGCGTCGGCTATTGGTCTGGCGGACCTGGCCTACGCCGCGCGCACCGTTTCCGGCGCTTACGCCACCTACTGGGAACCCTACCTGACCATCTCTCTGGTGTACTGGGTTATTACTTTCCTGCTGGCGCAGCTGGTTAACCGTCTGGAAAAGAGGTTTGGCAAAAGTGATTCACATTCATAATTTACACAAGCGCTTCGGCGACAGCCACGTTCTGCGCGGCATCAGCTGCGATATTAAGCCACAGGAAGTAGTCTGTATCATTGGGCCGTCCGGTTCCGGGAAAAGCACCTTCCTGCGCTGCATGAACGCGCTGGAAACCGTTAGCGAAGGCGAAGTCGAGGTGAACGGCTATGCCGCTCACGATCGCGCGACCGACCTGAATAAGATGCGGGAAAGCGTTGGTATGGTTTTTCAGCGCTTCAATCTGTTCCCGCACAAAACGGTGCTGGAAAACCTGATTATGGCCCCGATGAGCCTGCGCGGCATGGCGCGTGCGGAGGCAACGCATCTGGCGGAAGAGCTGTTGGCGAAAGTCGGACTGAGCGATAAGCGCGACGCCTGGCCCTCCAGCCTTTCCGGCGGCCAGCAGCAGCGCGTGGCCATCGCGCGCGCGCTGGCGATGAAGCCATCGATTATGCTGTTTGATGAGCCCACTTCGGCGCTCGATCCTGAGCTGGTGGGCGACGTGCTGGAGGTGATGAAAAATCTCGCCAGCGAAGGGATGACCATGGTGATCGTAACCCACGAGATGGGCTTTGCCCGTGAAGTGGCCGACCGGGTTATCTTTATCGACCAGGGCATCATTCAGGAAGAGGGTAAACCGGCGCAGATCTTTGGCGCGCCGACTAACCCGCGCACCGCCGCGTTTTTAAGTAAAGTGCTGTAACGACTCCCGGCCCCGGCGCGCGACGGCGCTGCCGGGGAGAAGACCTTACGCGGGCGATGAGGGCGCTTTCGTTCTGTCAAACCGTGACTGCCCTTAAGCGTTACTGCGCCGCCTCGCGAATATCATCCCTCTCTTCTTCGCGCTCACGTTCGTCCGCCAGTAGCGCTTTTTCGTTTTTACCCAGGCATTGAATCAGCAGGAACAGCGCGCCGCTGACAAACAGCGTGATAAGCAGGCCGTCATAGCCCGAGACGCTAATCAACAAGCCGCTGACCACCGGGCCGGCCACGCTGCCTGCAGACCAAAAGAAGCCCAGCAGGGCGTTGATCATAATCAGCTTCTGCCCGGAGAAGGTTTTCCCGGCGCGGACCAGCGATAGGGTATAGAGTGCCCCCGCCGCGGCGCCGAGAATCAGGCAGCCGACAATCAGCTGGATGTACGATGCCAGCAGGAACGGCAGGGCCAGCAGGGCGAGGCAGAAGACCATTGCGCAGGTCAGATGTACGCGGCGGATGCCGAAGCGGTCGGCAATCCAGCCCAGCGGCGCCTGAAATACGGCATCGCCGGTAAGTACTACCGTAACCAGCAATACCGCCGTCACTTCATTCAGCCCTTTATCCATACCGTAAAGCGGCAGCAGCGCCAGTATGCTGGCATCAAAAAAGGCAAAGCAGAAAACGCCGGAAGCCAGCACCGGTAAAAAAGCGCCGAGGCTGCGCCAGCTGGCCCGTTCCGCCAGCCGTTCGCGGCTGCCGGTTGGCAGGTGGCGCAGCATCAGCAGGCAGGCGAGGGTCACCACGCCGACCAGCAGCAGCGTCCAGGATTGCCAGGCCTCTCCGGCGGAGATCAGCAGCGGCCCCGCCAGCTGACAGCCGGTAAAGGCGGAGGCATAAATGCCGGTCAGGGTGGCCCGATTTTTCCCCGCCGCGCCGCCGGTGATCCAGCTTTCGCCAATGACGATAATTACCCCTGACGCCAGGCCGGTCACCAGACGCGGCAGCAGGAGATGAAGCATATCAAACGACAGGCAGGAGGCGATCGTAGCTGCCGCCAGCGCCACCAGGCTGACGGAGAGCAGAAGCCCCATCTCGAAACGCCGGCACAGCGCGGGTGAGAGGAAGGAGGAGATCATCATCCCCGCTGGCGGAAGCGCGGCCAGCAGGCCGACGTAAACGGTATCAATCTGCTGCTGCGCCAGCTCCAGACTGATTAAGGGCACCGTGTATCCGGTGATAAATCCCACTAATGAAGCCGCCATGATCATCGCCAGCGTGGGGGCAAGACGATTCTGCTCTGGGTTGAACATTTTATTTTCGGTTAAGGAGGTCTGTAGAGTGAATTATTCGGCAAAACGCCAGTATAGCTGCATAATAATTAATCGCACGCCTTATGTCACCGTTGATATGACTACAAAAAAACGCAGTGCAGGCCGATGCCGCGCAGGGGCGCGTTGGCGCTGGGTTTGGCGGAAGTTGTCAGCGAGCGGGCGAAAGGATATAACCAATAGGCTAGCGGGTTACCCGTAGCCCTAAAAAATCGCATAAAACACTCGTTCAGCGCTGAAGCTGTGCAGGAAAGGAGTATGTCATGGCTGTGTCCCCTTCACTGATCGCCGAGGCCATTCGCTGGCGACGTGATTTTCATGCTTGCCCTGAGCTGGGGTATCAGGAACAGGAAACGTCGCGCCGGGTGGCTGAACTGCTCGCTTCATTTGGCCTTCAGGTGCATCGCGGGCTGGCGGGTACGGGCGTGGTCGCGACGCTGGAGAACGGCCCGGGTCCGGTAATTGGCCTGCGGGCCGATATGGATGCGCTGCCGATAAACGAGCTGAGCGGCGTCGGCTATAAATCGCGAAATCCGGGCGTGATGCACGCCTGCGGCCACGATGGTCACAGCGCGATGCTGCTGGCGACGGCGGCGCATCTGGCACAAACCCGCCGCTTTCGCGGCACCGTGCACTTTGTTTTTCAGCCTGCTGAAGAGAACCTGGGCGGCGCGCGTAAAATGGTGGAAGAGGGGCTGTTTGCGCGCTTCCCGATGGATGCCATTTACGCGCTGCACAACTGGCCGGGTATGCCGCTGGGCCAGGTGGCGATCGGCAGCGGAGCGATGATGGCCTCTCTCGATGCGTTTGAAATCACCCTGACCGGCAAGAGCTGCCATGCGGCGATGCCGGAGCGCGGGGCGGACCCGATTGTCGCCGCGGCGCAGCTGATTATGGCGCTGCAAACCATTCCGTCGCGCCGCCTGTCGCCGCAGGAATCCACGGTGGTAAGCATTACCCAGATTTCCGGCGGGGAGGCGATTAACGTGCTGCCGGATAAAGTCGTGCTGCGCGGCACCTTTCGCTGCCTGAACAACCAGGTGCGCGAGCGGGTCAGGGGGCTGATCGAGAGCTATGTCGCCGCCCAGCCGCAGGTATCAGACGTGGAAGGCAAAATCGCCTGGTATCCCGGCTATCCGGTGACCACCAACCATCCTGCTGAAGCGCAGAAAGTTCGTGAGGTGGCGAGTGCGCTTCTGGGCGAGTCGGCGGTGATCTGGAACGGTAATCCGTCCATGGCATCGGAAGATTTTGCCTGCATGCTGGAGGCCTGCCCGGGCGCTTATTTCTGGATCGGCACCGATGGCGAGACGGCGTCAAAGCCGCTGCATAATGCCGGCTATGATTTTAACGATGAACTGATTCCGCACGGCGTGGCGCTGTGGACGACGCTGGTGGAGACGCTGCTGGCGTAAGAGACCGATCCCGGAGGCGATGCTGCGCATCTGTCCGGGCTACCGGCCCGCAGACGGCACTGAACCCGTAGCCCGGGCAAGGCGCGTTGCGCGCCGCCCCCGGGAGCCGCGCGCAGAGTGGCAGAGTTTCCCGGAGGCGATGCTGCGCATCTGTCCGGGCTACCGATCCGCAGACGGCACTGAACCCGTAGCCCGGGCAAGGCGCGTTGCGCGCCGCCCCCGGGAGCAAA
This sequence comes from Klebsiella sp. HN106, assembly GCF_051209435.1. NCBI lineage: Bacteria > Pseudomonadati > Pseudomonadota > Gammaproteobacteria > Enterobacterales > Enterobacteriaceae > Klebsiella > Klebsiella sp. HN106. The sequence continues at coordinate 762,524 of NZ_JBLURD010000001.1, read as the reverse complement.
ACTTGATATGGAGGGAGAAGCGCGTCTCTCCCTCCGGTGTTTTACACGTTCACGGCCGCTTTCAGGCGGGCTTTCATCTCGCTGTAGCTGTTCCATGCATACTGCTCGGCCCAGCGCTGATCCGCAATAGCCTCTACCTTCACCGCACAATATTTGGTTTCCGGCGTTTTCGAGATCGGATCGAGATTATCCTGCGTCAGCTCGTTACAGGCACCCACCCACCACTGGTAGGTCATATACACCGCGCCCTGGTTAATGCGATCGCTAATGTCGGCGCGGGTAATCACCTTACCGCGTCGCGAGCTCACCCACACCAGCTGCTGATCGGCGATGCCGAGACGCTGCGCGTCGGCGCGATTGATTTGCACCCGGCCCGGCTCATCGGCAAGCGACTGCAGGGCCGCGCAGTTACCGGTCATCGAACGGCACGAGTAGTGGCCCACTTCGCGCACGGTACAGAGCACCAGCGGGTAGGCTTCATCCGGGGTTTCGGCCGGCGCTCGCCACGGGGCGGCAAACAGCTGGCCTTTGCCGGTCGGCGTGTCGAAGAGATTATCTTTATACAGCCACGGCGTACCGGGGTGATCCAGCGTCGGACACGGCCACTGAACGTGGTTCATATCGCCCATTTTTTCATAAGTGACGCCGTAGAACAGGGGGCAAAGCTCGCGCATTTCGTCCCAGATTTGCTGGTTATTGTCGTAATGCATCGGGTAGCCCATTTCGCTGGCCAGCAGGCAAATGATTTCCCAGTCGCGCTTAACGTTGCCGGTGGCGATAACCGCCTGCTCGAAGCGCTGGAAACCGCGATCGGCGCAGGTGAAGACGCCGCCGTGTTCGCCCCAGGAGGTGGCGGGCAGCAGCACATCGGCGATCTCTGCGGTTTTGGTCATAAAGATATCCTGCACCACCACGAAATCGAGCGCCTCAATCCCTTTGCGCACCAGGCCCAAATCGGCTTCCGTTTGCAGCGGATCTTCCCCCATGATGTAGTAGGCTTTGATTTCGCCGGCCAGCGCTTTGTGCGGCACTTCGGTGATTCGGGTGCCGACCTGGTCGTCCATGACCGCCGGGTTAACGCCCCATGCTTTAGCAAACTTATCGCGAACGCTGGCGTCGGTGACGTCCTGGTATCCGGGGAACATATTTGGCAATACGCCCATATCGCAGGCGCCCTGAACGTTGTTTTGCCCGCGCACCGGGCCTACGCCGACGTTGGCGCGTCCGAGGTTACCGGTTAACAGCGCGAGGCTGGCCAGCCCTCTGACGACGTCCACCGCCTGGCCGAACTGGGTGACGCCCATGCCCCACATGATGGTCGCGGAGGGGGCGGCGGCAAACATGCGCATCGCCTGGCGAATTTCAGCGGCCGGCACGCCGACTATCTCCTCAACGGCTTCAGGTGAATAGTCTTTTACCGTTTCGCGATAGGCGTCCAGCCCCTCGGTAAAACGGTCGACGTAATCGTGGTTATAGAGATCCTCTTCCAGCAGGACGTGGGCGAAGGCGTTGACCAGCGCCATATTGCTGCCGTTGTTGAGCTGCAGATGGCGATCGGCGATGCGCGCGGTTTCGATACGGCGCGGGTCGCAGACGATGATTTTCGCGCCGTTTTCCCGGGCTTTAATCACCCGGCGGGCGACGATAGGGTGAGAGTCGGCGCAGTTATAGCCGAAGACCAGCAGGCATTTTGAGTTTTCGATATCGCTGATCGAGTTGCTCATCGCGCCGTTACCCAGCGCCAGCTGAAGTCCGGCTACCGACGGGCCGTGGCAGACGCGGGCGCAGCAGTCGACGTTATTGGTGTGGAGCACGCCGCGGGCGAACTTCTGCATCACATAGTTGGTTTCATTGCCGGTACCGCGGGATGAACCGGTCGTCATAATGGCGCGCGAGCCATGCTTCTCCTTTATTTCACGCAGTTTTTTCGCCGTATAGCGGATAGCTTCATCCCAGCTTACCGGGGTGAATTTGCCGCCTTTTTGATAGCGAATCATCGGCTGCTGCAGACGCGGCGTCAGCAGCTGGGTATCGTTGAGAAAATCCCAGCCGTAATAGCCTTTAAGGCACAGCTGATTTTGGTTGGTGACGCCATCAGCGGCTTCGGCTCGGATAATTTTATTGTTTTCGACGACCAGCTTAAGTTTGCAACCGGCCCCGCAATAAGGGCAAACGCTCGTGATTTTTTTCATCAGTAACAGACCTGTTAACAGTGAATAAACAACAACGGACAGACCGGGCCCGGCCCGCCGGTGTCAGGGCGCCATAAGCCAGCGTACCGGCAAATGACGCAAGCGTTATGCACAGCGCGTGCCAATAATTAATACATTGAATATAAAGATAATATTTGTTCGAAAAAGAGATGGCGGCAGTGATGTCGACACTAATGACGATGACATGACGCCCGGGCGGGCGTCATGGCGGGAAAATCAGGCCAGCTTCTGCCGCAGCCGCGCGAGGGTGTCGGCGGGTAAACCAACTTCTTCGGCGGCGGCGCAAATCGCCTGCCAGCTTCCGGCGTCCAGCGGAATGCCCTCCGCCAGGCGCTGCTGGCGGTTAGCCTCTTCCCACTCGCCCGGGGCCAGAATCGGCGCGTCCGGCTCGTGCGGCGACTGTTTACACCAGTCGATAAACGCTTCGGTCTCGCGCTGCATATCCGGCGCATCGAACGCTTCCGGGCTGAGAATAATGGTGGTCATGCAGTTGAAGATAGCGTCCACGCTGCCCTGCAGGGTCTCCTGATGCGAGGTTTTACCGCCGGATACCGCGCCGCCGATAATTTCGCACAGCGTCGCCAGCGCGTAGCCTTTGTGTTCGGCAAAGGTCAGCAGCGCCCCCAGCGGCGACGTCTGCATCACCGCCGGGTCGGTCGTGGGGGCGCCGCGAGCGTCGATCAGCGACCCCGCGGGGACCGGCACGCCTTTATGCCAGGCAACGCGGGTTTTACCAAAAGCGATGGCGCTGGTGGCGTAATCCAGCAGCAGCGGCGGATGGCCGGCGCGCGGAAAAACCACGCACAGCGGGTTCGTGCCGAAGCGGCTATCTTTGCCGCGGAACGGGGCGACCATCACGTTGCCAACCACGTTTACGAAATGGATAGAGATCATTCCGGCGGCGGCGCACTGTTCCGCCCAGTAGCCGATGCGGCCAATATGATGCGCATTGCGCAGCGCCACGGCGGCCATACCGTGCTGTTTCGCCTTCTCAATACCGATCTGCATGGCTTCATGGGCCACGACCTGGCCGAAGCCGCCGTTGCCGTCCAGCGTGACAACCGCACCCGCGTCCTTCATCACGCTGGCGTGGCGGTTGAGCTGCAGATAGCCCTGCGCGTGGGATCGTACGTAGCTCGGGATCATGCCTACGCCGTGGGAGTCATGCCCGGCCAGGTTGGCGGCAACCAGATGGTCGGCGATAAGCGACGCTTCGGTGGGGGAGCTTCCCATATGGGCGAAAAGGGTTTTAACAAAATGATGCAGATCCGTGGCCTGGAAGCGATGTCCTGTTTGCACTGATTCTCTCCTGTGAGTGGGTTGCGGATTATTGTTTTAGTGTGTTTGCCGTTCCATGCTGCGCTGAGCAACGGCGAAGATCAAGGTTTGCGCGCGGCTGTCGTTACGCTGGGCGATCATCTCCAGAGAACAGGGGAGAAATAAAAAATAGGGGGGAGATATTTTTCTCTGCAGTCGGGGATATTTATCCCGCCGGCTTTGGCGCTCCGCAGAATTAATGATAACGATAATAATTATCATCAGCTCTGGACAGCCAGAGGCAAATGATTGCACTCTGTATTAAGGATGCCAACCGATGGGAAAATGAAGCGCATGCGTAAAGGTAAAATTATTGTTTTAATTTTGATGGTGTTTTGTATTCTTATTTTTGCAATTGTTGTCGCCTGGTTTTTACTGTCCAAAGACAATTATGCCGTACCGGAAAATGCGGCGACAGAAAATGCGGTACTGCAGGTGGCGGGTTTAACCGGCAACGAACCTCGCGATCCGCAGGCGCTGAAATCGCTCTATGCAAAACGGGTGATCGTCCGTCAGGTTAATCTGGATAGCGGCCAGTTTGTTGCGCCGGGAGAGGATACCGCTGGGCAAAAAGGCTGCGGTGAACCGGCAGTAGCGCAGAACCCGACGCCCATTCGCCAGCGCTGCCCGCGGGCAGTGGTTTATCTTATTCGCAATAATGATAATGAAATTCAGCAGGTTATACTGCCCTTTTACGGTAAAGGGGCAAAATCGATGATGTATGGCTTGATCGCGCTGGCTACCGATGGTCGCACGGTAAAAGACCTGCTGTATTATCAGCAAAATGAGACGCCGCTGCTGGGCGCGCGCGTGACAGATCCCGAATGGCGTCGCCAATGGCCGGGCAAAAAAATACGCGATAATAACGGCCAGCCGGCGCTGAAGGTCGTACAAAATACTCCTGGCCAGCACGATGATTACACCGTGGATGGTATCAGCGGCGCGACGTTAACCTCCGTCGGCGTCGAGAAGAGTATTAATTATTGGGTGGGTGAGCAGGGCTACGGTAATTTTCTCCGGCAGCTACAGCATAACCCTGAGATATTACGCCGTTAATATCGCACAAGCCAAAATATGCACCATAACCGGCGCGAAGATCGCGCCGGTTTTTTTATGCGCTCACGACAGCTATTTCGCGCAAGCCAGGCGTCACTCACGCGCTAATAACGGATAGTTATTAATAATTATTTCTTTGCAACATTTTACATAAATTGTCACAGGTTGACATTTTCATGATCCAGGTCATGTACATTGCGAGTAAAAATGACAACGATAATCATTATCATTAACTCGCAAGGGATTTGTCATGACCGGCCCTCGTTCCTTCCTGCTGCTGATGCTGTTGAGCCTGTTGTTTGGCAGCGCGTGCGCGATGGCGCAGACCCAGTATGCGCCTTATATCGAAGATATCGAGCAACGTCTTGATAAAACGGCAGAACTTTATCAGCAGCAAAAAAATACCGACGCGCGGCGCGAAGTGCAAATGGCCTACTTTGAAGTGTTTGAAAACCTTGAAGGGCCAATTCGGATCAATATCTCGGCGCGTAAGAGCTACGAGATGGAGAGCACTTTCGGCGAGATCCGCCGCATGATCGGTGAAGGCAAACCGATCGGCGAGGTGCAGGCACGTATCGACGGGCTGAAGCAGGCGCTGCGTGAAGTTGAGCCGGTGCTGGACGGCGGGCATCGGCTGGTGGCGGAAGAGCAGCATACCGCGCTTACGCGCGATGACATTGCGCAGCACTGGCAGGAGAGCTTCCGCACCCTTGACGACAGGCTGGCGCAGGCGGTAACGGAGTATCAGGCCGGCAACTACGCGCAGGCCAGCCAGCAGGTGCAGCAGGCGCAGTATCAGGGATTTAAAAACTCCGGAATGGAAACCTCGGTGCGGCAAAATCGCTCGGCGAAGGAAGCGGCCGCCATTAACCAACAGTTTAGCGCGCTGCTGACTCTGGCCGCCCAGCCTGACCGCCTGAACGAGGTGTCGTATCAGGTCACCACGCTATTACAGGATCTGGAAGACATTCTGCCGGGTCTGCCAACCACCCGCGACGATCGGCCGATGGGCGCTCCCTCTGGCGCCGATAACGCCGCGCTGGCTGATGAAACGACCGCCCGCGCGGACTGGGCAAGCGTCGCCCAGGGGATTAACCAGAGCATCAACGCCGCGCTAACGCGCTATCAAAATGGGGAAGGGCAGGAGGCGATCCTCGACGTACAGGACATCTATTTCGACCGCTTTGAAGCCACCGGGATGGAGAACAAAATCGGTTCTCGCGATGCGGCCTTTAAAACTTCTCTGGAGGCCCATTTTACCCGTATGGTCAGCCTGATGAAGGCCGGACAGCCGCAGGAGAGGCTGGCCGCGGAAGCCGCCGCCCTTGAGGCGGATCTGCAAAAAGCGGTCACCATGCTTGGCGAAGGCGAAGAGACCCAGTGGAGCCTGCTGCTCTATAGCCTGATGATCATCGTGCGCGAAGGGCTGGAAGCGCTGCTGATTGTGGCGGCTATCGTCGCGTATCTGGTTAAAAACAACCATCACGACAAACTGCCGCTGATCCGCCAGTCGGTGATGGTGGCGCTGGTCGCCAGCGTGGCGACGGCGTTTATCTTCCAGCTGCTGTTTACTCAATCCGGCGCCAGCCGCGAGCTGCTGGAGGGGATCACTATGCTGATTGCGGTAGTGATGCTGTTCCTTATGAGCTACTGGCTACTGTCCAAAGTTGAAGCCCGCCACTGGAAGGCCTGGCTTGAGGGCAAACTCTCCCATTCGCTGTCGCGCGGTTCGCTGGTGGGACTGTGGTTAACCAGCTTCCTTGCGGTCTACCGCGAGGGGGCCGAAACGGTGCTGTTCTATTACGCCCTGATTGGCGATGCCCAGGGGCTGCCGGGCCATCTTGCCATCGGCGCCGGGTTTGTTATCGGCTGTGTCGTTCTGCTGATCGCCTGGCTCGTCATGCGCTACTCGGTGGTCCGGCTACCGCTCAAACCCTTCTTCCTGTTCACCGGCGGTTTTATGTACCTGATGGCGTTTGTCTTCGCCGGAAAAGGGGTACTGGAACTGGTGGAGGGCAAACTATTTCAGCCAACGCTGATCGCCGGAATACCGGAAATCAGCTGGCTGGGAATTTACCCCTATGTGGAAACGCTATTGCCGCAGGGCATATTGCTGCTCGCGGCGCTGGCGGCGCTATGGATCATGCGCCGTCGTCAGGCACCCGCTGAAACCATAAAAACGCATTGCTAACCATTTTAAGACGAGAGGATGAGTCAGATGACCATGAAGAAGACCCTGATGATCAGCGCCACCCTGGCCAGTATCTTCACCGCGCCCGCGGCGCTGGCCTTTAAAGAGTATCCGGCCGGCGAGCCGGTCACCATGAATGAAATGGAGATCGCCGCGGTTTACCTGCAGCCTATTGATATGGAGCCGCGCGGCATGGGGCTGCCGGCAGCGAAGTCGGATATCCATCTGGAAGCGGATATTCACGCGGTAGAAGGCGGTAAAAATGGTTTTGGCGCAGGTGAATGGATCCCTTATCTGACGATCTCCTACACCCTGGTCAATAGCGATACCGGCGAAAAACAGGAAGGCACCTTTATGCCGATGGTGGCGAGCGACGGCCCGCACTACGGCGCGAACATCAAGATGATGGGCGTGGGTAACTATAAAGTCACCTACCACATTGATCCGCCGTCGAAAGCCGGGATGCACCGCCATACCGATAGCGAAACCGGCGTCGGCCGCTGGTGGAAGCCGTTTGATGTGAGCTATGAGTTTAAATATGTCGGTCTGAACTAAGCGTCTCCGGAGGCTCAGATTGTTGACAAAGCGCGCTCTGCTGCAAATCTCCGTTTCGCATTCGCGATCCTGTGGTAACGCATAACTTGCTGATATTACTTTTTTGTAAGCAGAGTGAGGCGTTAGCCGCCAGAAATGCGACGCCATCGTTAAAGCAGGGTTGTCATCAGTCTCAGCATCCTCAGATGCGAGTGTTTTCACGCAGGATGGCCGGGCGGTCATCCTGCGGCGTGTTATTCATCCGCCGTACTGAGTTAAAGTCATGAGCTATTTTTTCGTCACGACGCTACAGGCCTTTTCCTGCATTGCGCTGCTTTCCGCCGTACTCTGGGGGCGCGGCGCGCCTCCCGTCCTGCGTCCGCTGGTCTGGACGCTGCTTACCGCGCTGGGCTGCGGACTACTGACCGGGTTGTATATTCGCCCGAGCCAGACGCTGGAGCTTCTGCTGGTCGGCGCTGAAATCCTCGTATCGCTGCTGTTTTTACTGAGCTTCAGCTGGTCTTCGCCGCGCGTTCGCTATCTGTGGCAATGGCTCCTCACTTTCGGCGCAGCCCGGCACTGGGCGCTGGACCCGAACCTGGGCGGATTGACCTCCACGCACGTTCTGAACACCGATCTGCTGCTGAATATCACCGCGCTGGCTGCGGCGTTCGCGCTGCTGTGCCTTGCCTGCGCGCTCTGCGCCATGCTGCTGCGCAGAATGCGCGGCTTCTACTGGCCGCTGGCCCTGCTGCTGTTGGTCCTGCTGTGGCTACCGCTCGGCGGTAACCTGCTGCTGCTGTTGATGAAGCTACAGGTGCTACCGCTGCTGAAACCGCTGCTGAGCTTTGTCGCCAGGGTGACCAACAACGCGGCGATGTATAACTGGGCCGCCGCCGCGATACTGCTGCTGCTGTGTCTGTGCTGGATCCCGGCGCTACGCCGCTATTATCGGGCGGTTAAAGCCGCGGAGGCCCCCATCTCCCGCCGCCTTGCGCTGGCCGAACGCCGTAAAGCCAGCCGTTTGTGGTTGACCACCGTTTGCTGCGCGCTGGCGATTATCGGCGGCCAGCTATGGTGGAATCTGGTGGCTTCGCAGCCGCCGCGCTTGTCCGAGGCGCAGGCGGTTACGCTGGCCGCCGACGGCCAGGTGCATATTCCGGTCGAGCAGGTTCGAGATGGCAAACTGCATCGCTTCGTCTGGGTGGCGGACGACGGCAAAGCGATTCGCTTTTTTATCATTAACCGCTATCCCGATAAGCTGCGCTTTGGCGTGGTGTTTGACGCCTGCCTGCTGTGCGGCGATCAGGGCTACGTTATGGAAGGCAATCAGGTGATTTGTGTCGCCTGCGGTGTGCACATTTTTATCCCCTCGATTGGCAAGCCCGGCGGCTGTAACCCGGTGCCGATCGACGGCTGGCGCAACGATGACAAACAGCTGACGATACCCGGCGCGGCGCTGGCCGGCGGAGGTAACTATTTCTCTACCGTCCTGACGATTAACGTCACCGACCCGGTGGATGGCTCCACCCTGACCAACACCCGCGCCGACTACAAATACAGCTATGGCGGTAAAACCTGGTTCTTCTCCTCTGAAGCCAACTATGACCGTTTCCGCAATGCGCCAGAGCAGTTTGTGCCCGACGCGGTGAAGGAGGAGTAACCATGCTGTGGCGAATGATCTACCAGTCGTGGGGGCGCAACCTGCGGCGCAAAGCGCTGGCGGTATTGACCGTGTTTCTGGCGACCAGCCTGATCTCGGCGCTGCTGGCGGTCTCTATCGATATCGGCGACAAGATGTCCCGCGAGCTGAAATCCTACGGCGCCAATATTTTAATTGAGCCCGCCGGGCAGGCGGCGCTGCCCGCGCTGTTCAGCGAGCAAAGCAACCCGCTGGCCAGCGACGACTTTCTTGATGAATCCGAGCTGCCGAACATCAAAGATATTTTCTGGCGCAATAACATCGTTGGCTTTGCCCCGATGCTCGGCGGCGAGGTAAACGTTGCAGGACAGGATATTCGCGTGCTGGGCACTTTTTTTAGCCAGCCGGTCAGTATCCCGGATGAAGAGGGGTACGAGACCGGACAGCGGACGGTCAGCCCCTTCTGGCAGGTGACCGGCGCATGGCCGCAGGAGCCGGTCGGCGAGACGCCGCAAACGCTGGTCGGTCACGCGCTGGCGCGAAACTACGGCTGGCAGCCCGGCGATCGCCTGGCCCTCAACGTTGCGGATAGGGTGCTGAACGTCCAGGTGAGCGGTATTTTGTCCAGCGGCGGCGATGAGGATAACCAACTGGTGATGCCGCTTAGCGTCGTGCAGCAGCTGCTCGGTCTACCGGGAAAAGTGCAGGCGATCCGCGTCTCGGCGCTGACGGTACCGGAGAACGAGCTGTCGCGCCGTGCCCGTGAGGATCTCGAGGCGCTGAATGCCGAAGAGTACGATCTCTGGTACTGCACCGCCTACGTATCGTCCATCGCCCACCAGCTGGAAGAGGCCATTTCCGGCGCCGAGGTGCGTCCGGTCTGGCAGGTTGCTGCTTCGGAAGGTGTGGTTATCGACAAAATTCAGCTGCTGATGGGGGTGGTGACTCTGGCCGCGCTGGCTGCGGCGGCGATGGGCATCGCCTCGTTGATGACCAGCACGATTATGGAGCGCGCCAAAGAGATTGGTCTCATGAAAGCGCTGGGCGCCCGCCAGTGGCAAATTTTGCTGCTGTTTTACCTTGAGGCGGCGCTGGGCGGCCTGGTCGGCGGCGCATTGGGCTGTATCGCCGGTTGGGGGCTGGCAAAGGCTATTGGCCTGATGCTGTTTGCTACGCCGCTGAATTTTGCCTGGGTGGTGGTGCCCTGCGTGCTGGTGATAGCGGTGCTGATTGCTTTAATCGGTACCTGGTTCCCGGCCCGCCGGATCGCTCGTCTTTACCCTGTGGAGGTGCTATATGGCCGCTAAGCGCGACATGCTGTGGCTGCTGGTGTGGCGAGCGCTGCGGCTGAGAATGCAGCGGGTCAGCGTGGTGTTTGCCGCGCTGGCGGTAGGGGCGACCATCGTGACCGCACTCTCCGCCGTGTGGTTCGATATCAATAGCAAAATGAGCGAAGAGCTGCGCACCTTCGGCGCCAATTTTTATATTGGTCCGGGCCACGGCGCCAGCATGCCGCAGCCGGAGCTTCAGGCCATTCTTGATGGCGCGCCGGCGGGCCTGATTCACGGCGCCAGTCCGTGGCTGTACGGTACGGCGCGTACTGAGCTGGAGAAAGTGGTGATGGTCGGGGTGTGGTTTGAGTCGCTGCAAAAGCTGGTGCCTTACTGGCAGGTCAACGGCAGCTGGATCGTCGTCAGCTTTGACGATCGCAACGCGATGATTGGCGTCAAACTGGCGCAGCGCCTGGCACTGAATGTTGGCGATAGCGTGACGCTGGTAGACCATAGCCGGCGTAAGACGCTGCTGATTAAAGGCATCGTAGAGGCGGGGGACGCGACCGACAATATGCTGATCGTCAGCCTCGATGTGGCGCAGTCCTGGCTGCAAAAGCCCGGCGCGATCAGTCACGGGCTGCTTAGCGTCAGCAATGACCTGGGCCAGGTGGAGCGCTATGCCAGCCAGCTGCAGCATCAGTACCCGAACCTTGAGATTCGTCCGGTGCGCAAAGTGTCGGCTTCCGAGGGGCAGGTGCTGGATAAAATTAAGGGGCTGATGGGGCTGGTGTCGATGGTGATCCTCGCGCTGTCGTCCCTGTGCGTTAACACCACCCTGATGGCGATTGTCGGTGAGCGGGCGAAAGAGTTTGCGCTGCAAAAAGCGCTGGGCGCCAGCAACGGCGATATTACCCGCCAGATGCTGCTGGAGACCAGCATTATTACCCTCGCGGCGGTGGTCTGCGGCTGGGGGCTGGGCTATCTGCTGGCGCAGCTGCTGGGACTAACGGTGTTTAACGCCAGCATCTCGCTGCGTCTGCCGGTGCTGCCGCTGACCCTGGTTCTGTCTTTACTGGTCGCCCTGCTGGCGGCCATTGTTCCGGTGCGGCGCGCGGTGAGCGTCGAACCGGCGAAAGTGCTGAAAGGAGAGTAACGCCATGACCGTCACGTCTTTGCGTCAAATGGCGATTGAAACGCGTCATTTATATAAGCGGTTCGGGGAAGTTACGGCGCTGGAGGATATTAATTTGCGCATCGCACGCGGCGAGTTTGTTGCCATCATGGGCGCCTCCGGTTCCGGCAAAACGACCCTGATGAACATTCTTACCTGTCTGGATACCGCCAGTGAAGGACAGGTGATCCTGGATGGCACCGACGCCGCGGCGTTGGATGAAGAGGGGCGCCGTCGCTTTCGCGCGCAGAAAATTGGCCTCGTCTTCCAGCAGTTCCATCTCATCCCGTTTCTGACGGCGCTGGAAAACATCATGCTGGCGCAGCATTACCACAGCGTGGTGGATGAGAGCGCCGCCAGAGCGGTGCTGGCTCAGGTGGGACTTGAGCATCGCGTGACCCATTTACCGAGCCAGCTGTCGGGCGGGGAACAGCAGCGCGTCTGCATTGCCCGGGCGCTGGTTAACGAGCCGCCGGTTATTTTTGCCGATGAGCCGACCGGTAACCTTGACGAAGAGAACGAGCAGCGGGTGCTGGATCTGCTGACAGATTTACACCGCCAGGGGCGAACCATTGTGATGGTGACCCACAATCCGGCGCTGGGTCAATTCGCTGACCGCATCGTGCGTTTGCAGCACGGAAAGTATCTCGGCGAGGAGGTGAATCATCATGCGCATGCCTGAAGTGATGCTGTTTCTGACGCTGGCGCTGCTTAGCGGCTGCAAAGAAGAGAAGCTGGCTCGCGGCGAAACGGCGCCTGCGCTGGCGGCATTCGATTTACAGGAGTCGCCGGTCAGCCTCGATCGTTGGCGAGGGAAGGCGGTCTATCTTAATTTCTGGTCCGCAGGCTGCGGCGGCTGTCTGGCGGAGATGGATACCCTGCAGGCGCTCAGCCAGCGCTGGCCGGATAAGCTGGTGGTGGTGGGGGTGAATACCGATCCGGATACCGTGGATATCGCGCCGCTGCTGGCGAAGCATGGGATTAGCTATCCGGTGCTGCGCGATCGGCTGAAAATAACTCAGGAGCGCTATCAGGTTATCGGTACGCCAACATCAATATTAATTGATGGCGACGGTAGGGTGCTGGACTGGCATCAGGGGATGCGTAAGCCCGATGAACTACGAACGGTTTTGCGCCAGCTGGCGCAACGGTAAATTCCCCAGCTCGTGCTGCGCTTAGCCGGGCTACAGGTTCTCGGGCCGGTAGCCCGGACAGGTGCGTCAGCACCGCCTCCGGGACAGGTGTGAAGCCAAATGCACCGGCTTAGCGTTCACCCGGCCCGCGCTGCGCTTAGCCAGGCTACGGATTCACACCGTCAGCGGTCCCGTAGCCCGGATAAGGCGTCAGCCGCGACCCGGGAGTTTTCGCTTATACATACTGACTCCGTAGCGTCGGCTATTAGCCGCTGCCATTCATGATATGGAAGTCAGCGATTTACCGCGTCCTGCGCCAACAAGTTTTATTCGTTTATTTAAGAATGCCTTATTCGGCAGGTTTAAAAACAGAAAAACTTAATCTTTTCTTAATATTTCATCACCTCAACGTTTTAGGCTTTTGCCAAATCTCAATCACCATCATTTAAATTACGTCAGCGTCACAAAAGCCGTAAAAAAACATTCCCAGGCGTTGCAAGGTTCTTACGTCACGCTATATGTTAAATTTACATTTAATAAATGATGCTTAAAGGTTGATTTTATGTATATGAAAATTAGTGGCTTAGTGATTTCACTGACGGCCATATTCTCCGGTCAGGCCTTTGCTGCGCTCCCTCAGGGCTATCCGGCGGATTATCAAAAGGTCGTGGATGCGGGGATTAAAGAAGGCAAGGTGGTGATTTACTCAACCACGGATACTAAGGCCGCAGGTCCGTTAATTAAAGGTTTTGAAGCGCAATATCCCGGCATTAAAGTTGAATATAACGATATGAACAGTACCGAATTGTACAACCGTTATATCAGCGAGCAGGCAGCGGGCGGCGGAAGCGGCGATGTGGTCTGGAGCTCTTCAATGGATACGGCGCTGAAGCTTGCCACCGATTATGCGGAACAGTATGCCTCCCCGGAACAAGATAAGCTGCCGAAATGGGCGGTCTGGCAGCAAAAAGCCTACGGCACCACCTATGAACCGGTGGTCTTTATCTATAATAAGCGCCTGATCCCGCAAGGGGATGTTCCTGATTCGCACACCGCGCTGGCGAAGCTGATCGCCAGTCAGGCTGATAAGTTCAAGGGCAAGGTCACTACCTACGATATTGAAAAATCGGGCCTGGGTTTTATGCTGGCGGTTCAGGACAGTAAAGCCGATGCTCACTACTTTGACGACCTGGCGGGAATGGCGAAAGGCGGGCTGACCGTGCAATCGTCCACCGGGACGATGATGGAGCGCGTCTCCTCCGGGGAAAACCTGATTGGCTACAACATCCTCGGTTCATACGCGGAGGCGCGGGCGAAAAACGACCCTTCGCTGGGTATCTCGTACCCGAAAGATTATGTGCTGGTGCTCTCGCGGGTCTCGTTTATTACCGCAGAAGCCGAGCATCTGAATGCGGCGAAGCTGTGGTTTGATTACGTGCTCTCGGAAAAGGGGCAAAGCATCCTGGCGAACCAGGCCGATATTCCCTCCCTGCGCAATGATATCGAAGGTAAAAATGATATCGACGGTATGACCAAAATGCTCGGCAGCGCGCTGAAGCCCATTCCGGTCGATGAAACGCTGCTGGCGTATCTTGAGCCGAAACAACGCCTGGAATTTATCAAACAGTGGCGCACCGCCGCGGCGAAATAACCCTCCGGCGCTGCGCATCTTTTCAGGATGCGCAGCCCACATGATACCCGCCAGGTTTAAAGGGATCGCTTATGAATATTTTACGCCGAAAGTGGCAGGGGTTGCCGCGCGGAATTGTTGTCCTGATAACGGCGCTGGCCATTTATGTCCCGCTGCTATTTATCGTGGTGCAGAGCTTTCTCTCGGCACCCTTTTTTGCCCGCTCGAAGGCATTTAGCCTTGAGGCCTTCGAATTTATCTTTACCGATCCGGATTTTTATCTGGCGCTAAAATCTGGCTTTATTCTCGCCTTCGGCCTGGTGGCGATCGCCATTCCTCTCGGCGGGATCCTCGCCTTTTTAATGGTGCGCACCGATTTACCCGGCAGACGGATTATTGAGCCGCTGATTCTGGTGCCGATTTTCGTATCGCCGATGGTGCTGGCCTTTGGTTACGTGGTGGCGGTGGGACCGGTAGGCTTCTTTTCGCAATGGGCGGAGCAGCTGATCGGTTTTGTGCCCTGGAATATCTATTCGATGTTCAGCATCGTGGCGATCGCCGGACTGACGCACGTTCCACACGCCTATCTCTATATCTCTTCCGCGCTGCGCAGCGTCGGTTCGGATGTGGAAGAAGCGGCGCGAACGGTTGGCGCATCGCCGCTGCAGGTCATGACCTCGGTGAGCCTGCCGATGGTACGGCCGTCCATACTCTATGCCTGCGTACTGCTGTTTTTTCTCGGCCTGGAAGTCTTCGGCCTGATGCTGGTGCTGGGGGACCCGGAAGGCAATATGGTGCTGGCCACCTATCTTTATAAACTGACCAACAAGCTCGGCACGCCTTCCTATCATCTGATGGCAGCGGTGGCGGTGGTGCTGATCTGCATCACCATTCCGCTGGTGATGCTCCAGCGCCGCCTGATGCGTACCGCCAACCGCTTTGTCACCATGAAGGGGAAAGCATCGCAGGCCCGGGCGCTGCCGCTGGGGAAATGGCGCTGGGTCGCCGGTATCGTCGTGGTGGCCTGGTTAACGGTTACCATCGGCGTACCGCTGATCGGCGTTGCGCTGCGGGCCTTTATTTCGAACTGGGGGGTTGGCGTCCCGCTGTGGGATGAACTCTCGCTGGCGACGTTTCGCAACATCTGGCAGCAGCCGAATTTGCTGCGCGCCATCGTTAACTCTATGGCGATTGGGGTCATCGGCGGCGCGCTGGCGGTGGTCTGCTATCTGTTCGTAGGCATCGCGATGCACCGCAAACCGGATAACGTCACGCGCTTTCTCGACTACAGCGTGCTGGTGCCGCGTGCGGTGCCGGGGCTGCTGGCCGGGCTGGCGTTTTTGTGGGTGTTTCTGTTTCTGCCGATGTGGCTGGATCAGTCGCTGAAAAACGGCTGGCTCTCGGCGCTGCCGGTGGCTGAGTGGCTGCGCGACCATCTGATTGTTCAGCTGCGCGCGCTGCGTAATACCATTTTCAGCGTCTGGCTGGCCTATACCGTGGTCTGGATGGCCTACGGCCTGCGGCTCATCTCCTCGACGCTGCTGCAGGTGGCGCCTGAGCTGGAGGAGGCGGCGCGCAGTACCGGCGCATCGCGCGGGCAGATCACCCGCCACGTCACGGTGCCGCTGTCGCGCTATGGCCTGATTGGCTCCTGGCTGCTGATGTTTCTTATCTTCGAGCGCGAATATTCGACCGGGGTTTATCTGCTCTCTCCGGGAACGGAAACTATCGGTTCGATGCTGGTGTCGCTGTGGGCGGCGGGGGCTATCGATATCGTCGCCGCGCTCTCGTTTATTAATATCCTGCTGGTGGTCGTGGGTCTGGGCATCGCCCTGCGCTTTGGAGTGAAATTACATGATTGAATTATCGGTAGAAAACCTGCACCTGACCTACGGCGATAACCCGGTACTGAAGGGCGTATCTATGGAGCTGAGGCGGGGGGAAGTCGTCTCGCTGCTCGGCCCATCGGGGAGCGGAAAAACCACGCTGCTGCGGGCGGTCGCCGGGCTGGAGAAGCCCACCAGCGGCACGATCGCTATCGGTAAAACCCGCGTTTATGACGGCAACCCGCGTAGTGAAATTCCGGCGGAGGAGCGTAACCTGGGTCTGGTGTTCCAGTCCTACGCCCTGTGGCCGCATAAAACGGTATTTGAGAACGTGGCTTACCCCCTCAGGCTACGTAAGGTCGCCGCCGCGGAGATCAAACAGCGGGTGCAGAGCGTGCTCGATCAGCTGGGCCTGGGGCATCTTGGCAATCGCCACCCGCATCAGCTCTCCGGAGGACAACAGCAGCGCGTGGCCATCGGCCGGGCGCTGGTATATAACCCGCCGGTCATTCTGCTGGATGAACCCCTGTCGAACCTCGACGCTAAGCTGCGGGAAGAGGCGCGGGTCTTTTTGCGCGAACTGATCGTCAAGCTGGGTCTGTCGGCGCTGATGGTGACCCACGATCAGAATGAGGCGATGGCGATTTCCGATCGCATTTTGCTGCTCAATAACGGCGTCATCGAGCAGCAGGGAACGCCGCAGGAGATGTACGGCAGCCCGAGAACGCTGTTTGCCGCCGAGTTTATGGGCAGCAATAATCGGCTGCACGGCACCGTCACCGATCTGGATAACGGTCGGGCGCGCATTGAGGGCGCCAGCTGGGCACTGTGGGGAATGGCCGGGGAAGGGGTCAGCGTGGGGGCGGAAGCAACGGCGGTCATTCGTGTTGAACGCCTGCGCATAGCCTCCTCGCCTGAAGAGAACATGCTGGAATTAGCGCTGCTGACCAGTATGTATCTCGGCGACCGCTGGGAGTATCTGTTTCGCACCGAAGGCGATGATTTCGCTATTCGCGCCTACGGTAGCGCACTGCGCGATGCCGAACGTTGCCATCTTACCTTGCCCGTCAACGATCTGTGGATCTTCCCGAAAGGCTGAAAAAAAGCCCCGGCGCTGAGGCCGGGGCAAACCATGTCAGAGCTTATTTATTATTAACTGAATACCATACCGCCATCGATCAGCAGCGACTGACCGGTCATATAGTTGGAGTCCGGACCGGCCAGATAAGAGACGCAGGCCGCGACGTCTTCCGGTTCGGAAAGACGACCGAGGGTAATGCGTTTCGCAAATTCCTGGGTTCCGTAGCCCAGCGGTTTGCCCGCCGCTTCGGAAACCTGACGGTCAATTTCCGCCCACATGGGGGTTTTGACGATCCCCGGGCAGTAGCCGTTAACGGTAATTCCCAGATGCGCCAGATCGCGGGCGGCGGTTTGCGTCAGGCCGCGCACGGCAAACTTGCTTGAACTGTAGACCGCCAGTTCCGGGTTACCCACGTGGCCCGCCTGGGAGCAGGCGTTGATGATCTTGCCGCCGTGGCCCTCTTTTTTAAACGCATCTACCGCGGCCTGAATGCCCCAGATAACGCCCTTAACGTTGATATTGTAGACTTTATCGATGACGTCCTCGCGAATCTCTTCGATAGGCGTAGAGGGCGCGACCCCGGCGTTGTTAACGATCACGTCAAAACCGCCAAGGCCCTTACGCGCCTGCTCAACGGCGGCAAAAACCTGATCGCGTTTCGAGACATCGACCTTCACCGCCAGCGCCTGGCCGCCGTGCTGGTTAATTTCGTCAGCAACCGCCTGTGCGGTGGCATCGTTATAATCGGCGATGGCCACGGCAAAGCCATCTTGAACCAGGCGAAGGGCGATAGCTTTACCGATACCCTGGCCTGCGCCGGTCACGAGTGCGACTTTTTTCATTGCTGGATTCCTTCTGTAGTGACTCAAAGTAGTTGACTGAGATGAAGCTGGCCCATCAGCAGCGGGTTGTCGCTGTAATCGACGGGGATGGCGACCACGGCGGGGCCATCGACGTCCATCGCCGCCCGCAGCGTCGGCTCAAGGGCGGCGGCGCTCTCGACCGCGAACCCTCTGGCGCCGAAGGCTTCGGCATAGGCTTTAAAATCCACCGGGCCGAACTCAACGCCGGATAGCCGCTGATATTTTTTCTCTTCCTGAATTGCCACCATGTTGTAGCCGTTATCGACCCAGATGATATGCAGGACGTTAGCTTTTAGCCGTACGGCGGTCTCCAGCTCCATACTGGATTGCAGGAAACCGCCGTCGCCGGAAACCGAAACCACTTTGCGCTGCGGGTTCACCAGCCAGGCGCCAATCGCCCACGGCAGCGCCACCCCCATGGTCTGTTGACCGTTGGAAATCATGACCTGACGAGCGCGGAAGCTGTAGAGATAGCGGGCGATCCAGATATGAAAGCTCCCCATATCGACGGTCAGCGTTACGTCGCTGTTGACGATATCCTGCATGGCGCGAACGATGCGCAGCGGATGAAGCGCAAACTGGTTTAGCTGCGCGCCGCGGCGATCGAGCAGTTCCCGCTGGTGCTGGCGGTCAACAAGAATCTCCGCGGCCTGCGGCGACAGAACCAGCTGGTGGTCAATACGCCCGGAGAGTTTGTGCAGCGTGGCAGCGATATCGCCGACCAGCTCGATATCCGGGGTATAGTTGCGTTCTTCGTAAGCGGGCAGCACGTCGATATGCACCAGCGTGGCGTTACCGTTATTCCACATCGCCGGTTCATACTCCACCGGGCTATAGCCAATGCAGATGACCAGGTCGGCGAGATGCAATAGCCGATCCCCGGCCTGGTTATTGAACAGCCCAACCCGTCCGGCAAAGCGCGTAAAGTGGTCCTGATTTACCGCGCCGGCGGCCTGATAGGTACTGGTGACCGGGATATGGCTTTTTTTCAGCAATTCGCGGAGCGCCGCGCTGTTTTCCGTCTGGCTGGCCATCAGACCGAGCAGGAATACCGGATTTTTTGCCCCGGCAATCATCTTCGCCACTCGCTCAATGGCGTCGTCCGGGGCCGCGCCGGTCTGCGGGGCTTCGCTGGCGGGCAGCACCCTGGCGTGGACTGGCTCATCGACGACGTCCTGCGGCAGACTGACGAAGGCGCTTCCCGGCCGTCCCTGCTCGGCGGCGCGAAATGCGTTAGACACGACCTCCGCCAGCGCATCGGATGCGGTGACTTCCACCGAGTATTTGGTTACCGGGCTGAACATTGCCACCGTATCCATACTCTGGTGCACTTGTTTGGCCTTGTCGGCGCGTTTTACCGCACCGCCCAGCGCCACCACCGGATCGCCTTCGCTGTTAGCGGTGGCCATACCGGTAATCAGATTGGAGCAGCCGGGGCCGGAAGTGACCAGCGCGACGCCCGCTTTCCCGGTGATGCGGCCAACCGCAGCGGCCATAAAGGCGGCGTTGGCCTCGTGGCGTACCGGGATAATGCGAATTGAGGAGTCCAGTAGCGAATCAAAGACCTTATCGATTTTTGCCCCCGGAATGCCGAAGACCTGGCGAATGCCCTGGGCCTCCAGCTGGCTGACGATCAGGTCGGCGCCATGCGCCCACTGGCGAGGTTGATGTTGATTATCCACGAGAATCTCCTTAGTTTTCGACTGAGCGAATGGCGGCATCTAGATTGTCCGGGTGCAGATCCGCCTGCAGGAAGGCGCTATCGGCAGGAAGGTCAATCATCAATTTGTGGATTTCGCCAAAGGTCAGCACGCCGTGGTCGAGCTGATAATCGAGCAGATGACCGCCGCCCTGACGGTCATCGGTGATGAAATGTTCGTGGTAGCCGGCAACGTTAATGCCCTGCATATGCTGCGGGGTACGGAAGCCGACCAGTACCCCTTCGCGCTGGTTGAAGCGGAACACCGGCTGGTCGTCGAGCACGTCGGTCATCGCCCGGTAGGGCGGGGTCTGGCGCGGTACGGTGCGGGTATGCGCATGACGAAAATGACCGTTAATGCGCAGGGCGCAGAAGAGATTATCGGAGGGTATTTGCTGGTCGATAATGTCGTGCAGCTGCTGGCGGCTCACCGGTTTATCGAACGTTTTACGATACTGCGGCTGAAACCAGGTCATCACCGCAAACGGCGTGCGCTGTTCCATTCGGGCTTTACGGGCGCTGCCGTCGGCGCGCAGCTGGTATACC
This sequence comes from Klebsiella sp. HN106, assembly GCF_051209435.1. Classification (NCBI taxonomy): domain Bacteria; kingdom Pseudomonadati; phylum Pseudomonadota; class Gammaproteobacteria; order Enterobacterales; family Enterobacteriaceae; genus Klebsiella; species Klebsiella sp. HN106. The sequence goes on along the minus strand of NZ_JBLURD010000001.1, from coordinate 742,348 downwards.
TCGCTGCTAAACGCGATCAGCTCGCCGTCCAGTTCATTAAAGGTTCCCAGGCCAAAATCGCCGTGGGTGAGTAAATCAGCGATGGTGGTATTGCCTTCATAAACGCCGCTCAACAGCGCGCTCATCAGAGAGGTCTGGTAGATGACGCTATCGGGATGTTGCGCGGAAAACCCTCGTAGAGTTTCACACAGGCTCTCTTCACAAGAGCATTCAGCAGAATGGTTCATTACCCGCTTCCTCGTTCAACGAATATCAGAAAGGTTAAATAAATGTTGACGCGATTCAGCTCACAGTTCCAATATAGAATCTATGCTTGTTTGAGACGTTTTCGATATGGAACTTCGTTATCTGCGCTACTTTGTCGCCGTCGCCGAGGCGCGACATTTCACTAAAGCGGCAAAAGAACTTGGTATCTCACAGCCGCCTTTAAGCCAACAAATTCAACGGCTTGAACGGGAAATTGGCACGCCGCTTTTCCGCCGTTTAACGCGCGGCGTTGAGCTGACGGAAGCGGGGGAGTCGTTCTATGAGGATGCCTGCCAGATCCTCGCCCTGAGCGATGCGGCGCTCGAAAAGACGAAAGGGATCGCCCGCGGACTGAACGGTCGGCTGGCGCTGGGCATTACCAGTTCTGATGCCTTCCATCCGCAGATCTTTAGCCTGCTGCAGCAGTTCCAACAACGTTACCCGGCGGTAACGCTGCATCAAATCGAGGGCAATATGGCGACGCTGATGGGGGCGCTTGGCGAAGCGGAGCTGGATATTGCTTTTGTACGCCTGCCTTGTGAAAGCAGTAAAGCCTTCAATCTGCGTATTATCGATCAGGAGCCGATGGTGATCGCGCTGGCGCGTTCGCATCCGCTGTCGTCATGCGACGAACTCGCGCTCGAGCAGCTTACCGACGTGGCGCCGATTCTTTTTCCGCGCGAAGTGGCCCCTGGCCTGTATGAGCTGGTGTTCAACAGCTATCTGCGCGCCGGTATTGACGTGCAGCGAGCCTATCAGTCATCGCAAATATCGTCGTCGCTCAGCATGGTGGAAGCCGGATTCGGCTTTGCGCTGGTGCCGCAGTCGATGACCTGCATCACGCTACCTGGCGTCAGCTACCACCCTTTGGCGGGCGCGCCGCTAAAAACCGATATTGCTATCGCCTGGCGACGCTACGAGCGTTCGCGCACGGTGAAGCATTTCCTGGCCATGTTTTAACCGGCGAGGTGACTTATTCAGCAGCTATTGACGTTTTATACTGTGTTTTAAGAAAGATAAACATTGGCGGCGGTCGGGCCACGCAGTCCGTTGACTCGACGAAATTCGACGCGGATGCCGGGGCTGATTGTGGTTGGCTCGCCGGGCGATAGTGCGGAAATATGAACCTGTACGTCTTTGCGACCATCGGAGGGGATGATCAGGCCTTTGCCTGTTTTATTATCAAATGTTTTGACAATACCTGTCATTTTTTGGAACAAATAAATACCTTTTAAATATGAAAACCGGCACGACTATACAGTAAGTGAGTGGGAAGTCTATGCAAATCGAAATAAAACCCGCGCTTGCGGGCTTTTACTTTGCCAAAAAAACGCCATCAGCGCTGGCTGATTATTGTGCAATCATGCGCAATAATCGGCTTCTGACAAGGGATAATTAAGCAGCGGTTTTTGCAGAGGACTGGAAAAATTTATGGCAGTAGGGGCAGATGAGTTGAGCACCTTTTTGTACTCGGCTGAAGCTGTGTTCTGAGTCCTGAGAGCAGTTAGGGCAGGAACATTTTACGAGATAATTACGGCGAGTTTTAGCGTCTTTGCGTTCTGACATATGATATTTCCTGAGTTAAGGGCTTACAACCATACAGCATTGCGCCGCAAATAGCTCTAACTCATTCTGCATAGCGCGTATATGAGGGAACTCAGGAGCCCTATCGCTGGCACCAGTATGAGAAAAATCGTTTCGTGGCCGCAGGCGGTTAAAGAGTAAGTTTTCCCCCATATTTTTGTGATTAACATCACCATTTAAAATCAATGTTTTATTTATCAATAAGTTAATGGTAGATGATTTTTTCGCGCAGAGAACAATTTTCTCCATTATTCGCGGATTAGAGGGAAAATAGGTAAGATTTTCTTCCGCGCCTAATATACATTTTAATGGTGGTCGAAGAACGCAAATCACGATGTTGATGATTATATGACCGTTTATTTTTTGGCTATTAAACGGAGTTTTGGCGGAAGTCTTACGTGCCAACTTCGCTGACCACGTAAATAAGAACTCACGATATTTATGACTAATAATAGTTTGAGTATATCCTATGAAAACCAGAACTAAAGATATTGCTACCCTGGCCGTTCATGCTGGAAGCCAATCCGATCCGGTAACCAACGCTATATTTACCCCGATTGTCACAGCCAGCTCTTTTATCCAGCCTAACCTTTATGAAGGCGGCGATTTTTGTTATTCCCGGGTTTCCAATCCAACGCGTAAAGCTTATGAATCCGCACTTGCCGAGCTGGAGGGGGGGATATATGCCACCGCTACCGCATCGGGAATGGCGGCCACCAATATCGTGATGGAACTATTGCCCAAAGACGCACATATTATTGCGATGAAGGGCGTCTACGGCGGAACCTGGCGGCTGTTTGAGAAATTAAAAACGCACACCACCGGCGCCACAATTTCCTATATCGATCTGAACGATGAGCAGAGCCTGATGGCGAATATTCAGGAAAACACCGCCTTAATCTGGATTGAAACGCCGACCAATCCATTACTTGAACTGGTCGATATCGCGAAAGTGTGTCGTATTGCTAAAGAACACGCCATTACCACCTGCGTTGATAATACCTTTGCCAGCGCCTGGAACCATAAACCGCTTGAAATGGGGGCGGACATGGTCATGCTCTCCACCAGTAAATATGTTGGCGGACATTCTGATTTAATAGGCGGCGCGGTTATTACCAATAATGAAGCGCTCGCCTCGAGGCTCGATTTTATTAAAACAACGATCGGCTCTATTGCCTCGCCCTTTGATGCCTACCTTGCCCTGCGCGGTATGAAAACGCTGGATTTGCGCATGGAGCGTCAGTGCAGTAATGCCCTGCGCGTGGCGGAATATCTGGAAAACCATCCGGCGATTGCCAGCGTCTATTATCCGGGGCTGCCGTCGCACCCTCAGCATCAGCTATGCAAGAAGCAAATGCGTTCGGGCGGCGCGGTAGTGACCGCGACCCTGAAGGGAGACATGCAGAGCCTGAAACGCTTTATCGGCGGTCTGCACTATTTTGTGCTGGCGGAATCGCTGGGCGGGGTAGAGAGCATGATTAACCATTCGGCCTCAATGTCCCACGGTTCGATGTCAAAAGAGGAGCGGGAAGCGATCGGCGTTTATGACACGACGCTGCGCTTCTCCGTCGGCATTGAACATATCGATGACTTACTCCAGGACCTGGATATTGCCTTCGCCGCTATGGACCTCAAACAGGATAACCATCATGCATGATTATGGCATCTGGACGATAATTACTCCGCTGGTCACCATTATTCTGGCGATTCTGACCCGCCAGGTGATCCTCTCTCTGCTTACCGGTATTTTTGTCGGCTATGCGGTGATTCACCACAGCATTATCCAGGGCGTTGGCGGCACGCTGAACGGAATTATTGAAACCTTTGCCTCCGCCGGTAATGCGCGAACGATTATTTTTATGGTGATGATCGGCGGCATTATGCGGCTGATTGTGGTCACCGGCGGCGTGCGAAAGCTGGTGCAGTTTCTTTCGGAGAAAAATGATTTCGTCACCAATAAAAAGTCGGTCCAGCTACTGGCGATGGTGGTGACATCGTTAATCTTTATCGAGAGTTCGATAAACCAGCTGATTGCCGGCGCATCAACGAAAAACCTTGCCCGGCGCTATAAAGTCTCGCCGGAAAAGATGTCCTATATTATCCAGACTTCCTGCGTGTCCGTTTGTTCGTCGGTGATGATCAACGGCTGGGGAGCGGCGATGATGGGGGTTATCGGCGTCCAGATTGCGCAAGGCTACCTGACCGGCGAGCCATTTGAAGTGCTGGCAAGCTCGATGGTCTGGAATACGATGGCCTGGTTTTCATTAGCCTCAGTGCTTTTTTATATCCTCTCCGGCTGTAGCTGGGGGCCGATGAAAAAGGCGGAGGTTAAGTTTGAAACGGTCCAGACGGAAATAGAACAAGAGCATGGCGAAGAGGAAGCGGACCCGGTGATTGATCATCCGGCCTGCAACTCATTGCTCAACTTCTTTATTCCAATCCTTTCCACCGTACTTATGGTGCCGGTAGTGCTATATATCACCGGCGAGGGACAATTCTCCAAAGGCAGCGGCTCCATGTCGGTCTACTCCGGCGTCATGTTTGGCACCGTCGTCTCTTTTATCTGGTTTCGCCTGCGCGGTATTCTGAACGTAGAAAACTTTTTTAAAGAGCTGTATATCGGCTACGCCAGTATGGTGAAAATCAGCTCAATCATGATTCTGGCCTTCCTGATGGGGCATATTTCGGCGGAACTGAATACCGGACAGTATATTGCTTCGATAACCTCCGGCGTTATTCCATCCGGCTTTTCGATCGGCTTTATCTTCCTGATTGCCGCGGTGATGTCGCTGGCCACCGGTACCTCCTGGGGAACCTTCGCCATCATGATTCCAATTGGCGTCCAGCTCGGCGTGTCCTTAGGCATCGATCCGCACTTTATGATCGGCGCGGCGATTTCCGGCTCAATCTTTGGTGATATGACTTCGCCTATCTCCAGTGATGCCATCGTGGCATCGATGGCGACCAACTGTGACCATATTGAACATATTCGCACCCAGCTGCCTTATGCGCTGGTGACGGGCGGGCTGGCGCTCATTGTTTATTTAATTGTCGGCTTCACTCTTTAACCCAATATTCTTAAAGGATTTGCTATGACTAAGGCTATCGCGACAGAAAATGCGCCGCAGGCAATTGGCCCCTATATCCAGGGCGTGCGCAGCGGAAATTTTATTTTTACATCTGGTCAGCTACCCATCGATCCGCAAACGGGCACTATTCCCGAGTGCGCCGAAGGCCAGACCCGACAGAGCCTCGAGAATATTCAGGCAATCATTGAGGCCGGCGGCCTGACGGTCGCCAATATTTGTAAGATGACTATCTTCGTCAAGGATCTGAACGAGTTCGCTGCCATTAATGATGCCTACGCGGCGTTCTTCACCCAGCGTAACGCTTCTTTCCCGGCGCGCTCTTGCGTAGAGGTCGCCCGGCTGCCAAAGGACGTTAAAGTAGAAATTGAAGCTATCGCCTGGCAGGGATAACTCACGCGAAAGACGGCTCAACGGCGGCTTATTAGCCGCCGTTTTTATATCAAGGAGAGGGCTATGTCGGTAAAACATTATCTCAACAGCTTAGCGCGCGTCGCGCTGGTTGGTGGCGTCACTCCCGTTCAGCATCTGCAGCGGCTGTCGGAATATTTGCAGCGCGATATCTCTATAAAACGTGACGATATTTCGCATCCTGGCATGGGCGGTAATAAGTTCAGAAAGCTTGAGTTTCTGGCGGCAGATGCCATCAGTAAAGGCCAGCGATACGCTGGTGACCGCCGGCGGCAGCCGCGCATTTGGGTCTGAAGTGCGCAGCGCTGCTGGAGAATCCCATTCAAACCGCAGAGCCTAACTATCTCTGCAACGGCAACCATCTGCTGTTTAGCCTGATGGGCTGCGAGTCAGAAATGGTTGCAGAGCTTTACGATTCGGATGCGCAGCTGCAGCAGTTCAGCGAGCGGCTTTCGGCAGAAGGGGCTAAACCCTATATTGTTCCCGTCGGCGGCTCAAACGCGCTGGGGTCGCTGGGCTACGTTGAGTGCGCGCTGGAGATAGCGGAGCAGTGCGAGCAGATGTGTGCAGTCCGTGGTGGTGTCCTCCGGCAGCGCGGGGACGCATGCCGAATACCGCAGGGATGGAGGCGGTAGCGTTGCTGGCGCGTCTGGAGGGGATCATGCTTGATCCGGTCTATACCGGCAAGGCGATAGCGGGCCTGAACGATGGCGTGAAAACAACGCGTTTCACCGGCAGCGGGCCGGTGATGTTTGTCCATACCGGCGGCGCGCCGGCGCTCTTTGCTTACTATCCTCGCGTCTGAACAACGACGTTAACCAAAAATCGAACCACGCCCGCGCGTGCATGCCGGCGTGGTTTTTTTACATGCTGCGGCGGAGGGGCAGTGGACGCTTTACCGCCGGACAACGCCCGGCATCCATTCGTCCAGCGCCGCGTCAAACCTAATAACGCTTGTGCGCCATGATTTCGATAATTTGTCGGTCGGTATGCTGCATGGCCCGACCGGCGATGGCGCAAAGATTACGAATGGAGTTTTCCACATCGCGATCGACGATACCGTCGTTGCCGGAAACAACCGAATTATCCAGCGCCAGCAGAACCGCTTTCCAGGCGGAAGAGATGCTGGTGGACACTTTCATTGCGCAACTACCGGAAGCGCCATCGCATATGATGCCGCTGACGTCGCCAATCATGTTATTAACCGCCATGGCGATGGTGTCAAAGCTGCCGTTCATCAGCCAGATAATCCCCGCCGCGGCACCCATTCCGGCGGTGGTGGTGGCGCAGAGGGCCGATAGCCGCGGAAGTTGACAGTGAATATAAATGGCGACCAGATGTGATAGCGCCAGCGCGCGGGCCAGCTGCTGCTGGCTGGCGTGAAGACGCTCTGCGGCCACGACCACCGGCATGGTGGCGGTGATGCCCTGGTTGCCGGAGCCGGAGTTGGTCATCGCCGGCAGCGATGCGCCGCCCATGCGGGCATCCGACGCGGCGCTGGTGCGGTAGAGGATCTCGTTAAACATATCATCGGAAACCAGTCCTTTGTCGACCTGGCGCTTTAGCGTCGGGCCGATATGCAATCCCCACTCTTTGCTCAGCCCTTTCTTTGAAAGGGCGTTGTTCATTGCGCCAGCCTCGAGCATAAATTCCAGCGTCTGCGCAGGCGCTTCGCTAACAAAATCATAGATCTCGCGCAGCGAACTGTGGGCGACCTGCGCCAGCGGATCGCGGGTGGGAGCGGCGTTTGCGCTTGCGTCCTTAACAAACAGAGGCTCACCCATTTTCTCAATCGCCACCACGTTGGTGTGGTCGCCGGTGATGGTGACCGTCGCATGCTGATCGCCCGCGTAGACTTTGGCGCGAACGTACAGAATCTCGTCGCAGGGTTCCTGTAGCACCACGCGCACGGCGCCAACCTCAAGTAGCGCCCTGGCGGCATCAATTTCCCGACGGGTGGCCTTGTTAAGCACTTCCAGATTCGCCTGCGGGTCGCCGGCGATAGCGCCGAGAGCCGCGGCGATAGGCAAGCCGGTCATCCCCGTACCCGGGATGGTGACGCCCATACCATTTTTCATCAGATTCGGCGAGACCGCAGCTTCGATCCGCACAATCGCGCCAGAGAGCTGCTGCGCCGCCACGGCGCAGGCGAGGGCGACAGATACCGGTTCGGTACAGCCTAATGCGGGTTTCACTTCCTGTTTTAATGCCTGAATAAACAGGTTCCATTTAGCACGATTTTCCCGGTGTGACATGACTGAGCCTCTGGAGCGGTGCAGAAAAATGGCCATCGAGGGGATGACTTTCTCCTCGACATTGATTTGCGCCTGCGGGCCAGAAAACGGCGCGGCTCGCAGGAACGATAATCAAAATATTACCGCACTCAGCAGAGAAAAAAGTTGCACGTTCAATTTGTAAAATAGCGCTTTGGGAGAAAATTTTTCTTTAAAAAGCGCGTTGCAAACGGCTTTATGGCGAGGGCTGCGCTGGCGGGATAAAAAAACCGGCAGAGTAGCCGGTTTGGTCGTTAGATCTTACAGGCGTCGCCGCAGTCATCATCGGCCACAATGGCCTGCGCTTTTTTATCGGCATCTTCAAGTCGTTCAGCGTTGCGCTCTTGCGCTTCTTCCAGTCCGCTAAAAACCAGGTTATCGAGATCAATTTCCATGCGTTACCCATTTAAGTTCAGTGTTGACCGTGTGCAAGTATAGGCAAAACGGCAGGCGGATGCACCCGGCCTGAGCCCCGGTAGCACATAGCGGTAAGCGCGGATGTTTTATTGCGCAAGGCGAGACGAGAAAAGGCGTGGGCGGCGACAAACAATAGTTGAGCGAATATTTCATTTTTAGCCATCAAATTGTTGAATGTTTATCACGCTATTTGTTAAACAAATCGACAACGAGCGCCACACTGGCCATTGACTTGTAAAGATTATGCTAATATTGCCGTGCTTATGGATGTATCTATGGATTATGGTCAATGGTATCGACAACCGCAGTAGCCGCCGTCAAAGAATGGCGGAAACATAATAAATTTATTTGTCAGGTTAAACTCAGCTATAAAAAGGTACTGCGTAAATGCAGAGAAATATCTTTAACCGGAGGGAAATACAAAGAATATCAGACATTATGCGCCAGCTATGCTTGCGCGAAATTAACGGGAGCCACCGAGGGGCTGGTTAACTTTGAAGATAAACCCTTTAAAGCCTATTTAAATAAAAAGATGTCAAAAAGAGCGAAACTCGATATCGCTCATGGCGCTTTGAATTTTATAGAAAAAAGCTTTCGTCCCGAGGCCTTGCCGCAGCTGTATGATATGGCGAACTTTGGCCGTACGCTTATCGCCATTCCGCTGAAAAACGGTAGCAGTATTGATGTGAAGCTCCTGGCATCGCCTTTTCAGGAGGAAGGGGAGCTCATGCTGTTAATGTTCCTTGGTGATAAACGCGTCTACAGTATCTGTTTTTCCTGCACTGACGATGGCCGCGCCTGGATTGGCGGTATTCAGGGAGGGAAAGATATCGATAATGAAGAGGTGAAGGCGCTGACGAAAGAGCTTCACGGCACCCGTCCTAAAAACTTAATTATCACTCTGCTGTACGGTTTTTTAGCCTTTTTCAATATCAAGGAGATCTATGCTATCGATAGTGATTTTCATGTTAAAAGCGACAGAGTAAAAACTCGTTATTCTGAGCTTTGGCTGGAAATTGGCGGCGAGAAGCATCGACGCGGCTGGTATAAATTACCGCCAACCGAGATTAAGAAAAGCCTGGAAGAGGTTAAAAGTAAGCACCGTAGCCAGTTTATCAAGCGTGAAGGTCTGAAGGAGCTGGCGCAGTTGGATCTTGCCGCCGCGCTAGGCGACATCTGCCTCTGCCGTAACGCCGGATAAGCATAAAGTGAAGATTGTCGACCCGCAGGGGGCTGCGGGTCGACAATCGTTTTGCCCTTCATCTTTCCTCGCCTCAACTCCGCGCGTTCAGCCTTACAACCGCTTCATCTGATAAATTAGTTTTATAAATTAAAAAATTTTAAACATTTCATGCGTGATAGTTTTACATTATTTTTACAAATACATATAATTCCTTACGTTCTTCGCTCTGCCTGAGAGCGTCCAACCAACATGATATGCGGTCTGTGTCCTTATTGGTCTGATAAGGCGCTGTTTATATAAGATGTTTTGGTTTTTTCGACTGACGTCGTATGGGATGAAATATGGACGAACGACAAGGTAGCGGAAGGGGAATTTTCTTCACCGCCTACCGATTACTCTTTGTATTACTGAGCCTTGGCATTGGGCTCTTTTTCACCATCTGGGGGGGCAAACTCCTCTCGCTGGGCGGCAGCGCCTGGTATCTGCTCGCCGGTATTGCTTATCTGCTTATCGCCGTCGGCTATCTCGCCCGCAGTCGATATGTCCTGCCTTTTGCCATTCTGACTTTTCTGTTGACCCTTGCCTGGGCGCTGTATGAAGTGCAGCTCAGCTATTGGGGACTGATCCCACGACTGGTGGTGCCTGCGCTGATGCTGATGCTGGCGCTGTGGCTGTCGGCGACGCTGCCGATGCCGCGTACGCGGGTACGCTACGCCAACTGGAGCGCTTCGGCGATTTTCCTCGTGCTGCTGGCGACGCTGGTCTCGGCCTTTTACCCGCACGGCGGTATTCATAACGGCGTGGTGAAAGCGAGCGACGACAAAACGCCGACCCTGGCTGCCAGAAGCGATAACTGGGCGTTCTTCGGTCGCGATGCCTCCGGCACCCGTTTTGCGCCGTACGAGGACATTACGCCGCAAAACGTCAAAAACCTGAAAGTCGCCTGGACGTACCATACCGGCCGGCGGCTTACCGGCGCCGGAATTGGCGTCGATGAAAATACCCCGCTGCAAATTGGCGATACGCTGTACTCCTGTACGCCGCTGAACGTGGTCACCGCGCTGGATGCGGATACCGGTAAAGCGCGCTGGCGTTTTGACCCGCACGCGCAAACCGCCGAGCACGTCACCTGCCGCGGGGTTGGCTATTGGGATGCGCAGAGTGATGATTCTCTGAGCGCAGAGGAGAAGGCCAGCCCGTCGCTGCAGCAGTGTCCGCAGCGTATCCTGGTGTCAACGGTCGACGCCCGCTTGATCGCCCTGAACGCCAAAACCGGCGAGCTGTGCGATGACTTCGGCGACCACGGTAGCGTTGATCTGAAACAGGGTATGGACAATACCGAAAACAGCAAACGCTACCATCCGACCTCAACGCCGGTGATTATGGGGCATATTGCGGTGCTCGGCGGCTGGGTGCGCGATATCGTGCACGGCGAACCCTCCGGCGTGGTGCGCGCGTTTGACGTCCGTACCGGCAAAGTGGTGTGGGCGTGGGACGTCGGCCAGCCGGAAAACGTGACCGATCCGGTAAAAGGGCGCGTCTACACTCTCGAAACGCCGAACGTCTGGACGGTGCCGGGCTTTGACAAAGAGCTGAATCTGATTTATCTGCCGACCGGTAACGGTCCGCCGGACTACTGGGGCGGCGATCGCAACGCGGCCAAAGAGAAATATGGCTCGTCCGTGGTGGCGGTGGATGCCAGCACCGGGGAGACGAAGTGGGTCTTCCAGACCGTGCATCATGATATCTGGGACTATGACCTGCCGTCGCAGCCGGTACTGTTCCATATGAAAAACGACCGGGGTGAAGAGGTTCCGGTCCTGATCCAGACCACCAAAACCGGGCAGATTTACGTGCTCGACCGGCGTACCGGCAAGCCAGTGACTCGCGTAGAAGAGCGACCTGTGGCCCACGACGGCGCGGAAGGCGAGCATCTCTCCGCCACCCAGCCGTTCTCCACCGGCATGCCGCAATTGGGCGTCGAGCCGCTCACCGAGAAGTCGATGTGGGGCGTGACGCCGTTCGATCAGCTGATGTGCCGTATCGACTTCAAAGCGTCGACTTATCTGGGTATGTACACGCCGCCGTCAGAGAAGCCGTATATCGAATGGCCGAGCCTGCTGGGCGGTATGAACTGGGGCGGTATCACTATCGATGAGCGTACAGGAACGCTGTTCGTCAACGATATGCGGATGCCGCTGAGAATGTCGCTGGTGCGCAAAGAGGATATGGCGAAATACAAAGTCTCCACCGACGAGGTGCCCGGCTTTATGGGGACCGTGCGTCCGCAAATTGCCGGGCCATACGGCGGCGTGCGGATTGATATCTTGCAGTCGGCGCTGGGCGTTCCCTGTAATACGCCGCCGTTTGGCACCATGAGCGCCATCGACCTCAATACCCGCCAGCTGATGTGGCAGGTACCGATGGGATCGGTAGAGGATACCGGTCCGCTGGGGCTGAAAACGCACATGCATATCCCGCTGGGTATGCCGACGCTGGGCGGCCCAACGTCCACGGCTTCCGGACTGGTCTTCTTCGCCGGCACCCAGGATAACTACCTGCGCGCGCTGGATTCCGCTACCGGTAAAGAGCTATGGCGCGCTCGTCTGCCGGTAGGGGCAGTGGCGGCTCCGCTGATCTATAAATCACCGAAAAGCGGTAAAGAGTACGTGGTGATCTCCGCCGGGGGCGCCAGCCACTCGCCGGACGTGGGCGATGATATTATTGCCTTCGCGCTGGAAGAGTAGCCGCAGCCGGTTCGCTCTTACGCAACTAACCGCCCCTGCGTGTGGGCGGTTTTTTTATGCTCTGAAGATTACCCGGCGCTAAACCGCGTGACAGGCGACGAGGTGGCCGTCGGCAACCTCCCTTAGAAGCGGAATATCACGGCGGCAGCGGTCGCTGGCCTGCGGGCAGCGCGAGGAAAAACGACAGCCGGAAGGGGGCCGGGACGGGTCGGGAATTTCACCTTGTAGCGCCGCGACCGGCTCGCTGTCCGGATCGAGGGTCGGTACCGCCGCCAGCAGCGCCCGGGTGTAGGGATGCAGGGGGCTGCTGAATAGCGCATCGCGGCTGGCGGTCTCTACCAGCTGACCGAGATACATTACCGCTACGTCATCGCACAGATGCTCTACTACCCCCAGATCGTGGGAGATAAACAAAAACGTCACCCCATGGTCGTCGCGCAGGTCGGAAAACAGATTGATAATCTGCGCCTGAATCGACACATCGAGGGCTGAAATCGGTTCATCGGCAATAATAAAATCCGGGTTTAAGATCAGCGCACGGGCAATGCCGATGCGCTGACGCTGGCCGCCGGAAAATTCGTGCGGGAAGCGGTTGTAATGCTGCGGAGACAGCCCGCAGATGCGCATCACCTCAAGGGTTTTGTCATACAGCTCCGCCCGGCGACAGAGCTTGTGTTCCAGCATCGCCTCGCCGATGGCGACGCCAATGCGTATGCGCGGGTTTAATGAACTGTAGGGGTCCTGAAAAACCAGCTGGATTTTAGGCCGCAGCGCGCGCATCGCCTGCGGCGACAGTTCGGCAAGCTCCTGGCCGCGAAACTTCACGCTGCCGGCGGTCTTCTCGTATAGCCCCAGCAGCGTGCGACCAACGGTGGTTTTCCCGCTGCCGGATTCGCCTACCAGGCCAAAAATCGTGCCCCGGCGAATCTTAAAGCTCACGCCATCCACGGCCCGCAGCACGCCGGTCTGCTGGCCGAATAGCCCATCGCGTAGCGGGAAGTGTTTTTTTAGCCCATCCACTTCAATCACGTATTCATGACTCATGCCACGGACTCCGAAAGTTCACTGTAAAAGCAGGCGGCCTGCCGGTTATGCCCCGATAGCGGCGGAATGCTCTGTCGGCAGCGCGCGGTGGCTTTTGCGCAGCGCTCGGCGAAGGCGCATCCGGCGGGAAGGGCGGCGAGGTCCGGTACCTGACCGGGGATTGAGTAGAGGCGTCGCCGCCGCTCCCCCGGCACAGGGCGCGAGGCGATCAGCCCCTGGGTATAGGGATGCTGCGGGTTACGCAAAATAGTCGCTGTCGCACCTTGCTCAACGATACGCCCGGCGTACATCACCACCACGTGTTCGGCCATCTGCGCGATAACTCCGAGATCGTGAGTAATCAGCATCATCGCCATCCGGTTGGCTCGCGCCTGGTCGCGCAGCAGTCGCAGGATCTGCGCCTGCACGGTGACGTCCAGCGCGGTCGTCGGCTCATCGGCAATCAGCAGCTTCGGCTGGCAGCTCAGCGCCATGGCGATCATCACCCGCTGCAGCATGCCGCCGGAAAGCTGGTGTGGATAGCTGGCCATCAGGCTATCCGCGCGCGCCAGTCCAACATCAGCCAGAAGCTGGATAGCGTGCTGCCATGCGAGCTTCGGCGACTCGCCGCGGTGGCGAATAAGCGGCTCGCACAGCTGCTCGCCGACGGTGAGTACCGGATTAAGGGCGCTCATCGGTTCCTGAAAAATCATCGCCAGCTGATTGCCGCGTAGATCGGCCATATGGGCATTTTTCAGCCGCAGCAGATCCTGATCCTCGAAAAGTATCTCCCCACCGTCAATGCGCGCCGCCTGCGGCGGCAGCAGGCCCATTAATGACATGGCGGTAACGCTCTTACCGCAGCCGGATTCGCCGACGACGCCAACGGTCTGCCCGGCGCGGATAGTGAACGACACCTCCTGCACCGCGCGTACCCGGCCTTTGTCGGCGGCAAAAGAGACCGAAAGTTGATTAAAGGTAATTAATGCGCGACTCATTTCAGCCTCTGTTTCATTTTGGGGTCCATGGCGTCGCGCAGACCATCGCCCAGCACGTTGATGGCAATGACGGTGATAAAAATGGCGATCCCCGGCGGCATCCATAGCCAGGGGCGGCGCTGAAAATCGATCAGGCTGTTAGCGGCGTCCATCATATTGCCCCACGACGGCGTCGGCGGCACAACGCCAAGCCCGAGGTAGCTAAGCGCCGACTCGCTGAGAATAGCGTTAGCCACCGCCATCGTCGCCATCACCACCAGAATCGGTACCGTATTCGGCAGCAGATGACCAAACAGACGGCGCCGCGCCGACAAGCCCAGCACCTGGGTCGCCAGCATAAAGTCGCGCTCGCGCAGGGAGAGGCACTGCCCTCGTACCAGCCGGGCAAGCTTCGGCCACTCCAGCAGGCTCAGCATAACTACCACCATATAGATGCGTGAATTCGGCGAGAAATCGAGCTCGGAGAGCATCGCTCCCGCGACAATCAGCAGCGGCAGGCCGGGGATGGTCATCACCAGATCGGCAAAACGCATGATGAGTTTATCGGTCAGGCCGCCGGCGTAGCCCGACAGAGCGCCGAGCAAATAGCCAAGGGTGACCGACAGCAGCATGGTCAGCAGGCCGATGATCAGCGAAATGCGTCCGGCCAGTAGCAGGCGGGTGTAAATATCGCGACCGAGAAAATCGGTACCCAGCCAGTGCTGCGCGCCGGGTGGCTTGTTGATCATCAGCGCGTCGGTAGCATCGTCCTTCCACGGCGACCACTGCGGCCCCAGCGTACACCAGAGGGCCATGATGACCAGCAGCAGCAGGCACAGCATCGCCAGACGATTGTGACGCAGCGCCTGCCAGGCCTGACGCCAGGGGGACGGCGTAACCTGCGCCAGCGCCGGAATTTCCGCGTCGCGCAGGCGTCGGTTGGAAGAGAACAGGGAACTGAGCATCAGGACCTCACGCGAATGCGCGGGTCGACCCACGCGTAAAGCACATCGGCAAGCAGATTGCCAAGAATGGTGAGCACCGCCAGAAACAGGGTGAATCCCATTAACACCGGGTAGTCGCGGGCGGCCAGCGAATCAATATGAATATGTCCAGCCCCGGGCCAGTTAAATACTTTTTCGGTGATGATCGCCCCGGAAAACAGCCCCGGCAGCTCGAAGCCGAGCAGGGTAATGATCGGCAGCAGGGCGTTCCGCAAGGCGTGCTTCAGGATAACCGTGCGTTCGCGTAGCCCTTTAGCGCGGGCGGTGCGGATAAAATCCATTTTCACCACCTCAAGCATGCTGGCGCGAAAATAGCGAGTCAGGCTACCTGCCTGGAGCATCACCAGCGCCAGCACCGGCAGCACCAGATGGGCGGCAACCTGTAGCACATAGCCCCAGCCGCTGTCGTCGCTGCCGGTACGGGTCATCCCGCCAACCGGCAGCCAGTGCAGGTCGACGGCGAACCACTTGATCAGCAGCAGACAGAGGAAAAAGGTCGGGAACGACATGGCGGCGAAGACCGCGACGCTCACCAGATGATCGAACAGCGAGTTGGGCTTCAGCGCCGAGATTGCGCCGACCGTCAGACCAATCCCCCAGTAGAACACCAGCGCCACGCTGGCCAGCAGGAAGGAGTTCCAGATGTACTGGTTAAGCAGCTGGCTGACCGGAATCTGGTACTGCAGCGAGAACCCAAGATCGCCGCGCAGCAGCTGGCCAAGCCAATGGATATAGCGGGTGAGTAACGGCTGGTCCAGACCGTAAATCGCCTTCAGTTCGGCGGCGCGGGCGGCGGTGAGGGTGATATTGCCGTCGATAAAATCGCCCGGCGTTTTGGCAAACAGCATAAAGATAATGAATGAAGCCAGCAGCAGCATCGGCAGCGTTTGCAGCAGCCGTCTCAGGATGAAATTTCTCATGGCATTCTCACGTCAGCCGCCGGACATCCCGGCGGCTGGGGATTTACTTAACGATTTTGACATCCGGCAGGCTGCCGGTCAGGCCGTTGTAGATATCCGGTTTGAAGCCGGTGACCCGGGCGCTGCTCGCCGAGAGAATTTCGCGGTAGCCGAGAAGGATAACCGGCGGGTCCTGCGCCAGTACCTGATACAGCTGGTGGTAGATAGGCTTGCGTTTCTCAACGTCGAGCACCGAGTTACCTTCGGTAATCAGCTTATCGACCTGCGGATTGTTATAGCCGGACTCTTTCGCTTCCGCGCTGTAAAAATCCCAGACGCCATCATGCGGGTCGTTAAGGGTGCTGGTGCTGAACGACGCCAGATCGTAATTACCCGACTTACGCTGCGCCATCAGGGCGTTGAAATCGACGACCTGCGGTTTTAACAGGACGCCAATCTGCTGCCAGTTCTCTTTGGCGATAGGGATCAGCGCATCGTTAAGCACTTTCTTACTCACCAGCAGGGTTAACTCCAGGCGTTTGCCCTCTTTGACGCGGATACCGTCCGGTCCCGGTTTCCAGCCGGCATCGTCCAGCAGCTTCTTCGCCTGCGCCGGGTCATAGTGATACGGGTTCACTCCGTCGGCGTTCCAGGCCCAGGAGATTGGCGCGATAGGCTCAATCGCTACTTTACCGTAGCCCTGGTAGACCACATCAATCAGCTTCTGGCGATCGAGGCCGTAAATCAGCGCCTGGCGTACCTTGACGTCCTTCAGCGCCGGGCGGCGGACGTTAAACTCCACCTGGCTGTAGTCGCTGGAGCCGTAAAGGTTGATGTTGGCAAAGCCGAGCATTTTCAGCTGTTCGATATCGTCAGGACGCGAGGTAAAGGCGTCGTAGTCGGTTTCGCCCGTCTGGAAGAGCTGAAAGTTGGTCGCCGGGTTGGTCACGCGATAGATAAAGCGCGGAGTGGGGGGCGTACCGCGATAAAAATGGCTGTTGGCGTGGAAACGAATCTCCTGGCCGGGGATGTATTTGTCGTAAACGTAAGGACCGTTGCCCAGCGGTTTGCCGTGCAGGGTGCGCAGATAATCGAGATTGCCGCGCTGGTAGCCTTTGCCGTAATACGCTCTGGAGAGTACCGGACCGCCAATTTTTGCCAACGTCGTCGCGCCCGGCTGGGTGGTGGTCACCTGGAGCGTCAAGGGATCCAGCACTTTCAGACCGCTGACACTATCGGCTTTCGCCGCTTTGTACTCCGCGCCGCCGGCGATATTGGCGAGCGTAATATCGGTATCGCCGTCGTATTTCGGGTCCAGCAGCACGGTGAGGGTAAAGGCGACATCGTCAGCCGTCAGCGGCGAGCCGTCGCTAAAGGTCAGATTGGGGCGCAGCTTGATGGTGTAGACCTTGTTGTCCGGACTGACCGTCCAGCTTTCGGCGAGACCCGGCACCAGTTTGCCGTGGCTGTCCCAGTCGATCAGGCGGGAGAAGATCACGTTGGTGACGTTTTCATCCCAGCCGTTGACGAAGAAGTAGGGGTTAAAAATGCCCTGCGGCTCGGAAATGCCGGCCACGACGGTATCTTTACGCAGCTTTGCCGCTGCGGGGATCTGGCTGGCATCGCTGGCCGGGGTGATCCCTTCTTTTAAGATCTCGTCGGCGATGGCGACAGAAGAAAATGCCACCGCGCCGCCGAGCAACGCGATTTTCAGAGCAAGCGCGAACCGCGTCTGTTTGGTTTTTAACCCGTGCAGTAGTCTGGACAAAAGTGCTCCCTCATCAAAGAATTGCGTAGTGTATTTACAAATCATGACGAAAGATAAGAGGCGCTTAGCGCCCTGTCTAACACCGAAAGGCTATGGCTTATAGCAATTTAGCATTAGCAATAATTTAGTATTAATCTGCCACTTTTGCGCTAAACGCCAGCATTCTCCGCTGCCGTATCGCCGGAAAGGGTTAAGCGGTCAGCCACCCAGCCGGCATGCTGCTGTAAATGAGGATTGGCCAGCGGCTTCGCCAGGCGTATCCGCAGCTGGCCAATCACTCGTCCCTGAATCTGCTCGCAGCTGCCGTATAACAGGCGGGCATCGGCGCCCAGCAGCGCGGCGATGCGCTGTAAATCCGGTTCCTGCCCGCTGCTGCCGTCAAAATGCAGCGTGACCAGCTGCTGGTTTTCGCTCAGCGAGAGTCGTTCTTCCGCACGGTCATGATGGAGCGTGCCGAGCAGGCTTTGCGTGACAGCATGTCCGGGATGACCAAATACTCGCCACACCTCGCCCTGTTCGATAATTTCTCCGTGCTCAAGCACCGCGACCCGGTCGCAGAGGGTGCGAATGACGTCCATCTCATGGGTGATCAGCACGATGGTCAAACCAAGGCGCTGGTTGATCTCTTTAAGGAGTTTTAGTACTGCAAGGGTATTTTCCGGGTCGAGGGCCGAGGTGGCTTCGTCACACAGCAGGATCTCCGGCTGCGTGACCAGCGCACGGGCGATACCGGTGCGCTGCTTCTGGCCACCGGAAAGCTTAGCCGGCCAGCTGTCGCGCAGATCGCTGAGGCCGACAAGCGCCAGGATCTCCGCAACCCGTTTCTGCCTTTCCGCCCGCGGTACCCCGGCCATTTTCAGCGGCAGCTCAACGTTCTGCGCCACCGTTTTGGTCGCCATTAAATTAAAGTGCTGAAAGATCATCGCGACCCGCCGGCGCAGGTCGCGCAGCTGGCTGCGGGAGTAGTGCCGAGTATGTTCGCCGTGAATGGTAATCTCACCGCTGTCGGCGTTTTCCAGGCGGTTGAACAGGCGCAGCAGGGTTGATTTTCCGGCGCCGCTGCGGCCAATAATGCCGAAGATTTCTCCCTGAGCGATCTGCAGATTAATATCCCGCAGCGCCTGCACGCCGTTGGGGTAGGCTTTACTTATCTGGCTCAACTGAATATGCGTTGTGGCGTTGGGTTTTTGCGTCACGATAGCGGCTCTGTTAACGAAATTAAGCGGCAGCCCGCAGGCTGCCGATGAACATCCGGCGATTAAAAACCGGGCAAAATTTTGCCTTTATAGCGGGTGAGAATAAAGCTACGCACGCGGTCTGAGTTCAGGGCTTTCGCCAGCTTCTGAATGCCGGGATCGTTGATGTTGTCAGGACGCGCCACCAGATACTCGACGTACAGGTCGCTGCCTTTTTCCACCAGCAGCGCCTTGTCGGTATCAATTCCGGCCTCCAGCGCATAGTTGGCGAAGATAAACGCCAGATCGACCTGATTCACCGCCCGCGCCAGCATCGCGCCTTCCAGCTCGCGAATTTTAAAACGATGCGGATTAGCGGTGATATCTTTGGTCGCCGACTGCGGATCCTGCGGGTTTTTCAGGGTAATCAGCCCGGCATTGCTGAGCATCACCAGCGCGCGACCGGTATTCACCGGATCGTTCGGGATGGCAACGGTAGCACCATCCGGTACCTCTTTGATTGTTTTATATTTGCTCGAATAAGCGCCAAACGGTTCAATATGCACGCCGACCACCGGCAGCAGATGGGTGTGGCGGGTCTGGTTGTAGTTATCGAGGAAAGGGCGGTACTGGTAGTAGTTGGCGTCGAGATTTTTCTCCGCCAGCTGCTGGTTGGGCTGGATAAAGTCGTTGAAGACTTTAATTTTCAAATCGACCCCCTGTTTCGCCAGCTCGGGCTTCACGAACTCGAGAATTTCGGCATGGGGGACCGGCGTCGCGCCCACGGTCAGCGTCTCGTTGGCGCTGGCGGATAAAGCGAAGAGGGCCAGGAGCCCGGCTGCGAGTGTTGTTTTTTTCATTGTCTTATTCCTGAAGCTATTGTTATTTGCGGCTCATCGCCTTCACCAGACGATCGCCGCTCATCTGTACTATCTGCACCAGAGCAATCAGCAGCAGAACGGTTATCACCATCACGTCCGTCTGGAAGCGCTGATAGCCAAAGCGGATGGCCAGGTCGCCCAGCCCGCCGCCGCCGATGACCCCCGCCATGGAGGTATAATCGACCAGTAAAATCGCGGTCACGGTCACGGCGGCAATAAGCCCGGCGCGCGACTCCGGCAGCAGGGTGTGCCAGATTAGCTGCCAGGTGTTGCCGCCCATCGACCAGCTGGCCTCCACCAGACCGTGCTCCACCTCGCGCAGCGCGGTCTCAACCAGCCGGGCAAAGAAAGGCGCGCAGCCGACAACCAGCGGCGGAATGGTGCCTTCAACGCCCAGCGAGGTGCCGGTAATCAGCGTCGTCACCGGGATCATCACAATCAATAAAATGATGAAGGGTAGCGAGCGCAGAACGTTGACCCCCAGCGACAGCAGGCGATAGAGGCGCGGAGCATGGAGCAGGCGAGGCTGGCCGCTGAGATAGAGCACAATTCCCAGCGGTAGGCCAATCAGCACGGTAAAGCCCAGCGACCAGCCCAGCATGGTCAAGGTATCGAGGCTGGCCTGCGCCACGTCGCCCCAGTCGATATCAGCGAAAAAAGCCAGCGCGCCGTTCATCTCAGTTCCAGTCATGGCGTTGTGGAGGAATGCCGTTCAGCACCCAGTTGCCCAGCAGCTGATATTTCCAGCGCACCGGATCGTGCAGGGTGTGGACGCGGCCGTTGCGCCAGTGGCGATCAAGATTGAGGGCGATGCTGGTTGAGCGGGTGCCGCTAAGCTCAAACAGGCGGCTGGCGGCTTCCAGCGCCGCTTCGGTGGTAAAGACCTTGGCGCGCGCCACGGCGATAGACGCCTGAGCAACGTTATCCTCGCTCAGTGCGTATTTATAGCGATCGAGCACTTTGCCGGCCCGCTCCAGCAGCGCATCGGCGGCGGCCAGCCGGCTGTCAAGCTGGCCAATATGGTAGATAGTCAGCGGGTCTTCGCTGGCCCGCTCAACGCCGGCATCGATCCAGGGGCGAGCAAACTGGCTGACAAAGTTCACCGTGTCGTTAAGCGCCGCGCGGGCAATCCCCAGGTCGATAGCGGCGGTGGTGAGCTGGGCAAACGGCCCGGCAAGGGTTGGCGTCGCGTAGGATTTCCAGGTCGGGAACAGGTGGAAAGGCTCGACGACAAGATTCTCCGCCAGGACCGTTCCGCTGGCGGTGGTACGCTGGCCGAGGCAGGCCCAGTCGTCGATGACCGTCAGCCCAGCCGATTCGCGCGGCACAAACGCCAGCTGCGCGTTATTCTCTGCATCGAGCGCCAGAATGCCGATCCAGTGGGCGTAGAGCGAACCGGTGCAGTAGCCTTTTCGGCCGGTGATGCTCAGACCGCGTTCGCTGGCCTCCAGGCGAGTGCGGATATCGAGTACCGTCTTGCCGCCGGTTTCAGAAAGCGCGTTGGCAAAGCGATAGCCTTGCAGCACCTGAGCGAAGAAAAATGCCTGCTGCTCTTCGCTGCCCTGCAGACGGATATCCTCCAGAAGACAGTAATGGTTCTGGGGAATTTGCCCCAGCGACGGGTCGGCGGCGGAAATAATCGCTATCACCTGGGCCAGCGTGGCGGCGGATACCTCGGCTCCGCCCCATTGCCGCGGGACGGTGATACCCCACAGGCCGCTATTGGAGTAGGTATCGATAATCTCCGGCGGCACGCTGCCGCTGCGATCGCGTTGCGCCGCGCCGGGCTGCAGTACCGCCGCGATTTCATGGGCGATGGCGATGGCTTCGTCATCGCTGCGGATAACGTATGCCTTTGGCGTCTGGCGGCAATAGTGAAGGGTCTGTTTTTCGTCGGGCATAGTCACATCTCATGGTTAACAAACGGCATATGCTAAAAATAGCTAAGTAAATGCCTGATAATTCCAGTGGGTTATATAACTGTTAAAGCAAAGGACATGCCAGAACGCGTTTCTTATTTAATGTTTATTAAACAGTAAGTTAGTTTTTTGGTACGGGCTCGTACTGCTGCAATTGCAACGCAGAATGAATCAGCGTGTTGGATTTGCAACAGTGGGCAGAGTGAACAGGCCGGGAGTCACGCAGGCGTTTCGGCCCCGGCTTACCGGGGCTCGAGTGTCGTTGAGGGATGGCGGGGAATTATCGCGCCTGCCAGAGGATCTCCGGTTGAGCAAAATTTTCTTCGACGCGGGCAAAAAAACGGCTGGCGTGCAGGCCGTCGACAAAGGCGTGATTGAATTTGCCCGCGACCGGAATAATACCGTTTTTCAGCTTGCCCCAGGTGAGGGCGGGTACCGACGCGCCAACGTAATACTCAGCGTGAGTCATGGCGCTGAAATGCAGCCACGGCAGGCAGCTGGCGCAGAAGAAATTTTCGCCGTTGACGATAAGCGGCGCCGGCGCGGTGTGTTTTGCCGCCTCGATATTTGGCGTGGCGGCCTGGCTGAAGGCGGCAAAATCGGCGGCATTCTCGCACCAGACCTGGCGGAAACCTTCCTGGGCGGTCATCACTGGCGTCATCACCGCCAGCTGGTCATATTCGATAATATCGTCGCCCAACAGCCGCTGTTTAAGCTGCGGCACCTCGTTCGCCGCGCGCACAAGGGCGAAGAGGGCCAGCTGGAAAAACGAGACGCCGCGATCTTTCGCGCACTCATATAGCCGCTGCGCCTCGACAGGAACGCAGAGATTAAAGCTGGGATTGGCAAAACCGCGATAAAAATCAAAATGATCTTTTCGCGGCCAGTTTTGTTTGTCTATGACGTGATAGTTGGCCACGGGCGTCTCCTGTTGAATCAATGTCTGACACTATGCGACGATTTCAATCAGGTTGCCATCGGGGTCTTTAATTACCGCTTCATAATAGCCATCACCGGTGGTCCGAGGCGCAGAAACCAGAATATCCTGCTCAGCGGCGCGTTTTGCCAGCCTGTCGACGTTCTCCGCGCCGCCAACGGTTATCGCCAGGTGCACCCAGCCGGTGTGGTTATTATCCGCCGTCAGCGCAGTCAATCCCGGCTTGGTCATCAGCTCAATGGCAATATCATCGCCGATCCTGACAAAAAAGGATTCAAACCCCGGGTTGGTCTGACTGCAGTACTTCTCATTTATCTCACCGTCGAAGAAGGCTACCCAGAAGCGGGCCTGTTGCTCAAGCTGACGGGTCCAAAGGGCGATATGGGCAATTTTCATGGTAAACCTCGGTATAGGGTGTATTGACAGTCAGGGCACGAATGCACGATTATGCACTTTATTGCTCGATGAACAATTTTTCAGGAGTTATTTTTTGCTCGATTATGCTGCTTTTCCTAAACAACGACAAGCGCTTATTTGCCAGATCCTCCAGGAGAACGGCAGAGTGGTTTGCGCCGAACTGGCCAGCCGTCTGAACGTCTCCGAGCATACGATTCGCCGTGATTTACATGAGCTTAGCCGCGAGGGATACTGCAAAAAGGTCTACGGCGGCGCGGTGATGACCCTGCCTGAGGCCGGTGACTACAGCGCGCGCAAAGAGAAAAATACGGCGACAAAAAGCAGAATCGCGCAGAAATGCGCAAAGCTGGTGAAGCCCGGCGGCTGCATATTCATTGATACCGGCACCACCAATCTGGCGATGGCGGAGGCGCTACCGGCGGAGCTGGCGCTAACGGTGGTCACCAACTCCCCCGAGATCGCTGCCGTATTGCTCAAAAAACCGCTGTATGACGTCGTGATGCTTGGCGGGCAGATCCAACGCGCCACCGGCGGCTGCGTGGGGGCCTCCGCCGTGGCGCAGATTCAGGGTATGCTTTTCGATCAGGGGTTTATCGGCGGCTGCGCCATGGCGCCTGAGTCGGGCCTGACAGGCTTTGACTATTCCGACTGCGAATTTAAAAAAGCGGTCATTAAACAGTGCAGCGAAATTATTGTCGGCCTGACCTCCGATAAGATCCCGGCGGTGGCGCGCTTCGTGGTGGTCGAGAGCAGCGCCATTGACGTACTGGTCGTGGAGGAAAATATTAGCCGGGAATATCGCGACGCGTTCAGCGAGCACGACATCCGTATTTATACCGTTTAAACGGTATGTTGGCCTACTTTGACAGCGAAGTGGCAATCAGGCGCAGGCCGAGCGCGCCCAGTACCGTGGCGGTGACGATATCAATCTTACGCTTCATGCGCAGATAGACGCTGCGCGGGCGGGCGGAAGAGAGCACCAGCGCCACCAGCGAATACCAGCTGACGTCGATCAGGAAGCTCATCAGCGGCACGATATAGTAAAAGGCCAACGGGATGCGTTCCGGCAGCAGGGCGGTAAAGATAGAGGCGAATACCAGCGCCGTTTTCGGGTTGCTGAGCTGGGTATAAAGGCCATCGCGGAAGGTTTTCAATAGTGAATGTTCCGCCGCCATGCCGCCTGCGGCAAAATCCATCGGCTGCGCCGCGCCGCGGTAAATTTTATAACCCAGCCACAGCAGATACAGGCCACCCGCAACCTTCAGGCCGATGAACATTTCCGGCACCGCCGTCAGCACTTTTTGCAGCCCCATCATGGCCATTATCGAAAAGATAGCCGCGCCCGCGCCGGTTCCCAGCGCGGTGACCAGACCGTGCACCCGCGAGCGCGCAACGGCGTTGCGGGCCACGTAAATAAAGCTTGGACCGGGGCTGATAACGCCCATAATGAGAACCGCGGCAATGGCCATCAGGCTGGATAAGAACATAAGCGCTCCTGGTTGATGTTGAGCGCTAAAGTCGCATGGGGCTCCGGCTCATCAATGTTTTCTCTGTCAAAAAATAAACAATCTTTACCGCGCTGTCACCAGGCTTTGCGGGACGATGTTTTATCTCATCCTCGAATAACGATTCCCATTTCGCGCGTCAGTGATAAACTGGCTAAATGTGATCTTTGTCATATCGTCATTAAAACAGAGAAAAGAGACACTGCTATGCAACATATCATTGAGGGCTTCCTCAACTTCCAGAAAGAGATCTTCCCGCAACGTAAAGAGCTCTTTCGCAGCCTGGCATCCAGCCAGAATCCCAAAGCGCTGTTTATCTCCTGTTCCGATAGCCGTCTGGTCCCGGAGCTGGTGACTCAGCAGGAGCCGGGTCAGCTGTTTGTGATCCGTAACGCCGGGAATATCGTCCCCTCATTTGGCCCTGAACCGGGCGGGGTTTCCGCGACAATCGAGTACGCCGTCGTCGCGCTGGGCGTGACCGATATCGTCATCTGCGGCCACTCTAACTGCGGCGCGATGAAAGCCATCGCCACCTGCCAGTGTCTGGAGCCGATGCCGGCGGTGTCCCACTGGCTGCGCTACTCCGACGCGGCGAAGGCCGTCGTGGAGAAGAAAACCTGGGCTAACGAGACCGATAAAGTCAACGGTATGGTGCAGGAAAACGTCATCGCCCAGCTGAACAATATTAAAACCCACCCCTCCGTTGCCGTCGGCCTGCGCGACAGCACGTTGCGTCTGCACGGCTGGTTCTACGATATTGAAAGCGGCGACATTCGCGCGCTGGATAAAAACAGCAAAACCTTCGTTTCGCTGTCGGAAAACCCTGACGTCTATTTCGAATAAATTCCTCTCAGGGCACGGAAGCCCTGCGAAGCCCGCCTTCCTGCCATAAATTTCCCGTCTGCCATACTCATTACGACTTCCTGAATGATTCTAAAGGAGATGTGATGATTACGCTGTGCGCAACCTGCGGTACGTCTTACGACGATCGCGGCAATACCCTGAACCATTGTCGTATCTGTGAGGATGAACGCCAGTACGTCCCGGCCAGCGGACAGGCCTGGATTAAACCTGACGATCTGATCGCGACGCATATGAATAAATGGCAGCAGCATAATGAACGGCTGTTGAGTTTCAGGACGGTACCGAAATTTGCTATCGATCAGCGCGCTTTTCTGCTGCTCACGCCGCAGGGGAATATTCTGTGGGACTGCATCGCTAATCTTGATGCCGCCAGCAAAAAGCTGATCACCGCGCTTGGCGGGATAAAAGCGATCGCCATTTCTCATCCTCACTACTACACCACGATGCAGGACTGGGCAGCAGCCTTTGATGCGCGCATTTATCTTCATGCCAGCGATCGCGAATGGATCATGCGCGATAGCCCTGCCATCACATTATGGGAAGGGGATGCGCTGGAGATCCTTCCGTCGGTACGGTTGCTGCGCCTGGGTGGGCATTTCGCCGGGGGAACCGTTCTGCACTGGGCAAAAGAGGGAGGTATTATGCTGGCGGGAGATATTATCCAGGTCACGCCGGGCGCACGCGCCGTTTCTTTTATGTGGAGCTATCCTAATCTGCTGCCTTTGGCGGCCCCCAGCGTCGAGAATATCGTTGAGCGTTTGGGCGATGCGCCCTTCGGTGCGCTGTACGGCGCCTTCGAAGGGCAGAACATCACCAAAAATGCCCGTCAGATCGTACTGGATTCAGCGCAGAAGTATCTCGACTGTCTGCGCACGACGGCGGGCCGCTGAGAGGTCCGCCGCCGCAACGGGTTACAGCACGCCGTCGCCGCCGTCGGAGCACCACACCTGGCCGGAGGTGAAGGAGCAGGCATCAGAGGCAAGGGTAACGTACAGCGGCGCGATCTCCACCGGTTGCCCTGGACGGCCCAGCGGCGTATCGGCGCCGAACTGACGCACTTTTTCATCCGGCTGGCCGCCGCTTGACTGCAGCACCGTCCAGTAAGGGCCGGGCGCGACCGCGTTCACCCGGATACCTTTCGGCCCCAGCTGTTTAGCCAGCGACTTCGTGAATGCCACCAGGCAGGCTTTGGTTTGCGCGTAGTCCAGCAGGATGGGGCTCGGCTTAAAGGCCTGCACGGATGAGGTGTTAATAATTACGCTGTGTTCTTTAAGATGACGCAGGGCGGCTTTGGTGATCCAGAAGGCCGCATAAACGTTGGTTTTAAAGGTGGCGTCAAAGTCGGCGGTGGTTAACTCTTCCAGCGACTCGCAATATTGCTGGCGTCCGGCGTTATTGACCAGAATATCCAGTCCGCCGAGTTGGCTGGCGGCCTGCTCGACCAGGGATTCACAGAAGGCTTCATCGCGCACATCGCCCGGAATCGCTACGGCTTTACGCCCTTCGGCCTCAATCAGGGCAATCACGGTTTCAGCATCGGACTCCTCTTCCGGCAGATAGTTGATCGCCACGTCGGCGCCCTCGCGGGCGAAGGCGATCGCTACCGCGCGCCCAATGCCGGAATCACCGCCGGTGATCAGCGCGCGCTTACCTGCCAGCCGACCGGAACCGACGTAGCTCAGTTCGCCGTGATCCGGCTGCGGCTTCATCTCTTCGGCAAGACCCGGCGGCGATTGCGGCTGGTCAACAAAGGGGGGACGGGGATACTTCGCGGTATTGTTAGCGTTCTCGCTCATACTGACCTCCTCGTGTTAAAAGATTAAGCGTAGTTGCCAGGTCAGCCTGTCGTGGATGATTGACGAATAATCGAACGGATTCGTTTTTATAATTTTTGCGCTTACGTTCATCTCTGAACGGTAATTTACTGATTGCCGGGAAACTTTTCGAAATGTGAGGCGGTAGAGGCGTTTAGTATTTTAGGATTATTCTATCGCAAGCCTGACGGTATATTTAGCGCATTTTATTGCGGCCTGGCGGTAATATTTTCTCCGCCTGTCGAGCCAGGAAATATATTTCTCAGACGATTCATTAGCCATTAGCTTGTGAAAATGAACATCAGCACCCAGACTTATTAAGACAAGATGAAAATACACCGGAGGTGTTGTTGATGAAAAAGTTACTGCCAGTTATTTTTTGTTCGTTGATGGCTCAGGGCGTTTTTGCCGCGGATGATGGCGGATTTAAAAAAGACGCTGCGCCGCCGCCGCCGCACAAGATTGATGATGGCTATCGTGGGACCGAGGACGGGCGAATCATGACCGTGCGCCAGGCCATGGAAATGCATGATGGGGCCACCATCTCATTACGCGGCAATCTTATCGAGCAGCAGGGTGATGACCGCTACAGCTTCCGCGATAAAACCGACACCATAGGGGTCATTATTCCCGCGGCTGTTTTTGATGGCCGGGAAGTGAAGCCCGATCAGATGATCAGCATCAACGGCAGTCTCGATAAGAAAATGACGCCGCCAGTGGTGCGGGTCGACCGGATCCAGAAATAACCTTGCAAACAGGAGGAATTGATGTCCGTACAGCATCCAGCCGACCCGGATAAACGCGGTCGTCATCCGTCGAAAGAGGATCCGCGCGAGCAGGGTGAAGTTCCGCGTAAAAGAGACGACAGCGAAGATCATAAAGAAGATCCCTGGCATCCCCAACCTGAAAAACGCTAAAAATAGCCGCCGTTAACGGGCGGCTAGTTCTCTTTCTTAAAGATCGAATGGCGCTAAACGTCTGCGTGAGCGACTTGCCGGCTGCGATATCGCCCTGGCTATTGCTGCGCCGATTTCCGCGCAGGCGGTAATCCCCTGAACGAAAGGCTGGTCGTGCATCAGCCAGGGGATTGCGGCGAAGGCGATACGCCCGCGCGCTACGGGCGGCTCTCTTAACGTATAATCGTCGCCAACCTCCGGGATCTCTTCGCCCGTCGCCATCAGTTGGTCCCTCAAATGTGGAAAGGGGAGATCTTTATTTTTCAGCGCTTTTTGCCCCCTCGCATCAATAAACACGTCAAACGTATAGCGATTTTGCCCGCTGGTAATCACCGTCTTCTCCTGCTGCACCGCCATATCATAATCATGCCCTAAGGCGAGAATGCCGATCGCGCCCGCTTCGCGCAGCGCCAGCAGTCGGCGGATAGACTCCGAAGGAATGGCGGCATAGCAGTCAATAAAGACCCGGGCAAGGCCGTTTTTGAATCGCTCCCGGTCGCGGTCATTAAGGTGGGGCACCATCGCCTGAACGGCTTCATGCAGCCGCAGAATAACGTAGCGCCAGGGGACCGTGTAGCGCGCGCGCTTGTTACGCTCAACTTCTTCAAGGTTATCCATCGCCCAGTGGAAAGGGTTATGCTGCTGGCGTTTAGCAAACCACGCTTCGCTGAAGCTATCGGCGTTAAGGCTGTGAAGGGCGATATTTTCGCTCCACAGGGGGTCGGCCAGGGCAATTTCCTGCGCCAGCAAAGCAAAGACCCGGTCAAGCAGGCCGTCGCTTCCCGCGGCGATGGCATTTTCCATCGCGCTGTCGGTGACGATTTCCAGCGGCTCCCAGGGAATAGGACAGTAAAAATCCGCTTCCGGAAGAATGCCGGAGCGCGACATCAGCACGATGTGCAGCGCCTGACTGGTTTCGTTAAGCCTGAAGGTGAGCGCCTCATCGTCGGAACCGATAAACTGACCGTGCTGGACGGCGACGGCCATTGCGGCATCAATTCCGCTTAGCGAGGTGCCCATAATTCCCACCCGGCAGGGCGGAATGGTGGCTTCCATCAGCCCAGACCACGGACTGGGAAACCAGGTGCGGGTTGACTCTTCTTCATCCGGCCAGACATGACCGGTGGCAAGCACCGCGAGGTCAAACACTTCGGCGACGGGCTGCTCCTCCACCCACAGCCTCACTCCTTCTTCGGTCGCCTGCAGGTCGCTGACCCGACAGGACTCATTGACCTGGACGTTAAATCCCAGTTCCCGGGCCTTTACGACCAGCGCAAGAAACTGGTCGCGAAAGTATTCGCCCAACAGGATGCGCGGCAAAAACTGGCGATCGTGCAATGTTTCATACTCTACGCCATAGCGCGCCAGGCGCGACGGGCTCTGGGCTTTTAGCCAGTCAAGATAGGTGCTTTGTACAGGAGGGATTTCAATACTGGCGATATTGGCCAGCATCATGCGCGAATTCTCTTCATCGTTATAGGGCATACCCACGCCCGCTTCCTCGGCCTGCTCGTAAATTGACACGTCCAGCGGCTCGCCCTGTTTAAGCAATGAGAACAGGGTATAAATCCCGGTAGGACCTGCGCCGATAATGGCAATTTTCTTCATAATGACTGACCCGCCGTTGTTGTTATCACATTTGTTATCGGTGGCCTTCCGCCAGTTGAAAAGCTCCACGATAGTTCATTTCCGGGTAACGGAAATCTGGCACAATAATTGTGGTTCAAAATGTGGAAGAGGGCCAATCGCTGGCGCGCCTCTCCCTTGTGATGAGCCGACGAGACGCGGTTTTCAGAACCAGGTTTCGAGCTGGGCGCCGAAGAACAGCGTACCAGCGCTATGGTATCCGGCGCTGCCGAAGGTGTCCGTTGAGGAGTAGTTATCCAGCGATTTATCCCAGCGCATCCAGGTGGCAAAAAAGCGGATTTCCGGACGCTCAAAGAAGTCCGTGACGTTTTGCAGCTTGAAGGTAGGAGCAAACGTCAGCTTGTAGTAGCTACCGCTGGCGGCGCTGTTGCCGTTAAAACCTTTCGGGGCGATATCCATATACTGATAGCTGGTTTCGTATTGCAGGGCGAAATTCTGATTAATTTGCTGAATGATTCTTGCGTTCAGGGTGACCCAGTCGTAATGGTCAGAATCGATATAGCGATTATTGCTGCTCTGGGCGACGATCAGCGGCGCGAAGCTCAGCCTGTCGGTGAGTGATGTGATACCGTAAGAGGCGAACTTCACGGTCCATGCCGGTTGAATCAAATAACCGTCGGAGCCCGGGCCGCGAACTTCAGCTCCCAGCGCGCGGCCATAAAGCAGCGCGGTTTTCGTACTGCCGGGGCGCAGGCCGTAGAAGCTGTCGCCGTGGTACGCCAGCATGGTGTTAAACCCTTGCGAGGCCGCTTTATCCGACGCCAGACCATCGTTTATGCGTTTGTCGTTGTCCTGCGAGTAGAGGCCGTTGAGCATCCACTGCCAGTTCGCCAGACGGTGATTAAGCGAGAAGGTATAGTTTTGAATATACGTGTTATCCGCGCCGGTCATGTTGTTATATTCAACGTTGTCCATCGTATCGATATCGTTGAAATTACGCCCATATACCGCGAGGTTGGTTTTGATATCTCCCCAGAAATTCACATCATAAATACCGGCGCCGGTACCGATTAAATTCATCATATCGGAATCAAGCCAGTGAATATCGAAGTTATCCCGATCTTCCCGCTTACCGGCCCACAGCGTCGCCTGTTTAAACGCGCCGCTAAACGCGGGCATATCGCTCATTTCGACAAAAGCCTGACGGACGTTCATCTGGCCGTTAAAGGAACTGTCGGTATTATAGGTTTTATCCCACTCGGCGATTTTCATGTAATAACGCAGCTGGCTATTGTTATCATATTTTCGCCGGTAGTTAATATCGGCGGTCACATAGGTATCCGACTCATTGCCAAGGCGACCGACGCTCCCCCCGGTGCTGCCTGCAGGCGTCAGGGAAGGCCCGACGGTACTGGTTGTGCCCTTGCTTGTTAATATGCCGCTGCGCGCGTAGCCGCCGAAGGTGATTTCCTGAAGCTTCGCCTGCGCGACGACATTCTGCGCCGGCTGGTTTTTTATTAACGCCAGATCCTGGTCGGTTCTGTGCTCAACGGCCTGCAGTCTTTCTTGCGCGCGCGCCTCGTTTTGTTCGGCGCTGGCCGCTCTTTTTTCCGCGCGATCTATTTTCCGCGTCGCATCCTGTAACTGGATGCGCGACTGCTTTAATTCGGCCTCAAGTCTTTCAAGCCGGGCATTAATTTCATTCAGGGTGGTATCCGCCGCAGCGGCGGATGCTGGCAAAGCCAGCGCACAGAGCGTAAGCATATAGGCTTTCATCATTTATACCTGTACAAGAGTGGCTGTGCTCTGGACGTGCGGGTGCAGAGCACAGATGACTGTGCTAATAAACGGGATAGTTATCCGCAGGCTAAATTAATATTCGGGTTGTATTATTTTCAGCTCTCTTTGCGGTTGTTAGCGGTTTTGACAAAAAGGAATGTAATAATAAAAGCAAAAATAAACACCGCGAGTCCCACGGTAATATAGGTGACAAACTGATAGCGATCGTAGAGATACATTAGCGGCGACAGCAGGACCGCCAGACCGTATGAGTTCGCTTTTATCGACAGCAGCGACAGAATCATGCCGCCCAGCGCCGAGCTGGTGAGCATCACCATTATCGCCCGAAGCCCGGATTGCATCACGATACCGAATAAAGCCGGTTCCGAGACGCCTAATAGCTGAGTAATGGTCGCGGAAATTCCGGCGGTTTTAAACGCGATATTTTTCGCCTTCAGTGAAATAGCCAGACATACGGCGGCGTTGGCAAAACCGTACATCGCGCAAACCGTAATGAGTGGATTAAACCCGGTGCCGGCAATCAGCGAGGTTTCAATCATAATAAACATGTGATGCATTCCGGTCATTACGGCAATGGGATAGATAAAGCCGATTAACAGGCCGCCAATACCCGCAGGCAGCGTCAAAAATTGCTGAATAGCCATCACGGCGTAGTGTTCAAACCCATGTACCAGCGGACCTAAAATCAGTAAAGCGATGGCCACAGCAATCAGAATGACGATAAACGGCGTGAAAATCAGGTCCATCGAGTTGGGCATCACCCGGCGGAAAAAGATTTCCAGTTTTGCGCCGATAATACCGGTGATGAGTGCGGTCAAAATTGACCCCTGATAGCCCACCAGCGGAATAACGCCAAACACATAAATCGGGCTGCTATTGCCGTACGCCACGTCATAGGCATTCGGCAGCGCCGGGGAAACCAGCATCAGGCCGATTAAAAAACCGATAATCGGCGTACCGCCAAACTTCTTAAAGGCTGACCAGCAGATAAACGCCGCCAGGAAGGCGAAAGCGGTATCGCAGAGTACCGTGGTCAGCGTTTGCAGGGCCGCCGGAACCTGATGGACGCTGCTGCCAAACCACGCCTGCACGGTATCATTAAAAATGACCCCTTTCAGACCGAGAAACAGACCGGTCGCCCCGAGAACCGGGACAATTGGCACAAAAACGTCCGATAAGTTGCGTATTCCCCGCTGTAATCGGCCCGAACTCTGCTTCGTCATTTCATCCTTACTGACTTCGGCAACCTGATATTCGTTAACAAACTCCTGATAAACCTTATTGACGATCCCGGTACCGAGGATTATCTGATACTGACCGGAATTGAAAAATACGCCTTTAACTTCGCTGATATTACGGACTTTATCATCATCGATTTTCTGCCGGTCTTTTACCTGCAAACGTAATCGGGTGGCGCAGTGGGTGGCGGAAGCAATGTTTTCCTTGCCGATGGTATTCACTATCTCAACGGCGATATTTTTATATTTGTTCATATTTAACTCATTCCTTAACGAGAATGGTTTGATAAGGTTTCAGGGTGGCGTCGGCGTCGGCATAATTATTGAGTACAATCTCTCCTGCCGGGAGCGTGTAAGGCAGATGCTGCGCGCTTAAGTTGGTGATAGAGATAAAACGTTCGTTGTGTGTTGCGCGCTGGTAGGCAACGATACGCTCGTCAACGTCCTCCACGGCGGCGAATGACCCATAAATCAGCGCTTGCGGATAGTGCTTATTCCGCAAGGCGATCATCTTCTGGTAAAACGCGAACACCGAATGCGCATCGTTTATCTGGCTTTGCGCATTGACGCTAAAGTCGGTTGAAGAAAACGCCAGCCAGGGCTGCGCACCCTGATTAAATCCGCCGTTGACGCTATTCGACCACGGGAAGGGCGTTCGCGAGTTGTCCCGGGAGCGCTGATTAATAAAGCCTAACGCCTGCTGTTCAGAGAAACCTTCCGCCAGGGAGCGGTGATAGTTATCCAGACTGGAAATATCGTCAAATTCCGCAATTGACTGCCGGCAGAAATTTTTCATCCCCAGCTCCTGGCCCTGGTAAATAAACGGCGTTCCGGCCATAAAGAAGTACATCGCGGCCAGCGCTTTGGCACCGATGTCATTTTGGTAATCCGCGTCGCGGATGAGTTTGGACAGCGCGCGGGGCTGGTCGTGGTTTTCAATAAACGTCGTCCCCCAGCCGGCCTGACAAAAAGCGCGCTGGCTGGCAAAAAGCGCTTCTTTGAATTCGCCCACGCGCCAGTTGCGCTGCTTAAACCACTCCGAGCCGTTCTCGACATCGATATCGGCAGCGTGAAAATCGAAGATCATATTGAAATAGCCGTCCGGGCCGATATAGCTGTCGTACTCCTGCAGAGGCACACCGGGCGCTTCGCCTACCGTTACGCAGCGATGGCGGTTGAAGGTGTGTTCTTTCAGCTCGTGCAGAAAACATTCAATTCCCGGACGGTTGCGCGATTTCGTTTTAATGGAGGCCAGACCATCGACGCCGTCGGCGGGCAGGGAGGCGTAATCCTGATCTTTTTTAATAAACGTAATTGCATCGATGCGAAAACCGGCGATGCCTTTATCCAGCCACCAGTTAATCATGGCGTAGATTTCCTGGCGCAGCTGCGGGTTTTCCCAGTTCAGGTCGGGCTGTTTTTTATGAAAAACGTGCAAATAGTAGCACTCTTCGCCAGCCACTTTTTCCCACGCGCTGCCGCCAAAAATCGAACGCCAGTTATTAGGCGCGGCACCAGCAACGGCGGGCTTAAAGATGTAGTAATCACGGTATTTTGAGGCAGGGTCCGCCAGCGCGGCCTGGAACCAGCGGTGTTCATCGCTGGTATGATTAACCACCAGATCCACCATGATCCCAATCCCCAGTTCGCCTGCCTGCTTAATCAGGTCGTCAATATCCTGCAGCTGACCTAAATCGGGGTTCACTGCATAGTAGTCGGCGATATCGTAGCCGTTGTCCGCACCCGGCGAGAGGTAGAACGGCGAGACCCAAATCATGGTGATGCCCAGCGTTTTCAGATACGGCAGTTTCGCGATTATCCCCTGGATATCGCCAATGCCATCGTTATTGCTGTCATAGAAGCTTTTTGGGTACACCTGATAAATGACCGCTTCCTTCCACCATGCCCCTTGTTGTGACTGATTCATCGTTTCTCCTGAGTATGAAATCGATACCATATTGAGTTAAAAAAATTACGCCGAGGCCCGGATGACCAGTTCCGATTTCAGGTCTTCCTCGTCATAGCGATAGTGCGTGTTGTTGATCAGGGCCAGCAGGCGTTCTACCGAGATGCGGCCCAGTTGCTCAATGGGTTGGCTAACGGTAGTGAGCGGAATATGCACCATCTCCGCCACCGGAAGGTTATCAAAGCCCATGACCGCCAGTTCGCCGGGAACGCTGATGCCGTTGGCCGAGAGCGCAGAAATTAAGCCGCAGGCGACTTCATCGCTGCCGGCGAAAATTGCATCGGGACGTTCGCTTTTGGCCATCTGTAGGATCTGCTCAGCCAGACGCTGTCCGTCGCGCCAGGTGTGTACGTGGCGGAAAACCAGCCGCTCGTCAATCGGCTGCTGCCCCTGCTGCATGGCGGCAATAAAGCCGCGGTTCCTTCTGCTACCGTGGCCCTTTTGCTGGAATGCGCCGCCGGTAGAGTAGGCGATTCTTCTATACCCTTTATGCAGCAGCCAACTGACGGCGCGATAGGTCGCCAGTTCATCGTCCATTCTGACCACGGGCAGAGTCGTGTTATCGATGCTGGTGTTGCACAGCAGGATCGGACCATATTTCTGATATTGCTCGATCACGTCCTTATCACTTTCGACAGCGCACAAGATAAGGCCGTCGATGATCTTTTTCTTCAGCAGATCGAGACAGTTCTCCTCTTCGCCCGCGCTATTGTGGTTCTGAACGATCAGCACTGAGTAGCCGTGTTTACGCGCGGTGACTTCGAGAGCGTCCACCAGGCTGGCGAAAAAGGGGTTAGTGATCCTCGAAATGAGTACGCCAATGCGGTGGGTTTTCACGCCGCGCATCTGCTGCGCGACGGTGCTTGGCTCGTAATCGAGCTCTTTCATCGCCGCGAGAATTTTTTCCTTTTTATCTTCAGCGATATAAGGATGATTGTTCAGGAAGCGGGAGACCGTCGTCACCGACAGACCTGCTTTTTCTGCTACGTCTTTTATGGTTGCCATGATGGTTATGAAATCGATATCACATGGGCATAAAATATTTTTGCTGACCGGCCGGGTCAACCGCCTTGTTATAAAACATGACCTGACTCACAATAAATTTTTCCTGCGCTATCCGCGTGCTACGGTTTGCGTATCCGTTGAAGGTGAGTTCGCGACGCGGACCGCCGGGTCGGCAAGACCGTTCGGGTCTGAGCGTGGGGAGGGGAGAAGCGGCGCAATGAATAATGCACGGTATTTTGTTTTGCTAATATTCCTGGTTTGCCGCGATGAACTTGACATATTAAACCTGATTGCTATTCCTTAAGCTGGCGCCGCGATGATAAGCGCAACGGTGAGGTGAAAAATGGTCAGTGAAAAAGAGAAGCTGCCCGGGATAAAAGAGAGTGAACTTTTTCTTAATTTTGAATGCGCTGCTCGTAAGATCGGGCTCGGGATATTATTATTAATCATCTTCGCAGCGCTGGCCGGGATTTTTTCCACCGGCTATTTGAGCCGTGCTGAAAAAACAAATGCCCAGCAAAATTTAACCGTGGTTTATGAGCGTTTTGGCCGTTTGCAAACTGAGTTCCGACTAAAAATTACTGCCCATTCGCGCGTCGCCAATAAATATGTTTTTAGCCTTGGCGGTGATTTTACTTCATCGCTCGAAACCAATACTATCTGGCCCCAGCCAGATAGCATGTACAGTAAGGACGATCGACTCTTTTTGGTTTATAATAATTTGAAAAGTATGGAAAATTTTTCCATATGGCTCTACGTTACGCCCACCGCTCCCGGCAAGCTGAACCACGCTTTACAGCTTAATAGCGAACCTGAAATTCGCTTCTGGCAATTTATTTATCCTTAGGAGAACGTGATGGAGATGGTGTTGCGGGCGCTGGCCATTTATTTAATTTTGCTGGTGGTTTTTAAAATCGCCGGACGCCGGGCGCTATTACAAATGACCAGCTTTGATCTGATTTTATTACTTATCATCAGCGAAGCGACACAACAGGCGCTGCTGGGGAACGACTTTTCGGTTACCGGCGCCATGCTGACGATTATCACGCTGGTGGTGGTGGATATGCTCTTTGGATTAATGAAAAAATATATGGCTGGCGCCGAGTCAGCGCTTGATGGCTGCCCGGTAATTTTAGTCGAAAACGGCGTTCCGTTAATTGATAAACTCAAAAAAGTGGATGTCTCCTGCGATGATATTCTTGTGGCCGCACGGCAGAATCAGGGTATTACGGAATTAAGTAAAATCAAATATGCCATACTGGAAAGGAACGGACATATTTCTATTATTCCTGCTGAAAGTTAAGAAGGTATCTTTATGGCGAATAATCCTTATAACCAGGCGAAAACCACCGGTGAGCTGACCAAACAAGTCGCCATCGCATTGACCGACCGTCGTTTACGCTTAACCACCGCTGAGTCGTGTACCGGGGGAAGCCTGGCGGCAGCGCTGTGCGCGGAGGAGGATACGGCTGCGTTTTACGATATTGGTTTAATCACCTTTAGCGACCGTGCGAAGCAAAAACTTCTCGGCGTTAAGGCTTCGACGCTGGAAAAGTATAGCGCCGTCAGTCGACAGGCCGTGGAAGAGATGTCGGCGGGCGCGCTGGAGTGTTCCGGAGCGGATATCAGCATCGCGATAAGCGGATACGCTGGGCCGGACGGCGGCGAGGACGGGACGCCTGCGGGAACCGTCTGGTTCGCATGGAATTTTCGCGGCGCAATCGACGCGCAGAAGGTGCTGTTTTCCGGCGGCTGCCAGGATGTCGTTGAGAAATCCGTACGCTACTCGCTGGCGATGCTGATGGAGAAACTGCCCGGCTGGCAGGGCGAATAACACTTTCATGGCGGAGGTTCTATGGCGGTCATGACGATCACCGGCGGTACTGCGGGCGTCGGCAAAGCAACGGCTGTTCGCTTTGCGCGGGCAGGCTATGACGTGGGGATTATCGCCCGCGATCGTCAAAGCCTTGAAGCGACGCAGCAGGCGCTGCGGCAGTTTGGCGTTCGGGTGCATGTCGTTCAGGCCGATGTCGCTGATGCGGATGCGATTAACACTGCCGCCTGCGAGATCGAAAAGCAATTAGGGGCTATCGAGGTGTGGGTCAATAACGCCATGTGCGCGGTGCTGGCGCCTTTCAGGACGATGACCCACGATGAATTTTCGCGGGTCACCGAAGTCACCTATCTTGGTTACGTCAACGGCACCCGCGCCGCGCTGGAGCTAATGACGCCCCGCGATCGCGGCATCATTATCCAGGTCGGTTCCGCGCTGGCCTATCGCTCCAAACCGCTACAGTCCGCCTACTGCGGGGCGAAGGCCGCGATTCGGGGCTTTACCGATGCGGTTCGCACGGAACTGATGCATGAAAAGAGCGGCGTGAGTATCTCAATGGTACAGATGCCTGGCCTGAATACGCCGCAGTTTGAGTGGGCGCGCAATAAGTTTGCCTGGGCGATGCGCCCGGTGCCCCCCGTCTATCAGCCGGAGGTGGCCGCAGAGGCTATATTCAACGTTGCACGCAGGCCCGTGCGTGAACTCTGGGTGGGGAGCAGCACAATCCAGTCTATCGTTGGGCAATTTCTCTTCCCCGGCTTCCTCGATCGACTGATGGTTAATAAAGCATGGGAAGGGCAAATGACCCGGCACAGGAATGTCGCTGACCGGCAGGATTATCTACAACAGCCGGTCAGCAGACTGCATAAAACCCACGGGCGTTTTTCCTCCGAGGCGAAGTATCGCGCCGCCGCCATCACCTCCGGCGTGCCGGGAAAAGCGCTGCTCGGCGGCGCGGCAGCGGCGGGATGGTTGTTGGCAAAATGGTTTATCTCGCGTAAAAAACGCTAACGCAGCGCGCTACTGTTGGTCCAGAACCATCGGTAGCCATAGGCGCCAATCTCCAGCTCAACGCGCTTACCCGCAACAAGGTCGTCAGCATAGGTTTTGTCGGCCAGGCAGGGCGTCCAGACGCCCTCGGCAATCTCTTTCGCGGTGAAGCGCACGCGCTTGTCGCTGAAATTAAGAAAGGTGATGACGCGGCGTTGGTCGGCATCGTAGCAAATCCCCAGAATCGCCTGCCGATCGATGCCGATAATGCGAAAAGGCGCAACGGCGATTTCCGGAAACTCGCACCGCGTATTGGCGATATCTATAATGCGATGCAGAAGGGAATGACGGTGCAGCAGCGAATCAGCGACGTTGACCTTCTGATAGCGAAACGGCCCCTTATCGATCAATGGAGCGACAAAAGTAGCAGGATCGGCTGCGGAGAAACCGCCGCCCGCTGAGCCGGCCCATTGCATCGGCGTGCGCACCGCGTAGCGCTCTTCCAGGGCCAGATTGTCACCCATCCCAATTTCATCCCCGTAGCGCATTATCGGTACGCCGGGGAGCGAAAAGAGTACGGCATGACAGAGCGCCAGCCGCCGCCGATCGCCGTTCAGCATGGGGGCCAGCCGACGGCGGATACCGCGCTGGTAAACGTTCATCTCCTTATCCGGGGCGAAGGCATCCATCACGGTTTGCTTTTTCTTGCGGCCTACCCCTTCAAGATCCAGTTCATCGTGATTACGTAGCCAGTTGGCGAAGCAGCAGGCGTCGGGCGGCACGATGGTTTTCGTGATGGCGTCGATCAGCGGACGGGCGTTCTTACTCGCGAGACTGACGTAAAAATTTTT
The DNA here is from genome assembly GCF_051209435.1 of Klebsiella sp. HN106. Lineage (NCBI taxonomy): Bacteria > Pseudomonadati > Pseudomonadota > Gammaproteobacteria > Enterobacterales > Enterobacteriaceae > Klebsiella > Klebsiella sp. HN106. The sequence goes on along the minus strand of NZ_JBLURD010000001.1, from coordinate 702,991 downwards.
GTTCAACCAGAAGTTAAGCACCATATTAAGTCGATTATTATCGCCAAAATAGTCGCGATACTCCGCCACCTCAACGTCGACTTCGCCGAGCAGTATGGCCTGCGGGTTGTGCCGTTCAATCAGGCGGCGTAGATGTTCGAGAAGCCACAGCCCGCGTTTCTCCTCGCCGCGTCCGGCCTGCTTAGTCAGATGCGAGGCCGCATCGAGGCGAAAGCCGGACACCCCCAGCTTTAGCCAAAAAATGACGATATTTTCGACCTCTTTGATGACCGCTGGCGAGGCCAGGTTGAGATCCGGTTCATGACGATAAAACATATGCCGATAATATTGCCCGGCCTCAGCATCCCAGGACCAGATGCTCTCTTCGACGCCGGGGAACATCGGCGGCGTATCATCATCATCGTTGTCTGACCACAGGTAATAGTCGCGAAACGGCGAGCGTCGACTGCGGCGCGCTTGTTGAAACCAGGGGTGCGCGTCAGAGGTATGTTGAATCAGCAATTCAATAATGACCTGCATCCCCAGTTCACGGGCCTGCTCGATAAAGGCAATGATATCCGCCAGTTGTCCAAAGCGCGGATCGACCTGCAGATGATCGCTGACATCGTAACCCTCATCCAGAAAAGGCGTCAGGTAGAAGGGCGTTATCCAGATCACCGTCGCGCCCATTCGGCGAATATAGCGCAGCTTCGCCGTCATTCCGGCGATATCGCCGCAGCCATCGCCGTTGAGATCGTAAAACAGGGCTGAATCAATCTGATAAATGATGGCTCGCGTATGCCAGTCCGCCATAGCGCACCTCAGTGATAGCCTTCAGTGCCGGAAACTTTGCCGCGGAATACGTAGTAGCTCCATGCGGTGTAAACCAAAATCACCGGAATGATAAGCAGGGTCCCTACCAGCATAAAGAGCTGGCTGGCGGGCGGCGCGGAGGCTTCCCACAGCGTAATATGCGGAGGGATGATGTTGGGCCAGAGACTGATACCCAGACCACTAAAGCCAAGAAAAATGAGCCCAAGCGTAAGCAGGAAAGGGCGGGCATGGCTACCAGGATGGGCGCTTAACCGCCAGATCCACAGGCTTAAGGCAATGACCAGTACAGGAACGGGTACAAACCAGTAGAAATTAGGCAGGGTAAACCAGCGCTCAGCCACGGAGGGCCAGCCCAGCGGCGTCCAGACGCTCACAACGGCGATGACCGCCATCAGCGCCAGAAGCGTGTGGCGAGTCAGCTCACGCATGCGCTGTTGTAGGGCGCCTTCGCTTTTCATAATCAGCCAGGTCGTACCAAGCAGCATATACGCGACGACCAGCCCTAAGCCGCAGAACAGGCTAAAGGGCGTCAGCCAGTCGAGCGCCGAGCCGGCAAACCTGCGGTCGGCGACCTCAAAACCGTTGATGACCGCGCCTACCACCATCCCCTGGCTAAAGGTCGCCAGCAGGGAGCCGCTGACAAAAGAGTAGTCCCAGAACTTTTGATGCGAGGGGGTGGCCTTGAAGCGGAACTCAAAGGCGACGCCGCGGAAGATCAGGCCAATGAGCATGGCGGTGAGCGGGATAGCCAGCGCATCGGTGATAACGGCGTAGGCCAGGGGAAAGGCGCCAAATAGCCCCGCGCCGCCCAGCACCAGCCATGTCTCATTGCCATCCCACATCGGGGCGACGCTATTCATCATCACGTCGCGTTCATGAGCATTCGGTACAAAGCCGAATAAAATTCCGATGCCAAGATCGAAGCCGTCCATAACGATATACATCAATGTGGCGAATACAATGATGACAAACCAGATGACGGGAATATCGATGCCCATTAGCGAGTCTCCTCTTCAGGCACGGCTTCTGCGGCAGAAAGGGGGCGAGCCGGCGTGCCGGACGTTGACGATGTCAATTCGCTGACGGGCTGCGGCCCTTTCTTAATAAGCCGGACAATGTAGTAATAACCGACGCCAAAGACCGAACAGTACACCACGATAAAGACCAGCAGGCTGACGACCATTTGCGCCGTGCTGTGCAGCGATACCGCATCCCGGGTCCGTAAAAAACCATAAATGACCCAGGGCTGACGTCCCGCTTCGGTCGTGATCCAGCCGGCCAACAGCGCCAGCAGTCCTGCCGGCCCCATCGCCAGGGCGCACCACTGGAAGGCGCGAGAGTGGAAAAGACGCTGCTGATAGCGAAGCCACAGGCTCCAGACGCCGAGGGCAATCATCAGCACGCCCATACCCACCATGATGCGGAACGACCAGAAAACGATGAGGGAGTTTGGCCGATTCTCTTTCGGAAAATCTTTCAGCGCTGGGACCTGCTTATCCAGGCTATGGGTCAGGATCAGGCTGCCAAGCGCCGGAATTTCCAGCCCGTATTTGGTACGCTCTTCCTCCATATCCGGTATGCCAAACAACAGCAGCGGGGTAGCCTCGCCGTGTTTATTCTCCCAGTGGCCTTCTATGGCGGCGATTTTTGCCGGCTGATGCTCAAGGGTATTGAGGCCGTGCATATCGCCAACGAAGGCCTGAATTGGCGCAACCAGCAGGGCCATCCACATCGCCATGGAGAACATTTTACGTATGGCAGGGGTATTGTTCCCGCGCAGAAGGTGCCAGGCGGCAGAGGCGCCCACGAACATCGCACTGCTGAGAAAAGCGGCGATCGCCATGTGTAACAGGCGATACGGGAAAGATGGGTTGAAAATAATCGCCAGCCAGTCCTGGGGAATGACGTGACCGTTTTCAATGGTAAAGCCCTGCGGCGTCTGCATCCAGCTATTGGAGGCGAGGATCCAGAAGGTGGACATTAGCGTGCCGAGCGCCACCATGCAGGTGGTGAAAAAATGCAGTCCTGGGGGGACTTTGTTCCAGCCAAAAAGCATGACGCCCAGGAAGCCCGCTTCGAGGAAAAACGCGGTGAGGACTTCATACAGCAGCAGGGGACCGGTAATACTCCCGGCAAACTGAGAGAAACCGCTCCAGTTGGTACCGAACTGATAGGCCATCACCAGGCCTGATACCACGCCCATGCCGAAATTAACGGCAAAAATCTTCAGCCAGAAATTATATAACGAGCGCCAGACGTCATCTTTTGTCCGCAGCCACATCCCCTCCAGCACCACCAGATAGCTGGCCAGTCCGATGGTAATCGCCGGAAACAGGATATGAAAAGAGACGGTAAATGCGAACTGTAGCCTTGCCAGATTAAACGCATCGAGTTCAAACATGTTCTGAACCCCATCACATAACAACCCCCCGAACCAGGCAGGGGGAAGTGATTAACAACCGATCGTTGCTGATTACGGCTTTTTCTTACCCGCGCCAAGTTCTGCGCCGGTGAGAGGATCGCCTTCCGGGTCGGATTGGGTGCGTTTCGCCATGGTTTTCACCAGGGCCTTTTGTTCGGCCGTTAGCTTAACGCTGGCACCGCCATCTCCGCCATCTACTGCAGGCTGCGGATTCGCAATATACTCGAAGTGCAGATCGCTATTCCAGCTGCCGCGAATGTCATCGCCCTCTGACATATTGTAGTAGGTGCTGGCGTAGTCAGTGATTGGCGGTAGTTTGCCCGGCGGATAGTTGTTTCTGATGGATTGAAGCGCCTTCTCAAAAGAGAGCTGATGGGCGGCTTCTCGGGTCATCAGAAAGGCCAGCGCATCCTTCACGCCGGGGTCATCGGTGACGTTTATCAGGCGCTCATAGATGATTTTAGCGCGCGCCTCGGCGGCCACGTTGGAGCGTAAATCCGCGGTGGGTTCACCAATGGTGTCAATGTATGCTGCGGTCCAGGGCACGCCGGCGGAATTGGTCAGCGGCGTGCCTCCGCCATATAACAAAGAGGTAATATGGCTGTCGTTGCCGTTAGCGGTAAGCGAGCGGTACAGATCGGCTTCGTTTTCCGTACCTTCCGCCAGGGCGCCTTTCGCCCCTTTATTGAGCATACCTACCAGCGAGCCGATAATTTCAAGGTGGCTCAGCTCTTCGGTAGCAATGTCCATCAGCATATCCTTGCGACCCGGATCGTCATCGCTCAGGCCCTGTGTGAAATATCGGCATGCGGCGGCGAGTTCGCCCTGAGGGCCGCCGAATTGCTCCAGAAGGAGATTAGCCAGCCCCGGATTAGGTTCCGCGACCCTGACGGTATACTGAAGTTGCTTAACGTGTCGGAACATAGGCTCTTATCCTTATTGCTTATTTTTTAGCTTCAACGCCTTTTGCGTCAGAGCGCAGAAGGAACTCTTCCGTTGTTTGCGGGATATGTTTCAGCAGCCAGTCGGCCATGGCCCGCTCTTCCGCCAGAATGGATTCGATGGCGGGAATAGACGCGGTGTCACCGGCTCTTTTCGCAGCGGCAAGCAGAGAGGTATAACACGCGATTTCAAACTGTTCGAAAACATAGCCGCTAATTGAACCCTTAACGATTTCATCGGAAGGGAACATGCCGCCAATAGATTGACCTAACGCAGCCATTTTACTCATTGAATCTTTCAGCACCGACCGCGATATATCATTACGATCCAGAATCTCTTCCAGAACCGTAATTTGGCGCTTGGTTTCGGTGACGTGCTGTTCAATTCTGCTGCGCAAATCGGGGTAGTTATCGATACGGCCAGCCATCGACTCCAGCATGGATTCTGCTTGTTTTTCCATTGCATGCGCATCGCGTAGCCAGTCGTGATAGTGTTCAACGTGATTCATAATGAACTCCTTAATATCAGGTTATTTTCTGGCTATTTATTTTGTGCTTCTTTATTAATATTGCCGACCGCCAGGTCAGTTAATTTCAGATCGGTTGACTTCTCTTCTTCTAACGTTTCTGTTAAAAGCTTAACCGCTTTTTTATAACCCAGCTGTTGGGCTAAAGTGGCGAGAGTGCCGTAGCTGGCAATTTCATAATGTTCAACTTTTTGCGCAGCGGCAATTAACGCGGCATCGCGCACTTCATTTTTCTCAGTACTCTCAATAACCTCGTTAGCTTCTTCTATAAGCCCCTCCATCGCCACGCATTTCATGCGCTTAATTTTGATATTGGCTTCTTGTTCGACAATTTGATCGATACGTTCAATTTGCCCCTGGGTCTCCTCGAGATGCGCTTTGAATGCGGCGCTAAGCTGCTCGCTTGACGCCGCCCGGGCTAGTTTAGCCAGGCCGCGGGTTAATTGTTTTTCCGCGCTATAAGTATCCGATAACAGATGAATAAAAACGTCTTCTATGCTCTTCATATTCATTGGGAATATCCTTAATGCTAGAGAATAACTGCGAGTCCGCAGACCCGCAGGATACTCTTATTAATTACAAGAGAATGAATCGATTAATAATCAGGAGTTGTCAGATTTGCGTCCGCCACCATGACTATTTTGACCGCCTTTTTTACCGGCCTCAGATGCACGTTGCGGATCGTTTTTAAAATTACCACCGCTGTGCTGACCGCCTTTACGTCCAGCTTCAGATGCTTTATCACGGTCTTCAGCGAAATTACCGGAACCACCACGATGTTCTGCCATATTTTCATACCTCTGTGAGTTTATGTCAGGTAGATACGATTTAATTACGTATCCGTTGTCGTTCAGCAATTAAATTTAGTCGGTATTTTTGAACAGTCAAACCGGTTTGCGGTGATATTTTTTGAAATAATCTGAATTATGCCGTGGCTACCGTTCCGCTTGTTTAAAGTGGCTGCGAGCATAACAGGCTAGGAACTAACGAAAACATTTATATTACTGCAGGATATATTTATGACCGCTGCGTTAATACGGGGGGAAACGGGCGACGCAGGGCTTTACGTCTCTTTACATAAGCGCTAAAAATAAGTTGTCGGAATCGTGAAAGATATTAAGAACACAACCGGGAAAAATCAGAAAATAGCGTTTTGCCAATGCTGAAGGTCATTTTAGGATAATTCAATGCGGGAGAGAAATAAGGCACCAGATCACGAGGCTGTGAAATGGTGCGTCCGAGTGGACTCGAACCACCGACCCCCACCATGTCAAGGTGGTGCTCTAACCAACTGAGCTACGGACGCATTATGGTGCGTTTAATTGGACTCGAACCAACGACCCCCACCATGTCAAGGTGGTGCTCTAACCAACTGAGCTATAAACGCATTATGGTGCGTTCAATTGGACTCGAACCAACGACCCCCACCATGTCAAGGTGGTGCTCTAACCAACTGAGCTATGAACGCATTGTTGCAGTGGCAACGGGGACGCATATTAGCGGCAGGGAGGGGTTGTGGCAAGAGGCAAACGTCACTTTTCTTCCAGATTTCTCGCGATCGCAGAAGTTTTATCCATATTGGTTATATTTTACTGATGCGAAAGAGGATTTGCTCATCAAGAGACGAAAACGGCGCTGAATCAGCGCCGTCAGGTATCGATAAATTGCCGCCAGAGATTAGCGCGCGGCGCGCTGCAATATGACGCTGGAAGGCTGACGCTGCAGGAAACGCATGCGCAGCATCATCATTACGGCAGCGGAGGTGAGGCCAATGATAAATCCGCACCAGAAGCCAGCGGGACCCATGCGCGGCACCACGATATCGGTCAGAGCCAGCAGATAGCCGCTCGGCAGCCCCAGAACCCAGTAGGCGGTAAAGGTAATAAAGAAGATGGAACGCGTATCTTTATAACCGCGCAGGATGCCGCTGCCGATCACCTGTATGGAGTCAGAGATCTGGTAGATCGCCGCGAGCAGCATCAGCTGGGACGCCAGCGCGACAACCTCAGGATTATCGTTATACAACAGGGCGATTTGCTCACGCATCAGAATGGTGAAAACCGCCGTAATCACGGCCATACACACTCCAACCCCGACGCCGGTTCTGGCCGACGTTTGCGCCTCCAGCGTCGAGCCTTGCCCGAGACGGAAACCGACGCGAATGGTCACCGCCGCCGCCAGGGAGAGCGGTAATACGAACATCAGCGAGCTGAAGTTTAGGGCAATCTGGTGCCCGGCCACGTCGACAATGCCCAGCGGTGAGACCAGCAGCGCAACTACGGCAAACAGGGTCACTTCGAAAAACAGCGCCAGCGCAATCGGCAGGCCCAGCTGCACCAGACGCTGGATAACGACGAAATCCGGTTTGCTGAAGCGCTCAGCGTTATGAATATCGCGCATCGAACGCGCGCGGCGAACCCAGGAGAGCATGCAGAAAAACATCACCCAGTACACCGAAGCCGTCGCCACGCCGCAGCCGATCCCGCCGAGCTCAGGCATGCCAAAGTGACCGTAGATAAAGATGTAGTTCACCGGAATGTTGACCAGCAGACCGATAAACCCCATTACCATGCCCGGCTTGGTTTTTGCCAGGCCTTCACACTGGTTACGCGCTACCTGGAAGAACAGATAGCCGGGCGCGCCCCACAGCAGCGCCCGCAGGTAGCCGACCGCCTTCTCCGCCATCGCCGGGTCGATGTTATGCATGGAGCTGATGATGTAGCCAGCGTTCCACAGTACCACCATGACCAGGATCGAGACGAAGCCCGCCAGCCAGAACCCCTGGCGTACCTGGTGGGCGATGCGGTCGCGACGGCCGGAACCATTCAGTTGAGCAATAACGGGCGTCAGGGCCAGCAGCAGGCCGTGGCCGAAGAGGATTGCCGGCAGCCAGATGGAGGTACCGATGGCGACGGCCGCCATATCGGTGGCGCTATAGCCGCCCGCCATCACGGTATCGACGAAGCCCATGGCGGTTTGGGCGACCTGGGCGAGTATAACGGGTATAGCCAGTGCTAATAACTGACGCGCTTCAATAAAATACTTCTGCACGTAAACACCTTTATATTGTTGTTATTGGAGGACTAAAAAAGCCGCCATCAGGGGCAGCAAGAAGAAAAAGCAGAGGGATTTGCCAGACTATTGTAGCGAGGATTAGCCATTTAGCCAGTGAAAAAATCGCACAACACGTTGTGCGCTGGCAACCTGTTTTGCCACCTGTTATTGTTCGTGTCATAGCCTAAAACGGTCTTGATACCGTTACGAATTCATACAGGAGCAAAATATGTTTACCGGTATTGTGCAGGGGACCGCCAGAGTGGTGGCCATTGATGAAAAACCCAACTTTCGCACCCACGTCGTGGAGCTGCCTGAGCATATGCTTGCGGGGCTCGAAACTGGGGCTTCGGTAGCTCATAACGGCTGCTGTTTAACCGTCACCGATATCGATGGCGCGCGAGTGAGTTTTGACCTGATGAAAGAGACCTTGCGCATCACCAATCTGGGCGCGCTGCGCGAGGGCGACAGCGTTAACGTCGAACGAGCGGCAAAATTCAGCGATGAAATTGGCGGCCACCTGATGTCAGGCCATATTATGACCACCGCGGAAGTGGTTAAAATTCTGACGTCGGAAAATAATCGCCAAATCTGGTTTAAGGTTCAGGACCCGACGCTGATGAAATATATCCTTTATAAAGGCTATATCGGCGTCGATGGTATTAGCCTCACGGTAGGGGAAGTGACGCCCACCCGGTTTTGCGTGCATTTGATCCCGGAAACGCTGCAGCGCACCACCCTTGGCGTGAAAAAGCTGGGGGACCGGGTAAATATTGAGATCGATCCGCAGACTCAGGCCGTTATCGATACCGTTGAGCGCGTTCTGGCGGCAAAAGAAGCAGCAGTGGCCCTGAAAAACGCGGCCGAATAATAAATTCCCCCGCCGAAGCGGGGGAATTTTTAGCGGGCTACGCGCAGGCCGTGTTCGGCACCGCGAGAAAAAACCACCTGCCAGAGCTGAATATCGCGCGCGCGGAAAGCGCCGGCGCAGGCATTCAGGTAATAGCTAAACATGCGTTTGAAGCGCTCCGAATAATTGTCGGCAATTTCCGGCCAGCTATTCAGAAAGCGCTCATACCAGGCCATTAGCGTGGTGTCGTAGTCGGCACCGAAATTATGCCAGTCTTCCATAACAAAATGCGGCTCGCTGGCTTCGGCAATCTGGCGTACTGAGGGCAAACAGCCGTTAGGGAAGATATATTTATCGATCCACGGGTCGACGTTATGGTCGGTTTTTTTCGAGCCGATAGTATGCAGCAGGAAGCGGCCTTCGGGTTTCAAATTCCGGTCGACCACGTCGAAGTAGGTGGCGTAATTTTTCGGCCCGACATGTTCAAACATGCCGACTGAGACGATACGGTCAAAGCTCTCTTGCAGGTCGCGGTAATCCTGCAGCAGGATAGTAACGTCAAGACCTGCGCAGCGCTGCTGGGCCATTTTTTGCTGCTCAGCTGAAATCGTGACGCCGACAACGCTGACCTGGTAATTTTTGGCCATATAGTAGGCCAGTCCACCCCAGCCGCAGCCGATATCCAGCACCCGCATCCCCGGCTCAAGCTGAAGTTTACGGCAGATGAGATCTAATTTTGCCTGCTGTGCGTCTTCCAGATTATGCGCATCCTTCCAGTAAGCGCAGGAATACTGCATATAGGGATCGAGCATGCGGCTGAACAGATCGTTGCCTAAATCGTAATGCTCTTTCCCGACAATCCAGGACCGTTTTTTACTTTGCAGATTGAATAAGCGTGCAGTGGCGATACGCAGGGTATCTTTGAAATGATGGGGAAGCTGATTTTCCAGACCGGCGCGTAATACTTTATGGAAAAATATATCCAGCCGCTCGCAATCCCACCAGCCGTCCATATAGCTCTCGCCTAAACCCAGCGACCCTTCCTGCAAAACGCGTTTAAAAAAATGAGGGTTTTTAATCCGCAAATCGGAGGGCGCAGGACCATTAATTTCAATGCCCGCACGGCTTAATAATTCAGCTGCGATTCGGTACCAGTCATCATTTGGTACACTTACTTCTTCTATACACGATGAACTCATAGCTTCTCCATCACGCCCAAGTGATCAGAACCTTAAAACAGCGTAGACGCTTTTTTGGCTTTGTGAGAAATCTCACGGATAATCCGTAAGGCTGCTATCCGACGTAGAACAGAGGAAGGGAGATAACCCTTGCCGAAAGGCCTTCCATGGTAAAACGGGATGCATCCTGCTCCCGTTAAAAATCAACTAATCTTTCTATTTATGTGATGCCGGATCCAGTATAGGCCGCTAAAAACAGGCTTTCAACAAAAATATCTTAGCAAGCTAACTACTGGATCTGGCAACTATCAGCAGAATACCTTAAGCATGTGACGATTCTGTTTCCAGATGCGCGGCCTTATGCTGCATGCGGTAGCCGATTCCGGCCAGCACGATGGAGACCAGCATCACGCTGGTGGTCGTTAGCAGCGGAGTGGCGATCAGCGTGGAGACCAGCAGGCTGGTCAAAAAACAGAGGCCAAGCTGCAGGGTGTTTTGCAACGCCGCGGCGCGGCCTGTCGCCTCAGGGAAGGGCTTCAATGCCTGGGCGACGACGATAGGATAGATACCGCCATTCACCACTGCCATGGCGCAGAACGGAATCATTAATCCCACCAGGGTTGCATTTTCCCGCAGGCCAACCAGCCAGGTGGCGGCCACGCTGACGGCGAAGATCGCCAGCAGCCACGGCAGAATTTGCTGGCCCTGCCATTTTTGCAGCGCCGCCCGGCAGCCGTAGCCACCTACCAGAAACGCGATGGTTTGCGGAACATAGCTCAGGCCGATAACGGTCGGGCCGTAGCCCATCTCGTGAAGGATAAACGGCGACCCCGTCAGCCAGGCAAAGAAGCTGGCGGAACAGGCGGCATAGATCAGCACGTTGCCGCTATATTCCCGCGAACGCAGCAGGGCGAGGAACGTAAGCTTCTGCTGGGCGCTGACGATCCTTTTTTTCGCCGCCTTCAGGCGCAGGGCTGGCAGCATTAACAGCAGGGTAATGGCGAACAGAACGGCAAAAATAGCCTGCCATTCAAAATGAACCAGTAACCAGCTGCCGAGCAGCGGCGCCAGCGCAGGCGATAATCCCACCAGGGGCATAATGGCGGCGAAAATGCGGTTGGTTTTTTGAGCAGGATAATAATCGGTCACCATAGCCTGCCAGGTCACCGCGGCGGCGCAAACCCCCAGAGCCTGGATAAAACGCAGCGCCAGCATCAGCGTAGCATCGCGGACCCAAAGCATGCCCAGACAGCCGATGGCAAAGATGGCCAGTCCGCTCAACAGCACCGGTTTACGGCCGTAACGATCGGAGATGGGCCCCCAGAAAAGCTGGCCCAGCGCAAAGCCCGCGAGAAACAGACTCAGGCTGGCGCTGATCGACGCCGCTGAGGTATGCAGATCTTGCTGCATGGCCGCAAAAGCCGGCAGGTACATATCGGTGGCCAGAAAGCCCAGAACGCTGAGTCCGGCCAGCCAGACTAAAAATCCTTTCCCAGGTTGTTGCATATCATTCTCTTTTTAGTGATGCAGGTACGATGGCGCAGAGTGTAGGGAGTGCATTCAGGCTTGTGAAACGCTAATATTTGTCAGGTGAATTCAAAAATTTTGCAGGCAGAAAATGTGGTCTGAATACTCGCTTGAAGTTGTCGATGCTGTCGCCCGCAACGGCAGCTTTAGCGCCGCTGCGCAGGAATTGCACCGCGTCCCTTCGGCCGTCAGCTATACCGTGCGTCAGCTGGAAGAGTGGCTGGCGGTGCCGCTATTTGAACGCCGCCATCGGGATGTCGAGCTAACCCCTGCCGGCGTTTGGTTTTTGCAGGAAGGGCGATCTGTTATCAAAAAAATGCAGATCACCCGCCAGCAGTGTCAGCAGATAGCCAACGGCTGGCGCGGACAGCTCTCTATCGCGGTGGATAATATCGTTAAGCCAACGCGTATGCGGCAGATGATCGTTGATTTCTATCGTCACTTTGATGACGTTGAGCTGATTGTTTTTCAGGAGGTGTTCAACGGCGTCTGGGATGCGCTGGCCGACGGTCGCGTGGAGCTGGCGATCGGCGCAACGCGCTCAATTCCGGTCGGGGGCCGCTACGCCTTTCGTGATATGGGAATGCTGAGCTGGGACTGCGTCGTCGCAAGCCACCATCCGCTGGCCAAAATGACGGGACCTTTAAGCGATGACGTCCTGCGCAACTGGCCATCGCTGGTCAGAGAGGATACTTCACGCTCGCTGCCGAAGCGGACCACCTGGCTGCTCGATAACCAGAAGAGGGTGGTTGTGCCGGACTGGGATGCCTCTGAAACCTGTCTCTCCGCGGGGCTGTGCGTCGGGATGGTGCCCGGGCATTTAGCAAAGCCGTGGCTCGATAGCGGTGAATGGACGGCGCTGGAGCTGGAGAACCCATTCCCGGATGCTGCCTGCTGTCTGACGTGGCAGCAAAGCGATGCCTCTCCGGCCCTGTTATGGCTGCTGGATTATCTTGGCGATAGCGAAACGCTGAATCGGGAGTGGCTGCGGGCGCCGGAATAACCGACGCCGCAGGAAAGGTTAACGGCGGTAATCGACAAACGGGCCGTCGGCCACAGAGCGGCGCTCGACCAGACGCGGATGGACTTCAATCGACTGCGAGACTTCGCGCTTATTGACGATGCGATCCAGCAGCATATTAAAGGCCGCTTCGCCCAGAGAGTCTTTAGGCTGATGGATGGTGGTCAGCGCCGGGCTGAAGTAGCGGGCGTTGCGCACGTTATCATAACCGATCAGCGAAATATCCTGCGGCACGCGCAGCCCCATTTCATCCGCCGCGCAGATGGCGCCCATGGCCATAATATCGCCGCCGCAGAAAATAGCCGTCGGGCGAGGATGCTGGTTGAGAATTTGCTGCATGGCGCGATAGCCGGACTCCGGTTCAAAATCGCCCTGGACAATCCAGTTTTCCGGAACGCCGATCTGCGCTTCTTCCATGGCTTTCATAAAGCCTGCCAGCCGGCCCGCACCGGTGTTACGCTCCAGTGGGCCTGGGATCACGCCGATATCGCGGTGGCCGCGTTCAACCAGGTAGCGTCCGGCAATATAGCCGCCTTCGAAGGCGTTATCGACGACCGAATCAGTAAAGTCGGCTTTTGCCTCGCCCCAGTCCATGACCACCATCGGGATGTGGCGATACTCTTCCAGCATGCTTAAAACTGATTCCGGATACTCGGAGCACATCACCAGCAGGCCATCAACGCGCTTCTGCGCCATCATTGACAGATAGGCGCGCTGTTTCTCCGGGTCGTTCCAGGCGTTGCCGAGGATAAGGGTATAGCCCTTCTGGAAGCAGTTTTTCTCGACTGCTTCGATAATCTCGGCGAAATAAGCCGCTTCGCTGCTGGTCGCCAGCAGACCAATAGACTTGGTGTGATTGACCTTCAGGCTGCGAGCAACGGCGCTGGGGGAGTAATGCAGCTCCTTAATGGCCGCCCATACCGCATTGCGCGTCTCTTCCGCTACGAATCGGGTTTTGTTAATTACATGTGATACTGTTGTAGTGGAAACGTTTGCGCGTTTCGCTACATCTTTAATAGTTGCCATTACTTCTCACTCCAGACCTTGACCTGATCGTCTGTTTATCGGTACGTAAACGATTGCCTGTACACACCCTGGCGCCAAAATGGATCATGGCATCACGTCGGGAAAACGACACAGAACGACAGGAAGGGGTCAATGGCCGATACGCTTTCAAATTAGCGTGGGATTTTGTCCGATCTTGGGGCAAAGGGGAAGAGCAAAAATGTGCATCACTCTAAATCTCGGAAGATTTTTACGCTATTCTGTGTAAAAATGAGCAAGCTCACTTTTCATGTGGGGATAATCAGGGGGAAAAATTGATGGATACAAATTTAAAGTTTTCGCTGACGACAACGATTATTGTTCTGGGTTTGATTGTTGCCGCAGGTTTGACTGCAGTACTGCACTAATTCTTTACTGAGAGGGAGGGGCCGCTCTCCCTTTACCCCCCCGCCTATTATTATCAATTTCGCAAAAATCTTTTGCCATTTCGTTTACTTTTGTTTTTCTGTGATTGATGTCATGCTTTTGACTTCTGAATAAGATGCCGTCGCTGAAGGCGGCCTGATGGAGTTCCTGCATGAAAATCAACTTTCCCCTGCTCGCACTGGCGATCGGCGCCTTTGGTATCGGCACGACCGAGTTCTCCCCGATGGGACTATTACCGGTTATTGCTAAAGGCGTGGATGTGTCCATTCCGGCGGCGGGAATGCTCATTAGCGCTTATGCCATCGGCGTGATGGTCGGTGCGCCGTTAATGACCCTGCTGCTCTCCCACCGCGCGCGCAGAAATGCGCTAATCTTTCTGATGGCCATTTTTACCCTCGGTAATGTGCTCTCTTCAATTGCCCCGGATTACACTACGCTGCTGCTGTCGCGCATTATTACCAGCCTCAACCACGGCGCCTTCTTCGGTCTCGGCTCGGTGGTGGCGGCGAGCGTGGTGCCTAAACATAAGCAGGCCAGCGCGGTAGCAACGATGTTTATGGGGCTGACGATCGCCAATATCGGCGGCGTTCCTGCGGCAACCTGGCTGGGCGAAACTATCGGCTGGCGAATGTCGTTTCTGGCAACGGCGGGGCTGGGCGTTGTAGCGATGATCGGCCTGTGGCTGTCGCTACCGAAGGGCAGCGCCGGCGAACGTCCGGACGTGAAGCAGGAACTTGCGGTGCTGATGCGTCCGCAGGTGCTGTCGGCGCTATTGACCACCGTGTTGGGCGCCGGGGCGATGTTCACGCTTTATACCTATATCTCCCCGGTTCTGCATACCATCACCCACGCTTCACCGCTGTTTGTGACCGCCATGCTGGTGCTGATTGGCGTCGGTTTCTCGCTGGGTAACTATCTCGGCGGTAAGTTTGCCGACCGTTCCGTTACCGCAACGCTGAAGGGCTTTCTTCTGCTGCTGATGGTCATTATGCTGGCGATCCCGCTGCTGGCTCAGTCGCAGGTGGGAGCGGCGATAAGTATGGTTGTCTGGGGGGCGGCGACGTTTGCGGTGGTACCGCCTTTGCAGATGCGCGTGATGCGCGTCGCTCATGAGGCGCCGGGGCTGTCTTCATCGGTTAATATCGGGGCCTTCAATCTTGGTAACGCGCTGGGCGCGGCGGCGGGCGGCGCGGTTATATCCGGCGGCCTGGGATATGCGTTCGTACCGGTGATGGGAGCGATTATCGCGGGCGTAGCGCTACTGCTGGTGCTGTTCAGCGGGCGGGCGCAACCGGAAGAGGCGTTTGCTAACCATTAAGTTCACGTGAAGTGAAATAATAACCGCAGAAGCAGCAATGCTTCTGCGGTTGGCTTTTATGCTGCCAGATTAGCGGCAACAAACTTCCAGTTTACCAGCGCCCAGAAGTGTTCCAGATAGTTCGGACGGGCGTTACGGTAGTCGATGTAATACGCATGTTCCCAGACATCCACGGTCAGCAGCGGGGTAGCGTCGCTGGTCAGCGGCGTACCGGCGTTGCTGGTAGAGACGATGGCCAGGCTACCGTCGGCATTTTTCACCAGCCAGGTCCAGCCTGCGCCGAAATTTTTTGCCGCCGCGTCGGTGAATTTGGCCTTGAAATCCGCGAAGCTGCCGAAGGATTTAGCGATAGCCGCCGCCAGTTCGCCTTCCGGTTCGCCACCGGCGTTTGGTGCCAGGCAGTTCCAGTAGAAGGTGTGGTTCCAGACCTGCGCGGCGTTGTTGAAGACGCCGCCATCGGAAGAACGCACGATCTCTTCCAGGGTTTTGCCTTCAAACGCGGTGCCTTTGATCAGGTTGTTAAGGTTAGTCACATAGGCCTGGTGGTGCTTACCGTAGTGGTATTCCAGGGTTTCCGCTGAAATGTGCGGCGCCAGGGCGTCTTTTGCATATGGTAATGCAGGTAATTCGAACGACATTGCTACTCTCCTTTTTATCGTTATACCCTTCATAATCCCAGCGGCATCTGTATTAACTGCCTGCACTTACCCCGGTCATGTACTGTTGTTCGCTCCCGGGATGCGCTGAGCTGCCGCAAGACTCGGCTTATGCCTCGCCCCTTTGAGGCCTGCGCAAGCGCGGTTCAAAACGGCAGGGCGTTCTGTGATGCTGCTGCAATTATTCTGGGTCTGGTGCGCGCAATAACCCTGTATTGCGCAAGGTAATAGTAGCAAATTAAAAGATGTGGCAAAAGAGAGAGTTACCCTGTCGCCGCAGCGACAAGGCACATTTAGCGAATGGTTTTCGGCGTCATAACGCGACGCGCGCCGACGTAGTGGCGTACCCAGTAATCGTCGCTTAAAGAGGTAATCTGTATATCGCGACCGGTGCGCGGAGACTGGATAAACTTGCCGTTGCCGACGTATACCCCGACGTGATCTGCCGTCCCGCGCCCGCGGGTGCGGAAGAAGACGAGATCCCCGCTTTGCAGCTCGCCGCGATCCACTGGACGAGCGTCGCGCAGGTGATACATCTCATTGGCAGTGCGCGGAATATGAATTTTAACCAGGTCTTTATAGGCGTAATAGACCAGACCACTGCAATCAAATCCGGTGCGCGGAGAGGTCCCGCCCCAGCGATAAGGTTTGCCAATCTGATCCATCAACTTTGACATCGCGGTGCTTTGCGCTTTTTGTACCCGCGCTTTATGCGCATCGGCGATAGTCAGCTGCGGCTCGTCGGCAATGGGTTTGCAGCGGGTTTTATAGCCTTTACGCGCCACGCACTTTTTCTGCAGGCTCGCCGCGGCCAGCTTGCTTTCCGCAATCGACCTTGTCGAGCTGGCGCACAGCTTTTTGTAGCCCTTGCGCAGGACGCATTTTTTGGTGGCGCTGGCGGTCTGGCGTGAAGCGGTTGTTTTGCTGCGGCTGGCGGTCGGTGTTTTTTTGCTGGAGGTTTTGGCGGTGGTTTTGCTTTTGGAACTGGCTGCTTTTTTCTTACGCTCTGCGGTAGTGCCTTTAGCCGGATGCGCTTTGGGCGTGGCCGAAGCGTGCGTATGCCCGGAAGCATGCGCCAGCGGCGTAAGTGAAATAGATGTGAAAAGTAATGCACAGAGCGAAATCGCGATTTTGTTAAGACGCGCCACTGAGCAATCCCCTGATTAAATTACAGACATATACCTATGCCTGACGATGAATGACAAAACGCATCGATTCTAAAGCATAAAATCGTGGAAAGTTAATACTCTTTTGTATCTAAAGTCTCGTTTGGTTAACATTTGCAAAAAAATGCGTCTCCCGGCGGGCTCGCCGCATGAAAAACGCGCAATGCGTTGCTGCGTATAGCAATAAAATGATATTTTTGAGGCAACTTTTGCCTACAGAAGATAAAATGTAGCAAGTGAAAAAAATGTTATTATCGGTCCTGCGTTCAGGGCGCTACAATGACAAATTACTGCCGTAGAGAAGTTTAAGGAAGCACGACAATGAGCACGACTTTAGAAAAAATCCAACGTCAAATCGCTGAAAACCCGATCCTGCTGTATATGAAAGGGTCTCCGAAGCTGCCAAGCTGCGGTTTCTCCGCTCAGGCCGTTCAGGCGCTCTCTGCCTGTGGCGAACGTTTTGCCTACGTCGATATCCTGCAAAACCCGGACATCCGCGCGGAGCTGCCTAAATACGCTAACTGGCCAACCTTCCCGCAGCTGTGGGTAGACGGTGAGCTGGTCGGCGGCTGTGACATCGTGATTGAAATGTATCAGCGCGGCGAACTGCAGCAGCTGATCAAAGAAACGGCCGCTAAGTCCAAAACTGACGAGCCGAAAGCAGAGTAATTTTGCTTTAAATAAAAAAGCGACTTCCCGTGAAGTCGCTTTTTTTTCATTTATTCTTCGGCCACAGGTAAGGGCCAGCCGCCAAGACGCTTCCAGCGGTTGACGATTTCGCAGAATAGCTGCGCCGTTTGTTCGGTATCGTAAAGCGCAGAGTGGGCCTGAGTCCCGTCAAATGCCATTCCGGCGGCGATACAGGCTTTCGACAATACCGTTTGGCCAAGCGCAAGACCGCTCAGGGCCGCGGTATCGAAGGTGACGAACGGATGGAATGGATTACGTTTCAGCCCCGCACGTTCTGCCGCCGCCATGGTAAAGCTATGGTCGAAGGTGGCGTTATGCGCGACCATAATAGCGCGGCTGCAGTCGCTCTCTTTCATGCCCTTGCGGATCATTTTAAAAATCGCGTGCAGCGCATCGTATTCGCTCACCGCGCCGCGCTCGGGATCGTTGGGGTTAATACCGTTAAAAGCCAGAGCTTCGGGCTGCAGGTTAGCGCCCTCAAAAGGTTCAACATGAAAATGCAGCGTTTCGTCCGGCATGAGCCAGCCTTCTTCGTCCATTTTCAGCGTAATAGCGGCGATCTCCAGCAGGGCGTCGGTTTTGGCATTAAATCCGGCGGTCTCAACATCAATTACCACTGGATAAAAACCGCGAAAACGGTCGCACAGACCATTCAGTTGAGCGTTCTCGGACATCAGATTCTCTTAGCTGGAAAAAAGTAGCGCGCATTATGGCAAATTTTGCCGCGGCTTGCAGCAGGAAGGGGATAAAACAGCGGGCACCGCGGGCGCCCGCAGCAGATTAGTTGCCGAGGCCTTTTCCGGCGTCTTTCTCTTCAATCAGCTCGATTTTATAACCATCCGGATCTTCGACGAAGGCGATGACCGTCGTACCGCCTTTAACCGGGCCGGCTTCACGGGTCACATTGCCGCCGTTCTGACGAATACGTTCGCAGGCTTCCGCCGCGTTTTCAACGCTCAGCGCAATATGACCATACGCGTTACCGAGATCGTACTTATCCACGCCCCAATTGTAGGTCAGCTCAATCACGGCGGTATCGCTTTCTTCGCCGTAACCCACGAATGCCAGCGAGTATTTATATTCAGTGTTTTCGCTGGTGCGCAGCAGTTTCATGCCCAGCACATTGGTGTAAAACTCAATAGAACGTTGCAGGTCGCCAACGCGCAGCATGGTGTGAAGTAAGCGCATAATGTCCCCTATGCAGTTTATTTTGATACATCAGAGCGTTGAGTATAGCGGCGATAACCCGCCGCTATCAATGGAGGGATTACAGGGTAGGGTAATCGGTATAACCTTCCGCGCCGCCGCCGTAGAAGCTTTCCGGACGCTGTGGGTTCAGAGCGGCTTTTTTCTGCAGGCGCGCCACCAGGTCCGGGTTAGCAATGTAGTCGCGACCAAAGGCCACGGCATCGATCAGCCCTTTACCGATCAGATCGTTGGCCTTTTCAACCGTGTAGGCGCCCGCGCCGATAATAGCGCCCGGGAAACGGTCGCGCACTTTCTGGCGGAACTCATCGCTGTACGGTTGGCCGCCAGCCCAGTCCGGTTCGGACATGTGCAGGTAGGCAATACCGCGTTTCGCCAGCTCTTCGATCAGATAGAGCGCATCGGCTTCTTCATTCGGGCCATTATCGACGTTCTGGAAACTGCCGATGGGCGAGACGCGAATACCGATACGGTCGGCGCTCCACTCTTCACTCACCGCATCAACCACTTCCAGCACCAGGCGAGCGCGATTTTCCACGCTGCCGCCGTACTGGTCAGTACGATGGTTGGCAGAAGGGGAAAGGAACTGGTGCAGCAGGTAACCGTGGGCGGAGTGCAGTTCGACAAGATCGAATCCGGCATCGCGGGCGTTACCTACCGCCTGACGGAAATCATCAACGATCCCTGGGATCTCGTGGGTTTCGAGCGCGCGCGGCATTGAGGTGTCAACGCGAATGGCATGGCCGTTTTCGTCGCGCAGCGAAGTCCGGGTGCCCGCGCTGATGGCCGATGGCGCAACCGGGGCGGCGCCGCCGGGCTGGATGCTGCTGTGCGAAATACGCCCGGTATGCCACAGCTGGACGGCAATACGCCCGTTTTCAGCGTGGACGCCGGCGGTGATCTTTTTCCATGCGGCAATCTGTTCCGGACTGTGCAGCCCTGGCGCACCCGCGTAGCCTTTAGCCTGAGCGGAAATCTGGGTCGCTTCGGAAATAATCAGGCCGGAGCTGGCGCGCTGGCGGTAGTATTCGCCCATCAGCGGGGTGGGAATATCCCCCGGCTCAATACTGCGCAGACGCGTTAGCGGAGCCATAAACACGCGATTCGGCACGGTTACCGCACCTACTTTCAACGGGGTAAACAACTTTGATTCTGACATAATGACTCCTGAGTAGACCGGTCGTCTTGAAACGGGTTAAATAAAAACGCCTGTTATAGGGCAGGCGCAGCAATAATTTTTTTAGCGTGGGCCAGGGCGCTTTCCAGCGGCGTTGCGCTGTGCGTAATCTTGGCCTGCAGATTCGCCCCCAGCCACAGAGAGTAAAGCACCTGCGAGAGCGTTAATGCGTCACCGTCAAACGTGAGGCTACCTTCCTGACGGCCTTGCTCCAGCGCATCGGCCAGCAGGGTAATGATCTGACTGGCCCCTTTATCCATCGCGGTGCGCATATCTTCCGACAGATCGCAGACCTCTGCCGACAGCTTCACCGTCAGGCAGCCGCTAATGATGCCCTGCTGGCAAAACTGGGTCAGCGCATGCTGATAATAGGCCAAAAGGCGGTCGCGATAGTTTCCCTCGCCGTGGGCAAAATGCTCAACCAGGCGCTGAAGATATCCGGCGTAGTGATGGTCGAGCAGCGCTACGCCAAAGGCTTCTTTAGAGCGAAAATAGTGATAGAAAGAACCTTTCGGCACTTCCGCTGTTTTTAGCAGTTCACTCAGCCCCATACCGGTAAAACCCCGATGCATACAAAGCTGCTCGCCGGTGGCCAGGATATGTTCGCGGGTATTGCATTCACTGTGTTTGTTCATGGCGCTCACTGTAATAGACCGATTGGTCTAATGCAAGCCATAATTAAAAATGCTGCCTGGCGCAGAGGGCGACGAACAAAATTTGCGTACGGCGGATGAAACGTCTTCAATAAAGACAGAGATGAGCGGCTGGAGAGGCGAAGTGGCTGAACAACTGGAGTTCTTCCCGGTACAGAGTCCCTGCCGGGGGATTTGTCAGTCTGATGAACGCGGCTACTGCCGGGGGTGCATGCGTAGCCGCGATGAGCGTTTCAACTGGCAGAAAATGAGCGATGCGCAAAAGCAGGATGTTCTGCGTCTGTGTCGCCAGCGGCTGCTGCGTAAATTACGCGCAGCTAAGCAGGATAGTGCGGAAGAACCGCAGCAACCCTCACTGTTTTAAGCAAAAAATTGCGTATACTCAGGACACTTTTTTATTGAGGAAGCTGTTATGGTTCAGCGTATTGCTATGGCTCCCCAGGGGCCGGAATTCTCTCGTTTCGTGATGGGCTACTGGCGTCTGATGGACTGGAAGATGTCCGCTCAGGCGCTGGTGGGCTTTGTGGAGCAACACCTGGAGCTAGGCATCACCACCATCGATCATGCCGACATTTACGGCGACTATCGCTGTGAGGCGGCGTTTGGCGAAGCGCTAAAGCTGGCGCCCCATCTGCGCAACCGGATGGAGATCGTCACCAAATGCGGAATTGCCACGAAAGCGCGGGCAGAAAATACCATCGGCCACTATATTACCGACCGCGACCATATTGTGCTGAGCGCGGAGCAGTCGCTGCGTAATCTGGCGACCGACCATCTGGACCTGCTGCTGATTCATCGCCCGGACCCGCTGATGGATGCTGACGAAGTGGCTGAGGCCTTCCTGGCTTTACATCATAGCGGCAAGGTTCGCCACTTCGGCGTGTCGAACTTTACCCCCGCCCAGTTTACCCTGCTGCAGTCGCGCCTGCCGTTTACCCTGGCGACTAATCAGGTGGAAATTTCCCCGGTTCACCAGCCGCTGCTGCTTGACGGTACGCTCGATCAGCTTCAGCAGCTGCGTATCCGACCGATGGCCTGGTCCTGCCTCGGCGGCGGTCGTTTGTTTAACGACGAAAGCTTCCAGCCGCTGCGCGATGAGCTGGCCCGCGTCGCTCAGGAGCTCAATGCGGAAAGCATTGAGCAGGTGGTGTACGCCTGGATCCTGCGTCTGCCGTCGCAGCCGCTGCCAATTATCGGTTCAGGAAAAATTGAGCGCGTGCGCTCGGCGGTTGTCGCTGAAAAGCTAAATATGAGCCGTCAGCAGTGGTTCCGCATTCGCAAAGCGGCCTTAGGCTACGACGTTCCGTAAACACCGACACCTCAGCAATGGCCTACACTGAATAGTGATAGAGCCATTGAGGAGGTGTTATGCAACGATGTATTCTCGCCATACTTACCCTGGCCGCCTGTGCGGGCGCGCAGGCGGCCAGCGAAAGCGTCGATATCAATCTTGTGACCAGCCAGAGCGTTGGTCAGGCCATCGGTAGCGTGAAAATTAGTGAAACCGCGAAAGGTCTCGAGTTTACTCCGGACCTGAAAGCGCTGCCTCCCGGCGAGCACGGCTTCCATATTCACGCCAACGGTAGCTGCCAGCCGGCCATCAAAGAAGGTAAAGCCGTCGCCGCTGGCGCAGCCGGCGGACATTACGATCCGCAAAACACCGGAAAGCATGAAGGTCCTGACGGCGCCGGTCATCTCGGCGATCTGCCGTTCCTGGTGGTTAATAACGACGGAAAAGCCACCCAGCCGGTGGTCGCGCCACGTTTAAAAACCCTCGATGAAGTGAAAGGCAAGGCGCTGATGATTCACGTGGGGGGCGATAATATGTCCGACAGCCCGCAGCCTCTCGGCGGTGGCGGCGAGCGCTTCGCCTGCGGCGTCATCAAGTAGTCCTTTCCGTCAACGTTCCTGCGATCGGCGCCTGTTCCAGCTGAGACAGGGCGCACCAGAGTCGCCAGATAACCGCCGCCAGCTCTCTGGCGGCGGGCTGGTGGTGGCGATTAAGCGCGTCGCAGATGCGCTGCAGTTCCTGCAGCGTTGAAGCGAGAGGGCGCTGCTGAACGCCGCGCTCGCTCATCACGTCACGCAGCAGGCTAATGCACAGATCGCGCACCTGCGAGAGCGGGTCGGAGCGCGTTTCCCAGTCGCGTAGTTGCCACACCACGTGGGAACAATTGAGTAACACGACGCCCCAGCGCAGCAGCCAGCGGCGCGCCAGCGCATCCTGACTGTTGCTAAGCTGGCTAATGTGATGATAAACCAGCGACTCAAATTCATGTTCACTATGCTGCGGACGACGACTCAACTGGTCGACAAAGTGACGCCGTAACGCACGGATGTGCCGACGGCTTTTACGCGCGTCTGAACCTGGACTGATAATGGCGAAAGCCAGCCAGGCAAGTCCTACCCCAATGATTTTTCCCAGATTATCATTAAGAAACGAAGCGTAGTCGTACACCGGCGGGTTGGTGACCGAAATAAATGAGCCCATAAAAACGATCAACTGCCCCCACAGTCCGGCGAGCTTTGGCATCTGCTGTTTGAGCAACTGCATGGTGGTCAGCAGGGGAAACAGAAATAGCAAAAACTGCCATAAATCGGTTATCTGCACCATCAGGCCAAATTTCACGACAAAGCTAAAGAGCGAAAGCAGGATCAGGGTACGCATTAAAAGCGTTAATGATTTAAACGGTGAGGGTGAAACCGAATAGAGCACGCAGCAGATAGCCGCCAGAGTAAGCGCTGCAGCGCAGGCCTGCCACTGGGTGCTTATACCCCATGCGCCGACCATCACCAGCGCGCAAAAAGCGCGAACTCCGTTCCAGAGAGCTTCGGCCTGATCGGTATGGCGGGCCAGCGCGGGTGCGGAAGGTACGTTGAATTCGGTGATCGCGGTGGCGTTTTCGATGCGCTTGAGCCAGCGGCTGCTCTCCAGATACAGGCGACAAAAATAGCGCAGGCGCTTCCAGAAGGCGATGTGTCGGTAGTCGGCATCGGCGGGCGGCGCAAGCGGCGCGATAATGCGGGCAACGCTGTAAGCATCGGCGTTTGAAAGCGCTAACTCGCTGAGCAAAGACTCCAGAATCTCGCGAGTACGAGCGGGCGCGGCGGGCCAGTTAAGCAGCATCCGCCGCAGGCTCGAAATGACGCTGGTCATTCGTAGCTGCTGATGTAGCAGGTAGTTGAGCAGCGGATTTTGCCGGCGAAAGCGATAATGGCTCCAGAAGGCCTGAATGCGCAGCAGATTCATGGTCAGGATTTGCCCAATCACGCTCTCGTGCGCGGCGCGGATAGCATCGGTTGTTTCCGGGACCCACAGCAGACTGGCGTGTTCCAGCAGGCGGGCATGCATATTTTTTAGCGCGCTCAGTAGCGTGGTGCCGTCGGAGGTACTCGGTAAAATCATCATCATTAGCCCGCCGCACAATATACCGACGATAACCTCGCAGACGCGCGACTGGGCGATAGTCCACAGTTCGTTAGCATCGGTAATATTGATAACCGGGAAAGCGATAATCGCGCAGGTGTAGCCCGCAAGCTGGAATGCATAGGCGACGTTATTGGTGAACATCGCGCAGGCCCAGGTACAGAGAGCTATCCACGCCGATATACTAAAAAGAAATAGCCACGGATCGTTGAGCGTATGGCCGGCCAGCAGCAGCGCCGCGCAGGCGCCGAGCAGGCTGCCGGCAATACGGCCAAAGCTTTTGCTGATCACGCCGCCGACGGTGGGAAAGCTGACTACCGCGGCGGAAGTCATCGCCCAGTAGGGTTCGTCAAGATTCAGCCAGTAGGCGACGCTCAACGCCAGGCACATGGCAATCCCGTTACGCAGGGCATAGCGCCACTGCGGACGGCTGGCCTTAATCCAGGGAAGAGAGCGCCACGTCAGGGCCTGTAGCTTCATTACTGCGCGCCAATGGCAACGGTGCAGGTGGTACCGGAGACCAACGTGATATCCGGCGGCAGATGGTCAAACTCAATGCGCACCGGCACGCGCTGGGCAAGGCGTACCCAGGGAATATTCGGTTTAATATTCGCTACCAGACCACTTCCGCTCTCTACGCTCTGATCGACAATAGCGCGTCCGATACTGCCTACGTGACCCTGTAACTTTTGTTTGCTGCTATAGAGGACGATCTGCGCGCTATCGCCGGGACGGATATTACGCAGTTTCGTTTCTTCAAAATAACCGATCACGTAAAAGGAGTGGCTGTCGACGAGGGCAAAAAGCGGATGGCCTACGGTTGCGTAGTCGCCAATGCGGGTCGAAAGGTTCGTTACCCAGCCGTCAACCGGAGCCTTAATTTCGGTCTGCGCGAGCTGCCATTGGGCATGATCGAGGGTGGCCAGGGCGGCTCCCACGACGGCCTTAGCCGCTGCCAGGTTAGTATTAGCGGTATTAAGCGCAGTATTAGCGTTTTCTAAATCTTCTGCGGAGATGAAATTCTCGGAGAGATGGCGTCGGCGAGCGGCATCGCTGGCGGCTTTTTTCTGTTCAGCCTGCGCGCGGGCAACTTCAGCTCGAGCCTTGTCGAGCTGGGCCTGGGCGTTGAGCAGCGCAATTTTATAAGGCGTATCATCAATTCTGAACAGCACTTCACCGGCCTTAACCAGCTGGTTATCGCGTACGTTGAGCTGCAGGATGCTCCCGGACACCTGCGGCGTGACGCCTACCTGCTCGGCCCGGACTTTCCCGTCGCGGGTCCACGGGGACTGCGTGTAGTAATTCCAGACCAGCCAGGCGGCAATAATGGCCAGCGCGGCGACCAGCAGCGTGGATAAATATTTTAGTTTCTTCATGTAATGAACATTACCAGATAGTCAGTAAAACCAGCGCCAGACAAACGGAGAGCGCAAAGAAGGAGAGATCCATGAGCAGGGGGTGCCAGATTTCACCTGCGTACATCCAGTCCCGCAGCTGACGATGAACGACCAACCAGATAAAGAAGCCCAGCAGAACGGCTTTAAAGACAGGAGGAAAATAGACCGAAGCGCCGAACACCAGGTCCTGGAGCGGCAATCCGGTAGTGTTAAGACTCAGTTTCACAAGCAAAAATCCTTTGCCGTTTCAGGATGAATGTTCAGGTTATGCGATTATTCACATTGTAAATCATTGTTCTGATTTTAGTGAATCAGGTAATTCATTTGTTTTGGTAATTTAAATGCTGCACACTATTCTAAAATCAGTATAATAACTTAGCAAGCTAATTATAAGGAGATGAAATTGGAATCGCCACTTGGTTCTGATCTGGCACGTTTGGTACGCGTCTGGCGCGCGCTAATCGACCATCGCCTGAAACCTCTGGAGTTAACGCAGACGCACTGGGTCACGCTGCATAACATTCACCAGCTGCCGCCTGAACAGTCGCAGATTCAGCTGGCGAAAGCCATTGGTATTGAGCAGCCTTCGCTGGTTCGCACGCTCGACCAGCTGGAGGAAAAGGGGCTTATTTCTCGCCAGACCTGTGCAAACGATCGGCGGGCAAAACGTATCAAGCTTACCGAAAAAGCCGAACCCCTGATCAACGAAATGGAAGAGGTTATCGGCAAAACGCGTGATGAGATTCTGGCCGGTGTTTCTAAAGAAGAGGTGGAAACGCTGCTCAATTTGATTCGTAAACTTGAACACAACATCCTCGATCTCCAGGCAAAAGATTGACCTTAACGAGGCCTTGAATCTTCTCAAGGCCTCTTTTTTATTTACGCCTGCCAGACGACTACGCGATTACGCCCGGTGTTTTTCGCTTCGTACATGGCGGTATCAGCGCGCTTGACGCACTCCTCCGCCGCAACATGCGCATCCTGAGTGGTGAAAACCCCCATACTGATGGTCATTCTTTCCGGTAACCCTTCATGCTGTTCACTGACGGACAGGCGGATGCGTTCGGCAATGGCCAGCGCTTCGTTGGCGCCGATATTGACCAGCAGCAGGGCAAACTCTTCCCCGCCGATACGCGCGGCAATGTCCTCCTGGCGCACGTTATTCTGCAGCACGCTGGCAGCAAACTGAATGACCTTATCTCCCTGCACGTGGCCGTACGTGTCGTTGATGCGCTTAAAGCGGTCAAGATCGCAGACAATGACCGATAGCGGCTGTGATGCAGAGACTTTTGTTAATCGTTGATTCAGCGTGTCGTAGAAATAGCTGCGGTTATACAGCCGGGTCAGGGGATCGCGAATAGAATTCTGGTACGAGCGAACGTACCTTTCGTTTGACTCCCGGTAGAGGATAAAAACATCCACAAGCAGAACTAAAATCAAAAACAGAGTGCTCAGCGTTTCAAAGAGCCGCGCCTGGTTCCAGGAATGAGCGTTACCGTTGACCGTGGAGAGCAGAACCAGCAGCGTAAATATATAGGCGGTACAAAAAAAGGCGCCGCTGTACCAGAATATATTGCGTAGCCGGGTCAGGCTAATAAGTAAAATCAGCGTAAA
This sequence comes from Klebsiella sp. HN106, assembly GCF_051209435.1. NCBI lineage: Bacteria > Pseudomonadati > Pseudomonadota > Gammaproteobacteria > Enterobacterales > Enterobacteriaceae > Klebsiella > Klebsiella sp. HN106. The sequence continues at coordinate 675,923 of NZ_JBLURD010000001.1, read as the reverse complement.
TGACCATGTGCCAATTAATACCCAGCCAACCCGGTTATGCCATAGCGGCGTAAAGGTATAGGTCAGATTATCAATGAATTCAATGCTCAGTAATGGTGAGTTGCTGGAATGAACCCACGATAATATGAGCGTTGCGGCGATCAAAATAAAACAACCCAGCAGTACCAGACCGTGAATTTTTCCTGAATGAGTGGTACGGTGGCGAAGCCGATATAAAACGATCGAAGTTATAAATAAAACGACCATCATGACGTTGCGGAAAAAATAAAAAATCAGCGCGTCATTCTGGTTGATGACGCGACCCTGGGCGCATACCAGCCAGTCCGGGTAGCTGCCTATGGTCCCGAGCATCAACAGGGCCGAACAGGCAAAAGCGAAGGCTATTGGCGCCAGGTACAGCTGCTTTTTATCGCACAGATATTTCATGCCCATAAAACAGGCAATCATAATATGGAAACCCATCAGTGAGATAGTCAATACGGGAAACAGCATTGATGAAGTTGTAGAGATACGATGAATTAATGAGCCGGTAACGAAATTAATCGTAGCAATAGAAAAACCGCATACGACAGCGTAAAGAAATAGCCTGTCAGGCAAGCGTTTGAGATTAATAAACATAGTCAACATCCCTGAATAAAAGGGCAAAGGTAAAACGACGTCACTGTCGTAAATGTTTTGCGTAATACAGGATGCAGATTACTTGATAGCGGAGGGGAGAATATTGAGCAGGCGCAAGTTGTGGATGGGAGGCGGAAAAATATAAATATATTTGCAGTGTTTATTTATTATGATAAATGATACATATTTTATATAAATGAGCGGCCCGCAAGGGCCGCAGGGAAAAGATTTAGCGCGGGGATACGGTAACCTGGCTGCCGCTGCCGGCGATAGCCACGCGTTGTCCGACGGAGAACGGCGTGCTGCCTTGTTTCTGCACCACCATGATGGTGTTGCCATCATCTTTGCGAATTTCCAGCTCAACGCCCTGGGTTTTGTTCATTGCGCCCTGGACGCCCTGACCGGCTACGCCGCCCGCGACAGCGCCAGCTGCGGTTGCCAGAGAGCGACCCGTGCCGCCGCCGATGGTGTTACCCAGGAAACCACCGAGCACCGCGCCGCCAATGGCGCCGATAGCATTGCTTTCATCTCCGCCCTGAATCTGAACCGCGCGGGTATGCACAATGGTGCCGTAGGTCACACTTTGGACCTGTTTGGCTTCGGATGCGGAGTAAACATCGCCGGACAGGCCGCTGTTGCTGACGCAACCTGCAAGCGTAAAACCAATCATCGAGACAGCCAAAACACGTAAAATCATTTATGAATCTCCTGTTCACAAGAAGCGTTCTGTTGAACTTCCTTGTAGCCAATTATATGGCATTTAAGCGTCTGCTGGCATAGCAGATACCGTGACTATACAAAAAATAATAATCAGAGTCGTCTCAACCTAAACTAAACATAAGTTCTTTACGCTAAGTACCATCGCGCTGCTTGTATTGTTAAAAAGTATTATAGCAGCATAGCATTGCCCCCTCGTTTATGGTGGAGTGTGGGGATATACGAGAGTCATGGAATGAAGGAAAGCGTATGAAATCAGGCCGCTTTATCGGCGTCATGTCCGGCACCAGCCTTGATGGTGTGGATGTTGTGCTTGCAGCAATTAATGAAGATCTGGTCGCCCAGCAGGCCAGCCTGACGTATCCCATCCCCATTGCGATTAAAGAACAGATTCTGGCTATCTGTCAGGGGCAGCCGCTCACGCTTTCGCAGCTAGGGCGGCTGGATACGCGGCTGGGGCGGCTGTTTGCCGATGCGGTTCTGGCGCTAATGGCTCAGGAAAAGCTACAGGCAGCAGATATCATCGCCATCGGCTGCCATGGGCAAACGGTCTGGCATGAGCCAACGGGTGATGCGCCGCACACTAGGCAGATAGGCGACAATAATCAGATTGCCGCGCGCACCGGCGTAACCGTGGTCGGAGACTTTCGCCGCCGCGATATGGCGCTCGGGGGGCAGGGGGCGCCGCTGGTTCCTGCTTTCCATCATGCGCTGCTGGCGCATCCGGTAGAGCGCCGCATGATTCTCAATATCGGCGGTATTGCCAATCTCTCTTTACTGGCGCCGGGGCAGCCGGTACGTGGATACGACACGGGGCCAGGCAACATGCTGATGGACGCGTGGGTCTGGCGCCAGTGCGGCAAACCCTATGATAAAGACGCGCAGTGGGCCAGCGAGGGGAAAATTGTGCTGCCGCTGCTGCAGGATATGCTCAGCGATCCCTGGTTTGCCCTGCCGGCGCCGAAGAGTACCGGGCGCGAATACTTTAACTACGGCTGGCTCACGCAGCATCTGGCGCGTTATCCGGGGCTTCGTGCCCAGGATGTTCAGGCGACCCTGGCCGAACTGACTGCCGTCAGCATCAGCGAACAGGTGCTGCTAAGCGGAGGCTGCGAGCGTCTACTGGTATGCGGCGGCGGTGCGCGTAACCCGCTACTGATGGCGCGTCTGGCGGCGCTGTTGCCGGGAACCGAAGTGTCGACGACCGATGAGGCGGGCATTAGCGGTGATGATATGGAAGCGCTGGCTTTCGCGTGGCTGGCGTGGCGTACCCTCGCCGGCTTACCCGGCAATCTCCCTTCCGTGACCGGCGCGTCGCAGGCAACCGTACTGGGCGCGATTTTCCCGGCCAATCCGCAACAAAATCAGAGTTAACTGAAATCACCCGCGCCGGTTTCTTCGTAAACTGGCCAACGTTGAGGGAGGGCGTTATGCCTTCCCGGACCGGGAAAGTCGAAGGCATACTGATGAAAAAAATACTTATTCTTGCTGTACCTTTTATGCTCGCAGGCTGTAGCTACTACAACCAGTTTGTTGAGCGGATGAACACGGATACCCTCGAGTACCAGTGCGAGCAAAAACCGTTAACCGTCCATCTCAATAATACTCGCCAGCAGGTCAGCTTCATTTACGACAACCAGCAGTTAAATTTACAGCAGGGTCTCTCCGCCTCCGGCGCGCGCTATACCGATGGCGTATACGTCTTCTGGTCTAAAGGCGATAGCGCCACCGTTTATAAACGCGACCGTATTGTGCTGGAAAACTGTCAGCTGCAAACCGCCAAACGTTGAGATTTCAGTCATGGGGGCGCACAATAACGCCACCCATTGATGACTTTCTCAATTGCCATGTCTGATAACGACGAATTGCAGCAAATTGCGCATCTGCGCCGTGAATATACCCGTGGTGGCCTGCGTCGCCACGACCTTCCTGCCGAACCCCTGGCATTATTTGAACGCTGGCTGCGCCAGGCCTGTGATGCGAAGCTCGCTGACCCGACGGCGATGGTTGTCGCGACCGTTGATGAAAACTCGCAGCCTTACCAGCGCATCGTGTTGCTCAAGCACTACGATGAGAAAGGCCTGGTGTTTTATACCAACCTCGGCAGCCGCAAAGCCCACCAGATTGAAAAAAATCCCCGCATCAGCCTGCTGTTTCCATGGCATATGCTGGAGCGCCAGGTCATGGTTATCGGTAAAGCGGAACGCCTGTCGACGCTGGAAGTAGTCAAATATTTCCACAGCCGCCCGCGCGACAGTCAGATTGGCGCCTGGGTATCGCAGCAGTCCAGCCGTATTTCGGCTCGCGGCATCCTCGAAAGTAAGTTCCTCGAGCTGAAGCAAAAGTTCCAGCAGGGCGAAGTTCCGCTGCCGAGCTTCTGGGGCGGATTCCGCGTCAGTATTGAACAGATGGAGTTCTGGCAGGGCGGAGAGCATCGTCTGCACGATCGTTTTCTCTATCAGCGTCAAAACAGCGGCTGGCAGATCGACCGACTGGCGCCATAAAGGACGCAAAAATGTTGTCTTAAGCGCTGGTGCATCGTGGCCTGGCGCTTTATTCTATACGCTTCATTTTTCAAGCTGCATCTTTATCCGCTGCGCCTGCCCGCTCTGTCGCTTACCTGTGTAAGTTCCCTGAGCTTTCATATGCTTGCCGCCGCGATGCAGCTTGAACAATTTTGCGTATACCCGTCATACTTCAAGTTGCATGTGCGTTGGCTGCGTTCACTCACCCGAATCACTTACTACAGTAAGCTCATCGGGATGAATCAGGGACATCCATGTCCCTGACCGAAGGTCATCTTCGGTTGTTCAAATTCGTTCCTGACGAATTTGTCGTTCACTTGCCGCCTTCCTGCAACTCGAATTATTTAGGGTATAGATGTTTTTTTTCGCGTCTGGCGAAAAGTCGTGTACCGGCAGAGGTGCAGTCGTTTATAGATGGAGAATTTGATGGCAAGCAGTAACTTGATTAAACAATTGCAGGAGCGGGGGCTGGTAGCCCAGGTGACGGACGAGGAAGCGTTAGCAGAGCGACTGGCGCAAGGCCCGATCGCGCTCTATTGCGGCTTCGACCCAACCGCCGACAGCTTGCACTTGGGGCATCTTGTTCCATTGTTATGCCTGAAACGCTTTCAGCAGGCGGGCCATAAGCCTGTTGCGCTGGTTGGCGGCGCGACGGGTCTCATTGGCGACCCGAGCTTTAAAGCCGCTGAGCGTAAACTGAACACTGAAGATACCGTGCAGGAGTGGGTAGATAAAATTCGCAAACAGGTCGCGCCTTTCCTCGACTTTGATTGCGGTGATAACTCTGCCATCGCCGCGAATAACTACGACTGGTTTGGCAGCATGAACGTGCTCACCTTCCTGCGTGATATCGGCAAGCACTTCTCCGTAAATCAGATGATCAACAAAGAAGCGGTGAAGCAGCGTCTGAATCGCGACGACCAGGGCATCTCTTTTACCGAGTTCTCCTACAACCTGCTGCAAGGCTACGACTTTGCTTGCCTGAACAAGCTGCACGGCGTGGCGCTGCAAATCGGCGGTTCTGACCAGTGGGGTAACATTACTTCCGGTATCGACCTGACCCGCCGTCTGCACCAGAATCAGGTCTTTGGCCTCACCGTCCCGCTGATCACCAAAGCCGACGGCACGAAATTCGGTAAAACCGAAGGCGGCGCAGTGTGGCTCGATCCGAAGAAAACCAGTCCGTATAAGTTCTACCAGTTCTGGATCAACACCGCGGATGCCGATGTTTATCGCTTCCTTAAGTTCTTCACCTTTATGGACATAGCTGAAATCAATGCCCTGGAGGAGGAAGACAAAAACAGCGGTAAAGCGCCGCGCGCCCAGTACGTGCTGGCCGAGCAGGTGACCCGTCTGGTGCACGGTGAAGAAGGTCTGGTGGCGGCAAAACGCATTACCGAGAGCCTGTTCAACGGCAACCTGAGCGATTTGAGCGAAGCCGATTTCGAACAGCTGGCGCAGGATGGCGTGCCGATGATCGAAATGGATAAAGGCGCCGATCTGATGCAGGCGCTGGTGGATTCTGAACTGCAGCCGTCCCGCGGTCAGGCGCGTAAAACCATCGCATCCAATGCGGTGACCATCAACGGCGAAAAACAGTCCGACCCGGAATACGTATTTGTCGACGCCGACCGTCTCTTTGGTCGCTACACCTTACTGCGCCGCGGTAAGAAAAATTACTGTCTGGTCTGCTGGAAGTAATTGCGTAAAGGCAGGGGCGTGGGAAACCGCGCCCCTTATTTTTTGCTCTCAGGTAATTAAGATGAAGAACATCCTCGCCATCCAGTCCCACGTTGTGTTTGGCCATGCGGGCAACAGCGCCGCTGAATTTCCGATGCGCCGCCTTGGCGCCAACGTCTGGCCGCTTAATACCGTACAATTCTCCAATCATACCCAATACGGTAAATGGACCGGCTGCGTGATGCCGCCAGCGCATTTGACGGAGATTGTTCAGGGGATTGCCGATATTAACCAACTGCAGCGCTGTGACGCCGTGCTAAGCGGCTATCTGGGATCGGCTGAACAGGGCGAACATATTCTTGGCATTGTGCGTCAGGTTAAAGCCGCCAATCCGGCTGCGAAATATTTCTGCGACCCGGTAATGGGTCATCCGGAAAAGGGCTGCATCGTGGCGCCGGGCGTAGCGGAGTTTCACGTGCGCTACGCGCTGCCGGCAAGCGATATTATTGCGCCAAATCTGATTGAGCTGGAGATCCTCTGCGGGCATCCGGTGGCAAACGTTAACGAGGCGGTTTTGGCCGCGCGCGAGCTGATTGCTCAGGGGCCGGAGGTGGTGCTGGTGAAGCATCTCTCGCGTGCCGGACTGAGTATGGATCGTTTTGAGATGCTGCTGGTTACCGCGCAGGAAGCCTGGCATATCAGCCGTCCGCTGGTGGATTTTGGCATGCGCCAGCCGGTAGGCGTCGGTGACGTTACCAGCGGGTTGCTGCTGGTCAAACTGCTGCAGGGCGCCACTCTGCGCGATGCGCTGGAGCATGTGACCGGCGCGGTTTATGAAATCATGCTGGCGACTAAAAACATGCAGGAATATGAGCTTCAGGTTGTGGCGGCTCAGGATCGTATTGCGCAGCCGGAGCACTACTTTAGCGCCACCCAGCTTTAAGGCGGGTATGAACTTGCCCGACATGTCGGGCAAGCATCGGTTTTACTTCAGCCCTTCAGCCTCAAGAGCAGCGGCTACGGCCGGGCGCGCGGCAACGTGTTTCATCCAGGCCGCGATATTGCTATAACCTTCCATATTCAGCTTCACGGCGTAGGCCCAGCGCAGTACGGTGAACAGGTAGCCATCCGCAATGGTGAAACGATGCCCGTTAATCCACTCTTTATCCTGCAGACATTCGTTCACGTACTGCATTTTCTTATCCAGCTGCGCGCGGGCGATAGGTTTGAAATCTTCCGGCGTATCCGGGCGAAACAGCGGTGTAAAGCCTTTATGCAGTTCCGTCGCCACGTAGTTTAGCCACTCCAGGGTCTGGTAGCGGGCGATGCTTCCTACCGGCGCCAGCAGCTGGCGGTCCGGTACGCGATCGGCGATATACTGCATAATGGCCACGCCTTCCGTCAGCAGCACGTCATCGTCCAGCAGCAGCGCCGGTACCTGACCCTTGGGGTTAACCAGCAAATAATCCTCCCCGTTTTCAAGGCGTTTTTTCATCACATCAACGCCCTGCAGGGTAAAGTCCAGCCCGCTTTCGCGTAGCGCGATATGCGAGGCTAGAGAACAAGCGCCGGATTTATAGAACAGTTTCATCGGTGACTCCTCGTGGCTGCGGTTTTCTGTATGTTAGTCCGCCCAGGGGCAAAAAAAAACCGCTAACAGAGCGTTAGCGGTTTAATTTATCGGTTTTCCCAGGGAGCTTAAGCCGTGGCGGTATCGCTGGCTTTTGCCGTTTTATCATCGTCCTGGGTCATGCGGTTCAGCTTCGGCGCCGTCAGCAGCATCAGGATAGCGATAACGCCGGTTGCGACACCGATATGCAGGAACACGCGGCCGTAAACTTCCAGCGACATCAGCGGGTCAGTGACGTTGTCCGGTACTGCCATCATGTTCGCAACGTAGCCGCCGATCAGGTTAGCGCCAGCGGTTGTCAGGAACCAGCTGCCCATGATGAAGCCCATCAGGCGCTGCGGAACCAGCTGCGCAACCATCGCCAGGCCCAGGCCGGAGATCATCAGTTCACCGATACTTTGCAGACCGTAGCTAATCACCAGCCAGCTGACGTTGACGATACCCGCATCGCTGGCGAACTTCGCGCCCAGCGGCAGCACGAGGAAGGCGCCGGAGCACAGGACCATACCAATAGCGAACTTCATCGGCATTGGCAGGGTGTCGCCCATCTTGTTGTAAATGGCGGCAAGAATCGGGCTACCGATAATGATCCAGAACGGGTTCAGCGCCTGATACTGTTCAGGTTCAAAAGCGATACCCAGCAGAGAGTGTTCAACGTTGCGAATAGCAAAGAAGTTGAGGGAGGTCGGCATCTGGCTATACAGCACAAAGAAGATGATTGCCTGCAGCATCAGAATAAACGCAACGATCATTTTGCGACGCGGCGCGCCGTGCATCGCAAAGGCCTCTTTAGCAAAGATAACGATGATGCCCAGAGCAACCACGCCCAGCGCCATACGTGCAATGCCCTGGTTGTGCAGCAGCCAGGTTGCAATCGCGACCAGAACGACCACGCCAACGATAGTGGCCAGCAGTTTGCCCACGTGCACCGGTGCGAAGTCAGGTTTGGAACCGTACTGCTTAACCCAGCGCTGGCAGAAAGCGAAGTTGACGATGGTGATCACCAGGCCTACAAAGCTCAGAGCGAAAGCGACGCTCCAGCCGAATTTTGCCGCCAGCCACGGTGTCGCCAGCATAGAGAAGAAGGAGCCGATATTGACGGACATATAGTACATGGTAAATGCACCGTCCAGACGCGGATCGTTCTTTTCATAGCAGGTCGAGAGCAGGGAAGAGGGGTTAGCCTTAAACAGGCCATTACCCACGGCAATCGTTGCCATCCCCATATACACGATGCCCGCATCGTGTCCGGACCACGCGACCAGGCCGTAGCCGATAGCCAGAACGATGGCGCCGAGCATAATGACGCGCTTGGTGCCGAGCACCTTGTCGCCCAGCCAGCCGCCAATCGCCACCAGACCGTATACCAGGGCGCTAAAGGAGGAGAACAGAGTGATAGAATCCGCTTCTGACATACCCAGCTGTTTAACCAGGTAAACGGCCATAATCCCTTGCAGGCCGTAGAAACCAAAACGTTCCCATAGCTCAATAGAGAAGATGAGATAGAACGATCGTGGTTGTTTGAAAGCGTTTAAACTCACGCTCTCCGTTGGTTTATTGTTTGCAGTAGACACAAATACCTCTTTTTTTACATCCCATATTAACGGGGGGTGCTCGGGGCGCAATCTTCGCAGACCGCCGCCTTTATAGTTATTCTGGAGGGAAAACGGCAGGTAATGTTCACTATCCTGTGCCATCAGGCAATAGCTTTGCAATAATCTGTTACACATATCCTGAGCGTTATAATACACCGGACATATAAATGTTATGCAGAGTTAAATTTCAGCGTTTCGTTAATGGCAGCGTTTTTATCTGTCATAATCGGAAAGTTTTCGCATAAAGGCCATATGTTCTGCTGTTTGCGCTTGCATCCAGTGATATAGCCCAAAATCCTAAAAAATGATGGGTTATTGTGTTGGTATTTAAGTTAGGGGTATTTAAATCAGCAGGTTTGCGTATTAATAAGTTAACAACAAAGCAACAAGAAATTGACTCAGTGATCTGGATCACAAATGTATAGAAATTTTGCCTCTGAAAAAAATGAATAAGCTGATCGATGGTTATATAGCGGAATAATAAGCCATAAGAAGGCTAAATCGATGGCGTGAACATCGGAAAAATGGGGTATGCACCAGAGCCATGACTTATGAAGGTTATGGCTCTGGTAGGGTCAGGAGTAGACCTTCTCTTTAAACTCGCAAAGATCTTCAATCAGGCAGGAACCGCAGCGCGGTTTACGGGCGATACAGGTATAACGGCCGTGCAGAATCAACCAGTGATGGCAGTCCACTTTGAATTCCGCCGGAACCACCTTTAACAGCTTCTCTTCCACCTGTTCAACGTTTTTACCAGGCGCAAATTGTGTCCGGTTGCAAACGCGGAAAATGTGCGTATCGACGGCGATTGTCGGCCAGCCGAAGGCGGTGTTCAACACGACGTTAGCGGTTTTGCGCCCGACGCCGGGAAGCGCCTCAAGCGCGGCTCTGTCTTCCGGTACTTCGCCGTTATGCTGCTCAAGCAGGATCCGGCAGGTCTTAATGACGTTTTCTGCTTTACTGTTGAACAGGCCGATGGTCTTAATGTACGACTTGACGCCCTCTACGCCCAGCGCCAGCATCGCCGCCGGCGTGTTGGCGACCGGGTAGAGTTTCGCCGTAGCTTTATTGACGCTAACGTCGGTAGCCTGCGCCGAGAGCAGCACGGCGATCAATAATTCAAACGGCGAGTTAAAATTCAGCTCCGTAGTGGGGTGCGGGTCGTTATCCCTGAGCCTGGTGAGGATCTCCAGGCGTTTACTCTTGTTCATCCTATGCTTTTCCCGTCACATCAGAGGGCGCAACGATCCCGGCCTGCGCCGCTTTGGCTTTGCGCTGTTTGCTACGTTCATCAATGAGGTATTTTACCGCCAACATCATGCCGAGGCCAATAAATGCGCCCGGCGGCAGCATTGCCAGCAGGAACGGCGTATCGGTATGAAATACTTCTATACGCAGAACCTTTGCCCAACTGCCGAGCAGGCTATCGGCACCATCAAACAGGGTACCGTTGCCGAGAATTTCCCGCATCGAGCCGAGGACAAACATCGCGCAGGTCGCCCCCATGCCGATGGAAAAACCATCCAGCGCCGATAGCGCCGGGCCTTTTTTCGCGGCAAAGGCCTCAGCGCGCCCGACCACAATGCAGTTGGTGACGATAAGCGGGATAAAAATCCCCAGAGACTGATAAAGGCCGAACGCATAAGCGTTGATCAGCATCTGGACGACGCTCACCACCGAAGCGATGATCATAACGTAAATCGGAATACGGATTTCCGCCGGCGTCCAGCGACGCAGGCTGGAAATGGTCAGGTTAGTCAGGGTAAGAACCAGCGTCGTCGCCAGCCCAAGCCCAAGAGCGTTGGTGGCGGTAGAGGTTACGGCGAGCAGAGGACACATCCCCAGCAGCTGAACCAGCGCGGAGTTGTTTTTCCACAGCCCCTGAACAATAACGTCTTTTACTTCGCTCATGGTCTAGTCTCCACAGGGAGTGATAGCAGAAATCTGCGCGGGCAGAGTTTGCGCATACAGGCCCGCGCGCTTGACGGCATTGACCACCGCGCGCGGAGTAATGGTAGCCCCGGTAAACTGATCGAAATCGCCGCCATCTTTTTTCACGGCCCAGTGGCTATCGTTTTGCCCATGAATCACTTTATCGGCAAAGAGGGTGATCCAGTCAGAAATTCTAAGCTCGATCTTATCGCCCAGGCCCGGCGTCTCATGATGCTCGGTGACGCGGGTACCCAGCACGGTACCTTTAAAGTCGGCGGCAACCAGTAGCTGAATGGCTCCTGAATAGCCGTCCGGCGCGGTAGCTTCCATCACCGCTGCAACCGCTTTATCGCCATTCTGAGCAATCCAGACCTTATGCTCGCCTTTTCCCAGCTCCGGCGCGGTTACCCGATAACAGCTTTTCAGCAAGTCGTTATTATATAAATTGGCCGGCATAACCTGGTCGAATAAGGCTTTTTGCTGCTGGGCGGCCTGGTCTTCAATAGTGCTTTTAGTCAGTTCGTTAATGGCGGCCGTCAGCCCGGTCGAACCCGCAGCAAAGAGGGCCAGCGTGATGCCGTGTTTACGCATGCTTTGTAACATGTTCGGGTCCTCAGCGGTGGCCGTACGCGCGCGGGCGCGTGTAATAATCGATCAAGGGAACGGTAATATTAGCCAGCAGAACGGCAAAGGCGACGCCATCCGGGTAGCCGCCAAAGCTGCGAATTAGCCACACCAGTAACCCCGCCAGCGCGCCGAAGATCAGGCGACCGCGATTGGTGGTGGAAGCGGTCACCGGGTCCGTCAGGATAAAGAAGGCGCCCAGCATGGTGGCGCCGGAGAGCAGATGAATTTGCGGTGAGGCGAGGCTTTCTGGTGAGAATAGCCATCCCAGGGTGGCGCAAACGGCAAGGCTCAGCAGGAAGCTCAACGGAATATGCCAGCGAATGGCTTTTTGCCATAGCAGGAACAGGCCGCCCGCCAGATAAGCCACGTTAACCCACTGCCAGCCGAGACCGGCCAGTGCGCCGCCGTAGACAGGATACTGGAGGATCTCTTGCACCGCATGACCGGCATGGAGCGAGGTTTTGAAGGTATCCAGCGGCGTTGCCTGACTGATGCCGTCAATGCCGATTCGCAGGCTGTTCATGTCCCCGCCGGTAGCCGTATGACCAGTGAAAATCATCGTCAGCGCGTCGCTAAAACCGGGTACATTGGCGGCTATCTCATGGGGCGGGAGCCAGGAGGTCATCTGCACCGGGAAAGAGATCAGCAGCACCACGTAGCCAATCATTGCCGGGTTAAAAGGATTGTGACCCAGTCCACCGTACAGCTGTTTGGCGATAATCACCGCAAACGCAGTGCCCAGCACGACCATCCACCACGGCGCAAAAGGCGGAATACTGATCGCCAGCAGCAGGCCGGTCAGCAGCGCTGAGTTATCGGCAAGAATCGCCGGGATATTTTGTTTGCGCAGTTTAAGAATGGCCGCTTCGGCTCCCCACGCCGTGACGGCGGCGAGGATAATTTGCAGTACGGTACCCCAGCCGAAAAACCAGGTCTGAACCACAATACCGGGTACGGCGGCGAGCAGCACCAGCAGCATAATCCGCGAAGTCTGGCGCTGATTGTGAGTGTAGGGGGAACTTGCGATTCTGAAAACCATTTAATCCTCGTTAACTGCCTGCCGGGACGCTTTCCGGGCCTGAACGCGGGCGATTGCTTCAGCGACTGCCGCTTTGCGGCCGTCATCATTGGCTGCCGACGGGGGAACTGCTTGTTGCTGTTGTTCTGCTTTACGCGCTTTGGCCCGGGCAATCGCGGCCTCGACGGCGGCCTTGCGCGGGTCAACGGTAGCAGGCTGTTCTGCGGCGGGGGCAGGTTCAGCCGGGGCCGCCTGCTGGCCCGCTTTGCGCGCTTTGGCCCGGGCGATCGCGGTCTCGACGGCGGCCTTGCGTGGGTCAACGGTAGCAGGCTGTTCTGCGGCGGGGGCAGGTTCAGCCGGGGCTGCCTGCAGGCCCGCTTTGCGCGCTTTGGCGCGGGCGATCGCGGCCTCGACGGCGGCCTTGCGCGGGTCAACGGTAGCAGGTTGCTCTGCGGCGGGGGCAGGTTCAGCCGGGGCTGCCTGCTGGCCCGCTTTGCGCGCTTTGGCGCGGGCGATCGCGGCCTCGACGGCGGCCTTGCGCGGGTCAACGGTAGCAGGTTGCTCTGCGTCCGGGGCAGGTTCAGCCGGGACTACCAGCTGCTCAGCCCTGCGCGCCCGCGCCTCGGCCTTACGGGCTTCGCGAGCGGCGATGGCTTCGCTATTATTCGGTTTCTCGCCGGAGAGCACGATAATCGGCTGTGCCGCGTTGCGCTGCTTTTCACGTACGCGGGCAAGGGCGGCGTTAATCGCATCCTGATCTTTCGCTGCTGGCTGTACGGCTGCCTGCTTATGACGTTCCAGCCTTGCGGCTTTATCCCGTTCCAGGCGAGCCTGACGCGCCTCAAAGCGGACTTTCGCTTCCGCTGCGCGTTTCTCTTCTTGCGCAATGGCGTATATCTCGGCTTTCTCCTGGCGGAAGTACTGCACCAGCGGGATATTGCTTGGACAAACCCAGGCGCAGGCACCGCACTCGATACAATCGGCGAGGTTATGGCTGGTGGCTTTGTCGTGCTGCTGCCCTTTGCTGAACCAGTATAACTGCTGCGGCAAAAGATCGGCCGGGCAGGCGTCCGCGCAGGCGCTACAGCGGATACAGCCTTTTTCCTCTTCCGGTTCGCCCATTTCGCTCGCCGAAGGCGCCAGCAGACAGTTGGTGATTTTGACCACCGGCACGTCGAGCCAGGGCAGGGTGAAGCCCATCAGCGGGCCGCCCATAATCACCATCGGATCGGCGCCTGGGCAGAAACCGGCATCTTTTAACAGATGGCTGACCGGCGTACCCAGGCGCGCCCAGACGTTGCCCGGACGCGTGACCGCTTCACCGGTTAAGGTGACTACGCGCTCCGTCAGCGGCTCGCCGTCTATCACCGCACGTTTCACCGCATAGGCGGTACCGACGTTTTGCATCAATACGCCGATATCAGAGGAGCGCCCACCGTGGGGCACCTGTTTACCGGTGAGGATTTGCGTCAGCTGTTTTGCACCGCCTGAGGGGTATTTCGTCGGGATTACGCGCAGCGAAATACCGTGCGTGTCGGCGAGTACCGCGCGGAGCATCGAAATCGCCTGCGGTTTATTATCCTCGATGCCGATCAGCACCTGTGCAGGTTGCAGAATATGGGCAAGGATGCGAATTCCCTCAACGATTTGCGCCGCGCAATCCTGCATCAGGCGATCGTCAGCGGTGATATAGGGCTCACACTCCGCCGCATTGATGATTAATGTTTCGATTCTGTCGCCGCCCCCGCGCAGCTTAGTGCCGGTGGGGAAACCGGCGCCGCCAAGCCCGGCTACGCCAAACTGGTGAATGCGCTCAATCAGCTCTTCGCGGGATTTATTCTGGTAATCGTTCCAGCCATCGCGCTCAATCCAGCGGTCTTCGCCATCGGCATCAATAATGACGCTCATTTCCGCCAGCGCGGAAGGGTGGGCGGTCGAGTGGGGGGCAATCGCCGCCACGATGCCGGACGTTGGCGCGTGCACCGGCAGCATTCTGCCCCAGCCGCGGGTTAGCGGCTGGCCGCGCAGGACGCGATCGCCCGGCTGGACGCAGAGCTCACCTTCCGCGCCGATGTGTTGTTTCAGCGGGATGACAAAACGCTGCGGCAGGGAAACCTGACGCAGCGGGGTACCGTTAGACTGGGTTTTCATTTCCGGCGGATGAATGCCGCCGTTGAAGTCCCAGACTTTGTCTTTGCGAAATGCGGAAAATAACTTAAACATGTTGTTCCACGGGAATAATGCGTACCGGGATGGTTTGAAGATCCCATTTCCAGGTTTCTGTCGTCGCCGCCACCGGGCGCAGTTCAATACATTGCGTCGGACAAGGCGCGACGCAAAGATTACAGCCGGTGCAGAGGTCGCTCATCACCGTATGCATCGCACGGGTGGCGCCGACGATGGCATCCACAGGACAGGCCTGAATGCATTTTGTGCAGCCGATGCAGTTCGCTTCGTCGATCACCGCCAGCATTCGCGCAGGTACGGCTTCTTGCGCATCGCCGTCCGTAGGCTGCGGGTCGACGTTCAACAGCTCAGCGATTTTGAGCATCACCGCTTCGCCGCCGGGCGCGCAGCAGTTAATTTTCTCACCCTGAGTGCCTACGGCTTCCGCGTAGGGACGACAGCCGGGGTAACCGCACTGACCGCACTGGCTCTGCGGTAGCAGGGCGTCAATTTTTTCCACCACCGGGTCATCTTCCACCTCAAAACGGCGCGAAGCGTACCCCAGAATTAAGCCGAAAATCAGCCCCAGCAGGCTAATGGCAACCACGGCTATCCAGACAGCATTCATTACAACTTCACCAAACCACTAAAGCCCATAAAGGCGAGGGACATTAAACCGGCAGTGACCAGCGCAATGGCATTACCGCGAAACGGCGCCGGCACATCGGCAACCACCAGACGCTCGCGGATGGAGGCGAAAAGCACCATCACCAGCGAAAAGCCGACGGCGGCAGCAAAGCCGTACAGCGCAGACTGCAGGAAATTATGCCCGAGGTTAATGTTGAGCAGCGCAACGCCGAGCACCGCGCAGTTGGTGGTGATCAGCGGCAGGAAGATGCCCAACAGGCGATACAACGCCGGACTGGTTTTACGCACCACCATTTCGGTAAATTGCACCACTACGGCGATAACCAGGATAAAGGCCAGGGTCCGTAAATAGACCAGGTCCAGCGGAATAAGGATCCAGGTATCAATCAGCCAGGCGCAAATTGAGGCCAGCGTCATCACAAAGGTGGTGGCGAGCCCCATTCCCATAGCGGCTTCCAGCTTTTTGGAAACCCCCATAAACGGGCAAAGTCCCAGAAACTTCACCAGCACGAAGTTGTTAACAAGAACGGTGCCAACAAAGAGCAGTAAATAATCAGCCATTATTCGACCTGAAATAGAAAAAGCCGTCTATTATCGAATAAATCGATACCGGCGACAACAGGTTAACTGTGTGGTTATTACGGATTCACAAAGGTCCGCTTAACCCGTTCAGAACGCTTGAAATAGGGAGCCAGCAGCGCCGCAGCGAGAAGGGGAAACAGCAGCTGGCGCAGCGCCAGAGCGTCTGATATTGGGGAAAAGGCAAATGCTTTTACCGCCAGCAGAAGCGTAATCAGCAGCCAGATAATGTAATGCTTTGGCACCCCTTTCCGCCGCTTGAAAAAGGCAATGGTCAACCACAGCGTGTAGTACCACATGGCGATCGCGAAGGCCAGCGAAGCAATCCACAAGGCGAGATGTTCAGTACTCATATTGCGCAGCAGGGTATAAGTCTGGGAAGACATCAGAGCATCAGCAAAAAACAGCAGCGACAATGAGGCGCTAAGCAGGGCCACCAGGAGCCATGCCAGCGGCGCCAGAAGCCATCCGCCAATACGTTCCACAGAGTCAGAGGACATTATTACTCCCGAATTTAACGCCAGTTATCAATAAAAGCAGGGCCGGAAGTATAAGCAACTGGCGTGAATGATGACAGTCTTTATTGCACGTAGCGCCAGACGGACTTGGGCACCTCGCCAATGTTGAACAATTTGCCGCCAGAAACCAGCTCCGCCCGACGATGGTCTGCGGCGCGATACATGTTGACGATCTCTTCGTTATCGGTCAGGGAATAGTTAAGGTGATCAAAAAGTTTTTCCAGACTTTCCAGCGTGCTGATTTTACGAAATTTTAATAAGTAGTCCTGAACGGTCATTTGCGTATCCATTTTATAATCAGAATAATTTAAGTTGAATATACCCATTCTGTGTAAACCTGTTCTCAACCGGCCGTTCCTTTTTTTCAGTAAACTGTATGGAATTATTTCGGTTGTAAATACCCGGAACAAGAACAGATGATGTTTCTGGCCTGGTAAAGAGGAATTTAAGAGTATTCCAGAACTGAATCAGGCGCCGGATGGCGCCTGGGAGAGAAGATTAACGCTGTTCGCCTCGGCTGGCAATAACGTTTTGGTACCAGAAAAAGCTCTTTTTACGTTTACGCGCCAGATTGTTCTGATGATCGACATAAACAAAGCCGTACTGTTTTTTATAACCGTTGAGCCAGCTTAATAGATCAATAAAGGACCAGGGATAATAGCCGCGCACGTCAGCGCCCAGTTCCAGCGCTTTTTCCAGCGCAGTTATGTGGCTATTCAGATAGTCAATACGCGGGTCGTCGACGATTTCGCCATCGATGATCGGGTCAATGGCCCCGAGTCCGTTTTCGGTGATGTAAATCGGTATGTCACCGTAGCGCGCTTTAATCATCATGATCCCGTCGGTTAAACCCTGAGGCCAAATTTCCCAGCCCCATTCGGTATAGGTACTTTGCGGGTTGCGTACAAAATAGAACAGCCCGTCGACGCCGGGTTCGCCGCCGGTCGGAACCTCCGGGGGCTGCGCTGAGACGGTTTCGCGGCGGTAGTAGTTCAGGCCGATAAAATCACAGCGGTTTTCACGCAGCAGCGCATCGTCGCCTGCGGCAAAAGCCGGAACGCCCCACAGCGCCTGGGTTTGTTGCAGGAGCTCTTCAGGGTATTGACCTTTTAGCACCGGATCGTAAAGCCAGTGGGTGTGAATAGCATCCGCCATCGCCGTCGCGCGCATATCCTCCTCGCTGTTGGTTAAAGGGGTATGCGGCTGCAGTACGTTGACAAAACCTATCTGCCCCTCGACTGCCATTTCACGAAACGCTTTCACGGCCAGCGCATGGGCGATAAAGACGTGGTGGCAGGCCTGAATCGCGCGCGCAGGGTCGCGCACCGCTGGCGGGTGGATGCCGTTAATATACCCATGCCCGATAAAGACGATAGTCTCGTTGAAGGTCGCCCACAATTTGACCCGCGAGCCGAAGCGCTGATAGCAGAGGCGGGCGTACTCAGCGAACGCTTCCGCCGTACTGCGCGCTTCCCAGCCGCCTTCCTCCTGCAGCGCCTGCGGAAGATCCCAGTGATACAGGGTGATCATCGGTTCAATATTATGCGCCAGCAGCTCATCAATCAGATCACTGTAGAACTGAACCCCAGCCTCGTTAACCTCGCCGCGGCCTTCGGGCAGCAGACGCGGCCATGAAATTGAGAAGCGATAGCTTTGCAGACCCATTTCCGCCATCAGCGCAACATCTTCGCGAAAGCGATGGTAATGGTCTACGGCGATATCGCCGGTGGTGCCCTGAAAAGTGGTGCCTGGGAGATGGGAGTAGATATCCCAGATAGAAGGGCCTTTGCCGTCGGCATCGTGTCCGCCCTCAACCTGCCAGGCTGCGGTAGCGGCTCCCCATAAAAAATGCTGCGGAAATCCGGACATGAAGAAACTCCTTATCGATTGATAAGGAGAGTGTAATAAAACCCTGTACCGCTATGCAACCGGTTTCAGAAACCGGTTGCATAGTTGCGAAGCGGGTCACTGTTTATTTCGCCAGCGGCTTCGCCTGAACAGTATCAACGGTAGGTGGGGACTGGTAGTTATCAATATGATGAGCGATAACTAAAAGCAGGGCTGAGACGCCCAAAACAATCCAGCCAATAAGTTCTACAATACGGTTAAAAACGTTTTCCATAACTCTGTAGCAAATTGTGAAACCAGAAGGAAATGGTACTAGAGGATTGAAGTAACGCAAGTGTTACATGAACTTAGTTGCGCAAATGACGTAATGCTGCGCGATAACGCGGGCAACATGCGTTAACAGAGGTCTTATCCGCAGCGTAACTGGGACACCGTTATTCTCGTTAAGGGGGTAAAATATGAGTGATGCTATCCGGGTAGGATTAATCGGTTATGGCTACGCGAGCAAGACCTTTCATGCGCCGTTAATCAGCGGTACGCCAGGGATGACGCTGGCCGCCGTGGCCAGCAGCGATGAAAATAAAGTGCATGCCGATTGGCCTGCATTGCCGGTGGTTAGCGGGCCAGAGCGGATTTTGAACGACCCCAATATCGATTTGGTGGTGATCCCGACCCCAAACGACACCCATTTTCCGCTGGCCAAGGCCGCGCTGGAGGCGGGCAAGCACGTAGTCGTCGATAAACCCTTTACCGTGACACTGTCACAGGCGCGTGAGCTTGAAGCGCTGGCAAAAAGCGGCGGGCGGCTGCTGTCGGTATTCCATAACCGCCGCTGGGACAGCGATTTTCTGACGGTAAAAGCGCTGATCAACGAAGGGCTACTGGGGGAAGTAGGATACTTTGAGTCTCATTTCGATCGCTATCGACCGCAGGTGCGTAATCGCTGGCGTGAACAAGGCGGACCGGGGAGCGGCATCTGGTACGATCTTGCCCCGCATCTGCTGGACCAGGTGGTAAATCTCTTCGGCCTGCCGGTTAGCATGCAGGTTGATCTGGCGCAGTTACGTCCGGGCTCCCAGTCCACCGACTATTTTCATGCGGTTTTAGCCTGGCCGCAGCGTCGTGTCGTGCTGCACGGAACTCTGGTCGCTGCGGCGGAAACGGCGCGCTTTATTATCCACGGTTCGCGAGGAAGCTATGTGAAATACGGTCTCGACCCGCAGGAGGAGCGGCTGAAAAGCGGCGAACGCCTGCCGCAGGAAGACTGGGGATACGATATGCGCGACGGGGTGCTGACGCGAGCGGAGGGCGAGGACATAACCGAGGAGTCGTGGCTAACGCTGCCGGGTAACTATCCGGCCTATTATGCCGCTATTCGCGATGCACTTAACGGAAGCGGCACTAATCCGGTTCCGGCAAGCCAGGCGATTCAGATTATGGAGCTGATTGAGTTTGGCCTCGAGTCGGCCAGACATCGAACGACGCTGTGTCTGAATTAGGTCATCCCCGCGACAACAACCGCCCGGCGTTGAATGACCCCCGTTTATCACGGGGGAGTCGATCAAGCCTGCTGAACGCGCTGCATCAGCGCTGCTTTTTCCCCGGCGCTTAAAAAGGCGAGTTCCAGGCCGTTGATCTGCGCCTGGCGAATCTGCTCGCGGCTCAGGCCGGCAGCCGGGGCGGCAACCGTATATTCGTGGATAATATCGACGCCCTGGACGGCGGGGTCGTCGGTATTAATGCAGGCCAACACGCCGTGCGCGAGGAAAGTTTTCAGCGGATGCCGGGCCAGCGACGGCACGGTGCTGGTCTGGATATTGGAGGTCAGACAGGACTCAATGCCGATGCGCTGCGCGGCGAGATAGTCCATCAGCGCCGGGTCCTGCACCGCCTTCACGCCGTGGCCGATGCGTTCGGCTCCCAGCTCGCGAATGGCCTGCCAGATGCTTTCCGGACCGGCGGCTTCGCCTGCATGGACCGTGATCCGCCAGCCCGCATCGCGCGCGCGGCGGAAGTGCTCCATAAACAGATTCCCTGGGAAGCCAAGTTCATCGCCGGCGAGGTCGAGGGCGGTAATGCCGTCGCGGTGGGCGAGCAGGGCTTCGAGCTCTTCCTCGCACGCCGCTTCGCCGAAGGTGCGGCTCAGAATACCGATCAGACGGGCTTCAACGTTAAAGTCGCGGCTGCCTTCTTTTACCCCAGCGATCACCGCTTCGACGACGCCCGCTACCGGCAGCTGGTGGGTCATCGCCATATAGCGCGGAGAGAAACGCAGTTCGACGTAATGCAGTCCGTTGCGCGCGGCATCTTCAAGGTTTTCATAGGCAACGCGGCGGCAGGCATCCAGAGAAGCGAGCATTTTTACACCCCAATCCAGCTTAGAGAGGAAGCTGACCAGGTCGGGCTCATTGCTGGTGACCTGTACATGAGGACGTAATGTTTCGAGCGTATTTGCCGGAAGTGCGAGGTTATACTGGCGGCCAAGATCGAGAATAGTTTGGGCCCGGATATTACCGTCAAGATGGCGATGGATGTCGGTTAATGGCAAAGTTAAATCAATCATGGTCGCACTCTTTTTTTAGTTAAAGTGCGCGTCATTGTACATCAGAACGATAAATGGTTAAAAGAGGAGAAAAATACCGAATAAATCAATGAAAAAGGGAGTGGTGAGGAAAGATTCCCCTCTCTCTGAGCCGCATGTCGCATTCGCTCATAGCAAAACGCTATTAATCATAGTGAATCAGTATTTAATTTCGCCCGTGTGATTTTCTATAGTCTCTGGCGCTGGTTTTCCTGCAATGAATGGCAGGCTATTTTAAAAAGGACCCTGGGAATATGATCTTTACGTTAAAAAAAATTGCAGTACCGCTGGTTGTCGCAAGCTCGCTGTTGCTGGCAGCCTGCAAACCTGGCGAGCAGGACCCTAACCACATCAAAGTGGGCATTAGCGCAGGCGTTGACCAGGAGGTCTGGGCGGTGGCGCAAAAAGTGGCAAAAGAGAAGTACAATCTCGACGTCGAAGTGGTGACGTTTAATGATTTCGTCCTGCCCAACGAAGCGCTGAACAACGGCGATCTTGATGCTAATGCTTTCCAGCATAAGCCTTATCTGGATAAACAAATTCAGGAGCGCGGCTATAAGCTGGTTCAGGTTGGCACGACGTTCGTTTATCCGATTGCCGCCTATTCGAAGAAAATCAGTTCGGTCGACCAACTGCCCGATGGCGCGCAGGTGGCCGTTCCCAACGATCCAACTAACCTCGGACGCTCGCTGCTGCTACTGCAAAAGCAGGGGCTGATTACATTGAAGGAGGGCACCGGTCTGCTGCCCACTTCGCTTGATATCATTAATAACCCGAAAAACTTAAAAATCGTCGAGATTGAGGCGCCGCAGCTTACCCGCGCGCTGGACGACCAGCAGATAACTATGGCGATAATTAATACCACTTTCTCAAGCCAGGTGGGCCTGTCACCGTCGCGCAACGGCCTGTTTGTGGAAAGCAAAGATTCGCCCTACGTCAATATCTTTGCCAGCCGCATCGAAAACAAAGATAGCGAAAAGGTAAAAAATCTGGTGAAGGCCTACCAGAGCGATGAGGTGGCCGCGGCGGCAGAACAGCTTTATAAAGGCGATGCGGTTAAGGGCTGGTAATCGTTTCATACCCGGTATGGCGTCAGCCGCCGACGGGCAAGCGCATATAACGGCCGGTAGCGTGCTACCGGCTTTTTGATGGCTATTTTTGAATCAAATAGCGGATGGTTGGCCCATCTTGCTGAATATCGAGCACGGTATAGCCGTGATTTTTGGCATCCAGCGGGATATTGTTAATCGACTGCGGGCAGTCGCTGACCACTTCAAGAATTTCGCCTTTCTTCAGCGAGGGCATCGCTTCAAGCGTGGCGATGGCAGGATAGGGGCAGGGTTCGCCAACCATATCCAGGCGATAGTCCGGGACCAGAGTTTTCATGCGCTTTCCTTAACCGTCGAGGTGGCGAGAGATTTGCGGCGGAAAAAGCGTTTTTCCCAGCCAATAACCAAACCCAGCGCGATCAGCAGCAGGAGATAGGTCACCAGCAGGCCGCCGAAAGGCCCGAATGTCGCCAGCAGGTTGATTTTATCCCAGCTTGTGGCCAGCGCCGGGGAGAGTCCGTCCCAGTAGTATGCCAGGATCGTTGAACCTATCACGTTGCCCAGCCCAACCCACCAGAAGTGCACCTGGCCTTCCACCGCGCGGTACATCCAGCCGGTTTCGCAGCCGCCCGCCAGGACGATTCCAAAGCCGAACAGCAGACCGCCGATGACCGCGTTGGGGCCGGCCCACATAATTTTTGGTTCCATGCCAAGCTGCACGTAGCTGAAGATCCCGATGGCGCTGGCCGCCATACCGAAAATGATCGCCTTCGCCATATTGGTGCGTCCGGTGATCCACATATCGCGAAAGGCAGAGGTAAAGCAGATCTGCGCGCGTTCGATAAGCAGGCCAAACCCGACGCCAAACAGCAGCGCCAGGCCGAGCTTCGGCTGGTTAGCTGCGGTGAGCAGACCCCAGGCGATCATGGCAAAAAAGACCACCATCCCGAGACGGAACCGGCGTCGCGCCTGGTCAGGTTTTTGCGTCAGCGGCGACGCCTGCGACACTTTTTGCATCTTAACCGGAATACGGAAGATGGGCAGCAAGGTAAAACGCGCGCCGAACCAGGTGCCGATAGCCGTCGCGATGGCAAAGAACCAGGCGTGCAGAGAAAACTGCGGGATACCGGTGAAGAAGGCGGCCAGGTTACAGCCCATCGCCAGACGGGCGCCGAAGCCGGCAATGATGCCTCCGGCGACGGCCTGCAGAATACGCACCCGGCTGCGAGGAAAACGCAGCTTCACGTTATTCGCCCACAGCGCAGCGGCGAAACAGCCGCCGAACATGCCGATGATCATCATGCCGTCGATGCGAGTGAGCGGGGTGCCCTCAAGATGAATGAGTTTGTAGTACCCCCACTCTTCGCTGTGCACGCCGATAAGTTGCAGCAATTGTCCGCCCCAGCGGGTAAATTCGCCGGTGACGGCCCAAAAAGTGCCGGTAATGCCGAAGTAGTAGGTTGAGAGAATCCCCGCGGCGATAACGGCGGGAACGGGTGACCAGAATTTAATCAGCCACGTCTGTTTGAATTGTTGCCATGTCATGAAGATGCCTCTGAACTCAGAAGGTATATTACCCGTAACGGGTTGAAGAGGGGCGATACTACGCTGTTTAGTTCCTGAAAACGCTCGACAGGATCAAATTGACCGATAAAGAGAATATAAAAGGCCACGCGCTGGTGGCCTTTCACGACCGCTTATTCGCGGCCTGCTGTTAATGACGGTACGCGAATTCAGTTAAAGCCCAGACGAATCAGGTTCAGCGGGCTAAATAACCCTTCGTGTCCGTCTATTTCCACGCAATCAGCACGACGGATCTGCTCCGCCGTTTTACCTTCAGCGTGGATGGCCTTAATGACGCCCGTCGCGCCGCTATCGGCTACCATAACCATGCTGCCGGTAGAGATAGCATTACGGTTACGATCGTAAGTTTTCATAATTTCGTCCTCCTGATTAATACTTTGACGGGAATGAAAAGCGGCAATTAAATACACCTTTGCGGCGCGAATTTTTTTGCGTCTCGTCAAAATTTGGTCTCATTATGCCCGGAGACTCTTAGGTCGGGGGCAGGCAGGGGAGCGGGATTGAGACGGTTAATAAGCCAGAGGTTATTTTTTCCGCGGTCAGGTGAATCTCATCGGCGTGGCACAGAGAGAACTATGATTTTATTCGCGCTTAATGTTTGTACCGCGCAAAGCGCCGGTGAAATAAACGCCAGCGGTAGCGGGGAGCCCGCTACCTGATTATTGAAGGGAAAATAATTAGCGCAGCGAACGCAGGGCGGCGATTAATCCCTGCACGCCTTTTTCCAGCTTCTCGCGTGGGCAACCGGCGTTGAGACGGACAAAGCCCTTACCCTCTTCGCCGTAAGTGTAGCCGGGCATAATGGCGACCTTCTGCTCCTCGATAAGTGCTTTTTGCAGAGCGCGATCCTCAACGGCCAGCGGGCGCAGGTCAATCCACGCCAGGTAAGTCGCCTGCGGTGGCTGCCAGCCTAGCTCCGGAAACGCCTGATTCAGTTCGCCAGCGATGAAGCGCATATTTTCCTGCAAATAACCGCGCAGGGCATCCAGCCAGGGCGCTCCCTCGCGATAGGCGGCAATATGGGCGACCAGCGCCGGCACGGAAGGTGATGAGAGGCCATCGCGGCTCTTCAGCGCGTGCAGATAGCTTTCGCGCACGGCGGGATCGTCAATCAACCCGTATGCGCCGGTGAATGCCGGAATGTTGAAGCTTTTCGAGCCGGAGGTGAAGAGCGCCCAGGGGCTGCGGGCCACGTCGCACCACGGGATGTGCTGCTGCCCGTCCCAGACCATGTCCATATGGATCTCGTCGCTAATCACTTTTACCCCATGCTTCTCACACAGCTGCGCCATGGTTTCCAGCTCTTCACGGGTCCAGACCTTGCCGGTGGGGTTGTGCGGGCTGCACAGCAGCAGAATGGTATTACGCGGCTGAGCCAGTACCCGCTCCAGGGCCGCCATATCGCAGCGCCAGTGATGGTTGTCGAGAGAGAGCGGCACGGCCGCGACGCGCCGCTGGTTGCCTTCAATGGTTTTATAAAAGGCATCGTAGGCCGGAGTGTGTACCACGATGCCGTCGCCCACTGCCGACCACTGACGAATCATCTCCGCGACCATATAGATCACCGATGGCCCGTAAACAATCGCTTCGCGGTTGATTTGGCTATGAAAACGGCTGGCGAACCAGTGGCTCACCGCGCCGAGGAATTCATCATTTTTCCACCTGCTGTAGCCAAAAACACCGTGCCCCAGACGTTTGCTGACGGCATCAAGAATACAGGGGGCGGTGGCGAAATCCATGTCGGAGATCGTAAAGGGCAGCAGGTCGGCTACGCCAAAACGGTCGGCGACGTAATCCCACTGCGTGCACCAGGTACCGTGACGGTCGATCTGCTTTGAAAAATCAAACATCGCAACTTCCTTCATCCTGGCCCCCTGCCGCAAGGCGGGGGCGGAGCTTATGCCTCGACGGTATTCATCAGGACAGCCATTTCATCTTTTACCGACTGCACCTGCGGGCCAATCACTACCTGCAGGTTATGCTGGTTGAGCTGAACCACGCCGATGGCGCGATTCGCTTTCAGCGCGGCGCTGTCGACTTTGCTCATATCGTTAACCGACAGACGCAGGCGGGTAATGCAGTTATCGAGCGAAACGATATTTTCCGCGCCGCCGAGCGCGGCCAGAATCGCCGGAACGTTATACCCTGATTTGCCGGTCACGCCGGTGACAGCCTTCTCAAATGCGCTCGTTGTTTCAATATCGCGTCCCGGCGTTTTCAGGTTAAAGCGGGAGATCGCGAAACGGAAGATACCGTAGTAAACCGCAAACCAGATGGCCGCAACCACCGGTACCATGTACCACCTGGTGGACAGACCGTGCAGAATGCCGAATACCACAAAGTCGATAACGTTGCCGTCGGTGTTGCCGATTGTCACGCCGAGGATCGCCATTACGGTAAAGCCCAGGCCGGTCAGTAACGCATGGATAACGTAGAGAACCGGCGCGACGAACAGGAACAGGAATTCCAGCGGTTCGGTGGTGCCGCCTACCACGCAGGCGATAACGCCGGAAATCAGCAGGCCTTTAATCTTATGGCGATTTTCCGGACGCGCGCAGTGATACATCGCCAGCGCTGCGCCCGGCAGGCCGCCGAGGAATGCCGGCATTTTACCCTGTGACAGGAAGCGGGTCGCGCTCTCGGCGAAGCCGTGGCTGGTCGGGCAGCTTAGCTGGGCCTGGAAAATCGTCAGCGCGCCGCTGACGCTATGCCCGCAAACGTCCAGGGTGCCGCCCGCTTCGGTAAAGCGGATCAGCGCCACCAGAATATGGTGCAGGCCAAAAGGCAGCAGCAGGCGTTCACCGGTACCGAAGATCATCGGTCCGAAATCACCTGCGCTATTGATGACCTGACCGAGTGCGTTAATCCCCATGGCGAAAACGGGCCATATTATCGGGATCACCAGACCGACCAGGCCGAGAACCACGGTCGTAATAATGGGCACAAAGCGGGTACCGCCAAAAAAGGCCAGCGCGTCGGGCAGGCGGATGTTATGGAAACGTTCGTGCAGCATCCAGACGATGATCCCGGCGATCACCGCGCCGAGGATCCCGGTGTCGATCGATTGAATACCGATAATGTTCTGGATGTTATTGGCTTTGAGGATGGCGGCATCGGTGGTCGGCAGAATACCTTTGGCCGTCAGCCAGAAGTTTACCGCCAGGTTCATTACCGCGTAGCCGACAAAACCGGCAAACGCGGCGACGCCTTTGTTTTCTCGCGCCAGACCCAGTGGAATGGCGATACAAAACATCACCGGCAGAAAGCTGAAGGCAAAGGAGCCGACTTTGCCCATCCAGACGAAAACGGCCTGCAGCAGCGGCACGTCCAGCCACGGCAGAAGCGTCAGGACATCATGGCTGCTCAGAGAGCTGCCGATCCCCAGCATGATCCCGCAAAAGGAGAGTAATGCTACGGGTAACATGAAGGTTTTCCCGAGCTGCTGGAAAAACTCCCACAAGGTAATTTTGTTTGCTGTTTTCGCCGTCATAACATGAATCCTGGTTCTAAAAGTTATCGGTAGGATGCAACGCCACGAAAAGATAAAACGTTTTACCAAACTTTAGTGCGATAAAAATCACATATTCCAGCGATAATAAAGTTTATAAAGAGGGCATCCTGATAAAACGTTTTATCGACAGCCAAAGGGAGTCGGCCTGCAGTTATGGCTATCGCGAAAAAAATTACCATTAATGATGTCGCGCAGGCGGCGGGGGTATCCGTCAGTACCGTCTCGCTGGTACTGAGCGGCAAGGGGCGTATTTCGTCGGCAACCGGCGAGCGCGTCAATCACGCCATTGAACAGCTGGGCTTTGTGCGTAACCGCCAGGCGGCGTCCCTGCGCGGCGGCCAGAGCGGGGTGATTGGCCTGATCGTCAGCGACTTGTCGAAGCCTTTCTACGCGGAGATGACCGCCGGATTGACCGATGCGCTTGAGTCGCAGGGCAGAATGGTCTTCCTCACCCAGGGCGGGCACAGCGGAGAAAAAATGCTCCAGCGTTTTGATACCCTGGTTTCACAGGGGGTCGATGGCGTAGTGATTGCCGGCGCCATCGATCGGGGGGGCGAACTGCGCGATCGCGCGGCGGAAGCCGGAATGCCGCTGGTCTTCGCCTCCCGCGCCAGCTATCTCGACGATGTGGACCTGATCCGCCCGGATAATATGCAGGCGGCGCAAATTGTCACCGAGCACCTGATCCGCCGCGGTCATCAGCGCATTGCCTGGCTGGGAGGGCAAAGTTCATCCCTGACGCGCGCCGAACGGGTTGGCGGCTACTGCGCCACCCTGCTGAAATATGGCCTGCCGTTTCATAGCGAGTGGGTGGTGGAGTGCGGCTCAAGCCAGAAGCAGGCGGCGGAGGCGATGACGGCCCTGCTGCGGCAAAACCCGACCATTAGCGCCGTGCTCTGTTATAACAGCGTGATCGCGACCGGGGCGTGGTTTGGCCTGATGCGCGCCGGGCGACAGAGCGGAGAGGATGGCGTTGAAAGCTATTTCGAACAGCGGGTCGCGCTGGCGGCATTTGCGGAATTACCCGAGGAGGCGCTGGATGATCTGCCGCTGACCTGGGTTACGACTCCCGCCCGGGAGATGGGGCAAAGCCTGGCGGAATGTATTTTACGGCGTATGGAAGAGGGGCAGGGAGCGGCGCGAAACCAGATCATCTCTCCTCGGCTGATTACGCGTAAATAGCCCCTGGTGAGGGGCTATATGTCATTTATTGCTGCGGCGCGACTGGCGGTACCACTTCTTGCGGCAGCGTCTCCTGCGGCTCAGCGGGCGCCGGGACAGGGGGAAGCGCTAAACCGAACATCCCGGCAAACTCATCCAGCGGCATTTTCTGCCCGTTCAGCGTCACCTGGCCGTCAGCATACTGCAGGCTGGAGGTGATGGCGTTATCTTCCATAGTGGTAATACGGAACATCTGTCCCATCGCCGCCAGGCCTTTCACCTGCTGCTCTGCAAGCTTAGCGGCGTCGGCGGGCTGATAGCCTTCCAGCCCGGCAATCTGAGTCATAAACGCCGTCGCCATATCGACCGGGATCACCAGCTTGCCGTCGAGAGATTTGACGCTACGATCCACTTCCTCGGCCAGCGTCTGCGGCGGAGTGGTAGTCAGCGACGGATCTTTGAGCAGAATCGATAGATTCAGGGTGGTTTCGCCCTTCGCGTTGCGCCAGCTCAGCGGAGAAATGGTCAGGGACGGGCTGCCTTTCAGCATCATCGGCAGTGAGCTAAAGAAGGTTTGCGTTAGCGCCTGCTGGTACAGCTCAGGATTCTGCGCCAGCTGAGGGTCCGCCATCAGCGCCTGGGCGTCGGCATTGTACTTCTGGCTGAACTGATGGAAAGCTTCACCATCAATATTGTCCAGCTTCAGGGTCAGCCTGCCGCTACCGATATCCTGATTTTGCAGCTTCAGGCTGTTGACGGTGTAGTCCAGCTGGCTGTTAATCCCTTTGCCGTCTGCGGTCAGCGAAGAGTTGCCGTCGATTTTCATCCCTTCAAACAGCGCCAGCTCTTTTCCTTCAACGCCAATCGCCAGTTTTTCCAGCGAGATGGCCTGCTTGCCAATACGCTCGTTGAAGCTGGCCATTTCGGTGGAACCGTCGGTTTTCAGATTATTAAAGGTGAGCTGTACCTTCTGATTGTATTCGTTGACCGCGTTAATTTGCCCGCTGCCCGCTTCGCCGCTCAGGCTGAGGGTTTTTCCCTCTCGATCGGCGTTAAGCTGGAACTGGCCGCCGCTAAAAGTGACTTTCTCGTCGTCTTTCGCGTAATCAAGCGGTTTCAGCACGATAGCGGACTGGTTGTCGCCGCTGTAGGCGATGCGGGTATCGATAGTAAACGGCGTTTCGCCTTTTGCAATGTCAAACAGCGACTTGCTGGCCTCGTTGTTCACTAAGGTGGTTTTGACGGATGCCATCGCCGGGGCGAGGTTAAAGGATTTCAGTGAAGCCAGCGGGAAGGGGCCGTGATCGACAACTTCGTCAAACACCAGCGACTGTCCGGCGGCCAGCCAGCGGGGCGCTTTGCCGGCGATGGGTTTCAGGACCAGTTGTAAACGGCTGCTGAACAGACCGCGCTGATAGTCCTGATAGGTGAGCTCTACGCCAGCCTGCGGCGCGCTGCTTTGCAGCTGAGCATTCGCCTGCTGCACCATATCGGCAATGCGGCTTTCCAGCTGCTTCCCTGTGTACCAGGCGCCGCCCGTCCAGACGACGCCCAGCGCGATGATAATTCCTGCTGCGACCAGCGATTTTTTCATAGCATTTGTCCATAAATGAAACCAGGCGGATTGGGCCGCCTGGTTGTGTTGTCATGATGAGTGAAAGTCTAGCAACTGTGGCTAAAAAGTTCAGTAACTTACTGGAGCTTATTAAACACGCGCGCCACGCGACCGCTGCCGCTGACCTGTACCGGTGATTCGTTGTGCGCCACGAAAGCCGACTCGCCCGGCTTCAGCGTCAGACGCTGTTCGCCTTTCACGATCGTTGCTTCACCCTCGACGCAGAACAGGATCGCCGCGCTATCCTGGGCGATGGTTGATGCCTGCGCTGAAAGGTCGTGCAGTGAGAAAGCAAAATCGTCAACCGGGATGGGGAAGTCCAGCTCCGCGCCGTGAATGACCGGCTGGGTCAGGAGTTCGCCAGCGGGTTTGGGTTCAAATTTGACGTTTGCCACCAGCTCCGGAATATCAATGTACTTCGGCGTCAATCCCGCGCGCAGGACGTTATCGGAGTTGGCCATCACCTCCAGCGCCACGCCCTGCAGGTAGGCGTGCGGCGTTTCCGCAAACAGGAACATCGCCTCGCCGGGATTCAGCTTGACCACGTTGAGCAGTAGCGGAGAGAAAAGGCCGCTATCGTCCGGATAGAACTCGGCGATCAGGCGGATAGTCTGCCACGGTTCTCCCTGCTCGCTGTCCAGCGCTCTCTGCAGTACGCTCAGGGCGTGCGCTTTTTCGTCGCCTTTCATGTTCAGCAGGCTGGCAAACAGCTGGCTCAGATGGGCGGCGTCAGGCTGCGCCAGGAACTGCGCTATTGCCGGATGCGCTTCAGCTACCGGCTGCAGCAGCTTCACGATTTCGGAAAACTCGCGGAAGGCGTTCATGGCAAGGAACGGCGTTAACGCGAAAACCAGCTCCGGCTTGTGGTTCGGATCTTTATAGTTACGTTCGGCGGCATCAAGCGGGATCCCGGCGGCATTCTCTTTGGCAAACCCGATTTCCGAGGCCCGTTTGTTCGGGTGAACCTGAATAGAGAGCGGCTGGGCGGCGCACAGCACTTTAAACAGGAACGGCAGTTCA
The DNA here is from genome assembly GCF_051209435.1 of Klebsiella sp. HN106. NCBI lineage: Bacteria > Pseudomonadati > Pseudomonadota > Gammaproteobacteria > Enterobacterales > Enterobacteriaceae > Klebsiella > Klebsiella sp. HN106. The sequence goes on along the minus strand of NZ_JBLURD010000001.1, from coordinate 645,301 downwards.
CCAAAACGCTCGGCAACTTTGGCGCCAAGCAGGGTCGTTTTATCGCTGTCGATTGCATCGCGCAGAGAACGCGGCGTTCCGGCGTCATCGAGAATTTGCGAGCTGCTCTTCGGATGCGCGCCCATCCACAGCTCCGCCATCGGCAGGTTGTTTGGGTTAGCAATGCCATAAAGTTCGGTTAAGGCGGTATGACTTCCCCAGGCGTAATTTTGCACTGAGTTGATGAGTTTTTGCATTCTCAATCCCTGTTTCCACTTGATAGTAATGGCACTATTAAACCAGCAAACGCCCGAGAAGCAACCGGTGCGAAGAAAAAGTCGTCCTTGTCTCAGTTTTTGTTAAAAAATTGTGTAGAATCGATCGACTCGCTTTTCTACGGGCAAATGGAGTGTCTGCCTGAAATATAATCAGCCAAGCAGTAAGTGAGAGTACAATGTCGAATAAACCCTTTGTATATCAGGATCCTTTTCCACTGAAAAAGGACGATACCGAGTATTACCTCCTCAGCAGTGATTACGTCTCCGTCGCCGAATTCGCCGGCCAGGAAGTTCTGAAAGTTGAACCTCAGGCGCTAACTTTACTGGCACAGCACGCTTTCCACGACGCCTCCTTTATGCTTCGCCCGGCGCACCAGCAGCAGGTCGCCGATATTCTCAACGACCCGGAAGCCAGCGACAACGATAAATACGTGGCGCTACAGTTCTTGCGCAACTCGGATATTGCCGCCAAAGGCGTACTGCCGACCTGCCAGGACACCGGTACCGCAATTATCACCGGCAAGAAAGGTCAGCGCGTGTGGACCGGCGGCGGCGATGAAGCCGCGCTGGCGCAGGGCGTGTACAACACCTATATCCAGGATAACCTGCGCTATTCGCAGAACGCGCCGCTGGATATGTATAAAGAGGTCAACACCGGCACTAACCTGCCTGCGCAAATCGACCTCTACGCTACCGACGGCGAGGAGTACAAATTCCTCTGCATCGCCAAAGGCGGCGGCTCGGCCAACAAAACCTATCTGTATCAGGAAACCAAGGCGTTAATTACTCCGGCGAAGCTGAAAAATTACCTCGTCGAGAAGATGCGCACGCTGGGGACCGCGGCCTGCCCGCCGTACCATATTGCTTTTGTGATTGGCGGCACGTCGGCGGAGTCTACTCTGAAAACCGTTAAGCTGGCCTCAACGAAGTATTACGATGGTCTGCCGACCGAGGGCAACGAGCACGGCCAGGCCTTCCGCGATATTCAGCTCGAAAACGAGCTGTTGCTGGAAGCGCAGAACCTTGGCCTCGGTGCGCAGTTCGGCGGTAAATACTTCGCCCACGATATTCGCGTCATCCGCCTGCCGCGCCACGGCGCCTCCTGTCCGGTGGGCATGGGCGTTTCCTGCTCCGCGGATCGCAACATCAAAGCGAAGATCAACCGCGAGGGGATCTGGATTGAGAAACTGGAGAGCAATCCGGGCAAGTATATTCCCGAGCATCTGCGTCAGGCCGGCGAGGGAGAAGCGGTTAAGGTCAATCTGAACCAGCCGATGAGCGATATTCTGGCGCTGCTGTCGCAGTATCCGGTGTCGACCCGCCTGTCGCTGAGCGGTACGATTATCGTGGCGCGCGATATCGCCCACGCCAGGCTGAAAGAGCTCATCGATAATGGCGTGGAATTGCCGCAGTACGTCAAGGACCACCCGATCTACTACGCGGGCCCGGCGAAAACCCCTGACGGCTACGCTTCCGGTTCTCTTGGCCCGACCACCGCAGGCCGTATGGACTCCTACGTCGATCTGCTGCAGGCGCATGGAGCGAGTAAAATCATGTTAGCCAAAGGTAACCGCAGCCAGCAGGTGACCGACGCCTGTCACAAGCACGGCGGTTTCTACCTCGGCAGCATCGGCGGTCCGGCGGCGGTACTGGCGCAGCAGAGCATCCGTAGTCTGGAGTGCGTGGCCTGGCCGGAGCTGGGGATGGAGGCTATCTGGAAAATTGAAGTTGAAGACTTCCCGGCGTTTATCCTCGTGGATGATAAGGGCAATGACTTCTTCCAGCAGATCCAGAGTTCGCAGTGCGCCCGCTGCGTGAAATAAGCTCAGCCGCCCTTCGGGGCGGTTTTTTATGCCGCTTAGCGGCACGAACCACCAAAATAACTTATAAATCTGACCCATACTTTACGCTTTAAGCAGGTGAGCTTTGTCGCTATTACGCACTTTGAATCCAAGGAGAAAGTAATGACAACGCATCGCAGTGAAAAAGACTCTATGGGCGCAATCGATGTGCCTGCCGATAGGCTTTGGGGCGCGCAGACTCAGCGCTCGCTGGAACATTTCCGCATCTCGACGGAAAAAATGCCGGTCGAGCTTATTCATGCGCTGGCGCTGACCAAGCGTGCGGCGGCAAAGGTGAATAACGATCTCGGTCTTCTGAGCGCAGAAAAAGCGCAGGTGATTATTCAGGCTGCGGATGAAGTGCTGGCAGGCAAGCATCCGGACGAGTTTCCGCTGGCAATCTGGCAAACCGGCTCCGGTACGCAAAGCAACATGAATATGAATGAGGTGCTGGCTAATCGTGCGAGTGAACTGCTGGGCGGGGTACGCGGGATGGAGCGTAAGGTGCATCCTAACGATGATGTTAACAAGAGCCAGAGCTCTAACGACGTTTTCCCGACGGCGATGCACGTAGCGGCGATGATTGCGCTTCGGGTAAAGCTGATCCCGCAGCTCAACATTCTGAAGCAAACGCTTAATGATAAATCCCTGGCCTTCAACGATATTGTCAAAATCGGCCGCACCCACCTGCAGGATGCGACGCCGCTGACGCTCGGCCAGGAGATCTCAGGATGGGTCGCCATGCTCGAGCATAACCTCCGGCATATTGACCATAGCTTGCCCCATCTGGCGGAACTGGCGCTGGGCGGCACGGCGGTGGGAACCGGGCTTAATACCCATCCGGAATACGCGGTACGCGTCGCCGCCGAGCTGGCGGCCCTGAGCGGCCAACCGTTTGTGACCGCGCCGAACAAGTTTGAAGCGCTGGCGACCGTTGATGCGCTGGTGCATGCCCACGGCGCGCTGAAAGGGCTGGCCGCTTCGCTGATGAAAATCGCCAACGATGTGCGCTGGCTGGCCTCCGGTCCGCGCTGCGGCATCGGCGAAATTGCGATCCCGGAAAATGAACCGGGGTCGTCGATTATGCCGGGCAAGGTTAACCCGACCCAGTGCGAGGCCCTCACTATGGTCTGCTGTCAGGTGATGGGTAACGATGTCGCGGTAAACATCGGCGGCGCTTCGGGCAACTTTGAGCTCAACGTTTACCGCCCGATGGTGATCCACAATTTCCTGCAATCGGTGCGGCTGCTGGCTGATGGGATGGCGAGCTTTAATGAGCACTGCGCGTCAGGCATTGAACCTAACCGCGAGCGCATCAGCCAGTTGCTCAATGAGTCGCTGATGCTGGTTACCGCCTTGAATACTCATATTGGCTACGACAAAGCGGCGGAAATTGCCAAAAAGGCGCATAAAGAGGGGTTAACGCTCAAGGCCTCCGCGTTGGCGCTCGGCTACCTGACGGAAGAGGAATTTGACCGCTGGGTGCGCCCTGAAGAGATGGTAGGCAGTATGGCTATTCGCTAGCCAGCCACAGGTGCAGTCGCGGAATCATTAGCCTGAGCGATTGCGCCTGCGGTTTATAACGATACTGCACGTTCCCGGCGTCATAGTTCAGAAGCTCTCCGAGGTCCGGCACGCTAACGCCCTGCGTGCCGGATATCAGCGCGATCATCGGCCCTGGACAGGCGTATTGCACCTGCTTTTGCTGCCCGCTATACCACACCCTGGCGATAGGCTGAACCTTTACCGGCCTCTTTATCTTCAGCTTCGCCCGCTGCGGCAGGGCGGCAATATCCTGGTACTCTCGCTCCAGCTTGCTTTGCCACTGTTCGCGCGTCCAGGGCGGAACCGCGCGGGGCGACTGAAGACTTTTTTCCAGTTGCATGAGAACCTGGTCGCGGGTGAGATTTTTAATCACATGCTTATTGGCCCAGCCGAAGCGGATAGTGCTCGGGTCAATTAACGGGGTGAGCGTGCGATAGGCGCTCAGCGTGATCAGTCCCGGCAGGTGGCGATGGACCCACTCAAATCGTGCGGTAGCGGGAAGACCGGAATCGACGGTGATAATCTTCTCGAAGGTCGCTTTAAGAACGTTGATATGGGCGATCTTGCGTAATAGTTCTGCCTGCTCGCTGGCCTCAGTTCGCAGGCAGATCGCGCCGGGCAAACGCACGGCAGCCTTACTGCTGCGGGTTTCCGACTGCTGCTGGATAAACAGGTGGCTATAGTGTTTGAGCGCCATCTCCAGCGCGGGTTTACCGGTGTGCTGAACCACGTTGATGTTCTCCAGCGGCTGGTGTTCGGCATCTTTGCTGACCGGCGGCAGCTCAAAGACGCGCGCAGCCAGCAGACGGCACTGGCTCAGGGCCTGTTTAAGCGCCTGCAGTTCACGCTCGAGCTGGCGAAAGGTGTCGTTCAGACGTTCAACGAGGTCATAGCTGGCCATATTTCTCCACCTTAGTTACAACATACTTTATGTTTTTTTAAACTATAGCAGACCTCAGCTCCTGCGCAAGGGCTCATCAGGCCGAGGTAAAATTCGGCAGCTGATGATAAACCGGCCAGCTAAAACAAAAACAGGCGCCACCGAGCCCGCTTGCCTGGCAATGGACTTCGCCAGCCATTGCCTGGGCAATACTGTGGACGATAGCCAAACCAAGACCGCAGCCGCCGGTGGCGCGATCGCGGCTGGGGTCGAGACGAACAAACGGCTCGAACACTTTCTCCCGCTCAGCGGGCGCGATACCTGGACCATCATCTTCGACGCGCAGCGTTGCGCGCGAACCCTGCAGCGTCAGGCTGACCTGAATACGCTGGTTACTGTAGCGCAGGGCGTTGTTCACGAGGTTATCCAGCACCCGTTCCATTAAGCGCATGTCCAGCGCGCCGTAATTTCCGTCCACGACTTCGCTTAGCGCAACGTCGCGCTGGGGATTCACCGCCTGAATATCTTCTACGCGATCGCCGAGCCACGCCGGGAAATTGGGGGTCGTCAGCTTCAGTTCATTCTGCGGGCGATCGAGGCGCGCATAGGTCAGCAGCTCTTCAATCAGGGCCTCCAGCTGGCCGATATCGCGATTTAACGCCTGTGATTCGGCTTCTGTAAGGTTCTCGCTCATCTCCAGGCGGTAGCGCAGACGCACCAGCGGGGTGCGCAGTTCATGGGCAATACCGTCGATCAGCTGTTTTTTGCTGGCGATAAGCGCGTTGATATTATCGGCCATCTGATTAAACGCCACGCCCAGCCGTTCGAAGCTGGACATGCTATCGAAGTGGATCCGCTCGCTAAGATGCCCGTCGCCGAAGCGCTGAGCGGCGGTTTCGATACGCAGCATATCCTGCCAGTGGGGGCGCATCCAGATGAATACGGGAAAGGCCAGCGAAATAGCGATGAAGGCCATCAGAGCCAGATCCAGCAGGCGCATCTCATGCAAAAAATAGAGATACGGTACCGGGCCGACGGAGAGCACGTAGTGGCTACGAGGGATACGCTGAATAAAGGTGTACTGATCGTCCAGGGCTACGATATCGCCAGCGCGCAGATGCTGCATCGAGTTTTCCGAGAGCTTGAATTTGCTGATAGGCTCGATATGCAGATCGAATGAAAGATTAAGGTCCAGCTCTTTGAGCGTTTTGCTCCAGTCGCGCGGCGGGATCTCGCGCAGCTCGCTGCGCATCAGATACAGCGAGCTCTTCATCAAATCATCCAGCGACTGGCGGCCTGCTCGCTCGGCGGTAAATTTGTACACCAGGCCGACCATCATCGTCATTACCAGAAAACAGACGAACAGCAGGAGGTAAAACTGCACAAACAGCTTTTTCATAGCCAGATCCGTAAATTAATTGTCCCACGCGTGCGGGGCGAATAAATAGCCTTTATTGCGTACCGTTTTGATGCGATAAGGCTCAGTCGCGTTGTCGAGAAGCTTTTTGCGCAAACGCGAAATGGCGACGTCGACGCTGCGGTCCATACCATCGTAGCTTACGCCGCGCAGGTTTTTTAATAGCGCATCCCGATCCATAATTTGTCCTGCGTGGGTCGCCAGCTCCCATAACAGATCGAAATCCGCGGTGGACAACGCGACGTTTTCCCCGCTGAGCATAACCTGACGATTGACCGGATCGATACTCAGCGAACCAAAAGCGATCGCTTTATGCGGCGTCAGCGAGGAGGGGACGCCGCTACTGTCCTGGGGGGGGACATGCTGGCGCAAATGCAGACGCAGTCGGGCTAACAGCACTGCGGGTGGCGTTGTTTTCAGAATATAATCGCTGGCGCCCATTTCGAGCGACAGGATATGGTTCATATCGCTATCCAGTGACGTAAGCAGCACGATGGGCCCTTGCCACTGGCCGCGTAAATCCCGGCACAACGTCATCCCATCTTTACCAGGCAGCATGATATCCAGCAGCACCAGATCGGGCTTTTCGCGCGCGATAACCTCTTCGGCACGGTCACCGCGAGGCTCAACCACGACGTCCATATCATGTTTCCCGAGATAGGCCGCAATCAGCGCGCCTACTTCGGCATCATCCTCAACGAAAACAATTTTATTCATAGCGTGTATGCTTACACTCATCTCTGGCTGATTGAATCTGTTGCCCTTAGGCGCGGTCAGTGCCACGCTTAAGGCATCATCAGGGCGTAGCCCGTTAATTCACTGTTGTCATTGTAAACTATTCGGGCATCAATATGAGCTATGAGTTAGCGATGAAATTCGCTATGATGGCTGAATTCGCGCAATGATTGATCAGATTTATGCTTTGCCGCGCGTTTAGCGCATCGTGCTGGATGCGGGCAGGACTGGCTGAAGAGCTTCTGCCCGTACAAAATAGATGCTGCTAAATTAAGGTGAGATCGAAGCTGCCTTATTCCATGCTCTTTTGCCTGGCGCCGTAGGGGCAGAGGACGAATTTGCAGATGCTTCTTCGGTTGCAAATTAGCAGCGTTGGATTTTGATTGCCGGGGCACTGGATAAACTTTGTCAGCGTTGACCATAGCTTTTCGCTATAGGGAAAAGCATGAATAACCTGTAAGTCGCCGGGCTCACCGTTTATGAAGACGTCATCTTGCGTGATGTTAATAACCGAACCGATGTTCAAAAAATAATCTCCATTATACCATATAATTAATTTCAGATTTCTGGCACTGGCCGCAACTGAAAATCCTGTTCCAGTTAAAGGACATACAAGACTATTTTCAATATTCCACTCCATGCTAGACGCTCTCCAGTAATTCACGAGCATTTTCGCGTTGATAAATATAGTTTAATGAGTTTCAGAGGCTTTTGGATTGTGTATAACGCAGGTCCGAACATGAAGATTCCTTTAGCTGGTTCTTATTCAGGCTAATATAAAATGATTGCGGTTATATGAGTGTCTAATACTAGTAAAGATAATAGCAACAAGTAAAAGATTCGAAAAACTCGGCAGGAGTGAACTAATAAACTGAAATGCATGTTATGAACAGAATTATATTCTGCAATGGATATTATGTTTAGATCGAAAGATCGTAAAATCAGTTAATTACGATCTTATTCACTGCGGTTGCTTTGATTAATGGCAAAGTATGCTTTTATATGAAATCGGTTTTATATTGATCTGAGTCAATAAATTATGCCTTATTGTGCTCTTTTTCTCAAAAAAGGCTACGTGCGCTATTTAAGGTTATGCGCAAGTAGAATAACGCAAAAGCAAGCGATTAAGATGAAAAACCATCCATGTCAATAAATGGTTTCTACCATATTTAGTAGGTATTGATGTGTATCATTTAGTTCCAGATAATAGCTCTATTTAACGCACGATATAATTGATATTTATTTCTTTTGTAGGCCCGTAAAAACGGAAGGCCGGCGTTCAGGAAGGGGGCTTTGCCTGCGGAGGCTGCAAAAAAGAAATACGCTAAATGGATGAGAAATAATGCTTGCGATAAATCTTAATCCGCTATAATGAACGAAAAATCGACTAATCCTTTACGCCTCGTTTGATAAAATAATTTATTTAAGCTCATGGGGTTAGCAGGCGTAAAATTAGCCGGAAATAGCAGACTCTGTTGCCTGGTAAATTGTCACTACGGCAAGCATTAATAACTGTTCATAAGGCATCAGAATGATAGGCGAGGCCATTGTGATGATGGGATTCAGGGCGCTGGCGGATTCTGCGCCATGGTGTCTGCGTTTGCACATTTATCAACAGCGGGACTTAGGTTATGCTGCAGGTTCTTGTTGTTTAAATGTTAAGGCAAAGGAATGGGGCTGTTGATAAAAGCGCTGCTCGGCGCGCTGGTCGTCGTCTTGATCGGCGTACTTTCTAAAACGAAGAATTACTATATCGCCGGCTTGATTCCGCTCTTTCCCACTTTCGCCCTGATTGCGCACTATATCGTTGCCAGCGAGCGGGGGATCGAGGCGCTGCGAACCACCATCGTATTCGGAATGTGGTCGATCATTCCGTACTTTATCTATTTGCTTTCGCTATGGTATTTCACCGGCATCATGCGCCTGCCGTTTGCTCTGGCAGGCGCGGTGGTGTGCTGGAGCCTGTGCGCGTGGCTGTTGATTATCGGCTGGAGCCGTTTTCACTAGCGCAGATGTCGTCCGCCGTCGACGGCAAACGAGCGCCCGGTAACGTAGTGACTGCCGAAGAGATACTCGATCAGATCAACGATCTCTTTTTCACCCGGCGCGATTTTCATCAGCGATTTGTCGAGGGCCTGTTTGCGGTACTCCGCATCATCACCTTCATTAAATAAAATCAGCGATGGGGCGATGGCATTAACTTTGATTTCCGGCGCCAGCTTACGAGCGAACGAGCGGCTCATATTATCCATTGCCGCCTTGCTGGCCGCATAGGCAATATGCTTGTCGCTGCCGCGCTCCACGACGTAGTCGGTAATGTGAATAATATCGCTGGCGGCCTGTCCGTGGCCGCGTAGCAGGCTCTCCAGCGCATGGTTGAGCAGGTAAGGGGCGTTGACGTGAATTTGCATCATGCTGGCGAGCACCGTGGTTAACGGGATCCCCGGTTTTTCAGCCATCCAGCCGCTGGCGTTATGAATGACGGCGCGCAGGCCGGCGGCGGCCTGCGCTTTTACTTCTTCGGCGAACGCCAGAATGCTGTCGTCAGTGCTGAAATCCGCGTGCAGACAAACGGCACCCGCATTACGCAGTTCGTCGATGGCCGGATACCATGTGCGGTAGCTGATCATAACGGGCTGCTGCCGGGCCAGAAAATGGCGAGCCAGGGCGAGACCGATGCGACGGCCTCCACCGGTAATCAGGATCGGGCGAGGCTGGATGTCAGCCATGGGTATCTCCTATGAGTTCAGCGGCAGGGTAACCGCTTACCCTACCAACATCCACGTTGCCGGTACGGCGGCAACCAGCAAAAAACCAATTAATGCCAGGTCACGGCGTTTAAGCGGGCGATCGTGCTGGTGTGTACGACGGGCATACAGGAACACCAGAAGACCCGGAGCGTAAAGTATCACTGACAACAATAAATGCACAGGGCCGGACGCATATAATAACCATAAGCCATAAATGCAGGCTCCGACGCCTACCGCCTTGTGCAGCGGGCGCCGGGCAATCTTCAGCAGAAATGCGCCGACCAGAAAATAAGGGACCAGAATCATCTCGGAGGCGATCGTCAGCAGCGTGTTGTAATCCGAGCCGGTCAGCCAAATCAATACCAGTGAAGCCTGCACGCTAATATTGGTGAGCCACAGCGAAGACGACGGCGCATTGTTTTTGTTGGTGCGCGCGAACAGACGCGGAAAGGCTTTATGGGTTGCAGCCAGATAGGGGACTTCCGCCGCCATTATCGTCCAGCTCAGGTAAGCGCCGCAGACGGAGATAATCAGCCCGGCAGCGATCACGATCTCGCCCCACGGGCCCATCATTTGCACCATCAGCCCGGCCATTGACGGATTGCGTATTTCCGCCAGCTCGCTCCGCGGTACGACGCCTAAAGAGAGAAGCGTCACCAGCAGGTAGACCGCCAGCGCGGAGAGTACCGCCAACAGCGTTGCGCGTCCGACATCCCGTTTATTACGCGCGCGAGCGGAAACCACGACCGCGCCTTCCACGCCGATGAATACCCACAGGGTGATCAGCATGGTGTTTTTCACCTGCTCCCATACCGGCACGCCCAGCGCCAGACCGCTAAAATCAATCCGGAAGGTCTCCATGCGAAACGCAAAGGCGGCCAGCGCGACAAACGCGCCGAGCGGCAGCAGCTTGGCAAGCGTCGCGGCGAGATTGATACCCGCCGCCGTTTGTACGCCGCGTAGCACCAGGAAATGGACAATCCATAGCAGCGCGGATGCGCCGACGATAGCTTGCCAGGTGTTGCCATCGCCGAACAGGCGCAGCTCGGGAGTATCGGTAAAAAAGCTTAGCGCCGAGAACACGATAACCAGATAGGAAACATTCGCGATAACCGCGCACAGCCAGTAGCCCCAGGCGGAGCAGAAACCAATCAGTTCACCGAAGCCTTCGCGGGCGTAGGTAAATATGCCGCCATCGAGGTCGGGGCGGATGCGGGTAAGCAGCAGCATAGCGAAGGCGAGGAACAGGATCCCCACGCCGGTAATGCCCCAGCCAATCAGCAGCGCGGAAGGACTGGCGACGGCCGCCATGTTTTGCGGCAGACTGAATACACCCGCGCCCAGCATCGAGCTGAGTACCAGCGCGGTCAGGGCGCTAAGGCCCAGTTTCTTTTCCATGGCGTTCCCGAGGTGACAATCATCAATCTAAGAATATTTATTTGGCGGAATCGCATAAAAATGGAGGATTACGCTAAGGCGCGGGATTTTACGGAGTGTTTTGTATGCATGCAATGGAGATAAATGAAAAAAAAAGAAAAGGCGACAGATCGCCGCCTTTTTGTTCAGTTCAGACGCCGTTATTTATACAGGTCGGCGCTGATAGTGATGTTGCCACCGCGCTCCTGCCACTGGCGTGTGATGTGATAGTACTTCGCGCCTTTCTTCGCGGCGCGCTTAGCCGTCTGGTAGGAGATTTCCGTCATGTTACCGAAATTACCGGTGAACTTGATGCTGTCATAAGGAACCATCTGCGCGGCGGTAATTTTGTTCACTTCCTCAACTTTGGTGCCGTCCGGGAGCGTGACGGTGTAACGTCCACCTTTAGAGGATTGCGTTTCAAAGAAACGGCCTACGCCAGTGCCGGAACCGACCGCTGCGGTCGTCGCAACGCCCGGAATTTCCACTTTCTTAGCCGCTTCTCCGCCTTCTGCCAGCGCGGCGCGTCCGGCTTCTGAATCGGCCGGGATCGCATCCGGGCTTTGCAGAACGCGCTTTTTGGCATCCGCTTTGTAGATATAAGCGGTGATACGCTGGTTGCCGCCCTGGTTAGCATCAACCTGGCGCACGATAAAGAAAGAGGCGGCGCCCTTGGCCTTAGCCGCTTTAGTGATGGCGTCGTTGACTTCCGGCTGGCTGCGGTAGAAACCTTGCACGGTAACGGTATCGAACGGTTCCAGCTCAACGGCCTGGTCTTTCGGTAATTCCATCACGCCGTTGATAATGCGATTTTTAGGCGCGTCGGCCTGCGGGGCGTTTTCTTTATAAAAATCGGCCGTTACGCGCAGGTTGCCGCCGCTGCCAAAATCAGACGTGTCGACAACATAAAAGGAAGCTGCGCCTTCTTTGTCCGCTTTACGGGAAACTGCCTGCACGGCGTCGCCAATGGCGTTAAAACGACCGGTGACCACTACGCGATCGTAGGGCTTCAGCGCCGCCGCCTGCTCCGGGGTCAGCTCGGTCGCTGCGTGGGCAGACAACGCGGTTGTAGCCAGAAGAGCAGACGCCAGGAGTGAGTTCTTAAGCTTCATAAAAATAATCCTTTGCCTTGCGCAAACCATGTACTGGTGTTGTTGTTGACTGAAAACGTTTGATTATTGCATTTATCGTGAGTGACTGTCTGCGTCAATTTTCAGTTGTCGCTCTAAACGTATAGTGCAGAAATATAACATTTTTCGATATGTTGAAAAAACAGCCGCTTGACCAGCAAAATCGATAATCAATATCACTTTCATAAGTTAACGTAATGTTAATACTATGATCCGGATGGCGATAAATGGTGAATTAACCCCTCATCCAGGCGAATTATCAGGTGCTGGCATGAAAATGAGGTAAATATTGCTGCCTGACACGGTTAGCCGTGCGTTTTACCAATAAAATCAAAATTTCTGTTTTATCGCTGTAGATCACAATCGGTATTTTCAGTAGGTTATAAAAAGTTTGTTACTGTTTCATTTTTTCAGACATATGTTGCCAGGCGCGTTCATCCGCCTTCGCAACGGTCGTTTGTAAGAAAAGTAAACCATCATCAAAAACCGATGGAAGGGAAAACTATGCGTATTGGTGTACCAAGAGAGAGACTCGCCCTGGAAACCCGGGCCGCCGCAACGCCGAAAACGGTGGAGCAGCTGCTGAAACTCGGGTTCAGCGTCGCGGTAGAAAGCGGCGCCGGTAAACTGGCCAGTTTCGACGACGAAGCCTTCGTTCAGGCTGGAGCGGAGATCGTGAGCGGTAATGACGTGTGGCAGTCTGACGTCATTCTGAAAGTTAACGCCCCTGATGACGATGAAATTCTGCTGCTGAATCCGGGCACGACGCTGATCAGCTTCATCTGGCCCGCGCAAAATCCGCAGCTGATGGAAAAACTGGCGGCGCGGAATATTAACGTGATGGCGATGGATTCGGTGCCGCGTATTTCGCGCGCGCAGTCACTGGATGCGTTAAGTTCGATGGCCAACATCGCCGGCTACCGCGCGATTGTTGAGGCCGCCCATGAGTTTGGTCGCTTCTTTACCGGGCAGATTACCGCAGCAGGTAAGGTTCCTCCTGCGAAGGTAATGGTCATCGGCGCAGGGGTTGCCGGGCTCGCGGCCATCGGCGCGGCGAACAGCCTGGGCGCGATTGTCCGCGCGTTCGATACCCGCCCGGAAGTCAAAGAGCAGGTGCAGAGTATGGGCGCCGAGTTCCTTGAGCTGGATTTTAAAGAGGAGGCGGGCAGCGGCGACGGTTATGCCAAAGTCATGTCCGAAGCCTTTATCAAAGCCGAGATGGCGCTCTTTGCCGCGCAGGCCAAAGATGTTGATATTATTGTCACCACCGCCCTGATTCCGGGCAAACCGGCGCCGAAGCTGATCACCCGCGAAATGGTTGACTCCATGAAACCGGGCAGCGTAGTGGTGGATCTGGCATCACAAAACGGCGGCAACTGCGAATACACCGTACCGGGCGAAGTGGTCACCACCGCTAACGGCGTGAAGATCATCGGTTATACCGATCTGCCGGGACGTCTGCCGACGCAGTCGTCGCAGCTGTACGGCACTAACCTGGTTAACCTGCTTAAACTGCTGTGTAAAGAGAAAGACGGCAATGTCGTTATCGATTTTGATGATGTCGTTATCCGCGGCGTTACCGTGGTTCGCGAGGGTGAAATCACCTGGCCCGCTCCGCCCATTCAGGTTTCTGCTCAGCCGCAGGCGGCAGCGAAAAAGGTTGAAGCGCCAAAAACAGAGGAGAAACCGAGCTCGCCGCTGCGCAAGTATGCGCTGATGGCGCTGGCGATTATTCTGTTCGGCTGGCTGGCAAGCGTCGCGCCGAAAGAGTTTCTCGGCCACTTTACCGTCTTCGCGCTCTCCTGCGTGGTCGGTTATTACGTAGTCTGGAACGTCTCCCATGCGCTGCATACGCCGCTGATGTCGGTCACCAACGCCATCTCCGGCATTATCGTCGTCGGGGCATTATTGCAGATAGGCCACGGCGGCTGGGTCAGCTTTCTGAGCTTTATCGCGGTGCTGATCGCCAGCATTAATATTTTTGGTGGTTTCACCGTCACTCAGCGCATGCTGAAAATGTTCCGCAAAGGATAAGGGGTAACAAATGTCTGGTGGATTAGTTACAGCTGCATACATTGTTGCCGCGATTCTGTTTATTTTTAGCCTGGCGGGGCTTTCCAAACACGAAACCTCCCAGCAGGGCAACTACTACGGTATTGCCGGGATGGCGATTGCGCTGGTGGCGACCATTCTGGGGCCGGACAGCAGCAACGTCGCGTGGATCTTGCTGGCGATGGTCATCGGCGGCGCTATCGGTATTCGTCTGGCGAAGAAAGTCGAAATGACCGAGATGCCGGAGCTGGTGGCGATTCTGCACAGCTTCGTTGGCCTGGCGGCGGTGCTGGTTGGCTTTAACAGCTATCTGCAGCACGAAACCGGTATGGAACAGATTCTGGTCAATATTCATCTGACCGAAGTGTTTCTCGGCATCTTCATCGGTGCGGTCACCTTTACGGGTTCCGTGGTTGCCTTTGGCAAGCTGTGCGGCAAGATGTCCTCTAAGCCGCTGATGCTGCCGAACCGCCACAAGCTGAACCTGGCGGCGCTGGTCGTATCCTTCCTGCTGCTGATCGTCTTCGTGCGTACCGACAGCATTGGCATGCAGGTGCTGTGCCTGCTGGTGATGACCGTCATCGCGCTGGCCTTTGGCTGGCACCTTGTGGCCTCCATTGGCGGCGCGGATATGCCGGTGGTGGTGTCAATGCTGAACTCCTACTCCGGTTGGGCGGCGGCGGCGGCGGGCTTTATGCTCAGCAACGACCTGCTGATTGTCACCGGTGCGCTGGTGGGTTCTTCCGGTGCGATTCTGTCTTATATCATGTGTAAGGCGATGAACCGTTCGTTCTTCAGCGTTATTGCCGGTGGTTTTGGTTCTGACGGTACGGCGTCCACAGGAGATGAAGAAGTGGGCGAGCATCGCGAAATCAGCGCTGAAGAAACCGCTGAGATGCTGAAAAGTTCCCAGTCGGTCATTATCACTCCGGGCTACGGCATGGCGGTTGCGCAGGCCCAGTATCCGGTAGCGGAAATCACCGAACGACTGCGCGCGCGCGGAATCAAAGTCCGGTTTGGTATTCATCCGGTCGCCGGACGTCTGCCGGGCCATATGAACGTCCTGCTGGCGGAAGCGAAAGTCCCGTATGACATCGTGCTGGAAATGGACGAGATCAACGATGATTTCTCCGACACTGACACCGTGCTGGTTATCGGCGCTAACGATACCGTTAACCCGGCGGCGCAGGACGATCCGGGCAGCCCAATCGCCGGTATGCCGGTACTGGAAGTGTGGAAAGCGCAGAACGTGATTGTATTCAAGCGTTCAATGAACACCGGCTATGCTGGCGTACAGAACCCGCTGTTCTTCAAAGAGAACACCCACATGCTGTTTGGCGATGCCAAAGCCAGCGTTGATGCGATTCTGAAAGCGCTGTAGAGTCAGGTCTTTTAAAACCTGTGCTTCTTAAGCCGTCTCTTCTGAGACGGCTTTTTTATATAGCCAGCGAAGCCATGATTTGCTCATAAAATCATCAGTTCAGAGTGATATAATACGCCTGTTTTTCACCCAAACTGAGGATATTATGGATACCGAGTTAACCCCCACGCAACTGGCTATCGAATTTCTGCGTCGTGACCCCGCTGCACTAACCCCCGCGCAGTATCTGAAAAAGCTGAAACTACTGGAACTTGAGTTTGCTGATTTGATGGCGCTCTCATCCATGGAGCTTAAAGAAGAGATCGATCACGCCTGGCGTTTAGGTATCCACTAACGTTTTCGTTACCGATATAGCTGTTGAAATAAGGGCCATGAGGCCCTTTATTTTTGCTATCGACATGGCAAAAAAATCCCCCGCGCGGGCAGGGGATGATTGTTATGACAGCGATAAACGGCGCTGGTTAATCGTCTTCTTCGTCATCAAGCTCAACCGGCGTCTGATACTGATCCGGTTTCAGCGCCAGCAGATCGCAGCGCAGGTGGTCGATAACCTGTTCAGCGGTATTGCCGAGGAAGGCCGCTGAAAGCCCGGTACGGCCAATCGTACCCAGCACCACGATCCCCGCCTGGAGATGCTCCGACAGGTCTGGAATGACCTCTTCAGGTAACCCTTTTTCAACATGAGTACGGTTTTCATCGATGCCGAATTTCTGCCGCAGCGCTTTCATGGCCAACAGGTGCTGGCCGCGTATGGCGTCGTTGTAGACGCTGGGGTCAAAATCCGGTAGCTCAATGGCAATATTGATAGGCGTAACCGGATAGGCGCCCACCAGATGGACCTCAGTATGGTTAACCTGTTCCGCCAGCTCAATGGTTTCTCTTACCAGCTTTTCATTGAGCGCGTTGTGGTAGTTCTCTTCACTGGCGAGATTAACCGCCACCAGCGCTTTGCCGCCTTCCGGCCACGGCTGATCTTTAACCATCCAGACCGGGCACGGACATTTGCGCAGCAGATGCCAGTCCGTAGGCGTGAAAATCACCGCTTCCAGCTTGTCGTGCTGGTGCGCCATCTTCAGAACCAAATCATGCTTCTCGCTTATGATTTCCTGAATAATGGCTTCGAAGGGGCGGTTATGCCACACCACTTTGATGTCAATGGGTACGCCGGACTCAATATAAAATTTGGCCTGCTCGCGAATCCAGGCGGTACGCTGCCCGATTACGCCCTGGCGCATAGCGGTACGCTCGTCCGGGGAGAGCAGGGTGGTCATTTCATAGGAAAAATCATAGATCGGCAAAAAGGCTTTGATGCGTCCACCAATCCGTTGGTGCAGATACACCGCACGCCGCAATGCAGGCTGGTCGTCCTGATTGGGGTCGATTACTACCAGCATGTTCTGATACTTCGCCATACAGGGTCTCCTTACAACTGTAACTACAGTCTGTAATTAAAAAGATAACCTATATGGATGAAATGAAACAGGGGATAAGCCTGGCCAGATCAACAAATGAGAAAAAAATTCGCGATCTGGCCGGATAGGAAGGAACTATCAGGCGACGTTGCGGGCCTGACCAGCAAGCTGCGCCAGCAGGTCGCTGTTTTCGATGGTGATGTATTTTCCTTTAACCGCCAGCATACCGCTTTTCTGGAAACGACCCAGCAGGCGGCTGATGGTTTCAACCGTCAGGCCCAGATAGTTGCCGATATCGCCGCGCGTCATGGTGAGGCGGAACTCACGCGGGGAGAAACCACGCTGTGCAAAACGGCGGGACAGGTTGTAGATGAAGGCCGCCAGGCGCTCTTCTGCGTTCTTTTTAGAAAGCAGCAGGATCATATCCTGATCGCCTTTGATCTCACCGCTCATCAGACGCATCATCTGCTGACGCAGATTCGGCATCTTGCCGGATAGGTCGTCGAGCGTTTCGAACGGAATTTCGCAGACCATTGAGGTTTCCAGCGCCTGGGCAAAGCTCGGGTGGTGGCCGGTGCCGATAGCGTCAAAGCCGACCAGATCGCCCGCCAGATGGAAACCGGTGATCTGCTCATCACCCTGTTCGGTAATGGTGTAGCTTTTAATGGTGCCAGAACGAATTGCATACAGCGATTTCAGCTCATCACCGGCTTTGAACAAGGTCTGTCCTTTCTGGATAGGCTTTTTCCGCTCGATAATGTTATCAAGCTGATCAAGCTCATGCTCGTTCAGAGTAAAAGGGATGCAAAGCTGGCTAATGCTGCAATCCTGGCAATGGATTGCACAACCGCCAGACTGAATGCGTCGTATAATTCGCTTTTCCGGGATCATAAGTCTGCTCAGGCTTTAATTGATATTGGTCAATTTTAACATCTTTTTGGTGAGCAGGTAAGCCTCGAACCTCTGAAACACGTAATATTAAGAGGGTAAATCCATTTTGTTAGTTATCCATTTGATTATTAATAGGTTATCTGGCTAATTTGGATTGTAAAGTTACCGGAAGCTTCCAAAAAGGCACTTACGGTCAAAGAAGCAGATACCCCTCATGGCGCAATAACCACTCTTTTCGCTGCACGCCTCCGGCATAGCCGGTCATGGTTCCGTTGCGTCCGATCACCCGATGGCAGGGCACCACTATGCTGACCGGATTTGAACCATTAGCAGCGCCCACGGCGCGCGCTGCGCCCGGTCGACCCAGCGCCTCCGCCAGTTGACCGTAATGCATGACCTGACCGCAGGGGATAGTGCGCAGCGTTTTCCAGACTTCCCGTTGAAAAGGGGTGCCTGCGGTAGCGGTAGGAAGCGTATCAATAATGGCGAGATCGCCCGCGAAATAATCACTGAGCTTACTGCTCAGGTTACCGGGATTGCGGGAATCTACCCGTTGGTAACCTTCATGCCGATAATGAACATCCAGCAGTTGCTCCATGCGATCGCGATGCTGATCCCACTCAACGGCCCGCAGGTTGAATTGCTCATCGCAAATCACCCAGAGCGGCCCCAGCGGGGTGTCAATTTTATCTTGTAGCAGCGTCAGCATCGGTAATCCTTCATCGAGGTTAGTTTGACAGGTCATCACCATAGCATGAGGCGAGGTTGGCAAACTATACCCCGAAAAGGTCAACAGAGAGGGTCAACATGGACTATTAATTATGATGTGAGTAAAGCGATGTTTATTGCGGTATTCACTAACTGGCGCGCGGGCAATGCGATGTTATCCGGCGGCGAATTTTCCTGTACAGAGAGGGCTATTTACCGGCAGGCGCCGGTACTCTTTATGAATTGACTGGCATTCTTTGAGGCCATATTTCCTGGCGTTTCTTCGCTGTTTTTTCAACAAAGGTGGTGATATGCAATATATGATGACTGGCGTTGTAGTAGTGATTATCAGCGGCTTAGCAATTCATCTGATCTCTTTGGCGATTGAGGGCCTGTATAAAGTTATCCGTAACCGCACGACCTGGCGCTAACGTTTGGCGGCCTTCCCTGGCCTTTGGCGACGTTAAGGCAACCGCGGATAAATACCCGGTCCGATAGGGAGTCCCGCGAGATACCAGACCACCAGCAACAGTAGCCAGACGACAAGGAAAATGAGTGGATAAGGCAAGACCAGCGAGTAGTAGGTTCCCAGTTTAGCCTCGGGCCGGTAGCGCTGTAAGAAGCCGAGAAATAGCGGCACAAACGGCGATACCGGCGCCAGCGGCAGCACCGATGAGTCGGCAATACGAAACAGAATCTGCGCGAAAGCCGGATGAAAGCCCAGCAGCATAAACATCGGCACGAAAATCGGCGCCAGAATCGACCAGATTGCCGAACCGCTGGCGATGAACATACACAAAAAGGCGGATAGCAGCGCCAGGCCGACGAACGCCGGCACGCCGCTCATTCCCGCGCTCTCCAGCAGGTCCGTTAAACCGACGGCCATAAATTTTCCCATATTGCTCCAGTTAAACATGGCGACGAACTGGGCCAGCGGGAAGACCATCACGATAAAACCTGCCATCTCTTTCATGGGTTCAATCATCAGCGGAGGCAGATCGGCCTGGCGGCGAATTTTGCCGGTGGCAATGCCGTAAGCCAGTGAGACGACGAAGAAGAAAAAGATGATGAGCGGGACGATCCCTTTTATAAATGGCGAAGGCATCACGGTATGCTTAACGGGGTCACGCAAAATACCGTTTTCCGGCACGACCATCAGCGCGATAACCGCCATGAATAACAGCGCGGCAATACCGGCCACGCGCAGGCCGAAGCGCTGTTCTGGCGTTAACGATTGCAGCGTTTCATCGCTTTTGCCTTGCCATTGACCTAAGCGCGGCTCGACCAGCTTATCGGTAATCAATCCACCGACCAGAGTGAGAACGATCACCGAAGTTGCCATAAAGTACCAGTTATCGATCACGCTGACGTGCAGCGAGGCGTCAAGGGTTTTGGCCGCTTCGGTACTGATTCCTGAGAGCAGAACATCGGTGGTGACGATGAGCAGGTTGGCCGTGAAGCCGCAGCCGACCCCGGCGATTGCCGCCAGCAGCCCGGCAACCGGGTGGCGGCCGACGGCGAGGAACATCAGGGCGCCTAACGGCGGCATAATCACCAGCGCGGCATCGGAAGAGATATGGCTAAAGAAGGCGATAAACAGCACCATATAGCTGGCGTAACGGGCGCTAACGTGTGATGACATTTTTGCCATCAGCGAAGGCAGCAGGCCCACTCGTTCAGCAAATCCAGCCCCCAGAACCAGAGCCAGAATGGCTCCCAGCGGCGCGAAACCGCTGAAGTTTTTAATCACGTTCGGCAAAAACCAATGTAATCCTTCAATGCTGAGCAGATTTTTCACCACCACTCGCGAGCCGTCGGTGGGGTTCTGGACGCTGACGTTCAGCGCCGACAGGATGGCGGTGGCGGCCATTAATACTACGATCAGATAGATAAACAGTAAAAACGGATGCGGGACCTTATTACCAATTTTTTCAACCCAGCCATAGAGCTTACCGGTGGGGGAAGGCGACGGTATGGATGACATACTCATGGGCGTTCCTCAGTTGTCGTTGTTGTGTTGTTTGTCTCTTAACCCCAGGGCGTGTCAGCAGTTGTTTTTTTTGCGCTTAACGCGTTGCTGTACTCCATCCGGAGGTCTTTTATTATTTTAAAATCGAAGGCTTAACGTCCTGCGGGATCGGACACCGGTAGGGCCTTTCGGCTAAAACCTGTGCCAGTTCCTGCTGACTGGTAGTCAGTAGCGACCTGTCGCTGAACAAACGAATGGCCGTTGCAGCCAGTATTTTCCCCGCCAGAAGCATTCCTTTGTGAGCGATGGAGGTTCTGCCCTGGCTCACCAGTTGCCAGGTATGCAGCGGCGTCCCGACGGCAAAGCAGGGGCTGAAGCATTGGGCTACGGGAGCTTTCCAGCTTACGTCGCCGACGTCGGTAGAGCCCGCAAGGATGTTATCGGTAGCCGCCCACGGCGCCACTTCATCGATAAGGATCGTCTCGCGGTGGCGGCGGGCGAATGCTTTCCCCTCGTCTCCGCTGGTATCGGCAATGTTTTTCAGGCTGTTATGAATATCGTTAGCGCTTAAGGTCGCGCGAATTTCGGCGGCGAAAGCGCGCTCTTCCTCGCTCCAGTGCGGCGTGCCGTAATGGCATACCGCCTGATACATCGCCGCTTCCAGGGTGCGGTTGGGGAGATAGCTGGAACAGGCTTTTTCGAAGCGACAGCTGACGCTGGTCTCGGTCATCAGCGCGGCGCCCTGGGCGATTTTTTCGATCCGGGCGAAGATTTGCTGTGCGTCGGCCATTTCCGGGGCGCGAATGAGATACAGCACTTCCGCCTGCGCCTGAACAACGTTAGGAGAGACGCCGCCGGTATCGGTGATGGCGTAGTGCACCCGCGCCTTTTCGATAATATGCTCGTTAAGGAAGTTGCTGCCGGTGGTCATCAGCGTCACGGCATCCAGCGCGCTGCGGCCAAGATGCGGAGAGTTTGCCGCGTGCGCCGCGGTGCCGGTAAACCGCCATGCCGCCTGAATGTTGGCAAGGGTACTGGTGCTGAACATCCCGGCCCAGGCTTCCGGGTGCCAGGTCAGGGCGGCGTCGATGTCATCGAATAACCCCTCGCGGACCATAAAGGTCTTCCCGGAACCGCCTTCCTCGCCGGGACATCCGTAGAAACGAAGCGTGCCGACGCCGCCTTGTTGCAGCAGCCAGTTCCTGGCGGCGACCGCCGCGGCGAAAGCCGCCGTACCAAGCAGGTTATGCCCGCACCCGTGGCCGTTTTCCCCCGGCGTTGGAGATGCGGGCGCTGCGCAGTAAGCCTGCTGGCTGAGCCCCGCCAGGGCGTCAAATTCGCCGAGCAGGGCAATTACCGGTTGGCCTTCACCAAAGCTGGCGATAAAGGCGTTGGGGATCCCGCCCGCATTGCGGGTCAATTGAAAACCTTCCGCTTCCAGCGCATCGGCCAAACGCGCGGCGGACCAGAACTCCTGAAAGCGGGTTTCCGGATGATCCCAGATATCATCGGCAATGGCGCAAAAATCGTTGCGCCGCCCCTCAATAATGTCATCGACAAATTGATAAACCTGTTCCATTACACACCTCGCTGCCAGGGAAAGTTCAGGGCGATGCGCGCTAACGTGGCGACGGCCTGGGTCATTACGCTTTCGTCGAAATCAAATTTTTCGTTGTGGTGGCCAGCGCTCAGTTCCGTGCCGAATATCATGTATGAGGCGAGACCGCCGCGCTCCTGGACCCGGGCCATCATCAGGGTGGCATCTTCGGAACCCGCCGGGGCAGCGATACGATCGACGGCCTGCTTAACGCCGGGGACCTGCGCTGTCTGTTGACGCAGATAGTCCACCCACGCCGGCGACGGGGCGCTGGAGGTGGCCGCGCCCATCAGGTGCAGCTGGTAGCTGGCTGCATACATCGTCGCCGCGCCGGCGATAGCCTGCTTAGCCCGCTCAAATACGTACTGGTTAATAGCGTCGGTTTCGCCCCGGGTTTCGACTTTTAATAGCGCGGAGGAGGGAACTACGTTACGCCCGGTACCGGCCTGCATGACGCCGACGTTAACCCTTGATGCCCCGGCGCTATGTGGCGCGATGGCATGCAGGGCTAGGGCGGCTTGAGCCGCAGCCAGCAGCGCATTACGTCCATCTTCAGGTTTACCGCCAGCGTGGGCGGCGACGCCGCTGAACTGCACATCGAATTTGGTGGTGGCCATAAAGTTATCGCCGCCGCAAACGACGGTGCCGGCAGGGACGCCGGTACCGATATGAATGGCGGTGAAGTAGTCCACGTCATCAAGTACGCCCGCCGCCACCATGGCGCGAGCGCCGCGGGTACCTTCTTCTGCCGGCTGGAAAATCAGCTTAATCGTCCCGTTGAGCTGCGCGGCATATTCCTTGAGCACGTGCGCCAGCCCCAGGCCGATTGCGGTATGACCGTCGTGGCCGCAGGCATGCATCATGCCTTCGTTGCAGGAGGCAAAACGATCGCGATGCGGACGATGATTATCGTCGTGCTGCTCGTTGAGATCGAGCGCATCCATATCGACGCGAAACGCCAAAGTCGGCCCGGGCCGCCCGGTGTCGAGCGTCGCTACCACCCCGGCGAAGCCGCCTTCAAACGCTGGTAGCCAGCGCTCCGGCGCACCCTGGGCGCGAGCGCGCTGGAACGCCTGCGCCAGCGTCTCTTCATCAGGCAGACCCATACGGCTATCGGCATCGATAACGTCGCGCCCCAGCGCCAGCTGATAACCCAGAGCGTCTAATATCTCCGCCACCTTGCTGGCGGTGCGGAACTCCAGCCAGCCGGATTCCGCATGCAGGTGAAAATCGCGACGCCATTCGATCATTTTTGGCGCCAGCTGGCGGATGAATTCATTAAGTTGCGGCATAACCTTTCCTGTCATAATCAAAAACTGTGATAGTGTTCACGAAGTGATAGCGTTTGCTTATCGCTATGCCCTTTCATGCATACTCACCCTTAACCTGCCACAGCATGATCGATTACAGTAGATGTCATTTTCTTCTGTCTGATAAACATTGGTTATCACTTGCGATATGTCATTTCAGATTAAATTTCATCAGATTCGCGCCTTTGTTGAGGTCGCGCGTGAAGGCAGTATTCGCGGCGCCAGTCGGGCGTTGGCGATTTCGCAGCCGGCGTTAACTAAAGCGATTAAAGAGCTGGAAGAAGGGCTCTCCGCACAGCTGTTTGTGCGCCGTAGCCAAGGGGTGGCGCTGACTGAAAACGGCGAAAGCTTTTATCAACATGCGAGCCTGATTCTGGAAGAGCTACGGGCGGCGCAGGATGAGTTGCTGCAGCGCCAGGGAGAAAAGGCCGGGCAGATTAATATCGGCCTTGGCGCCAGCGTAGCGCGATCGCTGATGCCTTCGGTCATTTGCCGTTTTCATCAGCAGCATCCGCTGGTGAAGGTGCGGATTATGGAAGGTCAGCTGCTGGCGATGATTAATGAACTGCGGCAGGGTGAGCTGGACTTCACTATCAATACTTACTATCCCGGTCCGTACGATCATGAATTCAGTTTTGAGAAGCTATTTGAGAAACCCTTTGCGGTATTCGCCCGCGCCGGTCACCCGGCGGCAAAAGCGACTTCACTCAAGGCGTTGCTCGAACATCACTGGACGATGCCGACGCCGCGTGGCAGCTATTTCAAACAGTTACAGGAAATGTTTAACCAGGCCGGACTGGTGCCGAAAGTGGATATCGTTTGCGAGACTTTCTCTTCGTGCATCAGTCTGGTGGTGAAAAGCGATTTTCTCAGCATTCTGCCGGTAGAACTGGGTAACGACCCGATGATGGCGGATAAGCTGGTGATGATCCCCATCTGCGAAGCATTACCCAAAGCCACCTACTATCTGATTCAGCGCCGCGATATGCGGCAAACGCCTTTGACGGCATCATTAATCACCCTGTTTCGTCGCCAAAGTCGTCAACTGTTTCCCTAATCGCCTCGGGCCTCCGATTTGCCAGCATAAATGGCTAAACGCGTTGAGGAGGCGTCGTGAGGCGGCTATAGTACCCTCCCGGTAGTAGCTGGAGGAACGCGCATGAACCTTGACGACAAATCCCTATTTCTTGGCGCCATGGAGGACGTTCAGCCTCTGAAACGCAACAACGATGTTCACTGGCATCCCGAGCGGAAAACCCGCGCCGTACAGCGGGTTGACACCCTGCAGCTGGATAACTTTTTGACCACCGGTTATCTCGATATCGTGCCGCTGGCCACCGCGCTGGAGTTTAAACGCGAAGGGCTGCAAAGCGGCGTGCTGGAGAAGCTCCGGCGCGGCAAATATGGCCAGCAGGCGAGCCTTAATCTGCTGCGTCAGCCGGTGGAAAAGTGCCGACAGATGTTATTTGCTTTTGTGGTTCAGGCGCAAAAAGAGGGGCTGCGGAATCTGCTGATCGTTCATGGCAAAGGGCGCGACGACAACGCGCACGCCAATATTATCCGTAGCTACCTGTCGCGCTGGCTGGTGGAGCTACCGGAAGTCCAGGCGTTCTGCGCGGCGCTACCGCACCACGGCGGCAGCGGCGCCTGCTACGTGGCGCTACGAAAATCGCCCGAGGCTAAGCTGGAGAACCGGGAGCGCCACGCCAAGCGCAGCCGCTAGCGCATCAGCAGCGTTAATTCCCGGGCTGCCTTCTGGAGCTCGGGTAATACGCGTTCGAGCATCTCCTGGGCGGAAACCTGTCCGGCGTGCACCCCGACGTTCAGCGCCGCCTGAATCTGGCCCTGGGGATTAAACAGCGGTACCGCCAGCGAGCGCAGCCCCATCTCCAGCTCCTGATCGTTGAGCGCATAACCCTGCTGACGTACGCGTTTGAGCTCAGCGCGCAGCCTGGCGACCGAATCAACGGTTTGCGGGGTGTAGCGAATCATCGTAACCCGACCCAGCATATCGTTCAGCTTCTCTTCCGGCTGATAGCTCAGGAGCACGCGCCCCATTGACGTTGCCCATGCCGGCAGGCGGCTGCCGATGTCCAGGTCGATGGTCATAATTCGCGAGCTGGAGGCGCGGGCGATATAAAGAATATCGTCGCCGTCGAGGGTGGCGATAGAGCAGGATTCATTGAGCATTTCGCTTAAATGCTTGAGTACCGGCTGCGCCGAGCGCGCGAGCGGCGTGGAGGCCAGCCAGGCGTGGCCCAGCGCCAGAATTTTCGGCCGCAGCTGGAAATTTTTACCATCTTCGGCGTACACAAACCCCAGCTTGCTTAGCGTATACAGACAGCGACGTACCGCCGCGCGCGGAATGCCGGTTTTTTGACTGATTTGCGAAATAGAGAGCAGCGGGCGCTGCGGAGTGAACGCCTGGATCACTTCCAGCCCGCGCGCCAGCGAGGCCATGAAGTTGGGATCGCCCTTAAACGGCTCGCTATCGCCGGTCAATAAATCGTCTGGATGTTTCTCCATTTTCCTCTCCCAATTTGCCGTCGATCACATTCTTTCGCTAAACATACACGATGTTCGATTATCGCACCATATTTCGATTATCGCCCTTGACCAGCATCGTTAAGCGGGTCACATTTTGTGCGAACAACGAATAAAAGTGCGATTACCGCACATACGGGAGCGACCTGATGATTGATAAAAGCGTGTCGACGCTAAGTGATGCCATCGCCGGGATCCACGACGGGGCGACGATTATGATTGGCGGTTTTGGCCCCGCCGGCCAGCCAACGTACCTGATAGATGCCTTGATAGAACAGGGGGCCCGCGATTTAACCATTATCAACAACAATGCGGGCAATGGCGAAGTGGGACTGGCGGCGCTGCTGAAAGCCGGGCGGGTGCGCAAAATGATCTGCTCGTTCCCTCGGCAGGTTGACTCGCAGATTTTCGATGACCTCTATCGCCGCGGCAAAGTCGAGCTGGAGCTGGTACCGCAGGGGAACCTCGCGGCGCGTATTCAGGCGGCAGGGGCGGGCCTCGGCGCGGTTTTCACTCCAACCGGCTACGGTACACCGCTGGCGGAAGGGAAAGAGACTCGCGAGATAGAGGGGCGTCACTATGTGCTCGAATATCCTATCAAGGCCGACTTTGCGTTGATCAAAGCCCATCAAGGCGATCGCTGGGGAAACCTGGTATACCGCAAGGCGGCGCGCAACTTCGGCCCGATTATGGCGACCGCCGCGAAAACCACTATCGTGGAAGTCTCGCAGCTGGTGCCCCTCGGTAGCCTTGACCCGGAGAGCATCATTACCCCGGGCATTTTTGTTCAGCGCGTCTTCTCCCTGGAAAACCTGATTGCCGCTAAAAGCGCCTGAGGACCCCGTTATGCAAAAACTGACTCGCGATGAGATGGCCCAGCGCGTGGCTCGCGATATACCTGAAGGCGCTTATGTCAATCTGGGGATCGGCTTGCCTACCCGCATTGCTAACTATCTTCCCGCTGATAAAGAAATCTTTCTGCACAGCGAAAATGGCCTGCTGGGGATGGGGCCGAAACCGCTACCGGGGGAAGAGGACCCGGAGCTGATTAACGCCGGAAAAGAGTATGTGACTTTGCTTGAGGGGGGCTGCTATTTCCATCACGGCGACTCCTTCGCCATGATGCGCGGCGGTCATCTCGATATCTGCGTACTCGGCGCTTACCAGGTCTCCGCCAGCGGCGATCTGGCGAACTGGAGTACCGGCGCGCCCGACGCGATACCTGCCGTTGGCGGGGCGATGGATCTGGCCATTGGCGCTCGTCAGGTCTTCGTGATGATGGATCATCTGACCCGCGACGGTGAATGCAAGCTGGTAGAGCACTGCACCTATCCGCTGACCGGCGTCGGCTGCGTAAGCCGCATCTATACCGATCTGGCGGTCATCGATATCAGCGAAAGCGGCCCGGTGGTACGGGAAATCTTTAACGGCCTCTCTTTTGAGGAACTGCAGCGCATCACTCCGGTGACGCTGACTTTTGCACAACTGGCGGAAAGCGCGTAAGGAACCTATGATGAATCAGGCATTTATCTGTGATGCGGTGCGTACGCCGTTTGGTCGCTTTGGCGGTACTCTTGCCACCGTACGCGCCGACGATCTGGCGGCACTGCCGCTCAAGGCGCTGCTGGAGCGCAACCCGGGCCTCGATCCGGCGCGCATTGATGATGTGATTTATGGCTGCGCTAACCAGGCGGGTGAAGATAACCGCAACGTCGCGCGGATGGCGCTGCTGCTGGCTGGCTTGCCGGAAAGCGTGCCGGGCAGTACCGTCAATCGCCTGTGCGGTTCCAGCCTCGATGCGATCGGCATCGCAGCGCGCGCGATTAAAAGCGGCGAAACTCAGCTGATGGTCGCCGGCGGCGTGGAGAGCATGTCGCGGGCGCCGTTTGTGATGGGCAAGGCCGAAAGCGCCTTTAGCCGCACGATGCAGATGGAAGATACCACCATCGGCTGGCGCTTTATCAACCCGCAGATGAAAGCGCTGTACGGCGTGGATTCGATGCCGGAAACGGCGGAAAACGTGGCCGGTGATTTCGCCATTTCTCGTGCCGATCAGGATGCGTTTGCGCTGCGCAGCCAGCTGCGCACGGCGGCGGCGCAGGAAGCGGGGCGATTTGCCGACGAGCTGATCGCCGTCTCGGTGCCGCAGCGTAAGGGTGAACCGCTACTCTTTAGCCGCGACGAGCACCCGCGCAGCACCACGGCGGAGGCGCTGGCCAGGCTGCGCGGCGTGGTGCGCGCCGACGGTACGGTGACGGCAGGCAACGCCTCCGGAGTTAACGACGGCGCCTGTGCGCTGCTGTTAGCCAGCGAGCAGGCGCTGACCGCCAATGATTTACAGCCGCTGGCGCGCGTAGTGGGCGTCGCGACGGCAGGCGTTGCGCCGCGAATTATGGGATTTGGTCCGGCGCCGGCGGTGCGTAAAGTGCTGGCGCAAACCGGGTTAACGCTTGGGCAGATGGACGTCATTGAACTGAATGAAGCCTTTGCCGCTCAGGCGCTGGCGGTCACGCGCGATCTGGGTTTGCCCGACGATGCGGCGCACGTCAATCCTAACGGCGGCGCGATTGCCCTCGGTCATCCGCTGGGCGCCTCCGGCGGTCGTCTGGCAATGACCGCAGCGTATCAACTGCGTCGTACCGGCGGGCGCTATGCGCTATGCACTATGTGTATCGGCGTTGGTCAGGGGATCGCGCTGATAATTGAACGCGTTTAAGGAGCCATAATGAGTTTGTTGACCCCGATGCTGCGTACCAGCCCGCTGACAGACTGGTTCAGCGATGTACAGCGGGTGCAGGGGATGCTGGACTTTGAGGCCGCTCTGGTTCGCGCCGAGGTCGAATGCGGCCTCGTGCCGCAGACGGCGCTCAATCCCATCATCGAGAGCTGCCGGCACGAAAAAATCGACTTTTCCGCGCTGGGGCAGGCCGCCGCCAGCGCCGGGAATCTGGCGATCCCGCTGGTCAAACAGCTGACCGCTCGGGTCAAAGAGCGGAATGAGGCGGCAGCGCGCTACGTACACTGGGGGGCCACCAGCCAGGATGCTATCGATACCGGTTTTATTCTACAGCTGCGCGGCGCGCTGGCGGAAACGGAATCTCTGTTACAGCGTCTGCTCGACGCCTTAGCTCGTCAGGCGGAGCGCCATCAGGATACGGTGATGCCTGGCCGTACATGGATGCAGCATGCGCTGCCGGTCACTTTCGGCCTCAAGCTTGCCGGGACGCTGGATGCGCTGCTGCGCTGGCAGGTGCGTCTGCGAGAGATGCGGGCAAGGGTGCTGGCGCTGCAGTTTGGCGGCGCAGCGGGCACCCTGGATTCCCTAAAAACGCAGGCGCCGCCGATCGCCGTCGCGCTGGCGAAAGCGCTCGACCTGCAGCTTCCGGACGCGCCCTGGCACAGCCAGCGCGACCGGCTGCTGGAAGTCGGGGCATGGTACGCAGGCGTCTGCGGTACGCTGGGTAAATTCGCGAATGATTTTTCTCTACTGATGCAAACCGAAGTGGCAGAGGTGGGTGAACCGGTTGCCGAAGGGCGCGGCGGTTCGTCAACCATGCCGCACAAACGTAACCCGATCTCCTGCGCCGCTATTTTGACCGCCGCTCAGCGAACGCCGGGCCTGGTGGCGACGCTGTATGCTGGCCAGATCCAGCAGCATGAGCGGGCGTTGGGCGGCTGGCAGGCGGAATGGGAAACGCTGCCGGAGCTCATCACCCTCGTCGGCGGCGCGCTGGCGCAGAGCGAGGCGCTGGTCAGCGACATGCAGGTCTTCGCGCACAAGATGCGCGCCGACCTTGAGATGACCCACGGCCTGATTATGGCTGAGGCCGTTACCCTGGCGCTGGCGGAATTTATCGGTAAAGCCGAGGCCCATCACCGGGTTGAAGCGCTGTGTCGTCAGGCGCTGGATACGTCTCGCTCATTGCTGAGCGTGCTGGAAAACGATCCGCTGGTCAGCGAGCATCTTTCCGCCAGCCGCTTAACCCAACTGCTGGACCCGGCAACGGCGACCGGCAGCTCAGCACTCTTCGTGCGCCAGGTTGTGGCGCGATATAAGGAGCAACGTCTTGAATGTTGATTATCAGATTGACGGGCCGCAAGACGCGCCGGTCATCGTTCTCTCTAACTCGCTGGGCACCACCCGGGCGATGTGGCAGCCGCAGATCGAGGCGTTGACGCAGCATTTTCGCGTGCTGCGCTACGATACCCACGGTCATGGCGCCACGCGTAAAAATGGTAAAGTGACGCTGGCGCAGCTCGGCGAAGATGTGGTTGCGCTGCTCGATCATCTTAATATTGCCAAAGCCTGGTTTTGCGGAATTTCCATGGGCGGTCTGACCGGTCTGTGGCTGGGACGCTTTGCTCCGGAACGTTTTTACGGGCTGGTCGTCGCCAACACCGCCGCGCGTATTGGTGACCAGGCAAGCTGGCTGTCGCGCGCCCGCGCGGTGCGTCAGGAAGGTATGGAAGTGGTGGCCGCAGGCGCGGCGGATCGCTGGTTTACCCACGCGTTTCGTCAGAAGACGCCGGAAGTGGTGGCAGCGCTCTGTCACCAGTTGACCCATATCGATGCGGAAGGCTATGCGGTCTGCTGTGAAGCGCTGGCCGCCGCCGATCTGCGCGCTGAGGTCGGGCAGATTGCCGTTCCGGTGCTGATCGTTGCCGGTGAAAGTGACCCTGTCACTACAGTGGCCGATGCGAACTTTCTGCATCAGCAGATCGCGACCTCTGAGGTAGTGGTGCTGGCGGCATCGCATTTATCGAATATCGAAGCGCCGCGGGCGTTCAGCTCGGCGCTGCTGGGCTTTATTGAGGGGGAACAACAGCATGGACGATAAACAGCGTTATCAGCAGGGAATGACAGTTCGTCGCAAGGTGCTTGGCGATACGCATGTCGATAAGACGCTGCAAAAGCTGACGCCGCTGAATGAAGAGTTCCAGGACTTCATTACCCGCTACGCCTGGGGAGAAACCTGGACCCGACCGGGGCTCGATCACCATACCCGCAGTATGATTACCATCGCCATGCTGATTGCCCTGAATCGCGAGGCTGAGCTGAAAATGCATCTGCGGGCGGCGTTTAATAACGGTGTTACCCGCGATGAGTTAAAAGAGTTAATTATGCACTCCGCGCTTTACTGCGGCCTGCCCGCAGCCAACGCGACGATGCATCTGGCGCAGCAGGTGTTTGATGAGATGAATGCTGTTTAGCCGCCACCCGGCAGGTTTGTCGCTCATCTCAGGCCGTCACGCGACGGCCTTCGACAGTGACCCGCCGCCAGGGGCGGGTAATATCACCCTCTTTGCTGTGAACAGCCCGCGCACTGCTTATTCTGGATCTGCTGGAAGAAATCGTTGCCTTTGTCATCCACCAGAATAAATGCCGGGAAGTTTTCCACTTCGATTTTCCAGATGGCTTCCATACCCAGTTCCGGCCAGGCCACGCACTCCAGGCTCTTAATACTCTGCTGCGCCAGTACCGCAGCCGGGCCGCCGATGCTGCCGAGGTAAAAACCGCCGTGCTTGCGGCAGGCGTCGGTCACCTGCTGGCTGCGGTTGCCTTTGGCCAGCATGACCATGCTTGCGCCGTGGGATTGCAGCAGATCAACGTAGGAATCCATACGGCCAGCGGTAGTCGGGCCAACGGAGCCTGACGCATAGCCTTCCGGAGTTTTCGCCGGGCCCGCGTAGTAAATCGGATGATCCTTGACGTACTGCGGCAATTCTTCACCGTTATCGATAAGCTCTTTCAGCTTCGCGTGGGCGATATCGCGGGCCACGATAATGGTGCCGTTGAGCGTCAGGCGCGTTGAAACCGGGTGGGCGGAAAGCTGGGCCAGAATTTCGCTCATCGGCTGATTAAGGTTAATGCTGACGACCCTGCCTTCACCCTGCTGGCGCAGGTGTTCAGGAATATACTGGCCCGGATTGCTCTCCAGTTTCTCAATCCAGATACCGTGGCGGTTGATTTTGGCTTTGATATTGCGATCCGCTGAACAGGAGACGCCCATGCCCACCGGGCACGACGCGCCGTGGCGCGGCAGGCGGATGACGCGAATATCGTGAGCGAAATATTTACCGCCGAACTGCGCACCGAGGCCGAGGTTTTGAGCTGCGAGCTGCAGCTCATTTTCCAGCTGAATATCGCGGAAGGCCTGGCCGTGCTCGTTGCCTTCGGTCGGCAGGCCGTCGTAATACTTCGTTGAGGCCAGCTTAACGGTTTTCAGCGTGGCCTCTGCCGAGGTGCCGCCAATCACAAAGGCAATATGGTACGGTGGACAGGCGGCCGTGCCGAGCGTGCGCATTTTCTCGACGAGATAGTTTTTCAGCTTCGCTGGGGTGATTAACGCCTTGGTTTCCTGATACAGATAGGTTTTGTTGGCCGAGCCGCCGCCTTTGGCCATACAGAGGAATTTATATTCGTCGCCGTCAACGCTATAGAGATCAATCTGCGCCGGAAGATTGGTGCCGGTGTTGACCTCTTTATACATATCCAGCGCGGCGTTCTGCGAATAGCGCAGGTTGTCTTCGGTATAGGTGTTATAGACGCCGCGGGTGAGGGCCGCCTCATCGCCGCCGCCGGTCCATACGCGCTGGCCTTTCTTGCCCATAATAATCGCCGTACCGGTATCCTGGCAGGTGGGCAGCACGCCTTTCGCCGCGATTTCAGAATTGCGCAGAAACTGCAGCGCCACGTATTTATCGTTGTCGCTGGCTTCAGGGTCGAGAAGGATTTGCGCGACCTGTTTCTGATGATCCACCCGCAGCATAAATGCCGCATCGTGGAAGGCCTGCTGCGCCAGCAGAGTGAGGGCCTGAGGATCGATTTTGAGGATCTCCTGGCCTTCGAACTCGGTCACGGAAACGTGATCCTTGCTCAGCAGATAGTATTCAGTCTTATCTTGCGCTAACGGAAAGGTTTCCTGATAGACAAAAGGTTTAGTCGACATTGCTTTGCTCCCTAAGAGTAAAACCGCCGGAGTTGGCCCCGACGGTTATGAATCAGAACATCATGGACATCCACGGATAGCCAATCAGCAGCAGGGCAGCCAGGAAGATGGCGCCGAAAATCGTACCAAGACGCCAGTAGTCTTTGGTCGGCAGATAGCCGCTGCCGTAGTAAATCGGGCTGGGGCCGGTACCGTAGGGGGTAATAATCCCCATCACGCCGAGCGAGGTCACCATCAGCAGCACGAAGACCTGCATGTTCATACCCGGGATGGTGGAGGCGATAGTCAGCATCGCCGGCAGCAGCGCGGTGGTGTGGGCGGTGGTACTGGCAAACAGATAGTGCAGCAGATAGAACGCCAGCAGGAGGATAACGGTAGCCACGCCCGGAGAGATGCCGCTCATTAGCGCGCCGCCTTCTTTACCCAGCCAGGCGATAAAGCCGGTGGAAGAGAGACCGTCGGCCAGCGCCACCAGGGTCGCAAACCAGGCGAAGGTATTCCATGCCGCTTTATTACTGGTGATATCGTTCCATGAGAGTACGCCGGTCCATAGCATCAGTACGATAACCAGCAGGGCGGCCAGCGCCGGTTCAATCCACTCGGCGGCGAAGATCCACATCATCAGCGCGAAGCAGACGAAGACCAGCAGCAGGATTTCATTGCGCGACAGGCGGCCAAGTTTTTCCAGCTCGCGGGCGGCCCACAGCGGCACTTCATCGTTGACTTTGACTTCTGGCGGATAGAACCAGTAGGCCAGCAGCGGCATTGCCAGAATCAGCAGGATACCCAGCGGCAGGAAAGCGATAAACCAGGTGCCCCAGGAGATATTGATTCCAACAATGCTTTTCACCAGCGCCAGAGCCAGCAGGTTCGGCGCCAGAGCTGAGAGAAACATCGAGCTGGTGATACAGGCGGCGGTGATCGCCACCCACATCAGGTAGGAGCCGATGCGGCGCGCGCTTGGGTCATTGGGTTTTGAGCCATAAAGCGGCGGCAGGTTAGCGATAATCGGGTAGATGGTCCCCCCGCTGCGCGCGGTGTTGGAGGGGGTGAACGGCGCCAGTAGCAGATCGGCGAAGGTGATGGCGTAGCCCAGCGTCAGGCTACGGCGGCCAAGATATTTCACCAGAATGAGCGCCAGACGGCGGCCAAACTGGGTCTTATCGTAGCCTGCGGCAAACATAAAGGCGCCGAAGATCAGCCACACGGTGGAGTTACCGAAACCGCTCACCGCCCATTTAAAGGAGGCGCCGGCAAGCTTAAAGCCGGGTGCGGCGAGCTGTTCAGGACTGAACAGCAGCCACTGGCTGCACAGGGCAATCACCACCACGCCGGTAATACCGATGACCGCGCCGGGCAGCGGTTCAAAGATTAGACCGACGATGACGCCGACGAAAATGGCAAAGTAGTGCCAGGCGTAAGGGGGCAGGCCCTCGGGCACCGGGATGAACAACAGCAGGACGGCAACGATAATGGGCATCGCCATCATCAGTAGACGTTTATAAGCAGCCTGGGGGGCTGCACCGGCAGGCGGTATGGTTGTCTTTTTCTCTTTCATAATGAGTATCTGCAAGTAGTTAAAAATTGGGTTTTGTCACCGACCAACCTTTCGATTTCTTTAGTTGCAAAACTTACTTTAATTATTAATCGTCGATTCTGGTTATGCCGATGACCATTATTTAACGCTTTTTGTTGGGCGCTAAATTAAAAAGATTGGTTATTTATATATTGCGCTTTCATGCGGTATTGCAATTGATTGAGATCAAAAAAAGCGGGTTGTTGAGCAAATTTTTATTATCTCTAATAACCCTGTTTAGTGAGGTGTTTATTTGTATGAAATATAGATAGATGTTAAATATAAATTGAGCTCGATAAAGTAATTAAAATTTATCTTGTTGAAATATATGTCTATTTATTGGTTTCCTGGTGGGGGCTCATGTTAACAATGGTTTCCTGATTGTTATGATTAGTCCTGTTTTTGTGAATAATTTATTTTTAATTAATAATACAAAGGAGGTATTGGTGTTATTGCTGGTATTAAATAGTTTTTTAACTAACGTAATATCTTTGGTAACTAAAAAAAGCGCTATATTATGGGCATGACTTAAGGGATTACTAAATACAAGCAAAAACAATTCCGTCGCCTGATTCTCAATTTTTAATATTTATAATCTGGAGCGTCATTATGACCAGTTATCCACGAATTTTGCGTCCTTTTACTTTACCGAACGGTACCGAGCTTAAAAACCGCCTGTTAATGGCGCCGATGACAACCTGTACCGGTTATTTTGACGGAACCGTAACCAGCGAACTGGTGGAGTACTATCGCGCTCGCGCCGGCAGTATCGGCACCATCATTGTTGAATGCTGCTTTATCGATGATTACGGCCTGGCGTTCCCGGGCGCTATCGGCATCGATAACGATGAAAAAATAGCCGGACTGGCGAAAATCGCCGCCGCTATCAAAGCGGAAGGCTCAAAAGCGATTCTGCAGATTTACCACGGCGGCCGGATGGTCGATCCGCAGCTTATCGGCGGACGCCAGCCGGTCGCGCCCAGCGCCATTGCCGCGCCGCGCGATGGCGCTGCGACGCCGCGCGCGCTGAGCGGTGATGAAGTTGAAGGCATGATCGCGAAGTTTGGCGACGGCGTGCGCCGCGCCATTCTGGCCGGGTTCGATGGCGTAGAAATTCACGGCGCGAATACCTATCTGATCCAGCAATTTTATTCGCCAAACTCTAACCAGCGCGACGACGAGTGGGGCGGCAGCCGCGACAATCGAGCGAAATTCCCGCTGGCAGTGCTGGATATCACTCATAAAATGGCCCGCCAGTACGCCGACGATGCCTTTATCATCGGCTATCGTTTCTCCCCGGAAGAGATGGAAGTCCCGGGCATCCGTTTTGATGACACCCTGTATCTGCTGGAAAAGCTGGCCGCCCGCGGCGTGGATTATCTCCACTTCTCCGTTGGCGCAACGCTGCGCCCGTCGATTGTCGATACCACCGATCCCACGCCGCTAATTGAAAAATATTGCGCCATGCGCTCTGAAACCCTGGCTCAGGTGCCGGTGATGGGCGTGGGCGGGGTCGTTAACGCAGCCGATGCGGAGCAGGGGCTGGATCATGGCTATGATCTGATGGCGGTGGGACGTGCCTGCATTGCTTACCCTGACTGGGCGGCGCGCATTGCCGCCGGCGAAGAGCTGGAATTGTTTATTGACAGCACCCAGCGTGAAGCTCTGAACATCCCGGAACCGCTGTGGCGCTTCTCGCTGGTGGAGGCAATGATCCGCGATATGAGCATGGGCGACGCCAAATTCAAACCGGGGATGTTCGTCGAAACGGTTCAGGACGACGCCAACGAGCTGGTTATCAACGTCAGCCTTGAAAACGACCGCATCGCCGATATCGAGCTGGCGGCAAGCCCGGTGCAGACCGTCGAGTTCACCACCAGCTTTGAAGAGATCCGCGAACGTATTCTCAGCGCTAATACCCCGCACGTGGATGCGATTTCCGGCGCAACCAGCCAGAGCGAAGCGGTGAAAAAAGCGGTGTCCAAAGCGATGCTGAAGTCCAGTAAAGCGCTGGCCGCCGAAGAGGGCGCGGGCGAAGCGGCGCCGAAAAGCTACGATGTGGTGGTGGTCGGCAGCGGCGGAGCCGGGCTGGCGGCGGCGATTCAGGCGCACGATGAAGGCGCGAGCGTGCTGATCGTTGAAAAAATGCCGACCATTGGCGGCAACACGATTAAAGCTTCAGCCGGGATGAACGCCGCAGAGACCCGCTTCCAGCGCGTGAAAGGTATTGAAGATAGCAAAGAGCTGTTTTACCAGGAAACGCTGAAAGGCGGTAAGAACAAAAACGACCCGCAGCTGCTGCGCCGCTTCGTGGAAAATGCGCCGGAAGCCATTGAGTGGCTGGCGCGTCGCGGCATTATGCTTAACGATATCACCACTACCGGCGGAATGAGCATCGACCGCACCCACCGTCCGCGCGACGGGTCGGCGGTCGGCGGCTACCTGATCAGCGGCCTGGTGCGTAATATCACTAAACGCGGGATCGATGTCCTGCTGGATACGTCGGTTGAAGAGATCCTGATGACCGACGATGAGGTGAGCGGCGTACGCCTGCTTAACGATGAACAAGAAACCGTTGTGGTACAGACGAAGAGCATTGTCGTGGCTACCGGCGGCTTCAGCGCCAACAGCGCGATGGTGGTGAAATACCGCCCGGATTTGGCCGGCTTCGTGACCACCAACCATCGAGGGGCGACCGGCGGCGGTATCGCGCTGCTTGAACGCATCGGGGCCGGGACGGTGGATATGGGCGAAATCCAGATTCACCCGACCGTCGAGCAGCAAACCTCGTATCTGATTTCCGAGTCGATCCGCGGCGGCGGGGCGATTCTGGTGAACCAGCAGGGCAACCGCTTCTTCAACGAAATGGAGACCCGCGATAAGGTTTCCGCCGCGATTATCGCGCTGCCGGAGCACTTCGCTTATATCATCTTTGACGAGCACGTCCGGGCGAAAAACAAAGCCGCCGACGAGTACATTGCTAAAGGTTTCGTCACCAGCGCCAGCTCGCCGCGCCAGCTGGCGGAGAAACTGGGGATGGATTACCATGCCTTCCTCAATACGCTGGAACGCTATAATGGCTTTGTTGAAAAACAGCATGACGATGATTTTGGCCGCACTACCGCGCTGCGCGCGCCGATTAATGAAGGCCCGTACCATGCGATTCGCATCGCCCCGGGGGTTCACCACACGATGGGTGGCGTGACCATCAATACGGAAACCGCGGTATTGAACGCCGGTCAACAGCCGATTGCGGGCGCTTTTGCCGCAGGTGAAGTGGTTGGCGGCATCCACGGCGGTAACCGCATCGGCGGTAACGCAGTGGCCGATATCATTATCTTCGGTACCCTCGCGGGCCATCAGGCGGCGAAACGCGCCAGAGGTTAAGCGTCAGCGACACCTGCCGGGCTGGCAAATAGACGGCCCGGCTTCTTATCTCTCAGGAGTATGATATGTCCGACAACCGCGTCTACAGCTACTCCGCCGTGCTGATGGGTTCGCCCATTCTCCTCAAGCTCTATGTTCACGATGAACCGCTCGCTTCACGCGTTTTTCAGCTGATTAAGGGCTACGAAGATCTTTTCACCGTTAACCGCGCGCACTCCCAGGTGATGGATATCAACCAGGCCGCCGGGCGGCATCCGGTGACGGTAAGCCGTCCGGTCTACGCGCTGATCAAATGCGCCAAAGCCGCCAGCATGGTGCGCGACAGCGCGTTTAACCTGGCGATTGGCCCGCTGGTGAAGCTGTGGCGCATCGGCTTTCAGGGCCGCAGCGTGCCCGCGGCACCCGATATTGCCGCCCGACTGGCGCTAACGCGTCCGCAGGATGTGATCCTCGATGATGCCGCCAGTAGCGTCTACCTTGCGCGGACGGGGATGGAGATCGATCTTGGGGCCATTGCCAAAGGCTATATCGCCGATCGGGTGCGCGACTATTTGCAGCAGCAAGGCATAAACGCCGCGCTGATTAATCTCGGCGGCAACGTCCACACGCTCGGTGAGTGGTCTATCGGGCTGAAAAAGCCGTACTCAGCGGCGGATGCGCTGATCGGCAGCATTGCGGTGGCGGGGCAGTCGGTGGTGACCTCGGGCATTTACGAACGCTATTTCGAGCAGGATGGCAAACGCTGGCACCATATACTCGATCCGCGCAGCGGTTATCCGCTGGATAATGAGCTGGAAAGCGTAACCATTATTTCCGCCGACTCGCTGGACGGCGATATCTGGACGACCCTGATTTATGGCCTTGGCGTGGAGAAAGGCTGCGCGGCCCTGCGCCAGCGTGAGGATATCGAAGCGATTTTCGTTACCAAAAACCGCGACGTTATCCTCTCTTCACAGCGCCGGTTCCGCTTTCAGCTGCTGGATGACGGCTACCGGCTTAGTGACTGTACTGCTTAAGCAGATTGTATTGCTCGGCTATCAGGTGATAGCGATACACCGGACGTCCGGTGGCGCCATAATGAATGCTGGTATAGAGAATGTTAATTTGCGCCAGCCAAATCAGGTATTTACGGCACGAGACCCGAGATATGTTCACCGCCGCCGCCAGTTCGTCGGTGGAAAACTCCACGTCCGGGTGGGCATCAATCCACTGACAGAGGGTGCGCAGCGTCTGGGGGGTTAAGCCTTTCGGCAATTTACGGGCATCCGCGGCATCCGGCACATTGCCGTGCAGCAGCCGGTCAACGTCCGCTTGTTCGTAATAGGGTTGACCGGTCATCAGCTTACGTTTTTCGCGCCAGGCAGTCAGGGCCTCTTCAAAACGCGGAAACTGGAAGGGTTTGATCAGATAGTCCACCACGCCGTAGCGCATAGAAGCCTGAACCGTCGCGGCGTCAGCGGCTGAGGTGATCATAATCACGTCGATGGCCCGTCCCGAGGCGCGGATAGCGGGCAGCAGATCCAGGCCGCTATCCTGCTGCATATAGACATCCAGCAGCACCAGGTCTATCTCCAGATCCTTGTCGTTAATCATCTCCCTGGCTTTACTCAACGTAGACGCGGTGCCGCTACAGCGGAAGCCGCTGACTCGTCCCACGTACAGGCGGTTCAGTTCAGCAACCATGGCATCATCGTCAACAATTAACACATTTATCACGCACTTTTCCTTTTACTGTCCCAGGGGAGGTGAACAAAAAATTGGGTAAACACACCGGGCTCGGATTCTACGGCCAGCGACCCGCCCAGTTCACGAAGCTGCTGGCTGGCGAGAAACAGCCCGACGCCGCGATTTTCGCCTTTGGTGGAGAAGCCTTTATTAAAAATATCCTCGATAAAGTCTGCCGGGATGCCGGGGCCATCATCGCTGACTTCGCCGCTCAGCCAGCCGTTCTGATAATGCAGCAGCAGGCCGACTTCGCCTTCGGCCTGGCCGCTCATAGCATCCAGCGCGTTCTCGATTAAGTTGCCCAGCACCGTGACCAGCACGGTGACCTGTTTTTCATTCGGGCAGTCCGGCACCAGGCTCTCTTCGGCAAGGGTGAGGGTAAAACCTCGCTCCTTGGCGCGCTGTATTTTGCCGATCAAAAAGCCGGCCACCACTGGCGATTTGATCCGATGCTGGATTTCGCCGATATCCGCCTGATAGGTGTGGGCGGTCTGCAGCACGTACTCTTCAAGCTTATCGTAGCTTTTCATATTCAACAGGCCGAGAATTACGTGCAGCTTGTTCATAAACTCATGTGAGGTGGTGCGCAGGGCGTCGACATAGTTCACCATCCCGTCAAGCCGCTGCAGCAGCTGGCTGACTTCGGTCTTGTCGCGGAAGGTACTAATCGCGCCGACCACCTCATCCTGACTGCGGACCGGCACCGTATTACTGATCAGCAGCAGACCATTACAGCCGAGCTCCCGATCGTAGATCGGCTCGCCGGTATGTAAAACTTCCTGCAAATCAGCCAGCAGCGGCGTTTGCGCGATATCGCGTCCAGGGCCGCTAAACAGAACGTCGCGCGCGGCGGGGTTAATCAGCGTCACCTTGCCGTCGGCATCTACCGCCACCACCCCCTCTTTTAATGAATGCAGCATCGCCTGGCGTTGCTGGAACTGCGTTGAGATCTCCTGCGGCTCGAGGCCCAGCAGAACGCGCTTCAGGCCGCGAACCAGGCTCCAGGTACCGACGGCGCAAACCAGCGCGCTGAACAGCACGGTGAGGAGCACATCCCAGCGGCTGTCGGCGATCTGCGTATCGACTTTGCTCAGCGAAATACCAATCGCCACCACGCCGATTTGCCGGCGGCTATCGTCAAAGACCGGGGTGAATACCCGCAGCGCGGGGGCCAGCACGCCGTGATTGACGGCTACATTCTCTTTGCCCTTCAGCGTAGGCAGGATGTCATCGCCGATAAAGGGTTTGCCGATAATCTGGCCATCAGGATGCGAGTAGCGAATCCCGTCCATATCGGTCACGACGGCAAACAGCAGGCCATTGCGTTTGCTGACGGCCAGAGCCAGCGGCTGAATGATTCCGCGTTCAGGCGGCAGCGTCAGACCCCGCTTAACTTCCGGGGAGTCGGCCAGCGTCCGCGCCACCGCCAGCGCCGTATCCTTGACGCCATCGCGGGTTGCGCCGCTTATCTGCATAAACCACAGGGCGTAGACCAGAATCAATACGGAACCGATGACGCTGCCAATCATTAAGGTCACGGCGGTGCTCAGCTTCATACTCATCGGGCGTTTACGCGCGGGCGCTGCCTGCTGCGCTAATTCATTCATACCGACCCCAGGATAAAACGGTTAGATAGGTATTATCGCTGAATGCATGGCTTTCATAAAGCCGTGTAATAAAAGCCAAATAACTCTGATACGCCAGCGTTGAAGATCGCGTTGGGGTTTATTCCGGATGTTTCCTGCGGGCGAAGCGTGCCGGATATTTACCTGGTTAAAAATCATTGCGCTCAACGGACCATTGCCTGAATAGCGACCAGTCGATGGCTGAATGGCTTCAGGGGGGCAAAACTGTGACTCCCGTGGCGGTAAAGCGCGTCATGAAAGCTTTACACTGCAATTAATAGCCATGGTCAATGAAAGGGTTTGCCGCAGGCCAGCGCTTTCGCCCCCGAAGGTTCTTTCGGTTCTAAACGGAGGTTTTTATGAGCAGTAAGCCAACCGCTTCAATGATGGAACGACGCCACCCTGAAACTATCCATATAGAGAGTCTTGCCACCCTCGATATGCTGACGCTGCTGAATAAGGACGATCGGCAGATTGCCGAAGCGGTCGAAGCATGTTTGCCGGAGATCGCGCGCCTGATTGATAACGCCACGGCGACGCTGAGTCGGGGAGGGCGACTGGTGATTATCGGTGCCGGGGCGTCAGGTCGTGCCGCCGTGCAGACGGTAAGTGAGTTTACGCCGGAGGGGAAACATTCGCTGGTCGGACTTATCGCCGGCGGCCCTGCCGCTGAGCTGCAGGAGATGGAAACCGCGGCGAATGATTACGATCTTGGCGCCTTTGAACTACAGGCGTTACAGTTCAGCAACCAGGATATGCTGCTGGCGCTGACGGTAAGCGGCAAGACGCCGTGGGTCTGGGGAGCGATGCGCCATGCCTGGTCGCTGGGCGCGCCAATTGCGGTTCTGACGCAGCAGGCCAATAGCGAAGCCGCCCAGCTGGCGGATATTATTATCGCCCCGCAAACCGGGCCGGAAGCGGTGGCTGGCTTTGGCAATCCGAAGGCGCAAATTGCGCAGCGACAGATCCTCAATATGCTGACCACCGGGCTGGCTATTCGTGGCGGGCGAGTGTACGAAAACCTGCGCGTCGATCTGCAGGCCAGCACGCCGCGCTGGGCCGAGCGGCAGATTGCCATCGTAATGGCGGCGACGGCGTGCTCGCGCAGTGAGGCCAAAGCCGCGCTGGCCAGCTGCAATCAGCACTGCCGGACGGCAATCTTGATGCTTCTCAGCGGGCTGGATGCCTGGCAGGCGCGCGAGCTGCTGGCAGAGCATAACGACAGTCTGCGGATTGCGCTACGGGCAGCGCAGCCGGTGGCCTGAACTTAACCTGGCGGCGCGTATTTCCGCAATACGCGCCGATGAAGGCAATATCATTCCTCCGGTACGGCAATATTATTCCTCACTAACCATCCGTTTACTCTGATTTAATTTTGCGGGTTGTAAATAAACCATCCGATGCATATTTATTGCTTTGGGCAATATTTTACTTTTTTAAGTTAAAAAACCAGGTTGACAATAATTAGCTATGCGTGCGAATGTGTAAATGACATTTTAAAATAAAGTAAAAGTGCGTTAATATGCAGGCTCTTATTACACTTGTGCTATGTGATATTTCTATTATGCCTGCAATTAAAAATACGATTATATCTATGACCGCATTAGCGATGTTCGTCAGCTCGGCGACCTTCGCAAATGACGATACCTCGAAAAAAACCGATTTCCTGCTGATTGGCGGCGGTATCATGAGCGCGTCGCTGGGAACCTGGCTGCATGAGTTACAGCCGGACTGGAATCAGGTCATGGTTGAGAAGCTGGATGGCGTCGCCCTGGAGTCCTCTAACGGCTGGAACAATGCCGGTACCGGGCACTCCGCGAATATGGAGCTGAACTATACGCCGGAACGCCCGGATGGCACCATTGACGTCAGCAAAGCGCTGGATATTAACGAACAATTTATGATCTCCCGCCAGTTCTGGACGGCGCAGGTCAAACGCGGCATTTTGCACGATCCGCACTCCTTTATTAACTCCACCCCACATATGAGTTTTGTCTGGGGCGATAACGTGGATTATCTGCAAAAGCGCTATGCCGCGC
The DNA here is from genome assembly GCF_051209435.1 of Klebsiella sp. HN106. NCBI lineage: Bacteria > Pseudomonadati > Pseudomonadota > Gammaproteobacteria > Enterobacterales > Enterobacteriaceae > Klebsiella > Klebsiella sp. HN106. The sequence goes on along the minus strand of NZ_JBLURD010000001.1, from coordinate 602,164 downwards.
TGCAGCAAACAACCTTATTTCAGGGGATGAAATTCTCCACCGATCACCAACAAATAAAACAGTGGGCGCCGCTGGTCATGGAAGGTCGCGATCCGCAGCAGCGCGTGGCGGCGACCTGGACACCGGTGGGTACCGACGTAAACTATGGGGAAATAACCCGCCAGCTGATCGGTAGTCTGAAGAAAAATAACAACTTCACCCTGCAAACGTCTTCTGAAGTGACCGCCTTTAAACGCAATGCTGATAATTCCTGGCACGTGACAATCAAAAACGTAAATAGCGGCGAAGAGCGGGCGATCGATGCGAAATACGTATTTATCGGCGCCGGCGGCGGTGCTCTGAAATTACTGCAAAAAACCGGTATTCCGGAGGCGGATAACTACGCCGGTTTCCCGGTGGGCGGCTCCTTCCTGATGACCGAAAACCCGGCGGTAACCAACGAGCATCGTCAAAAAGTTTACGGTCAGGCTTCGGTTGGCGCGCCGCCGATGTCGGTGCCGCACCTGGATGCCCGCTTCCTCGACGGCAAGCGCGTGGTGCTGTTTGGGCCGTTTGCGACCTTCTCAACTAAGTTCCTGAAAAACGGTTCCTTCCTCGACCTGCTGAGCACCACGACTACCAGTAACGTGCTGCCGATGACTCATGTCGGTCTGGATAACTTTGACCTGGTGAAATACCTCATCAGCCAGGTGATGCTCAGCGACGATGACCGCTTTGCCGCGCTGAAAGAGTACTATCCTGGCGCGCGCAGAGAGGACTGGAAGCTGATTCAGGCTGGCCAGCGCGTGCAGATCATCAAAAAAGATGCCGAGAAGGGCGGCGTACTGAAGTTGGGTACCGAAGTGGTGGTGGATGAACAGAAAACCATCTCCGCGCTGCTGGGCGCTTCGCCGGGGGCTTCCACCGCCGCGCCGATTGCCCTGAACGTGATCAAGCAGATGTTCCCGGCGCAGTTTAATTCCCCGGAATGGCAGAGCCGCATTCGCGATATCGTACCGAGCTATGGCCAGAAGCTGAACGGCAACGTCGCGCTGACCCAGCAGGTGTGGGATGATACCGCAGCGGCGCTACAGCTCACCAAACCGCCGGTGATTGAAATGAACGTCTCCGCTCCGGTAATGACCGCCAAACCGGCAGAGCCGAAGGCGGAAACATCGCCGCAGCACGATATGGCGCTGTAAGCCCACGTCGTTGACATTGCCCGGTGGCGGCTGACGCCTCACCGGGCCTACTGGCCTCTCTTCGCTGCCCCGGCGAAAACGCTAAATTGCTAAAATCTCTTCCCCCGGCGATATCCCCCTTCCGGCTAATCCTTCAATTGTGAATTGCGGTTATACTGTCTTGAAATCACAAAAGAAAATGCGAATGAAGACCGAAAAGCGGAGCCCGGGGCAATGAAAGACGATATTAATCAGGACATCACCTTCCGCAAGCTGTCGGTATTTATGATGTTTATGGCAAAGGGCAATATTGCCCGAACCGCAGAATCAATGCAGCTGAGCGGCGTTAGCGTCCACCGGGCGCTGCATACGCTGGAAGAGGGCGTTGGCTGCCCGCTGTTTATTCACAAAGGGCGCAACCTGCTGCCCCTCCCGGCGGCGTGGACGCTGCTGGAGTACTGCCAGGACGTGATCAGCCTGATGACCCGCGGACTGGAAGCTACGCGTAAAGTAGCGGGTGTCGGACAAGGGCGGCTGCGAATCGGCACGCTTTACTCTCTGACCCTTGAAACCGTACCGCGCATTATTATGGGCATGAAGCTGCGGCGGCCGGAACTGGAACTGGATCTCACCATGGGTTCCAATCAGATGCTGCTGGATATGCTGGAAGATGACGCGCTCGATGCGATCCTGATCGCCACCAACGAAGGTGAATTCAACAATTCAGCTTTTGATGTGGTCCCGCTGTTTGAGGATGATATCTTTCTTGCCGCCCCGGCGACGGAACAACTGGACACCTCAACGCCCGCCGAGCTGCGCGACTATGCGCGGCGTAAATTCGTTTCTCTGGCGGAAGGGTTTGCCACCTATGCCGGATTTCAGGACGCTTTTCAGGTGGCGGGATTTCAACCTGAAATCGTCACCCGGGTTAACGATATTTTTTCGATGATTAGCCTGGTGCAGGCGGGCGTGGGCTTTGCGCTACTGCCGGGACGAATGAAAAAGGTGTATGAAAATGACGTTCAGCTGTTGAAGCTGGCGGAGCCCTATCAGATGCGCCAGCTGATCTCCATTGTCTACTCACACCATCGCGAGCGCGACGCCGACCTGCTGGCGCTGGCGGCGGAAGGGCGGATGTACGCCCGCAGCCTTAGCCATTAAGCCGGTTTGCCAGGTGACGGGCGACGTCGATACCGCTGCGCTCCAGCGAAATGCTCTCTCCCCGCCAGCCCGCCTGGCGGGTGAGGCAGGTTAGCACCCCGCCGGGCGGCATCTCGATTGCCAGCCGCGCGTCCCGTTCATCAGCGGCGATCATCGCTTCCTGCCAGCGCACGGTTCGCGCCATATTCAGCGCCAGATCGTCGGCGATTTTTAATGGGTCCCATAAAACGCGCGCCGTGGAGCCGCTCAGATACGCACAGCACGGTCGTTGCAGCGTGACGTCAGCGAAGGCTTTTGCCAGCTTAGCCGCCGGTTCATTCAGCAGCGCGCAGTGGGAAGGGACGCTAACCGCCAGCCGCTGAGCTTTACTGGCGCCAGCCGCCAGCGCCAGCTGAGCCACGCGGGCCATCTCATCGTCGCGTCCGGCAATGACAATCTGCGTTTCAGCGTTAAGGTTGGCAATATAGAGGTCGCTATCGGCAATCAGCTTTTCCACGCGGTTGAGCGTCAGGCCCATAATCGCGGTAAGCCCGTAGCCGTGGGGATAAGCCTGCTCCATTAAATCGCCGCGCAGCGCCACCAGCCGCAGGGCGTCGGTGAAATCCAGCGCGCCGGCAATGACCGCCGCCGGGAAAGCCCCTATCGACAGGCCGCTAACCATGTCCGGCTTCACACCTTGACGCTGTAGCTCCCGCGCCCAGGCTGCGCCTGCGATCAGCAAGCACAGCTGCACTGCACGGGTATGTTTTAACGCAGCGGCGGTATCTAAATGGTCTACTTCATCGCCGAGCACGGTACGCGCCTCGGCAAGGATGTTCTGGCGGTCGGGAAGGGCGGCGAGCATATCCGGCCGCTGGTTTCCCTGACCGGGAAAGGTAAAGAGAATTTTCATGCTTCCTCCCTGTTCCATGGCGTAGCGGTCAGGCGCGCGCCGCGGGACGTTTTCAGCAGGGCGCGGCCATCTCGCAGCCACTCGTTTAACGCGAATGCCCCTGCGGGCGTTTCGACCTGGGTATCCGCCCGGCAGGGCAGACGGGCGACGCGGGACTGCCAGGCGAGCAGCGCTTCGCGGTCGAGCGGCTGCGGCGCGCGGATCAGCAGATCGAGATCGCTGGCGGCGTGAAGCACGGGAATTTCGGTGGCCAGCGCATAGCCGGTACTGCCGGTAATGCCCCAGCGCCACGGCCAGTCGTGCAAGGTCAGTGATATCGCCGCCTGTACCGGCGGCTGAGAGACAAACGGCGAACGCAGAAGCAGCAGGCGATCGGCGAGCGTTTCCGGGGTAATGGTTCGGACGATATTCTCCCTCCGTACCCACCCCGCAGCGCGCTGTTCGCGCTTCATGCCCCGCACGCCTACCGGAATGCGGGCGCTGATGTCAACGTCGCGTCGTACCACCACCGGCAGGCTGGTGCGCCAGTGCTGAGCGACCCAATGTTCCTCGATCGCCTCCAGCGCGGCGGCACTATTCAACCAGACTAAATCGTGAGGACGCGGCGTTGATAGCATCGTTAGATCCCTGAAGTTAAAGTGATAAACAGCGGCAGCGACAGGATACACAGAACCGAGCTTAACAGCAGCACCGCTTCCGCATCCGGCGACTGTACGCCAAAGCGGTTGCCGAAGACCACGCCGAAGAAACCGGCCGCCAGCGCAATCATCAGAATGGCGGTAATGGCGATAGAACCGTGTAGCCCCAGCAGCATCACCAGACCCCAGGCGATAAACGGCTGAACCAGCAGTTTGACGAGAGTGGAAGTGGCAATCAGCGCATTGAGCTGCAGCTTACGCGCCGACAGAATGACACCGGTCAGGAACAGCGCCGCGGCGGTCGCCGCCAGGCCCAGCGGTTTAATAGAGGCCAGCAGCAGATCCGGCATTTTGAGACCGATCGCCGAAAGGACAACCCCCAGCAGAGGCCCCCAGACTATCGGTTTTTTCACTGAACGCCACATCAGTACCGGCAGCATCGCCAGCGTCGAACCGCTGTTCTCGCCGGCGGCGAGCGCTTTTTCACGCTCCAGAATCAGCAGACAGAACGGCGTCATCAGTACCGATCCGCAGGCGATGGAAACGGCGACGGAGAGGGAGGTCGATGCGCCTTCGCCGAGCACGCTGCCCAGAATCGGCAGACCAAGAGCGGCGTAGTTAGGCAGCGCTACGGTCAGGGTCAACACGGCGGCATCCTGCGGCGAGCGCTTGAATACGCGGGTAGCGAGGAAGTAGATGGCCGCATAGGTAATCCACATGGCCCCGGTGAGTACCAGTACCAGCGGCGATTGCGCGACGATACCGTTCCATGGGGTTTGCACCGTGGCGCTAAACAGCGTCGCGGGGAGGGCAAAATCCATCACGAAAATATTGAGTAAAGAGACGTTTTTGTTATCGACCATTTTGGCCTTGCCGGCCCAGAAGCCCAGCAGCATGATGACAAAAATCGGCGCGAGGGCATGAATAATCACATAAGTCATATATCACCTGTAAATGAAAAAGAGTACTGGCGCGATTGTTATAATTTCTAAAAGCGGTTCCTTCCCGGAGCGCTCGATGGCGCCCCGGGTGGCCGCTTCCGGCAGGTTTTCTTCTACTTAGGGACTGACTACCAGCTGGCGCGCATGCGATCGCGTACTAGTTGGGAACTACGGCGGTTCTCCGCGCCAAGGCGGCACTTCAGTGAGGCATCCCGGCGGGCGTCAGCGATGGCGTCGCGCAGGGTGTCGGTGACCAGCGTCAGATCGCGGGCGTCCGGTGCGTCAGGATTACTGATATCCAGCAGAGCGGAGAGCAGGCCGAGCGTCGCGTAGTTGCTGACGTCATAAGCCATAGGCGGAATGGTTGCCGCCAGTTTCTCCAGCGCTTCAACGGTACGCAGGGTGATCCGCGCGGCCGACTCTTTACCCATCGCATGCACCAGTACCCCGGCGTCGTTAAACGCGATCAGTCGATTAGCCTGGTAGCCGTGGGCGAGAAACGCCCCGGACATCGCTTTGCCGACGATCAGGCCAATCACCGGATGCCCGGCAAGACGCGCCTTCGCGTATGCGCCTGCGGCGCCAGCCAGCGCCTGATGAATACCAAATGCTTCTTCGCGACGGCCATAGGCCTGGCTGGGGACATCGATAACCGCGATAATCGGGCGCTTCACCGTTTTATCGGCATCGGCGTCGAGGGTTTCGTTGACCACTTTTGCCAGCGTCCAGCCTTCGAGCAGGCCAACTTCACCCTGAGCGGCGCGTGGGTAATGGTTATTAGCATCCGGTACCACGGCGATAAAACGGGCGCTTTCACCGTTAAAATCGGCGTCGGCAACCTGCACCGATGGGCACAGACCGGTCATTAGCGGGGCATTCGGCGCCAGCTGATTTAGCCACAGCGCGGCGCGATTAGTGAACTGGCTCATTATTTCACCTCCCGGGCGAATAGCTGTTTGATCTGCGCGGTGTCCGCCTGCTGGCGGGTATCGAATCGGGTCAAACGGGTCAGGAAATCTTCATATTTGTCGCTGCGATGCTGCGCGGGCACGCCTTTGGCGATCGCCTCGTTCATCGCGCTTTTCACCGCGTTGATACCATCGCCTACCAGGGCATCGACCAGGCCGCTGGCGTAGCGAATTTCGCCGCCGGTCATGCTCCAGATAAACGGACGGTCGCGGGAGTCATACTCTTCAATCCCCGCTTCCTGCTCGATAACCTGCGGCCCGTTGAGGCCCAGACGCGCTTCACGGGTGACAATCAGGTAGCTACACAGCGCCGCGGCGATGGACATTCCGCCGAAGCAGCCGACGGTGCCGGCAACGATGCCGACCACCGGGGTATAGCGGCGCAGGTCGACTATTGCGGCATGAATATCGGCGATGGCAGCAAGGCCCAGGTTGGCTTCCTGCAGGCGCACGCCGCCGGTTTCCAGACACAGCACGGCCTGAGTGGGAATACCGTTGCGGTTATCTTCCGCCGCCAGCTCAAGGGCGGCGGCCATTTTCGCGCCGGAGACCTCACCCATGCTGCCGCCCTGGAAGGTACCTTCAATGGCAATCACCACCGCCGGCTGGCCATTGATGGTCCCTTTTGCAACAACCATACCGTCGTCGGATTGCGGGACGATGCCCTGCGCGCCGAGCCACGGCGACATAATGCCGTCGAAAGGATCCAGCAGTTCGCGATAGCTGCCGTCATCCAGCAGGGTGCGGGCGCGTTCACGAGCGCGGAGTTCAATAAAGCTGCGATCGTTACGCATGAGCCACCTCCTCAAAAACCTGTTCAATACGGATCCGCGCGACGCCGGGCGTGGCGCCGAAGTCGTGGATGATCAGCTGTCCGCCCGGCAGGCCGTTAATCAGGCTCAGCCGTTCGAATAGCGCGTTCCAGCGCGCCTGGCTGTTGTCCACGGAGGTGGTGATTTCTACGTTAAGCGTATCGCTCTGTCCGGCGGTATAGAGCACTTCCATATCGCCGGAGCCTACAACGCCTGCCAGCGCTTTGCCGCTGAGGGCGCGGTTGGCAGGGAATGACAATTTAATCTGTTCCATAACATCCTCTGAATGCGTTAAGCGGAAACCCGGTCGAGAAACAGGGTGGCGGCAAGAAGATCCGCCGCGCCACCCGGCGAGGCGTTCTGCGCCAGCATCTGCGCATCAAGACGCGCCAACGCGGCGCGTCCCCTGGCTGTCGCACATCCTCCCGCTGCCAGCACCTCGCCAGCGCCTTGCCGCATCGCTTCAAGGCCCGCCATTCCGGCGCGGGAGAGCACGCAGGTATCGCTAAGCGAAGTCATAATCGCCATCAGCGCATCAAGCCGGGCCTGCTCTTCACTGGCTCCCTCGGCCCGGCTGCGCAATAGCTGCGGCAGGCCAAGGGTAGTGACGTGCGGAAAAGCGCGCTGCGCTTCTTCCCGCGCGCCCGGAACCTGCCAGCGGCGGCTGGCGCGCAGGCCTTTACTGAAAGTCTTCGGCGCGCAGGCATCCGGCAGACGGGCGAGGGCGGCGGCGGTTTCCGCAATCCTCTGTGCATGACCCTCTCCTCCCAGCATCGCCGTCGCGCTGACCAGCAGGCCCAGCGCCCAGATAGCGCCGCGATGGGTATTGACCCCGGCAGTCGCCTGCATCATCTGCGCTTCGCCTTCGCGGCCCAGCCGGCCAACGGTTTCACGCAGGGCAACGTCCGCCGGCCGCAGCCAGCTCTGCTGGGCCAGCGCATGAAACGTTGGCTGCAGGCTGCGGGCTGAACGCTCCATCAGCGCCAGGCTCAGATCCTGATGCGCGCCGTTGCCGCGGCTATCGACCAGGCCCGGTTTAGGGCTGAGTCGCGCCTCGTCAACGAGGCAGGCGCTGGCGGTATGGGCCAGCCAGCGGGCCCGGGTTTCAGCAAACTGGGGAGAGAGTTTTTTCATTACCAGCTCCGGAATTTTGCCGGTGGGTTGTACAGACCGTCGGACCACTCAACCAGATCGGCCACGCTACCGGCGGCAAGCAGGGAGCGGGTGGCATCGCTGCGGCGGATACCGATATCCTCCGGATACACGACTTTGCCGCTTTGGCGCAGTGCGGCCACGCGTTTGGCATCAACGCCGAGACCGATATCGGTGATCCCGGCCACGGCGGCTACCATAGCCCGGCGCTCTTCAAGGCTTTCCGCCCGATAGAGATAGGCGATGCCTTCTTCGGTCAGTACATGGGTAACGTCATCGCCGTAAATCATTACCGGCGCCAGCGGCATCCCGGAGGTTTTGGCGACTTCAACGGCGTCAAGTTTTTCCACGAAGGTCGGTTTCACGCCCGCCTGGAACGTTTCCACCATCTGTACCACCAGCTTTTTACCGCGCTGCATCGGGTCCGGTTCGGTAATCATGTTGAGCCATGCCGGCGTGGCGTGGCGGCGACCGTGCGGATCATGGCCCATATTCGGCGCGCCGCCGAAGCCGGAGAGGCGGCCGCGGGTCACCGTGGAGGAGTTAGCGTAGCCGTCAACCTGAAGGGTCGAACCGATAAACATATCTACCGCATACTGTCCCGCCAGCTGGCAGAAGGCGCGGTTGGAGCGCATGGAGCCGTCGGCGCCGGTAAAGAAGATATCCGGACGCGCGCGAATGTACTCTTCCATCCCCAGCTCGCCGCCGAAGCAGTGGACGCTCTCTACCCAGCCGCTTTCAATCGCCGGAATCAGCGTCGGGTGCGGGTTCAGCGTCCAGTGTTTACAGATCTTACCTTTCAGACCGAGCTGTTCGCCGTAGGTCGGCAGCAGCAGTTCGATGGCGGCGGTGTTAAAGCCGATCCCGTGGTTCAGGGATTGCACCTGATGCTCGGCGTAGATGCCTTTAATCGCCATCATCGCCATCAGGATATGTTCCTGTTTAATCAGGCGCGGATCGCGGGTAAAAAGCGGCTCGATAAAGAACGGTTTATCCGCGACGACTACGTAGTCAATCCACGAACCGGGGATATCCACGCGCGGCAGATCGCATTCGTCATCCACCAGTTCGTTAACCTGGGCAATAACGATGCCGTCATGAAACGCGGCGGCTTCTACCAGCGCCGGAGTGTCTTCGGTGCTCGGCCCGGTGTACAGGTTGCCCTTGCGGTCGGCTTTATAACCGGCTATCAGCGCGACGTTCGGCGACAGGTCTACATAAAGACGGGAATAAAGCTCGATATAGGTGTGGATAGCGCCGATTTCCAGCAGGCCATCTTCCAGCAGCTGCGAAATACGCAGGCTCTGGGTACCGGAGAAGGAGAAATCGAGCTTGCGGGCGATACCTTTTTCGAAGAGGTCCAGGTGCTCGCTGCGCCCGACGCTCGGCATAATCATATGCAGGTCGTGAATTTTTTGCGGGTTAACTTCCGCCAGCATCCGCGAGAGGAAATCAGCCTGTTTCTGGTTGTTACCTTCCAGCACCACGCGGTCGCCGGGGGCCAGCAGCTGCTCAAGGGCCGCAACCAGCTGGTCGGTGGGGATCACTTTGCCTGAGACCCTGGCCTCGGCCAGTCGCCGCTGTTTTTCCGTACGGCGACGGTTCCAGACGCGTCCCGTCGTTTGTTCGGCACTCATTATTAACCTCCTGATTCGACGAATCGTTTTGATTGTCCTGGTGTGGGAGTAAGTGTGCGTCGCGACGTGGCGGGCATCAATTAAGGCCGATGGAGAATCGTTAGCGTAAGAGTAATGATTGGTGGAGCAGAGATGTGATGGCGATCAATAATGATAGTGAATGATTGGTCTACGAGGAGGCGACGTAGAGATAAAAGTGAAGAGTGGGGGAATTTTCCGGTGGCGCAGCTTCTCCCCGGCTCACACTGCGTTTAGCCGGGCTACAGGTTCACAGCCGTCTGCAGGCTGGTAGCCCGACAGATGCGCCAGCATCGCCTCCGGGAAGTTTTGCCACTCCGCAGTCAGTCCCCCCGGGGCGGCGCAAAGCGCCTGCCCGGGCTACAGGTTCACAGCCGTCTGCGGGCCGGTAGCCCGGACAGATGCGCAGCATCGCCTCCGGGAAAAGCGCGTGCAATGTCGTTAGTTTTTACTCAAATCACTCAGCAGAAAGGCAATACTCTGCCCGGCCACCGTCTGTTCGAGGGCGATTTTGACAATGATCGTCAGCGGTACCGAAAGCAGCATCCCTACCGGACCCAGCAGCCAGCCCCAGAAAATCAACGACAGGAAGACCACCAGCGTCGATAACCCCAGCCCGCGGCCCATAATGCGTGGTTCAAGGATGTTGCCGAACACCAGGTTAATCACCAGATAGCCCGCCAGGACCACCAGCGCTTCGTACAGACCGCCGAAGACCAGCACCTGTAAAATCGGCGGGATCGCCGCGAGGACCGAGCCAATATTCGGAATATAGTTGAGAGCAAAAGCCAGCAGCCCCCACATAAAGGCAAAACGAACGTCCAGCAGCACCAGCATTCCCCAGACCACCAGTCCGGTCACCAGGCTGATGGCGGTTTTTAATACAAGGTAGTGGGAGACGCTATCCAGCGCCCGTTGAATCGCGCCCATGCCTTCCACCGGCCGCGACATCAGCTGCTGCAGCTTTGCCGGAAGCTGCGGGACCTCCAGCAGCATAAATACCACCGTCAGCAGCAGCAGGAAGATAGAGGACATGGCGTTTGAAAGCTGGGTAAGCAGACTGGTCACCAGCGTCATCACCGCGTTAGGGTCAATGTACTTATTAAGCTCTACCACCGAGACGGTAAAGCCGAAGCGCTGCAGCCATGGCGCGATAGTCTGCATCGGTTCATAAAGATAATTGCGGTACTGCGGCAGCGTGCGCGCCAGTTCGTTAAGCGAGGTGCCCAGCGAGGCCAGTAGCACCACGGCCAGCAGGACAATGACGCCGACCAGCAGCGAAATAGCCAGTACCCGCGGCACCCGACAGCGCACCATGAGCTGAACCAGCGGGTTAATCACTACCGCCAGAAAGATCGCCAGAATAAAAGGAACGATAATATCCGCCGCGAAGCGAATACCAGTCAGGATGATCACCATCATGCCAAGCATGATGACAATTTTTAAGCCGTTAAGCGTAATGATGGGTTTGGCCATACCGCTCCCTGCGAGAGAAAAAATGGGGTCTAATATGCGTTTATTGTAGACGCTGGCAAAGACAGCGTCTCAACGCGTCGCGTTGGTTAAAATGAAAAGCGCGACCCATGAATAAATAATTGACGAAACGCTATCATAATGGCGAACACCCCAGTAAAAAGCTAATCCAAATCAAATATCCGAGGTAAAGAACTGCAAAGACTTTGAGTTAAATGTGGCGTTATGGTACAAATCTGCGTGTGTATAACTACAGAGGACAATTTTCATCCGCAAATGATGAGAAGCAATACCGCGGATAATTGTAATTTTATGGACAATCAGTTCAGGATGTATATTTCTTATCACCCTGCAGTATCCCTCTTCAACTCCCGCTTCCTCGGCGAGCAGCACTGGCGCTCGGCGCTTTAGTTTTCTTCTCTCTGCCTGAGCTGGCGCGCTGCGCACGGCTAAATTAACGTCAGAATTTTTCCGGTTTACTTCGCAGTAAGCCGTCATGGATTATATTCTCAAGCAGGAGAAGGAATCATGTTTTATTGGATTTTATTAGCTTTAGCTATCGTTGCTGAAATTACTGGCACTTTGTCGATGAAATGGGCAAGCGTAAGCGGCGGGCATACTGGTTTTATTTTAATGCTGGTTATGATCGCGCTTTCCTATATTTTTCTCGCGTTCGCGGTGAAAAAAATCGCCCTCGGCGTAGCCTACGCCCTGTGGGAAGGGATTGGGATTTTACTGATCACCATTTTTAGCGTCCTGTTGTTTGATGAGACGCTGTCGATGATAAAAATCGCCGGGCTGGTCACCCTGGTCGCCGGGATTGTCTTGATCAAATCCGGGACGCAGAAAGCGGTAAAACCAGGCAAGGAGAAAGCGCATGCAACAGTTTGAGTGGGTCCACGCCGCCTGGCTGGCGCTGGCGATTGCGCTGGAAATTATCGCCAACGTTTTTCTTAAGTTTTCCGACGGCTTTCGCCGTAAATTCTATGGCGTGATGTCGCTGGCTGCGGTGCTTGGCGCCTTTAGCGCGCTCTCGCAGGCGGTCAAGGGGATTGACCTGTCGGTAGCCTATGCGTTGTGGGGCGGTTTCGGTATCGCGGCGACCATTGCCGCCGGCTGGGTGCTGTTTGGCCAGCGTTTGAACCATAAAGGCTGGATCGGGGTGATCCTGCTGGTGGCCGGCATGGTGTTAATTAAACTCGCCTGATATGATGCCGCCTGCGAATGCGGGCGGCAAAATCTGCTCTCTGTATTACGCTTAAAAAATGAGCCTGTTCGGGCAATTTAGCCACCGGCCGTGATGAGGGCAGAACATGATTCACTTGCCAGGTTGGCGCAATATTCCCTCCGCCAGAACGCTTTCCATCATGATCTTTTTCGCCGGGATCGGCCTCATCGTGTCGGTGGTTTTTCTGCTCTATCTCTCCCAGCATCTGATTGGCCAGAAAGCGAACGAAATTGATAAGCATCGCTCCGTTTTATCGGTTAATGGCGCGGTGCAGACGTCGGTTAACCGCGTGCTGTCGCTGGTTCTGGATAATTCCGTCTGGGATGATGCCGTGAGTCAGACCTATGCCGGAAGGCTCGATCCGCAGTGGCTCTATAATTCCTGGGGTTCTGGTTTCAAGATTAACAATCTCTATGACGGTACTTTCGTACTCGATCAGCACTACCGCGTACTGTGGGGATCGTTTCGCAGCCAGCCCTTCCCCGGGCAGGATACGCAGTTTCTCGGCAGCGGCTTCCACGCGCTTATTTCGCAGCATGCCGCCGCGCTGCGCAGCGGTAAAAGCGCCTGGGCTGGCATTACCGGCACCCGCGCCGGTATTGCTTTTATCGGCATCGGCCTGATCCGTCCGACGGTCGGACGCCTGCAGGTGTTTGATGATACCCGCCGCTATCTGGTGATTACCCGCCATATCAACCCGCAAATGCTTGAACGTCTAGGCGATACGTTCCAGATTCGCAATCTGCACGTCACCCAGACCGGCGGCGAATATAGCATTCCGCTACGTACCCAGGCCGGGGAAACCGTGGGCTACCTGAGCTGGCAGCCCGGCCTGCCCGGCGCCGAAGCGTCGCGGGCGGCATCGAACAGCATTCGGCTGATTGCAGCGGTGGCGGCAGGGCTGATCCTGCTGTTTATCCTGTTCAGCTGCCTCGGGCTGTACAAACTGGCGCGTGGCGAAAGCGTGGCGCGTCATACCGCCATGACCGACTGGCTGAGCCGCCTGCCTAACCGGCGGGCGCTGATCGAACGGCTTAATCAGGTTTGTGAAAATTCGCGCTATCAGACGCAAAGCGTGGTGTTTATCGATCTCGACGGCTTTAAGGACGTTAATGATAACTACGGTCACGACGTCGGCGATGCGCTGATCCTGCATATTGCGAAGGCGCTGCGGGAGCGGGTTCCCCCGGAAGGGATGCTGGCGCGGATGGGGGGCGACGAGTTCGCAATGACGATAAGCGGCGCAGAGGCGGCCAATCAGGCTTCGGTCTTTGCCCGCGCGGTGCTGGAACTGTTAAACGCACCGATTATCCTGAGCGGACGCAAAATCTATATCAGCGCCAGTATCGGTATTGCCAGCGGCGTGCCGGCAAGCTGCTCCAGCACGGAGCTTTTTCGTCGCGCCGATATTGCTATGTACCACTCTAAAAAGACTGGCAAAGGGCGTACCACCTGGTATGACGACGCGCTCAGCGACGCGCGGCAGTATCAGCTCAATATCGAGAATGGCATTCGTCAGGGACTGGAGAACGAAGAGTTCGATGTCTGGTATCAGCCGATCGTCAACGCTGATACGCTGGTGATGGAAGGGGTAGAAGCGCTGCTGCGCTGGCCGCGACGCCCGCAGGGGGCGCTGCCGCCGGATGCGTTTATCGGTATCGCCGAAAGCAGCGGCCTGATATACGCCCTCGGTCAATTTGTCCTGCATCGCGCCTGCAGCGATCTGCAGCCGTTAGGCGATCTGCTTCTGTCGGTAAATATCTCCCCGGCGCAGTTCCGCGATCCGGAGTTCGAGTCGCGGGTGGTCCAGGTGCTGGGACGCTGCCATTTTCCGGCCCGTCGCCTTCAGCTTGAGGTTACCGAGAGCTATGTTCTGGAGAATCCCGACCGCGCGAGAACGGCGATTAAAAATTTAAAATCGCTGGGTATCGCGGTAGCGCTCGACGATTTTGGTACCGGCTACTCCAGCATCGGCTACTTACGCAGCTTCAGCTTCGACAGCCTCAAGATCGATAAATCGCTGGCCGGATTGGTGGATGTTGATACCCAGGCCGCAGAGCTGGTGCGCGGTACCGTGAGAATTGCCGGGGCGCTGGACATCACGGTGGTGGCGGAAGGCGTAGAGAATCAAAAACAGCTGGCGCTGCTGCGGCGGGCGGGATGCGACAGATTGCAGGGCTACTATTTTAGCGAACCGATGCCCGTCACGTCGTTACTGCAACTGCGCCAGCAGCAGGGCTGACCGCTTACTGGGCGGCCAGGGCTTCCAGCTTATCGCGAAAACCGGTCACCGAGATGGCGCGGTTATCCGCTCGCCAGCGATCTTTTGGTCCAGGCGCCGAGCTTTGAACCGCAATCACCTGCCAGCCATCATCAGTTTTCAGCAGCAGCGGCGAGCCGCTATCGCCCGGCAGCGTATCGCACTGATGGGAGAGCACCGATGCCTGCGCCCAGCCGGTGACCACGCAATCCTGATGGGTGTAGAGATTATCCAGATGATCTTCCGGATAGCCAGACTGAGTCACTTTTCGTTCGGCGGTTTTTAGCGCGGCGGTCAGATCGGCTTTGCTGCCGCTAAAAATCGGCACCGGCGTAATGCCGGAAGGGGCGTAGCGCAGCACGATAAGGCCAAAATCCCACGGCGCCGCGGCGCTGGGAACTATCCAGCCATCGCCGTCTGCCTTAAGCCGTTTGCCCAGTGAAGGATCTACCCGACCTTCGATACCGTGAATTTCGTACACCCAGCCGCCTTTACGCGAGATAAAACGCAGAGCGACGGGTTTGTCTGGCTTACCTTTAGGTGGCGTAAGCAGACAGTGCCCGGCGGTGAGCGCCAGATTGGGGGAAATCAGCGTGGCGGTACAGAGATTACCGCTGGCGGTTTCCAGCTGCCCGATAGCATCCCAGGGATCGTCTGTGGGATTGCTGACGGGTTTACGGTCGTCATGACCAAAAAACAGCGTCTTAATATCTTTCGCACTCATGCCATCATCATCGGCCTGCACCAGCGCAGGGAAAAGACAGATCGAACACAGTAATAACAGTACGTCTCTACGCATATCACTCTCTGGGGAGATAATTATGTCTATTGAAAGTAGCAGCAGATTTAAGTTTATGAAAGTTAAGAACAATTTTAATTAAGCCAGACGGCGGGCTAATCCAGCCAAAAACGCGCCTTCATGACGGATCAATGGTGTTATTTCAAGATGTTAACGCTGTTTGGCCGCGGCGCTATTTCCGCAGAAAAGGGCGGCGGAAGCAACATAAATCGTGTATCCGAACGTACATCAGATGAGGGAACATAACCTGATTTCCGCTTCAGCTTATTCTTAAGTCCATTCAGAAAAAAAAAGCCGCTATTGGGTAAAATATGCAATTTCTTCACAGGAAAAACGCACTTCTTTACCTGTTTCTTACTTACTTTCAAAGCGAAACATTTTCTCACCGTAAACGTTGTTATTGCTACCCGCTTGTTGAGCAAACAGAGATGTTATCCCGGCGATGATATCTGCAATGTCTAACACCCGATGTACGGGAGGATTTATGTCTAAACAAGGTATTCGCGCATTAGTTTATGTTTCGGTCGTATCCGCGATGATCTGGGGCGCTACGGGCTATCTATTAGTTGCCGCGGTTCACGTTCTCTAATTCGGGCTCCTCTCCCCGGCGGAGAATATTATCGGGGAGCGGGCCGGGGATATGCTGATTTAAAAAGTGATGCAGTAAAGCGATGGGCTGTGGGCTGAGAGGGTTTTTCGGCCAGACAAAATAGTAGCCTTCGCCGGTAGTTACCGCCGTCGGGAAGGGTAAGGCCAGCAGCCCGGCGCGTATCGCGGGTAGATTAAGCAGCAGATCGCCAATGCTGACGCCGTGCCCGCTCATCGCCGCCATGGTGCCTTGCTCAAGGGTATCAAAGACGATGCCCTGAGCAATATCCGGCGCAGGTCGCTCATAATGCTCGAGCCAGCGCCGCCAGTCACGGCGATCGGTGGACGGATGTATCAGCGTGCAGGCCGCTAAATCTTGCCTGGCCTGCTGCATCATCCCCGGTGCGCAAAGCGGGATTAACCATTCGGCAAAAAGCAGGCTGCAGCAGTTATTATTGCCAAAATTGCCATCTCCCAGGAGGATTGCGCAGTCGAATGGCTCCTGAGTAAAATCGACGCTGTCGCGATCCATCCACAGGCTGCTCATTTCCACTTCCGGTCGCTGGTGCTGCTGGCGAAACTGTTGCAGGACGTCCAATAGCCAGCGCATCGTAAGCGTTGACGGCGCCTTCAGCCGTAGCTTGCCTGCCTGACGACGCAGGGTCTGGCAGGCCCGGTCTATCGATGAAAAACTCTCATTCAGCGCCTTCGCCAGCTGATAGCCGGCATCGGTAAGCGTGACCTTTGGGCCATGGCGAACAAAAAGCCGGCATGCAAACCATGACTCCAGGGTGCTGACGTGGCGACTGACGGCGCCGGTCGTGACGTGCAGCGCCGCGGCGGCCTGACTAAACGAACCAAGCCGAGCGGCGGTTTCAAAAGCGCGCAGTGCGTAGAGCGGCGGCATAGACATTGGCACAGATTTTCAATATTGAGTAAAACTCACATTCAAACTCACTATAAGTCGTTTTTCAACTCTGAAATCAGAGAGGAAGATAGGGTTTTAATTGGGAAATGGTGAGTTTAAATCATGAATATCTCTTTGCTGACGGCCTACTCTTTGACGGTACTGGCGCTTATTGCCACCCCGGGGCCGGTGGTGGTGTTAGTGACCGGCGCGGCGGCGCGGGAAGGCTTTGCCAGTGCGGTGCGCACGATGATTGGCGGGAATCTGGCTTCTTTAGTGCTGCTGGCCGCTGCTGCTGCGATGCTGAACGGCATAGTGGCGCTTGATCCACGCGCGCTAACGCTGATGGCGACGATCGGATCGCTGTTTATTATTCGACTTGCGCTGGGGATGTTGCGTGCAGAGCCGGTGACGCAGGATGCATCGAAAAAGCGTAGTGGGGTGATGGCAGGATTTGCGACCGCGTTAAGCAATCCCAAAGATATCCTGTTTTTTGCCGCGTTTTTTCCGCAGTTTATTCCTGTAACCGACAGCTTCGGTTTTAGCCTGGGGCTCCTGACGGCGGTATGGGCGATGATCGACTTAGGCGTGCTTACGCTCTATATTCTGGCGGTTCGTCGTTGGTTAACGGCGCGTTACGCCCAGCGATTAACAACGGTGTCGGCGTTTTTCCTGCTAATTCTGGCGCTTTACGGCCTGGGCTACAACCTCTGGCAGCTAAGTCTTCAGTAGAGGAAAAAACGGCTGGCGACCAGCGCGCAGATAATCAGCAGGATCAGGATGAGCTCAAAACGGTAGCGCCGCAGCATAGTGCTCTCCGGAAAAAAACGGCGCTGAAGCCAGCGCCGGTATTATATCAATCAATCTCACCCGGGAGATTAAGCAGCCGGTTGGGCAGCAGCTTTAGCGGTATGGTGCCTGGTGGTTTTGTGGTGCTTTTTCGCAGCCTGGGCTTTCTGAGCTACCGGTTTAGCGGCGGCCTTTTTGTGTTTTTTGGCGGCCTGAGCCTTCTGGGTGGCAGCCGGTTTAGCTTCTGCTTTCTTGTGCTTTTTAGCCGCCTGCGCTTTCTGCTCTGCAGCCGGTTTAACAGCGGCTTTATGGTGTTTCTTGTGATGGGTCGCTTTAGCGGTGGTGCTGTGAGTTGCAGCAGCCGGAGCCGGAGTGGCGGTGGTGGCGGCATCGGCAGCGAAAGCGACAGAAGACAGACCCATAGCAGCGGCAACGACCAGAGCTAATACTTTTTTCATTCTGATATCCTCGAAAAGGTTTCTTGTTTCAACCCCACTGCGGGGCCGTTGAAAGAACTATATGCTTGTCTTATCGAGGTTTCCGTGAGTGTTTGGTATCGGCGTGTAACCGTATGTACAACCTGCTCTCACCGGGGATAATTGGGCGCCGGGAGCGGCCCGACGCCCGTAGCTTACAGATACCGCGAGGTGAGGTGCTGGCGGAAAAAGTCGCTGTTAAGGTCTTCCCCGGTCGCATGCTGTATCAGCTGCGAGGTGGTGAAACGGCTGCCGTGCTGCCAGATATTCTGCCGCAGCCAATCGAAGAGGGCGGTAAAGTTACCGTTGGCGATATCGCTTTCTAGCTGCGGTAGCGCCCGTCTGGCGGAAGCCATCAGCTGAGCGGCGTACATAGCGCCCAGCGTGTAGGACGGGAAGTAGCCAAAACCGCCATCGGTCCAGTGGATATCCTGCATACAGCCGTCCCGATAGTTGCCGGTAGTAGACAGTCCCAGCCAGTGCTGCATTTTTTCATCCCACAGCGCCGGAATATCATCAACCTCGATATCGCCATCAATCAACGCACGTTCAATTTCGTAGCGCAGAATGACGTGCGCCGGATAGCTCACCTCGTCGGCGTCGACGCGGATAAAGCCCGGTTTGACGCGTTGATTCCAGGCGATAAAGTTGTCGCGGCTAAAGGCCGGCTGCTCGCCAAAGTACCGGCGTACCGTTGGCAGCAGGCGTTGAAGAAAGGCTTCGCTGCGGCCGAGCTGCATTTCGAAAAACAGGCTTTGCGACTCGTGGATTGCGGTAGAGCGGGCGAGAGCGATGGGCTGATCGATCCAGTTACGCGGCAGATTTTGTTCGTAGCGTGCGTGACCGGTTTCATGAATCACGCCAAACAGCGCGCTGAGCAGATCGTTCTCGTTGTAGCGCGTGGTGATACGCACGTCCTGGGGCACGCCGCCGCAGAAAGGGTGGGCGCTGATATCCAGCCGTCCGCCATCAAAATCAAAGCCCAGTACACGCATCGCTTCCAGCCCCAGTTCGCGCTGGTCAGCAATCGGAAACGGCCCTTGAGGTTCGAGAAGTGGCGTTTGCGCCTGCTTTTCAACCACTTTCTCCAGCAGCGTGGGAAGCCATGACTTGAGGTCAGCGAACAGCACATCAAGACGCGTACTGGTCATATCCGGTTCAAAAATATCCAGCAGCGCGTCATAGCGGGAGCAGCCTTTTGCCGCGGCGCGAATCTGCGCCTCTTCGCGGCTCAGCTTGACCACTTCCCGCAGGTTATCAGCAAAACCCTGCCAGTCGTTCGCCGGACGCTGGCTGCGCCAGGCGTGCTCGCAGCGGCTACCCACCAGTGATTTCGCTTCCACCAGGCTTTCCGGCAGCAGCGCCGCCTGCTCGTACTGGCGGGTCATCTCGCGCAGGTTTGCCTGCTCAACATCGTTCAGCTCTTCCTGAAGCGCATTGCGCAGCCATTCGCCCACTTTTTTATCGGTCAGAATCTGATGTTGCAAAACGCCAAGCTCAGCCAGCGCTTCGCCGCGTGCCGCGCTGCCGCCGGGCGGCATCATGGTGAACATGTCCCAGCCGGCGATGGCGGAGAGATGCGAAAAGCGGGAAAGGCGCTGAAAGGTCTTTACAAGTGACTGATACGGCGATCTTTTTTCCATATTGTCGGATCCTGTTGGCTGTGTTTGCATAGGTGAGAATGAGGAGTATTCCATCACAATTCCTTTACCTTTCCCACAATGAAAAACCGGGGTGATGCTGACCTGGACGTCAGGCAGCGCTGGAATTGACCATCTGACCACAGCTACCCCAATGGAGTAAGGTGGTACAGACGGGTAAGTGATTGCCCGGACGGTTCATCAGCATAATGTCATGATTAATCGATTGCGTATTTTATGTTTGGCTCGAAATAATCCGGATGTGCGCAAAATAGCAGTTTCTTTCTCTGTGGTCGGCTAAAATATAAACATAGACAGGCCGCTGATGTGAGGTGGATTATGAATCCGTTTACCTGGCTGTTTATCGCACTGCTTTCTATGGACGCCGTCAGAGAACTGATGGGCATGTCGTCGGTACTGGGAATGTGGTGAACTGCGTGGCCCGCTTCAGACCACGCAAGCCCGCGTTACTTCAGGCGCTTGTGCAAACAGGCGCCGGTAAGCAGCGCAGCCAGCAGCATCAGCGCAATAAACCCGCCAACGCCGTTCCAGCCGTAGTTATGCCAGAACACGCCGCCTAATGTCCCCGCCATGCTGGATCCCAGATAGTAGCTGAATAAATAGAGCGACGAGGCCTGGCCACGCGCGCGGCGGGCTCGTGGGCCGATCCAACTACTGGCGACCGAGTGGGCTGCGAAAAATCCCGCAGAGAACAGCAGCATGCCGATGAAAATCAGCCACAGCGATGAGAATAACGTCATCAACAGCCCGCCGAGCATAACCGCCGTGGAAAACAACATCACCGGGCCGCGGCCATAGCGCACGGTCATCGCACCGGCTTTTGGCGAGCTCCATGTTCCGGTTAAATAGGCCACCGAAAGCAGGCCTACGACCGCCTGGCTTAATGACCACGGCGAGAGCATCAGGCGATAGCCAATATAGTTAAACAGAGTGACGAAAGACCCCATTAACAAAAAACCTTCGAGGAACAGCAGGGGCAGCCCGCGATCGCGCCAGTGCAGACGAAAGTTGATCAGCAGCGTTTTTGGTCGCAGCGAGGTCGGACGGAAGTGGCGCGATTCCGGCAGGATGCGCCAGAACATCAGTGCTGCGGCAAGGGCGAAGCCGCTAATGACCGCCAGCGCAATCCGCCAGCCGAAGAAATCGGTGAATACACCGGTCAGCAGACGACCGCTCATGCCGCCGATGGAGTTACCGCTGATATACAGCCCCATCGAGAACGCCACCACGCTGGGATGGATCTCTTCGCTCAGGTAGGTCATGCCGACCGCCGCCACGCCGCTCAGCGACAGACCAATCAGGGCGCGCATAATCAGGATCCCGTGCCAGCTGGACATCATCGTCGACAGCAGGGAGCAGCAGGAAGCCAGCACCAGCGCCGTCACCATTACCTGTTTGCGGCCAATCGCGTCAGAGAGCGGGCCGGTAAACAGCAGGCCGACCGCCAGCATGGCGGTGGAGATGGACAACGAGATACTGCTGCTGGCTGGTGAGACGCCGAATTCAGTGGAGAGCACGGGCAGGATCGGCTGAACACAATAAAGCAGCGCGAAAGTCGCCAGTCCGGCAGAGAAGAGCGCAAGCGTAACGCGAATAAATTGCGGAGTGCCGCGTTTGATAAACTGGTTTGGCTGAGGAGCGATGGTGTCGCTGACGTCGCTTGCCGGGACGGCGTCAGCGGTAGTTGTACGGCTCACGGAAAAATCCTTGCTGATATACAGAGTTAAATGACCTTGCAGGGCACTTATTAAGGGTATGAAAATGTAAATATTCTGTCTAATATATTAATAATCTCAAATAAGACGTTTTAAATATGAATATTGAGCTGCGTCATCTGCGCTACTTTATTGCGGTGGCGGAAGAACTCCATTTTGGTCATGCGGCGGCGCGGTTGAACATATCTCAACCGCCGCTTAGCCAGCAGATTCAAATCCTTGAGCAGCAAATTGGCGCACGTCTGTTTGCTCGTACCAACCGCAGCGTTAGCCTGACGGATGCCGGCAAGCAGTTTCTCGCCGATAGTCGGCAGATCCTCTCGCAGGTGGAAGATGCCGCCGCGCGGGCCGCTCGTCTTCACCACGGCGAGACTGGTGAACTACGCATTGGCTTTACTTCGTCGGCTCCCTTTATTAAGGCGGTATCGGACACGTTGTCGACCTTCCGCCATCGCTATCCGGATGTGCATATTCAGACGCGGGAAACCAACACTCGCGAGCAGATTGTGCCGCTAAACGAAGGGGCGCTGGACCTGGGGCTGATGCGTAACACCCAACTGCCGGAAACGCTGGTCTGGGAAAGAGTGCTGCGTGAACCGCTGCTGGCGATGGTGCCCCGGGACCATCCGCTGGCGAGCCAGCCTGGCGTTAGCCTGCGGGAGCTGGCGCGGGAGCCGTTCGTCTTTTTTGATCCTCATGTTGGTACCGGACTGTATGACGATATTCTGGGGTTAATGCGCCGCTACGACCTGACGCCGGTCATCACCCAGGAGGTGGGGGAAGCCATGACCATTATCGGCCTGGTTGCCGCCGGGCTTGGCGTGTCGATTTTACCGGCCTCATTCCGGCGGGTTCAGCTGTCGGAAATGTGCTGGTTGCCCATCGAAGAGCAGGATGCGGTCTCGGAAATGTGGCTGGTATGGTCTAAGCATCGTGAGCAGGGTCAGGCGGCGCGCCGTTTTCGCGAATCGCTGCTGGCCAGCGCCAGGTGATGCATTTAAGACAAATCAGGGCTAAAAATGTGCGGTAAATCACAAGGCTAAGTAAAAATTTGACGAGTACCGTTGAAGTGCTTCACCATAGCCCTCAGTTTATTTCGAAGCGCGAAAATAAAGGGAGTCAACGGTGGTAGCGGACAGTCAGCCAGGCCATATCGATCAAATAAAGCAGACCAACGCGGGCGCAGTTTATCGCCTGATTGATCAGCTTGGCCCGGTGTCGCGCATCGACCTCTCGCGCTTCGCGCAGCTCGCGCCTGCCAGTATCACTAAAATCGTCCGCGAAATGCTGGAAGCGCATCTGGTTCAGGAAACGGAAATCCAGGAGCCTGGAAGCCGTGGAAGGCCCGCCGTAGGGTTGATGGTGGAAACCGAAGCCTGGCACTACCTCTCAATCCGCATCAGCCGCGGCGAAATCCACCTCGCGCTTCGCGATCTGAGCAGCGCGCTGGTGGTGGAAGAGCAGCTGGAGCTGGCATTACAACACGTCCAGCCCTTTGCGACGCGGCTCCTCGATCACGTAGACCAGTTCTTTATTCGTCACCAAAAGAAGCTGGAGCGTTTAACCGCCATTGCCGTCACTATGCCGGGAATTATCGACACCGAGCACGGTATTATTCACCGGATGCCATTTTATGAAGACGTTAAGGATATGCCGCTGGGCGAGATTTTAGCCAATCATACCGGCGTATCGGTCTATATTCAGCACGACATCAGCGCCTGGACCATGGCCGAATCGCTGTTTGGCGCCTCCAGGGGGGCGCGCGATGTGATTCAGGTGGTTATCGATCACAACGTGGGGGCGGGGGTGATCACCGACGGTCGTCTGCTGCACGCGGGCAGCAGCAGTCTGGTTGAAATCGGCCACACTCAGGTCGACCCGTATGGGAAACGCTGCTATTGCGGCAACCATGGCTGTCTGGAAACCATTGCCAGCGTCGAGAGCGTGCTGGAACTGGCGCAGATCCGCATGGCCAAGTCGATGAGCTCAATGCTGCATCAGCAGCCGCTCAGCGTCGAGTGGCTATGTGAGGCCGCGCTGCAGGGGGATTTACTTGCCCGCGACATTATCAGCGGCGTCGGGAACCACGTTGGGCGGATTCTGGCGATTATGGTTAACCTCTTTAACCCGCAGAAAATCCTTATCGGTTCACCTTTCAACCTCGCCGCTGATATTTTATTTCCGGCAATATCTGATTGCATTCGACAACAATCGTTACCGGCCTATAGCCGACATATTGCCGTTGAAAGCACGCAGTTTTCTAACCGGGGAACGATGGCTGGTGCGGCTCTGGTAAAGGATGCCCTCTATAACGGATCGTTGCTCATACGACTGTTACAGGGTTAACATTTTTTCATATTCACACCAAAAATTGCGCTATCTCAAGCCCGCCCTCGATGGCATCGCGTAGACTTTTTCCACAGTTGATTATTTCTCTCCCGTATATTTCATCAACATAACTGTGGGGTTAGTGATGTTTAAGCGTTTCTTCATAACAGGTACTGACACTTCTGTCGGCAAGACAGTCGTTTCCCGTGCGCTGTTGCAGGCACTCGCTGCCAGCGGCAAAAGCGTAGCCGGGTACAAGCCTGTGGCGAAGGGCAGTAAAGAGACGCCGGACGGACTGCGGAACAAAGATGCGCTGGTTTTACAGAGCGTGTCATCGCTGGTGTTACCGTATGATGCTGTCAATCCCATCGCGTTAAGCGAAGATGAAAGCAGCGTGGCGCATAGTTGCCCAATCAACTACGGTCTGTTGTCGGACGGCCTGCAGCGCATGAGCGCGCAGGTTGAGCATGTGGTAGTCGAAGGTACCGGAGGCTGGCGCAGCCTGATGAACGATCTGCGTCCGCTGTCGGAGTGGGTGGTACAGGAACAGCTGCCGGTGCTGATGGTGGTGGGGATTCAGGAAGGCTGCATCAACCATGCCTTGCTGACCGCACAGGCTATCGCTAACGACGGCCTGCCGCTGATTGGCTGGGTTGCCAATCGTATTAATCCGGGCCTGGCGCATTATGCTGAAATTATCGATGTGCTGAGCAAAAAACTGCCAGCGCCGCTCATCGGTGAATTGCCTTACTTGCCGCGCGCGGAACAGCGCGAACTGAGCCAGTATATCGACTTATCGATGCTCGGCGAGATGATGGCGGTAGATAGAATCCCGGCGTAACGTCCGCGACAGCACCGATGCCAGTACGCTGGCAATCAATAAACCGGGCAGTAAAACGTACTGTCCGGTCATTTCGCAAATCATCAGCGTGGACATAATCGGCGCATGGGTTGTCGCCGCCAGAAACGCCGCCATGCCGGTTAAGCCTATCATTATCGCGATCTCCTGGTAATCAGGTAGCCACAGTCCCGTCAGGCTGGCGAACAGCATGCCGATCCCTAGGCCAACAAACAGCGTTGGCGTAAACACCCCCCCCGGCGCGCCGGAACCGCTGCTGGCCAGCACGGCGAGCAGCTTGCAGACAAAGACAAGAATGATAGCGCTGAAGAGCGGCGGCGAAAGCAGATAGCTTTGTACGACACTGTAGCCATTTCCCCAGACGGCCGGCGCGAGAAGCGAGAGCAGGCCGACGATAAGCCCGCCCAGCGCCAACTGCCAGGGGGGCGACAGACGCAGCCGGACAAAGCACTGATGGCTATAGCTCATCAGCCAGATAAACAGCGGCCCGCAAAGCCCGGCCAGCAAACCCGTTGCCAGCATTAACCCATAGTGGGTCGCGCGCAGGGTGGCGTGAAACTCAACGTGGTAGAGCGGCGCCGAACTTCCGTTCAGCAGATTGGTGAGCAGCAGGGCGGTTACCGCAGCAATGACGACCGGACCAAGCGACGCCAGCATCAGAGTGCCGAATAAGATCTCGGCGATAAACAGGCTGCCGGCAAGCGGCGCATGGTATGCGCTGGCCATCCCGGCGGCGGCGCCGCAGGCGACCCACAGCTTCCACTCATCTTTTGGCGTAAACCGGCGGGCGAACAGCGAGGCGGCCAGCGCGGCCAGCAGGATCATCGCCCCTTCCCGGCCAATAGCGCTGCCGGTGGTGACCACCAGCAGAGAGGCCAGCGATTTTACCAGGCTGGCCGGGGTATCAAACCCGCCGTCGCCGGTCTCGAGAGCTTCCATGTAGTCGGTTGGCGCGTGCGGACGTTCAACACTGCGGCGCTGCCAGAACCATAGCAGGGCGCCTGCGGCAAGGCCGCCCAGCATTGGCGTTAACAGCCGACGCCATCCGGGCATAGACTCAGCGGCGTTCACCAGACTTCCGCTGTCATTGCTCAGAAACAGGCTTTCCAGTCCCGCCATTGCATGGCGGAACAGGGCAACCGCGAGGGCGGCGAAGACGCCGACCAGCATGGCAATGACCAGACGGCGAAACATAACCTGGACATCAGGATAAGCGTGAAGACGATGCATTAGCGAATACGATTAGCGAAACAGATGGCTTATTTTCTCTGGATATAAAGATATAAGCAAAAGCGATAAGTGCGAATGAAGCGGAAAGGTGACATTGTCACTTGCAGGTGATGCCCGGCTGGCGGGCATCAGCTGAGGGAGTTAACGGTAGAGCGGTTTCTCGGCCACCGCACAGGGCAGCCGCGCCTGCCATTGCGCCAGCGTCTCTTGCGCCAGCTGGCCAAGAGCCTGATAAAAAGGCTGATTCGCCTCGGCCACAAATACGCTCAGAAAGCGGCCGGACCACGGGAGGAGATGCCAGGCCAGAAGCTGGTTAAAGGCCTCATCCTGAGCAGATTCGCACAGCCAGGCTGCCAGCAGTAGCAGGGTGCCAAAGTGGTCTTCCGGCTCCGAACGTTGTTCGGACAGCGCGATGCCGGTTACCCGCATCCATTCACGAAGCGCCAGCGTTGAGTCGCCAAACAACACGCTTTCTTTATCCAGCCAGACGGAGCCCCACGGCGGCGCAGGCAGCGCCCACGGACCGATAAACAGCCGCTGCCAGGCTTCCGGCAGCGGTTCATCGTCCTCGCGAGCGAACAGCGCCGCCAGGCCGTCCGTCACCGCGTAGGGCCACTGACTTCGCCAGCTGCCGTCGCGCAGGGCCGCAACCAGCGGAGCAGCCTGCTCGCTGTCCGGCGCAAAAGAGAACAGAGCGCCCAGCGTGCGGGCGCTGAGTGCGACAGCGTCGCGGTCTTGCGATTGCATCATACCATTCCTTACAGCAGAGGGTGCCGCAGCACCCGTTTATTAACCGGCAATTGCCGTACCCACGGTCATATGGAGACCATAAAACAGGCCGCGGCCGATAAACTCGCCGAGCATCACCAGTGCCAGTCCGAGCAGCAAGCTGGCGATGCGCGGATTCTGGCGTCTTGCCAGCGGGCAGATCCAGCAGCCGAGACCCAGCGCCAAAAGAACTAACCGCAGGATTTGCAGCCAGCCATAATAAGGCAGCAGTGCGCTGGCCTGCTGTACGGAGCTGTGGATCTCCGCCAGCTCGCTGTTCTGCAATATGACGACCGCCAGGCTTGCCAGCAGCGCGAGCACGCTCATCGAAGCGAAAACTCTGCCGTTAAACGGCACGTTGGCTACGCGCAGCAGCAGGGCGGCGAAAAGCGGCCCGCACAGCACCATTGTCAGGAAGAATGCGGCGGTGGTGTAGGCATTATACCAGGTCGGCACGGTATCAATCTGGTACACCATGGTCATCTCAAGGACGAACAGGCAGCCGAGCAGCATAGTCAGCAGGAGCCAGGCTTTCGCCAGAACCCGCGGCATTTTCCCGAGAATCGTCACCAGCCACCAGAAACCCCCGACGGCGAAAAACAGCGCGCCGCTGGCAATTTCATTGCTTAACGCCGATGATCCCACCCGGTTAAGGGCGTTAAATGCCCGCAGCGGCGAGCCGAGGTGGATGATTGACGCGAGAAAACCAATCCCCATTATCAGCCAGATAAAAAACATGCCCCGCACCAGGCGCTGCCGGGCTTCGGAGTTGTTATTCAGCGAAAGCCAGCCCAGCCCGCTGACGATAATCGCCCCTGCGACGCTTTGCCCCAGCACCGTAAACAGCACCAGCGGCCATTCATGCCATCCGTTTCCCATTTTATACCTCCTTCGGGTTGGCCAGATAGCCGGTGGTATCGCCGCACGGACGCGCATTGGCGTTCGGTTTGATCACGATACTCGGCCTGGTGAAGTGCGCAGACGGCAGCGGAGCGACGGCGGCCAGCTGACCGTGTTTTTCGCGGAGTTCTTCGATGGGGCCAAAGTCGAGAGCCCTCAGCGGGCAGGACTCGACGCATATCGGTTTTTTACCTTCGGCGACCCGGTCATAGCAGCCGTCGCATTTAGTCATATGGCCTTTTGCCGCGTTGTACTGCGGCGCACCGTAAGGGCAGGCCATATGGCAGTAGCGACAGCCGATGCATACCTCTTCGTTCACTACCACGAAACCGTCATCGCGCTTGTGCATGGCGCCGCTGGGGCATACTTTCGTGCAGGCCGGATCTGCGCAGTGGTTGCAGGCGATTGACAGGTAATAGGCGAAGACGTTTTGCTGCCACACGCCGTTATCTTCCTGCCAGTCGCCGCCCGCGTATTCGTAGATGCGGCGAAAGCTGACATCAGGCGTTAAGTTTTTATAATCCTTACAGGCCAGCTCGCAGGTCTTACAGCCCGTGCAGCGGGCGGAGTCGATAAAAAATCCATACTGAGCGCTCATGGTTTACTCCTTAAACCTTCTCGATTTCGACCAGATTGGTGTGCTGCGGGTTGCCCTTAGCCAGCGGCGAAGGGCGGTGCGTCGTCAGCGTATTAATACAGGAGCCGCGATCGATACGATCGCCATTCATATTGGCATCATGCCAGGCCCCCTGGCCCATCGCCGACACGCCGGGCATGATGCGCGGGGTCACCTTGGCCGGGATCCGCAGTTCGCCGCGGGCGTTGAATACGCGCACCATATCGCCGTTCTTGATCCCGCGTTTTTCGGCGTCCAGAGGATTTAGCCACACCTCCTGACGGCAGGCTGCCTGCAGTATATCCACATTGCCGTAGCTTGAGTGGGTGCGCGCCTTGTAGTGGAAGCCGAACATTTGCAGCGGGAACTTCTCGCGTAAAGGATCATCCCAGCCTTCAAAGGTTGAGGCGTAGATCGGCAGCGGGCTAATGGTTTCGTCCTTTTCGAGCTGCCAGTTTGCGGCGATCTCCGCCAGACGGCTGGAGTAAATCTCGATTTTACCCGACGGGGTTTTTAACGGATTGGTGGCCGGGTCTTTACGGAAGTCGCGATAGGCGACAAAGTGGCCGTTGGGGTCTTTACGTTTATAAATCCCCATCTTTTTCAGTTCGTCATAGCTCGGGAGCGCCGGGTCTTTCGCCAGCATTTTCGCGTATAAATGCTGCAGCCACTGCTCCTGGGTACGGCCTTCGGTAAACTTCTGGTGGACATCCTCGCCAAGCCGTTTTGCCACTTCGCTAAGGATCCAGTAGATAGGTTTGCGCTCAAATTTGGCGGAGGTGACCGGCTGAATGAAAATGAGATAACCCATATTGCCGGCGTAATCGTTGGGAATAATATCTTCCTGCTCGACGGTCATCAGGTCCGGCAGCAGAATATCGGCATATTTGGCCGATGAAGTCATAAAGTTTTCGATAACCACGATCATCTCGCATTTGCTTTCATCCTGCAGGATCTCGTGGGTTTTATTGATATCCGAGTGCTGGTTGATGATGGTGTTGCCGGCATAGTTCCAGAGGAATTTAATTGGCACATCCAGCTTCTCTTTGCCGCGTACGCCGTCGCGGGTGGCGGTCATTTCCGGGCCGCGAACGATGGCGTCAGTCCAGCTAAAGCAGGAGATGGCGGTTTTCACCGGATTGGTCAGCACCGGCAGGCGTTCAATAGTGATGGTATAGGTGGATTCGCGGGCGCCGCTGTTGCCGCCGTTAATGCCGACGTTGCCGGTCAGTATCGGCAGCATGGCGATCGCTCGGGCCGACAGTTCACCGTTAGCCTGGCGCTGCGGTCCCCATCCCTGGCAAATATAAGCCGGTTTCGTGCTGCCGATTTCCCGGGCCAGCTTGATGATGCGGTCGGCGGGAATGCCGGTGATCCGCGATGCCCATTGTGGGGTTTTCGCCGTGCCGTCGTCACCCTCGCCGAGAATATACGCTTTGTAATGCCCGTTCGCCGGGGCATCTGCCGGCAGCGTTTTCTCATCGTAACCGACGCAGTATTTATCGAGGAATGGCTGATCGACCAGATTTTCATTAATCAGCACCCAGGCGATGCCGGCCACCAGCGCGGCGTCGGTGCCGGGGCGAATCGGGATCCACTCATCTTCCCGCCCGGCGGCGGTATCGGTATAGCGCGGGTCGATAACGATCATTCGCGCGTTAGAGCGCTCGCGCGCCTGTTCTAAATAATAAGTGATGCCGCCACCGCTCATGCGGGTTTCTGCCGGGTTATTACCGAACATCACCACCAGCTTGCTGTTTTCAATATCGGAGGTGCTGTTGCCATCATTGCTGCCGTAGGTGTAGGGCATGGCGCAGGCAATTTGCGCTGTACTGTAGGTTCCGTACTGATTCAATGAGCCGCCGTAGCAGTTCATCAGGCGCATTACCGGTGAGGCGGTGGGTGACGAACGCGTCATGTTGCCGCCGACAATCCCCGAAGAGTAGTTAATATAAACGGCTTCGTTGCCATAATCTTTGACGATGCGTTTGAGATTGCTGGCAATCGTATCCAGCGCCTCTTCCCAGCTAATGCGGACAAACTTGCCTTCGCCGCGTTTACCGACGCGCTTCATGGGATAATTAAGGCGATCGGGATGATTAATGCGCCGGCGAATGGAACGGCCGCGCAGGCACGCGCGCACCTGGTGATCGCCATAAATATCCGCGCCGGTATTGTCGGTTTCGACCCAGACGACTTCATCGTCACGCACGTGTGAACGCAGCGCGCAGCGGCTGCCGCAGTTGACCGAGCGGGCCCCCCAGACAATCCGTTCTTCACCGCGCGTAGCGTCTTGCACAGCGGCGGCGGCATTGCGCAGGCTGAAAGGCAGCGATAAACCGCTGGCGGCGAGGGCCAGCGAACCAAGGGCGGTTGATTTGATTAGCGTTCGGCGGGTAAGGCCGTCGGTATGTTCCTGGTTAGACATTGCTCACTCCATGATTTTGTTATAATGGCGTAATGCCAACGCCTGCTTAATGTCGGCGTGGAGAGTGAGGGATCTTACTTAAAACGGAGTAGAGAGATCTTATCCCCGGTCAACCAAGGGATAAGACTTCTCCAGTCATGCGGTGAGGTTACTGCGCGCCGCTGTCGCGGGTGTAGATGATCTTAAAGGTATCGTTGGCGCAGTGGCCGACCACCTGCTCGCCGGGCCGATCGGGCTGGTCGTTCGGGACGATCGCCAGGCTAAAGCCCGATTCCGGGACGCCGTTGTTGATGATTTTCTGCTGAATATCGCTTTTTACCCGCTCGCAGGAATCCGGCGCCGCGAAAGCAGCTGTCGAACCCAGAAGCAGGGCCGCACAGAGCCAGGGGGATAGTTTCATCATAAACTCCTTATTGACGTTATCCAGAATTAAGCATAGCAGAAGTGGTGTAAACAATTGTATTTGCTAATATGATTGTACTATGCACAAAAGGAATCGCGCGTGAAAAAACGGTTTTTGCTGTTACTGGCTGTCGGAGCGCTTAGCGCCTGCGATGAAAAGGGAGCACCTCAGGCCTTCACTCCCGAAATGGCGAGTTTTTCTAACGAATTTGAGTTCGATCCGCTGCGTGGGCCGGTTAAAGAGTTTAGCCAGACGCTGTATGACGAACATGATGAAGTGGTGAAGTGGGTTAAAGGGCGTTTATCCAGCGAAGGGTGCTTTGACCTGCTGGCATTTGAAGACCTGGAGAACAAAACCGGCGCGGCGCTGGTGCTGGACGCGAACTACTATCTGGATGCGCAAAGCCAGGAAAAACGCCTGCGTTTGCAAGGAAAATGCCAGCTGGCGGAAATGCCTTCGGCGGGCGTGTCGTGGGAAACCGATGATAACGGATTTGTTGTGACCGCTCGCGGCAAGGAGAGCACCGCGACCTACCGCTATGATAGCGAAGGCTATCCGCTGGGTAAAACGACCACCGCTAAAGGCGAGCGTTTTACGGTAAGCTCAACGCCGTCGTCCGATCCGCGCAAAAAGATGGACTACACCGCAGTGAGCATCTTTAATGACCGCACGCTGGGCAACGTAAGTCAGACCTGCGATTACGACGACCACGACAACCCGGTAAGCTGTGAGCTTAAGGTTGTCGACGACAGCGTACAGCCTGCGCTGATCCGCCACTACACCATCAAAAGCACCATTGACTATTACTGAGCCGTCGGTTTCAGCAGCGTCTGGCCCTGTGGTTTATGCTCGGCCAGATACTGGTGTTGGAACAGGCACATACGGATGGTATTGCGATATTCACCGTTAATAAAGAATTCGTGGATCAGTTCACCTTCCACCATAAATCCGAGCTTGCGGTAGATGTGGATCGCTTTTTCATTTTCTTTATCGACGATAAGGTAGAGCTTATATAAGTTGAGCACCATAAAGCCGTAATCCATGGCGAGCTTCGCGGCGCGGGTGGCCAGTCCTTTGCCCTGATAATCAGGGGAGATGATGATCTGAAACTCAGCGCGACGGTGCACGTGGTTGATTTCAACCAGCTCAACCAGTCCGGCCTTTTCGCCGTCGCATTCAATAACAAAGCGGCGTTCGCTCTGATCGTGAATGTGCTTGTCGTACAGGTCGGAAAGTTCAACAAAGGCTTCATAGGGCTCTTCAAACCAGTAGCGCATAACGCTGGCGTTGTTGTCGAGCTGGTGGACAAAGCGGAGGTCTTCGCGCTCAAGCGGGCGGAGTTTGACGTGATAAGCGTCAGTCATGGGAATACCTGTGTGTTATAGCGAAGTTTTACTGATTATGGCGCCCGCAGGCGCCATACATTACGGAGTAATAGTGCGGCCAGTGCGGCGGTCAAGGCAGCGCAGGGTGTTAGGTTCCCAGTACGCGTTGACGTTCGCGCTCTTCTGGCAGTTGTCCTGGGCATCAAAAGCCACGTCGGCTTTGTCCCACTCTTTTTCGGCGCGCTTGTTGACCTTCTGGCGTAAAGAGCGGGTGTCGTTCCACTGCTCTTTTTCCATCGCGGCCTGCTGGCGGCTCTGGGCGCTGTCGCCGGACTCAATGACCAGCTTGTCCGTTTTGGCGAACGACGATGCGGTAAAGACCATCGCGCTCAGCGCCAGCAGGGCGGTCAGACACCAGCGTTTGTTCAGTGTTGTGTTCATCACGATTTCCTTTAAGTGATCCCCGTGGTGTGAGTTTACTACATCTCCTTTCGACGGCATACCCGACAAAATAGAGTTAACGACGGCCATTATTGCGTAGAATGAGTTAACGCTTGCTCAACTTACGACGTTTTAAATGGTAAAAACCACGCTGCTTTTCTTTGCCACCGCGCTGTGTGAAATCATTGGCTGCTATTTACCGTGGCTATGGTTAAAACGTGGGGCGACGCCCTGGCTACTGATTCCGACCGGCCTGGCGTTGGCGCTTTTTGTCTGGCTGTTGACGCTGCACCCGGAGGCAAGTGGGCGGGTGTACGCCGCTTATGGCGGGGTATATGTTTGCACCGCTCTGCTATGGTTGCGTTTCGTCGATGGCGTCAAACTGAGCCATTATGATTGGGCCGGGGCGCTGGTTGCGCTGTGCGGCATGCTGATTATTGTGGCCGGCTGGGGACGCGCTTAGCCCTTCTTTTCTGTTAAAAAAGCCGGGGTAAATACCGCTATCCCGGCCTCTTTGTCTTGTGCATTAGCCCATTCCTTCTCCGTTTATACCCTCCCTGACCGCGCTGAGATAATGTGATCTGTCGCGTCTTTTTCGATCGTTATACTTGTATGGTAGTAGGTCTGATGTTTTAATTTTGTTCACTAACCGCATAGAAGTAAGGAAGAAGAAATGAAGATCGTTGCCGCTGAAGTTTTCGTCACCTGCCCGGGACGCAACTTCGTCACCCTTAAGATCACCACTGATGATGGTATCGTCGGTTTAGGTGACGCGACGCTAAACGGCCGCGAGCTGTCCGTTGCATCGTATCTGCGGGATCACCTCTGCCCGCAGCTGATTGGCCGCGATGCGCACCGCATAGAAGATATCTGGCAGTTTTTCTACAAGGGCGCCTACTGGCGTCGCGGCCCGGTCACGATGTCGGCGATTTCCGCTATCGATATGGCGCTGTGGGATATCAAAGCGAAGGCTGCGGGTATGCCGCTGTATCAGCTGCTGGGCGGGGCTTCGCGGGAAGGGGTCATGGTTTATTGCCATACCACCGGCCACTCTATTGACGAAGTGCTGGACGACTACGCGCGCCATAAAGAGATGGGGTTTAAAGCGATTCGCGTGCAGTGCGGCGTGCCGGGAATGAAAACCACTTACGGTATGGCGAAAGGTAAAGGCCAGGCCTACGAACCGGCAACGAAAGGCCAGTGGCCGGAAGAACAGCTATGGTCCACCGAAAAGTATCTCGATTTCACTCCACGCCTGTTTGCCGCCGTGCGCGAAAAGTTCGGTTTTGACGAGCATCTGCTGCACGACATGCACCATCGCCTGACGCCGATCGAAGCGGCGCGTTTTGGCAAAAGCATTGAAGAGTACCGCCTGTTCTGGATGGAAGACCCGACCCCGGCAGAAAACCAGGAGTGCTTCCGTTTAATTCGTCAGCATACCGTCACGCCGATTGCCGTTGGAGAAGTGTTCAACAGCATCTGGGACTGTAAACAGCTGATTGAAGAGCAGCTGATTGACTATATCCGTACCACCATCACTCACGCAGGCGGGATTACAGGAATGCGCCGGATTGCCGATTTCGCCTCGCTTTATCAGGTGCGCACCGGCTCGCACGGGCCGTCCGATCTCTCTCCGGTCTGCATGGCCGCCGCGCTGCATTTCGACCTGTGGGTACCGAATTTCGGCGTACAGGAATATATGGGCTACTCCGAGCAGATGCTGGAAGTTTTCCCGCATAGCTGGACATTTGATAACGGCTATATGCACCCGGGGGAAAAACCAGGACTCGGTATCGAATTTGATGAAAAACTGGCCGCGAAATACCCCTATGAACCGGCTTATCTGCCTGTCGCACGTCTGGAAGACGGCACGTTGTGGAACTGGTAACGAAGGAAATAACAAATGAAAAGTATCGTAATTCGTCAGCCGAATGAACTGGTGATTGAAGAGCGTCCGCTCCCGCAACCTGCCGCAGGAGAAGTACGGGTTAAGGTGAAACTGGCGGGAATATGCGGTTCCGATAGCCATATTTACCGTGGACATAATCCGTTTGCCAAATACCCGCGGGTGATAGGCCATGAATTTTTTGGCGTTATCGACGCCATTGGCGAGGGCGTTACCGACAAAGCCATCGGCCAGCGCGTGAGCGTTGATCCGGTCATTAGCTGCGGTCATTGCTACCCCTGTTCCGTGGGCAAGCCGAACGTCTGCACTTCGTTAGTGGTGCTTGGCGTGCATCGGGACGGGGGGTTTAGCGAATACGCGGTGGTGCCGGCGAAAAATGCCTGGCGGGTGCCTGACAACGTTTCCGACAAGGATGCGGTGATGATTGAGCCTTTCACTATTGCGGCCAACGTTACCGGGCACGTTTCGCCGACCGACCAGGATATTGCGCTGGTATACGGCGCGGGTCCTATGGGCCTGACGACCATACAGGTGCTGAAGCGGGTGTACCGCGTTAAGCAGGTTATCGTTGTCGACCGCATCGATGAACGCCTGCAGATGGCCGAGCGTAACGGAGCGGATTGGGTAATTAACAACAGCAATGAGCCTCTGGCTGACACGCTGAAGGCTCAGGGGATCCTTCCGACGCTGATCATTGATGCGGCCTGCCATCCCTCTATTTTACAAGAGGCGGTTACCCTGGCCTCGCCGGCGGCGAGAATTGTCTTGATGGGCTTCTCGACTGAGCCTTCGCAGGTGGCGCAGCAAGGAATTACGGGGAAAGAACTGTCGATTTTCTCATCGCGGCTTAACGCCAATAAATTCCCCGTGGTCATTGATTGGTTAAAACAAGGGTTAATTGATCCGCAGGAGTTGATTACCCACGAATTTGCGTATCAACACGTTGTTGACGCTCTTGAGCTTTTTGAAAATGACAGAAAACGTTGCTGCAAGGTTTTATTAACCTTCGGGCAATAATAACAGGTGCGGACTTTGTACCCTACAATTAGAGATAATCATTATGACTACCGTTAAAAATGAGAGAACCACTTCCGATCTCATTCGTGCAGCCGTATCTGGTTGGTTAGGTACTGCGCTGGAGTTTATGGATTTCCAGCTCTATTCCCTGGGCGCAGCGCTGGTTTTCCACGAGATATTTTTCCCGGAGCAATCTGCCGCTATGGCGCTTATTCTGGCGATGGGCACCTACGGCGCAGGCTATATTGCGCGCATCGTCGGCGCCTTTATTTTCGGTAAAATGGGCGACCGTATTGGGCGTAAGAAAGTCCTGTTTATTACCATCACGATGATGGGTATTTGCACTACGCTCATTGGCGTGCTGCCAACCTATGCGCAGGTGGGGATTTTAGCGCCGGTATTGCTGGTCACATTACGCATTATTCAGGGACTGGGCGCGGGCGCTGAAATATCCGGTGCGGGCACCATGCTGGCGGAATATGCGCCGAAAGGTAAGCGCGGAATTATCTCTTCGCTGGTAGCGATGGGAACCAACTGCGGTACCTTAAGCGCTACGGCTATCTGGGCGGTGATGTTCTTCGTGCTGGATCGCGAACAGCTCGTCGCGTGGGGATGGCGTGTGCCGTTCCTCGCAAGCGTAGTGGTGATGATCTTTGCCATCTGGCTGCGCCTCAATCTGAAAGAAAGCCCGGTATTTGAAAAGGTGAGTGAAGAAGGCAGTCTGCAAAATGGAGTGGCCGCTCAGGAAGGCTCCTTCAGCGCAATGCTGAAAAGTAAGTCTTTCTGGCTGGCCACGGGGCTGCGCTTTGGGCAGGCCGGAAATTCAGGGCTGTTGCAAACATTCCTGGCGGGCTATCTGGTTCAAACCTTAATGTTTGATAAAGGTATCCCCACCGATGCGCTAATGATCAGCTCCGTGATTGGTTTTATCACCATTCCATTCCTGGGCTGGCTGTCAGATAAAGTAGGGCGCCGCATCCCTTATATTATCATCAATATTTCAGCCATTATTCTGGCCTGGCCGATGCTGTCGATTATTGTTGATAAAAGCTACAGCGCGAGCACCATTATGGCGTCATTAATCGTTATTCATAACGTCGCTGTATTAGGCCTGTTTGCGCTGGAAAATATTACGATGGCTGAAATATTCGGCTCACGTAACCGCTTTACCCGCATGGCAATCTCTAAAGAGGCGGGTGGTTTAGTCGCGGTTGGCTTTGGTCCTGTTCTGGCCGGTATCTTCTGTAATATGACCGGTTCATGGATGCCCATTGTTGTTATGCTGGTGTGCTACTCAATCATCGGCTTAATTTCTGCCATCCTGATGCCTGAAGTTCGCGATCGCGATCTGAGCTTGCTGAATGATGCAGCGGATTGCGCACCGCAGAATAAAGCGGTGGGCAACGGACAATATATTTAAGCAGCATACATTCCGCACCGAATGATGATAGCCAAAAATAACAATCTGCCGGGCCTTTAGCCCGGCATTTTTCACGCTTTTAGTGCGTGAAATAGTACGGTAAATAACCCACTCTGTCTTGTATGGTAGTTGATAAAGGTCAAGGATATCATACCGGTTGCATGAGAGGGTTTATATCAACAGCCTATTCTCACTTCATGTGGGGATCCAGAAATCATAAATATGAGAGCCACCATGGAAAATATGCTTTTAACAGCGCATGCCACGCTGCCATCCTACGATCGTAACCGTCTCGTTCCGCGCATTGTCCATCTGGGCTTTGGCGCATTTCATCGCGCGCATCAGGCCGTATATACAGATATTCTGGCGACGGAGCACGACAGCGACTGGGGTTATATTGAGGTAAACCTGATCGGCGGCGAACAGCAGATTGCCGACCTGCAGCAGCAGGATTTACTTTATACCGTCGCGGAAATGTCGGCCGATGCCTGGACCGCTCGCGTTGTTGGCGTGGTTAAGCAGGCGATACATGCCCAGGTGGATGGCCTGGAAAGCGTCCTGGCGAAAATGTGCGAGCCCCAGGTCGCGATTGTGTCACTGACCATTACTGAAAAGGGCTACTGCCACTCTCCGGCCAGCGGCCAGCTGCAGCTGGACCATCCGTTAATTGCTGCCGATTTACAACATCCTCATCAACCGAAATCTGCGCCGGGCGTGGTGGTTGAAGCGCTGGCGCGGCGCAAAGCAGCAGGACTGCCGCCGTTCAGCGTCATGTCCTGCGATAATATGCCGGAAAACGGTCACGTAATGCGTAATGTCGTCTGCGCCTATGCTAACGCTGTCGATGCTGAGTTAGCCGAGTGGATTGCGCGTAATGTCACTTTTCCCTCCACTATGGTGGACCGCATCGTTCCGGCGGTAACGGCCGATACATTAGAGAAAATTGAGCAGCTTACCGGCGTTCGTGACCCGGCGGGCGTCGCCTGTGAGCCGTTTCGCCAGTGGGTCATCGAAGATAACTTTGTCGCCGGTCGTCCAGAATGGGAGAAAGCCGGCGCCGAACTGGTCTCTGATGTGCTGCCGTTTGAAGAGATGAAGCTGCGTATGCTAAACGGCAGCCACTCTTTCCTTGCCTGGCTGGGCTATCTGGCCGGCTACCAGCATATTAATGACTGCATGCTGGACGACAACTATCGCCGCGCCGCGCATGCGCTGATGATGACTGAGCAGGCGCCGACGCTAAGCGTGCAGGGCGTTGATCTGGCACGCTATGCCGGCCTGTTGATCGATCGCTATAGCAACCCGGCGCTGCAGCACCGTACCTGGCAGATAGCCATGGACGGCAGTCAGAAGCTACCGCAGCGGATGCTGGATTCGATTCGCTGGCACCTGGCTCATGGCAGCGACTTTACGCTGCTGGCGATGGGCGTTGCCGGCTGGATGCGCTACGTCAGCGGGGTGGACGACCGGGGGCAGGAAATTGAAATTTCCGATCCGCTATTGCCGATCATCCAGCAGACTGTCCAAAATAGCGCGGACGGAGAAGAGCGGGTTAAAGCGCTGATGGGCATTGAGGCTATTTTCGGCCAGGACCTGAGCCAGGAGCCCCGGTTTGTTAATGAAGTCACGCGCGCTTATCTGTCGCTGAAAAAACACGGAGCCAAAGCGACCGTTGCCGCCTGGGCTCAGGAGAACTAAACATGGTGCCGCCGATGATGGCGGCATTACTGTTACATACCATTTCTGAACACTATTTTTATGTTCAGGGAGGGCTGTTTAAATAATAAATCTTGATCCAGATCGTTGAATATACATAACTTTATCTAACAACAGTTAAGTATAAATAATTGGCGTTTATTTTAATCTCTAAAGTATTTATTTGGGTGATTTATCATTCACCTGCTGAAGTAACTATGGCATGATGAGTTAACTTACTAAGTTTCCTCAGAAAAAAGGAGAACGGTCTATGTACAAAAAAATTTTGTTGCCAGTAGACGTTTTTGAAATGGATTTAAGTGATAAGGCGGTGCGTCATGCCGAGTTTTTGGCCTCAGCGGATGAAGGTGAAATAACGCTGCTCAACGTTCTGCCGAACAGCAGTAGCTCAATATTGCGCGGCTTTGCGGCTGATATACGTAAGTTTGAAGCCTATATGCGCGAGGAGTCGGAGAAAAAAATGAAGACGATATCCCGTCTGTTCTCGATTCCCGCCGGGCGAATTCACTCCAGAGTGGTGTTTGGCAACGTACGTGATGAAATCCTGGCGGTGAGCAGTAATGAAGAATTTGATGTTATCGTTATTGGTTCCCGTAAACCGGGAATATCAACCCATCTGTTGGGCTCTAACGCCGAGTCGATTTTACGCCACGCCAAAATACCGGTTTTGGTTGTCAGATAATACCGATCATTTTGTTTCTGGCGGCAGAGAAACGTTCTGCCGCTACGCATTTTACTCTTCGCTAAACCAGTCGCTATTTTCCTGACGTACCAGCAGCACGGATTCGCTAATTTCTTGCAGATGCAGGCTCATCGCCTTTTCAACCGCATCCGGGTTGCGGGCCACCAGCGGCTGGAAAATATCATAATGCTGGCGCAGCATCATATCGGGAGGAGTGACGTGATCGAGGCTCATGTAGCGCACCCGGTCAATGGTGGCTTTAATGTTTTCAACGGTATCCCAGGCGAGCTGGCAGTCGGCAATTTGCGAAAGCTTCTGATGAAACTCATCATCCAGCTGGAAAAAATCGGTTAACTGCTGGCGCTCAACCGCCGTGCGCTGCTGATTAAGATTTTGCTCAAGCTGGTAGAGCTGCTCATCATTCACCATTCCGGCAGCGCGTCGCACCACGGCGCATTCGATAGCCTGGCGGACAAAACAACCGTTGCGTACCTGCGAGAGAGAGATCTTATTTACGTAGCTGCCGCGCTGCGGACGGATCTGGATCAGGCCATTTTCAGCCAGTTTTATAAAGGCTTCGCGCACCGGCTGGCGAGAAACGTCAAAGCGCACGGAGACTTCTTTCTCCGAAAGCGGGGTCCCGGGCGGAATCAGACAATGGACGATATCCCGACGAAGGATACGATAAATTTGCTGATTTACGGGCTGTGTCGGATTCAGTTGAGCTTCTGCGGCCATTGATGGTTACTTTTTATAAGGTAGTTGCGCTATTTTACGGGATTTTTACCGTCCAGCCCAGACCCGGCCTGCAGGCCGGGTCACGGAGCTTAGCCCTGACGGTGAACGTTCAGTCCGGCAAAACTTTGGCTGACCGGCATCATTTCCAGGGTGTTGATGTTGACGTGTTTTGGCAGGTTCGCGACCCACCAGACCGCTTCGGTGACGTCTTCCGGCGTCAGGGCTTCGGTATTCTCGTAGGCTTTACCCGCCTTCGCGTCGTCACCTTTAAAGCGCACGTTAGAGAATTCGGTTCCGCCAACCAGGCCCGGTTCAATATCGGTCACGCGCAGGGCCGTACCGTGCAGGTCTGTACGCAGGTTCAGGCTGAACTGGCGCACAAACGCCTTGGTCGCGCCGTAGACGTTACCGCCTGCATATGGCCACGCGCCGGCGACCGAGCCGATGTTAATGATATGGCCGCGATTACGTTCAACCATTCCCGGCAGAACGGCGCGGGTCATATAAACCAGCCCTTTGTTATTGGTGTCAATCATGTCTTCCCAGTCTTCAATGCTGGCTTTGTGCGCGGGTTCAAGACCCAGCGCAAGCCCGGCATTATTGACGAGAACATCAATCGCCTGCCAGTCATCCGGCAGCCCGGCAATCATCTCTTCGATGGCTGCGCGATTGCGTACGTCCAGCTGGGCGGTATAAAGATTCTCGCCCAGCTCATCCTTAAGAGTTTTCAGGCGTTCTTCGCGACGCCCGGTGGCAATCACTTTGTGACCGTTAGCGATAAAACGGCGAGTAATACTTTCACCAAAACCCGCGGTTGCTCCGGTAACCAGGATAATCATCTTACTGTTCCTCAACGCTTTTTGTGTCTTCATACCATAGCACGCGATCCCGGCGACGGGTAATGGAAATCATCAGCCAGACGTTGTCGATCGCGGCGATAAACAGAGTATTGATTGCGGTCAATCAATGAGTTGCCTAATCTTACAGGATAATCGTTTTCAGGAGATGAAGATGTCGGAGAACAATCCTTTTTTCAGCGTTAGCCTGCTGCCTTATCAGGCGCCGCGTTTCGATCTGATTGACGTCAGCCATTACCGACCCGCCTTCGACGAAGGCGTTCGTCGCCAGCGTGAAGAAATTGCCGCTATCGTTAATAACCCGCAGCCGGCTGATTTTGCCAATACCCTGGAGGCCCTGGAGCAGAGCGGTCAGCTGCTGGCGCGGGTAACCAACGTCTTTTTTGCGATGGCAGGCGCGGAGACTAACCCGACCATTCAGGCACTCGATGAGCAGTTTTCCGCCGAGCTGGCTGAACTGGCTAACGATATCTGGCTCAACGATGCTCTTTTTCAGCGGGTGAAGCTGGTGTGGGAGCGGCGAGAATCGCTCTCCCTTGACGCCGAGTCCAGACGTCTCCTTGAGGTAACCTGGCAACGCTTTACCCTTGCGGGAGCCACGCTTGCGGAAGAGCAAAAAGCGGCGCTGCGCGCGCTGAATACCGAAGCGGCGGCGCTGCAAAGCCAGTTCCAACAGCGCCTGCTGGCGGCGGTAAAATCGGGTGGCCTGGCGGTGGATTATGTTCATCAGCTCACAGGTCTCAGCGATGATGAGATAAGCGCAGCGGCAGAAGCCGCGCAGGAGAAAGGGTTAAGCGGACGCTGGCTGCTTTCTCTGCTCAATACCACCCAGCAGCCTGCGCTGCTTTCGTTGCAGGATCGGCAAACGCGAGAAAATCTTTTTGCAGCTGGCTGGACGCGAAATCAGAAGGGCGATGCGAATGACACACGCGAGCTGGTGCTGCGGTTGACGGCAATCCGCGCGCGCAAAGCGCAACTGCTGGGCGCAGATGACTTTGCCAGCTGGTCGATGGCCGATCAGATGGCGGGCGCCCCGGCAGAGGCGTTTGCCTTTATGCGGCGAATCGCTCCGGCGGCGCGGGCGCGAGCCGAACAGGAGCTGGCGGATATTCAGCAGGTTATCGATCAGGAAGGCGGCGACTTCCGCGCGGCAGCGTGGGACTGGCTCTATTACGCAGAACAGGTGCGCCGGGCGAAATTTGCTATCGATGAAGCACAGCTTAAGCCCTATTTTGCTCTCGAGCGCGTTCTGCGTGATGGCGTATTCTGGGCAGCGACACAGCTGTTTGGCATTCGCTTTGTGGAACGATTCGATATCCCGGTTTATCACCCTGACGTGCGGGTCTGGGAAATCATCGACGCTAGCGGCGAGGGTATCGCACTTTTTTATGGCGACTATTTCTCGCGGGATAGCAAAAGCGGCGGGGCGTGGATGGGCGTATTTGTCGAACAATCCACCCTGCGTGCGCAGCATCCGGTTATCTACAACGTCTGTAACTATCAGAAACCGAAAGCCGGGCACAGCGCGTTGCTTTCCTGGGATGAAGTTATCACTTTATTTCACGAGTTTGGCCATACGCTGCACGGGCTGTTTGCCAGCCAGAAGTACGCCAGCCTGTCGGGAACCAATACGCCACGCGATTTTGTTGAGTTTCCTTCGCAGATTTATGAACATTGGGCCAGCGAGCCGCAGGTGTTTGCCCACTATGCGCGGCATTACCAAACCGGCGAGGCCATGCCGGCAGCGCTTCGCGACAGCATGTTCCGCGCGGCGAAGTTTAATAAAGGCTACGATATGAGTGAGCTGCTCGCGGCGGCGCTGCTG
Organism: Klebsiella sp. HN106; assembly: GCF_051209435.1. NCBI lineage: Bacteria > Pseudomonadati > Pseudomonadota > Gammaproteobacteria > Enterobacterales > Enterobacteriaceae > Klebsiella > Klebsiella sp. HN106. The sequence goes on along the minus strand of NZ_JBLURD010000001.1, from coordinate 559,430 downwards.
GATATGCACTGGCACAGCGTAGCCGTGGATAAGCTACCCGATGACGTTGATACTTTTGAAGCCGCAGCCCTGCATGCGGAGAAAATGGATCTTCCCGCCGTGCCGCCACGCTATCGTAGCAGCTACTTTTCGCATATTTTCGGCGGCGGCTACGCCGCGGGTTATTACGCCTATCTGTGGACGCAGATGCTGGCGGATGACGGCTACCAGTGGTTCGTTGAGCAGGGTGGTTTAACTCGTGAAAACGGCCAGCGCTTCCGCGAAGCGATTTTGTCTCGCGGCAATAGTACTGATTTAGCAGAACTTTATCGCCAGTGGCGCGGACACGATCCGCAGATTGAGCCGATGCTGGAAAACCGCGGGCTGAGTTAGTCGCGCGTTTTGACGAGTAGAAGAAGACCGGGCGCAGTTCAGCAGAGCCCGGTTTTTTGTCTATTTTTCTTCCCCAAAATCCCGCCAAAACTTTTCCCCAAAATATCATGAGGCATGCCCCATTTGATGCCACTGAAACCAATAAATTGACTTTGTATTATATATTTGATTTCTTATCTGCGATTCCTTTGGCATCGCTTGCAGAGTTCTGCAATCGAAGGAAGCCATTATAAAATAATAATAGCTTTGTATTGGTTACAAAACAAAATTGGTGTTAAATAGCGATAATTTTGTTAGCTTCTTCTACGATGGTATCGTTAACGATAGCACCAATTCCAGCCATAATTAAGCCACATCCCAGCACTCCTACCGGATCAGACAAAACGGCGGCAAAAGCTAATGCTGCGAGATGCGTGGCGGCTAAATCGATAGCGATTGTCTGCACTTTAACAAAGAAAGGGTGCCAGTTATCAGTCTCAACTCAGCGCCCGGTTCTCAAGGTACAGGTCGGCAAACTAGTTGGCCGACTGATTATGACGGAGGATCTCTAAATGTGAATGGCACGATTATGCGGGATACTTACATCAATAGCCTCAAAATGTTCATTTCCGGCACAAGGTTTTCAGCAGGGAGTCCCAGACTTATTTGTGAACATCTTTGCAAAATGGATGGTCAATTTTGAAGACCCTTCGGCTGCGCGCTTGAACCTTTGATTAAGTTGTTCATTCCAAATAAGAATGCTCCATGAGCCAACATCCCCCATATGCAGATACTTAATCCATCGATGCTCCACTTACGGCTTAAAAGATAATGACAAATTGCAGCTGATGGCTGATAATTACTGGTTGTTAAGTAACATCATGGCTGAAAGATGCTATGCGTTACTATAACGAAAATGGGGTATTGAAGGTTTAGGGATTATAAATTTATGAGATTTTATGGCATCGATTATCTACAAATGCAGTCTAATATCAATGATTATTTAAAATACATTATTATATTTAGTACATTATTTATCCTGATCGTTGTTTTTAGCCTGTATATGCGCCATCGTTTACAAACTAAATACCGTGACTTAACGATCATTGCGTTCTTATTTTTACTCTTCATTTCTGGTGTTCAGTATGCAGATTATACCGATAGCCAAAATATACACTCCAGGTCATCACAAATGGTCAACTTTATTAGATTGTTGTCACAAGAAAAAAAAGTGAGTGTTAATTCTATATTCTCCAGTTCAGTACAACTTTCGGATGGCATTATCGTTAAAATTAATGATTTTTATTATCGTGTCAACTTAAGTCTGGATCAAAAAACATACAGCCTGGTAGAGGTTTCGTTAGTAACCCCAGATGTTGAAATCGTGAAAAACTGAGGAATAGAAATGATAATTTATACACCTATCATAATAAAGTTGGGACTGGGAATACTGTGCTTAATTGTTCAAATAAATCTCATGGGAAAGGGAAATCTGGCCCCTTCATCCGCAATGGATCAGGTTCAGAACTATGTGCTGGGGGGGATTATTGGTGGCGTAATTTACAATGAATCAATAACAGTACTACAATTTGTTCTGGTATTAATTATATGGACTTTTCTGGTTTTTGTTCTTAAGTTTTTAAAAGAAAATAATCGGTTAGTAAAAAGAATTCTTGATGGAAAGCCTATTACTTTGGTTCATAATGGAAGTGTCAATGTTAAGGAATGTTTACGCAATGGTGTTTCAGCTAATGATTTGATGTTCAAATTAAGAGCAAGTGGTATTTATGAAATAGAACAGCTTAAACGAGTGATACTTGAACAAAATGGTCAGTTAACCATTATACAAAATGGTGATGAAAATATACGTTATCCAATCATAGTGGATGGTTTGGCCAACCATGATCTGCTCGAAATCCTTAACAAGAATAGTGACTGGTTAGAAAACGAAGTTATAAAGCAAGGCTTCAATAAAATCAGTGAAGTGTATTTAGGTGAGTATTTATCAGGTAGAATCAATTTATACGGATATGAAAAATAAAACCCAAAACTAATGCCCTTGTTATCAGCATCCAACTGATATTGGTGATTTTTTGTAGAGGGGTAAGTATCAGGAGGCTGCCATTTCTGGTGTACCTCTATCTCAGGTCTTTAGCATCAACATCCGCTTCTGACGTATAGCGGACGTTTTCAAAGCTATAGGCTATTGGTAGCATCATCAGTTCTGGCCATTTTTTTCATGTTACTAACCGTGCGAACAGGGCGCCAGGTGAAATGGTTTGCTGACAGAGCGCCATTTGCAATTATCTTCCCCGCTTATCAGAGAACTTCATTTTGGTGAGATCGCCGCGTCTTTGTATGGTGACTATCGCCATCAGCATGGGGTTTTGAACACAAAGGGCCATGTTGTTGTGCCTCCCTGAACATGACGAGCGCGGCATATTCAGCGATATCCATGCCGAGCGGCATGCCCTTTGTGATGGCCGACAGTTGGTTATAATCCCCGATATTATCGCCGATTTTCGCAGGTTACCTTTTGAAGCCTCATCGTTTTCTGTGGTGGTTTTTGATCCCCCACATCTTGAACGTGTCGGACCAAACGGATGGCACGGTAAAAAAATATGGAAAGCTGGATTGGGACAACTGGGGAGATGATCTACGCGCTGGCGTTAGAGAGGCATTTTGAGTACTGAATCCTCATGGTGTTTTAATTTTTGGCCTGGTTTTAAATAAATGTTGAAGTTGATAGTTTTTGGTGATATACCATAATAATAGTATATTTAAAGATTCAGAGGCCATATTATGGCAAATGTTAAATCTTTGATTTCAGATAGTTAAAAACCATCAGTATCTCAACAAGAGCCGTTGCTTTGATATCTAAAAGAAATGCTCGTATTAGGTTCAAAAATAGATCAAGTAGTTCAATGCAATATATTCCGTGCTTTTGCAAGAGCAATGGATTTTAAAGCTCGAGAACCTGTATGCGTTTAATGTATACATTGTCTTGAAATTAATTGTAAAAGTAGTATGCATTAATGAAATTAGATTTTTTTATATTGCAAATTAAAATAAAAATTATCACATACCGAGGAGTTAAAGTATATGAAGCCAAAAGAAGTACTTTGCCAATGGGTTGACGCATTTAATAATGCAGATATAGAAACCATCTCAGAATTATATGATGATAATGCAATAAACCATCAGGTTGCCAATGAGCCAGTTGTTGGGAAAGAGGCTATAAAGAAAATGTTTGAACAAGATTTTTCTTACGCACAAATGGTTTGTATCGTTGAAAACATTTTCGAAGATGGGCAATGGGCAATTTTAGAGTGGCGTGACCCATTCGGTTTGAGAGGTTGCGGTTTTTTTCAAATAGTAAATAATAAAATTTTATTTCAAAGAGGCTACTGGGATAAGCTATCTTTCTTGAAATTGCGCAATTTACCTATTGAATAAAATAAATATTTACCCTATGTGAATAGTTTGCAAATTTCTTAAAATTTTCGTTAAGGGAAGTGTAATAACTTCCCTTTATAAATTGTTATAATATCAACTCTGTATTAAAACATAGCCTAATTTTAAGTGGAACGAGATTGCTGGCTGGGATATAGCATTGATTATCGCGAGCTGCGCGCCTGCGACTATGGTGCCCCAACGATAACTGACCAAATTCCGAACCGGAGCTACCGGGCAGCAAGTAACGGATCCGTTGCCGACGGTAACCGTAGGGACATCAAAACGCCCGGCGGGAATGGTCATGCGTGGGGGATTGTCGAGGCAGATTTTTCTTCCCCAAAATCAATCTTTATCCTTAAGACACCCTTTTACACTGTGCAATTATTGATGAAATAGCTTCATACATATCCTTGTTATGGCGGGCATAATAAAAACTTACGGTGCTTTGCTTTCCGCTAAAATCTGCTATATCGACCCATGCTACGGTGTTTCCTCCTGCGTCCAGAATGTTATATCTATAGGAACCGTCTGGCAGCGAGTCATCCTGTTGCATCAATAAGTCGTTGTTCACCGCTGCGGATTGTAAGCATGACGCGACTTCATTTTTATAACCATTAAAATAACTCGTGCGTAATTCTGGATGTATCCCGACAAGGCCGGGGTCCACACAGCCGGTCAGGGTGATAAATATAAATGCTAATAATGATATCTTCATTGGGAATAAACTCCTGATATGAGGCTTTAGGGTAAGCCGCAAAAAATAACTATGCAAATGTTTACCTTTAGTATCTTGATATTATCAATTGTTGTAATTGTGTTATTTAAAAAAGCAAATTTAAATAACATCCGTGGTTGTCAATTCTTATATTTGTTATGTTTATCATCCATTGAATAAAAATATATGGGGCAGGTCACAATCAATGATGATTTTTACTTAGTCAGATACTGATTTCCATGCTTATAATTTAACTGGTGAGTTCAGTAATTCAATGGCTAATACATTTTGTTACAAAAGCAGGCAGTCATCTCATGCTTTATAATAAAATATCAAACGTCCCTCTTTTCTTATTTAAATGTTCTGTGTGATGTGCGCCCACATCAAAATGTGAGTTTTTATAAGATTTAAGCTAAAGGGATGAAATAAGCGATAAATGTATTGTAAATAGCATGAGTGTGACTTAACCTTGCTGTGTTGTCATGTTAGTACCTGTTCTTAAGTTTTTAGCGTTAGGGATTATAATGTTCTCCAGGAAAATTAAAATTTTTAGTCTGTTTCTATCTTTAATGGCCGCCGGTCAGGCGATTTCCGCCGTTAAGTCCCCAGACGTCACTGTCTATGCGCAGAAAGAGGGGGCCGGAAGTGTATGGAACAGCGTGACGGGGAAAGCTGAGCATTTGCTATCATATCAGGTTACGGTTAACAACAACTCCAGTGAACCTTTGGTTCCTGGTAAAGATAATAAAATGTGTTTTTACCTCGATGATAATATGGGGAAAACCTTAATGGGGCATGGGATACAGTTAGAACTTTTATCCCCATATAAGCCAGGAGAGTCCCGCACTGGCGTCATTTACTTTTCCAGTACTGAACCCGATATGCTGTCATTACCTTATGTCAAACTTGGTTTAGGTTCCCAGTGTAAATAACTCTTTTTTAGGATTATTAATGTCGGATAAACAGGTCAGGGGATTTACCTTTAGCGGCCTGTTTTTCTTTAATATAAATAATTAAAGCAAAACAGATTGCTCTCCCTTTTTTATCCTTTCTTTTCCTCGTCAGCAAAGTATAAGCATGCGGCGGGCTTCCGGGTTAACCGACTGGATTAAGCAGATAGTGGACCAGGGCTGCCGGTGATTCGTTGAGCAGGGCGGTTTAACGCGAGAAAACGGCCAGCGCTTGCGCGAGGCGGTGCTGTCTCGCGGCAACAGGACTGATCTGATTTAGCTGAGCGTTATCGCCAGCGACGCGGGCAGGATCCGGATATTGAGTGGTGCCGGAAAACCGCGGGCTGAGGTTCGTCGAGCGCTTTGTCGATTCATCGAGAACCGGGTGCCAGAGCCCGGTTTTCTGTTCTTTTTCTTCTCCAGCATCAACCCTTAAACGCATCAATATTGGCCTGGAGATTCTGTTGGGGGGGCTAAAATGCATGCGCATTCGATTTAACCTTAGCAATAAACTTCTCCGTAAGGGACAGCCCTTCGATGATTTCCTTATCTACTACAGCAATTCCATACTGGATGATTAACTCAAGTAGCCCTTCATAGCTCTGTATGAGCTCCTGAAGGCTGTTGAGCGTTTTGCGATCGGAAACTGAGGGGCTCCGGGAATTCGCAGTCGTTTGATTAACAATCCACTCAAGGTTGGCTTTAATTATTTCTATGTCATTGTAACTATACATATTTCATGGGCTTAAATCCTCATTTCAAGATTTTTTTGAGAAAACGTGTTTCTGCCTTCATAGAATGAAGCTGTTGAATAACATTCAAAAACGCTATTACTGAAGGTGTCGATGGCCTGGTCAGACTGGGGGTGAGCTGCAGAAGCGGTTCCTGTTGAATAGCGCTGCTACTGGCATATCCCGTGAAGAAGGGCGCGATGCGCATTATCTTAATTATGCAACGGTTCGCCGATATATCAAGAAATGCACGGTACAAACTGCGGAAAAGTCATTTTCCCTGCGGGATCAGTTTGCTCACCTGCGAACCGTATGCAAGAGCTGCAGGTGAGCAATTTGCTATGAAGGCAGAACCATAGCGACAAAATTTTATCGTCGCACTGCTGGCAAAACCAACAAACAGTTTATCGCCGGGAACATTTTAGGACTTACCTTACTCGTTACATCAATATGTTACGACAGTGAGGTAAATTGATAGACGGAACCTATATTGATATGTCGCCGGGTTAAATATACTGTATGTATAAACAGTATTTATGTGAGCGGATACTTACAATGATTTTTTACACCCCTGCAGAGCTGCGAGAAGTCCTTTCACTTCCGCTATACAGTTGTCTCGTTCAATGTGGTTTTCCGAGCCCCGCTCAGGATTATGTTGAACAACGAATCGACCTGAACGAACTGTTAGTCAATCACCCCTCAGCGACGTATTTTGTCAAAGCTGCGGGCGATAGCATGAAGGATGCGGGCATTGGTGAGGGGGATCTTCTGGTCGTGGATAGCTCAAGAACTGCAGTCCATGGCGATATCGTGATTGCCGCGGTGGACGGGGAGTTCACCGTTAAGAAGCTGCAGCTTCATCCACGGGTTCAGCTCAATCCGATGAATATCGCTTATACCCCCATCGTCGTGGGTAGCGAGGACACGCTGGATGTATTCGGTGTGGTGACGTATATCATCAAAGCGGCTGGCTGAGATGTTCGCCCTGTGTGACGTGAACTCATTTTATGCCAGCTGTGAGACGGTGTTCAGACCCGATTTAAAAGGGCGGCCGGTGGTTGTCCTTTCCAATAACGATGGCTGTGTGATTGCGCGCAGCGCAGAAGCTAAAGCCGCCGGGATAACGATGGGAGAACCGTTTTTCAAACAAAAGGATCTTTTCAGACGGGCTGGCGTAGTTTGCTTCAGCAGCAATTACGAGCTTTACGCGGATATGTCCAACCGCGTGATGACAACGCTTGAGGAGATGTTGCCGCGGGTAGAGATTTACAGCATTGATGAGGCTTTTTGCGATCTAACGGGGGTGCGAAACTGCCGTGACCTGACGGAGTTTGGTAAAGAGATCCGCGCTACGGTTCTTAAGCGTACGCATCTGACCGTTGGCGTTGGCATTGCCCAAACGAAAACCCTGGCTAAGCTCGCCAATCATGCGGCTAAAAAATGGCAAAGGCAGACGGGCGGCGTGGTTGATTTGTCGAACGTTGAGCGTCAGCGCCGGCTGTTGGCCCTGGTTCCCGTGGAGGATGTCTGGGGCGTTGGCAGACGCATCAGTAAGAAACTGAATACGATGGGCATCAAAACGGCTCTGGATCTCTCAGAGCAGAGCGCATGGGTTATCCGAAAACACTTTAATGTCGTACTGGAGCGAACGGTAAGAGAACTTCGCGGCGAGCCCTGCCTTGAGCTGGAAGAATTCCCGCCGGCAAAGCAGGAGATCGTCTGCAGCCGATCTTTCGGCGAACGCGTCACCGAGTATGAGCAGGTGCGTCAGGCGATCTGCAGCTATGCCGCCCGCGCGGCTGAAAAGCTGCGCGGTGAGCATCAGTACTGCCGCTTTATTTCGACGTTCGTGAAGACTTCCCCCTTTGCACTGAATGAGCCTTACTATGGCAACAGCGCCCAGGTGATGCTTCTCATCCCCACGCAGGATTCCCGCGACATTATCCATGCGGCGGTAAAGTGCCTGGATAAAATCTGGCGCGATGGCCACCGCTATCAGAAAGCTGGCGTCATGCTCGGCGACTTTTTTAGCCAGGGCGTCGCGCAGTTAAACCTGTTTGATGACAACGCCCCGCGGCATAACAGCGGCAAGCTTATGGAAGTGCTCGATCATCTCAACTCGCAAGAGGGAAGAGGCACCCTTTATTTTGCCGGGCAGGGTATTCAGACCGCATGGCAAATGAAAAGAGAGATGCTTTCGCCGCGTTACACCACGAGATACAGCGATTTGCTTCAGGTCAGGTGATAGGGAGAACGCCGCAACTCTATACCATTCCTTTCTTAGCAAGTTGCCTGGTTGAGCTCGCAGCTCGGATAACACGCCAATATCAGCGCAGGGTTCAGGTTGATTCCTGCCCCAGGGTTCCGCGAAAATTGCAGTAATAACCAATAGAGGCGGTGAGACAAAGCATATAACCGAATGATTCGCTGCCTTCCTCAACGACATTTTTTACAACCCGAACGTAACCGTCATCGAGTATGGCCTGCCATAAACCTTGCATACCGAAGAGTCGGGAGAAGACCAGAATAGCCAGCAGCCCGCTGATTAACATGCCGTACCCGGGCGTACGGGTATATTGTGTAAGCTGTTCCATGGTCTGACGATAATGAATAAGTGGATTAATTAAGGCTGCCAGAGCGGCAATCAGCGCAAACCACACCCAACTCCCGTGAGAAATAAGATCAAAAAGGGCGTCCAGCTCACGAATTAGCATGGCAAGGAAAAAGCCGCCAATAAGAATATTGCAGTAGCGCATGGATTTATACTGCTTCGCCAGCAGAAAATGAATAACAACAATGGTAGCTAACACCAACTCCTGAACAATTTCAGTGAGTGATAATTCCGAAATATTATAATCCCAATAATGTATATCGACCCACAGGCAAAGTACCACAAATGCGCAGGTACAAGCCGCGCCAAGGAAGAAGAAAAAGCTTTTAAGTACAGTCATTAACATCACCAATTTTGATTATGGCGAATATGATAGGTGACGTTAATGTAAATTCTGTTCACTTTGTGCTGTATAATAACCTTTCTTTAACACATAATGCGGATTAGCTTATTCTGGGTGATATATTTTACGAACATGGAACGATCGCGCCTGTAAGAGGTATATGCAGATTGTGCTTAGCTGAGTGCTTGTATCAATTCCGGTCCCTGGTTTTTCACATTACCTACCGCTCGCGATACCGGGTGGCAGGCGAAATGGTCTGCGGAAACCGCCCCGTCGGCAATAATCTCTTCCGCTTCTTTCCCACCGACATCCTGGCGCATCCATTTCCTGGCAGCTTCAGGCTCCAGCACTAACGGGCGGCGGTCGTGAATATCGACAAGGCCTCGATCGGCGGCGGACGTGACGATAAGAAACCCTTCCGCTTCATCGCCGCGTTCGAAAGGTACGCTGCCGATCGCCGCCATGAATAGAGGCTTACCGTCTTTACGATGGATGAAGTAGGGTTGTTTTTTATCGCCTTCACGCTTCCACTCGAACCAACCGTCGGCAAAGCAAATCGCCCGGCCATGCTGCCATAGCGGTTTAAACATTCTGCTGGTGGCCGCGGTTTCGGCACGAGCGTTAATAAGCGCGGGTTTGTCCCACCACCCGGGGGCATAGCCCCAGTGTACCGGATCGAGGTGCAGCCGTTCGTTACGTTCGCTGAGCAACAGAACTTTGGTACCGGGCGCCACGTTATAGCGTCCTATAGGCTGCGGATCATAAGCAATGTCGCGCTCGGCTTCTTCAGCCAGATAGGTCAGATATTCTTCCCTGGTTTGTGATTGAGCAAAACGTCCGCACATAGCTACCTCTAATCGGATATCAGATTTTAAGTATAGGTCAGTATGCTTCTCCTCTATTTTCAACGGCGCCGTGGCCGCAATCGCGGCGGACCTGGCCCTCTCGAAGTTCGTTGAGCAGGGCCCGGTTTATGGCGCAAATATCCGCTACTCAATCCCTTTAAAAAATTAAAACCTGAGAAAGTTCTGAATAAATTAGTGTCTATCTTTCAGTATCCTGCGCGCTTTTATCTGATTGCAGTGATAAATGTTGTGAGCGTAGCCGAGAGCCCAAAAAGCGATGGCAAAATCCATTTAACGTCCACGCCAGAGATAATGTTTATCCTATTATTTAACTAACTGATTAAAATCAATATATCTGGATTATTTATTACGTTAGGATGACCTTACAACTAACGGGGATAAATAATGAAAAAACTACTCTTAATTGCTGTTGTTATTGGGTCTTTAACAGGATGTGCCAGCGTTCCACCTCTGAATTTTTCTACACCTGGCGTTGGCGTTAGCCAGAAGAAAATTGATGCACAGCTAAAATCACTCACGGTTTCGCTTGCGCGTCCCGATGAGCAGAAAGGCGATATCGTCGCGGGGATGGAAACCATTACCCCCATTTGGCGAGACTCGTTACAAGAGGCGCTCGATAGAATGGCGATCTTTAAAGATAACTCTGCTAATACGGTGAGCCTTAACGTGAAAGTCTTAGCGATTGACGTTCCGAGCTTTGGCATGGCCATGACAACGAAAGCCGTTGCGCGTTATGAGGTAATTAACCGCTCTAATGGCGATATTATTTATACGCAAGATATCGAATCTACTGGAACTGTGCCTGCATCCTATGCCTTCGTGGGCGTTGTTCGCGCCCGTGAATCAATAAACCGCGCGGTACAAAACAATATTACGCAGTTCTTACAAGCGTTAGAAAGCATTGAACTCTCCCGCCCGATGTTCCCTTCGAAGGTAGATAAATGAGACGGGTCGCTTTAATCACGATGCTCACGTTGTTAGGGGGGTGTGCGCAGGATATTTCCCCGAATAGCTATTCCGTGGGTTCGGTAGGCATGGTGAATCGCTCTATTGCCGGCACTATCATTAGCGCGCGACCGGTCGATATTCGTGGCACATCCGCTTTGGGCGGTGCTGCGGGTACGGCCGCGGGAGCGGCTGCAGGGTCTGCAATTGGAGGAGGCACTCGCGCGAATATTGTCGGCGCTATTGGCGGGGCGGTTGTCGGGGGGCTAACCGGCGCAGCGCTTGAAGCTTCTGCGACAAAACAGACGGGGATGGAATATGTTATCGAAACGGAAAACGGTAATCTGATGACCGTTGTACAAGGTAATACCCCCTTGTTTGTCGAAGGTAATAAGATACTCGTACTATACGGCAGTCCTTCACGTATCATTGCCGATCCTCGGCATTGATACAGCAATGAACGCCGGGCGTAGAGCCTGATAGCTGCCAGTTAAGCGTATTGAAGGTAGCCGCAACCTGCGCGTTGCGGCTGTTTTTTGCGGCTTACAGAAGAGCCAAACCTGCGCCACTGTCCCGGTACCCGGCTGCACAACACCAGTTCGGGAAACGTCAGGCTGCATGGGCAGGCGGGCGGCAGAAAGTGAGCTCTGCCCCGGCTTTCTTCACCGAAGGATCTTACACCTTAAGCAGTTTCACCGTGGCGTCGATGTCTATCTCATCTTCCGTGAAGATGAGCGTGGTGCCCTGGAAGGTGGTGATGGCCAGCTTTTTGACCGAGCGCATTTCCCCGGGCTTAGCGGCTGATTTTGGCCTGATATTTCCCATCAGCAGGCCCACGGAGAGGACCGCGTTCTCTTTATCAATGCGGGTGTCGGCAGGCTCCTCCTCGTTATAAACCAGGTAAGATTTTATCGACGTGAGCTTAATCCGCTCGCCTGCGATATAGATATATTTGCTTTCCGGGAGGACCTTCACGGCGTACGCTGACAAACCCTTGTTATTGGTTGTGGGTTCGAAAGTGACCGCCGCATCCTTTTTAATCAGCTCAGGGTTGGCAACCTTAATCACATGAAAGTAGCGATTATCGCCGTTTTCATCTTTGATAAATCCAAAACCTTTATCTTTAAACCACGTTGTGATCGTTCCGTTCATCGCCATTACCGCCTGGTTAATCGTTTATCTACTCAATTTTTTGCCGCGCGCAGTGTAAAGCACATTGCCCGCGCAGACTACGTCTAAATCTTTTGCCTGAGCGGGCTAACGCGATTTACCACATCAAATCATCAGGTACTTTAAAATCAGCATACGGATCGTCTTCATCCTGCTCTTCCGCGCTGAGCGCGCTGTTTAAGACAATGCTGCTGGCGTCGCGCTGGGCGATCTTATCGGCTACGCTTGCCGGGATAATCGCGTATTTGCTCTCGCCGTCGCTATCACCCGCCAGGCGCGCAATGGCGAGGCGACCGCTTATCAGCTGTGCCTGGGTCAGTTTATCCACGGTGATTTTTTTAATGAAATTGTTATCCGTGAAATTAAAATCAATATTGCCTTTAGAAATATCGATTTTATTCATCTCGATGAGCTGTTTGACCTGCGCTTTATATTCTTTCGATAACGCTGCCTGCTTTTGCTGCTCGCTAAGCTGTTTATCCCGCTCCAGCTGCGCTTTCTTATTCTCTTCCACCGCCTCTCTGGCCTCGCGCGCCTGAACGCGTGACTTTTTCGCCGTTCTTTGAACCTTGGCCATCTTTTTGCTGGTCACTAAGCCGGCTTTTAGCATCTGCTCTTGTAAGGTGAGTTTTGTCATCTCGTTTCTGAATCGGCTGAATAATTTGTGGGATTATACCTGTAATTTTAGCGGATGTGTCAGCGTGCAGGGTTGGGCCTGGGGATAGAAGCAGAAACGGCAGCAAAAAAGGGCGTCGACGCAATAGTGTGAAATGAATAAAAAATCACACAGTGGCGATTTTATTTGCTATAAATTCATTTTTATTGATTTTATATGGAGTCTGTCGATGATTGTCAGAACCTGGCATGGTTGTGTTCCCGTTGCGTTTGGCGATGCGTTTGCGGGGCATTTGCAGGCAACCGGAGTGCAGCATTCGCGGAGCATTGCCGGCAACGCGGGCGCCTTCGTCAGGCGGGAAACGCAGGGGGAGTGGGAACACTTCTTTCTGGCGACCTACTGGAACGATCTGGATGCTATCATCGCTTTTGCCGGTGAAGAGTACCATGTCGCCGTCACCTATGCCGATGATGAGCAATTCCAGCTGCTGTCCGATCCGTACGTTTTCCAGTTTGAGGTGGCTGCGGTGGTGGGAATTTAAGGGCGCTTTAAGGATTTCTTGCAGCAATACCCCACGTTCAGGCTCTCAACGCTTCTGATGGCTGACAAACCGCATAGGGGAGAAATAGCCCGGTAGCGGCAAGCGCTTTACCGGGCCGGTGAAGAGTGCGTAACCTGATAACACTCCGGTGTTTCTCAGCTATTGGCGGGCTGGAATAGGGGAAAGGTGTAAAACCGGCTTGCCATCAGTTTTCAGGCCCGCAGGCTGGAGAATTACTTCCGTCCTGCCAACAGACCAATGACCAGGCCGATAGCGCCGGCGGCCAGCAGTCCGGTTAACGGATTTTCCCTGACGCGCTCGGAGACCTCTGAAACGGCATCCGAAGCCTGAGCGGCGTATTTACGGGCCGCGCCTTTTAGCTGATGTTTCGGCGAATCTACCGCATCACCAAACTGCTGCTGGGCTTCCCCGGCAAATTCATTGACTTTATTGCCCACTTTATCGGCCAGATTCTGCGCGTCGTTTTCATACTCTTGTGATGACATGAGACTCTCCTTTCGTTTGACTTATTTAAGTCTAGTGGCTAACAGGCGAAGTACCAATGTTCGGGCCGCGGCGAGCGTCACTCCAGGAATTTTCCCTAGCGTGAGCGCTTACACGCTACCGTGTTTTTGCAGTACGCCTTTATCGTCGAAGGTAAACAAAATTGATTGCCCTAATCCGTTCTGGCAAACGACGCCATCGGCATGAGTTTTATCGGTGATCCCCTGACAGGCCATATTGCTGACATAAGGACGAATCTGGCATTTGAGGGTTTTACCATCCTCAATAATCAGCTGCTTCGATTTGCTAATCGCTTCTGGCGCGGGAGTCGGGCAGGTACCTTCGCCCCAGTTAACGCCGTGATGTTTATCGAACGCCGAGCAGCCCTGTAATAGCCCCGCGCCAGCCAGAAGAAGTATCAGAGGGAGTTTTGTCATTGTATAATCCTGATGGTTATTTTCGTTTTCAGTATAGAGCGGTGCTCCTGTAAAAAACTTCGCCAGAATTGGTGGTATTCCTGTTATTTCAATTGATTGAGATAATTCTTAGATATAAGATCCCTCGGGCGCTGGGGCTGGAAACGTCGCAATTCATAAATAAGAACTATTGATGTTCACAATTCCTCTTTTTTCCTTCATCATTTGTCAGCTTTTACTACTAATAATCAGCGCTTAGCTCAGCATGAGAAATACATTTTTGACTCAAGGCCGGTATGAACTATAAGAAAGTACTGAAGAATACGTTACTGCTTGCTCCCGTGGCGCTCCTGAGTCTGCAAATGCCCGCCTGGGGCGCAGATGTGACGAAAACGGCGACCTGCCAGAAGGCGCCGCCTGCGGTGGACAAAGAAGGCGTGCCGTTACCGCCCGTTGTTGGTAAAGAGGGCGCGCGTCCGGCTTCCCCGAAAGGCTCGTCCGGCCAGGGCGGCGCAGCGGCCAACTGTCAGCCAGCGGCCATCGAAAATTAATCATTGACCTCAACCCGGGAGAGACATGGTGCACCCGTTAATTAAGGTGATGCTGGTTGGAGGGAAAGGCGACGGCCTGATGGTCAGCGTTGCCGATAACGCGACGGAGATTTCCGTGACGCCTGCGCAGTATGGCGCGAAATCCGGTCAGCCGCTGAGCTACAGAATCGTATCGCAGACCATTGATGATGAACGCTATTTTTTCGGCGTTTTCAACGAGAGCCATGAGGATACGGAAAAACTCAAAAGAGTCGCGCTAACTCGCGGCATGAAAAAACTCTTCGGCTAAGCAGGTTCCGGGCGATCGCTTGTCGTCCGGTCTCCTCATATTTCGTTTTCCTTT
The DNA here is from genome assembly GCF_051209435.1 of Klebsiella sp. HN106. Classification (NCBI taxonomy): domain Bacteria; kingdom Pseudomonadati; phylum Pseudomonadota; class Gammaproteobacteria; order Enterobacterales; family Enterobacteriaceae; genus Klebsiella; species Klebsiella sp. HN106. Next base: position 544,321 of record NZ_JBLURD010000001.1, on the reverse strand, counting down.
TGCCTCCGATACAGTAGAGCGAAACGCTTCTATCAGTTTCGGGAATTTATGATTAACCATATCCGGATAAAAAATTTCAGATCGGTCAGGGATATTGAGCTGGAACTCGGCGCGCTGAATATCGTCTTTGGCCCCAACGGCTGCGGCAAATCCAACATTTATAAAGCCATCCATCTGTTAACCGCCTGCGCCGATGGAAAGTTCTCCGGTTATATCAGCGATGAAGGCGGCCTGGAGAACATTATGTGGTCCGGGCCGAGCGCGCCGAACGATCGCTTTCCGCGGCGGCTGCAGATTGCCTGCCTGACCGATGAGTTTGACTACCAGCTGCAGGTAGGTTTCCCGGAAAAACTGCCGTATCCGACTCAGTTCCAGCTGGATCCCATCGTTAAAGAGGAGTCTATCTGGCTGGCAGGATTTTCCCGACGCCCTTCATCGCGCGTGCTGGAACGCAAAAACCAGGCGGCGTTCCTGGTTGACGTCAATGGTGAAAAAAGCACTTTTACCGACGCGATTTATGAGAATGAATCGATTTTTGGCCAACTGGGCGAGCCGCACCGCTTTCCTGAAGTCTCCAGGGTCAGGGAAACCATGCGCCACTGGCGCTTTTATCACGAATTCAATATAGGCAGACTCTCGCCGTTGCGTCATCCGACGGTAGGTTACCGCTCGCCGGTGCTGGACAGCGATGGGCACAACCTTGCCGCCGCTTTTCAGACCATCGTGGAAATCGGCGCCGAAGAGCTGCTGCATGAGATCCTCGGCGAAGCGTTCCCGGAGTGTACATTTTACTGTGAAAATGAGAATTCGCGTTTCTCGATAAAGATGCGCCGCAATGGCGTCTGGCGACCTTTACTGGCGGCGGAAATGTCCGATGGCACGCTGCGTTTCCTGTGCCTGGCGGTGGCGCTGCTGAGCCCGCGTCCGCCGGCATTTCTGGCTATTAACGAGCCGGAAAACAGCCTGCATCGTCAAATGTTCCCCGCGCTGGCCCGGCTGATTGTCGAAGCCTCCCGCTATAGCCAAATCTGGCTAACCAGCCACTCCGCGGAGCTGGCTGAGCTGGTTTCATCCATGGCGGAAGCCCGGATTTACGGGCTGGAAAATAGCGATGGGGAAACGCGGATCGCCAGCTAGCGGCAACTGACTTATTCGGTGTAGTAACGGTGTATTGCCGAAGCGCCGCCGGAGGGTTTCCGGCGGCCTGATGTTATGCCGCGGCCGGGAGCAGGGTTTTGCTGCCTTTCAGGGTGAACAGCGAGATGAGGGTAAAGCTCAGGGTAATACAGCCCAGGATCAGATAGGCCTGATGGAAGCCGACGGTATCATACATCCGTCCTACCCACGCCGAGAGCACAACGCCTGACAGCTGTTTTGATAAATTGAAACCGATCAGGAACAGGGTCGCCGAGAGCTTCGGGTTAAATGCCGAAGAGATATATTTAAAGGTGCCGACCAGCAGGAACGGGATCTCGAACATATGCAGCATTTTTAAAATGATCACTTCCACCGCCGAGTTAGCGAAAGACGATCCTAAAATGCGTACTGACATAATCATCCCGGCAATTAGCAGGGCGTTTTTAGCGCCAATCCGGTTAATAATCGCCGGGGCGCAGAACATGATTAGCGCGTTAAGTAATTCCCCACCGGTGGTGACGAAGCCGAATACTTCAGTGCCGCGCTGGGGGCTGGAGAAAAAGCCCTTAAAGAAGTTGGCGAACTGCTGGTCAAAAACGTCATAGACGCTGGCGACGCCAACGACATAAATAATAAAGCCCCAGAAGCGCGGCATCCGCAAAAGCTCTGCGGCGGTGCGCATGGAGAAAGCCTGACGGTTGGCGCCCAGGGCATCGATAACCTCGGCGCTGTTGCTACTCTCCGGCTTTGATACCCACAGCAGTACGCCGAGGATCAGAGCGAAACCGGAGGCGATCCAGAACGTAATGTTCGGGTCGATACTAAATAAAATGCCGGTGATTGACGCGCACAGCGCCCAGCCGACGCAGCCGGAGACGCGGACTTTACCGTATTCAAAACGGTTGGCGCGGCTGACGCGTTCAATATAGGCTTCTACCGCCCCGGAGCCGCTGGAAAAGACGATCCCCAGATAAATCCCGCCCACCAGCGCGCCCGCGATGATATTCATCTGCAGCAGCGGCGAAAAGACGAAAATAAAAAAGGGCGCAAACAGGATTAACAAAATCGTAATCGTCCACAGCAGATGCTTGCGCAGACCGAGCTTATCCGAAATCAGGCCAAAAACCGGCTGGAAGATTATCGCGAATAGCGAAATAGAGGAGAAGACGATCCCCGTCTCGGTTTTGGTTAAATGGTTAACTTCCGCCAGCCACACCGGGAAAAAGGGAAAATAGGCTGACATGATGAAATAGTAGAAGAAAAAGAACAGCATGAAATATATAAAATTATGCCGTTCTCGTGGCGCCAGTTCAGAGAGTTTCATTGTGAATATTCCATATTATTATGCCTGTAAGGTTGGGGGCTTGCGCCCCCGATTATTATTGGAAGTGAATCGTTAACTGATATTGCCATTGTGTCTCAAGCAGCAGCCATTGCTGTAGTACGCTGGGCGTCCAGGAGTCATCGCCGCCGATGCCCATGTGCTGAGCGTCGAGGGTGATCCAGACGCCGTTTTCCGGCTTCATCCAGTGCCAGTGATCGGTCTCCATTAACTGCGTGGTGCCATAGGGCTGTACGGAGAAGTGGAAGTTGCCTCCCACGTGCCAGCGCCCCCAGTCCAGCGTTTTGCTGTCGCAGCGCAGGCCGTTTTCCGTCGGGAAAATGTACGGCGTGGTCATCTCCTCCAGCGGCAGCTGCCAGCGGGAGAAGCAGGCGCTGGTGCGGCGGTCCGGATAGTTCTCATGCGGACCGTAGCCGAGCCAGGATACCGGTTGGTGCTGGTCCGGAACCTGGAAATTCAGCCCGATGCGCGGCAGCGGCGGCAGGGGGCCGGCACGTTCGCCATCGACCGCCAGATGCAGCTTGCCTTCGCTATCAAATGTCATCCGCCAGTGGCTGACAATCACCGCTTCGTCGCCGCGCAGATAGTGCCAGCGGCTATCGATAACCACTTCATGGGCCAGGCGCTGAGCGTCGCACTGGACGCAGCGGGCGCTGAGCTCGTAAAGTCCGGCGCTTTTCCAGCGCTCTACCCAGGCGTTAGGGTCAATACGCTCCACTTCGCTGACGCCAATGTCGTTATCCAGCGGTGCGCGCACAAACTGGTCGCGCAGCGGGGTCAGCAGCTGTTCCACGCCGTCCACCTGCCAGTGGGTTAACAGACCGCTTTGCCGATCGATGGTCCATTGCTGCGAGCCGCTGCGGACAATCCAGGCCGCGTCGCTGCTCTCCAGCGCTGGCGCGATACCGGCAGACCGAGGGCCGCGTAGCGCCAGCGGCGCGGCGAGCGGGAACTGCTGCCACGCAACGCGATGCCCGGCGTCGGACCAGACGGTGGCCTGGGGCTGGACTACCTCCAGCGTCAACCACACCTCTTCCGCGCCGGCGGGCAGCGTCAGCGCATCGCACAACGTCAGCTCACTCTGGCCCTCCGGGCAAAGCGCCAGCTTCACGCTACCCTCAGCAAAAGTTTCACCCGCGGCCTGAACCTGCCAGCGCAGCTCTTCGTTATCGGTGGCGCGGAACAGATATTCGCTGCTGAGGCGGATACGCAGCGGGGATTGCGCGAGCAGCGCAAACTGGAAGTACTGCTGCGCATGTTTGGCCTCGATTAAGGAAGGATGCGCGCGGCGGTCGGGGAACACCAGACCGTTCATGCAGAACTGGCGATCGTTCGGTTTGTCGCCAAAATCACCGCCGTAGGCCCAGCCAACGCTGCCGTCGTCGAAGGTTTTACTGATGGCCTGATCCGCCCAGTCCCAGATAAACCCGCCCTGCAGGCGAGGATAGTCGCGAAATGCCTGCCAGTAATCAGCAAAGTTGCCGAGGCTGTTACCCATCGCATGGGCGTATTCGCAGAGGATCAGCGGGCGTTGTTCTCCAGGCAGACTGATCCACTTTTTGATTCCCCATTTCGGCACCGTCGGAATCGGCTGGTCGCGGTCAACGCGGGCGTACATCGGGCAGATAATATCGGTGGTGGTGCTGTCGGCGCCGCCGCCTTCGTACTGTACCGGGCGGGAGGGATCGTTGCGCTTCAGCCAGTGATACATCGCTTCATGGTTACCGCCGCCGCCGGACTCATTCCCCAGTGACCAGATAATAATGGACGGATGGTTGCGGTTGCTTTGCAGCATTCGACTGACGCGGGCGCTGAAGGCCGGTAGCCAGGCCGGATCGTCGGATATTCGATTCATCGGCACCATGCCGTGGGTTTCTATATTGGCCTCATCAACGACGTACAGGCCGTAGCGGTTGCACAGCTCGTACCAGCGTGGGGTGTTTGGATAATGCGAGCAGCGTACGGCGTTAAAGTTGTTCTGCTTCATCAACAGAATGTCCTGCACCATATCCTCTTCGGTAACGACCTGTCCGCGCTGGTGGTGATGCTCGTGACGGTTGACGCCGCGGATCAGCAGCGGTTTGCCGTTCAACAGCAGCAGGCCGTTTTTGATTTCAACGCGGCGGAAACCGATATCCCAGGCTTCGGCCTCAATCGGTTCATCGCCGCGCCACAGCGACACGACCGCCCGATAGCAGTCTGGCGTTTCCGCGCTCCATAGCGCCGGACGTTCTACCGGCAGACGAATGGCCGCGCGCTCCGCATAGTTTCCGCGCTCATCGATAATCGGCGAACCGGGCGACTGCTGGTGGCTGGCGACCAGGCGATCGTCATCCCACAGTTCGACTTTCACCGTCAGCTCCTCCAGCAGCGCGACCGGTGAGGCGACGCTTAAGTTCACCAGCAGTTCGGCATCGCGGTAGAGGGCATCCAGCTGCGGCGTAAGCTGGACGTCGCAGAGGTGCAACGTCGGTTTATTCAGCAGCCAGACCGAGCGGAAGATACCGCTCATGCGCCACATATCCTGATCCTCAAGCCAGGTTCCCGCGCTCCAGCGCATCACCATCACGCAGATACGGTTATCGCCCGGCTGAAGATAGGGGGAGAGATCGAAGGCCGCTGGCAGGCGACTATCCTGCGAATAACCGACCCATTCGCCGTTGCACCACAGATGAAACGCGGAGTTGACGCCATCGAAGATAATCTGCGTCTGGCCGTCGGCCCGCCAGCTCTCATCAACGCGAAAGGTCAATGAGTAGCAACCGGTCGGGTTCTCTTGCGGAACGCGCGGCGGGGTGGTGTCGATAGGGTAGCGAACGTTGGTATAGATGGGCGCATCGTAGCCCTGCATTTGCCAGTTTGAGGGTACCGGCGTACTGCGGCTGTCCGGCAGATCGTCTTCCAGCCAGCGGGCATCCACGTCAAACGGGCTGCGGGCCCAGGAGAATTGCCACTGGCCGTCAAGCCGGCGGCGGAACGCCGAGGGCTGGTTTTTCCGCGCGGCGTCGGTATCGCGCCAGCTGGCGAAAGTCGGGTGGGCCGGTAAACGGTTGAGATGGGTAATGGTCTGGTTCTGCCAGTCCTCGCGGGCGAGAATCTGATGGAACGTGGCTGCTGCGGCGGAAATAGAGTGGTGTTGTTGCATACGCATTCCTGAGGGATAAGTGATAAAAATGTCGTTCGCTAGACAATATGATTTTGTTATCAGTTATTTTCGCTATGGCCGCAATATTGGCGAAAATGAAACCCACCGGCGATCACGAAAAGCTGGGAAAACAGCTGATTTTTGTCGTCTTTTAAACATAAAATGTTAGCGGACGACATTGAGGTTTTGATTCAGAAGGAGTGCACTATGCAGCGTCGCCTGGCAACGCTTGACGATGTGGCCCGCGAGGCCGGCGTTTCTCAGCAAACGGTCTCCCGGGTGCTGAATAATCCTGGGGTGGTGTCCGAACGAACCCGCGAAAAAGTGATCCGCGCGATGCAGACGCTGCGCTATGTACCAAACCGCTCCGCGCAGCTGCTGGCGGGTAAATCCGCGCCGTCGATTGGGCTGATTACCGCCTCGCTGACGCTGCACGCGCCTTCGCAAATCGCCGCGGCGGTGAAAAGCTATGCTGGTTTGCATCAGCTTGAGGTCTCAATTGCGATGCCGGTGCAGGTCGATTACGCGTCTCTGCAGGCGCGACTCAATGAGTTTCGCGCCCAGCATATTCGCGGAGCGATTATCAGCCTGCCGCTGGAAAGTAGTCTTGCGGAGCGTCTGGTGGCGGAGAATCCAGATATAGCCTGCATGTTTCTCGATGTTTCGCCGGAGGCCGACGTTTGCGGCGTGCGTTTCGATCATCGTGATGGATGTGGCGCCTGCGTGCGGCATTTGTGGGACGCCGGACACCGCGAGTTCGGACTGCTTGCCGGGCCGGAGAGCTCGATCTCCGCGCGAATGCGGCTCAGCAGCTGGCGCGAGACGCTGCACCGCCTGGGCGTCAGTAATGCGGTAACGGTATTTGGCGACTGGAGTGCCGCCAGCGGCTGGAGTAAAACGTTCGAGCTGCTGCATCAGCATCCGCGCATTAGCGCGATCGTGGTCGCTAACGATCAAATGGCGCTCGGGGTGCTGAGCGCGCTGGCGCAGCTTTATCGTACCGGCAGCCAGGCCATCTCGGTGACCGGTTATGATGACACGGCGGACAGCCTCTACTTCCAGCCGCCGCTGACCACCGTCGCCCAGGATTTCAACGTGCTGGGGAAAAGGGCGGTCGAGCTGCTGATCAAGCTTATGGCTGCCCCACAGCTGAAAATTCGCGAACTGCTGCCCACCCGCCTGATTATCCGCCAGTCCACCTGGCCCGTTACGGGGAACGGGGAGGGGGAAAAAGATGAGCTGATTAGTCAACTTAAGGCGCTGGTGGAAAAGCTATGAGCGCCACCGCCGTTTAGCTTTCATTGAAGTAGCCTGTGGTAGCGTACCGATTAGAGACGTAGACAGAGCTGCTCGTGCTCTGCACGTAAAAATGCAAAATACAATCTATCCATGCAAGCATTCATTCACCGCCAGTCACATGGCGGTTTTTTTTGCCCATTTTTTGCCGACGGAAAACGTTCTGATTTTATTTAATTCTGCTATCAGGCGGGTTAATCGCCTGCTGCAAGCATAAATGCGCTGGTTTTTCCGCAGGGTATCAGAAGATTTCCCAAGGCCATAGTTTTTACCACAGCATAATATGCTATTGGCCTGGCGGGCCGGCCTCTCTTTTTTCAGCGTCGTTCAGCTATGCTGAAAGCCAGGGCTGGCGAGTGAAGGGCAATATCATGATGGTATTAAAAGAGAAAGAGCACCTGGAGTCTGTTGACTGGCGCAGGGTTGCGGAGATCATTGCCGATGCGGGACTTAATCAGCGCGATATTGCATTGGTTGAACGGGCGTTTCGTCATAGTACTTTTTGCTGGTTTGGCTATGAAAAGGGTCAGCTGGTCGCCGTTGCCCGCGCGATTAGCGATCTGACCTGGTGCAGCTATCTTGCGGATGTTGCGGTGGCCCCGAACTGCCAGGGGAAGGGATACGGGAAGTTGCTGATGCAGGCGGCCAGCGAGCGGCTGCGGCCGTTTGGCAAAACCTTTATCTATTCGGTGGTGGATAAAGTCGGCTTCTACCGCCGTTTTGGTTTTGAAATGCTGACTACGGGTATGGTCTGCGCCAGCGCCGAGAGTCTACTGCGCATGCGCGAGCAGGGATATATTTGCCAGGACAGCGACACTAGCCAGCTTTAGCCGCTTCATCTTGCTCTTTATATTTTTCATGCCATTGCCGGTGCGGCCTGATAAACAGAAAATAAATAGTCTGGATGCATTTTTTATATTTCTGAATCTACCAGGGTCCTCATCGGATATTGTAAATTTATTTTTGGCTTTAAGAGGTTTTTATTAGCGGTGGGGGCGTGTATTTTTTACATTAAGGATAAGTCTCCAGTTGGATTTGTGGATGGATGCAAAATATTATAAATAAGCTGTGTTTAAAAGTGAAAGTGTGTTACACAGTCTCTTTTCTCCTGGCAAAAATCTGGATGGGATTATGCTGACAACCCTGATTTACAGAAGTCAGATACCTTTAACTCATGAAATTAATCTCTCTTTGCTGGTTGAAAAAGCGAATGTTAATAACATGTCTCATGGCGTTTCAGGCATTCTTCTTTTTAAAGATAATGTTATCCTTCAAGTGCTTGAAGGTGACGAAAGTATTCTGGAGCAGCTCTTCAGCAAGATTAAACACGACAGCCGACACTTTGGTGTCGTCGAGCTGATGCGAGATTACGCCCCGCGCAGGCGCTTCGAAAACGTCGGTATGATGTACTTTGATCTGGATACGCTAGAAGCCGATGCCGTGCTGAAAACCGTTCGCCAGCTAAGCAAGTTGAAGAGCTATCTTCTGACGGAAGAGCGCGTTTATAAATTTATTCATACGTTTATAACGCAAAAAAGAGCTCTCCCGGTTTCCCAGTATTTCCAGCCTGAAAAATGGTCAGTTATCCCACAAAGATCGCCTTTTCATACACCTGAACGCTCCCCAGTTGATACTCAATGCTGCCAGTTTGCATTTCAGCCCATTATTGAGCCCCTGGCCGGTCATATCACTTCACTGGAAGCGCTTATTCGTAATAAAGATGGTGGGAGTCCGGCGAGCTTTTTTGCTTCAATCGACCATGATAAACGTTATGAAATTGACCTCAAATCTAAATCGGTGGCTTTCGCGCTGGCAAAAGAAATAGACATCGGCGATCATAAAATATCCATTAATATTCTGCCGATGTCTTTGGTGGTGGTTCCCGATGCCGTGGAATTCCTGCTGCAGGAAATTAAAAAGTATGGGTTGATGCCTGAACAGGTTATCGTAGAAGTGACTGAAGACGAAATGATCTCCGGTTTCAGCCAGTTTAGTAGTGCGATTAAAAAACTGCGCGTCTCCGGAATGGGGCTGGCTATTGATGATTTTGGTGCCGGTTATGCCGGACTGTCGTTGTTAACCAAAATCCAGCCTGACAAAGTCAAAATCGATCGTGAGATTATTACCAATATCCACCTGAGCGGCCCTAAGCAGGCCGTCGTCCGTTCTATCATCAACTGCTGTCATGAGCTGGAAATTGCGGTGGTGGCGGAAGGGATTGAACGTATCGAAGAGTGGTGCTGGCTTGAATCCGCGGGTATCAAGCGTTTTCAGGGGTTCTTGTTTGCCCTGCCCGAACTGAACGGCGTAGGAGAGATACGCTGGCCGGTGAACACAGCGGATAGCCTCGTACAGGCGTAAAAACGTGTTATCTTCGCGCGGCCTTCCGATCGCCGCGCTTCGATTTATGCGGCCCGGTAGCGGCCATCTGAGCGCCTGCGCCCGCCGCGAATCCTCTCAATCCCCGCCTACAGCGATGCTGAACCAGGCTGTGAGCCAGATCATGAAAATGGCTCATGTTGCAATGAAATTAAGTCGCTTTCCCTCCTTGCGGGGCTCTGGCATAAATTAGGTAATATTAACTTATTGGCAACATGAAGAGTGCTGGCGAGCAAATCCGTTAACGCCGGGAATTCGTCCGATAATCACTTTTCATTGCAAAACCAGGATGCCAGATCGCCATGAATAAAGATTTTACGTTTACCATCAAAAGCACGCTGTTTGATGAAAACTATAACCCCTCGGAAAGTACGCGTATTACGACCAACTTTGCTAATCTGGCTCGTGGCAAAAATCGGCAGGAGAATTTGCGCAACACCTTAGTCATGATAGACAATCGGTTCAATACGCTGGCGCATTGGGATAATCCCAAAAGCGATCGTTACTCTGTTGCGTTGAATATTATTTCCGTGGAAATGGTTATTGAAGAGACTGGAACCACCTTTCCGGCGATTGAGATATTGCAAACCACAATTATTGATAAAAGAACGGGTGAGCGTATTGAAGGCATCGTTGGCAATAATTTCTCCTCATATGTTCGCGACTATGACTTCAGCGTATTGCTACCGGACTATAATAAACAACGTTCTGGCTTTAGCATCCCAGATGATTTTGGCAACTTGCACGGGAATATCTTTAAGCATTTCGTTCACTCCGCCGAATATAAAGCCAATTTCAAAAAGCCGCCGGTGATCTGCCTCAGCGTGTCCAGTAAAGACACCTATCAGCAGACCGGAAACCGCCATCCGGTATTAGGCCTTGAGTATCGGCCAAACGCCTCGTCTTTGACCGAGCAGTATTTTGCAAAAATGGGCCTGCAGGTCCGCTATTTTATGCCGAAAAACAGCGTAGCGCCTTTGGCATTTTATTTTACCGGAGATTTACTGAGCGATTACAGCAGCCTTGAGCTGATGAGTACCATCAGCACGATGGAGACGTTCCAGAAGATATACCGGCCTGAGATCTACAACGCTAACTCCGCAGCAGGCCTGTGCTATCAGCCCGATCTGAATCATCAGGATCATTCGTTAACCAAAATAGTTTATGACCGGGAAGAGCGTAGCCAGCTGGCTATAGAGCAGGGGAAGTTTACTGAAGAGCACTTTATCAAACCGTATAAAAATATTCTTGAGCAGTGGTCTGCTTATTCCGCTCTTTAATCCATCGCAGATATAAGGCTATTTATAATGAAAAAATTACTTCCTACTTCAACGGCCGGCAGCTTACCGAAACCTTCCTGGCTTGCAGAGCCTGAGAAACTATGGTCTGCATGGAAACTCGAAAGCCAGGAATTAATCGACGGGAAAAAAGACGCGCTGAGTTTGTCCTTATTCGATCAGCTACGCGCCGGTATTGATATCGTCAGCGATGGCGAACAAACGCGCCAGCACTTTGTCACCACGTTTATTGAGCACCTCAGCGGCGTGGATTTCGCAAAGCGCGAAGTTGTCAAAATCCGTAATCGCTATGATGCAAGCGTCCCGACCGTCGTGGGGGCCGTCGAGCGGCAAAAGCCCGTTTTTGTTGAAGATGCGCGTTTTTTACGTCAGCTTACCAAACAGCCGATCAAATGGGCGCTCCCCGGGCCGATGACTATGATTGATACGCTCTATGACGATCACTATAAGAGCCGCGAAAAACTCGCCTGGGAATTTGCGAAAATACTCAATCAGGAAGCCAAAGAGTTGGAGGCCGCCGGCGTTGATATTATTCAGTTTGACGAGCCCGCCTTTAACGTATTCTTTGACGAGGTCAATGACTGGGGGATCGCGGCATTAGAAAGAGCCGTTGAAGGACTCAAATGCGAAACCGCGGTGCATATCTGCTATGGATATGGCATCAAAGCCAATACCGACTGGAAAAAGACGCTGGGGACGGAGTGGAGACAGTATGAAGAAGCGTTTCCTCAACTGCAAACCTCCAGTATCGATATCATTTCGCTGGAATGCCATAACTCGCATGTTCCCATGGATCTGCTTGAACTGATTCGCGGTAAAAAAGTGATGGTGGGCGCTATCGACGTGGCGACCAATGCGATCGAAACGCCGGAGGAGGTCGCCGCAACCTTACGTAAGGCGCTGCAGTTTGTTGATGCCGATAAGCTTTATCCTTCAACCAACTGCGGTATGGCGCCGCTATCGCGGCGGGTCGCAACCGGCAAGCTCAATGCGTTAAGCGCCGGGGCGGAAATTATCCGCAGGGAACTTCAGGGTAAATAGCACCCGGATCTATGCGCGCGGCGGTATAATCTGCGCGTTAATCACTGACGCCTGTCTGGCCCTGAATTAACCGTTCGCTGTCAAACCGCCATCGAGCCGAAAGGGCAGGTAAGCATTGCCGCTGCTGACTATCCGATATTCAGCGCAGGGAATAGCGGCAATGCGATATTTCTGACGTAGTGATTAACTGCTGAGCGATGAACCTGCAGGATAAATCAATAAGTAGCGCCCGGCGCTACTTAAAATATTTATCCAGCGGATCGTGATGACGGTATTTTCTAAAGAAAAATAGCCAGTAGACAAAACCCAGGATAGCGCCCAGCCCGGCAAACTGCAGATAAAGAATTTTACGCAGATCAAGAAGGTTCAAAAATGAATACGAGCCTTGCCACATATCAATAATCCCGCCGTTTATCACCAGGTCCGTGAACAGCGCCAGTGCCGGCAGGGCAACAGCGTAGGCCGCCATAAGGTATAACAGTGCTGCCAACCTCATTTTGGTATTGATACGCATATTTCTCCCTCCTTGGCAGTAATCAACAAGTATAACATGGCTCATCACGAGCCTGTCTGCGGTCAGCGATATTTGAATCTGATACCTCGGATTAAAGTTATGGGTTAAGGAGGCTCTGGCTGATGCAGCAATGTGGGTTGCAGGTTGGGGCGTTGGTAAGGTTGTAGCCCCCGCTATCATGTTATGGGAAAAAAGACATATACTTAGATATCCTTCAAGGGAGTTTGTTGCAAATAAGAAGCGTGTCCACTCATGGTGCTTTTTTTAAAGCAAGGGATAGGTCTGTATATTATGAATCTCAGCTTATACATGAATTTTACTTACTGTTGAAGTATGATGATTTTAATGATTTAGATATTTGCTTTTTAAATAAAAATGCTCGCTGGTACTATGAGGACTGTAGTGAAAAGAAAAGTTTCTTATACGAGCATCAATTGAAGAGAATTTCTTCTCTGTTCTCTTTGGTTCCGGAGGAAATGAGAAATAAACTTGAATGGCACGGGCCAGAGGTTAAATAGCTTTACCAAGAAAAATCACGCTAACAAAAACGCCCCCTGGTGCATCAGCAGCAGGGGGCGTTTACGGGTGGGGATTATCGTCGTTCATCAGTCATCCCATTTGTGGCTTAGATACGCGGCAAGAAATCCAAAGAACAGAATGGTTCCCAGAACTGCCATAAATACATGCATATTTCCCAGCATGATTAACCTCCATTAGTTTTGCTATGCGCTAAATTGTCCTCATTGAACAGGTTTACGGTTGTTGAACATATCTTAACTTGCGCAATCTAAACAAATGCTTAACAAATTGCCGATAGTGACTATTTCACGGACCAAAAAGCCGCATATCGGTCAGGCTGTATACTCTTTTGATGCTGCAACGGGCTAAGCATCTACTGCTGGCGGAATTGATGGCGCAGGATACAGCCATTGGCGAAACCACACAGAGCAGCAGGAAATTGGTAATTAACAAGCACAAGCGGTAAAAAAATACTTTTTAAATAATCTTTAACGATATCAATACTCATATTAAAAATTACCTCATTGAATAGCGATTTACTCAATAACTCCTTAGCTATAATTCATTCTGCACTATAGTTAACGAGTAGCACAACGCTACATATGATAATGGAGTTTCCTATGAAATCTTCAACTGTAAATTCAGAAAAAGACCAGCCAAAACAGCCGAAAAAAATGCCTGAAGATGATAAAGGCAGCCAGAAACCGAACAAAAGCAAATAGCCCTTTCACACGTTGTTTAGGAGGCATTATGGTAGAACGCCCAGATATTACTGAACCGCTACCGGGTACTGACCCTTTACCTGACGAAGATTTACCTGAAAGTCCGGACGTAAACGATCCGGTAGTCCCTGAAGACCCGGATGTCATTAAATAACGGCTGTCTGGATATTCAAAAAACCGCCTTATATTTCGGGCGGTTTATTTCTTTTAAGCTCATCTCCGCAGACTGATTTATATCGATAAAAGACGACGACAATTGCGGTGGTTTTCACATTGCCTTTGAATGAATAACCGCGTAGTCGCTTTCGGCCGGTATCAATATGCCGGCACGATTTTTCCGGCCAGGCTTATCGTTCACTGGCCATAGAATATGAATTGACGGCCCAGTGTCTCGCACTAGCGATATGCGCGTATCTAAGATGACACGTGAAGTAACAGAGCCAGCAAAACAATCACTTACCACATTCCTCCGAGCGACAATATCGCTGATAAATTACGCTCGGTTTGTTTCACTCTGCATTGTCTTTCGATACTGCAACGGGCTAAGCGCATACTGCTGGCGGAAGTGATGGCGCAGGGTGCTGGCATTCGCGAAACCGCAAAGCTCGGCAATCTGCTCAACGCTCAGGCGGCTGTGGGTTAAATGCTGGGTCGCGCGCAGCAGTCGCTCATCAAGCAGCCAGCGGGCAGGGGTTTTACCGGTAGCGTCTTCAAAACGGCGTAAAAAGGTCCGTGAGCCCATACCGGCTCTTTCCGCCAGCGATGCCACGGTATGGTTGGCGGCGAGATTCTGGTGCAGAAAATCGAATAATAGTCCGAGTCGCTGGCTTTCTCGCGCTTTGGCTACCGGCCGAACAATCTGCTGCGCCTGTCCGCCGTCGCGATGGGGGGACACCACTAAACGCCGCGCGACAATATTCGCCGCATCAATACCGAAGTCCTCGCGCACCAGATGCAGACATAAATCGATTCCTGCGGCGCTGCCTGCGGAGGTCATCACGCCCTCAGCGCCGACGTACAGCACGTCATCAATGACTTCAATCAGCGGAAAACGCGCCCGCAGCTGATCGGTGTAGCGCCAGTGGGTGGTCGCCTGGCGGCCGTTAAGCAACCCGGCAGCGGCCAGAACGAACACCCCGGAGCAGATCGAAATTATCCGGCAGCCCCGCGCATAGGCGGCAACCAATGCCTGGCACAGGTCAGGCGGCACAGGGGAATCGATACTGCGCCAGCCGGGCACTACGATCGTGTCCGCTTCGCTTAACAACGACATGCCGCCGTCGGTCATCAGACGTATCCCGCCGGTTGCCCGCAGCTCGCCTTCATCCACCGCGGCCACGGCGAAACGATACCAGCGCTCGCCCATTTCCGGACGCGGCAGGCCGAAGATCTCTACCGCGACGCCAAATTCAAAGGTACACAGGCCATCGTAGGCGAGGGCAACCACCCGGTGGCGTGACAACGTCACGGATGGGGTTGTCATGATTTCAGCGTTTTCAGTCATGGTTATCGGCAGATGTCGTGCAGGCGGTTAATTAAAGTAGTGGTACCACAGACAAGGAGAAGATGCCATGAGTGTTGTAACCGCGATTACCCCCGCCAGCTCTACCGATGCCGCCGCCTGGTTTCGTCATAAGCTAAGCCTCGAAACTGACTGCGCCGATGTCTACAGCGCGATGCGCGAAGAAGACGTGGATTTTGTTCTGCTACATGTCGTCGGCAGTGAGGAAACCTTTGCCCGTCGTCATCTGCCGGGGGCCCTGCATTTACCGCACCGACAAATTGATGCAACCCGAATGGCGCAGTGGCCTGAGGATACGCTGTTTGTGGTTTACTGCGCCGGGCCGCATTGCAACGGAGCAGATGTTGCCGCCATGAAGCTGGCGCTGCTGGGACGTCCGGTAAAAATGATGCTCGGCGGCCTGACAGGCTGGGAAGATGAAGGGCTACCTTTCGCAAAATGAATTTATTTCATGTGCCATGAATTATTCTCGTTTGCCGATGAATCGTCTGCATGACAGTATCTGGACATATAGACATCCAGAAGTCTAAATATTCAAATAATGAACTATCACGGCGGGCAATTAACCTTGCCCGCCGCTAAGGAGACACCATGCAACGTCATCAGGCCCCGTTCCGCGCAGATATCGTCGGCAGTTTTTTACGTCCGGACGCCATCAAACAGGCTCGCCAACAGCTGGCTGCAGGCGCTATTGACGCGCAGCAGCTACGGCAGATAGAAAATGAAGCTATTCGTCATCTGGTGCAGCAGCAGTGCGAGTGTGGGCTGCACGTGGTGACCGACGGTGAGTTCCGCCGCGCGTGGTGGCACTTTGATTTCTTTGACGGTTTGCAGGGCGTCGAACGCTACGATTCCGAAAAGGGTATCCAGTTCAACGGGGTACAAACCAAAGCGCACGGGGTACGCGTCACCGGTAAACTGGCCTTTGGCGATCACCCGATGCTGGAGGATTTTCGCTATCTGAAGAGCATCAGCGGCAGCGCGCAGCCGAAAATGACCATCCCCAGCCCAAGCGTTTTACACTTCCGCGGCGGGCGCAAAGATATTGACGCGACGGTTTATCCGGACCTCGCTGACTATTTCGACGATCTGGCGACCACCTGGCGCGATGCCATCCGCGCCTTCTACGATGCGGGCTGCCGCTATTTACAGCTTGATGACACCGTCTGGGCCTATCTGTGCTCCGATGAACAGCGCCAGCAGATACGCGATCGCGGCGAAGATCCCGATGAGCTGGCGCGCATCTATGCCCGCGTGCTGAATCAGGCCCTCGAGGGAAAACCGCAGGATCTGACCGTTGGTCTGCACGTATGCCGCGGTAACTTCCGTTCAACCTGGATATCCGAGGGCGGGTACGAGCCGGTTGCCGAAGTGCTGTTCGGTGGAGTGAACATCGATGCCTTCTTCCTGGAGTACGATAACGACCGTTCCGGCGACTTCGCGCCGCTGCGCTTTATCCGCCCTGGCCATCAGCAGGTGGTGCTGGGCCTGATCACCACTAAAAATGGCGAGCTGGAAAACCCGGAAGGCGTGAAGGCGCGTTTGCGGGAGGCGGCGCAGTACGTCCCGCTGGAGCAAATTTGCCTTAGCCCGCAATGCGGTTTTGCCTCTACCGAAGAGGGGAACTCGCTGACGGAAGCCCAGCAGTGGGACAAGGTCCGTCTGGTCACCGGTATCGCCGCTCAGGTCTGGTAACGCTTTTATAGCGCAGCGTTGCACTATTTTAAGGCAACGCTGCCCGTCGCTTCGCTTTTCCCGTCTGGTTCATCACGCTTTCACGCCCCTGCAAAAGCTGGCATTGTTTTTGCCTTATCACTTCCGGTTAGTCGTTAATTCATTTTTGTTTTTGCGCTATTCAGGAGTGACACACATGCAGCGTCGAACACTATTAAAAGCTTTTGCTCTCTCCGCCTCTGTTATCAGCATGGGCTTCTCCTTGCAGGTATACGCCGCCGACACCATCAAAGTCGGGATTATGCATTCGCTCTCAGGGACGATGGCGATTTCCGAAACCCCGCTTAAAGAGGTCGCCCTGATGGCGATCGACGACATTAACGCCAAAGGGGGCGTGCTGGGTAAAAAGCTGGAGCCGGTGGTCGTTGACCCGGCCTCAAACTGGCCGCTGTTTGCGGAAAAGGCGCGTCAGCTGCTTACGCAGGATAAGGTCGCGGCGGTGTTCGGCTGCTGGACCTCGGTGTCGCGCAAATCGGTTCTGCCGGTATTTGAAGAGCTGAACGGCCTGCTTTTCTACCCGGTACAGTATGAAGGCGAGGAGATGTCGCCGAACGTCTTCTACACCGGCGCAGCGCCAAATCAGCAGGCTATCCCGGCGGTGGAATATCTGCTGAGCGAAGACGGCGGCGGGGCGAAGCGCTTCTTCCTGCTGGGTACCGACTACGTTTATCCGCGCACCACCAACAAAATTCTCCGCGCGTTCCTGCACGCCAAAGGCATTCAGGATAAAGACATCGAAGAGGTCTATACCCCGTTCGGCTATAGCGATTACCAGACCATCGTCGCCAACATTAAGAAGTTTTCCGCCGGCGGTAAAACGGCGGTGGTTTCCACGATCAACGGTGATTCCAACGTTCCGTTCTATAAAGAGCTGGCTAACCAGGGGCTAAAAGCGACCGATGTTCCGGTAGTGGCCTTCTCGGTGGGTGAAGAGGAGCTGCGCGGGATTGATACCAAACCGCTGGTGGGCAATCTCGCGGCGTGGAACTACTTCGAATCCGTGGATAACCCTACCAACAAACAGTTTGTCGCCGATTATCGCGCCTGGGCCAAAGCGCATAAGCTGCCGAACGCGGATAGTGTGGTCACCAACGATCCGATGGAAGCAACCTGGGTCGGTCTGCATATGTGGGCCCAGGCGGTAACCAAAGCGGGGACCACCGATGTCGATAAAGTTCGGGAAGCCATGGCCGGTCAGACCTTTAAAGCGCCGTCGGGCTTCACCCTGACGATGGATGCGACCAACCATCACCTGCATAAACCGGTCATGATCGGCGAAATCGAAAGCAACGGCCAGTTTAACGTGGTCTGGCAGACTGAAGCGCCCGTTCGCGCCCAGCCGTGGAGCCCGTGGATTGCCGGGAACGATAAAAAACCGGATCACCCGGTAAAAAGCGCCAGTAACTAAACGTTGAACCCCGGCGCTAAGCCGGGGTGACGGATTCTGTCGTTCGGGCACGGCCCGATTTCCCGGGTAAGGAGGACCACCATGAACCCATTGCGCCTTATGAGTTATTTTGCGCTGCTGCTGGTATTGATGCCGTGGCGGGCGCAGGCAGCCGACGCCGACGATTTCGTGGCAGCCACCCGCAGCCAACAGGCGCTGCTGCTTGAGCAGTGGGCCGTCGCGCCTGCAGCGCCGCGTTTACCGCTGCTAAGGGCGCTGAAAAGCGAGACATTACAATCGGACAGTCGCGGTCATGCGTTCAGCAAGCAGGGTGATAAGCTACTGACGCTGGGTGCGGTTGCGGCTCCCGAAGGAACAATAAAACCGGTACGCCTGACCAATCGTCTGCGTAACCTCGCGGCAGGGGCGCTGGCCACGCATCAGCTGGTCAGTGACAACGTCACGGAAAGGGCCTCTGCGGCAAAAACCCTCCAGCGCGAAGCGACGCCAGAAATGGCGGGCCTGTTACAGCAGCGCCTGACGGCGGAAACCGACGGCGCGGTCAAATCGCTGCTGGAAATTGCGCTTGCTCGTCTGCAGCTAACCAGTCCGCAGCCTGCGCAAAGGCTGGCGGCCATTGAACGGCTCGGTCACTCAGGCGACCCGGAAACCCAGGCGCTGCTGACGCCTTATACCGACGCCCGGCATGAGCCAGACCCGGCGATCCGCGCGGCGGCGCAGGAGAGCCTGAGCAAAATCCAGCACCGCCTGCTGCTGGGCGATCTGCTCGGACAGGCGTTTATGGGCCTCTCCCTCGGCTCTGTCCTGCTGCTCGCCGCGCTCGGCCTGGCGATCACCTACGGACTGCTGGGGGTCATCAACATGGCCCACGGCGAAATGCTGATGATTGGCGCCTACAGCTGCTGGCTGGTTCAGCAGGCGCTGGCGCAGCTGGCCCCGCAGTGGCTGGCCTTCTATCCGCTGATTGCGCTGCCGGTGGCGTTTCTGATTGCCGGCGGGATCGGCATGGCGCTGGAGCGCACCGTGATCCGTCATCTCTACGGTCGCCCGCTGGAGACGCTGCTGGCCACCTGGGGGATCAGCCTGATGCTGATCCAGCTGGTGCGGATGCTGTTTGGTGCGCAGAACGTCGAGGTCGCCAATCCGGCGTGGCTTTCCGGCGGCGTGCAGGTTCTGCCGAATCTTATCCTGCCGTGGAACCGTCTGGCGGTACTGGCCTTTGTGCTGCTGGTGCTGCTCTTCACCTGGTTGACGCTGAACAAAACCCGCCTCGGGATGAACGTGCGGGCGGTGACGCAGAACCGCGCGATGGCGGCCTGCTGCGGCGTCCCTACCGGCCGGGTCGATATGCTGGCATTTGGTCTCGGCTCCGGTATTGCCGGACTGGGCGGCGTTGCGCTATCGCAGCTCGGCAACGTCGGGCCAGAGCTGGGCCAGGGCTACATTATCGACTCCTTCCTCGTGGTGGTGCTCGGCGGCGTCGGTCAACTGGCCGGCAGCGTGGCGGCGGCGCTTGGTCTTGGCATCTTTAACAAAATCCTTGAGCCGCAAATGGGGGCCGTGCTGGGCAAAATCCTGATACTGGTACTGATTATCCTGTTTATCCAGAAACGTCCTCAGGGACTGTTCGCCCTCAAAGGGAGGGTTATTGACTGATGAGCCAACCTGTTACCTTAACGCTGGCGCGCAAAGCGCCGCGCCCGCTGCGGTGGATCGGCATTCTGCTGCTGTTGGGCCTGCTGAGTATGCCGTTTCTGGCGCTGCTGCCTGCTACGCATCCGCTGGCGGTTTCCGCCTGGCTGCTGACGCTGACCGGTAAGATCCTCTGCTACGCTATTGTCGCTGTCGCGCTGGATTTAGTCTGGGGCTATGCCGGGATGCTCTCGCTTGGCCATGGGATCTTTTTTGCCCTCGGCGGCTACGCCATGGGCATGTATCTTATGCGCCAGGCGGCGGGCGACGGACTACCGGCCTTTATGTCGTTTTTATCGTGGAGCGAGCTGCCGTGGTTCTGGTGGGGCACCCAGCATTTTGCCTGGGCGATGCTGCTGGTGGTGCTGGTGCCCGGTCTGCTGGCGCTGGTGTTTGGCTGGTTTGCCTTTCGCTCGAAAATCAAAGGCGTCTATTTTTCGATCATGACCCAGGCGTTGACCTACGCCGGAATGCTGCTTTTTTTCCGCAACGAAACCGGCTTTGGCGGTAATAACGGCTTTACCGGCTTTACCACGCTGCTCGGTTTCCCCGTCACCGCCATTGGTACCCGGGCGGCGCTGTTTATGGCGACGGTGCTGCTGCTGTTGCTCACTCTGTGGATTGGCTATTTGCTGGCGCAAAGCAAATTTGGCCGCGTGCTGACGGCGGTGCGCGATGCTGAAAACCGCCTGATGTTCTGCGGCTACGACCCGCGCGGATTTAAGCTGCTGGTCTGGACGCTTTCTGCCGTGCTGTGCGGCCTGGCAGGGGCGCTGTACGTGCCGCAGGTCGGGATCATCAACCCCAGCGAAATGTCGCCAACCAACTCTATCGAAGCGGCCATCTGGGTGGCGCTGGGCGGTCGTGGAACCCTAATCGGCCCGGTGCTTGGCGCAGGGCTGGTCAACGGCGCGAAGAGCTACTTTACCATGGCGATGCCGGAGTACTGGCAGCTGTTTCTGGGGCTGATTTTTATTATCGTGACGTTGTTTTTACCGCGTGGCGTTATCGGCCTGCTGCGTAAAGGAGATCGCTGATGCAACCGGATGAAGAGCTCTTTACCCGCCAGCTGCCGACGGACCGTTTTCGTGAGCAGACCGATCCGGTGCTGCAGCTGGAAAAGATTAACGTCAGCTTTGACGGTTTTCAGGCGCTGACCGACCTGTCGCTGCAGATTGGCGTCGGCGAACTGCGCTGCGTGATTGGGCCGAACGGCGCCGGTAAAACCACCCTGATGGACGTCATCACCGGCAAAACCCGGCCGCAGAGCGGCAGGGCGCTTTACGATCAGTCGGTGGACTTAACGACCCTCGATCCCATCGCCATCGCCCGGCAGGGGATCGGACGCAAGTTCCAGAAACCGACGGTCTTTGAGGCGCTGACGGTGGCAGAGAATCTCGAACTGGCAATGAAAGGTGATAAATCGGTGTGGGCCAGCCTGCGGGCGCGCCTGAACAGCGAGCAGGCCGACCGAATCAGCGAAACCCTGCGCCTGCTGCGCCTGGAGGGCGAACGCCATCGGCCGGCGGGGCTGCTGTCGCACGGGCAAAAGCAGTTTCTTGAGATCGGCATGCTGCTGGTGCAGGAGCCGCATCTGCTGCTGCTGGACGAGCCCGCAGCCGGGATGACCGATGCAGAAACGGAGTATACGGCCGAGCTGTTCCGCACCCTTGCCGGTCAGCATTCGCTGATGGTGGTTGAGCATGATATGGGCTTTGTCGAGACCATCGCCGACCGGGTGACGGTGCTGCATCAGGGACAGGTGCTGGCGGAAGGATCGCTGCGCGAGGTGCAGGCCAACGAACAGGTAATTGAAGTTTATCTCGGACGCTAAGGAGCGCGGATGCTACAGGTTAATCAACTACATCAATATTATGGCGGCAGCCATATTCTGCGCGGCGTCGATTTTGCCGCGCGTCAGGGGGAGGTCACCTGCCTGCTCGGACGCAACGGGGTGGGGAAAACCACTTTGCTGAAGTGCCTGATGGGGCTGATCCCGGCGCGCAGCGGCGAGGTGCTGTGGCAGGAGAAGAATATCACCCACCGTAAACCGCACCAGCGGGTGCAGTCGGGGATCGCCTACGTGCCCCAAGGGCGGGAGATTTTTCCACGCCTGACGGTTGAGGAGAATCTGCTGATGGGGCTGTCCCGCTTTCCCGCCCGCGACGCGCGCGCGGTGCCGGAAGAGATTTATCAGCTGTTTCCGGTGCTGAAAAGCATGAAGCAGCGGCGCGGGGGCGATCTTTCCGGCGGGCAACAGCAGCAGCTGGCCATTGGCCGCGCGCTGGCCAGCCGCCCGCAGCTGCTGATTCTTGACGAACCGACGGAAGGTATTCAGCCGTCGGTCATCAAGGAGATTGGCGAAGTTATCCGCCAGCTGGCGAATCGCGGTGATATGGCGATCCTGCTGGTCGAGCAGTTCTACGATTTCGCCGCCGGGCTGGCGGACCGCTACCTGGTGATGTCGCGCGGGGCGATTATCCAACAGGGCAGCGGCAGCGATATGGAAGCCGAAGGCGTCCGCGGGATGGTTACCATATAGGCCTTTCCCGGATGGAAATCTCTCCCCGGCTCGCGCTGCGCTTAGCCGGGCTACAGGTATACAGCCGTCTGCTGGCCCGTAGCCCGGGCAAGGCGCTTTGCGCCGCCCCCGGGAGAAGCGCGCACCATCGCTCAGTAGGTTACTTTCGCAGCAGCCGCTGCAGCCGCGCCTGACGCCAGTTTTTGATCCATTCGCCAAACACAAACAGGCGTAATCCTTTTACCGCCAGCAGCGCCCCCCAGATGATCGCCACCCATGCGGACCAGTAGCTGTCCGCGCCGGTCAGCCAGTTCAGCACCGCCAGCAGGATGCAAACCACGACCGCCACGGTCAGTGAACGGTAAAAACGGCTTTCGCGTTCGACACGCGCTTTGGCTTCCTCAATGCGTAAATCCAGCGATTCGTCATGGCCTTCCGGCGAATCGCCGCTAATCTCGGCGACGTTAACTTCAAAGACTGCCGCAAGCGCGCTAAGGGTCTCCAGACCGGGGCGGTCACCGTTCTCAATGCGCTGAATGGTCCGCACGCTCACGCCCGCCAGCTCGGCGAGCTGCTCCTGGGACCAGGCGCGCTGTAAACGTAATTGTTTAACCTGATTGCTACTGTTCATCGTGACTCTCTCCGGGTGAAAAACCTGAGATGGAGTATTATTGAGCAGGCTGTCGGCAACCACGATCGAAACCCGACAGGGGGGCGACAGCAACCTGACAGCCGCACGGCGCCTGGGCTCAGGCGCGGGCGACCGCACTACCGTTCCACGGGCGTACGTTCATCCCACGGAAAATCATCAGCCAGGCGGCAATAATAGCGAACATCAATATTGCAAACAGCGACCAGTGCGGCAGATGGGTCAGAATTGTCCCGGTCAGCATCGGGTTAAAAGCCGCTCCCAGCCAGCCCAGCGACTGGGCGGAAAAGTAGCTGGCCTTCATGCCCGGCGGAGCAATGTTATCGATCAGCATATATTCACCCGGCGCGTAGATCACTTCACCGAGCGTAAAGACGGCGGCAGAGAGGCCCCACAGCAGCAGGCTATTATCGGAAATAACAAAACCGCCCAGTCCGAGTACAAAACAGACCGTACCAAAGGTCATCAGCGGGCGAATATTACGCGCGGTGAGGCGACGGCCGACCGCGTACTGCAGCGCCACCACGACGGCGGCGTTGACCGGCAGTACCACGGCAACCACTTTTTCAGCAAAATCGCTGTCCGCTACCACCAGCACATACTGGGAAATACAGGAAGCGAAAGAGCCGCCGACGAATGACGCCAGCAGGCCGGAGAGCGTAAACCACAGTAGCGCACGATCGCGCAGCAGCACCGAAGGCGACCACTGGACCGCATTATCCTCAGCAATCGCGGCGCTGGTGCGCTGGACAAACAGCTGAATAAACACCAGCGGCAGCGCGGCGCAGCCCGCTGCCAGCCAGAACGGCAGGTTAATGCTGTACATCACCAGCAGAGTGCCGATCGGCGGTCCAACGGTCCAGCCAATATTAAGAAAGGTGTAGTTAAGAGAAAAAATCTGCGCCTTCTTTTCCGGCGACAGCACGTCGGCGAACCACGCTTTCAGGACGGTGGAGAATACCGAGTAGGCGCAGTTAATCAGCGCGAAGAAAAACACTACCAGCGCGACGCTATTGACCAGCGGAATAGCGATGAAACCGCCAATAAACGCCAGCACGGCGAGAGTCATATAGCGCTTTTTATCGAACTTATCGGCGAGAATGCCAAACCCCATGCTGAACAGTACCCCGACGATCAGCGCGCTCGACAGCGCATAGCCGATTTTATCCACTTCCAGCTGGTACTGCCGGGTGAGGTAGATCGTCATAAAAGGTAACGTTGCGCCGCGGCCAATCGTTAACAGCAACGACGAAGCCAGCAGCGCCGCCGTTGAGCGCCTGAGTGTCGGTATCATTTTTTCCTTGCCTGAAGTGATGTTATTTTTGTTGTCCCGATCACAAATAGCATGCTAACCGACGCTTGTATAGTTCCCATCGGTGATGAAAAGCACGCCAGCGACCTACCGAAAATAATGATCTAGGCGGCGGACGAATTATTCTGTAGTTTGATTTTGTTCACAAAAAATCCAATAACAACCGAGGCAGGGTATGACGCGAAAAGACGGGCTGCTGGCATTACTGGTGGTGGTGGTATGGGGGCTGAATTTCGTGGTGATTAAGCTGGGGCTGCATAATATGCCGCCGCTGATGCTTGCCGGGCTGCGTTTTTTGCTGGTGGCTTTCCCGGCGCTGCTCTTCGTCGCGCGGCCAAAAATTCCGCTCACTCTGCTGCTGGGCTACGGTCTGACTATTAGCTTTGGCCAGTTTGCGTTTCTGTTCTGCGCGATTAGCCTCGGTATGCCTGCCGGGCTGGCCTCGCTGGTGCTGCAGGCGCAGGCCTTTTTTACCATTATTCTTGGCGCGTTTATCTTCGGCGAGCGTTTGCAGGCGAAACAGCTGGCAGGTATCGCACTGGCGATTTTCGGCGTCCTGGTGCTGGTCGAGGCCAGCCTCGGCGGACAGCATGTTCCGCTGGTGGGCTTTTTGCTGACCCTGGCGGCGGCGCTGAGCTGGGCCTGCGGCAACATCTTCAATAAAAAAATCATGTCCCATGCGAGCCGGCCGCCGATTATGTCTTTAGTCGTGTGGAGCGCGCTGATCCCGGTGCTGCCTTTTATGCTGGCCTCCTGGCTTCTCGATGGTCCGCAGATCATGGCGGCAAGCCTGTTGCATATCGATGGGGTAACGATTCTGTCGCTACTGTATCTGGCGTTTGTTGCGACGATTGTCGGCTATGGGATCTGGGGTTCGCTGCTCGGTCGCTATGAGACCTGGCGCGTAGCGCCGCTGTCGCTGCTGGTGCCGGTGGTGGGAATGGCCAGCGCCGCCTTGCTGCTCGGCGAAACGCTGAATAGCCTGCAACTGCTGGGGGCCGTGCTCATTATGGCCGGGCTGTATATCAACGTTTTCGGCCTGCGGATCGTGCGTCCTGGAATGGCGAGAGGATAAAAAAAAGCCCCGGTGACGGGGCTAAAGGGATTTTACAGGCCTTGCTGGTTGTAATAGGGTACGCCCAGTTCATCTGATTTATCACTGCCCGAAGCCATGTGATTGAAATCAAAAGGCGAATCATTATGCTCGGAAGGAATAATCATCGCATCCCGGTTGTTGTGGCGAACCGGAGTGGTGGTCTGCTCCGCATAACTCTGGCTGGAGACCAGCGCCAATAGCACGATGGCGGCGGAAGCGAATAGTTTCATGATTTCCTCAATACGTCTTTTTTGCAGGCGGTTAACAACAGTTGTTCAACGGGAGCAGGTAGCGCGACTCGCCCGGCACGTTAGTAATACGATACTGGTGCGGCGGAACATCGAAATAGTTTTTGAAAGTCCGCGTCAGCGTTTGCTGCGACTCAAAGCCATAGCGCTCGGCCAGGTATAAGATAGGCTCGTTGCTCTGCTTCAGCTTCTGCGCAATCTCGGTCAGCTTACGGCTGCGGATATATTGTCCCAGCGAGTGACCGGTCTCTTTCTTGAACATTCTTTGCAGGTGCCACTTGGAGTAACCTGAGCGCTCTGAAACCTTCTCCAGCGACAGGGGCGATTCCAGGTTATCCTCGATCCACGACAAAATACTATGGATAGTGATGGCGTCGTTATTGCGTCTGGACATCATCTTACCTCTTCTTATTACGACAGAACTTTTTTGAGCAGGCACTCAAGAGTGGCCACTTCATCCGTCGACAGATTTTTTGTTAGTTCCTGGTGCAATTTCTGACCCACAACCTGATGACACTGCTCACAAAGGGCTGCGCCGTCTGGCGTTAGCTGCACCAGTACGCCACGCTTGTCAGTCGGGTTGGGTAACCGTTCAATCCAGCCTTTACAGACCAGGCGGTCAAGCATGCGCGTCATGGCGCCCGGATCGACGGAAAGGACGGTTTTCAGCTCAACGGGGGTAATACACACTTCGCAACGAATGGAACAGAGCACCCGAAACTGGGTGGACGTAATATCCATCGGTGAGAGGTAGTCGTTGAGCAGGCGATCTTTTTTCTGGTTAACCATCTGGATCAAGCGTCCGAGGGGGATCATTTCGTTAAACAGGTCGCTTGTACTTTTCACGATGGTTGCCCAGGCAATGACTTAGTTGCGGGAGATATTATTGCCTAGGCAAATATAAGTCAACCTGATGAATAAGCCGATGCCACGATTTGCTAAAACGGATAGTTGTGATGCAGGTCACTCTATTTGGCGCGGTTGTCTTATGATTTATTGCATGATGGATACATTCTGCCGGGAACTCGCGCTACTCTGACAACCGACGCTATACTCGGCGCGCGTCATTTTTTGATAATCCAATATTTACAGGACTTTAACTCACTATGATGGATCTTTTTAAAGCGATAGGCCTGGGACTGGTTGTGATCCTACCGCTGGCAAACCCGCTGACTACCGTGGCGCTGTTCCTTGGCCTGGCCGGAAACATGAATAACGCCGAGCGTAACCGGCAGTCGCTGATGGCCTCGGTCTACGTGTTCGCTATCCTGATGGTCGCGTGGTACGCCGGGCAGGTGGTGATGAACACCTTTGGCATATCGATTCCCGGACTGCGTATCGCCGGGGGGCTGATTGTCGCCTTTATCGGCTTCCGGATGCTGTTTCCGCAGCAAAAGGCCCATGATTCGATGGAAGCTAAGCTCAAATCGGAAGAGCTCGAAGATGAACCGACGGCCAATATTGCCTTCGTTCCCCTGGCGATGCCGAGCACCGCAGGGCCGGGGACGATCGCGATGATTATCAGCTCGGCGTCGACGGTGAAGCACGGCGCAAACTTCCCGGAGTGGGTTGTGCTGGCGGCGCCGCCGATTACTTTTGCGCTAGTCGGCATTATTCTGTGGGGCTGCCTGCGCAGCTCCGGAGCGATTATGCGTCTGGTCGGGAAGGGCGGTATCGAGGCGATTTCCCGCCTGATGGGCTTCCTGCTGGTCTGTATGGGCGTGCAATTCATCATCAACGGCGTGTTGGAGATTATTTCGACCTATCACGCCTGACGACTTTGCATCGACAGGAAAAATAAAAAAGCCTGCCGTTTTGCAACCGGCAGGCTTTTTTTAGTCGAACGATCAGGAGTGATGCGGCTGATGGTCGTCCAGCGAGATCGGCCAGCGGCGGAAAATCATCACCGCCCACATTAACGCGACGACGGCCGGGATCGCGCCGACATAGCCAATCGACGCCATCGACAGATGGGTACTGACCTGACTGCCCACCAGCGCGCCAGCGCCGATGCCGATATTAAAGATCCCCGAAAACAGCGACATCGCCACGTCGGTTGCATCCGGCGCCAGCGCCAGCACTTTAACCTGCATACCAAGCCCGATAATCATGATCGCCACGCCCCAGAAGACGCTCAGCAGCATCAGGTGGTTAGCGTTGTGCGAGGCGGGCAGCAGCAGTAGCAGACACGCCAGCAGCAGGCCAATCGCCGCATTGATTAATCCGGAAGCATGCAGGTTGCCGAGCTTACCAAACAGAATGCTGCCGACGATACCCGCGCCGCCCAGCGTCAGCAGCAGCACGGTCGCGAAGTTGCCGCTCAGGCCGGCGACCGTCTGAACGAACGGTTCAATATAGCTATAGGCGGTATAGTGCGCGGTCACCACAATCACCGTCAGTAAATAAATACTCAGCAGCGCAGGGCGGCGGAACAGCACCGGTAGGCTTTTCAGCGAACCTGAATGCTCGCTCGGCAGCCTGGGCAGCAGCTTGATCAGGCATACCATGGTGATCAGCGCTCCCAGGCCAATAACCAGGAAGGTGGTGCGCCAGCCAAAGTACTGCCCGACGATACGGCCGATCGGGATACCGAAAACCATCGCCAACGCGGTACCGGTAGCAATCAGGCTCAGCGCCTGCGCCCGTTTACCGGCTGGCGCCATACGAATCGCCAGCGCTGAAGTAATCGACCAGAATACCGCGTGGGCAAAAGCGATACCGATACGGCTGATCACCAGCACGTTAAAGTTCCATGCCAGGAACGACAGCACGTGGCTGGCGATAAACAGAATAAACAGGCCAACCAGCAGACGACGGCGCTCCATCTTGCTGGTCAACAGCATAAAGGGCAGCGACATCAGCGCGACGACCCAGGCGTAGATCGTCAGCATAATCCCCACCTGCGCCGTTTCCATGCCGAAGCTGTCAGCAATGTCCGACAGCAGGCCAACGGGCGCAAATTCGGTGGTATTAAAAATAAATGCCGCAATCGCAAGCGTGACTACGCGCAGCCACGCGACCTTGCGTGAAACCGTATTTGTCATCATAAGTTCAGGGCTGGTTACAAAGAGGAAAGAAGTGGCACGATCTTAAAACGATCGCTGCCTAAAACACAACCATTTTGTGATCTGAGTCTCATTTTTGTTTGAAGGAAATACCTGAACCTAACGGATTAATTTTCTTATAAAAGGTGTGCAATTATCCCGTTTATGTCATGTTATCGATAAGTAAAGAAGATGAAGGGACCGAACGATGCAGGAAATTAATTTTTATCTGGTCGATGCGTTCAGCGACCATAGCTTTGGCGGCAACGCAGCGGCGGTTTGCCCGCTCACCGAATGGCTGCCGGACGAAACGTTGCTGAAAATGGCGCAACAGCATAATCAGTCGGAGACGGCGTTTTTCGTCCGCACCGATGAAGGATACGAGCTGCGCTGGTTTACCACGCTGGATGAGATCAACCTTTGCGGCCATGCGACGCTGGCGGCATCGCACGTGATTTTTGAATATTTCGATCACCCGTCATCAACGATTGTCTTTAGCACCCGTTTTGTTGGCGAGCTTCGCGTCACGCGCAGCGGCGACTGGCTGACCCTGGATTTCCCGGCCTGGGCGACGACCGCCGTTGAGCAGCCGCCTGCGGAACTGCTGGCCGGGCTCGGACTGCGCGAAGCGCAGGAGATACGCGTGGCGCGCGATTATCTGGTGATTCTGGCCAACCGCCAGCAGGTGGAAGCCGTGCGCCCGGATATGCAGAGACTCCAGCGCCTCGGTAAAATGATCTGTATCAGCGCGGCGGATGAAGAGTATGACTTTGTCAGTCGTTTCTTCTGCCCGGGCGAGGCGGTGGCGGAAGATCCGGTGACCGGTTCGACCCACAGCATGCTGATTCCCTACTGGGGCGAAAAGCTCGGCAAAACGGAGATGCAGGCGCGGCAGGTTTCGGCCCGCGGCGGCGATCTGCGCTGCCAGTGGCGGGGCGAGCGGGTTCTGATCGGCGGTCAGGCGACGACCTATTTAATCGGCACGATTACGCTGCGTTAAGGAGGCCGGGTGAAGGAAATCCCTTTTTATCTGGTGGCGGCTTTCAGCGACCAGCCTTTTGCCGGCAATCCGGCGGCGGTATGCCTGCTTAAAGAGTGGCTGCCGGATGCGCTGCTGCTCAACATGGCGCAGCAGCACAACCAGTCGGAAACCGCGTTCGTGGTGCCAGAAAGCGATGGTTTTGCGCTTCGCTGGTTTACCACCCGCAACGAGGTCAATCTCTGCGGCCACGCTACGCTTGCCAGCGCGCACGTGATATTTCATCACCTGGATTATCCTGACGCGGTCATTCACTTCGCGACCGCTTCCGGTCGCCTGACCGTGAGCCGTGAAGGCGAGTGGCTGACGCTGGATTTCCCGGCGGGAGAAACGCAGGAGGGTGAGCCGCCCGCCGCGATGCTCTCCGCGCTGGGTATTGATAGCTATCTGCACGCGCGTAAGGGACGCGCATGGCTTATCGAGCTGGCCTCTCGCGACCTGCTAGAAGCCCTGCGGCCGAATATTACCGCGATGATCCCGGGTGAGCATAAAGTTACCGTTACCGCCGCAGGCAGCGGCGAATATGACTTCGTCAGCCGCTTTTTCTCCCCGGGAGAAGCGGTGTGGGAAGATCCGGTAACCGGTTCTGCGCATACCATGTTGATCCCCTACTGGCGTGCGAAGCTGGGCAAAACCCGGATGCTGGCGCGGCAGGTTTCCGCGCGCGGCGGTGATATTCGCTGCGAGCTAAAGGGCGAGCGGGTATTAATGAGCGGCCAGGCGGTAACCTATTTAAATGGCGTAATCACGCTACGTGAAATAACGTCAGGCGAGTACGAAAAATAAAAAGGGATCGGCAATAAACCTGCCGATCCCTTATCCATCCCCGCGTGTTGGGCAAACGTCTCCTGCGTACTCCACGAAAAACCAGAGCCACTATCGGGTCAGACCAGAACAGATTGAAGAGAAAACTACATCGGGAATATCACAATCGCGCCGACGCACAGTGCCAGAATCCGTATTAAGTACATCGGCACCGAGAATATCCAGAATTCCGGTAATTTATATTTCCCCATTCCCAGAATCATTGCCGGCATACCGTCAATCGGCATATAGCCACCGTTCCAGCCAGAAATGACCACCGCAATCGCGGCTGCGGTAGGGTTGAGGCCGAGGCTGGTACAGGCGGCGATCGCGATCGGCGCGAAGATATACACCGAGCCCATGTTCGACCCGGTAAAGGTTGAGCAGGTGCTGGTCAGTAGCGCAAAGATAAAAATAAACACGAAGGGCGATACGTTTGCGCCGAGCACGCCCGCCACCGCATCGCCGACCATTGCCGTGAAGCCCGTGCCTGCCAGCGCATCGGCAACGCCGATCACCCCAGCCATCATCAGGATAACCGGCGCGCCCATATGATCGCGAACCTCTTTGAAGTCGACAACGTTAATCATCATCACGAAGGCGGCGGCGAGACCCGGTACGACATAGGCGATATTGCCTAACTGATTCATCAGCATCATACCCACGACGCTGAACGCAAAGGCGCCAACGGTGCAATACTCTTTCCACGCGGGCAGCACCACGGCTTCCTCTTCGCGTACCGCCATCGCTTCCTCGGAGGCATCGGCGATCGGGTGATCGGGTAAAAAGCGATACGCAACCAGGCACCAGGCCAAAAAGGCCAGCGACATCACCAGATTGACCAGAGCAAATTTCACCATTGAAATCTCCTCGTTGAAACCGGCGGTTTGCAGTACCGTGGCGGTGACGCCAAACAGCAGCGCGACGTTAACCGGGAACAGAGGATGATTGGTGGCGAATCCCAGCGGCATCATCAGCTTTGAGGTCGGCAGCTTCTTGCTGTAGGGGATGGTCGAAACCAGTGACAGAATCAGCACGTAGTAGCCGGTTGAACCGGTACCCGCCAGGCTGGCGCCAATCATGACAATCACCAGTAGCAGCGCGTAGCTTTTATAGCTGCCTTTATTTACCAGATTAACCATCGCCGATTTTACGTTACCGATCAGCCGCGTTTTCTGCAGCGCCGCCATCACCACCATAAAGCCGGCGATCATAATGACGCTTGAGTTAACAAACCCGGCAAAGGCCTGCTGAACGTTGGAGAGCCCTGTCACAACCAATAGCAGACAGGCGAGCAGCGGCGGTGCGCCAAACGCCATTTTGTCTGACATAATAAGAACTATCATTAGCACCAGAATGCCCAGCGCCAGAATCATTTCCATTGTCATTGTTATTTCTCCTTCTTATTTACCCTTCCAGCATGTCGCTCGGCACTTTAAATACGGCTTTGCGTACCGTTGACGGCACGTCTACCGCGCACAGCGCCTGATGGGGTTCGCCGGGCAGAAATATCGCAAAATCACCGGGATACAGGGTGATGGATACCGGCAACGGGCTATCGCGGGCGATAAACAGATCCGGTTTGCGCTCTTCATCGCTATCCTGCGCGACGCAGAGCATTCCGGCGTTAATCACCTCGCAGCCCGCCAGCATCACCTGAATATCGGCCCACTGATGGTGATATTCGGTGTGCCGCTGGGCGGTCGGCTGGGTATGCGCTTCGCCGATATTGCAATACCAGCGACAGTTTTCCGGCTGCCAGCGGCCGTCCGGCCTGCCGCTCAGCGCCGCTAGCGTGGCTTGCGGAAGGGAGAGGATCTGCCGCAGCGCCGGGGGAAGCCCTGCCAGCGGCAGGGCGTTAAGGTTGCCGACGATCATCGTGCGGACTCCTTCACCCACTCGGGCGAAACGTGCACGTATTTAATCGCCTGGCGGAACCAGGTGTAGGCAATGTGCAGCGTGCCGTCCGCCCCTTGTTTGATACTCGGGTAGGAGAACTCGCGATTGCGCTTATCCAGCGAGTTATTGGTCATGCAGTAGCCGTCGCCTTCATCGAGGTTGCGCTGCCATGGCCAGGTTTTACCGCCGTCGGCGGAGATGGCTACGGTCATCGGCGCGCGCGGCGCTCCCCAGAAGGCCGAACGCCCGCTGGTCACTTCCGGCTCTTTACGGCTGTTATCGCCATCGTCGATTTCGTCGTAAAGCGATGCCCGGCGTTCCCGCGCGCCGGCGGCGCTCATGTGGTTAAAGACCAGCGCCAGTTCGCCGCTGGCGAGGGTAGTCACCTGAATAGATGAGTTGTTATTGGGCAGTTCAGTCGGTTCCGGCACTGACCAGCTTTCGCCGTTATCGACGGACTGACTGTAGTAGATATTGTCGGCCCAACGGCTGCGGAACAGCGCAACCAGCGTGCCGCCCGGCAGCGCGGTGATGTTCATATGTACGCAGCCCAGGCTTTGCGGGACTTCGACGTCGCGCCAGGTTTTGCCGCAATCGGAGGAGATTTTGACGGCGCTGATATCGTCGTTGCCAACCCATTTTTCACCCGGTTGAGTGCGGCAGTAGAAGACCGGCAGCAGCCAGTTGCCGTTGTCGAGGACGGTGATCGGCTGGCGAATAAAGGTGCCGGGCTTATCGAGCAGGGTGGCAATCTCGCCCCAGGTTTGACCCAGATCCGTTGACTGGCGATAGCGCACGATGGCGGTATCCTGGTTGCCGGAGATCTGCGCGGTCCACAGCAGCCATAGCACGTTATCCGGCGCCAGAAACAGCACCGGGTTTTGCTCGGAACGGCTGGCGTCATCAGACAATTTGACCGCATCGCTCCACTGGCGGCTCCCGGGCAGCAGACGCGATCCCCAAACGGAGATGTCGGCAACGCCTTCCTGGGTACCGCCGAACCAGACGCACATCAGGGAGCCGTCCGGCAGCGGCAGCAGGTTTGCCGCATGGTTTTGCGGGCAGGATGACGGTAACATCGCGGTTTCGAGCCGCGCGTCCTGTTCATGCTGATTAATGATTCCGTCACGAATTGCGGTTACAGACATATTCATACTCCGTTATTTTCAGTAGGGTTTTATTTGTTTAGCTGTAATGAGTCGTAAGCTTCTGCGGGCTGCGAAGCCTTAATGATTTTTTTATTACGAATAATATTGAGCGTTTCCACCGCCAGCGAAAAGAAAATGGCAAAATAGAGATAACCTTTTGCAATGTGTATCTCCAGACTATCCGCGACCAATAATATCCCCACCAGCAACAAAAAGGTTAAAGCGAGCATTTTCATCGTTGGCGTGTTATTGACAAAATCGCCAATGGTCTTTGCCGCGAACATCATAATGCCAACAGCAATAATGACTGCCGTAATCATAATGAAAATATGTTGCGACAAACCGACTGCGGTAATAACTGAATCCAGGCTAAAGACAATATCCAGCAGCATAATCTGGACAACCGCGCCCGCCAGCGAAAGCTGACGCTGGCCGCCGCCGTGCGACTCTTCTTCCAGCTGCAGTTCACCGCGTATCTCCTGCAGTGACTTGTAAATAAGGAAACAACCACCGACAAATAAAATGATGGTGCGCACCGATACGACAAAATGCGCAATAGTAAACAGCGGCACCGTTATATGCGCCAGCCAGGCAATAGATACCAGCAATAGCACGCGCATAACCATTGCGCCGCTTAATCCCAACTTACGCGCAACATTTTGTTGATGCGGTGGCAGTTTGGCTACTACCAGCGAGAGAAAGATAATATTATCGACCCCGAGAATAATCTCCAGAAAGGTGAGCGTTACCAGCGTCAACCATATTTCAGGGTCAAGCATCCATATAAACATTGAAACATCCCTTACGTTACGTAAGACGTTATATACAAAATATTAAATATTCCCGGCACTGATTTTTTGTTTACACCAGTGCCGGAAATTTAATTAACTATTTCCGCTATCGTCAGGAAATATATTTGGCAATAATGTGATTAATTTCCGCGCACTGCGCCGAGGTGAAGCTCACCGCGTAGCGACTGTCGCCAACATCGTGGCCCATCAGCTGCAGCGCTTTTTTTACCGCCGCCGGCGAGAACGCAACTTTATAAAGATCGGTGCGCAGACCGGTGACGCTCTCCTGAGCCTGGCGGGAGCCCTCAACATTGCCCGCTTTAAAATTTGCCCAGATGGCGTTGATCTCTTTTGGCGCGACGTTCGCCAGCCCGGAAATACAGGCGGAGCAGCCATCAACAAAACCCTGGTGTATCAGCGAATCAGGGCCGTTCAGCACGTCAAAATCGGCGATATCCCGGACCGCATCGAGGAAACCCTTCAGGCTTTC
This sequence comes from Klebsiella sp. HN106, assembly GCF_051209435.1. NCBI lineage: Bacteria > Pseudomonadati > Pseudomonadota > Gammaproteobacteria > Enterobacterales > Enterobacteriaceae > Klebsiella > Klebsiella sp. HN106. The sequence goes on along the minus strand of NZ_JBLURD010000001.1, from coordinate 509,531 downwards.
GTAGCTGCCGGCGCTGTCTTTGACGCCGATAATGTTCGGATGCTGCGCCAGCGCGCGCGCGGTTTGCGGTTCAATGGTGTTGCCGGTGCGCGCCGGGATGTTGTAGAGAAATACCGGTACGCTCAGGGCGTCAGCAATGGCGGTATAGTGGGCGATCAGCTCATCCTGCTTTAGCGGCACAAACCAGGGGGTAATCACGGAGACCGCGTCAACGCCCAGTTGTTCGATCTGTTGACCCAGGCGGATCGTTTCGCGAGTCGACACTTCGCCAATATGCGCCACCACCGGCGCCCGACCGGCAACTTCATCCACGCAGGCTTTAGCGACGGCGATTTTTTCCGCTTCATTCAGCACAAAGAATTCGCCGTTGGTACCGCCGCAAAAAATAGCGTTGCCCGCGGCGAGCTGGCGCTGTACCTGCTGCCTTAGCGCCGGGATATTCACGGCTCCCTCTGCGGTAAAAGGCGTGACGATGGCGGTCAGAACGCCGGTAATTGAATTGCTCATTTCATCTCTTCCCTGGTGTTATTGTGCGGGGAACAGGGTGCGGTAAACCGCTTCAACCTGATCCTGGTTAACGCTGCATGGCGCATTATTCAGTAAACGCTTGACGTTCAGCGCCGCTTCGCTCAGTTCGCTGATGCTCTCTGGCGGTACGCCCAGCGCGGCAAGGTTATCGGGCAGCTGCAGGCGTTTCACCAGCGCGGCGAGCCAGGCGACCAGCGCATGGGATTTCTCTTCTTCGCTAAGCGTCAGGTCGGTTTCAGGGAGCAGATCCCAGACCTGGGCAAATTTCGCCACCGCGTGTGGGCGCACCACCTTCATACAAGGCGCCAGCAAAATGGCGTTAGCCACGCCGTGCGGCAGGTGATATTTGCCGCCTAACGGATAGGAAAGGGCATGAACCAGATGAGTGCCCGCATGGTTAATAGCCACACCGCCATAATAAGAGGCCCATAGCATCTCCAGCTTCGCCGCCAGATTGTGCGGCTCACTCACCGATAGCTCGATGTTGCGCACCAGCTTGCGCAGGCCAATCAGCGCCGCGTTATCGCTAACCGGATTGGCAACGGTCGAAGTAAAGCACTCAATAAGATGACACAGCGCGTCAATGCCGGTAGAGGAGGCGATATGCGCGGGCATGCTGGTGGTTAATTCCGGCAGCAGGGCAACATAATCCGGCAGCAGAACCGGGGAGATAATCCCCACCTTCGTATTCTGTTCCGGGATTGCCAGGATCGCGTTCGGCGTGGCTTCGGAACCGGTGCCGGCAGTGGCGGGAATTAATAACGAGGTCACCTTTTGCTGCGGCTTTTCGCCGGCCAGCAGCGCCTCAAGCCCCGGCGAGTCGGGATGCAGCAGAACCGAGAGCAGCTTGGCCACATCCAGAACGCTACCGCCGCCAATCCCGACAATTAGCTCCGGCTGGTTAGCGCTGACGAGGCGCAGAATTTGCGTCATATCATGCTGGCTTGGCTCTGCGGGTACGGAATCAACGATCTGAACCTGACGCCCTTCGTCTTCCAGAAGCGTACGGATCTGCCGTGCGGCATCGAGTTTGCCAACGTTGGCATCGGTGACCAGCAAAATGCGCTGTTTGCCGGTCAGCAGCGGTAGCAGGGCGGTAAACGCGCCCGCGCCGCTAATCAGGGTGCTGTTAATGGTTGCCACTTCTTTCTCCTGTCTTATGGATGATTAAACTTAATCATCTATTGTTCGGGTCACTCACATTGTGGGATGAAGTTATAATTTATAGCGAGATTTAATAACTTGAGCTTGCTCACATTTAATCAATTGTGATTGAATATAATCATTATCAATTTCGAACAGCTTGAAAAGGGAACATGATGGGCAGCGGCGATAACAAGGTGCTGGTTCTGGCGGATGACTTTACCGGCGCAAATGACGCGGGAGTCAGCCTGGCGGAGACGGGGATGCGGGCGGAAGTGGCGTTTAGCGCCAGCTACCAGGGAGAGGCGCAGGCGCTGATCCTCAATAGCGACAGCCGCGCGCAGCCCGCCGCAGAGGCGGCACGGCGCATCACGCATCTTTTACAGGCGGTGTTGCCGCGTTTTCAGCCGCGCTGGACGGTGAAAAAAATCGACTCCACGCTGCGCGGCAATCTCGGCGCCGAGCTGGAAGCAACGATGCGCGCGCTGAACTGCGCCGTAGCGGTTCTGGCGCCGGCTTTTCCGGCGGCTGGCCGGTTGACGCGCCGGGGTGTGTGCTATGTGCACGGCTCGCCGGTGAATGAAACCGAGTTCGCGACCGACCCGAAAACGCCGGTCAGCAGCGCGGATATCGCCGCCGTGGTCGCTCAACAAAGCGATTTGCTGTGCCGCGGGACAACGGTCGCCGGGCTGGCGGCAGAGCTGGAACAAACGGTTGAGACGCCGCGGGTGCTGATCGTCGATGCCGAAGAAAACCAGCAGTTGGATGCCATTATCGCCACGGTCGCTCTGTGCGAGCAGCGGGTGCTGCTGGTGGGGTCTGCGGGGCTATGCGACGCCCTGGCGCGTCGGCTGGCGACTATGCCGCACGGCCCGCTGCTGGCGGTGGTCGGTTCAATGAGCGAAATCGCGCAACAGCAGGTTGCCCGCCTTAATGAGCATCCGCGCGTCCGGCGGGTCGACATTGATGTGGCTATGGCCTTTGACGGCGATGCCGCCCTTGATGCCCGGCGTATCGTGGCGGTATTGAGCGAAAATAATCATTGCGTTATCACCACCCGACCCGATAGCGAGGCGCGAAAGGCGGTTGAAGCCTTGTGTCGTCGGCATGGGGTCGATCGCACCGCCCTTGGCGAACGCATCTGCGCATACCTGGCGCGGGTCAGCGCGCTGGCCATCGCGCAGAGCCAGCCGGGAGCGCTCTATTTATCCGGCGGCGACGTGGCGATCGCCGTGGCGCAGGCGCTGGGCGCCAGCGGATTTCATATTACAGGCCGGGTGGCGCAATGCGTGCCGTTCGGCAATTTTCTGGGTAGTAGCTGGCAGCGGCCGGTAATGACCAAGGCAGGCGGATTCGGAACGGAAACCACCCTGCTGGAGGTTGTGAATTTTATTGAGGAGAAAATGAGTGACTAACATCATTGCGGTAACGATGGGAGACCCGGCAGGCATTGGCCCGGAAATTATTATCAAATCGCTGGTTGAGGGGAAACTCAACGGCGCGCCGGTCGTGGTGGTGGGCTGCGCGCAGACGCTGCGGCGGATCCTGGCGATGGGGATAACCCCGCCCGCCGAGCTGCGTATCATTGATCGTCCGGAACAGGCGCAGTTCAGCGCGGGCACGATTAACGTTATCGACGAACCGCTGGCCGATCCGCAAGGACTACGCGCGGGGGAAGTGCAGGCGCAGGCGGGGGATTTAGCTTACCGCTGCATCAAGCGAGCGACCGCGCTGGCGATGGCGGGTGAGGTGTTTGCGATCGCTACCGCGCCGCTCAATAAAGAAGCGCTGCATCTGGCCGGGCACAACTTCCCGGGACATACCGAAATGCTCGCCCATCTGACGCAAACCAAAGATTTTGCGATGGTGTTATATACCGATAAGCTCAAAGTGATCCATATCTCTACCCACGTGGCGCTGCGAAAATTCCTTGATAATCTGAACCAGCCGCGAGTTGAAACGGTGATCGGCATCGCCGATAGCTTCCTGCGCCGGGTGGGTTTCACTAATCCGCGCATTGCCGTTGCCGGAGTGAACCCTCACGCCGGGGAAAACGGTCTGTTTGGCGATGAAGAGATTCGTATCGTGGGTCCGGCCGTTGAAGCGATGAAGGCCAGAGGGCTCAACGTGACCGGGCCATGCCCGCCGGACACGGTATTTATGCAGTGTCACGAAGGTCTGTTTGATATGGTGGTCGCGATGTATCACGATCAGGGGCATATTCCGCTAAAATTACTTGGATTTTATGATGGGGTAAATATTACCGCCGGACTGCCGTTTATCCGCACTTCCGCAGACCACGGCACGGCGTTTGATATTGCCTGGACAGGTAAAGCTAAGTCTGACAGCATGGCAACCTCTATTGAGCTCGCCATGCAAATCGCACAGGAATAACATGAAGGGATATAACCGGTTAGAGCAGATTATGGATTTTCTGAAGAGCCATAATCTGGTGACAGTGGACCAGCTGGTGGCGGCGACTCACGCCTCGCCGGCGACAATTCGCCGCGACCTGATTAAGCTCGATCAGGAAGGGGTCATCAGCCGTACCCACGGCGGCGTCACGCTCAACCGGTTTATTCCTTCACAGCCCACCACCCAGGAGAAGTCCCAGCGCAGTCTGCAGGAAAAATACGCCATCGCCAGCGCGGCGGCGGCGTTAGTCAAGGCCGGGGACGCCATCGTCCTCGATGCCGGAACCACGATGATCGAACTTGCCCGGCAGATAACCCACTTGCCGCTGCGGGTGATCACCAGCGATCTGCATATCGCCCTGTTTCTCTCGGAATTTAAGCAAATTGAAGTTACCATCATCGGCGGACGCATCGACGACAGCAGCCAGTCCTGCATCGGCGATCACGGACGCCGTCTGCTGCAAAATATCTGGCCCGATCTGGCGTTCGTCAGCTGCAACGGCTGGGATCTGGAGAAGGGCGTAACCTCGCCAACGGAAGAGAAAGCGGCGCTGAAGCGGGATTTAATCGCGAACGCCCGGCGGCGCATTCTGCTGGCGGACAGCTCAAAATACGGCGCCTGGTCGCTGTTTAACATCACCCATCTCGACTCGCTCACCGACATCATCACCGATAATCATCTGCCGGAAGAGACGCGTGAACTGCTGGGGCATATCCATCCCCGGCTGATCATTGCCGACTAGCCGGGAAAGCGGGTTACGGTAGGCGGGCGATATTGGCTTTAATCACTTCCACAGAGCGGCGGAACTTCTCTGCTTCATCATCGGCCAGCTGCAGCTCAATGATCTGCTGTACGCCGCTTTGGGTAAGCACCGCGGGTACGCCTGCCGCCGCGCCGGTAATGCCGTATTCGCCATCCAGAATGCACGATACCGCCAGCGCACGATGGCTGCCGGTGAAAATATGGCGGCAGATTTCGGCGATAGTCCCGGCGACGCCGTATTCGGTGCAGCCTTTACCGGCGTAAATTTCAAATCCCAGCCTGCGCACCTTTTCCGCAATCCGCTCCCGGTCGAGAATTTGACCAGTATGCTTTTGGTACACATCGCCGATGGCGGCGCCGTAAACCGCTGAGTGCGACCAGACCGGAAACTGGGTGTCGCCATGCTCGCCGAGAATAAAGGCGTCGATGCTCTGCGCGCCGATATCCAGCTCCTGAGCCAGCACTCTGCGCAGGCGCGTGGTATCCAGCCAGACGCCGGTACCCAGCACCTGGCTGCGCGGCAGACCTGAAAGCCGCCATACCTGCCAGGTGATGATGTCGCAGGGGTTGGTGGCAATCAAAAAAATACCGTTGAAACCGCCGCTCATCATTTGCGGAATGAGGCTTTTTACAATTGTCGCCGTGTTGGTCAGTTCGTCCAGTCGAGTCTGGCCCGGTTTGAGCGCGCCGCCGGAAACGGTGAGCACCGCAATATCAACATCGGCGCAGTCGCTGGCTTCCCGCGAGGAAATCGTCATCATCCCCGGCATGTAGGCCGCCGCATCGCTCAGGTCCTGGGCGTGCGCTTCGGCGCGGGCTTTATTCAGGTCCACGAGGATTAACTCCTCGCAAATATTCTGATTCAACAGGGCATAGGCCGCAGAGGCGCCGACGTTGCCTGCCCCGATAATCATGACCTTGCGCGCTTTGGTATTCATGGTTTGTTCCTGATAAATGTCGTCATGACGCAAAATTACTGCCACTTTAGGGGGAAGCGCAAGCGAGGTGTGAAGCGATAAGTTAATGCTATGGCCGCCTGCGAGACGCTCCGCGCTACAGTATGGTCAAAAAGGAGCTTCTTTATGTACACAATCACCCCAACCCCGCAAAACCACCCGGATCTGATGGCCTTAATTGCCGAACTGGACGCGTATCAGCAGACGCTCTACCCGGCTGAGAGCAACCATTTGATCGACCTGAGCGCGCTACCGGCGGAGTCGGTTATTGCGCTTCTTATTCGCGATACGCAGCGCCAGGCCGTCGGCTGCGGGGCGATCGTGCTCGGCGAAGAGGGGGTTGGCGAGATGAAAAGGGTGTTTATTCACCCGGCCCATCGCGGGCAGCAGCTGGGAGAACGACTGCTGGCCGCGCTGGAGGAAGAGGCGATAAATCGCGAATGCCATACCGTGCGCCTGGAAACGGGCATCCATCAGCACGCCGCCGTTGCGTTATATACGCGCAATGGCTACCAGACCCGTAGCGCCTTTGCGCCGTATCAGCCGGATCCGTTAAGCATCTTTATGGAGAAGATGCTGCTTGCCGATCTTCGTTCAGCAGCGCTATAAACGCGTCGAGCTGACGGGTTTTCGCCCCCCGCCGCCAGACCAGCCAGGTGGTCAGCCAGCGCCACTCTTCCGCCAGCGGCCAGGCGGAAACCTGCTGATGGCCCGGCATGCTCTCCAGCATACTGCGTGGGATCAGCGCCAGACCGGCGCCGGCAATGACGCAGGCCAGCATCCCGTGGTAGGACTCCATTTCATGGATGCGTCCCGGCGTGGCGCGATCGGCATGAAACCAGCTTTCAAAATGGCGGCGGTAGGAGCAGTTGGCGCGAAACGCATAGACGCTGGCGCCATTCACTTCACTGGCGCGCGCAATGGGCGGGTGGCCAAAGGGCGCGACGATCATCATCTCTTCGGGAAATACCGGTAACCCCTCAAGCCCTGGATGCACCAGCGGGCCGTCAACAAACGCCGCGCTCAGGTTTCCCTCCAGGACGCCGTCGATCATGGTGCCGGAAGGGCCGGTGGAGAGGGCCAGATGAATTTTGGGGTAACGTTGATTAAAGTGCGCCAGGGTTGGTGAAATGCGCACGGCGGCGGTACTTTCCAGCGAGCCGAGGGAAAACAGCCCCTGAGGTTCATCTCCGGCGACCACCATTCTCGCCTCATCTACCAGGGCGAGGATCTGCTGGCTATAGCGTAAAAAGCTATGCCCGGCGGGCGACAGGCGCAGACGCTGGTTTTCGCGAATAAACAGCTCTACGCCGAGATCCGCCTCCAGCTGGCGAATGCGCGTGGTCAGGTTCGACGGCACGCGATGCACCTTCTGCGCGGCCTGGGTAATGCTGCCGGTGCTGGCGACGGCGTTAAACATTTCAAGCTGGGTCAGGTCCATAGCATTCTTCTTTTGTGAATAGGTTGCTTAATATTATTCATTTTTAATGAAGGGTAGGGTAAGCCAGAATAAGGTCACTTCGCAATCAACACTGAGAGATTAACGATGAATGTATCTGCCACTCATGCGGTTTCCGTGAACCCGACCACAGGTGAAATCATATCGTCTCTGCCCTGGGCGAGCGAGCAAGAAGTCGATTCGGCCGTTGCCCTTGCGGAACAAGCTTATCGTCAGTGGCGCAACGTTAGCGTTGCGGAACGCGCGGCAGCGCTGCGTCATGTCGGTAACGCGATGCGCGCGCGCGGCGAAGCGCTGGCGCAAATGATTAGCCTGGAGATGGGAAAACCGATCGCTCAGGCGCGCGGGGAAGTCGCGAAATCGGCAAATCTCTGCGACTGGTATGCCGAGCACGGACCGGCGATGCTCAAAACCGAAGCGACGCTGGTTGAAGATAATAAAGCGGTCATTGAGTACCGGCCGATGGGCGCTATCCTCGCCATCATGCCGTGGAATTTCCCGGTGTGGCAGGTGCTGCGCGGCGCGGTACCGATTCTGCTGGCGGGCAACAGCTATCTACTTAAGCATGCGCCAAACGTACTGGGAAGCGCGGCGATGATCGGTGAAATCTTTGCCGCAGCCGGCGTTCCGGCCGGGGTGTTTGGCTGGGTGAATGCCACCAACGATAGCGTTTCGCAGATGATCAACGATTCGCGTATCGCCGCGGTGACCGTTACCGGCAGCGTGCGGGCCGGGAAGGCGATTGGCGCGCAGGCCGGCGCGGCGTTGAAAAAATGCGTCCTGGAGCTGGGCGGTTCGGATCCGTTTATCGTGCTCAACGATGCCGACCTCGACGAGGCGGTGAAAGCGGCGGTGATCGGCCGCTACCAGAACACCGGGCAGGTCTGCGCCGCGGCGAAGCGTTTTATCGTCGAGGCGGGCATTGCCGAGGCCTTTACGCAGAAATTTGTCGCCGCCGTCACCGCGCTCAAAATGGGCGATCCGCGCGATGAACAGAACTACATCGGGCCGATGGCGCGTTTCGATCTGCGCGATGAGCTGCATGAGCAGGTGCGCGCGACCTTAAAAGAAGGAGCGACCCTGCTGCTGGGCGCGGAAAAAATCGCCGGCGCGGGCAACTACTATGCGCCGACGGTGCTGGGCAACGTCACCGCTGAGATGACCGGCTTCCGCCAGGAGCTGTTTGGCCCGGTGGCGACAATTACCGAAGCTCGCGATGCCGACCACGCGCTGGCGCTGGCGAACGATAGCGAGTTTGGCCTTTCTGCAACGGTATATACCACCAGCGAAGCACAGGCCCAACGCTTTGCCGATGAGCTGGAGTGTGGCGGCGTGTTTATTAACGGCTACTGCGCCAGCGATGCCCGCGTGGCGTTCGGCGGCGTGAAGAAAAGCGGATTTGGCCGCGAGCTCTCCCATTTTGGTCTGCATGAATTCTGCAACGTACAGACCGTCTGGAGAGATCGCCGCTAGACTGCGGAAAAATCCCCGGGTTGCGGCTAACGCCTGACCCGGGCTACCGATTCGTGCGATTTGCCGGTTTGGTCGCCCTGACGGCCCCGCTGACGAGCGACCCTTCACCCTGGCGATGCAGGAGCAACAAAGAGGCTGTTTCTTCGCGCCAGGTGCGCCTATAATTACCGCCCGAATTTTGATGTTGGCAAGGAGCCGCGCGTGGCGACGGTAATTAATAACGCAATGCTCGATGCCATTCTGGCTGAAGTCAGGCCGCTGATTGGCCGCGGTAAAGTGGCGGACTATATTCCTGCCCTGGCCAGGGTCAGCGGCGATAAGCTCGGCGTGGCAATCTGTACGGTGGACGGTCAGCACTGCAGCGCCGGTGACGCCCACGAGCGTTTCTCGATTCAATCTATCTCCAAAGTCCTCAGTCTGGTGGTGGCGATGAACCACTATCAGGAAGAGGAGATCTGGCAGCGGGTGGGTAAAGATCCCTCCGGCCAGCCTTTTAATTCGCTGTTGCAGCTGGAAATTGAGCAAGGCAAACCGCGTAACCCGTTTATTAACGCCGGGGCGCTGGTGGTCTGCGATATGCTGCAAAGCCGTCTTAGCGCGCCCCGTCAGCGGATGCTGGAAATCGTGCGGCGCCTGAGCGGGGTGAGCGATATTGCCTACGATCCGGTGGTCGCCCGCTCGGAGTTCGATCATTCGGCGCGTAATGCCGCCATTGCCTGGCTAATGAAATCCTTCGGCAACTTTCACAACGATGTTGCCACGGTACTGCAAAACTATTTTCACTACTGTTCGCTGGAGATGAGCTGCGTAGAGCTGGCGCGTACCTTTCTGTTCCTTGCCGACCGGGGTATCGCCCCGCATCTTGCGACGCCGGTTATCGCCCCCATTCAGTCGCGGCAGGTCAACGCTTTGATGATGACCAGCGGCATGTACCAGAACGCCGGTGAGTTTGCCTGGCGCGTCGGTTTACCGGCGAAATCCGGCGTCGGCGGCGGGATTGTGGCCATCGTTCCGCAGGAGATGGCGATTGCGGTCTGGAGCCCCGAGCTCGATGACGCCGGGAACTCGCTGGCCGGGATCGCTTTACTGGAAAAACTGACGCAAAAACTGGGGAGGTCGGTATTTTGATGGTGCCCATAGAAAATCTGTTCGCCCGCCTGCAGCGCTCCACTTTTCGCTCCCGCTTTCGCCTCGGCGTAAAGGAACGGCAGTATTGCTATGATAAGGGGGCGGAAGTTATCGACCAGCACGCGGCTGATTTTATCGCCAGGCGCCTGGCTCCGGCGCAAATTCCTAACGATGGCAAACAGACTCCGATGCGCGGACACCCGGTATTCATCGCCCAGCACGCCACCGCGACCTGCTGTCGCGGCTGCCTGGAAAAGTGGCACGCTATCCCTCGGGGGCGGGGCCTCAGCGAGGCGGAACAGCGCTACGTGGTGCAGGTGATTCACCACTGGCTGGTGATCCAGATGAACTCGCCGGACCGCGGCAGAGCATAATTCATCGGGCGTCGGTATATGCCTGATAATTATTCTCATGATATGATGAACCGCTAACTAATTATTAACATAATAATTGCCTGAAACAATTAGACGGATAATCATGAATGTCTCCACTGTCGATTCGGTCATTCACGCTGTTTCGTGAGGAACAACCCGTGCGTGATGCGCTGGTGTTGTTCACTTTAACGCTACTCCTGCATTTCTTTGGCGCGATGCTGCGTCTGGTACAAGAACTGTCGTTTTTCTGGCCGCTGAATGCGGTAATGGCGGGGATTTTTGCGCGTTATATCTGGCTAAATCGCAGTTATTTTTACGCCATCTGTTTTGCCGCCATGCTGGTATATGACGGTTTAACCTCGCGCTGGGGGATGGGCTTCGCCTCCTTCCTGATCAACTTCTCCAATCTCGTTTTTATTGTCACTCTGGCGCAGCTCATTTTATGGGACAAGCGCCGGACGGACTCGATGCCGGGACCGATTAACGCGCTTAGCCTGTTTTGCTACTGCCTGCTGGCGGCGCTGCTCTGCGCCGCCGTGGGCGCGCTGGGGTCGGTAGATGTCGAGCGCGCAACGTTTATCCCGCAGCTGGCGGACTGGTTTAGCGAACAGTTCTCAACCGCCGTGCTGATCCTGCCGTTTATCTTGACCCTCACGCTCCCTTCGGCGTTCGGGCGTTTTCGCCTGCGCCAGCTGCTGCCGGCGATTGCGCTGGTGCTGTCGATTGTGCTCGGCGTAGCGGTTGGCGGCGCCGGGAGCATCACCTTCCCGTTACCGGCGCTGATCTGGTGCGCTATTCGCTACCCGCTGCCGCTGACCTGTCTGCTGACCTTTATTACCGGCATTAGCGAAATTCTGCTGGTGGCGAACTCGCTTATCCACCTTTCGCCCGATAGCCGGATGCAGCCGTGGCAGCTGTTTTCGACGCGTCTGGGGATCGCTGCGATGCTGATAAGCCCCGTTATCGTCGCTTCCAGCGTTGAGGCGATTAACAATCTGGTCAAACAGCTGGCCCTGCGTGCCGACTTTGACTTCCAGACTCGGGTCTATTCCCGCTCTGGGTTAAGCGAAGCGCTGAAGCGCCAGCCGATCGCGGAAAATACGCTGCTAACGGTGATGGTGCTGGATATCGACGGCTTCAAGCAGGTCAACGATCGCTGGGGACATGAATGCGGCGACTGTATGCTGGCCCAGTTTGCGCAGCAGGTGCGGCAGCTGGTGGGAGAAGAGGGCATGGTCGCGCGTATCGGCGGGGAAGAGTTTGCCGTCGCAGCGCTGACCTCATCCGGTCAGGAAGCGCAGCTGCTGGCAGAAAAAATTCGCCAGGGTATTGAAACGCAAACCTTCACCTGGGGTCAGAGCAAAATCCAGCTGACCATCAGCATGGGGCTCGAGAGCCAGCCGCTTGGCGCCGCCAGAATTCCGGATCTGTTCAACCAGCTGCTGATGGCTGCCGACGATTATATGATTCAGGCGAAAAATGCCGGGCGCAATCGTATTTTCACGCAAAAGATGGCCTGAATCCTACGATAAGAAAATACGATGATAGATTCACTTGTGTTAAATATAAGTTAAAAAATATAGTGATGTGGTCAATTTCAAGGAGTTACCGATGACCACATCCTTTTCTCTGCGCACGCTGTCGCGTGACGATATTCTCGAACATCTTCCTGAATTAACCGATATCCTCGTCAGCTGCGTCAACGGCGGGGCCTCGGTGAGCTTTATGCTGCCTTTCGCCCCTGAAACCGCGACGGCGTTCTGGCTGCGAATGGCGCAGAGCGTGGCAGCCGGGGAGCGGGTCGTCATCGCCGCGGCGGATGAGCAGCAGCGGCTCGTTGGTACGGTGCAGCTCATTATCGACCAGCCGGAAAACCAACCGCACCGCGCCGACGTCGCTAAACTTCTGGTTCACCAAAATGCGCGTCGCCTGGGTCTGGCGAATGCGCTGATGGCCAGGCTGGAAGCGATCGCGCGCGAGCAGGGCAAGAGCGTTCTGGTGCTGGATACGGCGACCGGCAGCGGAGCCGAGAATTTTTACGTGCAATGCGGTTGGGAAAAGGCCGGGGAAATTCCTCGCTATGCGCTGATGCCGGACGGCGATCTGACGGCGACATCGCTGTTCTATAAACTTTTGTAATCTCATCATATACTGCAACCTGCCTCATTCACACGCCCCGGCAGCTGAGTTGATAAGCCGCCGGGGCTTGTCTCCCTCGCCGCGTTACCCGGCCACGTCCTCGCTCCGACTATTGCCCGACTAAGCGCTGTACAAACGGTTCACCGTTTTGTCGTGCAGAGAGAAATATTTCGGCGACAAATTTGATATTGCATACAGCTTTGATCAAAACGGGGTTTCACCTGGCTAAAAACCTGATAACTTATTGGACCAATTACTCAGGTTGTATGACTACTCTATGAGGGAACCCATTGTGAAAACACTAAACCGTCGCGATTTCCCGGGCGCGCAGTACCCTGAACGTATCATTCAGTTTGGCGAAGGCAACTTCCTGCGCGCGTTTATCGACTGGCAGATCGATCTGCTGAACGAGCATACCGACCTGAATTCCGGCGTGGTGATCGTGCGTCCGATTGAGAGCGCATTCCCGCCGTCTCTCAGCATCCAGGACGGCCTCTATACCACGATTGTTCGCGGCCTGAATGAGAAGGGCGAAGCGGTGAGCGATGCGCGTCTGATTCGATCGGTAAATCGTGAAATCAGCGCCTATGCCGATTATGAGGAGCTGCTGCGTCTGGCGCATAATCCGGATATGCGCTTTGTGTTTTCCAATACCACTGAGGCCGGGATCAGCTACCACGCCGGCGACCGCTTTGACGATGCGCCAGCGGTAAGCTATCCGGCAAAATTGACTCGCCTGCTGTTTGAACGCTACAGCCACTTCTCCGGCGCGGCGGATAAAGGTTGGGTGATCATTCCCTGCGAGCTGATTGATTACAACGGCGAGGCGCTGCGTGAACTGGTGCTGCGCTATGCCCAGGAGTGGGCGCTGCCGGAAGCGTTTATCACCTGGCTGGATGAGGCGAACGCCTTCTGTTCTACGCTCGTAGACCGTATCGTGACCGGCTATCCGCGTGATGAAGCCGCGCAGATTGAAGAACAGCTGGGGTATAAAGACGGTTTCCTCGATACCGCTGAACATTTCTACCTGTTTGTTATTCAGGGGCCGAAGTCCCTGGCCGCAGAGCTGCGTCTGGATAAGCTGCCGCTTAACGTCCTGATCGTGGACGATATTAAGCCGTATAAAGAGCGTAAAGTGGCGATTCTTAACGGCGCGCACACCGCGCTGGTGCCGGTCGCCTTCCAGGCGGGTCTCGATACCGTGGGCGAGGCGATGAACGATAAGGAAATCTGCGCTTTCGTTGAGAAAGCGATTTACCAGGAGATCATTCCTGTTCTCGACCTGCCGCGCGATGAGCTGGAGTCTTTCGCCAGTGCGGTCACTGGCCGTTTCCGCAACCCGTATATTAAGCATCAGCTGTTGTCTATCGCGCTTAATGGCATGACCAAATACCGCACCCGCATTCTGCCGCAGCTGTTGGCGGCGCAGAAGAAAGAGGGCAAGCTCCCGTCGCGCCTGACCTTCGCACTGGCAGCGCTGATCGCGTTTTATCGCGGCGAACGTAACGGTGAGAGCTATCCGGTTCAGGATGATGCTGAATGGATGGAGCGCTACAAGGCGCTATGGGCCCAGCATCGGGATGCGCAAATCACCACCGGCGAGCTGGTAAAAGCCGTACTGTCCGTTGAATCCCACTGGGAGCAGGACCTGAGCAAAGTTTCAGGCCTGGTCGAGCAGGTGACGCAGGATCTGGATGCGATTCTGCGCGACGGCATGCGCGCCGCCGTTCAGCCGCTGTGCTGATATAGCGCAGGGCGCCGCCCGACGAGCAGATAAGGACGGATTATCGGCCAGATAAGCTGCCAGCCGCCGTCCGCTCGTCATCCGGGCGCAACGCCTGAGCAGAATTAGCATTAATTTCAACCCGGCCACCGCCGGGTTATTTTTGAATCTTAATTAGTTACAACATACTTTTAGTTTTTTCTTTCACGCAGGTCTGGCAGATCGTGCAAAATGGGTCCGGCAACAAAGGTGGGGCAATTAAGAGAAAAAGATGAATTGTGTGCCGGGCGCTTGAACTAATTATTGCACCGGAAAATAATGCCTTATCAAAACGAGGAGTCGGCCCATGGTCATTGAGATTCGCGAACCCGATCGGCAGGATAAAGCACAGTGGTTATCGCTTTGGCAGGGTTATACCCGTTTCTACGGTAGCCCGCAGCCAACGGAGGTCACAGAATACACCTGGCAGCGGATGCTCGATGCCGCTTCGCCGATGCTGGGTCGTTTCGCGGTGGTGGATGGCAATGTGGTGGGCTTTGCGATTTGTATCCTCCACGAAGGAACATGGGTTAAGACGCCCATTTGCTATCTGGAAGATCTGTTTGTCGCCCCGCAGATGCGCGGGCAAGGCATCGCCAGAACCTTAATACAGGCGCTGCAAACGGAAGGAAAAGAGAAAGGGTGGTCGCGCCTGTACTGGCACACTCGCACCGACAATCCGGCACGGCGTCTGTATGATGAATTCACGCCAGCCGATGACTATGTTCGTTACCGCGTGACGCTCTGACAATCTGAGATTAAGAAGTTGTTAAGCTTTTCCCTGTAAAACAGGGGAAACGGCTCAGGAGAAACAAATATGGAAAAACGCATAGAAACGGTGGTGAATTTAATCATGTTTCTTTCGCTGTTGGCCACCGCGTGGGATCTCTCCCTGGTTCATCACCTTGCCTGGTAAATCAGACCCTACGGCGCCTGCTCCTGACGCCGTAGTATTCTCGTTCTGACTCCCTTTATTCCTTTACTTTCAGCCGCCGGGCTAACGGCGCGCGACGATAAACAGGCGCGGAAATAATAACAATACCTTTCCGTTACACTGTAACGGATAGTGCCGCTTCAACTCTTCCAGATAGCGCTTGAGAAACGCTTCGCGCTGTGGCTCATCAAGTGGCTGTAAAAATGGTCTCAGGCCCGTTGACTGCAGCCATTCGATAATGGCCTGATGCGATGCCAGCGGGTGATAGTAGGTGGTGCGCCAGATATCCACCTCGCAGCCGCAGGCAGTGAGCATATCATAATACTCCTGTACCTCTGGCAGCGGATGCCGTCCGCTGGCCGGGTGCCCAAGCTCTTCTGCAACCTGACGCATCAGGGTATGGGACGGCTCCTGCCAGTTAACGGGCATCTGCACCGCCAGTACGCCGTTTTCTGCAAGATTGCTCACCAGAAAAGGGAACAGCCGCTGATGATCCGGGAGCCATTGCAGCGAAGCATTGGCGTATATCAGATCCGCCGGACGCTCCGGGCGATAAGCGGCAATATCCGCATCAACGAACCCACAGTTCGGCAACCTTTGTGAGGCCTCTTCCAGCATTGCCGGGGAATTATCAATGCCGATAATCGTCGCGTCCGGCCAGGCATCTTGCAGCAGAGCGGTGCTGTTGCCTGGCCCGCAGCCTAAATCAACGGCCAGCGTCACGGGATGATGGGCAATGCGCGCAAGAAGCTCGGCGGCAGGCCGCGTTCGCTCAGCGCCAAATTGCAAATAGAGTGAGGGATTCCAGTCTGCCATAGTACGCTCCGGTTGCGAGAAACTCGTCCAACAGCATAGACGGCAATGTGCATCTGGCAAAGCAGCAAGTTCGGCTGAGTCATATTGTGACGTTGTCACTTCTACATGTGCCGGGCGGGTCACGGTACTCCTGTAGACAACAGGCTAGAGTATGCGCGCAATTCTCTGGTCAATGGGTATGAAATGGCTTTAATCATTAAGATGTTACTTGAGAACCGGCTTGGTAAGGACAAGGATAAACTGTTGCAGGTGAAACCTGGGCTAAGCCTTGTTGTTGAGGATGAAACCTGCCGGGTTCTGTTTGATACCGGCCCTGACGGCAGCTTTTTGCATAATGCGCAGCGCATGGGGGTTTCTTTATCTAACCTGACCGCCACGGTACTTTCTCACGGTCATTATGACCACTGCGGCGGCGTGCCGTGGCTGCCGGACAATAGCCGTATTATTTGCCATCCGCAGGTCGGGCAAACGCGCTATTCGGCGTTATCGATCGGCGGGCATCGCGTAAAGGTCAAAAAGCTGTCGCGAGAGATCGACTATTCCCGCCACCGCATGGAATACAGTCGCCAGCCGTTGGCTATCAGCGAGCGGCTGATGTGGTCAGGTGAGATCGCGGTTGCCAGGCCGCGAGCTTATGGCGTGCTGGCGGGGCTATCCCCAGCGGAGGATTATATTGCCGATGAGGGCGTACTGATTTACCGCTCGACGCGAGGCTTAATCATTATTTGCGGCTGCGGACATCGCGGCTTGATCAATACCCTTCGCCACTGTCAGAAGGTTACCGGCGTCCAGCAGATATACGCCATCATCGGCGGACTTCATCTGCGCCGCGCGCCGCCGTGGAGAATACGCCAGATAAAGCAATTTTTGCACCAGCAGAAGGTGGAGAAAGTGATGGCCTGCCATTGTACCGGTTCGTGGGGACGCTGGTGGTTATCGGCGGATAGTGCCCCGGCGACCGGCGATACGTTAGTACTGGATCAGGGATGACGTGTACGGCTGCTGATTACATATAAATAACACTTTGGCTATTTATTAAATACATCGACGCCGCGCTATACACCTTCCCCCTGGGGGAAGGTCAAACGTTAATTTTGCGATGACGTGTAAATATTTATCGAGAAACTTCATTCTATTTAACTCGCGGTTTTAATTATGTAATAGCGTTTAATTCTTTGGGCGGGTGTGCTTTAATTCAGCGGTCGTCCTATTGCGAATATTACTATGATTCAGTCACTACAGGCATTATTCAAACAAGCCACCCGACGCCGGCTTCGCATCCGCGCCGGGCTTGTTATTGCCTGTTGGTTGCTACTTAATCTACAGCTTGCCGTCGCGGCGCACCACGGCGGCCAGCAGCAGCCGGTCACGCCGCAGGTGCAAATTCATCACATCGTTGATGGCATGATGACCATGTCCGGCATGGATAACGTCGGGCAGAAAGTCATCTGTGAGAAACACTGCGACCCCGACACTGCGCAACCTAATACCTCCACCTCTCTACAGCTGAATGCATTGCCCGCCGAAACCACCCTGCTGGTGGTTTCGCCGCAGCAGGAGATTTGCGCTGAACGTATGGACTGGCACACGCCGCCCGTCACCGGTCCGCCGGCTGAAATACGTTTCTGCCGTTTCAGAGAATAACGCTCCGTTAAAAAACATCCATCAGAACTGCCCGTTCTGCGGGCGACTTTATGTTTTTTTCGGAGTATTAATTATGCGTTCGACCTCTATTTTTCTGCTTTTTACCAGCGTTCTGACCTTTTCTTTCACCGCATATTCCGCCAGCGCGGAAGATGGCGCGATGCATCAGCATAATATGTCCGCGATGGCGGAAATGCCGGGGATGAATAAGCCCGAGAATACCGCCGCGCTTTATTCGGCAAGCGGGGTGATTAAAGCCTGGCGCGACGATGCAGTGGTGATTGCCCATTCTCCGGTTCCCGGGCTGAACTGGCCGGCGATGACGATGAGCTTTGCGCTCGATGGACATCAAGATAAAAAGCTGCCGGTGGGACAGCAGGTCGATTTCACCTTCCGCCAGACCGACTCCGGCTACGCGCTCGTTTCGATTACCGCGCAATAATTCCGGAGTCATTATGCACATCTTAACTAAGGCGGCCTGCGGGCTGCCGCTCTTGCTGTCGCTGACGTCCACCAGCGGCTGGGCGACGACGCTCTCTGAGGCCCTGTCAGCGGCGGAAAGCTACTCTGCCGAGCTCTCCGCCAACGATCATCAGGTTAACGCTTTGAAGAATATGGCGGATTCCGCCATGGAGCTTCCCGATCCGAAGCTTAAGTTTGGTCTTGAAAACGTCCCGTTGGGGGGAAGTAACGCCAGCCGCCTGACCCGCGAGGGCATGACCATGCAGCGGATTGGCGTAATGCAGGACTACGTTAGCAGCACCAAGCGCGAGCGCAAAGCCGACTCGATAACCGCCGACGCGCGGCGAACCGCCGCCAATGCCGATGTTATCCGCGCCAGGCTACAGCGGGAAACCGCTCAGGCGTGGCTGGCGCTGGCGGTAGCGCAGAAGTCGCTGCGCTCGGTACAGGCGCTGATTAGCGAAACCTCCCGGCAAATTGGCGTCCATAAGGCGGCCGTCAGCAGCGCCAGCGCTACCCCCGGCAGCGTGCTCGACGTCGAACTGGCGCTCAATGCTATGAAAAATGAGCAAGATAACGCCCGGCGCGATGTGCAGATCGCTCAGGCGCGTCTGATGCAGCTAACCGGTAAGGATATCCGCGTTATTTCCGGCCCGCTGCCGCGCATTGAGCGCCTGCCTGCCGATGAAGCGACCTTAATTGAGGGGATAAAACTTCATCCAGAAGTGATTCAGGCCGCGCGTGAGGCTGACCTGGCTAAAGCAAAATCCGGGCAGTCAGAAGTGGCGGCGATCCCCGACGTGGGCGTTGAGGTCTATTACGCCAGACGCGGAGATGACTATGACGACATGGTCGGCGTTATGTTTACCGTCGATTTGCCGGTTTTTCAGGGTAAACGTCAGGATAAAGACCACGCTGCGGATGTCTCCCGAACCTATGAAGCCAACGATCGGTTGACCTTATTGATGCGCGAGCATCAGGCGCAGCAGTATCAGCTGATCGCGCAGTATAACGCCGCGAAAGCCATTTACGATCGCCAGCAAAGCGAGGTCCTGCCGCTGCTGCGCAAGAAGGTGAGTCTCGTCAATGCCCAGTATCGGGGCGGCAGCTCCGCGCTGCCTGAACTGCTCGCCGCCCGTCGCGACCTGCTGAACGGGGAAATCGCCAGCAACAACGCCGAGAAAGCGCTCGCTGACGCGTGGGCCGCCGTTCGCTACCTTATTCCACAGGATGTTAAATAATGAAGCTGAAAACTGCTATTACCCTTGTGGCGCTGGCCGTCGCTCTTGCCGCCGCGGGCGGATACTGGCTGGGATCGCGGAACGCCTCGACTGTCACTCCGGGCGGAACCGAAACGGCTGCGGGACGCAAAGTGCTCTACTGGTACGACCCGATGACCCCCGGTACCCGTTTTGATAAACCGGGCAAATCGCCGTTTATGGATATGGACCTGGTTCCGCGTTATGCCGATGAAGAGGCTGACGATGATGCGGGAGGGGTGAAGATTAGCACCCGCCAGCAGCAAAATCTTGGCGTACGCACGGCGAGCGTTTCCCGTCAGCCACTGGCGCCGGAGCTTAACGCTTTTGCTACCGTCGCCGTGGACGAACGCGGCGTCGAGACGGTGCCGGCGCTGGCCAACGGCTTGATTGAGAAACTCTACGTTAACGCCTCTCAGCAGTTTGTGAAAAAGAACGAGGCGCTGGCCGAACTGTGGATCCCGCAGTGGGCGGCGGCGCAGCAGGAGTATCTGGCGGTGAGGCGGCTGGGCGACAGCGGGCTGACCGCCGCCGCTCGCGATCGTCTGCAGCTGCAGTTTATGCCGGAAGCGATTATCCGCAGCGTTGAGCGCAGCGGGAAACCGCAAACCCGGATGACGGTACGCGCGCCGCACGATGGTTATGTCAGCAAGCTGGATGTGCGCACCGGCGCGCAGGTCACCCCAGCCCAGCCGCTGTTCGAGCTGGCCCGTCTCGACCCGGTATGGGTCGTGATTGATTATCCGCAAAGCCAGGCCAGCCTGCTGCGCGTGGGTAGCCGGGTGACGGCGACCACCGGCAGTTGGCCCGGGAGCGTTTTTCAGGGCTCCGTGCGCGAGCTACTTCCCGATCTGGAAGCGACCACCCGCACGTTAAAGGCCCGGGTAGTTTTGAACAATCCGCAGCATCAGCTCAAACCCGGTATGTACCTGAACGTTCAGCTGGCCGAGGCGCATCAGGCGCGCGCCGTTCTGACCATCCCTGAAGAGGCATTGATTGCCACGGGTAGCAGCAATCGGGTGTTAATTGCCGATGGCGAGGGGCATTTCCGTCCGGTCGAAGCGATCGTCGGGCGCACGCAAAATGGTCTGGTCGAGATAAAATCCGGCCTCAAAGAGGGCCAGAAGGTGGTCACCTCCGGACAGTTCCTGATTGACTCCGAAGCGAGCCTGCGCAGCGCGCTGCCGCAAATGGCCGGGGAGGATCCGCAGGAAAAAAGCTATACCACGCAGGGGGTCATCAAAGCTGTAACCGATGGGGCGGTGACCATCGCTCACCAGCCGGTGCCGGCGCTGAAGTGGCCGGGGATGATCATGGATTTTGCCATTACGCCGCAGCAGCAGGGACAGATGCGCCCCGGCGAGTCGGTTATGTTTAGCTTCGTCCTGACCGACGATGGAGCGCGAGTCACCTCGATGATGCCGATGAACGGCGCTAAGGAGCAGCCATGATTGCCGCCGTTATCCGCTGGTCGTTACGCAACCGTCTGCTGGTACTGCTGGCGTCGCTGATTATGGCCGCCTGGGGCGTCTGGTCGATACAGCAGGCGCCGCTGGATGCGCTACCGGATCTCTCCGATACCCAGGTGATTATTCGCGTAAGCTATCCGGGAAAAGCGCCGCAAATTGTCGAAGATCAGGTGACCTATTCGCTGACCACCACCATGCTGTCGGTGCCGGGGGCGAAAACCGTGCGCGGTTTTTCCATGTTCGGCGATGCTTACGTTTACGTACTGTTTGATGATGGCACCGATCCGTACTGGGCGCGCTCCCGCGTGCTGGAGTACCTGAGCCAGATCCAGAGCAGCCTGCCGCCGGAAGCGAAAGCTTCGCTGGGGCCGGATGCTACCGGCGTTGGCTGGGTGTTTGAATATGTGCTTACCGATAAAAGCGGTCAGCATAGCCTCGGGGATTTGCGAGCGATTCAGGACTGGATCCTGAAATATGAACTGAAAACCGTGCCGGACGTATCGGAGGTCGCCAGCGTCGGCGGAATGGTCAAAGAGTATCAGGTGATCCTTAATCCTGACCGCCTGCGGGCCCTGAACGTTACCCACGAACAGGTTATCAGCGCGATTCAGAGCGCCAACCAGGAGGGCGGCGGCTCGGTACTGGAACTGGGTGAAGCTGAATATATGGTGCGCACCACCGGCTATCTGAAGTCCATCGACGACTTTAAGCAGGTCGTTATCGCTGCGCGTGACGGTGTGCCGGTGCTGCTGTCCGACGTTGCCAGCGTGCGCCGGGGGCCGGCGATCCGGCGCGGCGTCGCCGAGCTCAACGGTGAAGGCGAAGTGGCCGGGGGAATCATCATTATGCGTTCGGGCAAAAATGCCCTGACCACCATTAATGCGGTGAAGGCGAAACTGGCTGAGGTGCAAAAAAGCCTGCCCGCAGGGGTAGAAATAGTGCCGGTTTATGACCGTTCGCAGCTGATTAAAAATTCAGTCGAAACCCTGACCCACAAGCTTATCGAAGAGTTTATCGTTGTGGCGGTGGTCTGCTCGCTGTTTCTGTTCCATTTCCGCAGCGCGCTGGTGGCGATGATCACGCTGCCGCTGGGGATCCTCGGCGCATTTATCGTGATGCACTATCAGGGCGTCAGCGCCAATATGATGTCGCTTGGCGGAATTGCGATCGCCATCGGAGCCATGGTCGATGCGGCAATCGTAATGATTGAAAATATGCATAAGGTGCTGGAGCAGTGGCGGTATGAGCATCCTGAGCGCCAGCCGTCTTCCGCCGACTACTGGCAAATTGCCCTACATGCGGCATCGGAGGTGGGGCCCGCGCTGTTTTGCAGCCTGCTGATCATTACCCTGTCGTTTATTCCGGTATTCACCCTCGAGGCGCAGGAGGGCAAGATGTTCTCGCCGTTGGCTTTCACCAAAACCTGGTCGATGGCGGTGGCCGCCGGGCTTGGGATCACCCTGGTTCCGGTGCTGATGGGCTACTTTATTCGCGGCAAAATCCCTGATGAGGCCGCTAATCCGCTCAACCGCTGGCTGATACGCGCCTATGAGCCGCTGCTGGATAAGGTCTTGCAGTGGCCGAAGGCAACGCTGGCGGCGGCGGGCCTGCTGCTGGTCGCCACGCTATGGCCGCTGGCGCAGCTCGGCAGCGAATTCCTGCCGCAAATCGACGAGGGCGACCTGCTGTATATGCCATCCACGCTGCCGGGGATCTCCAGCCGCGAAGCCGCCCGCCTGCTGCAGCAGACCGACCGTCTGATCAAGACGATTCCTGAAGTACAAAGCGTGTTCGGCAAGGCCGGTCGGGCGGAGAGCGCCACCGATCCGGCGCCGCTGACCATGCTGGAAACCACCATTCAGTTCAAGCCGAAAAGCGAATGGCGGCCCGGTATGACCATGGATAAGCTGATCGGCGAACTGGACAGTGCGGTAAAAGTGCCGGGCATCGCCAACGTCTGGGTACCGCCGATTCGCAATCGCCTGGATATGCTGGCGACCGGCATTAAAAGCCCGGTCGGCATCAAAGTGAACGGCAACAATCTGGCGGAGATCGAAAAAAGCGCTGAGGAGATTGAGCGCATCGTGCGTCATGTCCAGGGTGTGACCTCGGCGCTGGCGGAGCGCCTTGACGGCGGTCGCTATATCGATATCGCTATCGATCGTCTGAAAGCCGCCCGCTACGGCGTGTCGGTGAAGGAGCTGCAATCGGTCGTCGCCAGCGTGGTGGGCGGCGATAACATTGGCGAGACTATCGAGGGGCGTGAACGCTATCCGATAAACGTGCGCTATCCGCGCGAAATGCGCGACTCGCTGCAGAAGCTGCGCGATCTGCCGGTGGTAACCAGCAGCGGGGCGCAGGTGACGCTCGCCGAGCTGGCGGATATTGCTATCACCGATGGCCCGCCGATGCTAAAAAGCGAAAACGCCCGTCTGTCGGACTGGATCTACGTCGATATTCGCGGGCGCGATCTGAAATCCGCGGTTGATGAAATGCAGCGCGAGGTCAGCAAACAGGTCAGGCTGCCGGATGGCATCTCGCTGACGTGGTCCGGGCAGTACGAGTATCTGGAACGCGCTACCGCGAAGCTCAAAATCGTGCTGCCGTTTACTCTGATGATTATCTTTATCCTGCTTTACGTCACCTTCGGTCGCGTTAAAGATGCGCTGTTGATTATGGGCACGTTGCCGTTTTCGCTGATCGGCGGCGTCTGGTTGCTCTGGCTGCTGGGCTATAACCTGTCGGTGGCCGCCGCCGTTGGCTTTATTGCGCTTGCCGGCGTGGCCGCGGAGTTCGGGGTAATTATGGTGCTCTATTTAAACCAGGCGCTCGCGAAGCGGCGCGGTGAGCTTAATGACCGGACGCTCAACGAAGCGATACATGAAGGAGCCGTGCTGCGCGTGCGCCCGAAAGTAATGACCGTCGCGACGATTATGGCCGGGCTGCTGCCGATTATGTGGGGTGGCGGTACAGGTTCAGAAGTGATGCAGCGTATTGCCGCGCCGATGATCGGCGGGATGATCACCGCGCCGCTGCTGTCGATGCTGGTGATCCCGGCGGTCTATCTTCTGACGCACCACAACAAACCCTGAAGTGCAACGCCCGGGCCAGGCGGCTCGGGCGTGAATCAGTCGGCGTTTTTGAGATCGGACGCGCGTTTGGCGGTGGCGTAGACAAAGTCCAGCATCGGCTCGAGGTCGGTATCGTAGCCGGCCTGAATGATTTTGCCCCGCAGCCATTCGATCTCACTGGTAATATCCGGGTGGAAGATATTGTTGTCCTGCGCTTTGCGTAGCCACTTGAGCAGGAAATTATTTTTCCCGCGGATACCGCCCGATTTCTTCGATTTTGCGTGTATTTTCAGCGCCACCAGAATGCAGTAATAGAAATGAACGCGCTGATTAAAACTTTGGTGCATGTCTTTTATTCCCGCCAGAATCAGGTTGCGGCCGGGCATGGACCTTAAACATGCGGTCTCTGATATTCACCCGTGCCACCATCGCGCCGCTTGCCGGGCGCCGGGGCGATGGTGGCACGGAAGCCGAATTGCAGTCAAATATTGATTATTTTTTTACCCATATTTGCGTCAGGGGTCGCGCGAAGAGTATTCCTCAGGTTCGCGGCAGAGCAGCGCGTTGTTGCAGGTAAATGCGCAAAACCAGGATAAATGCCAGCGCGACCACCGCTGCGGCCAACAAATAAATAGTCTCCAGCTCGTAGTAGCCTGCCACCCAGCCGGCTAGCGGCCCGGTTAATCCTAGCGCCAGATCGAGAAAAGCCGAATAGGTGCCCAGCGCGGTGCCCTGATTCTGCTCTTCAACCTGTTTTACCGCTTCCACGCCAAGCGCCGGGAAGATCAGCGAAAAGCCCGAGCCGGTGAGAAAGGCGCCAATACCCGCTATCCATGCCGAGGAGGCATACCAGATGATCAGCAGGCCGAGACATTCGATCGCAAAACAGATTAACGATACCGGCACGCCGCCGTAGCGGGTAATGGTGTTACCTAAAATCAGGCGAATGCAGATAAAACCGATGCTGAATAGCGACAGGGTAAACGCCGCGCCTTGCCAGCCATGAGCCGAAAAGTAGAGGGTAATAAAGGTCGCGATAACCCCAAAACCGACGGTACCCAGCGCCAGCCCCATCCCATAGGGCCAGATTTTGCGTACCACCACGTGAAACGGCGCCCGGATTCCCGCCGACACGCTGACGTCCTGGCGCGTACGGGCATAGAGCAGGCCAACCGCCGCAGCCAGCACCACAACGGCGGCAAATCCGCTGATGCCAAAATAGCCGTTGAGCATGACGCCCAGCGGGGCGCCAACCGCCATCGCCACGTAGGTTGCCACGCCGTTCCAGGAGATCACGCGCGACGTGTGGATCGCGCCCACGGTTTTGATCCCCCACAGGGTCGCGCCGGTGGCAGTGAAGCTTTCCCCGACGCCGAGGAAAATTCGCCCCACCAACAGCGCGGCAACCGCCAGCGGCGGCGCAGATTGCAGCAAGACCGCGAGCAGGGTGAAGAGCCCGCTGAGCAGACAGCAAATAATCCCCAGGCTGACGACTTTTTTCGGCCCCCAGATATCGGTATAGCGGCCCGCATGCGGGCGGCTGAGCAAGGTTGAAATGTACTGGAGGCTGATAACCACGCCGGCGATAAAGGTGCTATAGCCAAGCTGATAATGGATATAGCCGGGCAGCACGGCGAGCGGCAAACCGATGGAGAGATAGCAGATACAGGTAAAGACAACGATAGAAATAATACGCAGATTAAGCTGGGTGGTGCTGACGGATGTGGCCATAACGCTAAGTACTGGAAACCAAAGGGAGACTAAGCATAGCGCAGCGTCGTCGGGCGCGACGAGCAGACCATGCGCTTTTTCAATGATTCAGGCAAACTCACTAAAAATAGTAATGAGAGAAGAGCAATCTGGGCAAGTCGTGCGCAGCAGAGTATAAAATTTGTTAACGCATCATGGATATTGACAGGAGAGGGTATGGAATACGATTTAGACGGTATGGATGTTCTTTTTGTCGCGGGCTTTGGACCGATCACCCAATCAACGCCAGCCAGCAGGGAATTTTATGTGGCGGCGCTGGGCCTGCCGCTCAAACCGATGCCCGGCAATGAAGAGTATTTGCTGACCGAACAGCATGCCCTCGATGGGGTAAAACATTTTGCGCTGTGGCCGCTGGCTCAGGCGGCGCGCTCCTGTTTTGACTCGGATCTCTGGCCGGACTATCTGCCGGTGCCGCAGGCGTGGGTGGAGTTTGAAGTGCGCGATATCGATACCGCCACCGACGCGCTGAAGGCCAGAGGCTATCGTCTGCTGGTGGATAATCGCGTGGAGCCCTGGGGACAGACCGTCACGCGGTTGCTGAGCCCGGAAGGGCTGCTGGCAGGGATTACCGTAACCCCGTGGCTGCGCGAGGGCAAAGCATGAAAGCCAAATGGAATGTATTAGCCGCCCATCAACTTCGGCGACCAGCAGGGTGATGGAATGTTGATTTATGACGTATTCGGACGCCACATTGGCGTCCAGCGTCGGGACGGGCGATGGTTGCTCTTCCAAGTCGATCTCAACGAACGGAAATATTCGCCGCTGCATGGGGTCATCATCCCGGATAACCTCACGGAAGCGGAAATTCCCGGCTGGCTGGGCGATATTTTTCATGAAGCCGCAAGCCCGCGCCATCCTGACGTCCGGCTGATGGAGTAGCGGCTACCGCCAGCTTCTGTTTTGCAGCACCACCCGGTAACCGTCGCGGTCGACAAAGGTTTTGCCGTGCACATTCCAGTACGGATTAAACGCGCTGACCGGTGTAAAGCCGGCGGTCAGCATTCTCTCGCACCGTTCCTGCCATTCGGCGGTGTGTGGATAATAGAGCACCAGCAAATCTTCCTCGCTCGGGGAGGGCTTCACCGGGTGATGGTGGCAGAGGGTGAACTCAAGATGCCAGCCGAGATCGCCGCGTCCGATCATGACACCGCTGAAGCCAGCGTGATCGGCAAACTGCGCGATCTGCTCCAGCCCAAGGCCCGTGCAGTACATGCTGCTGCTCAAAGAAAGGTCGGTGACCGGCCGGGCGATGCGCATAGCGTTAAAAGTCATAAGAACCTGTATTAATAAAAGGTGGTCGGGTGACTGTATCCGTTTTTACGCCGATCGTTTGTCGTGGAGAGCTTTCTTTTGCATAAACGTCATCCCTCAGACGGCCAGCCATTTGATGGCTCTTATGGTGCCAATTAGGATAGCCAATATAAAAAGTGTGCTAATTATTATTGTGGCTAATTAAATAATTGCGGCATTTTTTGTCCTTAACTTAAACACATCTTAAACGAGGGTCTGGCGTTTTCTAGGATTTTTCTCATGCGACGCGATATTTCGAAAGATAAGCAAGGGCGCTTTTGAAAAAAATAAAAAAAGCATATCCATGTAAATCATATGGATATATCGCTGCTGTTGCTGAATGGATCGGTTTCAGCGATCGATTTAATATTTATTGATAAGCGATAGCAATTAAATATTTTGTATTGATCGTTGGTTTCGATGTAGGTATCGTTTTGCACGTATTTCACCGGCAGTACAAATAATTAGTTAATCTCATTTGCGCTAAAAAAATTATTTACCGCGATATTTCATTAGAAGATGAAATTAAACTTTTTTTGAAATTTGTATGGCGTGTAAGTTAACACCGTACATTTACCCCGTCGGTCATGGTGAGATATATAAATATTTTATATTTCCTCGGGAGATGTCCTGAAAGTGTTGTGTGGGCTTGCTGCCCTATTAATACCCCACATTATTAATAAATGGAGTTTATTTATGAACATTAAACGCGTAATTCTTTCCGCTGCAATTTCTTCTGCATTAATGTCTGGCAGCGTTATGGCGGCTGAGACCGGTACCGTGAGTTTCAGCGGCCTGATTACCGGTGCCACCTGTGATGTCAACATCGGTGGTGCAGGCGCAAACGCGGCCGTAGTGCTGCCAACCGTCAGCGCGAATACACTTGATGGCGCGACTAAAACAAATGGTAAAACTCGTTTCAGTCTTGAATTGAGCGGTTGTACCGGTGCATTAACTCAGGCGAAAGCCTTCTTTGAAGGTGGTAATACAGTAAATAACGCGACCGGACGTCTGATAAATACAGAGACGTCCGGTGCAGAGAATGTTTCTCTACAATTACGCGATGGTCAGAACAATAGCGTTATTAATGTTGGCGATGCTGCACAATTTGATTCCGCAGCTATTGGTTATGTTGATATATCTTCCGGTACTGCTTCACTTCCGTACTATGTTGAGTATTACGCTGAAGGCGCCGTCGTAGCCGGTACTGTCGCTTCCCAGGTGACCTATAGCCTCATCTATAAGTAATGCTTCTGCGGGGAGAGAACACTTTCTCTTCCCAATTAATTTCTGGAGACATCACATGGATGTAAGGAAAACTATTTTCTTGCCTGCTGCGCTGAGTTGTCTGATGAGTGCGCTGTGTACTTTTCCGGTTCAGGCTGGCGTGGTAATTAATGGTACACGGGTTATCTATCCCGGCGATGAAAAAGAAATTACCGTTCAGGTTAGTAATAATGGGCAGCGTCCGGTATTGGTGCAAAGCTGGCTGGATACCGGCGATAGTGAGGCTACACCTGATACTATCACCACCCCCTTTATTCTGACGCCGCCGATCAATCGTCTTGACTCTGGCAAGGCCCAGGCCTTGCGCATTAGCAGCCTGACAACCTCAGCGCTGCCGCAGGATCGTGAATCCCTGTACTGGCTCAACGTGCTGGAAATCCCCGGGCGCCCCGGTAGCGAGATCAAAAATGAAAACTATCTGCAGCTGGCGGTGCGTTCACGAATTAAATTCTTCTGGCGTCCCGCTTCGCTGAAAGAGGGCGCAGCGAGAGCGCCTCAGGCGCTGAGCTGGGCCGCCACGGAACAGGGGCTGAAAGCCATCAATCCAACGCCCTATTTTATTTCCCTCACCACCCTCACCGTGGCAGGAAAAACTGCGGATGTGGATATGGTGGACCCGTTCAGCGATCGTGTTTTTCCCCACGTGAAGGCCTCACGAGGAAGCCAGGTACAGGCTGAATGGATTGATGATTACGGCGCCATTCGTTCGCAGAATTTTACCGTTAAGTAGTCCACTCGCTATCTGTCTGTCCTGGAGAAGTCATCATGCAGGGAATCGCACTCCCCGGTAAAGCGGCGCTGCTGTCCGTTTCCGTATTATCTGCCCTTGCGCTAAACGTCAGGGCTAAAGAAAACGCTGAGATTCATTTTGATCCTTCATTCCTGAGACTGGGCACCGGTCCAGCACCGGATTTATCGCGTTTTAGCCATGGCGCGAGCCTGTCTGAGGGAACGCATCGGCTGCGGATATGGTTTAACGAAAAGCCGATAGTGAATCAGGATGTCCGTTACGTCGCAGAAGGACATGGTACCACGCCCTGCCTGACGCCTGAGCTGATTACGCAGCTTCCGCTTCGCCACGAGATGCTGCCCGATAGCGCCTGGGCCAGCGCTGCTGATGTCTGTACAGACCTGACGGCGCTGATTCCTGGGGCGACGGTAATGACTGACAGTAATGCGCAAACGCTCAATATTCAGGTGCCGCAGGTCTGGGAACAGCGCAGCGCGCGCGACGCGGTACCGCCCGCATTGTGGGATAGCGGTATTCCCGCCGCGCTATTGGGCTACAACCTTAGCGCATATAGCAGTGAGAACAACGGCTATAACCATGACAGCCTTTATGCCAGTCTCAACGGCGGCATCAACATTGGTAGCTGGTACCTGCGCCATAACGGCAACTGGAGCCGGGATAATCACGCTGGCGGCCATTATCAAACACAGAATACCTATATTCAGCGGGATCTCCCTGCTTTAAAGGGCCGGATTTCTGTCGGCCAGATCAACACCTCGGGGCAGCTTTTTGACACGCTGCCTCTAAGCGGACTAAAGCTGGAGAGCGATGAGCGCATGGAGCCGCTCTCCCGTCGCGGCTACGCGCCGGAAATTCGCGGCATTGCCCGTACGAGCGCTCGGATTGCTGTCCGCCAAAGCGGTAACCTGATTTATGAAACAACCGTCAGTCCGGGGGCGTTTGTCATTGATGATCTTTATCCTACCGGCTATGGCGGGGATCTTGACGTCACCGTTTACGAAGCTGACGGCAGCAAACAGCATTTTCAGGTGCCATTCGCTTCCGTTACGCAGCTATTACGTCCGGGCCAGTCCCGTTATGAACTCTCAATAGGTGAACTGAACTATCGTTCGTTGCCCGCCGACCCTTCACTCTGGCAGATGACCTGGCAGCAGGGCGTGACCAACTGGCTAACGGTTTACGGCGGAATGCAGGCCAGCGAGCGTTACCGGGCGGGTCAGGGCGGTATCGGCATTGCGACCCCCATAGGTGCAGTGAGCGCAGATGCCACCCTCGCTCGTACGGAATTGGGTAAGCGGGGCCAGGATGACGAAATACGCAGTGGCGAGAGCTACCGGCTCAGCTATAGCAAAAATATCACCGAAACGGCCAGTCATTTTTCCCTGGCCGCCTACCGGTTTTCGACCAGCGGATATATGGACTATTTGACCGCCATGCAGACGCGTGAAGCGATTACCCTGGGGAACCATGCCGATAGTATACGGCGTAATAAAAGCCGCTATACGCTTACGGCAAGCCAGGGATTGCCGGGTGGGTGGGGGCAGTTTTACCTGAGTTCATCGGTGCAGAACTACTGGAACGCCAAAGGTGTAGACAAGCAGTATCAGTTTGGCTACAGCAACAATTATGGCCGATTCAGCTACGGGGTTAACGCCGGACGCAGCTGGAGCGCCTACGGACGTTCCCAGGACACGCTTTCCGTGAATCTCAGTTTCACGCCAGGCAGTAGCCGACAGGCCGTAACGGGGCGCCTTAGCTATGACCATACTCGTCACGGTGAGCAGAGTCTGCGAACCGGTATAAATGGCTCTTTTGGCGAAGATAGCCGCTTCAGCTACGGCCTGTCTGGCACGACGAGCAGTCAGGGTAACGGCAGCAGCGCGGCGGCGAGCGCGCAGTACCTGGCGAATTTCGCTTCGCTGAATGCGGCGTTCGGCAGCGGTCGACACTACCGCAGCGTTTCGGGCGGCGTAAGCGGGACCGTGATAGGCCACAGCGGCGGTCTGACGCTGAGCCCCTTTCAGGGAGACACTTTCGCACTGGTAGAGGCTAAAGGCGCTGAGGGCGCTGGCGTCAATGGCTATAGCGGTATCCAGGTTGACAAATGGGGCTATGCAGCGGTGCCGTATCTCAGTCCGTATCAGCTGAACGATATCCATCTTGACCCGAAAGGAACAACTCGGGGCGTAGAGCTGGATAACACATCGCAAAGAGTTGCCCCGCGTGATGGCGCGGTAGTGAAGATCAGCTATCAGGCCCGTCAGGGATATCCGCTATTAATTACCGTGACAGGTGCCGCCCATCCACTGCCTTTCGGAACGGAAGTTCATGACGCTTCGGGACGTACGGTGGGTTATGTAGGCCAGGGCGGGCAAATCTACGCGCGGGTCGAGCAGGTCCGCGGGGTGTTAACGGTTCGTGCTGGCGAACAATCTTGCCGCCTGGCTTATGTTCTGAGCAACGGACAAGCGGAGACACTGGAACAGCTCTCTCTACGTTGTGAATAGCCTAAAGGGAATAAGTGATTATGTGCAAAATTATCAAAAAAAATAGCCTCCCGGCTGGGGTGTTCTCGGGGCTGGTCGTCTTATTTTTTGTCACCCCCAATGCTCAAGCGGCCTGCACTATAACCAGTACGCCAGCACCTGCTGCGCTGCAAACGTATTCGTTGCCAATTAATCGGATCTCTCCTAATGTACATAACAATAATGTTTTATTGAGTGTGCGGAAATATTTTGATGCCGCAGCGGTACGTTGCGCTACGGGCACGATTTACTGGGTCCATAAAATAGAAAATACCTCCGGTACTACCGGCGTATTTGTTAATGGTTCGCCGGTGTATAAAACTAATATTAACGGCCTGGGGGTATATTATACTCGTAGTAATTCAAGCGGCATGGAGGTAGGCTCAACTGGCGCAGATATTGTCCTGGTGCCTGAAGTTAACATGAACCTAATTAAGTTAAATAACTCTACGATTAGCGGCGTCTTAGATGCCTCGACGCTGCCGGTGGTGAGTTTCTACGCAACAGAATCCAGCAGCGGTGTATTCAACAGCAGCGCGGTGCAAATTACTAAAATGGCTTTCAGAGGCACTATAAGTTATGTTGTACCCAGCTGTAGTGCTCAGGATAAAGATATCTGGTTGGGAGAATATACCACCGGCGATTTCACCGGTAACTCAACGACGCCGTGGGTGGATGCCAGTATTGTACTGACCTGTGATGCGACTTTTCGCAATGCTTACAACAATGTTGCGGATTCTTATATAACGGGCAATATCACTACGACCACCAGACCTGATAATTATTATTCCGTATCTCTGGAGTCCGTTAATGGTTTTGTTGACAGCTCGCGAGGCATCATGGCGCTGGACAGCGGTGGCGCCACCGGTCTTGGCGTACAGATATCCCGTACCCGGTCGGAACAGGCATGGTCCTCTCTGGCATGGACTGGGGAAAATAAAGCCGGAGCCAATACGATTAACATTCCGCTCTATGCTCGTTATATCCAGACTGATAGCAATGTTAGTGCCGGGCAGGCGAACAGTAAACTTCTGTATACCGTTCAGTATAAATAAAAGCATTTTTCAGGAAAGTATTATGCAGCAAGAAAGGGAAGTGAGTCCGCTGGCGCTGAACGGCCTTAAAGCTTTGGAACGAGAACTTGATAAATATTATCGCGGTAGATCTTTTATCTATCTGCCAGCGATGCATTTGCAGTCAGAATGCTATTGCCATTTAACCCGCAAATATATCGTTGTAGGCGTCTCGCCTCCGGCGGAAAATATGTTTCTCAAACGCCATATTAGCCTTAAGGATTCTCTGGCAACTATCATTAAGAAACTTAATTTATATCGAGAGTATCGCTCTCAAGACAGGTGTGAATTTTGCTACTTTCTTAATAATTTAAAAGAAGATGAGCGAAGAATTTTCAGTATGTTATGTAAAACAAGCAATTATCGAATGGCTGCAAATGAACTTAACATTAATGAAAAGAATCTGCGGCGAAAAGTTTATACTTTTACGCAAAAGATGAGTATTCCAAATCGGCGTTGGTTTCTCTGGTGGATTACCTATATGAGCAGGCGCCGACCCCATTTTTTTAACGTAAGCGCGGATTAGCAAAAATTAATCTATGACTACCGTCATGGTTGAAAAACTGCACGTCAGGATTGGGGATTCTTCGCTTGCCACTGGAATATGTTTTATCTAGAATCTTCGCTTTCGGAGAGAGAAAATGTCCGTTGCAGATTCCCTGTTTGCTTACTCTTTTGCTGCCCTGCTGCTCACCCTTACCCCAGGCCTGGATACCGCGCTAATTTTACGAACCGCGACCGTTGAAGGCGGAAAAAAAGCCTTTCAGGCGGCGTTGGGTATTGATACGGGATGTTTTATCTGGGGAG
Organism: Klebsiella sp. HN106; assembly: GCF_051209435.1. Classification (NCBI taxonomy): domain Bacteria; kingdom Pseudomonadati; phylum Pseudomonadota; class Gammaproteobacteria; order Enterobacterales; family Enterobacteriaceae; genus Klebsiella; species Klebsiella sp. HN106. The sequence goes on along the minus strand of NZ_JBLURD010000001.1, from coordinate 476,234 downwards.
CTGCGGTCGCCTTCGGTCTTGGGGCGCTGCTGGCTGCATCAGAACTGGCGTATGACCTGCTCAAATGGTGCGGGGCCGTCTATTTATGCTGGCTGGGCATTCAGTTAATTCTCAAGCCGCGTCGTCATTTGGTTCATCAGGACAGGGCGGCGGCCCCGGCAAGTAACTGGTTTGTAAAAGGGATGATGGGGAATGTGCTCAATCCGAAAATGGGGATCTTTTACGTCTCTTTCCTGCCGCAGTTTATTCCGGCAGGGCACTCGCCCATCGCCTGGACGTTCCTGCTGGTCGCCATTCATGTGGCGATCGGCACAATCTGGTCATTAACGCTGATTGTGACCAGCCGCTCTGCCGCTCGGCTATTAAAAACGCCGCTGTTCATTCGGTGGATGGATCGCGCGACCGGCGGCCTCTTTGTGCTGTTTGCTGCCAGGCTGGCTTTTAGCCACCGCTAAATCTTGCCGGGCAGGGATGCCCAGCTTCTCGCACCCACATTTCGTTGCTCACCGAAGCATCCACCGACCTTTGCCGTAAATTTCTTCTCCTGGAGGCCGCGCGCTGTCGCGTGGCGTTGCTTGCGCGTCGGGTTAACCGCAATCATAATGAAAAGAGAATAATATTAAAATTTATTCTTTTTTTGAGAATAATAATGGAGGGGAGTGGGTGAACGTTTTTCAACTCAGGCCGGAGTGGAAGGCCTTTCTGCTGGCGCTGGCCGGATCGGTGGTACTGATCGTCGGTATGGGCTATGGCCGGTTTGCCTATACCGGGATCCTGCCGCTGATGCTTAATGAACAGGTACTGACGCTACGCGAAGGTAATCTCGCCGCTTCGGCAAACTATGCCGGTTATCTGGCGGGGGCGCTGCTGCTGGCGAAAGCCAGACCCACGGACGCCAGATGGCTGAGCCTGCTTTCCGCGCTATTGACGCTACTGTGCCTGGCTTTACTGGCGGTTTTAGTTTCTCCGCTGGCGATTATCGCGGTTCGCGGTATTGCCGGATTATTAAGCGCGGTGACGCTGATTGCCGCCTCACTCTGGCTGCTCCAGCATATGAAGCACCCAAACGGTGCGCCGGTGCTTTTTTCGGGCGTCGGAATGGGCATATTTTTGTCGGCGGAATTTATCTCCCTGGGGAAGGCGCTGGCGCTCTCCAGCCAGCAGATCTGGCTGATGTGCGCGCTAAGCGCCGGCGTGCTTTTTATCCTCGCGCTGCGTCTATTGCTGAGCCCCGCAGACTACCTTATCGCTTATCAACCCGCAGCAACCGCACAGCATGAGCAGGCCGAGGGGCCGGTGCGCGAGGCATGGAAACTGCTGCTGATTTATGGCCTGGCCGGCTTCGGCTACATTATTACCGCCACCTATCTCCCGCTGTTTCTCAGCGGTTCGCTGAACGCTATCGATCCGGTGCAGATCTGGGCCATCTTCGGTCTTGCCGCCGTCCCCTCCTGTTTTCTCTGGCATCGGCTGGTCCTCAGGCTCGGCTACCGCCGCGCGTTTACCCTTAATTTGCTGATACAGGCCGTTGGCGTGATCCTTCCGGCGTGGAGCCATACGTTGCCGTTTTGCATATTGAGCGCGCTGCTGGTGGGGTGCACCTTTTTGGGCACCGTGACCATCGCGCTGTCCCAGGGGCGGCGGCTGAATCATCTGGTTTCGTTCAATATGATTGCCGCTATGACCGCAACCTACGGCATCGGGCAAATTGTCGGCCCGCTGGTTGCTGGGGCGCTGTATGACCGCAGCGGGTCGTTTAATCCTTCGCTCAGCGCGGCGGCTATAGCGCTGCTGGCTGCCGCTGCGCTGGTGGCAGCGGGGGCGCGGCGAGCCTCAAAGGTCGGAGGCTGATTCAAGGAGTTGGCGTATCTTCTCAAGGGCCGGGGAGGCGTAGCCTTTGCGCCAGATAAGCTGGGTGATCGCCTGGCCAACCGGTTGCAGCTGGCTGGCTTCGGGCAGCGTCAGAGTCTCAAGCACGCTCTGCGGCACGATGCCGGCATAGCCGCCGGAGGCAACGCAGGCGAGCATCGCGTGGTAGGAGCCGACATCCTGGATCTCGATCTCCGCCTCCTCTGATTGCGCCAGAAACGCTTCCCCCATCGCCCGGTAGGTACAACCCTCCGCAAAGGCGGCAAAACGAAAAGGTTGCGAGTGAGCCTGAAGCACCAGCACCAGCTGTTCTTGAAAGATCGGGACAAATTCCAGATCGTCAGGCGGAGGCGCTCCCTGCGGCAGACTCACCAGCGCGCAATCGAGCTCGGCGTCCAGGACTTGTTGAGCAAGTTGCCGGGTTGGCTGGGTCTTAAGGGTCAGTTTGACCTCCGGGCACTGAGCATGAAAGCGGGGAAGCAGCTGCGGCAGGCGGCTTGCGGCGGTGGCGTCCATCGCCCCCATGCGCAGATTACCGCCCGGCGTCGCCGGGTGCAGCGCCTGTCTGGCCTCCTCGGCCAGGCTGAGGATTCTCAGCGCGTAGCCCAAAAAATGCTCGCCGGCGGGGGACAGAAGCATCCTTTTATTGCCGCGAGCAAACAGCTCAACGCCCAGCTCCTCTTCCAGCTGGTGAATGCGGGTGGTGATATTGGACTGCGCTCGTCCCAACAGTTTTGCCGCGCGAGTCACGCTGCGCTCTTCCGCCACCGTTTTAAAAATCTCTAATGTGGTGTGGTTCATATTTTTATTCTTAAATTGAAAATAATGTTGATCTTATCATCTCTAAACGAGATTTTAATGGCCCGAATGCACAAATTTAACAGGGCAAACCATGAAAAACCGGCTGACGCAGCAGCTTGCTATTGATTATCCCATTATTCAGGCGCCGATGGCTGGCGTGTCGACGCCGGAACTGGTGGCAGCGGTCAGCGGCGCCGGCGCGCTCGGCTCGCTGGGGCTGGGGTCGTCAACCATAGAGCAGGCTGAGGCGCTGATTAACCAGACCCGTCGCTTAACCAGCCGTCCGTTTAACGTCAACCTGTTTTGCCACGCACCAGCGGTAAGGGATCGGCAGCGTGAAGCCGGGTGGCTGGCTCGGCTGCGCCCGGAATTTGCCCGCTTCGCCAGCCATCCGCCGGAGACGCTGGCGGAAATCTACCTCAGTTTTAATCAGCAGCCGCGAATGGCCGAGCTGCTGCTCGATCTTGCCCCGGCGGCGGTGAGCTTCCATTTTGGCGTGCCGGATCGTGAAACGCTTCGCCGACTGCGGGATAAGGGTATCGTTACCCTGGCGAGTGCGACCAGCGTGGCAGAGGCGCTGCTGGCCGAGGCGCAGGGAGTCGATATAGTGGTTGCCCAGGGCTACGAGGCTGGCGGCCATCGCGGCATCTTTGACCCCCTGGGGCCAGACGGACAGATGAGCACCTTTACCCTGATTCAGGCGATGAGACGGCATACTGATCTACCGATTATTGCGGCAGGCGGCATCATGGACGGCGCAGGAATCAACTGCGTAATGAACCTGGGCGCAGACGGCGCGCAGCTGGGAACGGCGTTTCTGCTCTGCCCGGAATCGTCCACGGATGCCGGCTATCGTGAGGCCATCAAAGGCGCGCCTGACGGGCTGACGGTTTTAACCTCGGCGATCTCCGGACGTCCGGCAAGATGTCTGGTTAACGGCTGGCGTGAAATAAACGATCCGCATCTCGTTCCGGCTTATCCCGTAGCTTATGATGCCGGTAAAGCGCTGGCATCGGCGGCAAAAGCGCAGGGAAATCGTCAATTCGGCGCCCACTGGGCCGGACAGGGCGTTAGCCTGATTCGCGAGCTGCCGGCAGCGGAGCTGATACGAAAGCTGGTGAGCGAAAGCGGGTTTTAATCGCGGATGGCGCGCGGCCATCCGCTCATCGTTAACGGCGGTGGGCGAGGCCGCGAACCAGACGGTCGCCGGCCATCTGCACCCCCTGTACCAGCGCGACCAGAATGAGCACCGTGCCGACCATCACCTCGTTATTAAAGCGCTGATAGCCGTAACGGATAGCCAGATCGCCCAGTCCGCCGCCGCCAATCACGCCCGCCATCGAAGAGAAGCCGATCAGCATGACGATGGTCAGCGTGATGCCTGCCAGCAGGGTCGGCAGCGCTTCCGGCAGCAGCGATTTAAAGATGACGTGCCAGATATTGCCGCCCATCGATAAAATCGCCTCGATACGCCCGTAGTCCACTTCATCCAGCGCATTTTCAGTCAGCCGCGCAAAGAACGGAAAGGCGCCAATGGTGACCGGAACCACCGCGGCGGTACTGCCGAGGGTGGTGCCGATAATCAACCGGGTGAACGGAATCAGCGCGATCAGCAGCACGATAAACGGCAGCGAACGACCAAAGTTGATGATTGCGCCGAGGATGGCGTTGAGCTTCGGCATTGGCGCCAGACCCTGACGCCGTGAAATAAACAGCAGCACGCCGGTTGGCAGCCCGAGCAGCACGGTAAACAGCGCTGCCAGGCTAACCATATAAACGGTATCCAGCGTGCCCTGAAACAACAGCGGCCAGAGATCTTCCCAACTCATGCTACTCCGCATAAGGGCCTCCCGTGTAAACCGTGGCGAGCGAGGAAGTCCCGCTCCGCCTGCGGGTCGTGCAGCAGCGACTGCCTTAGCCGCGACCATGGCGCCACCAGCAAATCGGCAATTCTGCCGCTTTCAATAATCTCACCGTGCTCCAGCAGCGCCGCGTGGTCGCAGAGGGTTTTCACCACTTCCAGCTCGTGGGTGATCAGCACGATGGTGAGGTTCAGCTTCTGATTGATGTCCGCCAGCAGGTTGAGCACCGAGGCCGTGGTCTCGGGGTCAAGGGCGCTGGTGGCCTCATCGCACAGCAGCACATCCGGCCGTGCGGCCAGCGCGCGGGCGATCCCCACGCGCTGCTTTTGCCCGCCGGAAAGCTGAGACGGGAAGGCGGCGGCTTTATCCGACAGCCCGACCAGCTCCAGCAGTTCCGCCACGCGAGCCTGGCGGGCCGCTTTCGGCACTTTGGCTATCTCCAGCGGCACCGCGACGTTATCAGCGACGCTGCGGGCGTGAAGTAAATTAAAGTGCTGGAAGATCATGCCGGTGCGCAGCCGGTATTCGCGCAGCGCGCTTTTATCCATCCGGGTAATATCATTCCCGTTCACAATAATGCGGCCCGCCGTGGGCCGCTCCAGCAAATTCAGGCAGCGTATCAGCGTACTTTTGCCCGCACCGCTGCGGCCAAGGATGCCGTAAACGGCACCGCCCGGCACATGCAGAGAGACATCGTTTAGCGCCGGTCGGCCTGTTCCGGCATAGGTTTTACTCAGCCCGACAATCTCAATCATGACTGAGGGGCAACCGGGATCACCGAGCCGTTATACTGCTTACGAATAAATTCAGCGACCTGCGGCGAGGTGAGGTCTTTGGCCAGCGCCTTGATGCGCGGATCGTTCGCCAGCGCCGGCGTTGTCACCAGAATATTAGCGTACGGGTTGTTGGTGGCGCTCTCCAGACCCAGCGCGTCTTTCGCCGGCACCAGCCCGGCTTCCAGCGCGTAGTTGCCGTTTATCACCGCCAGATCAACATCATCCAGCGACCGCGGGATCTGCGGGGATTCAATCTCAAGGATTTTCAGGTGCTTCGGGTTTTCCACGATATCTTTCGGCGTTGCCAGGGTGGTCGCCGGGTCGGTGAATTTTGCCGCCAGCTTAATCAAACCCTGATTTTGCAGCAGGAATAGCGCGCGGCTCAGGTTAGTGGTGTTATTCGGTACCGCCACGGTGGCGTTCTCGGGCAGCGATTTAAAATCTTTATGCTTGCGCGAATAGATCCCCAGCGGCTCAATATGGACGGTCGCCGCGACGGCGAAGGTTTTGCCCAGCGCTTTTTCCTGATCTTTCAGATAGGGGACGTGCTGGAAGTAGTTGGCGTCGACGTCGCCGTTAGCCAACAGCTCGTTGGCGTTTACGCCGCTGGTGAGTTCGACGATTTTCAGGTCGAGGCTGGGATCGATTTTTTTAATATAATTAAGAATTTCGGCGTGCGGCACCGGGTCGGCGGCGACGCGCAGCGCGGCGGCCTGAGCGGAAGTCCAGGCCAGAGAGAGAGACAGTGCAACCCCTGCCAGTTTAAATGCGGCATATTTCATCATCTTATTCCTTGTGTTTGTTGTTATGTTTAAACGATCAATTGCTCGGCGCGTTCGCGAAAAACATCCTGGTAGTAGCGCTCGGCGACATCAGGATGCGAGCGCAGACGCCCTTTCAGGTAATTCCAGCCCACCTCGCGCAGCAGCGGGTTTTGCGGGTCGCTATCCGGTCCGAGGGCTTCGCGGGCCAGCTCATCGGGCAGGGTGTAGACGGGGACCACGGCATCCAGCTGGGCACCGAGGAAGAAAGCGATCGACAGCCGCTGCTGGTCGGCGGGCGGCGAAACGACCCGGTGCACCGTTGCCCGCAGATAGCCGTTGGTCGCCAGCTCCAGCAGCTCGCCGATATTCACCACAAAGCTGCCCGCCAGCGGGGTCGCGTCAATCCAGCGGTCAGGAGAGACTTCGACCTGCAATCCTTTCTGCTCATCCTGCAGCAGGAAGCTGAGAAAGCCGGAGTCCTTATGCGCGCCAACGCCCTGGGCGCTCTGGGTCTCCTGCTGGCCGGGATAGCGGATCAGCTTGATATGTTCATTGGGCTTATCACCATACAGGCCATCGAAGGCATCCTGCGGCAGGCGCAGCGCTTCGGCGAAGGCGCGCAGCAGGGTGATCCCAACCTGGGTCATTTCCCGTTGCCAGGTCAGTAATGTGGGTTTGAGCGAGGGCAACGCCTCTGGCCAGAGATTCGGCCCCTGCAGACGCTGCCAGCGCGGAGCGCGTTCGCTAAGCTGCAGGGCCGGGCGCTCGGCGCCGATATCGAACTGCTCGCGCCAGTCGGGTTGACCGCGGGTTAATTCAGAAGCGGCGCGGTTGTAGCCGCGAAAATGCGGAGAGTGAATCATTGCCACCCTCTGCTTTTGATCGTCGGGCAGGGCAAAAAAGGCGCGGGATTGCTGCTGCACAGCCTGCTGCAGCGACTCATCAACGCCGTGGTTGATCAGATAAAAGAAGCCGATATCGCGGGCGGCGTGGCGCAGGTCGGCGAGAAACGCCGCTTTTTCAGCGGGGTCCGCGTAGCGGGCAAGATCCAGTATCGGTAAGGTTGTCGCGTTCATTGTCTTCTCCGAAGGCGGTATTCAGGTGTTTTCGTCGATTCAGGTTCAGGGTTCGGGGACAACAACAGCGCATGATCGATTCCTCAGTCGGGTGGTTGAGGCCAGCTTGCCTTAAGCGAAAATATTCAACCAATAACGTTCTTTTCTAATTTATGACCGTGGAGGGTTCTGTGCTTTTGCGAATTCTGGATAAGGGGCGATAAGGCAGGTTGCGTATAGCGTCGGGAGACAGTATGGTGAGCAAAATTTTTAAATCAGGTAACAAGACGCAATGCAGCATCCAAACGATCCTCTGCACGGCATCACGCTGGAGGCGCTGTTAAACGCGCTGGTCGCGCAATATGGCTGGGCCGAACTGGCGAAACGCATCAACATTAACTGCTTTAAAAGCGATCCGAGCATTAAATCGAGTCTGAAGTTTTTACGCCGTACGCCGTGGGCGCGCAAAGAAGTGGAAGCGCTGTATATCGATTCGCTGTCCGATACCGATACGGCAAAAGCGGAAGCGCCGGCGGATAATCCGTGGGCACACTGGCAGAAAAAGTAAGGCGCGCAGCGGATAATTCCGCGCGCGCCCTGTGCTGTGTTTTACTGAAGATTGCCTGCGGTCAGGCTCTCTTTATCAAAGGCATGGCTGACATCAATATGATTCTGCTGCACAGACGTATCGATATTTGAACCTGCCTCCGGGCGCGCAAAGCTATTCTTTGCGGCCATCGCGCCGGACGAAAGGGTAGCGGCTAACAGCAGTGCGGTGACTACGCCGATATTTTTCATATTTTGTTCCTCATTTCATCGTGTTGTCGCTGTCGCCTGTGTTTTCCGGCGGCCCGGCAATGTTTCAAATTTTATTTCGTCAGCTCAGCGGTCATATGCACGCGGTTATTGAATTGAGCGCTGGTGATTTTGTAAGACGCGCCTTGCTCTGCGGCCTGAGCGGCAATTTTGGCTTCTGCGCGGTCCAGTGTGGAAGCGCTGGCGCTAATGCTCTGCGCAAAAGTACCGAAAGAGATCATAGAGAGTGCGGCAACTGCAACGAAAGTTTTGATGGATTTCATGGTCGTATTCCTTAAGCGTTTTGTCAGTGTTGGAGCGTTATTGCCCCGATGTGATAAATGATAGGACGGCGACGAGATGATTAAAATCGAAACAATTTGTTCTCATTGTTCAATAAATCTGAATAAAAATTATCGGTTAACGCTATCCTGTTTTGCTAATAAAGTTTGATTACAATCCAGCCTCATTGTCATAACAAATATATAAAAAGTTATTTTTTGACTTTCGATAGATGATTTTCTTGTTTGCTATCATCTGAACGGCGGCAATATAGTTTTTGTACAGCAATAATTGCCGGTGTGCGGCAAATAATCATTATTCACGAATATCTCATTATGATAACGCTCAATAAGATCAGTAAAAGCTTCTCCGGTGAAAGAGTGCTAAAAGAGGTATCCCTCAGCATTCATTCCGGCGAGATTATTTGCATTATTGGCCCCAGCGGCTCAGGGAAAACCACGCTATTACGTACACTTAATTTCTTAGAGCCTGCCGATAGCGGGCAAATAAGAATAGATGACGTGGCGCTGGATTGCGCAAAAGCGGGAAAAAAGGAGATTGAAAAACTACGCTCAAAAACCGCTATGGTTTTTCAATCGTGGAATCTTTTTCATAATCTCACCGCACTGCAAAATATTACCGAAGGCCTGATATACGCTAAAAAGCGCCCGCGGCAGGAGGCGCTGGCTATTGCTGAACGACTCTTAAAGCAGGTGGGGTTACTGCATAAAAAAGACCACTATCCGCACAGTCTCTCCGGCGGCCAAAAGCAGCGTATCGGTATTGCGCGGGCGCTGGCGATTAACCCCGCCGTTCTGCTGCTGGATGAGCCGACCTCCGCGCTGGATCCGGAAAAAGTCGGTGAAGTGCTGGAGCTTATTCAGACCATTGCCGCCGCGGGACAGACGATGATCATCGTGACCCACGAAATGGCGTTCGCCCGTCAGGTCGCTTCCAGGGTGGTATTTATGGAAAACGGTGAAATCGTTGAACAGGGCCCGGCGGAACAGATATTTGGCGCAGCGCAGCAGGGCCGAACCCGGGCGTTTCTTGCGCAACTGCACTATCATGCCTGAGGCTGATGATGAACAATAACCCGCTGTTTAGCTGGCAGGATATCGCCGGAATAGTGCCGAAACTGCTGGAAAATTTACCCGTGACTCTCGGCATAACGCTGGCGTCGCTGCTGCTTGGTTTGACGATCGCGCTGCTGATTGTGCTGCTGCAGTTTAGCCGCTTTAAGCCGCTCAGCGCGGCGGCAAAGGGGTATACCGACATTCTGCGCGGCGCGCCTCTGGCGCTGCTGATCCTGCTGTTTTTCTTCGGCGGCAAATTAATTTTGACCGCGCTGGCGCTGCCGCCGCTGTGGATTAGCGATACCACCTTTGCGGTGCTGTCTATCTCGGTCAGCATCAGTCCCTACTTTGCAGAAATGATGCGTTCAGCGTGGCGCGCGGTGGATAGCGGCCAGAAAGAGGCCATTATCAGCCTGAATATTCCCTGGCATCAGGGAATACGACGGATTATTTTCCCGCAGGGGCTTATTATTGCTATTCCCGTCTTTGGCAATCTTTTAATTAATCTTGTGAAAATGACCTCGCTGGTCAATATTATTGGTATTGTGGATGTTTTTGGCCGTGCACAAAAGATTTCGCAAAATAGCTACGGGGCTAAACAAGTCGCGGCATTTATTAGCGTTATTATCGTCTACTGGGTGCTAAATAGTATTATTCTCTATTTTACCACTCGTATTGAAAAGAAATATCAGTTCCTGCTGGAGTGATAAATTAACATGTTTAGCCTGGCGTTCATTCGGGACAATTTTACGTTTATTTTAAGCGCGCTGCCGGTCACCCTGACGATAACGTTATTATCCTTACTGTTTTCCACTTTGCTGGGCGCAGCGCTGGCGTGGACGATTATTCGTCAGGTACCCGGCGTTCAATGGCTGGCGAAGGTTTTCCTCTCCTTTGGCCGTTCGGTCCCGGTCCTGGTGATGCTGTATTTCTTTTTTTACGTCTGGCCGTGGATTGCCGCCGGGCTGTTCGGCGGCCCGCAGGACACGATGTACCGCTATAAACTTTCGCCGCTGGCGGCGGCGGTCACCGCGTTATCGCTGATCTTCAGCGCGTATTTCGCCGAAACCTTTCGCGCGGGATGGAACGCGGTTGATAAGGGGCAGCGCGAGGCTGCATGGTCAATCGGGCTGAGCGGGTTCACGCAGTTCCGACGCATTATTTTTCCACAGGCGGCGGTATCCGCGCTGCCGAACTTTACCAGCGTGCTGATCGATCTGATTAAAGACACTTCGCTGGTTTACACCATCACCGTTGTTGATCTGATGGCGAAAGCCAATATCGCCGCCGCGCGCGGGTTTCATTTTGTCGAAGCCTACTGCGTCGTGCTGGTGATTTATATCGTGCTGTGCCTGGCGATTGCCAGAGCATTGCGCAGGGCAGAAAGATTTCTGAGCGTCCGCTGGCAAGGCAACGCAGAAAAGAGTGTTCCACGGTTATCATTTTGGGGAAGGTATTTTGAAAAATAAAATTTTACTGGTGAGTGCGCTGGTGTTGGCAATGGGAATGGACGCCGCGCAGGCGGTTGAAAAAAGCCCAAACGCGAAAACGGTTGAGGTTGTCGTCAATGCTAACGGTTTTCCCTTTAGCTTTGTTGACGATAACAACAATATTACAGGCTACGATGGCGACCTGTTAAAGGTGCTGGACCAGCGGTTAACGGACTATACGTTTCATTTTAATGCGGTCTCTCGCGATGCGATGATCGTCGGCCTATCGACCGGCGCCTATACCCTCGCGGCGGATCACTTTTATCTCACCAAAGAGCGGGCGGAAAAATACGACCACTCCGGCGAGCCGACCGGGATCAGCGATTTACGCCTGATTGTACGTAACGATGAGAACGATATTCATAACCTTGGCGATCTCGCCAGCGGTAAGAAAAAACTGGTGCCGATTCATACCTCCGACGCCCGTTATACGGTGATTGAAAACTACAATAAAAAACATCCAGGCCAACAAATTAATCTGCAGCCCAACGGCGAGCAGTCTGCCGCCGATATCTTTAAAGCGGTAGCCTCCGGGGAATACGATGCGGCGATTTATCCTATTGGCGCGCTGCTGGCGTTAAATAAGGCGCTAAATCTTAATCTGAAAGCTTCGGATTCCGTCGGCCTGTTTCCTAACGTCTATTTGTATAAAAAAAATACCGATCCGCAGCTAATCAAAGCGATTGACGCGCAGCTGGTTGCCCTGAAAAAGGACGGCACGCTCGCTGACCTCTCGCGGAAATGGTACGCCGAAGATGTATATGCCCTGCCGGGCGCCAGCGACGTGAAAGTGAATACCGACTGGGAATAAGCGCATGACGCAAATAAGCTCGGAACCGGCGCATAACGCCGCCACCTTAAACGATGAGGTGACCCTGGCGCTGCGCGCCATTACTGAAAAACGCGCGGCAACGATCGGTTACCTGTTGGACGAAAGCCGACAGCGCGATATCGCGGATGATTCTGTCCGTGAAGCAATACGCCACTATGGCCGCGATATCGGGCATAAGCTGCGCGCGCAAATGCGCGATCGAAAAGATTTGCAGGAGTTTGCCGGGCTGTTTTCCCGCGGTCTGGAATCTCAGGTTTATGAGATGGAGCCCGTTAGCGCCAGCCGGGCCGAATTTATCGTCCTGTTTCACTACTGTCCCTATGTCAACTGCTGGCGGCAGCAGGGGCGAGGCGCCAGCGAAATTGAGACGCTGTGCGATATCTGCATGGAAGGCGATCGTGCGCTAACCGACGCGTTTCCGGGGCTGCATTTAGAGGTGCAGACCGCGCTGGCTCGCGGCGATGCCGCCTGTCGGCTGCGTTTTTATCAGGCAGAGGAGCGGGAGGGCGAATGGCAACCTTAACGTGGGACCACGCGGTCCAGTTTGTTAATCAGCCGGAAGCGGCGGTTCAGGTGTTATGCGGGCAAAAGCTCAACGCGGTGGCCGGTGGGCGCCACCCGGGTTGGGGACCTGAAATGTGTTGAGCTATTTCGGTCTGACCTGGATCGAATTTCTGACGATTGCCGATGATACAGAGCTACTTTCCGCCGCGGAGACGTTTTTACTCTCCCGGGATGCGTCACGATTGGTGCCGGATAATGAAGCGCTGTATCGGGTGGCGCTGCGCTCCATTCGCAGGGGCTGGCGGTGGGCGGTCGAGAGTTACTTTTCCTCCAGGGCGCGGCGAATCAACTGACTGAACTGGGGTTTCGCGTTGCCGACCCGGCGCTCAAAGGCCGACGCTTTCGCGTTGGCAACGGCGAATATCTTTTTGAATAAGGAGTAATACTCATGGCCAGGATCCATTTTATTGGCGCCGGACAGATGGCGGAGGCGATTATTCGCGCGTCATTAAGCCACGGTGCGCTGCGGGCGGACGCGATCTCGCTCGAGGATATCGACAGCACGCGAGTCGAGGCTCTGCGCGCCCGTTATCGGCTGTCGGGCGACGGTGGTGTAAACGAGGCCTCTTTGCTGGTGCTGGGGATCCGTCCGCAGGACGATCTGGCGGGGGTGGCGAACCGCGTGCGTGCGCAGCTAAACGGCTCGACAACGGTGGTATCTCTGATCGCGGGGGTGACCCTGGAAAAGCTGGCCTCCCTGTTTGGTGCGGCAACGCCGATTGCCAGGGCGATCCCCAATACCCTGACCGATACCGGATTTGGCTATAGCGGTGTGACCTTAAACGCCCACGCCAGCGCGGCTGAGATCGAGCCGTTTCTGCGCGGCTTTGGCAAGGTGCTGTATCTGCCTGAGCGGTTGATCGATATCTTTACCGGCTTTGGCGTCGCGGGACCTAACTATATTTACTACTTTATTGAGTCCCTTACCGATGCCGGCGTACTGGCGGGACTGCCCCGACCCCAGGCAACGGAGGTGGTGCTGGAAAACCTGCTCGGCGCGGTCGAGATGCTGCGCCAAAGCCAGAAGCATCCGCGCCAGCTTCTGGATATCAACAATTCCCCGGCGGGTGTCGGGATCCACGGTCTGTATGAGCTGAACAACAGCGATTTTGCCGCGGGGCTTCAGCGCAGCGTACAGGCGGCGGTCAGGCGCACCCGTGAACTGGGACAGTGCTAAAATCCTTCTTCCCGCGACAGATCGCGCAGCGCGCCCGGCGCCTTTCCGATAATGCGTTTAAAGGCGCGGCTGAAGGCGGCATGAGAACTGTACCCCAGCCTGAAGGCCACTTTTTCCAGCGCCTGACCCTCATGGGAAATGTACTGCACCGCGAGGCGCATACGCAGCTCGGTAAGATAGCGGGCGGGCGTGGTGCCGGTGGCGGAGAGGAAGCGTTCAGCAAATACCGAACGCGAAATTCCCGCTTCGCGGGCCAGATCCTCGACTTTCCAGTTAATGCCCGGCTGCTGATGCATAACGTAAATGGCTTTAGCCAGTTTAGGATCGCGCAGCACCTGTACCCAGCCGGTGGCGTTGCCGCAGCCGCACTCCACCCAGCCGCGGACAATCAGCGCGGCGACCACATCGGCCAGCCGCGCCAGAATACCGGCGTAGCCCGCCTGTCGAGTGAGGCTTTCGCGTTCCATGGCTGCCAGCATCGGCGGGATCTCCGGACGGCTGGTCAGCAGGCTGCTGACCCGCATCACTTCGGGCATCGCTTTGACTAACGGCTGCATGCCGCCCAGCTCAAAGTCCATACAGGCGCTGAAGATAATGGCGCTGTCGCTTTTCGCGTCGTCGCAGGCGTTTTTGACGCAGCTTACCGAGTCGCAAACCGGTTCGCTGGGCAGTCTGGACACGTTAACCACCGTTGCCTGGTCATCGGAGAGCAGCACGTGACCATCGCCGTTAGGAATAAACAGCGCATCGCCGCTCTGCAGCATCAGGCGCTGGCCGCTGACCATGCGCAGCAGTACCGGTCCCCGGCTGATAAAGTGGAACTGCGCTTTACCAGGTACGAAGCCGAATTCGACGCCAAAAGGGCGCGAGGTTTCGATGCGGCGGTAGTTGACGCCGGAAAGGCGCATGCCGCGCAGAAGTTCGCTGGTGAGATCGAGGGCGTGCTGAGTCATAACATCATTCCCGGACGAATTATCAATAATCACAGAGTATGTATCATAGATCGTCCGAACAGAACCGCCTAACCTTAACGAAATGTTAATTGTTCTGGAGAGATGTTTATGAGTTCCTGCATTGCAGCTGAAGAGAGCCTGGCCAACGCCAGGCCCGCGTGGCGCGCCGTCTATGCGCTGGCGCTGGGAGTATTTGGCCTGATTGTCGCCGAGTTTCTTCCTGCCAGTTTGTTGACGCCGATGGCGGCAAGCCTGGGCGTTAGCGAAGGCATGGCGGGGCAGGCGGTGACCGCGACGGCGCTGGTAGCGTTAGTTACCGGGCTGCTGATCACCACCGCGACGCGAAATATTGACCGCCGCTGGGTGCTGATGTTCTTCTCCGTTTTGCAAATTATCTCCAGCATGATGGTGGCCTTCGCCGGTTCGCTGGAGTTTTTGCTGCTGGGACGCTTGCTGCTGGGGATCGCCATCGGCGGCTTCTGGTCGATGTCGACCGCGACCACCATGCGTCTGGTTCCGGCGGCGATGGTGCCGAAAGCGCTGGCGATTATCTTTTCCGCCGTTTCCATAGCGACGGTGGTTGCCGCGCCGCTGGGCAGCTATTTCGGCGCGCTGATCGGCTGGCGCAACGTATTTCTTATCTGTGCGCTGCCGAGCGTGGTTGCGCTGCTCTGGCAGCTGTGGGTTCTGCCTTCCATGCGGCCGGAGAGCGCGGGCAGCTTTGTCACCCTGGTCAAAGTGCTGCGCCGTCCGGGCATGGTTGGCGGAATGCTGGCGACAATCCTGATTTTTAGCGGCCACTTCGCCTTCTTTACCTATCTGCGTCCGTTCCTCGAAACCGTGGCGCAGGCCAGCGTCGAAGGGGTTTCCCTGATCCTGCTCGGTTTTGGCGTGGCGAACTTTATCGGCACGTCGATTGCCGGACATCTGTTGGCCAGAAGCCTGCGCATGACGCTGGCGCTGGTACCGCTGGCGATGAGCGTGCTGGCGCTGATGATGGTGACGTTCGGCCACTTCGCGCTGCTGGACGGTCTGCTGGTGGCAATGTGGGGCTTCGCCTTTGGCCTGGTGCCGGTGGGCTGGTCGACCTGGCTTGCCACCACGGTGCCGGATGAGGCGGAAAGCGCGGGGGGTCTGCTGGTGGCTTCTATCCAGCTGGCGATTAGCGCCGGTGCCGCCGGCGGCGGGGCGGTGTTCGATCTTAACGGCGCCAGCGGGGTTTTTGTTGGCAGCGGTTTGTTGTTGGTCAGCGCGATGGTGATTGTGCTGTTTGCGGTGAGAGTAAAACCGGTGGCGAGCGAGGAGTAGGGCCTTTCCCGGGCCAGGGAGCCTGCGGATTTTGCAGCCCGGGCAGATGCGCAGCATCGCCTCCGGGAAATTCTGCCACTCTGCGCTCTTTTCCCGGGGGCGGCGCAAAGCGCCTGCCCGGGCTACCGGCCCGCAGGCTGCTGGTAACCCGCAACCCGGGGAATACGCGGAGACGTGGTATTGCTGCGGCTTCTTCCCGGCTCGCGCTGCGCTTAGCCAGGCTACAGGATCGCTGACTGCTGAGGACGCGTGGCCCGGACAGATGCGCAGCATCGCCTCCGGGGAGGGGTTAACTCTCTCCGATATCGTCGAGCAGATGCTGCACCAGCAGCGGAACAGGCCGACCGGAAGCGACGCTTTTACCCCCTTCTCGCCACAGCGCTGTACCGCTGACGTCCAGATGGGCCCACGGGATCTCCGGCGGACAGAAATGCTGCAAAAGCCAGGCAGCCGAAGCGCTGATCGCTGCGTTATTGCCCGGCGTGTTGCACAGGTCGGCGATTGCGCTTGCGGTCTGTTTCTTCAGCCTGCTATCCAGCGGCAGTGACCAGACCTCATCTCCGCTCTTTAACCCCGCCTCGGTCAACGCCGCTCGTAACGTGTCGCTTTGGGTCATCAAACCGCTCAAATCATAGCCCAGCGCCTTGACCACCGCGCCGGTGAGAGTCGCAATATCAATAATATAGCGCGCCTGCGGATACCGCTGGCTGGCCCAGGCAATGGCGTCGGAAAGCACCAGACGGCCCTCGGCATCGGTATTATTGATCTCTACCGTCAGGCCATTGCAGGCCCGGGCGACGCTGCCCGGCTGCATGGCGCCGGGACCAATCGCGTTTTCCGCCAGCGCCAGTACCCCCATTACTCGCACCGGTAGCGCCAGCTCGGCGATGCTCAGCATCAGGCCGAGAACGTTGGCTGCACCGCACATATCGTACTTCATGGTGTACATTCCTGCGCCTTCCTTAAGCCACAGCCCGCCGGTATCAAAGGTGATGCCTTTACCGACGTAGCAGCGAACCGGGCCCTCGCTGACGCCCTCATAATGAATCGCCAGCAGGCGCGGCGGGCGTTCAGAACCTTTACCCACCGCATGCAGCAGGCCGAGCCCCTGATCGACAATCGCTTTTTCATCGAGAACTTCGCAGCGCAGAGCAGGAATATCGGCGCACAGACGACGGGCTTCTTCCACCACGTACTGCGGCGTACACTGCTCCGAAGGCAGATCCGCCAGCCGCCGCGCGGCGAGCATACCGTGCGCCGTGGCCCGTTGACGATGGGCGAGGGCATCCAGCGTCGACCGCTGTTCAGGTAAGGCGTAGAGGACCAGCTGACGCAGGCGTGGCCTGACGGCTGTATTCTGATGCAGACCTAAATCAGCAAGCTGCCAGTCAAGATTAAACAGTTCGCGCAGCGCTTTGGTTAACGCGCCTGCGGTCTCTCCCAGCGAACAATCAAGGATAAGCGATTCGCTCACCGGCTTTTTACATAGCGGCCGCAGCGCCTCGCTCAGCCCGTCGTTAAGCGCATCCTGCCAGTGCGCCTGCGGGATAAGAGTGATGCGCGCGAAGGGCGAACAGCCGAAGCGGGTGTCAGCCACCTCGCCGCGGGCGGCCTGCGCCGCCATTTCTGTGAGCAGAGTGCTGTCGTTGAGCGGGGCCTGTTTTAACAGCGTGCTGCCCGGCCAGGTCACCAGGTGCGCGCCGTTACAGTCGCTATCCAGTTGATTGATTAAGCGATAATCCAGCATGGTTACTCCTCGATGGGGGCGCGAATGCGTGCGGCATAGGCCTGCATCCATTCGTCGTCCACCGGACGGTAATGGGTTTTCTCCTGCACGCGTTCGGCGCAGAATACGGTGAGCGGCTGCGTCGCGGTGGCGACGACAAAGGAGAAAGTTTTTATATTGGTGGCCGCGCCGAATTCGCCGCGGCGGTTCATGCACACCACCGAGAGATCGCCCGCACGGCCAAAGCGCGACATCAGTTTGTCTTCCAGCTCGCAGACTACCGAGTCCGCCGCCTCCTGCGGCGTCATGCCCTGAGCCATTCGCCGGACAATCTCGTAGCTGGTACAGCCTTTCATCAGATCTTCACCGACGCCGGTCGCCGTAGCGGCGCCGATTTCGCTGTCGCAGTAGAAACCGGAGCCGATAATCGGAGAATCACCGAGCCGCCCGCGCTTTTTCATAAACAGGCCGCTGGTCGAGGTGGCGACGCTCATGGAGCCCTGTTTGTCGAGGCCGATAATGCCCACGGTATCGTGGCCGTCGTAAGGGCTGAGGCCTTTATCCAGCGTTTCGCGACAGCGTTTCCGGTAGTGCTGCATGGCCCGCTCGGTCAGCATGGATTTGGCGGCGAATCCCTGACTGATGGCCCACTCTCTGGCGCCCTGGCCAACCAGCAGACTGTTATAGCGCTGGCGGCTGAGGGCGTGTGCCACTTTGACCGGGTTGGCAATATCCACCAGGTTGCCGACCGCACCGAAGGCGAGGGTATCGCCATGCATAAAGGCGGCATCCAGCTCAACCTCGCCGTTTTCCGTCGGTAGCCCGCCGTAGCCTACCGATTTGTAGAGCGGAAAATCTTCTACCGCCGCCACCGCATCGACCACGGCGCTGGCGGTATCAGCGCCGGCTGCCAGCGCCGTCGCGGCTTCCGTTACCCCTTCCAGCGCCATTCGCCAGGTGGCAATCATTCCCCACATTGGTTTACTCCTGTTTAGCAAGCGTGTTGTCCGTTTCGGTACGGGAGGTTGTCTCCGCCGCGCGATACTGCTTATCGACGATACGCATGAAAGGCAGATATAGCATGGCGCCAATCAGCAAATTGAGGATCTGCATTACGCTGCCGCTAAGATGTCCGGTCACGATAAACCCGCTGATCACCGGCGGCAGCGTCCAGGGAATAAACACCCCGGTGGTGACGGCCACCGCGCCGATTTTCATCGCCGCGTACTGCACCGTGACCAGCACTAGCGGCACGAGGTTAAAGGGGATCAGCATGATCGGGTTCATGATCACCGGCAGGCCGAAGAGGATGGGTTCGTTGATATTAAAGATGGAAGCGCCGGCCCCGAGGCGGGCGACCTCGCGCATATTTTTACTGCGGGCGAAAATCAGCATGGCGATCACCAGCGACAGCGTTGCGCCCGCGCCGCCCATCCAGATCATATCGAAGAACTGCTCGGTGATAATGTGCGGCGGGGTCACGCCGGCCTGAATCGCGGCGATGTTATCGGTCTGATTTTCCATCCACAAAGGACGAATAATGCCGTTGATCATTGAACCGGAGTTGATGCCGACGGACCACAGAATAGTGATGCTGAATACGGTCATCAGCGCGCCGAAATAGGAGGTACCGTAATGGCGAACCGGCGAGGCGACGACCTCATAAATGAACTGGTGAATAGTGGCGTAGTGCGTGTGTTCAAACCCGATGCGAATCGCCAGGATCAGAATCATCACCAGCAGGGCCGGGATCAGGGCGGCGAAAGACTCCTGCACGGCGGGTGGAACCCCGTCAGGCATCTTAATCACCAGCTTCTTGCGCTTTAACCAGCAGAAGAGTTCGGTCCACAGCAGCGAACCGATCATGGCGACGAACAAACCTTTGGTACCGATCCATTCAACGGGGATCACCGTGATACCGCCGTTTTCAGCGACTTTAATAAA
This sequence comes from Klebsiella sp. HN106, assembly GCF_051209435.1. Taxonomy (NCBI): domain Bacteria; kingdom Pseudomonadati; phylum Pseudomonadota; class Gammaproteobacteria; order Enterobacterales; family Enterobacteriaceae; genus Klebsiella; species Klebsiella sp. HN106. The sequence goes on along the minus strand of NZ_JBLURD010000001.1, from coordinate 456,960 downwards.
GGGGGTGAGGATCAAAAATCCCACCAGCGACAGGATGCCGCAGGAGATACGGTCATCCCCGTAGTGCTCCGCCAGGCGGTAGGCCACCAGGAAGCTGATAAACAGCGACATCGTGGAAAATACCGCATTGAACGGGATTTCAATTATCGCACTCCAGCTGGCGCCGAAGGTGCTGGCCATAAACTGCTGATAGCTCTGATTAGGAAACGACGAGATCACCAGCAGAATTGAACCGACAATAATAAAAGGCATGAATGAAACATAGGCGCCACGAATAGCGCCGAGATGACGCTGCTGGGCAGTTTTCGCCGCCAGAGGCATCAGTTTTGCTTCAAGAAATCCCAGAACATTGTTCATTGTGAACTCCGTACAAGATCGACAGGGGCTGTGTGTGTTATCTATGGCGGATTATGCGAGAAAGCGGTGGGCTGAAAGGTGAAGCGGTTCACAATGTCTTCTCTGTAACTATATATATCTCATATGATTAGTTATATTTTCCGTCGAGGATTGTATGGAAATCAAGCTGCATGCCAACGCCACCACCACCCCAAGAACGCGAAAATATCTCCAGGAGTCGACGAAAAGCGACCGCGAACTGGCGCAGGAACTGGGTATATCAATCACTACGGTTCGTCGCTGGCGCAACCGCAGCCAGATTTCAGATAATCACACCACGCCACATCTGATACACAAAGTGTTGAGACAAGAGCAGGAGGCGCTGATTAACGCCCTGCGCGATATACTGCGTGCGCCGCTGGACGAGCTGCTGTTTATGGTGAATGAAGGGCTGGGTATCACCCTTTCACGGGCCACGCTAAACCGCTATCTTCGTCCGGCCCATGAAGGGCGAAAAAACGCCGCGCCGCAGGGAAAGAAAGCGTTAAAAGCGGGGATGAGGCCGGATACCCTGACGCTGCATTACCGGCAGCTCGCGCTGTCGATGGACGATGGCGGCGAGCATCATCTGCTGTGGGCGCAGGAGCCGATCAGCGGCTGGTGCTTTGGTCGTATCTATTCCGGCATTTCGCCCGCGCTGGTGGATAGCTGGCTGAACCAGGCGCTGGAAGCCTGTCCGGCGCAGATACAATGTCTTGAGACTTATGCTCATAAGGGCTTCGAACCGATACGCGCGGATTTGTCATGCACAACGGTGATCGCGGAGGAGTGCGGGGCGGTACAGCTTAGCGAACGATTGGCCAATATTATCCCGGCGCTGGATGAGCCTGACGCAACGCTGCAGCGGCTGTGCACGCTGTGGAACCAGGGACGGGCGCAAAAGAAACTGGGTGACAATACGCCGCAGGGCTTTCTTGCCTCGCTCAATCAGATCTAAATTCAGCGACAGGATCAGGGGCGGTCTCCGCATTGACTGAGAACCGTCACCTTCTCCAACAGCAACAAAGCCCTTTACTTGTCGGCCCGCGTCTGCCCCTGTGCCGGTCAGCCGTTTCGCAGGCCATCAACCGCGCTGGCGCTTAGAACCATAACCGATTTTACGCTTACGGCAATCATGTCGATGATGGCCTGACGTGGGCCTTCGCGCCACGCGGGGCTACTGTAAAAGCGCTCCTGGGAAGCGTTTAAATGCGCCAGGTCGTCATAAGCCCGAATCAGGTAATAAGCGTCGTTGTCTTCCACCGAATTGCCAAAGGAGACGATATCCATCCCGGCGGCGCGATGGCGGGGGGCGCTTTGCTCCTGCATTACGCGGTGAAAATCATTCCCGGTACCGGGTTTAAGGGTATAAAGCAAAAACTCTACCGTTTTCATCCTGAACTTTCCTTTCAAAACCGCCGAGTGGGCTGGCAATAGAACACAGCGTCGGCCTGAATACAACTCCGCCAGAACCTAACGCCTCTCCCGGGCAGTATTATCGATCGCGGGTTGCCAACGCCCGGCAATAATTGATATGTTATATTATAACAAATAAAGCATTATAAAATATGTGACTATTAACCTTTCTTTTTAAATGATAATGATTATCATCTATGCGGGTAAGAATAATTGATTGCGAGCGCATTTTGCCAGGCCGCTCGGCAGAGAGCAGGAGAAGAGGCTAATGGAGAGGCGTTTGACAAACGGGAGTAGGGCCAGTGAAGCGGTGCTTAGCGTCAATATTGCATCGCTACCGCGTCCTGGCGGCGGCGCGCTTCTTACGGATATTCATTTCCACGCCAGAAAAGGAGAGTGCCTGGCGGTGATTGGGCCTAACGGCAGCGGCAAAACCTCCTTATTACGGGCGATAGATCAGCAGCTGACGACGCGGGAGGGCGAGATTCGCTTGAATGGCCGCTCGGTTTCAGCGTTAACCCGCCAGCAGCGTGCCCGGCAGATCGCGGTCCTTGCGCAGAATGATGCCCCGGATATGCGGCTGGCGCTTGAGGATTATGTCGCCCTCGGGCGGATCCCCCACGCCAGGGAGATGTCGCGTCGTGACCATGACATCATCGTGACCCGGGCGATTAATGATACGGGACTGCAGAGGCTGCGAACGCGCTCGCTATCGGCATTATCCGGCGGTGAGAGGCAGCGCGCCGCGCTGGCGCGGGTACTGGCCCAGTCGCCAGAACTGGTGTTGCTCGACGAGCCTACCAACCATCTCGATCCCCCGGGTCGGGTTGAGCTTCTTTCTTTAGTTAAAAACCAGGGGATCACGGTCGTCGCGGTATTGCACGACCTTTCGCTGGTGGAGTCCTTTGCCGACCGGGTTTTGCTTTTATCGCAGGGGCGCGCCGCAGCCTGGGATGTGCCCGAGCGCGTCCTTATTTCGGAACAGCTCTATCCCGTCTTCGGCTTAACCAGCTTTACCGTGCCGCATCCCGAGACCGGGAAGGCGCTGCGGATTTTTGAAGTTCCAGGCTATGCGTAATCAATTTTGAGGATGACGAAGAATGAATAAATGGCTTGCCGGCATGATGGCGGTTTTTTCTATTACAGCGGCGAACGCAGGAGATTTTCCTGTCACCATTGAGAGTTGCGGAACGCCCGTAACCTTTACCCAGGCGCCGAAAAGGGCGGTCATACACGATCTAAATATGTCTGAAATGGCTTTTGCTCTCGGTTTACAGGACCGTATCGTGGGTTTAACCGGGATTAGCGGATGGTACAAAATGACGCCGCAATTTAAACAGCAGATGGGGGCGATTCCTGAGCTGGCGCCGAAGTATCCCTCGCTGGAAACGCTGCTGGCGGCTAATCCGGACTTCTTTTTCGCGGGCTGGAATTACGGCATGAAAGTGGGCGGAGAAGTCACCCCTTCCGTGCTGGCTAAATACGGTATCAAGACCTTTGTTCTGAGTGAGAGCTGCGTGTTTACCGCTAAGGACAAACGAAAAGCCAGCATGGACCTGCTGTATAACGATGAGCTGACGCTGGGCAAAATTTTCGGCAAACAGCGGGAAGCGCAGGCGCTGGTCGACGGCTGGAAAAAAACGCTCAATGCGCTGCCCAGGCCGCCGCAGGGCGTGCAGCCGTTGAAGGTGTTTGTTTATGATTCCGGCGAAGACAAGCCCTTTACCAGCGGGCGCTATGCTATGCCGACCGCGATTATCGAAGCGGCTGGAGGTCAAAACGTCATGGATGGCCTCGAAATAAGCTGGGGCACCACCTCATGGGAAAGCGTCGCGACGGCGGAACCCGACTTTATTATTCTTCTCGACTATCAGACCGGAAGCGGCGCCGACGCGCTGCGCCGCTTCCTCGAAAATCATCCGTTAATGAAGCAGACCCCGGCGGTGAAACACCAGCGTTATCTGAAGCTGCAGTATGCTGAATTGACGCCCGGTCCGGCAAATATTAAAGCGGCCGAAAAGCTGGCCCATGCGATGTATCCAGCGGCTAACCAATGAGTTCAACGCCATATCGTTACTACTGGGCCGCGTGGGGCGCGCTACCGGTGTTAGCCGGGTTGATGCTGCTAAGCGTGGCGAAAGGCAGCGTACCGCTATCGCTGACGCAGGTTCTGGGGGCTTTACGGCTGCTTGATGTGCCAGTTTCGGACATGATGGCCCGTATCGTCATTGATTTGCGCGTGCCGCGAACGCTGCTGTCGGTGCTGACCGGGGCGGTGCTGGCAATGGTAGGCGGCCTTTTACAGACCACCACGCGCAACGATCTGGCCGATCCTTTTCTGTTCGGGCTCTCCTCCGGGGCATCGGCGGGGGCGGTGCTGGTGATTACCCGGTTCGGCGAGCGGCTAGGGGGGCTGACGCTGCCGGTGTCAGCATTTGTCGGCGGGATCTGCTCTGCGGTGGCGGTGATGCTGCTGTTTCATTTTAAAAAGCAGCGCGGCGCCGAGCATTTAGTCATTTGCGGGCTGGCTATCTCCTTTTTATTCGGCGCGCTGACCAGCTATTTGATTTTCTCCGGCGACCAGCGGGCCGCCAGTTCAGTGCTGTTCTGGTCGCTGGGCGGCCTAGGCCTGGCGCGGTGGGATAATTTACCTTATGCCGTATTCAGTCTGCTATTTCTCTGCGCTTTTATCCTGTTACGCTGGCGATCGCTGGATGGCCTGTTGGCCGGAGAACAGACCGCGCAGTCGCTGGGCATCAACGTCAGCCGCCTGCGAATGGAGGTGTTTTTCTGCTGCGCGCTGGCGACATCGCTGCTGGTGGCCTTAACCGGAGTGATCGGCTTTATCGGGCTGATGGTGCCGCATATGTGCCGCTACTTTTCCGGGGTTAAGCATCTGCGGTTGCTGCCTTTATGTGGTCTGTGGGGAGCTGTACTGCTGTGCGGCGGCGACATTGTCAGCAGGACGCTGCTGGCCCCGCAGGAGCTGCCTATCGGGATCATTACGGCCGGCATCGGCGGACTGTTTATTATTATTCTGCTGGCCCGGAGCCGGGCATAATCTTTATCAGCGCCGGGCCGCAAGCCCGGCATTTTCATCTGCTGCCCCACCTAAACGAATGGCAAACAAACCCTCAGAAATTCGATCTCGCCGTCACGTCGCGGTACGTGCAACACCTTGATAACCGAATTTATCTGTTTATAAAGCGTTTTCTCCAATGTAATTGGTTGAATATATTCTGCATGACAGAATGTTCTCCTGTTCATTTCTTTGCAACTGACGTTTAATGAGAAAAATCCTAAAGAAAAGGGAGGTATGGTTGCCGTCGTTGGGGGCGCGAAATGTCGACAGGGTAAATTTTACGGGGATTTATCTGAAATTTGCTCGTCTGGACAATAAATATTAATCAAACCTATAATTCACCCGCTTCACTCATGGGTATATTCCCATGGCGCGTATTATACGCATTTCTATAAAGGATGATTGCACTTTCGTGAGGGAACGGAATGTTAACTATTTTCAGCCATAATCATTTTTTTAAAAAAGCCATGCGTCTGAAAATAAATGATATAAAAGCGGTCAGAAAGGCGAATCTCGTCGATCTGTGCTTAACCAGATACTCATCCAGCAGCCATGCGCAGTTTCATTTTTTGATAAACAGCTTTGAAATGAAAAAGAATTTTGTGTGTTTCAAGGTGGAAGGCAATATCATTTGCTTGATCAACAAGAGGCGCACCGCGCACATCGCCAGTATTATCGCCAGAGTCACTGACGGTATCCCTGTCGGTGAGGACATCACCTTAACGGAAAGAGAATTCCAGTATATTTTTATTATGAAATTTAACGTGCTGGCAAAAGACTATCCGGAACTGCTCGGCATCTCACCTAAAGCCTACAGCAACTATAAAAGAAGATTAATTGATAAATTCGGTTTTAACTCATTTCATGCGCTGTTGGCGCTGTCTAATTATTTACACGCTTTTTCGCTGATTGATAAATTCACCCCAGACTAATTGCCCGCGATGATACTGCGCTCGGGCTAATCCTGTTAATTACCGTCAACCTCCTGGTTTCAGTGCGCCGTTCTATCACCGTGCCATCGCTTCCGGCGCCCACTCTCCGGCTGGGCGAGCGTCGATGCCAGGCTACAGGTTTATTTGTTTACCCGGCCAATGATTTGCATAAAGCGCAACTGCTGACCCAGCTCATCACTTCTTATGGCGGCATCGGTAGCGGCAAAATCATTATCGCACTTTTGCCACTCTAGCCACGCCTGACGGCCGGATGCCATATGACGGCACTGATTGACCGCAAGATGCTGGCTCCCGGACCAGATTGCGCGCCAGCGGTCGGTGGTAAAAAGGGCGATGCCGCTAGCAATGAGCGCATGGATTTCAGGTCGCGTTTCAGCGTCGCTGCTGCGCAGACCCGGGATGACAATAGCCACCGTTCCGCCGCCTTTGACATAAGGCGCAATGCGCTGGTCAAAGAACAGGGCATCGCGGGCAAAATAGTGCCAGGCATTGATACTGACCACGGCATCAAAGGCGTCGCGGGCAAAAATACCCAGTCCCGGCAGGGTGCTGATATCAAGATTGATCGGGGTGATTTTATTGTCCATGCCCGCTGCCGCAAAACGCCGGGCGTTATCGTCGGCGCGAACCCACAGATCCGCCGCGACCACCTCCACGCCGAATTCCGTCGCCAGATACATCGAAGATAACCCTGTCCCACAGCCCAGATCGAGAATACGCATTCCAGGCCACAGTTCCAGGGAGCGGCTAAGCTCTTCAACCAGCCTTAATACATTTGGCCCCATCATATTTTGATTGACATACGTCTGCGGGCAATTCGCCGGACTAAATTTATTCATCATCACCTTCATCCCTTGAAAATAGAGTCGTCGCTATCCGTTTCACACAATTTCTAAACAAATCTTAAACCGCCGGGCTATAATGAATGTGGATTTTGTAAAGAACTTTCAATAACGCCAGGGCTTATCTTGATACTGGAATTAATTCTGAATGCGAAAATCAGAATATACCTTTGAAAACACGATCTGGCGAATCAGGATGTTTATGATTAAGGATTTCCTGAAGAAATAATTATTCATAACATCATGATTTATATGTCTTTTAACAAATTGAAATCTTTAATTATTCTTATCATTAGAATTTCCCTATGAGAAATTATTTATTTTGGTTAAATCTGCTGATTCCAGGGGTTGTACAAGGTGTGATTTAGAATAATTGCGGGCTCAAAACGGGGTTAATTGATGTGTGTCAATTAACAACCACCGTTTTCGTCACAGTTATTGTATTTGGTATAAAAATTCGGAACTTTTAATTTCAAGTATCTTTGCGAATTATCGCATAATGGTCTCGCTCAGAAGGTATCTGAGATTTGATATTCTATTAATAGTTAGGGACGAAATAATATGAAATTAAAATTACTAACAGTGGCCGTCTCTACACTTCTTGCTGCAGGAACCGTGCAGGCAGCTGAGGTGTATAACAAGGACGGAAACAAACTCGACCTCTATGGGAAAGTGACCGGCCTGCATTATTTCTCCAGCGATAAGTCAGAAGATGGCGATCAGACCTATGCCCGTCTGGGCTTCAAAGGTGAAACGCAGATCAACGACCAGCTGATCGGCTACGGCCAGTGGGAATATAACTTCAGCGCCAATAACGTTGAAGGCGACAACTCCGGCGACAAAACGCGCCTTGCGTTTGCTGGCCTGAAGTTTGGCGAATTTGGTTCTCTGGACTACGGTCGTAACTACGGCGTTGCCTATGATATCGGCGCCTGGACCGATATGCTGCCGGAGTTCGGCGGTGATACCTGGACCCAGACCGACGTCTTTGCCACCGCGCGTACCACCGGCGTTGCCACTTACCGTAACAACGGTTTCTTCGGTCTGGTTGACGGTCTGAATATCGCCGTACAGTACCAGGGTAAAGAAGAGGGCAACGACCGCGATCTGGCGAAACAGCATGGCGACGGCTGGGGTATGGCCTCGACCTATGAGTACGAAGGATTTAGCGCAGGTGCGGCCTACGCGGCATCCGATCGTACCGATGCGCAGGTCAGGGAAGGTCGCGTCAATCCAGACTTCTACGCCCGTGGCGAAAAAGCGGAAGTGTGGGCGGCCGGTCTGAAGTACGATGCCAATAACATCTACCTGGCGACCACCTATGCGGAAACCCGCAACATGACTAAGTTCGGTAAAGGCTATATCGCCAACACCGCGCAGAACTTTGAAGTGGTTGCTCAGTATCAGTTTGATTTCGGCCTGCGTCCGTCCATCGCCTACCTGAAATCAAAAGGCAAAGATCTGGGCCGCTATGGCGACCAGGATCTGGTTGAATACGTTGATGTAGGCGCGACTTACTACTTCAACAAGAACATGTCTACCTACGTGGACTATAAAATCAACCTGCTGGATGACACCAGGTTCACTAAAGATGCCAGCATCAGCACCGATAACATCGTTGCCGTGGGCATAACTTACCAGTTCTAAAATTCAGCCTTTTATCAGCCATGCCTGCCAGCTTACCCTCCTGGCAGGCATTTTTTATGGTGGCGAGCGGGCGATAATAAAAAGCCCGGCGCCTTTTCCCGCGCCGGGCAGAGTGAGAAGAGAGGGAATTTACGGCGCGGTAGTGAAAAACTCGCCGAATTTCACCGCCAGCCAGCCCACCGGCGTGGTGGCTCCGCCAACGATATTGGTAATTTCCGCCATTCCCTCCGGCACAGGAATATTAGAGTTGACCGCCGCCTGGGTGTATTCCCGCGAAATATCCGTTCCGACGTACAAAATGCAGGTGACCACCAGCGTGCCGGTGATAAACATGCGGAACATATTACGTTTGCAAAACGGCGTTACCATCGCCAGCAGGAACATCAGGGAGGCCAGATCGACAAACGGCAGCACGCGGTTGCCTGGCAGAATAATCGCCAGCACCACCGCCATAGGGATCAGCAGCAGGCCGGTTGCCAGCACCGAAGGTTCGCCAATAAGCAGTGCGGTATCCATGCCGATATAGAAGTCGCGGTTGGGGAATTTCGCCTTCAGCTTCGCTTCCGCGGCATCGCGCACGATCAGCAGGCCCTGCACTAAAATTTCGATCATTTTCGGTAGCAGCAGCATGGCGGCGGAAACTTTAATCGCCAGCGATACCGCCGCCGAGACATCGTACCCGGCCAGGAAGGCCAGCAGCAGCCCCAGCACGAAGCCCAGAGTGAGTGGCTCCCCGAAGACGCCGAATTTTTTATTAATGCTTTCCGGGTCGAAATTAATTTTATTGATCAGCGGGATCTTATCAATAATATAGTTACAGGCAATACCAAACGGCACGTAGGTTATACAGGTAAGATGGGGAAATGATATCCCTTGCAGATTATAGTTTTTTTGCAGATAGGGTGCGGTTAAATCCGCCGCCAGTAGCGTTAAGATAAATATGCCGAAAGTAATGCCGACGGAGAGCCAGTAGTTACCGGTACCGGCATAGACGACTGAACCCATAATCAGGAAAATCCAGTAGTTGAATATATCGATATTTACCGTTTTGGTTAATTTCAGCAGCAGCATGGCAATATTGATAACGATAAATCCCACCACTACCGGCAGCATCAGCGGCGAGCCCCAGCCGATAGTCGAGGCGGTCGGCCAGCCGGTATCGACCACCGTCAGGTGCAGGCCGATACGCTCTACCATGGCCTGCGATGCCGGCCCGAGGTTGGTTAATAGCAGGCCGATCACCAGTCCCACCCCTTCAAAGCCGATGCCTACCAGCATCCCGGCTTTAAATGCGGTGCCGATTTTAACCCCAAAGCACAGTGCGATAATAAAGAATATTACTGGCATCATCACTGATGCCCCCAGGCTAATAATGCTGTTGATAATATCCATAATATTTCCTTAAAAGGCGGCCGAATTGGGCGCGAGCGAACCCGTGCCCAATGGGCCGTAGCAAAAACCTTAAGCGGCTCTTTTAATATTTAACCGAGTTGCTTCAGCAATATCTCTGAAAAAATCTTCGGCGAATTGCTGAAGGCATCAATGGTACTGCCGGCAATATGCGGCGTTATCGTGACGTTATTCAGCGAATAAAACGCGCTATCGTCCGGCAGCGGCTCGTCATCAAAAGTGTCGAGGGCAGCGCCCATGATTTTACCCGCCCGAAGCGCGGCGATCAGATCGCCTTCATTAATTAACCCGGAGCGCGCCGTGTTGACGATGATGGCGCTCTCCTTCATTAATTCAAAATGATGGGCGTTGATCAGGTTTTCCGTTTCCGGGGTCATACGGGCATGTAGCGAAATCACATCCGCACGGCGCACCAGTTCGTCGAGAGTATCCACCTTTTCATAACTTTCATGGCCGGGGACGTACTTATCGTAAAAGATAATCTCGCTGCCGAAACCGCGCAGGAAGCCAGCCACCAGCTGCGCGATATGCCCCAGCCCGACCAGACCTACCACTTTGCCGCCCAGTTCAGGAATGGCCCGGTGGTTAGGACTCTCTTTGCGCCAGAACTTATCGCGCAGCGCATCGTGTGAGCGGGCGATATTGCGCATTTCCGCCAGAATCATCCCGACGGTAAATTCCGCCACGCTGCGGGCGTTACGCCCCGGCGTGTTCATCACCTCAATTCCGCGCGCTTTTGCCTCCGCCTGATTAACGTTTTCAATCCCGCCGCGCAGCACCCCGACGTATTTAAGCTTTGGCAGCTTGTCGAATACCGCCGCGTTAACCGGGGCGAACTGGACTATCAGGATCTCCGTCTCCTCAGCACCCTGAAGCAGAGCGGCAGGCAGCGCCAGCGCCTCAGAACCTTGCTGTTCAACCAGTAAATTATCCTCCTGCAGTTTTTCAATTGACTCGTGCGACCATTCGCGTACTTCCACTGCAATACCTTTATCTTTGAGCGCTTTCAGACCCGCGTCCATCATCGCTGCATTGATAAACAGATCGGCAATTGCCAGACATTTCATAATCATTCTCCATAAATTAACGCATCAACATACCGCCGGTGACATCCAGAGTCGCTCCCGTCATATAGCGGGTTTTCGGTGAGACCATGAAGACGCCGATGTCGGCAATTTCGTGCGGTTGGGCCACCCGGCCTACCGGTATACGGCTGACGTAATAGTCAGGATTCTGTTCAATGTTTTTACGGATCATCGCGGTATCCATGATGCCGACGGCGATGTTGTTGACATTGATTTTCTGCTTCGCCACCTCGCGCGCCAGCGAGATTGAGAAGGCCACCAGACCCGCCTTACTGGCCGCGTAATGAGCATGACCGGTGGTTGAACCGTGGAAGGCCGCCTGAGACGTGATATTCAGAATACTGCCGGCCTGATCTTTCGCCAGGCAGTGGTTGACAAACAGCTGGCTCAGGTGGAACACCGCCTTCAGGTTGACGTTCATCACGCTATCCCACTCCTGCTGGGTGATTTCAGTGACGTAACCGCTCAGCCAGATCCCGGCGTTATTGACCAGAATATCGGCGTTCCCCAGGCGTTCGAGACAGGTCGCGAACAGATTCTCCCGGCTATGCTCGTCGGAAAGATCGGTTTTCACCGCAATAATTTCGACGCTGGCGCTACTTTTTACCGTAGCGATCAGCTGTTCCGGGCGCTCCTCATCACGCATATAGGTGAAGCAGATGTTGACCCCTTCTCGGGCGAGTGAAAGGACAAACTCTTTGCCGAGGCCCGTAGCGCCTCCGGTAACGATAGCCGTGCGGTGGTGTAAATTCAGATCCATACTTTCCTCACTTAATGCGTGATGTAGTTACTGCAGCTTTTCCACGGAGACTGCATTTCCGATAGCAGGTTTTTGTAAAGCTGATACTTATCCTGATAGACCTTGTTGCTGTCCGGGTCCGGTGTAACCGTTCGCGAAACGTGAACCATCTCATTTGAGGCGGCAAAGACGTCATCAAACCAGCCAACCATTACTGCGGCGGTCATCGCGGTGCCCAGCGTGCCGTGCTCTTTCACGTCGACAATCTCCAGGGTGGACTGGAAAATGTCGGCGAATATCTGCAGCCAGACCGCTGAGTTAGTCACGCCGCCCGCAATCCGGATGGTGCGGCTGAGCTGCGGGTTAATATTGCGTAACCGTTCGGTGTGATACAGGTGGCTGAAAGCAACCCCTTCATATATCGCGCGTAAAAAATGCGCTTTTTTGTGGAAACTATTCAGGCCGATAAACCCCGCAGAGGCGTCCGGGATGGTGTTGGAACCGAAGACAAACGGGAAGAACAGCAGGTGGCTCTCCGCGGGCGTGGTTGTGGAGACCAGCTCATTGCACAGATCGTAGACTGACGATCCCTGCGCAGCGGCGGCGGTGCGATCGCTCTCCATAAAGTTATTGATAAACCACTCCAGATTACTGGCGGAGGTGGGGCTTGCCTCGGTAATTAACCATTTGCCCTCAATCGGATAAATCGAGGTCATAAAGAGATCCTGGTCAATAACCGGATGGTCGGTCACGTATTCGTTAATGCTCCATGTTCCGGTAATAATTGCCAGCTTATCCAGGGTATTGATACCGGATGCGACAGATGACGCCGAGATATCAAACACCCCGCCCGAGACCGGCGTTCCGGCACGCAATCCGGTGAGCTGCGCGACGTCTTCGGTAATGTAGCCGCAGCAATCGGTGGAGAGCTTGATGGGCGGAAGCTTATCGCGCAGATCGCCGAGTCCCCACCAGGCCAGCAGCGAGGCGTCATAGTCGCGGTCGCGAACGTTGATCAGGTTGGTTCCTGAGATATCGGTAAGTTCGAGAAAAGCTTCGCCAGTCAGATAAAAACGAATCAGATCTTTGACCATGAAAATGTAGCGCGCTTTACACAGCGTTTCAGGCTCGTTCTCTTTCAGCCAGGCGAGGAGGGCGACGGGCTGCCCGGCCCAGATAGACTGCATAGTTTTGGGCAAAATATCGCTAACAAACGTCGGGTCGCGGTACCACTTTTCTACCCAGGCCTTAGCCCGGCTATCGGTGGAGATAATTCCGTTGCGCACCGGGGCACCGGTTTCATCCACCATATAAAGCCCGTTGCCGTGACCGGTTACCGCCACGCCTTTGATTTGGCTGGCGTCGATACCCGACTGCGCGATGGCTTTTTTAATGACTTCGACGTTAGCCGCCCAGAGTTCGTTGATATCCCGCTCGGTATGAAATTCCTTCGGGGTCAGCATTTGCGTTGATTTCGACGCGCTGGCCACCACGTTGCCGGCGCGATCGTAAATCGCCGCTTTTGTAACGGTGCCGCCGTTATCAATGCCCATGACATAGTGTTGTTTCATTCGCGTGGACTCCTTATGAGTTACCATAAACCGGGTTCACTGGTGGTAATGCCTTTAAATCCGGCATGGAAAATTTTATCTACAAGGTATTTCCGCTTAACAAAGCCTCCGGCGATGAATATCACATCAAAGCCTTTTAAATTCCGGCTAATCAATTCCAGACACTGGCAGGCATATTCAGCAGGTAAGATTTCAATAGCATCTGGCGGGTTATGCTTAACAATATCGATGGAGTGATCCAGCGAGCGCGAGTCGATGAGCAGTACCCGAAAGATAGTTAACAATCCCTCTTTTTTGGCATAGCGTAGGGCCGAGAGATTGGACGAAATAACACCATCAACCTTGTAGTAATTTTTGAGCAAACTAATACCCGCCTGGTCAGGTTTAAAACCACCCAGTAGCTCGAGGTGAATAAGCACTTTCTTGCCACTCTGATGACATTTACCGATCAACGATTGCAGATTGCCAATATTCGCTTCGGATAACAGTACGTATTCTGATGCGCAGGCCAGCGCCTGTTCAAAATGTTTATATTTTCTGATTGAAGGAATGATGGTGTTATTTAAGAGCATATTAATATCCGATGTTATTTAGCCATATAGAGGCTGTAGGCATCTTCCGCTGTCGCATTTTCATGGATGATGGCATTCAGACCTGCTACTACTTTTGCCGGCTGTGGGTCCTGAGTGATATTACGACCCACCGCCACGCCTTTTGCACCAACCTGCATGCAGTGATGAACAAATTTAAAATAACCGTCAATCCCGGTTTTCGGCCCGCCCAGCGCCAGCACCGGCACGCCGGCCGCTTCGACGATAAGCCGGTCGTCCTCGGTGCCGGTGAAGCGGGTTTTGATCACGTCAGCCCCCAGTTCAACGGCAATGCGGGCAGAGGCGGCGATAACGGCCGGATTGTTGGAGTCGTCGCTAGTGACGGGATAGCCGTACGGCAGGGATTCCACGATCAGCGGTACGTTCCAGCGGTCGGCGGCCTGCGCCAGCTGCATCGCCATGATATGCGTTTTCTCCTCATTGAACGCGCCGGGAAAAGTCATGCACACCACGCCTTCCGCCGCCACTTTCAGCGCGTCCTCAATGGAAAATACGGGGGTGGTGTCGGGAACGGTATTGTCAAAAATACTCACTGTGCTATCGACGCGTAATACAACGGGGACGCAATTGAAAACTTCACGGAAATTTTTCAACATGCCCCAGGTCACCAGCGCGCAGTCCAGACCGCTGTCGACGAGGGCCGGGAGCTGGTTTATCGTATTATCAATACCATTAGTTTTGGTCGAAAAATAGTAGCCATCCAGCGCCAGAGTGACTGATTTACCATCTTTTGCGAAAATGCGAGAGAGACGACGTTCTTTAGACATTTTTGACTCCTGAGATAGAAAAAAAACAAAAAGGCCCTCAGAGACTTTCGTCTCTGAGGGCCTTCGATTCACTTACCCTTTTGATAATCGTTCAGCTACCCAAACCATTATCAATTAATTTTTTCAGCCTTACGGGTGGGGTTTAAATGGTGTTTAATTTAAATCCGTTCCCTTGCTTGAATTAATTACTAGCATGTCTGAGTTCTTTCTGTCTAGCCATTGTTGATAAACTGAGATGCCTGTCACAAATCCGGGTTGAGTTTAAACTTATCGGTACTGGCGAATGGGTTGTTGTACTGTTCTTAGCCAGCGATATTTATGATGAGAGCCTGCTGGAGGAAACTTTCAGGGGATATATTTACACCGGGAAATGTTTACCTGATTCATCATTCGGCTATTCCTTCATTTTTTTCTACTGAACTCAGATTAAAAACGATCCCTGTGCGCTGTTTCTGTTGGTCGACGCCGTGTTTTATCCTGGGGTCTGCGATGATTCGCCAATGGTCAGGAGAAAAGTCTTAAACAGATTATTTTAAAACCACGACAGATCATCCTCTCAGTTTCCTTTTACTGAATGTAATGACGATTATTCTTATTTTTGACAGCAATAGACAGCTGCCTGTCGGGAATTTATACTTCGCCGCATTGAAATTTCAATATACATTTAGCTCGGCGTTTGTCGAATGTCTTCAGCGCTGCAGCGTCGTTTTAATAGCCCGTAATGAATCTTATTTTGCTCTCGGGGCAAAATATCTCTGTGGCGGCAACGCCAAAGCACTACATCTGGAAATGTTTATTAAGGATATATAATGAAAAAGTCTCTTCTGGCAGCATGCGCGACGTCCATTCTTTTTTGCTCCGGCGCCATGGCTGCGGACGTAACGGCTTCCGCAACGGCAAGCTGGGATGCTTCTGCAACAAAAGATACCACCAGCCTGTTGGTCGTTACGCCGCTGCGTTCCGTCTCTTTTGAATATGCCGAAGGTCTGAAAGCGTTTAATTCACAGGATGGGGCGTTTGATATTACCATTCAGGGGCAGGAGAACGCGTCCGATTTCGTTTTAACCTCTCAACTGGTGACCAACACGCTGACCCGCGCTACGGATAACTCAACGCTGGAAATTGGCGTGGCATGGAACGGTGAGAAGCTGTCCAAATCCACGCCGGTGAAAATGATGGATATTAGCAATAATATTACCGCAGGCCTGGAAGCGCTGATCGCGGGATATGCTGATAAAGATAACCGCACCAGCACGCAGAGCGCCTTCCTGTTTACCGTCGATTCCGCTACCTCAAATGGTACCACCGCGACGCCTTTCGCTTCCCTTGCCGACGGCTACTGGAGCGGCGATGTGAAGGTGCAGTTTACCGCCGAGTGGACGCTGTCTCAGAGCTAATATCGCCTTTAAATTTGCCAATAAGGAGGGGTATCCCTCCTTTATTTTAATGATGAAAAAATTATACCCATTTTTATTTCTGCCGCTGTTAATCAGCGCTAGCGCGGCGGCGATTGGCGTTGGGGAAGTGACCTCCATTATGTTCGCCAATGACCAGATGCTGGCGAAAGAGATCGATAACGCCAGCGACTCGGCGCGATTTGTTAGCGTCAGCGCCCACCGCCTCTCTACGCCGATGGCAGGGGGCAAAATTATTCCGATGGAACAGCCCGGCGAGTTGCTTTCTACCCCGGCAAACGTAATTCTTCCCGCCGGCGCCAGAGAACATTTCCGCTTTATTTATCATGGTCCTGAAGATGATAAAGAGCGCTATTACCGGCTGTCGTGGCTGGATGAACCGGTGAGCGATCATCAGGCCAGCAGTAATTCACGTCACGGTATGGCGACAACCTCAGCGCAAATTAACACCATTCTGGTGGTGGCGCCGCGCAAGGCGAAATTTAACTATCAGCATCGCGGCGATACGGTGACGAATACCGGCAATGTGACCTTCCGGGTTATTTCCTATGGGCCCTGTAAAGATCCTGAAAAAAACAAAGGTGAGGGCTGCCGTGAACGTTATTACGTGATGCCCGGACTTAGCGCAAAAATAACGCATACGCAGGTCGCGAATAAACAGACGCGAATCGGTATCTGGCACGAA
Source organism: Klebsiella sp. HN106 (assembly GCF_051209435.1). NCBI lineage: Bacteria > Pseudomonadati > Pseudomonadota > Gammaproteobacteria > Enterobacterales > Enterobacteriaceae > Klebsiella > Klebsiella sp. HN106. Next base: position 440,362 of record NZ_JBLURD010000001.1, on the reverse strand, counting down.
GGTAAATATATTCACGTCAAATAGAGAATTACAGATGTCAGGATGGTTATTCAGAAAAGGAATGCTGCTGCCGGGAATATGTCTCGTCTGTACCGTCGATGCTTCAGCCAACGAAAGCGCGGGCAGAGCGACGCTGCTGCGGGTGGGGGATTATGTTATTCCGCCCGTTTTTGCTGATGCGCTTAAGCAGGGGATGCGGGTACCGGTTTTTATCCGCTACAAAGAGGCGGAGCTGCCGTCGCGCAGTCGGCAAAAAATCGCCGATGCGCTGATTGCGACCAAGGACGGGGCGCTGACGATCCGCGAACTGACGCTGCTCTCCACGCCGGATAACCTGTCGCTATCTGCGCCGGTAGAGGAGATTGTCAATGGTCTGCAGGACCAACAATTTTCTGCGGATATGACGCTGCGTCTCTCCGGCGCGGCGCAGATCACTTTCGACGTCCGGGCATTTTACCTTGAAATGACCGTCGATCGCAGCGCGCTGGCGGCGACGACGCTTGCCAGGCACAGCGTTTTGGGCGACTCAACCGCCGGTGCGCCGTCGAACGTGCTCAATTATACCTTTGGTACTTATCATCACCGTTATAACGGCTACGACGGCACCAGCAGCTACCTGACGCTGGATAACACCGCGGCATTTCGCGAGCACCACGTGAATATCAACGGCTCTATCTACGGTATCGGCTCTGGCGACAGCAGCGGTAACCTCTACCGGGCGATGTATGAGCGCGATATGGCAGGCCAACGCCTGGCGTTGGGAATGGTCGATACCTGGAATCTACAATCCATCGCCAGCATGAGCGCGCTGAATTCCAGCCGCATCTACGGCGTGAGCTATGGCAATAAAAGCAACTCGCGCCTTGAAGATACCGCCCTGTCCCTGACGCCGATTACCGTCTTTTTACCGGCGGCGGGCGAAGTGCATATTCTGCGCGATGGCAAATTACTGAGCATTCAGAACCTTGCGATGGGCAGCTACGAAGTCAATACCGCAACGCTGCCGTTCGGCATATATCAGGTTGAGGTGCAGGTTGTGATCAACGGCAAAGTGGCCAGCAGCCGCACGGAACAGATTAACAAAACCTACGCCCGTCGCTCGAGCGTCACCGAGCGCTGGTCGTGGCAAGTATTCGGCGGAATGCTCGAATACCATAAAACCGACTATCGACCACAACATGCCCGGCGCGAGGGGAAGCAGGAAACCTGGCTTAGCGGCGGCGCGGCGGCGGTCACGCTGCCCTGGCTCGCCGGGACTGGGTTTAAAACCACGCTATACGGTTTCGACAGCAACGCCGTAAACGAAAGCGAAGTGGATGTGATGTTCAACGAACGTCTGCGGGTTAATCAGCAGGTTTTGCTGGCCAACGACGGCAGCAGGAAAAGCATCACCACCCTCAATCTGAGTCTGCCTGCGGGCTATGGTTCACTTTGGGGTTCGCGAGAATTTACGCATATTGGCAACCACTTACCGCTGCGCAAAGGGGATTACTTTACCTGGGGGACAACGCTGCCGCTGCAATCGCTGACGCCCTACCTCGGCACATTGACCTTCAGCCGTACGGAAAACTACAGTAACAAAACGCGTTATAACAACCTTGATTACTCGCAGACGCTGGCGTCGGGGCGCTACGGTACCGTTACTCTGAGAACCGGGGTGCAGAATTACCACTATCAGCGCAACCAGGACACCACGCGGGATAAATACATTAACCTCGATTTTTCGTTGCCGCTGGCGGCGTGGTTCAGCGCCGGTGTTTCCAGCGAAAACGGCAACATGCTGGCGAATATGGCGCTCAGAAAACGCTTCGCCGATAGCGCCATCACTCAGGCGGGCATCTCAGCTTCCCGGCGGTTAAAAAGCAAAGAGAGCGAGAGCTACCGCAGCGATAAACGGGCGATCAATGGTTTTGCCAGCTACGACACTAAATACAGCAGCGGCACGCTATCCGCCACCCATGCTTCGGATAACAGTACCAACCTCAATTTCAGTACCCTGGGCAGCGTCGCCTGGGCCGGAAAAGATGTTGTTCCGGCCAAAGGAAGCCATACATCGGGGGTGCTGATCCATACCGATTTCCGCGACAACGCCACTATGACTGCCAAAATTAACGGCCAGCATTACCCGCTCAGCGGCCAGAAAAACTTTATTCCGCTGCCCGCCTATGGGCGCTACAGCGTGGAGCTGATGAATGACAAACGCAGCGCCGATAGCGTGGATATCGTCAGCGGCAGAAGCCATCAGGCGGTGCTGTATCCCGGTAATGTGGACGTTATTCGTCCAGAGATAAAACAGCTGGTTACGGTGTTTGGCCGCATTCGGCGCGATAACGGCACCGTCGCCGCCCACCTCGATATTCATAATCACATCGGCAAAGGGCGCACCGATGGACAGGGAGAATTCGCCATGGATGTTGATAAACGCTATCCGACCATCACTCTGGTCGAAAAAAACGGACAGCGCTGCGAGCTGGAGCTGAATCTGCAGGAAGCGCGCGGCGCGGTGTGGATGGGGGACCTGCAGTGCGAGGCGCAGATGCGTATGGCGGTACAGGGGGAGGGGCAGCGTGACACCTGGTAAACTGATTTGCGGCCTGGCGCTGGGCGCTTGCCTGGCGACCACGTCATTCCAGAGCCTGGCGGTGAAAGCCAGCAGCAGCGGCTCGGGGAAAAATGACTATATGTTTATTGAAAACCATGTCGATAACGAATATTTCGTTACCCCCGGCAGCCTGGACCCGCGCTTTTCCGGCGCAAACGTCTGGACCCGCTACTCGACGAAGCAGCGCAGTCTGGGCTATATGGGCTACGTCAGCTGGAGCTATCGATCCTACTACTACGATATGTGGTTGTCGGACTCGCCGGTGAATTCACCGTTTATCGGCATTCGCTGTATGACCACCGGCGCCGACTGCCCGTCGCAGGGCTATATTTCCGGCGAGGTCATTGATAGTGAAGGTTTTTATCATACGATGTCCGGAAGCTCTTTGAACAATGGCGGCACCGGCTACGCCACGTTCTCCCCGGCAATGTATGAATATCTGCGCAACCGTCAGCCTGGCGAGAGCGATGCTTTTGTGCTCAATCTTTGTTACACCAAAACTAATTACGATGCGGCATCCGGCCAGCGCTGTCGGGATCTCGCCTCGGGCGCGACATGGCGTTATTACACCATCAATACCACTAAAGTCGGGCATTTAACGCTGAACAGCACCGGCGCGCTGGCGGAAATCTGGATTGCCAGCGACGGCACGCCCAGCGTCAATATCGGTAGCGAGCACTGCGAGGTCAGTATCGTCGGCGGCGAAAGCGGAATGACCTGTAAAATGGTGTCGTATCGCTATCGTCAAACCAAGCGGGTGACCTCTTCTCTGTCATTTGAAATGGTGGTCGATACCGCCAGGCTGGGCTTTAGTCCGGCGTCTAAAACCATCAAATATAGCGGCAATGGATCCACCTGGTATAACTGGAGCGCTTCCACTACCTATAGCAACGTCTTTACCCCCGAAGGCCAGTACGTTTATGTGTTCCTCTCGAAAACCTTTTTCCAGAACCTGATCCAGCGCGGAATTAGCATTACCAATAACGACGATTTGTTTACCTTCTTCTTTGATAACAGTAACACCGCGCAGTCCGGGTTCTATCAGTTTACGGCGTCGAGTATGATCAATATTCTGCCGAAAGAGTATGGGATCAGTATTGTGTCCACGGACGGCAATGCTGCGCCGAAAGAGTCGGGCAATATCGGCGACCCGACGCCGATCGGCTTTGAATATCAGGTAACCGTCTCCTCCGAGCGTATGGCGGACGCGGTGACGGCTCAGGTGATCGGCGATGGCACCTCTATTGATGGTGTCTCATACTGCCTGTTTACGTCGCAAGAGGGCGGCTGGCAGGTGCCGATCCCGGCCTTTCTCTCCTGGACGGCATCCACCGGAGAAACCCGCACCAGCCGCAATAGCTGCATCGATGCGGAGATCGATATGACCGCTGCGCGCTGGACGCAAACGCCGTGGAATGCGGCAATTGATGACGGCTACTATTTCACCACCCGCCTGCAGCTGCTGTTTCCGATGGACGATCCGCGCTCCAGACGCACTCTCGACGGCAGCGACTGGATGGGAACGGTGAACGCCAGCGGCGAGGTCAGAGTGACTGCCAAATGGCTGGGCGTCGAGTGAGAGGCAGATTAATGAAAGCCGCTGTTATGCTGCTGGCCGCGTCGCCGCTGGCGGCGGCAGGGGCGTTTTTTAATGCCGTCGTGTATGAGATGCCCTCCGACCGGGCCTTTATCTCGCAGCCGCTGTATAACGACACGCCGCGTAATAATATGTACTCCATCGCGGCGTGGAAAATTGCCAAACCCGGCGCGGGGAATGAACCGGTTCTGCCTAATCAGGGCGAACTGCTCTATGCCCCGCTGCGCTTCCATTTACCGCCGGGAAGCAGTGAATATTTCCGTCTCTATTACAAAGGCCCTGAAGATAATCAGGAGCGCTATTATCGCGTGGTATTCAAAGAGACGCCGGTGACGCTGATACCTTTCAGGACGACGCCGCAAAAGATGGATGTGCTGCCGGTGGTGGCGATGAGCACTATTCTGGTCGTCAGGCCGCGTCAGCAGCGCCTGGAGTGGCAGATAGATGAACGCCAGGGGGAGATTTATAATAGCGGAAATACGTTTTTTCGGGTGATTGTTCACCAGGGGTGCGCGGGGAGTGATGAACGCGCCACGCAGCTGTATCTGCTGCCGGGCGAACGCTATCGCGACGCGGCTCTGGCAGGGAAAAACAGAAAATTCGTGGTGGCCAATCAGCGCTACTTTCCGTTGGGGAAGGCGTGCCCTGATGCTATTCAGTGAGCAACAGGGATTCGACCATCAGCTGCGCCAGCAGCAGCAGCAGGGCAATCAGCGCCAGCCATTTCGCGGGACGAAGCTTATGCTCCGGAATAGAGGTATTACGTAAGCGCACGAGCCATGGAGTATTTTTCATTATTGACGTCCTGTCCCTGATGTCTGTCAGCGAGATCGGCAGAAAATAGATCACGATCTAATTGTCTGATATTAATGGATTAGTAGGTAATAACCCATGATTAAATGAAGCTGGTTTAGCTTTCATTCAATAATTGGGACATAAATCATATCCACAATAAATAAAGATGATGGTCCATCCATAAACGCTATTTTCAGACCATCATCCGGTCGCCTGGGGTTTACAAGGGTTGGCGTCCTCCGTCTTCAGAGCTCATGGTCCCACGGCGGGTTAGCCCCCGGCCTGGAGACCGTCACCGCGGCGGCGCGCATACCGAGATCGACCGCGCGTCGCACCTGTTCTCGTGACAGTGTCACTAATTTGGGCTTCTCAAGGAGTCCGGCCTGCGAAAGGCTGGCGAGAATACCGGCATTGACCGTATCCCCGGCGCCGACGGTATCGGCAACCGTTACGCGAATCCCTGGAACATGAAGATGGAAATTAGCGGTCCAGGCATCGGCGCCGTCAGCCCCGCGGGTGACCACGATAAGCTTTGGTCCCAGAGCAAGCCAACGGCGTATGACCGCGTGTTCTTCGCCGGGTTCGGCAAACCACGCGAGGTCCTCATCGGAAAGCTTGACGATATCCGCCAGAGCAATCATCCGCATCATGCGCGCCAGGTGTTTCTGCCGGTCCTGGATGAAGATTTCACGAATATTGGGGTCGAGGAACATCACCCGGCGCGGCGCCTCTCTTACCATCAGCGCTTCATAAACGCTGCCGCACGGTTCGGCTATCAGGCTGATGCAGCCGAACAGGACGGCAGATACGTCATCACCGAGCGTCGGCAGGTCGCTTTCAGTCAGCATTCTGCCGGCGCTATTCTCATCGTAAAAGGTATAGCGCGCCTGTCCGCCTTCCAGCCTGACAAAGGCCAGCGTGGTCGGTAGCGGCGCGCGGGTTGAGGGCGAATAATCCACGCCGGAAGCGTCAAGCGTGTGGCGCAGCTTGTCACCCATAAAATCGTCCGATAAACCGGAAAACAGCGCGACCGCCATCCCCTGGCGCCCCAGGGCAATGGCGGTATTGAACGCCGCGCCGCCGACGCAGGGCGTAAAGGCGGGAGCATTTTCAAGGCTCCGGCAGGGCAGCATATCGATCAGGGCTTCTCCGCAGCAAAGGATCATGGCTTTTCCTCCTGACTCACCGCGACCTGCGGCGGCGTTTCCAGGCCGTCTGCTACCTGCATCCAGTTGTCAGCGAATATCCCGCAGGCGGTCTTGATATCGACCCCGACCGGGAGCTCCGGACACTCGTTTTCCCCGTTGCTGCCCCAGTTCACCCAACCGGACTGACGGCGCTGGACTATCTGAAACGCGCCGGAGGGGCGGGAGGTCCACCAGATCATCGCCCGGCCGCTCGCTGAATCGTACTCGACGGTTTTACTGGCTGGTCCCGGGAACACGGTTTCATCCGGCACGGCGGAAACGTTGACGGGAGAATCAGTCAGGCGCCATTCCCGTTCATTCAGGTCGGCGCGAACGTGCGCCCGGGCGCGCACAACGCCAAGCCTTTCGCGGATTTCAGCTTCATCCAGCACGTTTTCCCAGCGGCAGAACATTCGCCAGTAAAGATCCCAGTGAGCGGAGGCCATGTCGGCGAGCTGTTCGCGGAATTCGGCAAATTTCGGGCTCTGGTTTTCAGAGGTGGTAACGGTATGAGCCACCATGGCGACCAGCTCTTCGGCGTAGGGGTCGCCTGCGCGATAGCGGGTACCGCCGTAGGCCGCGAAGCGGTCAAACAGCAGTTTTCCCGGACCGCTTTCAAACTCGTCGCCGACGGTGATCTTGTTGGTCACCGAACGCCCGTTGATGACCGTCGAAAAGTCATCCACCCAGTAGCGCCGCTGAAACCACGGGGTATTCCAGCTGAACTTCCAGTCGATGGTGAAGTGCTTACCGCGCAGCTCCGCTAATAACCCATTGGGGATCGTGCCGTGCATGCGATAGTGATGATAGACCGGGCCTTCCTCAACAATTTCAATATCAACGAGGGTATGTTCCGGCGGGTTAATCAGCCCATTTTCCGGGGTAAAGAACGGACCGTAAAAACCGCCGATGGCGTTATTCCCGGAAGGAAGCAGCTCGACGTTGTCCTGCAAACAGCGAAAATGGCGCAGCCCCCACTTGGATGAACCCACGCCCTGGGCGGTTCCCCGACACATTTCCAGATCGAAGCAGCCGGTATTGAGGCGGACAAAACAGTCTTTCTCCCGGCCAGGCAGGCGGTGGATACCAGCGACTTCACCGACTTCAGCCGCCGTTAGCGGCCGCTCAAGCCGCATCCGGAGCGTGCCGCTGAAGCTTACCGTAGCGATAAAGGCGGTACTGTTTTGCGTCGACTCATGAGTGAGGCGCTGGCAAAGGATCCGCTGGTCCTCGCTGGTGATTGCCCACCACAGGGGCTCCTGCAGTTTCTCCGGGAGAGTAAACGTAATCGGTTCGCGATCCCGGGTACCGTTCATCGGGTCCGTCAGCGTAATGTGATATGTCATGGGCGTAGACTCCATTAAAATTTAAGCATGCGAAGACCCGCCGCCAGCGCGGCGGATAAACAAAGCGTCAGGGAAAGCTAGCGGGTACGGGCGATCTCTTTTTTCCGCCAGAAGGTAAACAGTTCCGGATGCTGCTTCAGTCCGTCAATCGCCACGGCAAGAATGATGACGATGCCTTTAATCAATAGCTGGGTGAAAAAGGGGACGCTCAGCAGAATCAGGCCGGTGCTGAGCACGCCGAGAATTATCGATCCAATCAGGGTGCCGATAATTCGCCCGCGTCCTCCGGCGAGGCTGGTGCCGCCCAGCACTACCGCCGCAATGGCGTCCAGTTCATATCCCGTACCCGCCGTAGGCTGGGCGGAAATGACCCGGGCGGCGAAGATAATGCCCGCCAGACCCGCGCAGACGCCGGCAATCATATAAACCGCCGCCAGTACGCGTTTTACCCGGACGCCGGCCAGGCGCGCGGCCTGGGCGTTGCCGCCGACGGCATAGATATGACGACCGAACCGCGTGCGCTCAAGAATGAACCACGCCAGCAGATAAACCACCAGCATAATAATGACCGGAACAGGGATGCCGGCGAGATAGCCATTCCCCAGCTCGCGGAAGCTCAGGCTACTCGATACAATAGGTTGCCCTTCGGTAATGGTGTAGGCCATCCCGCGCAGGAAGGTCATTGTGCCGAGAGTGACGATAAAGGGCGCAAGAGCGAGATAGGCGGTGAGCACGCCGTTCAGCAGACCGCAGAGCGCGCCCACGCCCACGCCGGCCAGAATCGCCAGCGGCGCAGGGATCCCGGCCATCGCCGCAACCACCGAGATCACGCCGGAGACGGCGACGATAGACCCGACGGACAAATCAATTCCGCTGGTTAAAATGACGAAAGTCATGCCCGCCGCCAGAATAGCGTTGACGGAAATCGAGCGGGCGATATTCAGCAGATTATCGACGCGGTTAAAGTTTGGCGCAAAGGTCGACATCAGGATCAGCAGCACCAGCAGAACGATTAAGATCCCCACCCGATCCCACCATTTCGCAAAATCAAACGGCGCTTTGACCGGCAGTTCCGTCACAGGTTTATTGTTGTCCATGGCATTCTCCGGATTGACTGGTAAAGGTTCCTGTTGCGTGCAGCATCACTTCTTCTTCCGTTGCTGAATATGAGGGTAACTGGTGAACGATTCGGCCGCCGCGCATAACCAGCACGCGGTCGCTGATGCCGATGGCCTCCGGTAAATCGGAGGAGATCACCAGAATGGCTTTCCCGGCGCGGGCGAGTTTGTCGATCAGTTCGTAAATTTCCCTTTTGGCGCCGATATCCACGCCGCGGGTCGGTTCATCGAGGATAAGCAGCCTCGAATCGCGCAGCAGCCAGCGCGCCAGCGCCGCTTTCTGCTGGTTTCCGCCGGACAGGGCGCTGACGGGCAGTTCGACCGCATTTTCCCGCAGCCGTAACCGGCGCATCTGCTCAAGGACGGCGGCGCGGATGGTTTTGCGTTTAACCACGCCGCTGGCGACAAAGTTCTCCAGCGAGCTGATATCAATGTTGTGCTCAACCGAATGGCCCAGAAACAGGCCCTGGGTTTTGCGGTCCTCGGTCACCATCCCGATTCCGTCGGCAATGGCGGCGGTGGGATCTGACGGCTGGCTTACCTTGCCGTTAATACGTACGCTTCCCTGGGTGCGAGGGTCGGCGCCGAATAACAGGCGGGCCACTTCGGTTCGGCCAGAGCCAACCAGTCCGGACATGCTGACGACTTCGCCCGCTTTGACCTCAAAGGAGACCGGGCCGGTTGCGCTACCCGCCAGATCCGCGACCTCCAGCAGTACTTTGCCAGGCGTACGCGGTTCGTGCTGATAGAGATCGACGATTTGCCGGCCGACCATCATGCGTACGATATCGGTGGTCGAGACGCTGCTCAGGGTTTCCGTGCCGATCCACGTGCCGTCCCTGAACACCGTGACCCGGTTTGCCAGCTGCCATACCTCTTCCATGCGGTGCGAGATGTAGACCATCCCGACCCCATCCTGACGCATCTGCTCGATCAGCCGGTAAAGCTGGAGGGTCTCCGCCCGCGACAGGGCGGCGGTCGGCTCATCAAGCACCAGTACTTTTGCGTTTTCACTGACGGCGCGGGCGATCTCGACCATTTGCTGACGTCCGATGCTCAACGAGCCGAGCGGCGCCTGCGGGTCGATGTCCGCGTTAATCCGGTCCAGCTTCTCCCGGGCCTCCCGGAGCATCCGTTTGCGATCGAGAATACCGGCGAAAGAGGTCGGTTCCTGGCCGAGAAACAGATTTTCCGCCACCGTCATATCGGGAACCGTATTCAGCTCCTGATGGATGATGGCGATGCCATATTTGCGCGCATCTCTTGGCGTGCGAATATCAATCTCCTGCCCGTTGATATAGATCGCGCCGCTATCGCGCTGCTCGTTTCCGGAGAGGATCTTCATCAGCGTGGATTTACCCGCGCCGTTTTCCCCCATCAGGGCATGGACCTCTCCGGCGAATAAATCAAAGCGTACGTTGTTCAGCGCGAGGGTCGCGCCGTAGCGTTTTGAAATCCCTTCCAGCCTGAGCAAGGGGGGTGAAGTGATGTCGGCCATTGTCTTTGCCCTCCGGGATGAACCCAATCGTCATCCCGTTTTTGCCTCTTGAGTGATGATGTGATTACCAGCCCGGATAGCTATCTACGTTGTCGCGCGTGACCAGCACGCTGGGGATCAATACGGTAGGGGACGCAATAGGCTTGCCGTCAACCATATCCTGAGCAAGCGAGATGGCCTGGCGCACCATTTCGCCCGGGTTTTGCGTGGCGGTGCCGATAAACGGTGAGCCGCTGCGCTTGAGTTCTTCAACCGCTTCCGGGCTGCCGTCTACGCCGGTGACTTTAATCGCACCGGCTTTGCCGGCCTGCTCAACGGCCAGCACCGCGCCGAGCGCCGAAGGATCGTTCATACCGAAAATACCGGAGACATCCGGATTGGCGGTGAGCATATCGGTGGTGACCATCAGGCCTGAAGCGCGGTCGTTGCGGGATGCCTGCTGCCCGACGATTTTGATATCCGGATATTTTTGCGCGACGTTTTTACAGCCTTTGATGCGGTCAATAATGGTTTGAATCGGCGTGCCGTCCACCAGCAGCACTTTGCCTTTGCCGCCCATCTGGCTGAACAGATATTCGCAGGAGGTTTCGCCGGCCTGGATGGCATTGGTCATGATCGCCGCGTCAGCGCCCCTGGCGGGCGTATCGACCGCGATAACGATAATTCCGGCGGCTTTTGCCCGCTGAATGGCCGGCTCGATGCCGGACTCATCGACGGCGGAAATAATGATCAGATCCACTTTCTGCTGAATAAAGGCGTCAATCTGCGTGTTCTGGTTTGCCAGATCGACCTGCGCATCTTGTACGTTAAGGGTTGCGCCGATTTTTGCCGCGGCCTGCTTTGCGTTCCTTTCCATTGCCGAGAAGAAGGGGTTGGACATGTCCTGCACCATTAAGCCGATGTGGGATATTTTTTTGCCCTCCTGCGGCGCGGCGCTGGCGGCGGGGATAAATCCTGTCATGGTGGTGATTACCGCAGTAACCGCGACAGCCAGAAATGCTTTACGAAGTTTGGTCATATTCTGTTCCTTTCATTATCGTGTGGTATGACGTACGGCCAGGTGTGGGGAAGCCTCAGAAATAATCCCCTGATGTTGTTTTTTTACTGGCGGCCGATTATTCAGCCGTTATTTAAATCATCAAAATGATTAGAGAGGGCTGGCAAACGCGTTGCGAACGCTTTCCCGCTGTTAGCCGGCAGGCGCCTTAGCGGGCCTGGCAAAACCGCGACAGCCGTTTTTCAGGCCCGCGCGCGCGAAGCGGCGTCGGGCAAGTCCGTTCGGGCGAAACGTTGTCAGCAATCTCTATAATGTCTTTTAATTGTTATGCGTTTTTTTACAGCCGCAGGACTGGCGTATAACCAGCTCGGCGGGAACTTTACGTTGGGTGTTGATTTCTCCTTTCCCTTCCGGGTTAATTAACTGGATAAGCATTTCAGCCGACTGTCTGCCAATCTCTTCGCTATTTTCATTGAGCACCGTCAGCGGCGGATTTAATAGCGGCGCCCAGTCGAATTCGTCGTAGGCAATCAGGGCCATATCCTCTGGAATGGCTATCTGGCGCTGCTGGAGCTGTTTGAGCGAACCCAACAGGATAGGGTTGTTACCGGCAATAAGGGCATCCGGCAGCGCTTTCTGGTGGTCGAGGTACTGGCTCAGTTTGTCAGCAGCCGACTGCGCGTCGTTTTCCGTTTCGACAACTTCAAGCGTAGCGCCGCACCGCTCGGCGGCCTCGCGTATCCCGCGCTCGCGTTCAAAACGCGTGGTCCAGCGGTCCGGGTAGATAAGGAGCAGCCAGTTTTTATAGCCGTGCTGCGCCAGATGGTTTCCCACCAGCAGGCTGGCATGGTAATTGTCGGTCGTGACGCTGGGAAAGTTGTGCTCGCCGCGGGGCGGGGAATCAACGAAGACGACCGGGATGTCCCATTTCGCCAGCAGAGTCAGGCTTTCCGGCTGCAGCGTCACGGTCGAAATGATCCCGGCCATCCGTGACTCGATCAGGCGGTTAATCATCCGATCTTCCTGCGCGCGGTCGTAGATGCCGTTGACCGCAATATCGCCAAGCACCACGGTCCACTGCGAAGGCTGCAGCATCTGCTGAATGCCGGACATCAGGTTGAGATAGTAAGAGTTCGACGCATGGGCGGTGATCACTGCCACCGAGTCTCTGCTCGAACGGCGTAGCGCCTGGGCCGCGCGGTTGGGTACGTAGCCGAGCTCTCGCGCCACTTTTAAAATCAGCTCCCGGCTGTCGTCAGCGACGCCATCGCCACCGTTTAGCGCGCGCGAAACGGTAAACATGGAAAATCCCGTCGCTTCGCTCACATCCCGCATCGTTGCTTTACGCATTTTTTGCTCTCTGCTTTTAAGAAATTACCTGCGATATAAACGGTTATTGTCTGTACCTAAACGTTTATGTGAGTAAACATAAACGTTTAGGTTTGTTTGATCAGTGAGCCGCTTCTCGTTTTGTGAACAGAAGGTAAATAACGTTGTTTGTGAATGATTTCTATGAATTTATTGATTTAATGCATATTTGACCCGCCAGCCGCTTTGGTATTCTTGGCCTCTTCATTAGCGGTCAGACAGGGTAGTCGCGTTGGAAATCTTTTTTTAACCCACTGAAAAGTATTCTCTAAATATTTTTCACATTGCAAATATCACGGTCCGTTATCGACGGATCCGCTTTTGTATGGGTTAAAAAAAAGGTTCACCATGAAAGTCACATGGAACGTCAGCCCTGCGGGCTACCAGCTGCTAAGCAAACGCTGTCCCGCCTGCCATGGGCAGCAGAAATTCACGCCATCCGGAGCCTTCCGGATCAATTCGCAAAAAAAACAGCTCGATGTCTGGAGTATCTATAAGTGCGTCCGCTGCGCATACACCTGGAACATCAGCCTGTTCTCTCGTTTACCCGTCAGTAAAATAGATCCACACCTCTATGAGCGACTCATGGCAAACGATAAATCTGCTGCAGAGGACTACTCTCACGATTTGCAGGTTCTGCGGCGCAATAGCGCGTTGTTAGCGGGTTCGCCTGAATTCGTCGTACGGGAAGGCTGGCGAATCAGCCTTGTCCGTGCTGCTCAGGTCAGCGTCAACGTCTACGTCGAGCGCGCTTTTCAGGTCAGCTTACTGGCGGTGCTACGTAGACAGCTCGGCCTTAGCGGCAGCGCGATCCGCAAATGTCTGGCGGCGGGCGATATCGCCGGAATTACGCTGAAAGAGCTACGTTCGCCGAGGATACGGCCAGAAGGACACAGGCTTTATATCGTGAAGGAACTTCTTCTGGCGCGCAGGCGAATTTCATTAAATACCGGCTCAGATCTCAGGAGATGATAGCCCGTTTCCCCGGATAGATTGCTATCCGGGGAGCTGACTCGCAAAAATGGAGCCCGGTTGTCCACGGTGGAAAAATAACCTTGCCTTTCTTACTGTGCATTTATACAGTTTCTGGTGACGACGCGGCGACCAGTGTCGATCGACTCGCCGGATATTGCGACGGCAAATTCTGTTTAAAAAAGGAGAAAACCCTGTCTATGGATACGCGTAAAGAAGTGCTGTTTGTCCTCATCCAGGAGTATGCCGACTGGGAGTTTTCGCTGCTGGCACCCGGCCTGCGCCGGGGGTTTGGCGTATGGGAGCCGCGCTACGAAGTCAGGACCGTAGCTGCGGATGAGGGGCCCGTGAGGTCAATTGGCGGGGTGCGCTGTCTGCCGGATTATACCTTCCAGACGATACCTGATGACTACGCTGCTCTGGTGCTGGTGGGGGGAATGAACTGGTGGGGAGAGGAGGCTCAGCGGGTTGTGCCTCTGGTTCAGCAAGCGCAGGCGCGGCAGATCGTCGTCGGCGCAATATGCGATGCTTCGGCATTCCTCGGCGCACACGGTTTTCTTAATGATGTTGACCATACCTCCAACGGCCTGGCATACCTGCAGAGCAGGGCGGGGTCAGCCTATCGCGGCGCCTCACGGTACAAAAACGTGCCATCGGTCCGCGACGGTAACCTGGTCACCGCCAACGGCGTTGGCTTTCTGGATTTTACCTGCAATATGCTGTCTGCCTTAAACGCGGCCCGCCAGGAAGAGATCGAAGCCATGAGGGCGACCTTTACGTCGGGAATGTTTACCGAGGGCTGATGCGGACCATCGCAGTGGGCTGCGGTCGTCTCATCAGGCTAACCGCATCCGGCGCGCCGCTCAGAGACAGACAGGGTCTCGCAATGGACAACCCTGCCTGAATTTGCCGGCCGGCGGCCTCAGTCGGCGTTTACATAATAAACAAATGCCAGCTTATTGCCGTCCGGATCTCTGACGTAGGCGCTGTGGAAACCTTCACCGTACTGCGGGCGATGTCCCGGAGCGCCTTCATCGCTTCCTCCCAGACTGAGCGCCAGCTGATGCAGCTGCTGAATATGCTCAACCGAACGTGCGTTCAGAGCCACCATAACGCCGTTGCCGGTTGTTGCCTGCTGCTGATTAAACGGTTGGCCAACGCACAGCCCGATGGTGCTGTTTCCGCTGAATGTCCCCCACGATGCGCCTTGATCGCTTCGGCCGCTTTGCGGCTGCCCCAGCATCTCCATCAAAGGATCGTAAAAACGAATGGCGCGCGGCAGATCGTTAGTGCCGAGCATAATATAGGAAAACATGACGCCTCCTCCTTTTCGCCTGCAAGTTGTTGCCAATCTAGCAGCAAGGTGAGAAGTCATGCAGTCCCGGCAGCCAGAAATCATACCTTCGTCGCGATTATTCAGCGAAAGCGTCCGCCCTGGGGGCTCCCCTCAGCTTAAATCGTGCAAATCTTTATCGTTGGGCGGCAGCAGCGATATTTCGTCGAAATTAACCCGCAGGCCGCTGCGCTGTGGCGTACAGCACATGATGCCCACTTTCGCGGCGCCGGTCGGAAAAGGGCACAGCCGCAGTAGCGGCCACTGGTGGCCATCCGTTGAGTACTGCAGGCGCAGCGCTTCGCCCCGACGGGTCAGGCGCAGCCAGAACGCCGCGGGGTTGCCTGGAAAAATGCCGGTGGCCCAGTCTGAAGTTCCCAGCGTCAGTACGCTACCGATGGCGGGCGCGCCGTCGTTGTACTCGATACCGGCCTTAAGCCAGTGCCGGGCGTCCTGCATTAACATAATCCCCGCCTGGTCATACAGGGTGCTGAAATCTGCGCGCACCCGCACCTGAAAGGTGAAATCCCCCGCGGCTTCCGTGGCATAGATATGCCCGGAGAAGCGCTCAAACCCGTACCAGGTTTCGCGCCAGAAGTCGGTTTCCTCATCGGTTACGACGCTAAGTGAGCCGTCCTCTTCCGACCATGTTGCGGGTTCGTTAATCCATTGAAATACCTGTTGCATCAGGCCTCCTGTCTTTGCTGAATAAGCGTTAAAAACTGCAGCGTATCTTCGTCTGCCTGCTGCGTAAGGCGCGGATCCCACGCCGGACTGTCAGCGTCGCAAAAGCCGTGCTGCGCATTGAACATCCGGCAGGTCACGGAGGGAACGTTCTCCAGCTGATCTTGCATTACCCGGGGATCGAACGCCGGTTCCTCGCTGGCGAGAATCACCAGCGTCGGGCAGGGCGGCGCAACGTCGCTGTAGTGGCGGATCCGCGAGCCGTAGTGGCAAATCGCGGCGTTGCAGAAACCGCTTCTGGCGGCCAGCCAGGCTAAGGTGGCGCCCACGCTATAGCCGATGAGGATTAGCATGCCATATTTTGTTTTCAGCTCGGCCAGCAGCGACTCAATGGCGGTGGTGTCGAATCCGACGTTATCGTTAAAGTGACGCCAGGCTTGCTCCTGCTGCTCATAGGCGAACGGCGCAGAGTGGGGAAAAAGCGCTGGCGTGTAGACATCGAAGCCGCGGCTGCGCCAGGTCGCGGCGGTTCGCTGAATATGCGCATTAATGCCGTAGATTTCATGCAGCAGGATGATGGCTTTATCACACTCAGGTAACATAAATGCGCCTCGGTCGGATAAAAACAGGATTGTCAGGTGGCCGAATGATGGTGTCTGGGGAAACGGGCTAAATTTTGCAGCACTCAGGCCAGAGCAGCAAGCTCCCTTTTTACGTTACCCTGCATATCCCTTAGCGGCCAGACGATATTGCCGGTGATGGATATTCATCACCACCGGCATTTTGCCGCATTAACCCCACGCTATGTTGGCCTGACGGTGGCTGTTTTCAGGTTGCGGGCGAAAGCCTTCAACTGACAGAGCATCGCCTCCCGATCGTCCTGGTGTTGTTCGATGATTTTCACTATTGCTGAGCCGGAAATAGCCCCGGCGGCTCCCGCTTTCATGGCATCCGCCACCTGTTCCGGGGTTGAAATACCAAACCCCTGAATCGGCGGTGGCGCCTGATAGTCACCAAGCTTAGAGACCAGATGTTCCAGCGGCAGCGCGGCGCGTTTTTCCGCGCCGGTTACGCCCGCGCGCGACAGCAGGTAGGTGTAACCGCGGCCGTGAGCGGCAATGTGTCGCAGCAGCTCATCGTCCGCATTGGGTGGGCAGATAAACACGGGCGCAATATCATGGCGCATCGCGGCCTCGCGGAACGGCGCCGACTCTTCGAACGGGACGTCTGCTACCAGCACAGAATCGACGCCCGCGCGGGCGCAGGTGGCATAAAACGTCTCGATTCCCCGGTTATACACCAGGTTTGCGTACATCAGCAGACCGATGGGCAGCGCCGGATACCTGGCGCGAATGGCGGCCAGCATGTCAAAGCAGCGCGCAGGGGTGACGTTGGCTGCAAACGCGCGCAGGGCGGCATTTTGTATTGTCGGGCCGTCGGCCAGCGGATCGGAGAAGGGAATCCCCAGTTCCAGCGCATCGGCTCCGCCCTCGATCAGCGCATCGATAATTTGCAGCGACAGATCCGGCTGCGGGTCGCCGAGCATCACGAAGGGAATGAACGCGCCTTCTCCCCGAGTTTGCAGTCGCGAAAACATATCGTTATAGCGTTTCATCACATTTCTCCTCGCGCTTGCAGAATGTCGTGCACGGTAAAGATGTCCTTATCGCCGCGGCCGGAAAGGTTCACCACCAGCAGCTGCTCTTGTTGCGGATTGTCGCGCATCATTCTTAAGGCATGCGTGAGGGCGTGGGATGACTCAAGTGCCGGAATAATGCCTTCAGAACGGCTCAGGGTTTTAAATGCCGCCAGCGCTTCATCGTCGGTGACCGAAACGTATTCCGCGCGGCCAATACTGTTCAGATAGGCATGCTGCGGCCCGACGGCCGGGAAATCGAGGCCGGCGGAAATAGAGCAGGACTCTTTGATCTGGCCGTCATCGGTTTGCATCAGCGGCGTTTTCATGCCGAAATAGATGCCGGTCCGCCCGTGTTTCAACGGCGCGCCGTGTTCCCCGGTCTCGATACCCAGGCCAGCGGGCTCAACGCCAATCAGTCCGACCTGGGGCGTATCGATAAAGTCAGCGAACATGCCGATGGCGTTGGAACCTCCGCCAACGCAGGCGATAACCGCATCCGGCAGGCGCCCCTCTTTTTCGAGGATCTGCGCTTTGGTCTCTTCGCCGATGATGCGCTGAAATTCGCGTACGATAGTCGGGAAAGGATGCGGGCCAGCGGCGGTGCCCAGCATAAAGTGGGCGGTCTCATAGCTCCCGGACCAGTCGCGCAGCGCTTCATTCGAAGCATCTTTCAGGGTGGCTGAGCCGCTGTGCACCGGGATCACTTCGGCCCCCATCAGGCGCATACGAAAGACGTTTGGCGACTGACGTTCAATATCTTTCGCCCCCATGTAGATACGGCACTTCAGGCCCAGCAGCGCGCTGGCCAGCGCCGAGGCCACGCCGTGCTGACCGGCGCCGGTTTCGGCAATAATTTCGGTTTTGCCCATCCGTTTTGCCAGCAGCGCCTGGCCGAGCACCTGATTAGTCTTATGCGCGCCGCCGTGCAACAGATCTTCACGTTTGAGATACAGGGTAGTGCGCGTACCCTGCGTCAGGTTACGGCAGCGCGTTAGCGCCGTCGGGCGACCGGCGTAGTTTTTCAATAGATGGGTTAATTCCGCCTGAAAGCGCGGATCTTCACGTGCGCTAACAAACGCCTCCTCCAGCTGGCGTAGCGCGGGGATGAGGATCTGCGGAACGTACGTACCGCCGAATTCGCCAAAGTAGGGGTTAAGTAAGGGACTCATTATTGCTCCTTGTTGTATGTGCAGTGTCTGATGATTCGGGGTCTGCCCCCGGAAAGGACGCTGCACATGAAGTGAAATCGGGTACTGCGCAGCGGCTCCCGGCTGCTTGCACTTCGGCAGATGCATCCTATGCGTAAAATCCGGGCGAAAAAAAGCCCGCGTTTTAGCGGGCCGGGTATCGGTGTGCAAACTGCAGACGTGACGATACTGCCCGTTATCGGGAAGTACGCCACCAGCCGTGCAGATTCATGATGATTACGCGTTGCATTATTCGCTATCCTGAAATTTATCTTGTACTAGTAAACTAGTTTGATAGGTCAATGTCAATGGCATAATGATTGACGCCCAGAATCAATGGAGGCCGCTTTTCCGGCCAGAACTGGCGTTACGCCAGATTGCTTTACGCCATCAAATCAAGGTAACGTTGTTTTTTCAGCTTATTTTCTATCTGGTTAGCGAGAACGTATGAATGTAAACCGTTCCGATATGGCCGACCTGGTCTATTTTTGCGCCATCGCTCGTCATCGCAGTTTTAGTAAGGCCGCCGTCGAGCTCGGCGTAAGCGCCTCGACGCTGAGCCATGCCCTGAAGGGGTTTGAGGCGCGGCTGGGCGTGCGTCTGCTGAACCGTACGACCAAAAGCGTAACCCTGACGGCGGCAGGCGAGAGTCTGGCCAGCGCGGTGAGCGAGCCGGTGGCCGCCATCGATGGCGCGATTGAACAGCTCAACCAGTTTCGCGACTCGCCTGCGGGACATATTCGGCTCAACGTCGCCGTCGAGGCAGCCACGCTGCTGCTGGCGCCGATCCTGCCCGTTTTTGCCGAACGCTATCCCGATATTGAGCTGGATATCGTGGCCAGTAACCGCATTGTTGATGTCACCGAAGCGCGTTTTGACGCCGGTATCCGCTATGGCGGTACCGTACCGGAAGATATGGTGGCGCAGCGTCTCTCCGCCGATGTGCGCTGGGTCGTCGCCGCGTCGCCCGATTATCTTGCCCGCTTCGGCGAGCCCCTGCACCCCAACGATCTTCAGCACCACCGCTGCGTCAGCAACCGTCTGGGAAACAATCGGATTTATAAATGGGAGTTTGAGCGCGGTGAAGAGCAGCTGACGATCAAAGTGCCGCCGCTGTTAACCGTCGATCTGGCGGAGACGGGCGTGGTGGCCATCCTTCAAGGATTCGGCCTGATGTACCTGCCGGAGCCGCTGATTAAGCAGCACGTCAGCGAGGGGCGCCTGCGTCTGGTGCTCACCGACTGGGCCTCTTACGGGCCGGGATTCTATATCTATTACTCCAGCCGACACCAGATCCCTACCGGATTGCGCCTGCTGATCGCGCTGGTCCGTGAACTGCAGCCGCTCGGTTTGTAGCCTGATTGATGAAAATGGCTCACAGCCCCATTCGATAGCGAGGGCTGGCTCCTTCTTTTTGCGCGGCTTAACCTGTGGCAAAAGAGAAGGAGAGCTCAATGACATATTCGCCCCGCAATTTCGCCGGTCTGCTGTGGTTTGTGGCCATCGCCATCGTTCTGTTTAGTCATAACCGCGTCAGCCATGCCGCCGAGGTTAAAACGCTGGTTATCGTCTCTCATCCTTACCCTGAGCAATCGGTGTTGACGAAAGGTCTTCAAGCCGCAGCGCAAAGCGTGCCCGGCGTGACCGTACGCAATCTTGAGACGCTTTACGGCTATGACAGCCGCAATATCAATGCCGATGCCGAGCGTCGATTGATGCGGGAACACTCGCGCGTCGTGTTTATCTTCCCGACCCACTGGTTCAACATCACGCCAATGATGAAGGCCTGGCTGAACGATACCTGGGGCAGCGTGGGGCCGGGCGTATGGCAGGGTAAAGAGATGCTGATTGTTACGACCGCCGCGGGAGGAGAATCGACATACGGCGAATCCGGGCGAACTGGCGTCAGCCTCGCCGACGTCTTCACGCCGATGAAGGCCAGCGCTCTGCATGCGGGAATGATCTGGCTTCCTCCGCTGGTTTTTCAGAGCGCCAGCCGCAGTCAACTGCCTGAGTACCAGCGTCAACTGGTGGAAAGGCTGAAGAATTAACGTGCCGGGAAGGAGTACAGGATGAAAGCTTTTATTGCCGCTGCGGCAATGTCGTTGATGCTGGGCGCGCCTGTCCAGGCAGAAGAAAAGAGAGGTGAAAAAATGGTTCCACTTAGCCCAACCGTACTGTCCGCTGAGGATGTCCAGTCCGTCGCGCCCGCGCTTGTCCGTTTCGGCAGCGAGGTGCTGATAGACGATCTCTGGCAGAGAAGTGAACTCTCGCGTCGCGATCGCAGCATCGTGACGGTGGCGATTCTGATCGCGCGTAACCAGCCCGCCGAGCTAAAACAGTATGTTGATGTTGCCCTGGATAACGCCGTCACGCCGGTCGAAATTTCCGAGATCATCACGCATCTGGCTTTTTATTCCGGCTGGCCTAACGCGATGGCCGCCGTTGCGGTCACGAAAGATATCTTTGCCGCCCGCGGTATCCGCCGCGAGCAGCTGGCTTCGGCATCCCCCGAGCTGCTGGCGCTTAATCAGGCAGCGGAAAATCAGCGCTCGTCAACGGTGGAGCACAACTTCGGCGCAATTTCGCCCGGGCTGGTGAAGTTTACCGCTCAACCGCTGTTTCTCGACCTGTGGCAGCGGCCGGGGCTGAAACCGCGCGATCGTAGTCTGGTGACGGTCAGCGCGCTGATCGCCGCCGGGCAAAGCGCGCAAATTGGCTACCACCTTAACCGGGCGATGGATAACGGCCTTACCGCGCAAGAGGCGGGGGAGATTGTTGCTCATGCCGCGTTCTATGCCGGCTGGCCAAACGCCTTTTCGGCAGTAGCGGTGGTGGGGGAAGTCCTGCACGCTCGCGGTCTGGCAGGGTGAGCGGATGCTGAAAACGCTCGGTGCGGTGCTATCCATTTTGATCATGATGACGGGCGCGGCATCCGCCGCCGCCAGGGAGAACGCGGTGAAGATTGAGTTTGTATTTAAGGGCGTCACGGTCGTCGGCTTGCTGGACGAGAGCGCTGCGGCTAGTGCGTTTGTGGCGCAGCTGCCAATGACGGTGAAGCTTGAGGATTATGGTTCTACGGAAAAGATCGCCTGGCTGCCGGAGAAGCTGCGCGATGTGGATGCTGGCGAATCAATGACTCCGCGACGCGGCGATATGGCCTATTACGCGCCGTGGGGCAACCTGGCTATTTTTCGCGAAGACTTTCGCCACTCGCCCGGTCTGATAAAGCTCGGGCGGGTGGAAGAGGGACTGGCCTCGCTCGACCAGCCCGGCGCGGCAACGGTGACCATCAGGCGTTACTAAGTTTATCCAGCGTTAAATGACCCTGACGACTTTATTTAATGGGCTTTCTACAGCCCATTTGTTGAATTCTTTTCGCATCTCCGGCATCGCAAAAATCATCTACACTTTTTCTGCGCATCACTTTCAAACCTGACGAGACACGCTCGTTAAGGCTGAGCATCCGACCTTTACACCCGACCAACTGCAGGCGTCAGGCCCGCAGCCTTGTTTTCTCTTCAGAGGAGTTTGTAACATGGCATTTGTGACCACCAAAGACGGCGTCAACATTTACTTTAAGGACTGGGGCCCGAAAGAGGCGCAGCCCATCGTATTTCATCACGGCTGGCCATTAAGCGCCGATGATTGGGATAACCAGATGCTTTTCTTCCTGGCAGAAGGCTTCCGGGTGATTGCGATTGACCGACGCGGTCACGGTCGTTCAGATCAGGTGAGTGACGGTCACGATATGGATCATTATGCCGCCGATGCCTCCGCGGTGGCGGAGCATCTGGATCTGCATAACGCCGTTCATGTCGGGCACTCTACCGGCGGCGGGCAGGTCGCGCGCTACGTGGCGAAGTATGGACAACCGCAGGGGCGCGTTGCCAAAGCGGTGCTGATCAGTTCGGTTCCGCCCTTGATGGTCAAAACGGAGAGCAATCCTGGCGGTACGCCAATTGAAGTCTTCGATGGTTTTCGCCAGGCGCTGGCTGCCAATCGCTCGCAGTTTTATCTCGACGTGGCGTCCGGCCCATTTTATGGCTTTAACCGCGAGGGCGCGGAGGTGTCCCAGGGCACTATTCAGAACTGGTGGCGGCAGGGCATGACCGGTAGCGCAAAAGCGCATTATGAGGGGATTAAAGCCTTCTCTGAAACCGACCAGACCGAAGATTTAAAAGCCATTACGCTGCCGGTGCTGGTGATGCAGGGCGATGACGATCAGGTGGTGCCTTATCAAAACGCGGCGATACTGCAGGATAAGCTGCTGCCGAACAGCCAGCTGAAAATTTATCCCGGCTTTCCGCATGGCATGCATACCTCCCACGCCGATGTGATTAACGCCGATCTGCTGGCGTTTATTCGCTCGTAGTCAGGCGGTATAAGAAGGCCGCCATGGCGGCGGCCTTATCGTCTACATCAGGCTTTCATGCTGGAGGATTTTGAGCATTTCATCCTTCAACATAAGTTTTTCTTTCTTCATCTGTACGAGCTCGAGACTGTATCCTTTGCCATCGACTCCTTCTATCCGGGAAATGTCGTGATCGAGTGCGTTATGTTTTTCGAATAGCGACTGAAAGCGCGGGTGCGTGGTTTTCAATCGAGAAATCAGCTCTCTGTATTCTGGAAACATGTACCTTCCTTGTTAATGGAGAAAGTGTGTACGACGACACACACATTCAGATTACCCATATGAATAAAATGGTAATGCGAACGAAGTCGCGTTTATGTTATGTAGCCATGAAATCTCAGGGGCCGGAGGCGGCCTGGAGGCATAGATGAATGTTGAAGAACCCACCGTTGCGTTGATTGGTCCCGGCGCAATTGGCACCACCATCGCCGCCGCGCTGCACGAGGTGGGTCGAACGCCTCTGGTATGCGGCCGGCGCGCTCACCCGCAGCTATCGCTACGTTTCGATGGCGGAACGATTGTGGTTCCGGGGCCAGTCGTCACTGAACCGTCTTCGGTCGTTGCGCCGTTCGATCTGCTTTTTGTGGCGGTAAAAGCAACGCAAATTGCCGCTATTGCGCCGTGGCTTAAAGCGCTATGCCATGCGCAAACGGTGGTTTGCGTGCTGCAAAATGGCGTTGAACAACGAGCGCTTTTCGCGCCTCATGTCGCGGAAGCGACGGTACTGCCGTCGGTCGTCTGGTTCCCCGCGCAGCGCGAACCGGAAGCATCGGTCTGGCTGCGGGCGAAACCGCGCCTGACGCTGCCCGATGCGCAGGGGGCTGAACGGGTCCAGTATGCGCTACGGGACACGCGCTGCGCAGTGGATATTAGCGACGATTTTCTCTCCGTGGCGTGGCGTAAACTGCTGCAAAACGCGGTTGCGGGCCTGATGGTACTGGCGGGACGGCGGGCAGGCATGTTTGCGCGCGAAGATATCACCGCGCTGGCTTTTGCTTATCTGCAGGAGGGGCTGAAGGTTGCTCGCGCCGCAGGCGCCAGGCTGGACGAGAGCGTGGCGCAGGAGATCGTCGCGGGATTTCATCGCGCGCCTCCGGACTTAAGTACTTCTATACTCACCGACCGTGAGGCTGGTCTACCGCTGGAGTGGGATATTCGTAACGGGGTCGTGCAGCGTTACGGCCGTATTTACCACATTGCCACGCCGTTAAGCGATGTGATTGTGCCGCTGCTGGCCGCCGCCAGCGACGGTCCCGGATAAAGGCGCGGGCGGCGGCACTAATCGGTTATTGTTCTGCGAGCTCTGGCGACAGGTGACCAAAACGCCGGTGTGTTGCGTTTCCCGTGATTAGAGAGATTCTGCCAGCCGGTCTACGACAACTTTGCCGCTATTATCAAACTGGGTAATGCGATAATTCACGCAATACGAACGACGGGTGGAAAATTGATTGAATAACGCCACCCGGCCTTTTTTATCGCCATTTTTACTCACAATTATCCATTCGGTGACGTCCGTTGAATTGCCGTTATCGCTGCTGGCGTCCTGCTGTTCCACCAGTCGATCCTCTTTTTCTACCTTCAAGAAATCTCGTAACATTTATTTATCTCCGCTCATCATTGTTTTTAACAATACTCTCTTTATCGATTCATTCAATTAAACATTTTAATCAAATGTATTGATTATTAGTCTGAAATGTATTGGTTTGGTATGTGCGTATCTCATTGAAATAATGGAATATAAATTAAATCGCCTCATCCGAAACACCTATATTTTTCCATGAGTAACGGTTTTTTAGCCCGAATCTATTTACGTGACAACGCCACATAAATGTTAATGTCGACCCACCTCACAGATAAGAATTTAATATGATTGATGCGAACTTGATCACTTGACTGGTCAAGTGGGTCGCGCCTATGTTGAAGGCACCTTCTTATCCGTTCCGGAGAGTAAGAAACATGGCCATCATTCGAACGTTAAACGGGGATATTTCCGCTAATCAGCTGGGCGTAACCTACAGCCACGACCATATCTACTGTATTCCGCCCTATTGGGCCGAGCGTCAGGATGACGACCTCTTGCTCGACGATCCACAGGCTTCTGAGCGTGAATTAAGCGACTTCCGCCAGGCGGGAGGCAATGCCATCTACGACGCCACCGCGCCGGATTATGGTCGTCAGGCCGCTGCTGTCGCGGCCATGGCGCAGCGCCAGCAGCTGCACATTATTGCCACCGCGGGTTTTAACAAAGGGTTTCTGTGGAGTAGTCGGCGACCGGGCACAGCGCAAACTTTTGCCGAGTGGATTGAGCGTTCTGACGTCGACGAACTGGTTGAACACGTTTGCCGCGAGGTCACCGAGGGAATCGAAGGCACCGCGCATCGGGCCGGCGTAGTGAAATGTGGCACCGGCTATAACGCCATTTCCCCTCTGGAATACAAAACCATGGAGGTTATCGTTCGCGCCCAGCAGCGTACCGGGGCGCCGATGCACAGCCATACGGAAATGGGGACGATGGGACTCGAACAGGCGCGGATCTTTAAAAAATGGGGACTGGATTTGTCCCGCTTATGTTTTGCCCATATGGATCGCAATCCTGACCCCTGGCTGCACCGTCAGATCGCCAACACCGGGGCGTTTCTCTCATTTGACGGTATCAGCCGCATTAAATATCACCCTGAGCACATTCGCACCCAGGCCATCCTGGCGCTCTGCCAGCGCGGTCATCAAAAGCAGATTTTGATCGGCGGTGATTTTGCCCGTAAATCCATGAGCGCGCATTACGGCAAAGGGGGACTGGGGCTGAAGTTCATCCTCAGCGACTGGCGGCCAAGATTCATGGAAGAGGCCCGGGAGGCGGGGTTTGACGGCGAAGCGTTGCTGCATGATTTCTTCGTCGAAAACCCGGCGCGTTACCTCGCTTTTGCCTGAGGAGGCGTCATGAAGCTGCACCATTTAAATGAGCGCGAGGCCAGGCGGGCGCTACAAAAGGCGCGGATAGCCTTACTGCCCCTTGGCGCGGTCGAACCGCACGGCGATCACCTGCCGCTGGATACCGATAACCTGCTGGCCGAGCGGTTTTGCGCGCGGCTTGATGAGCAGTTGGGCGAGTGCGCGCTGAGCCTGCCGGTTGTCTCCTATAGCCAGGTCTGGTCGCTGCGCGGGCATGCGGGCGCGATTGATATCGGTAATGAACGGCTGACGTCGCTGCTGGTGGCGCTGGCGGAAAACATGGCCAGCTACGGTATTACCACCACGGCGGTGATCAACGCGCATTACGGCAACTTTGACGCGATTAAAGCCGCTTCCCGCCAGCTTAAAGAGCAGGGCATCACGCTGCTTAGCTACAGCTGGGCGGGTATGGATGAAGAGGTAAAAAAACGACAAACCTCGGCGGTGGCTTATCCGGGATATATGCATGCCGACGAGGTCGAAACCTCGCTGATGCTGGCGCTGGCGCCGGAGTTCGTCAACATGGCGGAGGCGCGCGCGCACTATCCCGAATTCCCGCAGAATTTTCGCTATCAGCCGATGCGCTGGACCGAGTTTTCTGCTTATGCGGTGCTGGGGGACCCCACCCTGGCGAGCGAAGAGAAAGGGCGCGCGTTTGTTGCCCGGGCGCTGGCGACCACCCTGGCCTCCATTCGCCACCACTTAACGCAAGGAGCCCGTGATGATTGAACGTCAGTCGATAACCGTTGACTGCCCGGCCGCTACCCCGGAGGAGGCTATTCGCGAGGCGGGGAACGCGCTGTGCCGCGCGGGGGCCTGCAGTCCGCAATACGTCCAGGCGATGATCGCCAGCTATCGCGAGCTGGGCCCTTATTTTGTCATCGCCCCTGGTCTGGCCCTGCCGCATGCCCGTCCGGAACAGGGAGCGATCAAAGCGCAAATTAGCGCGATCCGGCTGCGCGAACCGCTGGCGTTTGGTCATGCGGAAAACGACCCTGTGCGGGTGGTTCTGGGCCTTTCGGCTACCAGCAGCGACGCGCATATCCACCTTATCCAGCATATCGTCACCGTGCTCAGCGATGAAAATAATCTGCATACCCTGATGCATTCAGACGATCCGGAACAACTTTATCGGCTGTTGGCCAGCGGCTCACAGCGTTTATAGCTGTAATTAACACGGAGTGAATAGCGATGAAAATTCTGACAGTCTGTGGTTTAGGTATGGGCTCCAGCCTGATTTTAAAAATGAACGTTGAGGCGGTATTAAAGCAGCACGGGATTCAGGCCTCCGTGGAACATATGGATGTCTCATCCGCCGCTTCGGCCAACGCCGATGTCGTCATTACCAATGCTGAACTGGTGGACAACCTGAAGCATCTTTCCTGCCCGGTGGTGGTAGTAAACAACTACATTGATAACGCAGAAATCACCGCGGCGCTGACCCAGGCGCACATTCTGCGCGCGGGAGAGCCAACATGAGCGAGTTTCTTGGCGTCCTGCGCTGGATCACCATCAACATATTTGGTGAGGCGTCGATTTTAATTGGCCTGATCGTGCTGCTGGGACTGGTTTTGCAGAAAAAATCGCTGGCAGACATTGTGTCCGGCACCCTGAAAGGCATTCTGGGCTTTCTGATCATCGGCGCGGGGGCCGGGATTATCGTTTCCGCGCTACTGATCTTTCAGCCGATCTGGACCGAAGTTTTCGGCCTCAGCTCGATGAATCTGACCAATATTATCGGTCAGGCGCGCTTTAGCGAACGCTACGGAAGCAGCGTGACGATCGCCATTGCCGGCGGTTTCGCTATCAATCTACTGCTGGCCAGGCTGACGCGCTTTAAATATATCTACTTGACCGGACACATGATGTTCTGGACCACCATGATATTTGCCGGGGTGATGGTGAACACCGAGCCCGCTATTTCTGCGCTACAGCTGACGCT
The DNA here is from genome assembly GCF_051209435.1 of Klebsiella sp. HN106. Taxonomy (NCBI): domain Bacteria; kingdom Pseudomonadati; phylum Pseudomonadota; class Gammaproteobacteria; order Enterobacterales; family Enterobacteriaceae; genus Klebsiella; species Klebsiella sp. HN106. The sequence goes on along the minus strand of NZ_JBLURD010000001.1, from coordinate 412,734 downwards.
CATGCTGACGGTTATCATGGGACTGTACTGGACCTTGCAGCCCGCGCTGGTTCAGCCATGGGTACGGAAAATTACCGGCAACGATAACGTGGCGCTGGGGCATACTTCCGCCTCGGTCGCGCTGCTGGGGGCCATTTTCGGCCAGATCTTCGCCCGTAATAAAATCAGTTCCGAAGATATCAAAGTTCCTAAAAAGCTCGGTTTTCTGCGCGATTCCAACGTGGTGACCGCGTTAACCATGGCGCTGCTGTTTTTTATCGGCACCTTTATTCTGCAAATCAAAGGCACCCCGAAAACGGCGGAGATCCTTGCGCAATCCGGCGACCTGAGCTTCTACATCTATGCCCTTAAACAATCGCTGATGTTCACCGGGGGCATCGCCGTGGTGCTGCTCGGGGTGCGGATGTTTATTGGTGAAATGGTGCCCGCGTTTAACGGCATCGGCTCGCGGCTGGTTCCGGGGGCCAAACCTGCGCTGGACTGCCCGATTCTGTTCAACTTTGCGCCAAATGCGGTGGTGCTGGGGTTCGTCGGCGCCTTTGTGGGATCGTTGCTGTGGCTGACCCTGATCGGCCGCTATACCGGCTACGTATTTATTCCCAGCATGATCGTCATTTTCTTCCATGCCGGTACGGCAGGGGTCTTCGGCAATATCACCGGCGGCTATAAAGGCGCGCTGCTGGCGGGATTTATCACCTCAACGGTGGTCGCCTGGGGGCAATATTTCTGCGTGACCGGCTTTATCAACAACACGATCCCGGATACGGCGCTGTGGGCGGGCGATAGCGATATGTTTGTCCTCGCGCCGTTAATCCATCTTTTGACCCGCTTGCTGACGTTCTGATATCAGGAGGAAGTCTATGAGCCAGGCACTGAAACAGTATTACAGTCAGATCCGCCAGAAGCTGGGGTTGCTTGAACAGCGCGCCGATGAGCTGAACCGGGCGGCAGAAATGATGGCCCACAGCATTCTGGCGCAGCGCAATATCTTCGTCTTTGGCGCCAGCCACGCCGGTATTCTGGCGGAGGAGATGAGCTATCGGGCAGGCGGTCTGGCCATCATCAACCCGCTTTTTACCCCTGCGCTGATGCTTAACGTCAGGCCGTTAACCCTTACCAGCGCGGTGGAAAATGTGGAAAATCTTGGCCGCGTGCTGGTTGAACAGTCGCCGCTGAGGGCCGACGATACTCTGCTGATTCACTCAGTGTCGGGGCGAAATGCGATTACGATCGATGTCGCGCTGGCGGCAAAAGCCTGCGGAGCCAGGGTTATCGCCATTACCAGCCTGGCGACGGCAGCACGAGTCTCTTCCCGCCACTCCAGCGGTAAACTGCTGGTAGACATTGCCGATATCACCCTTGATAACCACTGCGAGTATGGCGATGCGGCGGTGAGCCTGCCGGGGCTGGCGCAGAAAGTGGCGCCGCTCTCCACCATCATGGGTGCGGCCATCGCCAACAGCCTGGTACTGCGTATTTGCGAAATTATGCTGGAAAATGCGCGCACGCCGCCGGTCCTCGCCAGCGCAAACATAGACGGTAATCAGGAGATAAATCAGGATATACTGAGCGCATACAGGAGCCAGATACACTATCTCTGAGTTGGAGCGCAAGTATGTATGAGTCGGATGGACTCCCTCTCTATTTAAGAATAAAAGACGTTATCCTGCAGCGGATCCTCTCTTTTACCTATGACGATAAACTCCCGGGCGAGCTGCTGCTTGCCGGGGAGTTCAAGGTGGCGCGCGGCACGATTAAACAGGCGATAGATTCGCTGGCCAGCATCGGTATGGTTTATCGCGAGCAGGGAAAAGGCACGTTTATCAACCGCGATGCGTTGCAAAAATACTACACCGACCTGCCGGACGTACTGACCACCTTTGCTGCTCCCGGCGCGATAGAAGTGGAGGTGCTGTCGCTGATTTCAACCATGGCCGACCGCCACGTAGCGGAACAGATGGGGCTCGATTTGGGTAGCCAACTGATGCGTCTGGAGCGGTTACTCGTGCAGGGGGAGCGGCCGGTCGGCCACGTGCTGACCTGGCTTAACGGCCGAATTTATAACGACCTGAGTCACGTGGACGGCAGCCGATCGCTCTATAAACAGCTGCGGGAAACATTCGGCTACTCGCCGGCTAACGCGACCGAACGCTATACGCCGGTGTGCTGCGATATCCGCACGGCGGGATTGCTGAATATTGAACCCGGGCGCCCTCTGTTTCGCATTGAGCGCGTCGCGCGCGATCTTGATGACGTGGTCCTTGAATACAGCGTCACCCATACTCTGGACGCCAGCCTGTCGCTACAGATCGCCACCAGTCAGAGTAGCGTGAGTCAGCAGTGGAACTGCACGATCGAGAAAGGGCGCTGATCCGCCTTATATTACCGGCTTGCCACCCCAGCGACAGGCAGATGATAGCCAGCGTACCGCAGCAGCTTTGCCGTTGGCAGGCTGGCTTCCAATCGTTTAAAAATGGTTGAGCTCACTTCGCTCATGGTCTGCAAAAGAGCGACAGTTTTAAACCGGCATTAGCGTAACGCCTTCGCTATCGCGCTAAACATCAGCGACGCCTCAAGCGGTTGGGCGCTGAAGGAGGGTTCAGCCTGCGGCCAGGTCGACCACTGCACGATGACCAGATTTTCCGCCTGATTGACCATAATCATCTGACCAAATATCCCCAGCGCCCACAGCGAATGTTGAAGGGATGCCTGCGGAGCGGGCTCAACGTTGCTGGCATTGGCCGGCACTTCATTGTTCCACCACTGATAGCCGTAGAGACCGTTTGGATGTGCCGCGGATACTGAACCTGTCGCCCGGGTCCAGTTTGATGATTCGGCGACCCAGTTTTCCGGCAAGATCTGCTCGCCGTTCGGCAACACGCCGTTATGCAGGATGAACTCACCGAAGCGCCCCCAATCTTCTAGCGTGGCGTTAAAGCCATGCGCGCCCACGTCGTGCTCACCTTTTGTATAGGCATGCCACACGCCATCGCTCGCCATACCGTAGGGTTGCCAGATACTTTTCTCCAGATACGCCGCCAGCGTCATACCGGTGGCGCGTTCCAGGACATCACCCAGTAGCCAGGCGCCGCCGGAGGAGTAAGACCAGTTCTCTCCGGCCGGATGTGCCCGACGCAGGCCGGACACCAGCTGACGTACGCAGTCATAGGCGCCGGGTCTGGCTTCACACTCGGTAAGCCGGGCGAAGTCAGAGTGCGGATTAGTGTAGTCCTCATTCCACGCCACCCCGGAGGTGTGGCTAATCAGCTGCCTCAGCGTCACGCCTTCCCAGGCGGTGCCTTTCAGGTCGGGTTCATACTGGGTGACAAGATCGTCAAGCGAGTGAATTTTGCCCTGTTTAATCGCCACGCCCACCAGCGTGGAAACCACGGATTTGCCCACCGAGCGCGAGGTCCAGAGGGTGGTGTCGGTATTGCCTTCCGCCAGATATTTCCAGGCAACTTTGCCATTTTTCAGCACCAGCATGCCGCTGACGTTCTGGCGCTGCAGATAATCCTGCAGGGTCCAGGTGTGGCCATTAACCTGATAGCTGGCGTGAGTTAACCGTTTCGCTGCAGCCTGCAACGGTACGGCATGACCGTGATGAAACACATCGCCTGCGTAATTGCGGTAGTCGTTACGAAAGCCGATTACCCGGTCGGTCTGGCTCCAGGTGAGCATTTTATGGGTATCCGGAAGCTGTGCATCAAAGGGAGCAGGGCACGCGCTAAGTTCGGTCCCGGGGCAGGCGGCCTGCGCGATGGGGGCCAGCAGGCCGCTGCAGAGGGTGATGACAACACTGGACAGCAGGCGACGATTAACCACTTTGTTTTTCATATTTTTTCTCGTTCAGCTCAGGAAGGCGTTTAGCTTAAAAAAATGCGGCCTATAATAAAAAACGCCTCATGGGGGAAAATCCCCCCGAATAACCGAGTGGAGAGCACAATGCCGACCCTGATGTATTCTTTTGCCCAACTGGAAGCCTTCACTGCTGTGGTTGAGTGCAAAAGCCTGGCGAAAGCGGCGCGCCAGCTGGGCAAGGACCGCACGACGCTTCGCGATTTGATTGAGTTCCTTGAAGATGGTCTGGGGTATGCGCTGTTTCTGCGTCAAGGTCGCAGCTTGCTGCTGACGCCGGAGGGGGAACAGCTGCAGCGTCAGGCGCACCTGCTGATGCGCCAGGTCAAAGCCTTTGAAGCCTTTGCCAAAGAAGTGCCGAATAGCGCCACGCAGGATATTACGCTGGCCTACGATCCCTTTACCCCCAGAACGTTGTTACAGGCGCTGATTGGCGCCATGGCCCGGCGCAACGTTCGTCTGAGCCTGATTAACGCCTCGCGTGACGAGGCGGAAAGGCTGCTGGCGAGTGGATTGGCCGACCTGGGTATCTGCCAGGCGCGACATCGCAGCGTGGGCGACGCTATGGAGTGGCGCGCCCTGGGGTCAATCGAGATGGATTTTTACGCCTCCGAAGCGCTTTTTCCCGCCGCTAAACAACCGCTTTCTCTGCTGGAACTTTCGCTGGCACCGCAGGTGATTATGCACCCGGATACTGACGAGCCCGTGGCCCGCCGTCTGCAGATTTCAGGGCGCACCATTTTTACCAACGAACAGGAGATGCTGCGCGCCCTGCTTGAACAGGGCTGCGGCTGGGGATTTTTGCCGACGCACATGAATGCGGCGCGGTGGAAAAACGTCAAAAAATTGCCGACTGAAGTGGGTAATCAGGGGATCGGCCAAACGATGGTGACCATCTGGAAGCCCGGCAACGACAGGCGCACGCTGGTGGCTGACGCGCTGGCCTTGTTGCCGGAACTGTGGTGAAAGCAGAGCCTCGCTGTGGGTTTGACGGCGACAGGCCGGGGCACAGGATGCCGCGGTGGTGGAACCGATATATAAATATATTTCCCTGCCCACCATTCTGGTATTAAAACGCCTGCCGCAGAAGAATTAAACGCGATTAAGCAAGATATTTAACATACGACGCAAAGGCTCCGCCGCTCCCCATAAAAGCTGATCCCCAACGGTGAGTACCGAATATACAGGTTCATTATTCAGGGCCATTTTTTTATAACGGCCTATGCCTACCTGCAGCGAGCCACTGATATAGGCTGGGGTTAATTTGCTGACGCTGTCGTTTTTATTATTGGGGACATAGTTAACCCAGGGATGGGCATTACCCACTAATTCAGCAAATTCAGCTTCGCTGACTTCACGCTTTAATTTTAAAGTAATCGCTGCGCTATGGCAGCGAATGACGCCAACCCGAATGCATAAACCGTTCACGGGAATAGTTCCGCGGGGCAAGCCCAGAATTTTGTTGGTTTCTGCTTCGCCTTTCCACTCTTCGCGGCTATTGCCGTCGCCTAAATCGGCATCAATCCAGGGAATGATGCTTCCCATTAGGGGAGCGCCGAAGTGTTGGACGGGCATGCCCGCGCTGTTAATCAGTTCGCTGACTTTATTGACTAAAGGAAGGACTGAGCCGGAGCTGGTCAATTCCTCTGCCGACAAATGATTGCTCACCCAGGCGCTTTGCGCGATTAATTCTCTGACATGTTTAGCGCCAGCGCCGGATGCAGATTGATAGGTCATCACGCTCATCCATTCGATCAGGTCAGCCTTGAGCAAGCCGGCGAGCCCCATCAAGCTGAGGGTAATCGAACAATTACCGCCGACAAAAAGTTTTAGCCCTTGTTGGATTGCCCGATCGATATGGGTACGGTTAACCGGATCGAGAATGATACAGGCTTTTTCATCCATGCGAAGCGCCGATGCCGCATCGATCCAATAACCCTGCCAGCCATGCGTAATAAGTGCGGGATAAATGGTTTTAGTATAATCGCCGCCCTGGCAGGTGATAATAATATCCATATCGGCGAGTTCACTGACTGAATTCGCATCTTTAAGGATATAACTCTCGCCATCTATAGTTGGGCCAACGGTCCCCGCGCTGGAGGTACTAAAAAAATGTGCAGCGATATCACGGAAATCGTTTTCTTCAACCATGCGTTGAAGCAATACAGAACCTACCATGCCGCGCCAACCAATAATGCCGACCTGTTTCATTTACTTAGCCTTTGCTCTGTTATAAAAAAGTTAAATCTTGCGTGGTTTTATATCGCACTCTTAAGTTCAGGTCATCAAAAATAAATGGAATTGATATCGTAATAAGAATATTTAATCAGGGGTTAGAGAAAGTAATAAGAGAATTTTCGAAGACCAAATAAAAAACCTAATCTGCTTACACTTATTCCTCTGCCGTTCTTTCATGCAACACGGCTGGGTGTGGCTTTCGCCGCGCATCATGCTGCTCTTTTCAGTCAACACGATCGCTGTCGGCAACGGCAAAAGGTGCCGAGGCAGAAAAAACTGGACGCTTGCGTCCGCAGGCGTAATATACGAAACATATATAAATCGTTATGGTACGTATAGATGGGTATTGTAAAAATTTCAGATCTGCTGCACGACGATATTCGTGACGCCAGTAAGGCGATGTCGCGTTCGGTCAACGCCCAGGCGGAGTACTGGATCCGTCTGGGGATGATGAGCGAGCTCTATCCCGAACTTAACCATCAGCAAATCAAGCTGATGATGCTCAAGTCCGGCTCTGACCGGTTGCTGGAGGTGATCAATGCTATCAATTCCCATTAAAACCACGCAGGAGCTCGCCAGCCAGCGCCATGCCGGCAAACTGCTGGCCTCGGTCTTCGACATGTTGGATAGCTTTATTCAGCCCGGCGTCTCCACCATGGCCATCAACAATCGGGTGGAGGATTTTATCGTCAACGACCTGAATTCGCGCCCGGCCAGCAAAGGGCAGTACGATTTTCCCTATGTGCTCAATACTTCGATCAATGAAGTCGTTTGTCACGGCATGCCAAAGGAAAGCGAGCTGCTGAAATCCGGCACGATCGTGAACGTGGATATTACGCTGGAGAAAGAGGGGCTGATTGCCGATTCCAGCAAAATGTATCTGATTGGCGAGGTTTCACCGCTGGCCCGTCGGCTGGTGCAGAAAACCTATGAAGCTATGTGGAAGGGCATTAAGGTTGTCAGACCGGGGGCGACGCTGGGCGATATCGGCCATGCGATCCAGACTTATGTTGAAGGTAATGGCTACAGCGTGGTCAGGGAGTACTGCGGCCACGGCGTTGGCAGAGAGATGCATGAAGATCCGCAGGTGCTGCATTACGGCAAACCCGGCACCGGCGCCGTGCTCAAGGAGGGGATGGTGTTTACCATTGAACCGATGGTTAATCAGGGCGATAGCCGAATAAAAACCAGGAAAGACGGCTGGACGGTGGTCACTCGCGATAAAAAACTGTCTGCCCAGTGGGAGCATACCGTCGCCGTCACCGCCGAGGGGTTTGAGGTGCTGACCCTGCGAAAAGATGAAGTGATTCCGGATTAGCCTGAGTAACAGGTTTCACGCCTGCGCGGTGAAACCTGTCAGTCACCCGCCCGTAGTGACTATACGGGCATCTCTTTACGTCCCATATAACGCTCTTTCCATAACGCGCCCGCCACCCCAATATCCAGGAACGGGGAGGGCGGCATAAAGTTGGCCTGGCCGAGCGACTGCATCGCGGCGATCAGCGGGTTGTCCTGGCCCATCGCCAGATCGGCAAGCAGCGTCCCGGCGATGGTCTGTTTTGATACGCCGGCGCCGTTACAGCCCCCCGCAGTCCAGATCCGCGGCGCAAGACGCCCCCAGACCGGCGCGCCGTTGCGGGTGACGCTGATGGTCCCGGACCAGGTTCGCTCCAGAGGAACATCCTGCAGCTGCGGATAGGCCGTATGGAACAGCGCCAGATGCTGTCTTGCGGCGTTAGCGGTTTGTCCGGCGGTAATCACGCCGCGCAATGCCGGATCGACATGCTGGCGGACAAGAAAACGATAATCGTGGGTATAGCGTAGGGTGGCCCCGGCGATCGCATTGACCGGGGTTAATCCCCAGCTCTCCATCGCCGGCAGACGCTGGCGCTGATCGGGCGTAAGCGGGGCAGTAATGCTGGCGTAGGTCGCCATCGACGCCTGGCGGCTCACGGTTGGCGAGAGCTCGCGGGAGAGCGCATTGGTGGCGAGCATCGCCTGGTCGGCGCGGATGGTGCCCTGCAGGGTCGTCACCCTGACGCCGCCGTTTTCCTGGTGAAGAGCCAGCGCCGGGGTCTGGTGAAACACGGTGACATTATCCTGCAGATGGCGCGCGAGGCCCGCGATCAGTTTTGCCGGATTCACCAGAATGCAGCCGGGAGTGTAAATCCCTTTGCTGTAAAGGCGAGTTCCCAGCTTTTGATACAGCTCTTCGCCGTTCAGCAGGCTGTAAGGTTCCTGCATCAGCTGCAGGTTATCCACGTACTCCTGCATAATGGCTTCGCTGGACGGATCTATCTGGCAGTGGTATTTCCCGACGTTTTCCCATTCGCAATCGATCTGGTGTTTGGTCACCGTGTCATCGAGCAGGCGGATCCCCTCCTGCAGCAGAGCGCGATAGTCCTGCGCCTTTTTCAACTCGGCGGTAGAGCTGCCGATATTATGCGGCAGGCCGATAATAAAGCCGGAATTCCGCGCCGAGGAGCTGGTCGCAGCGCATTCTGCGTCAATGAGCACGATGCTCTGCTGCGGGTTGATGCTGGCCAGCCTGCGGGCAAAGCTTACCCCGGCATAGCCGGAACCGATAACCACCCAGTCAGCTTTAATGTCGCCGCTCAGCGAGGGCTGGCGATAAAGATCTTCTTCATTAAGCGGCCATCCCACCTGATTTTGATTGAAAGGTACTGATGCAAATCTCACGGTAAATCTCCCTGTGGAAAAAACACCTGCAGGGCAGGTGTGAATAATGGATTTGCCGCTCTCCGTGTTTTTGCTCTGGAGGGTGAGGCGGCAAGAAGGGCGTTGTAACCAGATCAGCTTACATCGCATCAGCAATCCTGAATGATACTTTTCTGGACAACAATTCAGCAGAATAACAACTAACAGGCCAAATAACACTCCATAATATACGGGTTTAACTTCCTCGTTTGTTAGTGACTAAACCCGGATCGCTGAGCGGTTTCACTCAGCGGCCGGTCACAGGATAACAATTTATATCTTGTCGCCCCGACTCGAGTATCTGCAGAAATTCTTGTTGTGGATCATCATCACCTTAACCACATATCTATATTGTAACCTCGTCCGCAAGGTGGATTTTTGACCAGATGGTAAAAATATCGCCCCTCTTGCTTTTCTCTTTATACCTCGACCATCCATTTCATAGGATTATTCGTTTTTTAAACCTGCCTCTTTCCAGGATACGTTAGGAATTTTCTTATGGATGAATCTGAATGTGTTTAAGAGGTTGTGTTTTCATGTAAAGTAATGATAAGTAACTGTTTTTATTTTTTTATAACTATCTGTGCGATCTTTTTAAAATGTACAAATAGTTTATTTTAAATTATTAGTAATATTTTCACACACCTTGTCGTATTAAATTACGCAGACAGGATTTTATCCTGTTGAATGTTTTTATGTAAAATTATTAGCTCGTAATGATCGTTTCAGCAGGTGCATATGTTTAATCTTAAGATATTTCGCGATAGGATGATTTTGCTGTCAGGAATATACGTAACTCAAGAGGATATATATCGAGGCCTTGGTTTCTATATATACGATTTATTACCTTCGAGAGTTATTTTCAGGATGGTTATCCAGTAACTTTTAATATAACGGAATGTATTATGAAAATTAGCAAAATTGCATCTGCTGTTGTTCTCACTATGGGTGTCGCCTCTTTCGCAGCTCAGGCCGATCAGGGAAGCGGCAAGGTCACCTTCTGGGGTTCGATTATTGATGCTCCATGCTCTATTAAAAATGGCTACGGCGATCAGCGTATCGAACTGGGTCAGATTTCCAATACGCATTTGGATAACGGCGGCATCTCTACTCCTCGTCCGTTCGACATTGAACTGGAAAACTGCTCCTTCGAGAAGGATTCAAACGGTGACCCGATGTATAACACCGTCACTGTCACCTTCAATGGCGGTAACGTTCCTAATGACATGACCATGCTGGCTATCACCGGTCAGGCTGCTGGCGCAGGCGTTCGAATTCAGGATTACTCAGGCACGATGGTGACTTTAGATAAGCCGACTGCCGGACGCATTCTTGGCATTGGCGACAACACCCTGAGCTTTAGCGCTTACCTGGAAAAAATTGCGTCAGTGACTAATGTCACTCCGGGTGATTTTGAAGCCGTGACTAACTTTACCCTGGCTTATCAATAAGTCATCGCCTGTTCTCAAGTAGTTTTATTCGGGCTGCGTCTGCAGCCCGATATTCAGGAGCACAGTCATGGTAAAAATTATGCGTTTCCTGACATCAAGTCTTTTATTGGGAATATCTTCAGTTGCTGTGGCATCCGAGCAAGGCATGGGGCTCGTCACAATGAATGGTCAAATTCAGGAATCAGCCTGCTCTATCCATACTGATGATATCTGGCAGGAAATACCATTTGGGGTAATTTCTTATAATGACCTTGACCAGGAAGGTAAAGCGATTATTAAACCCTTCGCTGTTCGCCTGGTAAACTGTTCACTGGAAAGAAGTGATGGCGGTTTATGGCAAAGCGTCAACATTACTTTTAGTGGGGAAACGGAAGTATTTCGTCGCGATATTTTTAAAGTTTATGGCGACGCTCAGGGGCTTGGTTTACGTATTCATAGCCAGGTCGGCGATGTGGCGCAAGACGGAATTCCGATGCCTGCCGTCATGTTACAAAATGATAATAATGAATTGCGTTATTTATTATCGCTGGTGCGCGGCGGAAAATCGTTGTCGGAAGGTGACTGGTACGGAATTATTCGCTTTATGGTGACTTACCAGTAAGTTGCAGCGTCATTAAATGGCAGGGGCTTTTATTCCTCCTCATTCATTTTTCGCCGTAATAAAAACTTTCCCACTGGTGAATTCTGGTAGGCAATAAATGGATTTTAAAAAATGAAAAAAAACAGACCACCAGCTTATTACCTGCGGCGTCTGGGCGTTTACATTGCTATTGCCATTTTTGGTTCTACATCACCCGTTGTGGCGGTAGAGTTTAATGTGGATATTCTGGACTCAGAGGACCGTGAGAATATCGATTTATCCCGCTTTTCTCGGGCTGGATATATTATGCCCGGGACCTACACGCTGAGCATGCGCCTTAACGAACATGGGATTTCCGATCAGGATATCACTTTCGTTGAAAGAACTCGCGACGATCAACTGGTTGTTGAAGCCTGCCTGACGCCTGAGCAAGTCGACTTACTCGGGCTGCGTGAAGATGCGCTCAAAATGATTCAGTGGCTTGATGGCAGTCGTTGTGCCGATTTCACTGCGCTTGAAGGTATTGTCTTGCGTGGCGATCTGTCCGAATCCTCCTTGCAAATTTCCGTTCCTCAGGCGTGGCTGGAGTATCAGGATGCGTCCTGGTTACCCATTTCCCGCTGGGAAGACGGTATTCCCGGTCTGCTGTTTGATTACAACCTCAACACGAACGTCACGTTTCCGCGGCGCGGCAATCAAAGCCAGAGTGCCAGCGTTAGCGGGACCACCGGGGTTAACCTTGGTCCGTGGCGCTTAAGGGGGGATTACCAGGGAAGCTATTACAACACCACTGGACGCCCAAATAGCACCACCCGTAATTTTGACTGGAGCCGGTTTTACGCCTATCGCGCGCTGCCGGGCATCATGTCAAAGCTAACCGTCGGTGAGGATTATCTCACTTCCGATCTCTTCGATTCGTGGCGCTACACGGGGCTATCGCTGGTCAGCGATGAAAGCCAGCTGCCACCAAAACTGCGCGGCTATGCCCCGGAAGTTTCAGGTATTGCGCGGACGAACGCAAAGGTTACGGTCACCCAGCAGGGACGAGTGATCTATGAAAGTACCGTTGCTGCGGGGCCGTTCCGTATTCAGGAACTGAGCAGCGCCCTGACCGGCAGGCTGGATGTGCGGGTTGAAGAACAGGATGGATCGATTCAGACATTTTCCGTGGATACGGCTCAGGTTCCCTATCTGACGCGTCCCGGCCAGCTTCGCTACAAAATGACCACGGGTCGCCCAAGGGATTATCGCCATAGTACTCAGGGACCTTATTTTGCTACCGGTGAGCTCTCCTGGGGCCTGACGAATGCCTGGTCGGTGTACGGCGGCGGTATTTTCTCGCAGGACTACAACAGCGTGGCCTTTGGGGCAGGCAGGGATATGAGTGTCTATGGCACATTGTCCGCTGACGTTACCCATGCCAGCGCCCGCTTCCCGGGGGATAAAAACCGTCACGGACGATCCTGGCGACTCAGCTACTCCAAACGTTTTGATGAACTCAGTAGTGAAGTCACGTTTGCAGGCTACCGCTTCTCTGAGCGCGATTATCTCACCATGGGTGAGTATTTAGATATTCGCTACCGGGAAGGTTATATCGGTAATAGTAAAGAGCTGTATACCATCCAGGCGACCAAGAATTTTGAGGATCTACGCCTCTCCACGAGTATTAACTGGTCGCATCAGACTTACTGGAACCGACCGGCGACCGATCGCTACAGCGTGTCTCTCAATAAATATTTTGATCTCGGCGACTGGCGACATCTTTCGTTATCGCTCAACGCGGCGCGCAGCGAATTTAACGGACGTAAGGATGACACCGCCTATATCTCGCTCACCATGCCGTTTGGTTCAGGCACGGTTGGCTATAACGGAAGCATTAATCGCGACCGCTATACGCAAAACGCCAGCTGGAGCGATCGTCTGGAAAATAATGATTATTACCGCATTAATGCCGGTAACAGCATGGGCGGCGGGCAAGGAACGCGTAGTCAGATGAGCGGCTATTACTCGCACCTTGGCAGTATGGCCGATGTCACCACCAATTTTAACTGGGCACAAAGCCAATATACCTCTTTTGGTATCTCTGCCAGCGGCGGAATGACCGCTACGGCTGAAGGTGTGGCGCTGCACTCCGGTGGGGTGCAGGGCGGTACCCGGATGATGATCAGCACTGACGGGGTGAGCGGAGTACCTGTGGGCTATCAGGGCTACAGCAACGCCTTTGGTATTGCCGTGATCCCTGGCGTGCCGAACTATTTCCGCACCAGTGCCGAAATTGATGTTAATCGCTTACCAGACGACGTGGAGACTTCTGGCTCGCCTATTGCTGAGCTGGCGCTTACCGAAGGTGCCATTGGGTTCCGCCGTTTCGATGTGTTAAAGGGCGCGAAAGTGGTCGCCATCCTCAGCCAGGAAGATGGCCGTCATCCACCGTTTGGCGCGACGGTTCATAACGCTAAAGAGCGAGAGCTGGGAATGGTCAGCGATGGCGGATTAGCCTGGCTGACCGGCGTTAACCCGGATGAACATTTAACCGTGCACTGGGGCGGTTCTGCCCGGTGTGAAGTCGTACTGCCTCGAGTCATCCCTGCACAGCAGCTATTACTGCCATGCAAACCGATATCTCGCGGCTGAGAAAGTGAATGGTGATGGAATGAAAGTAAACAAAACGGTGATGGCTATTCTGCTGGGAACGCTGACGTCTGGACTGCTCAATGGTGCAGAAGCGGCGATTGCCCTGGACAGAACGCGGGCGATTTTTCCCGGTTCGGAGAAGAGTATTTCCCTGAACATTACTAACGACAGCGCATCAATGCCGTACCTGGCCCAGGGATGGATCGAGGATGAGCAGGGGAAAAAAATAAGCGGTCCGTTGGTCGTGGTACCCCCGCTACAGCGGCTTGAGGCAAAGAGTAAAAGCGTTATGCGCATCAATGCAATGCCGGATGCGTCGTTATTGCCTCAGGATAAAGAGAGCCTTTTTTATTTTAACGTGCGCGAAGTTCCGCCGAAAAGCGATCGGCCTAACGTGATGCAGCTAGCGCTGCACACCAAAATAAAGTTGTTCTATCGGCCAAAAGCCATCCTGCCGGAGAAGTATAGCCGTTGGGATAACCAGCTGGTGCTGCAGAAGGTAAACGGCGGATATCGCGTGGAGAATCCGACGCCTTATTACATGACGGTGATTGGCATTACGCCAGCGCCGAACATGGCCGTAGCGAAGGGGTTCCAGTCGGTAATGGTCGCGCCAAAATCAACGGCAATGGTGAATAGCTCGCACTTTACGGCGCCTCACGTCACCACGATTAACGACTTTGGCGGTAAACCCACTTTGCCGTTTAGCTGCAACGGTAACGTCTGCCGGGCGGCAGCCAGACCCGCATCTTGATGGACGCTGGTATTGGACACAGGAGATGCCTGATGAAACATGGATTCGGTCGTACCACCTTGATTCTGTGGCTGTTAACAGCCGGAGTCGTTTCTGTGGCTAGTGCCGCAAATTGGGATACCGACGGCCTCAACGGCGGTATTCGCGCCACGGGCACGCTGGTTGCGTCTCCGTGTGTATTGTTGCCTGAATCGGCGGAGCAAGAGATCGATTTGGGCAGTACCGTTGCCTGGGGACTGGATCGTCCCGGTTCGGTCACCATGCCAGTCGCCATATATATCAAATTAGATCGTTGCCCCGGAGAGTATCAGTTTATGCGTGACCGTCAGTTAATGCGGGGTTCGCTACTGCTAAACGGGCAGTCCGCCGTAAGAATGACGATTTATGGAGAAGTCGAACCTACGGATAGCCGGTTCTTCCGGGTGCAAGGCGGCGTGAAAGGGGTAGCGCTGCGATTGAGCGACCAGCGGGGCGAGCTTCTGCGCCCTGGTATGTCTGGTCGGCCGCAGATTCTGACTCCCGGGCGCAACGATCTGGTTTTTCAGGCGCAGCTGTGGCGTCTCCCTGCGTCGCTGATGGCCAACGAATGGCGCAGCGTAGTGAATGTCGGCCTGGAGTACGAATAATGAAAAGTCACATAGCGCGAGCGCTAAGTCTGGTGGGCTTTCCCATGCTGCTGCTGGTCAGTATTCCGGCCACGCATGCTGATACGGACGTCTTCTTCACCGGTAACCTGGTGGCCGATCCGTGTGAACTGCACGTTGATTCAGAAGATCAGATTGTGGATTTCCGCAACATACCGTCAAAGACGTTTATTAAATATCACCTGAGTGAACGCGAGCGTTTCTCCATCATGCTCATCAACTGTGACCTGTCGCTGGGAAGCACAGTAGAGGTCACTTTCATGGGCGCGGAGGATGTCGATCAGCCCGGACTTTTCGCGGTTACCGGCACAGCCGCTGGGATCGCCATCGCCATTGAAGATGCGGATGGTACCCCGGTGTTACCTAACACCAAAATGCGGCCGACCGCTTTGACTGCGGGTGACACCAATTTAAATTTTCAGGCTTTTGTCTCCGCGCCGGTTCATAGCCGGGTGCGTGAAGGCGATTTTGAATGCGTGACAACATTTTTGCTGGAGTACGACTAGAGGTAACTCGTTATGAAGAAAACACTCGTTTTTGCCACGGTTGCAGTGTTATCGGCGAGTTGTTTGTTACCCGCAGAGGCGGCGTTAACGGTTAGCCGTTCACGAGTGATCGTTAATGAAGGTGACAAAAGCGTCAGCATGAGCGTGACGAATCGTAATACTCAGGAACCCTATCTGGCGCAGACCTGGATAGAGGATGAAGCAGAAACTAAAGTGACGAGCCCATTAATGGTTCTGCCGCCGGTGCAGCGTATCGAAGCCGGAGCCAAAAGCGCGGTGCGCGTTCAGGTGCTACCGGATGTCAGCAAGCTGCCGAAAGACAGGGAGAGCGTGTTCTGGTTCAACTTACGCGAAATTCCACCGCGCAGCGATAAGCCAAATGTCTTAACGCTGGCGCTGCAGACCCGGCTGAAAATTTTCTGGCGTCCGGCTTCTATAAAGGTCGATGCGAAATCCGAATCCTTTCCCGGCATTCAGAACGTGACGCTGGCCAAAAATGGCAACAACTATACGCTGAATAACCCGACGCCGTACCACCTGACGTTTGTCGAAGGCCGCAGCGCCGTGAAGGGGAAGGGCAAGGAAGGCTTTGAACCGGTAATGGTGGCGCCAAAGGCCCAGGCGACGCTGAACGTAGGCGCATCTGACCTGGGCGCAATGCCAGTTCTGGTTTTTGTTAATGATTACGGTAGCTTACGTTTGCTGCCATTCCAGTGTACCGGTTCCGTCTGTAAGGCGCTGCCGGTTATCACGCCTGAAAGCTGACCGGAGGCCAAACGTGAAAATTGGGAAATTAGGGCGCCTTGCGGCTTTATGCTGCCTGATTGCCTCATCACCATATAGCCTGGCATCTGACGGTGGGACAACTACGTTGACTATCACCGGCAACATTGTCGAGCCAGATTGTGTGATTAATAACAATCAGCAGATTGTGGTGGATTTCGGTGAAGTGCTGACGACGCGTATCGACGGATCGAACTATGAAACGCCGATTGTCTATACGTTGAGCTGCGCAAATTTAATTCGTAACACGCTAAAAATCAATATCAAAGGCACCGGAGCGTCATTTGACAGCCAGCTGTATATGACCGATGTGACCGGCCTCGGTATACAGGTCTATGGCGCTGGTAAAGCCGTTATCGTCCCCAATTCTGGGACGCTGAATTTTACCTATGCTGCCAATAGCCCACCGGCGCTCTATGCGGTACCGGTGAAGCAGACCAGCGCGACGCTGCCAAACGGGGCGTTTAATGGTTCGGCGACCATGGTGTTTAGTTATCAATGAGGATTATCTAATGCGTCAGCTAATGACAGCCGCACTTTTACTGGAAATCCTGTTGGTTGGCGTCAGCCCGGCGATGGCGGTCAACGAGGCAGACATCATTTTTAAAGGAACGCTGGTTAATCCGCCGCCGTGCTCGATCGACAACGATAAAACCATTCATGTACCTTTTGGCGATCGTCTGTCGATCAAGAAGGTCAGTGATGGCGTTTATCGTAAGGATGTACCGTACAACCTGGTCTGTGACAGCACCGCTGGGAAAGACTGGAAACTGATGCTTAGCGTACGGGGAACTCTGGCGACATTTGATACGACCGATCGCGCGACGGTTGCGACATCGATGGGCAATATTGGCAATCTTGGCGTGAAGATCCTACGTGACGGCCAACCTTTTCAGTTTGATTTGCCGATAGAAATCAGCCTTTCGGCGATACCAAAAATCGAAGCATTGTTGGTGCAAAGGCCGAATATTGAGTTGGCTGAAGGGCCGTTCGAGGCGACGGTGACCTTGAAGGCGGAATATTTGTAACGGAGTCCCGTGGTCGGAATACTATTTAACGCGGTAGGGTGCTTATGGAAAAGAGAAAGTTAAAAAGATTAATACTGGCGGCGGGGATCATCCTCGGCAATGCTCTGCTATGGTCTGAATCTGCTTCGGCGGCGGATTGTAATGCCTTTGGCAATCAGGGGGGAGGATGCCCGACGGTACAATCGCTCCAGGCAAACGGTGGTTCGGTATCGGTTAACTGGGCTAGTGATTTAAGTGCGCAGACTTACGCTTCAATAGAGAGCACCCGGGCTGCTACCTGGGGGCTATATATGATTTATGGCTGGTCGACATCGATGAACGGTCACTGGTTCGGCGGGGGAACCATGACTCCTATTTTAACTGTCAGCAATACCGATCCTGTGCGTACAGTTTCTGGTGGAACTACAACGGATTACTGTACTGATAATCCGTTTTATTGTACGCATCAGACAATGGCCGCTCGATTCTTTCAGAAATATGGTTTCTCCGGTACCGCAAGCGTGGCGTTGCCCTCTTCGTACCCTGCTCACGCACCGCCATGCCTGATTTTTGGGGCAATAAACCCGAGCACCGGTGATTTCTATACTGTTTTTGCTCCTGGATTAGCGGAACCTTGTCAGCCAGGATTCCCGGGGACTGTGGACCCACAGCCCGATCCGGAATGGTGTGGCATGAGCACCAGCGCGTTGACTTTTGCTTTTGGTGATATGGCGCCAGCCTCAGTCTCGGGGCAGTCGATGACGAAAAGCGCGGTGATGGCCTGTAGCGATGCCGGTGTGACTTATAATTTATATCTGAGTAATGTCTCTACCGCCGGAAGAAATAGTCTTGATTTAGGTCGAGGCATCACCGCTACGGTAAGTGCTAATAATCAGGCACTACAAACCAATAGGGTATCAACGGGTACAACAAATACGTTAAATATTACGGTGACTCTCAGTGGAACGCCTACCAGTACGGGATCAATTAGTGGTACCGGGATATTGGCTGTAAATTATTTATAAGATATAACAATGCCCGCTAATTTATTTCTGGGTCAATAGAATAGTATATTCATCATCGTCGCATTTAGTAGAAGGTTTTTACTGCTCTGATAATGAGTGCGGCGGCGGGGATAATTCTGGAGTTAATAATATAATGATTAAATCAGGTTTCATTGCAGTTATCATTGCCGGTTTTTTTATAACCGGCTGTGTCCCTAAAAAAACACCGTCGCTGGTCACCTCGTCAGGAGAGGCAGTTTCGCCGCCGACAAATTCAGAGGGTGAGGTTGATATGGTGCAGTGCGAAAAAGAGCTAAGTGCGTTGGGTTCGGTTAATCAACTCAGGTATTCCGAATTAAAGGATCGCTTTGAGCGAGTTATGCATGGCGCGTCAGGATATACCACCGTTCGCAACGCTGTAAATCCAGAAACGCGTAATGCCATTGATGCTTTGTATAAGTTCCAGGCGGTAAAACTATGTTCAGAGATCCGTGGGGAAATGCTTAATAGTCTGGCAGACAAACCAACAGGAGATAAGGTCGAATGAGTCATCGGGCAGGGAAAGCGACAGTCTTCATTCTTGGTATCGCGATGGTTCCTTGCGCTCAGACTGATGTTTTGAATTATGCCCGGGACTGGACACAGCGTGAGGGAGAAAATAAATCCCTCGCGCAACCGCAGACACAGGGAGAGAAACGTCCTGTATCGCATCCAAAGCCAGAAATGCAGCGGGTTAGGCCTGTTAAAGATAAGCCTAATCCCAGATTATCCGTTCCGGTTAAAGCCAAAACGGTTCCGGCTAACAACAGGGCGGTTGAAGAGAAAGTTAAAAATACGCCTGTAGTTCAGCCGAAAGACCGTAAAAAAGACGTAATCGGGGCGAGGGAAATAGAAACAGAGAGTTTGGTTAAATTCCCCGATGAACGTACTTTAGGCAGGTGGTTGAAATCGTTGATACAACATATTTCCTTCACGCCATCAGAGAAGGAAATAAAGGAATTATACCTGGCGCAGAAGGATAAAGTTAAACGCATTAGCGAAAAGCTAGCGCGCAATGAAAGTGAGATTGCTGGATTGAGGAGCGCTGAGAAAGAGCGCCTTTCTCTGATTAAGCGAGTTGCTCAACTGGAAGAAAGAAACGCACAGTGGCAGGTGTTAACTCAGAAAATGCAAAAAAACCTGAAGGATGCTAAATATCCTCCGCTGCCTACAAGTGAACCTGAATTGGAGGATTTTGCGGCCGGCATGGCAATGGGTATTGACATTATTACGCTGCTTGAACAACGAAGTGAGCAAGGCGTAACGGTTGACCGGACCGTATTTCTGGCTGGAATAACGGAAACATTACGCGGTGAGCGCCGCCTGTCTCAGGCGGCCTTCGAGCAACACCTAAACAGGGCTAATCAGCGTGTTGCTAACGCTATTCAAAAAAAACTTAAGGATAAGGAGGCGCGCGATAGCGAGTGGTTGCAGAACTTTATTAAGCAGGATGGTACGCTGGTCGCCGATAAGGAAGCCTGGTTCAGGGTTCTCCATAGCGGTGAAGCGTTATTACCGGATAATGAGTCGGAAGATGAATTAACTATTTCATTTACACGTCGCTTCACTGACGGAACATTGATTGCGGACTCTGATATTTCAGGTCTGATACTACAAGAAAAATTAACCAATCTGCCGAATTGGTTGCAGGTCGTTGTTGAAAACACGCGCTTGAATGGCGAAGCTGAATTAGCAGTCAAAGTCAATGAATATGGTGATCCAAGTGAATATGGTTCCTATGTAGAGCACTGGTATATTCGCGTACAAAAACAACAGCCAATGTAAGTTTGGAAATTAATAATTTACGCTTCTTTTAATATATTGCCAACCTACTGTAGAGTGTTTTTTCTCATTCAACTGTATAATTATATAAGGTTGGGTATGTGTTAATGGAATGTTTTAAATGAATGTCAAAGGAGGTTCGAAATGGTATCTTTTGTCGAAAAAACATATTTACCTGTGCATATTGCAACTACGGATAATTATTTTTCTCTGGGGATTATATTCCTTTTGAAAGAACTTTTTGAAGAGGAATACCACGGCAAAATCATCATTTCAAAGGTTAACGAACCTATGGCGGCCGATCTGATAGTACAAATACATTCACCAGGAGAGAAAGTATTCGACTGGGTGGGATGTGACGATTTTCGTATGAAAAATGAGTATAAATTTATGATGTTGGGTAAAAAATGGTTGAGCGTATATCCTCACAGTGAGCACTATGACCGTAATATTGTTTGTCCGGTCGTCAGCGCCGTTATCACTATGAGAAACTCAGTTGCTACTATTCGTAGAAAGTTATTTAATTTATTTTTCGCCGATTTAATGTGCGGCCCTCCGGATTTACGTAAACCAAATTGCGCCAATTGCCCGGGGCCCTACCAGCTGGCATGGCGAGAAAAATTGATGCTGGGTTATTTAAGTCAGGGGTTAGGGCATTACGCCATATCACAAAAAATGGGTTGTACAATTAAAGCACTCAGCAGCTATCGTCGTTCAATTATGCGTAAGCTTAATATAAATAAATATAGTGACTTCGCACTGTGGCTGGGGTCCAGATTCGTCTCTGAAAAGTATTCTGATATTGTCAATCAATACGAACAGAAGCTTAATGAGGAAGGGGTTATATGGCAAACTAAAAAAATCGCTAACCCAGTCGAAGGTAACGACGATAAACACCGCGTATTGCAAAGTATGAAACGTCTGATGATGCGCCGTTTGCATATAAGCGAGTCTGAGGGCGATGTCTGGCTAACGACGCGTGAGATTGCAAACGAAATGGATATTAGCATTTATAGTATGCGCTATTTATTATGCCAAATGGAGATGGCGGGGGCCGTAGTAAGCATCAAAACCGGGAAGGGGCGAAGTCATACTCTACGCTGGAAACTAGCAAGTTAGCCATAACGCGTAAACGCATGAAATTTCAATTTATGGAATTTTTGTACAATTACTTTGGATGGATTTCTTCTCTGTAAGCAATTGCTATGGCAGTGCTCTTCCCATCCCTGACCCATAAAGCGAGTAAAGCATTAATCAGCAAAATTGCCTCTAAGAGCCTGTCACTAAGGCTCTTAGCAAATCAGGAGGCTATTTAATGATGAGTCCTCTCAAACCGGCACACCGGAGTTTCTCTCCTGCACCTGCTCAACCCGCCAGGGATGTAAGCGGGGAAGCCGGCAAAATTGTGCAGGATACCTTTACTCCGGCCGTGTAAGCGACCGGAAGGATAAATTTAACCCTGGTCAGAAACCTTTTTCAGCATGGCAAGGACCGCCCAACGTGTCGCGTCGTCTGCGATATTTTCAGGCAGAGCATCAGCTCGCAGATTGATATAAGCTTCAACAGCCATTCTGATGGCAACGCTGACGGAGTCACGATCGTGCGTTGCCAGCGTGGAGGTCAGCAGGCCGTCAGGATCAATGCTGTGGAATTCAATGCGGCGAACCCCACGTTGCGGTAGATTTGCCCGACGATACAGCATAGGTCCCAGAACCTGCTCTCGAAAGAATGCCAGCATACCTATCGCTTCGAACAGTTCTCCTCTTCCCAGCTTAACCACTGCATAGTGAAGCCAGATCCAGGCTCGCGACTCAAACCACTCCGGCGTCATGTTGGGCCAGTGAGCGCTGGATTTTACCCGTTGTCGCTCCAGAGCCGTGTTATCACGAGTAAATAATACTGCTGGCTCCTCAACGCGTTGAGTGAGCATTTCCAGGGTGACAAATTTTAGATCGACATGGAGGAGTTCAGGTCCATACAGGCATATAAGCAGGCGGGGTTCTCCGACATGTTCCCCGGTGAAAGCATGTAACAGATGGCCTAATGTTCCGGCGAGCTCCCTACGCTGCGCCATGACTTCGTCATAATAGCCAGGGTCTACGACAACGATAAAATCGAGATCGGAGTATTGATCAAATCCGCCATGAATAATCGAGCCGCCAGCGAGAAGGGAGTGAATCCGCGAGTCAGACTGAAACTTAAGCTTGAGTTGCTCTGCAAAACTTCTGTGTAAATCGGGTAACGTACTTAGCATACTTTTTCCTGTTCACAAAAAATACAAAGCATTTCAGAATAGCGAGTTGTTTATATTCAGGCCAGATTTTTTTGCACGAACAGGCATGCCCTTTACTGCCGGTTATCCTGACTTACGAAAAATAGCACAGGAGCCGCAGGGCTCCTGACCCGCACGATCCGTTACCTTCCTGACCACCAAACAAAAAGTATGATTCAGACCCATCTCCAAACAAAAAGTCAGAAATAAGTGTGTTGCCGATCACTTTTTGTTCAGATTCATATTGCTGAATTTCTGCTGATGCAGGTATACATAACAAAAAGTTTGGTTGTCTAACATAAATTCAGGTCGACATGGAAAACATACAGCAGAATTTAGACGTCTTTATTCCGATAATGGAAGGGATATCAAATCAGTTCGGTGACAACTGTGAAGTGGTCCTGCACGACCACTCCCAGGGGCTGGAAAGCAGTATTATCGCGATTATTAATGGCCATGTCACCGGCCGGAAAGTGGGCGATCCCAGCAGCAACCTGGGGCTGGAAGTGCTGCGGGGAACGGATGTCAACGGCGACAGGCATAACTACGTTACGCGCACCCGTGAGGGTAAAACGCTACGCTCCACCTCCATTTACATACGTAACAGCAATAAACAGGTTATAGGCGCACTTTGTATCAACCTCGACATTAGCGATATTTTACAGGCGGAAAAAACGCTCAGTAAACTGGCCGGTCATTCGGATAGCAGCACCGCTAAAAAAGAGGACGTTAATGAGGTATTTGTTAAAGACGTCAATGAACTACTTGATTACCTGATTGCCGAGTGTATGGGAATTATTGATGTCCCCGTCGCCAATATGTCTAAGCAGGATAAACTCAACGCGATTAAATTTTTCGATGAAAAGGGCGTTTTCCTTATTAAAAAGTCCGGAGAAAAAATCTGCGAATTTCTGAACATTTCGAAATATACCCTCTATGCCTACCTGGGAGAGGTCAGAGGGGAAAACCCAACAAGTGACGGCTAGCCGTCAGGAGGAAAAATGTTAACCACACCTTATGTTGCGCTGGATATGGATATTATGCAGAGGAATATTATCGCCATGACCTCCGGACTGGCTCGTCATAATATTCAACACTGGCCGCATATTAAAACCCATAAATCTGTACGCCTGGCTCAGCTCGAGCAGGCGCTGGGGGCGAGTGGAATTACCTGCGCTAAGCTATCTGAAGCGGAAGTGATGGCTGCGGGTGGAATTACCTCAATTCTGCTGGCCTATCCGCTGATTGGTGATGACAAATGTGAGCGCTATGCTGAACTGGCGCGCAAGATTACCATGCGAACCATTGTCGACAGCCTGGCGGGCGCACAGGGGCTCTCACGCGCTGCGCTGAGGCATGGCCTGACGTTTGACATCGATATTGCCATTGATTTCGGTGCCCACCGCGAAGGAGTACAGCCGGATCAATTGCTGACGTTCGCCCGTGAGGTGGCGGCGCTTCCGGGGTTAAGGGTGCGCGGGGTATTTACCTATGCCGGGACTATTTATCAATACCACAATGAGCAGGATATCCGTCGCGCGGCGCGCGAAGAAGCCGCTCTGCTGATGACCAGTCGGGATCTTCTTAATGCGCATGGTTTTCATATTGACGTTTTATCCGGCGGCTCAACGCTCTCTTCTTTTTATGCCGATGAGCTCAGCGGAATAACCGAATCCCGCGCCGGAAATTTTATTTTTGGCGATATGAACGCGATTAACGGCGGGATTTACACGGCTGCCGACTGCGCGTTGACCATTTGTGCGACGGTTGTCAGTATCCCGCTGCCGGGCTACGCCACGCTGGATGCCGGTACAAAATCGCTGACCTCCGATCTTTCCGCGACGCCCGGTTCTTACGGATTGATTCAGGAACATCCGGACGTCGCGCTGGTCAAGCTTAATGAAGAACACGGCTATCTGCGCTATGACCCGGAAAAAGTATCGCTCGCTATTGGCGATCGGCTGCATATTATTCCCAACCACTGCTGCGTGGTCGCAAATCTTGTCGATGAAATATATGCTTTCCGTAACGGAATATTGAGCGAAACGATAACTATCGACGCCCGCGGCAAAAGTTATTAATTAACTGAGAATATTATTATGACCGATATTGAATTAACTGCCGATGAACGGCAGGAGTTGACTACGCTCCTGTGCAGCCTGATACAGCACCCGTCGGAAAACCCGCCGGGCAATGAAAAAGCGGTCGCGCTGTTCATTGCTGATGTATTACGCGGCGAAGGCATTGACGTTGAAGTACAGGAGGCGGTAGAAGAGCGGCCGAACGTGATTGCCCGACTCAAAGGGCAGCGGCCAGGCAAGCGGCTGATCCTCAACGGACACTCTGACGTGGTGCCATGCGGCGCAGGGTGGTCGGTGGAACCCTTTGCCGCCGTCATTGATGGTGACCGCATTATTGGCCGCGGGGCGGCAGATATGAAATCCGGCGTTGCGGCAATGATGTACGCGGCGATCCTGATTCAGCGACGGCAGTATGCGTTCAACGGTGAAATTGTTTTACTGTTCAACGTTGATGAAGAGCGCGTCAACCTGGGGATGGAACATTTTGTGGCGCAGGGCGTCGAGGCAGATTACGCCATTATCGGCGAGCCGACCTCGCTGGAGATCTGCGTGGCGCATAAAGGGGTGAGCCGAACCCGCTTGACCACGCACGGCACCGCCGGTCATGCGGCAAAGACGCGCAATCCGGACAGTGCCATCGACAAAATGGCGCGGCTCCTGCCGGGGGTGCTGGCAGAGTGTCAGCGGGTGAAGCAAAAGCATCACGATTTACTGGGCAACGCCTCTATGCTGGTGACCACCATTACCGGCGGCAGCGCGCCGAATATTGTCCCGCAATCGTGCGTTATTGAAATCGACCGCAGGGTGCTGCCGGAAGAAAGACGTAATGAAATTAACGAAAGCCTGCAAAGATCGCTTAGCGACTCAGGACTAAAACCGCAGCACGACTACGACCTCGAAAACTATCTGTATATTCCGGCCTCGTCTATTGCAGAGACGCATCCGCTGGTGGAAGCCGCTTTTCAGACGGTAGAAACGCTCACCGGCGCGGCCAAAAAAACGATTTTCGACGCCACCTGTGAAGCGCCGTTCTTCTCCGTAGGCTGCCAGATCCCGACCATCATTCTCGGCCCCGGTGATTTAGCTCAGGCGCACGTCAAAGATGAATATGTCAAAATCGAAGAGCTGCATCAGGCCGCGCAAATATATACCGCACTGGCATTATCTTTACTCAAATAAATATCAGGGAATTACCATGAATATTGAACAGCGATTAACCGAATTGGGTATAGTGCTCAGCGCGCCTGTACCGCCTAAATTTTCTTATGTGCCCATTAAGCAGACGGGAAATTTATTGTATACGTCAGGTAATGACTGCCGGGTCAACGGGGAATTACTTTATCAAGGAACCCTCGGCAGGGAACTCACGATAGAGCAGGGGCAGGCTGCCGCGCGCCAGTGCATCATCAATATTCTCTCGTCCCTGAAAAGCTACCTGGGCGATCTCAATCGCGTGGCTGGCTGCGTTAAAATGCTCGGTTTCGTGCAGAGTGCAGACGTTTTCAAAGACCAGCCGTTGGTGATGAATAGCGCTTCGGATTTACTGATCGCAATATTTGGTGAAGCGGGTAAACATGCGCGTTCAGCAATTGGTACCAACACGCTGCCTTTTAATACGCCCGTTGAAATTGAAATTATTTTTGAAATTAAAGATTAAACTTATTTAGTATTTAACATTTATCTTTCCTCCGGGAATATATCCGGGTCCCTGTGACGGCATTATTCTGCGCCGTGCAGAATGCTGCCGTGGTTTACATTACAAAAGGATAATATATGTCCAGTCAAGCAAGCTCTCGCCTGAAGCGTTTGCAAATTATGGCATTATTGTTTTTGCTCGTGGCGGGTATTATTAACTTCCTCGACAGAACCTCACTTTCGATTGCCAATACCACTATCCGTGAAGAGATGGGGTTGACGGCAACGGAAATGGGATTGTTGCTCTCGGTATTCTCCTTTGGCTATGCGCTGTGCCAACTGCCGATTGGCATGGTGATGGAACGGTTCGGCGTTAAAAAGGTGTATGGCTTTGGTATCTTCCTGTGGTCCGCAGCTCAGACCGCGCTGGGGTTTGTCGGCTCCTTCAGCCAGATGATTGTCGCCCGTATCGTTCTCGGCATAGGGGAGTCGCCGCACCTGCCTACCGGCGTAAAAGTCGTTAATGACTGGTATAACATCCGTCAGCGCGGCGTGCCGATGGGGATTGTGAATATGTCATCAACTCTGGCGCAGGCGCTGGCGCCTCCGCTGCTGATCGCCATGATGCTGGCTTT
Source organism: Klebsiella sp. HN106 (assembly GCF_051209435.1). Taxonomy (NCBI): domain Bacteria; kingdom Pseudomonadati; phylum Pseudomonadota; class Gammaproteobacteria; order Enterobacterales; family Enterobacteriaceae; genus Klebsiella; species Klebsiella sp. HN106. Next base: position 386,113 of record NZ_JBLURD010000001.1, on the reverse strand, counting down.
CGGCTGGCGCATGATGTTCATCATCATCGGGGTGAGCGGTATTATTCTTTCTATCCTCTGGTTTATGTTCTATCGCAACCGGGAAGATGCCGGCCTGTCGGCAGAAGACATCGCGCACCTGGAAGAGGAGACGCCTCCTTCCAGCAAGGAAAAGGTGACCCTGAGGGATTGGGCCGGTCTGTTTAAGCAAAAATCGATGTGGGGAATGATCATCGGTTTCAACGGCGTCGGCTACATGGTTTGGTTATTCCTCACCTGGCTGCCTTCTTATCTCGAAATGTCCCGCGGCCTGAGCCTGGAAAAAACCGGTTGGGTAGCGGCTATTCCGTTCCTGTTTGGCGCTGCCGGTATGCTGGTTAACGGCGCCGTAGCCGACTGGGTGATGAAGCGCGGCGCGGATAAAATGAAGAGCCGTAAATGGATGATCTGCCTTGGCCTGCTTTGCGCTGCCGGCTTTACGCTCCCCGCCGCTTATACTGACAGTACGTTTATGGCGGTCGCCTGCATTAGTATGGCGCTCTTCTCCATTCACTTTGCCGGTACCTCGGCATGGGGACTGATCCTGGTGTCGGTACCGTCACGGCTGATAACCTCGGTGAGCGGCATTCAGAACTTCGGCGGTTTTATCGGAGGGTCGTTTGCGCCAATTATTACCGGAATGATTCTGGATAATACCGGTTCATTTACCCTGGCGCTGGTGGCCTCTTCGGTCATCGCTTTTATGGCTTCGCTGGTTTACTTCTTTATGGTGAATAAACCGATTGTGGACCCGGCGGCAGCGTCCTGTTCATGATGGTTAACTGACAGACACAACCAGGCCTCCAGCCTGAACTGGAGGCTTATTTCTACCAGTTTTTCCAGTTAGCGCGAGGGACTACTGTAAATAGTTTTCCTGCATTTTAATAAAGTCAGCGTCGGTAAAGCCAAGCTCATTTTTAATATAAGCATTAACGCTGCCGGAGAGTGCCTTCATGGTGTTCAGTGTTTCAACGATAAATGCCTCCCGGGTATCGATCAGGGTAAGTAAGTAATCGAGTACATCCTGATTATCGGTAATTTGTCGATAGGCGGTCATCTTCACATTATTTCGCGCCAGGCGGTTTGCGCCGGTCAGCATGTAGTCGGCGATAATATCCTGTTCAGAAACGCCAAGCATGGAGAGTATCAATAAAGCGCCATAGCCGGTGCGATCTTTGCCCCCACGACAATGCTGAATATTCGGCGCATTGCCCGGGTCAAGCAGGACGTTAATCATCGCCTTAAAGGCTTTTTTTGACTTGTCGCTGAGTACAAAATGCCTGTACTGCTCAATGACCTGGCCTCCCTGACCGTTAATCAGTTCCGCCGGTATATCGCGTATAACGCTCTCGATCAGCGCGCGATCCTCATTGCTGGGTTCGGCGGCAAACTGGGCCGCCAGCTCTGCGGTTTGCGCCGTGGCATCCAGGTGGAAGGTCTTATTTTCACCGATAAAGCCGTTGGGGCTTTTCGCGATTTCGTTGGCGCTGCGGTAATCGATAATGGTTTTTACCTCCAGGCCTTCCAGGTAGGCCTGAGCCTGCGGCGTCAAATTATACAGATGGTTGGAGCGATAGAGCAGGCCCCATTTAACCCTTTTGCCGCCTGCACCGCGATACCCTCCGATATCCCTGAAATTATTTATACCGGAAATCGGCAGGGTTCTTTCGCCAAATAACCATGAACTTTGCGCATGTTCCACGATAAAATAGATACGCTGCCGCGCCTGCAAAGGGTCATCAAAATATACCGGACCTGAGATACGATCGGTAATCAAGTTACGCTCGGCGGTGTGAATATCGCGGTCTCGCGTCCAGTATAGCGTGGCGTTATCTAATGCTTTGGAAAAATGAATTTCAAGCTGCGTATGATTATGACGAATAACGGAAAACTGCGGTGTTTCATTCATACATCTTCCCTTAATTTAAAATTCCCAACATCGAACAAATGACGCCGATGCACATCATGCCGATGATGAGCGCGACGGTATGTTTGCCCTTAAATTTTTTGACGAGGAAAAAGATACCCAGCGCAAATAGCAGGGTCAGCAAGTTAGGAATAACTTTATCGAACATCTCCTGCACTTTTATCGACTGCTCGCCAACCGCAATAACCAGCGGAGTTGATATTTTCACGGTTGTCGCTATTAACGACCCCAGCACCATCACGCCGACCACGTTGGCGATGTTGGAGATACGCTGGATAATGTTCGAGTTTTTCGACTGCTCGATTAAGTCTACGCCCTTGTTATAGCCATAGTGGATAAAGAAATATTTTGAGCCAACGTTAACGATATTAAACAGGATAAACATCAGAAGAGGGCCAATAATATTGCCCTGAAGCGCAAAGGCCGCCCCGATACTGCCGCAGATTGGCAGCCAGGTAAATTTGAGTAAGCTATCCCCGAGACCGGCAAAGGGGCCCATCAGCCCGGCTTTTACCGACACCACGGCTTCTTTTTCTTCTTCCGAGGTTTTTTCCTCCAGCGCGGCGGTGACGCCAAGGATCAGCGCGCCGGTATTCACCTGTGAGTTGTAAAACTCAAGGTGGCGCTTCATGGCTTTAATGCGCGTTGCTTTATCGGCATCAGCGTAGAGTCGCTCAAGCACCGGGATCATGCAGTGCGCAAAGCCGATGGTTTGTAACTTCTCATAGTTATAAGAAAAGGACATTGACTGGATATTCCAGAAAATACGGTTTAGATCCTGCTTAGTCAGTTTTTTGTCCTGGGTTGCGGTTTCGGCCACCCGATAAGAGGCGATATCGCTCATAAGTCATATCCTTCTTCAGTGTCGGTAGTGGACTGCTGCTCTTTTTCCGCAGGTGAACTCTCGGCCTTCTGACCATTGCTGTAGGCCATGTCATAGAGCACGGCAAAAGCCAGAGCGATAAAGGTAATGGGAATGATCGGCAGCTTCAGATAGGTGGTGAGCATGAAGCCAAGCAGAAAGAAGAACCACATCCGGCCTTTCAGCAGCATTAAGAGGAGGATACAGACGCCGATAGCCGGGATCATTTTGGCGGCAACGCCCATACCGGTCAGAATACTTTCCGGGATGGCGGCCAGAATCCGACCCACCAGCTCCCCGCCAAAATAGACGGCCAGGAAGCAGGGGACGGCGCGGATCAGAAACCACAGCGGCGTAGAGAAATAATGGACTTTCAGCAGCTTACCATAGTCACCCTCCTGAATGGACTTCTCCGCCCATACGTTCAGGAAACTGGCGAAAGAGCGCCAGATGATAAGAAGCTGCTGGCAGAGTATCGACACCGGGACGGCGAGGGCGATGCCCGCAGCGATACCGCCTTTGGAGGAAATGCCCAGAGCGACGCCGATGATTGATCCGGCAATAATGTCGGGCGCGGAATAGGCCCCGACGTTGCCGATCCCCATCCACATCAGCTCCAGCGTGGCGGCGATCGCCAGCCCCTGAACCGTATCGCCCATAATAATTCCAGCAACGGTTCCCGTCAGAAGCGGGCGACGCAGCATCTGCGGCCCGACGTCGTCCAGTGAGCAGATCCCTGCCCAGATGGCGACCAGAAAAGCTTCAATTAACATAGAGTATTCCCTGTTTTAAAAGGCGTCATACGCGCTGGCGTTAAATTAACGTTTGCAGATCAACTACCGGATCTTTGGGCACCATCTGTATTTCCACCGGTATATTCCTGGCTATGAGCGATTTAAAGGCTTGTTCTTCTTCCGGCGTTACCGCGACGGCGCGGGAAAGACTCTTTCTGCCTTCCTGCATTCGCATGCCGCCGACGTTGAGTTTGTCGATTTTCACCCCGTTTTCAACGAGCGTGTTTACATCAATACTGTTAGTGAACAGCAGCATGGTGCGTCTTTTAATTTCCGTTTTTTGCAGGATTTCGATAAATTTCTGCACGCCGAATACCTGTACCTTTAATTCGGGCGGCGCGGACATGGTTAAAACCGATTGCTGGATTTTGTCGCCAGCGACTTTATCGTTGATGATGAGCACTTGTTCGATATCGTGGTTTTTTACCCACGTGGTAATAACCTGGCCGTGAATCAGACGGTCATCAATTCTTGCGAGATTAATCGGCATATTTATTTCCCCTACAGATCGGTCGATTGTGTGTATTCAGCGTGTAACGTTTTTCCGACGTTAAAACAGCTACCCGGGAAAACGTCTTCAATAATTGTTGCAATCTCATCGCGCGGTAAATCACGATTGCTGAGCACTTCCAGCAGCGTCGGGATATTGAACCCGCAGAACAGCAGGATGTCCGGATAGGTCAAAAAGAGCTCGCTCGCCAGGTTGCATGGCGAACCGCCCATCATATCGACCAGTATCACCACGCCGTTTCCCTTATTGACCGAGAGATAGGTCTCGAGCAGCGTGGCGCGCACATCGCTGATATTGGCCTCAGGCTGCAGCGAAATCACCGACACGTTGCGCTGTTCACCGATAAGCATTTCCGCACAGGAAAGCGCCCCCTGGGCAAAAGGACCGTGGCTGACCAGAATGACAGGAATTTCAGTTTGCATACGTTCTCCCGGGCTGACGTTGAGTGACATTGTTACTATTTATTGTTTCGATGTTAGTAATAGTATTACTTTAAGGTAAGGGAATACACAGGACAGAAGTCCCATTTATTCATTCTGCGAGGGTGATCACTCTTCAGTTATTCAGCGCCGTGTTGGGTTTACGGCGCCGCAGGCACGGCAAGGGCAGGAGGCTGGAGCGCGTTATTCGTCAGGATTTGTGATTCTGATTGTAGAAACGCTGGGCGCGGTTTTGGGTTTGTTTCAGCAGGCGATCGTCGTATTGCTGAATAAAGAGATTCGTCACCAGCATATTGATAACCGAGAGCTGCGACATTTTTGAACGGATAGGGATCAGGCGAGATACGCTTTCGCTGGTGATGGTGTGTAACAGAACGGTAGCGAGAGCAGAGATGCGGCTTTGCCCCATTTTGGTGATAGCAATTGACGGAACGCCCAGCTGCTGAGCCATGGTCAGCAGCTTAACGCTTTCCAGGTTTTCGCCGGAATGGGAGAGAATAATCACCAGGTCATGCTCATCCAGCGTATTGACGATGCTGTACTGAATACTGTAATCCGCGTGACAGCTCACGTCTTTCTTTATTTTGATGAGCTGATACTCCAGCTCTTTACCGACGAGTCCGCTGCTGCCGGCACCGTAAATCACGATCTTATTACTCTTCCTGATCAGCGCTATCGCCAGCTCTAGCTGTTCGATATTCACGATGGCATGGGTCTCATCAATGGAGGATTTTTCAATCAGCTGGATTTTATGATTGACGCTCTCTACAGAGTCATCAAGATTGATATCCTCCTGTAAAACCTTGTCGTGCTGGGGATGACCAGAAGAGGTGATCAGATCAATTTTAAGATCGCTGAAACCCTGATAGCCGAGTTTGTGGCAGAGACGCAGGATGGTTGTGGTGCTGACATCATTCGCTTTGGCCAGGGTCTGAATGCTCATGCTTTTTAGCAGCGGCTTATTCGCCAGAATATAGTCGGCGACAAGACGCTCTTTGGCGGACAGATTGTTATTCACTTCTCTTAGCTTTAGATCAAGCACCTGGCCACCTTTAAAAGTGAGACGATAATTGTTCGCCATCATACAAGATAATCGGAAGGTTGATAACCACTCTGCCATCAGGCAGATTTGTCGCCAGGCAATCAGACGGCACCAGGCGAAGAATGAAATATCAGGACGAATTACAGAGATTATTATTCAGCGACCCGCTCAGAATGGAGGCGCTTTATGCCGTTCAGGCGCTCGAACTCAACGATGGCTGGATCGGTGCCGGCCTGGTCAGAGATGCGGTTTGGGATCATCTGCACGGATACGGTCAAAGGCCGGTTTGGGGTGATGTGGATGTTGTCTGGTTCGATCCGAAAAGCTGCAGTGCTGCCCACGATAACGCGCTGGTAGCGGGGCTTTGCCAACGGTCGCCCGCCTTTAACTGGTCGGTGAAGAATCAGGCCAGAATGCACCAGCGTAACGGTAATCAACCTTATCATTCAACGGAGAATGCGCTTAGCTACTGGCCTGAGACGGCGACGGCCATCGCGGTCAGAATAGGGCGCTCTGGCCTTATTGAGGTCATTGCGCCTTACGGACTCGACGATCTGTTTGAACGTCGCCTGCGGCCAACGCCGGAATTTGAGGGCGATAAGCTGAATATTTTCCGCCAGCGCGTGGCGGAAAAACGCTGGCTGGAACGCTATCCTGTTCTGCAGCTTATGCTCCCGACCGGAGGCGGTCAAACCCAGCGGTGAGTCAGCGGTGAAGGGGATGCGCTAATCGCCCCCCTCTATCGATTGTCAGAAGAAATCAATGCGCGTATTGATCCCCACGGTGCGGCCCATATTGACCTGCGCGACAGCGCTGCTGCCGTTCATATAGCCGTAGGTACGGTAACGGCGATCGAACAGATTATCGACATAGACGGAAATATTCATCCGTTCAGTCGCCTGCCAGCCCAGGCTGCTGTCGAGGGTGGCGTAAGTCCCTTGCCGCAGCTGGTTATCGCCATCGAAATAATGCGGTCCTACCAGATTCACCGCCAGTCGGGGCATCAGCGCCCCATAACGGGTATCAATCATGCCGTTCACGCTGCTCCCCGCGCCGTAACGCGGAACAAACGGCACCCGGTTGCCGTGATACAGCTCACTGTCATTGGTGAATTCGGAACGGATCATGTTGCCATTGATGTCCCATGACCAGCCGGGCGCAAACCGCCATTTTGCCTCAAGCTCAACGCCGGTGGCGTCGGCTCTCCCCGCGTTGCTTAAGGTCTGCATCCCGACCGGACCAGAGTAGAGCTGCATATCTTTGGTGTGGGTATAAAACGTCGCGGCTTGCAGCGTGACGTCGGCGGTCTCGTAGCGGGTGCCAATTTCGTAGTTGATGGATTTTTCCGCGCTGAACGGCCTGGCATCAAGGCCTGCGGTAGGCACGATATTATATCCGGAAGGTTTATATCCCTGCGCTACGCGGGTATACACCCGCCAGTCGTCGGTCAGCATATAGCCTGCGGAGAGCTGTCCGAGCACGTGGTCATCACTGCTTTTACCACGATCGCCAAAGGGGTTACCGAGCATACTGCCGTGATACTGCGTGCTGGCTTTATCATGTGAGAAACGCGCGCCGCCGCCGATGTCAAAACGATCGGTTAAATGCCAGGTCAGATCGCTGTAGGCGGCCAGCGTTTCGGCGGTGGTGTAGCCGGTGCTGCTTAAATAGGGCATGGTCGGCATATCGTAGGCTGAATTTAGCTTCTCCCGGGTATTCTGCCGGTACAATCCGAACACCATATCCACGGTCCGCGTCTCGCCGAGAGTCGCGGCGCGTAGCTCCTGCACATCCTGATTCCAGCGTTGGGGCATATTGACGATCAACGAGCCGGAAGGAAAAGTGCGTGAATAATTCTGCTGCTGCCAGGCGCCGATCAGATTGAAAACCCAGTCCTCGGTGCTGTATTTCCCGCTGAGCGTCTGGCTGTCATTGCAGCGCCGCATATATGGGTCCGGCGACCCCGGGTCGATCGACAGTTTACGGCTCTTAATATCATTCCATGCCACATAGGCATCCTGTGTCGCGCGAGTACATTCGCGCGAGGCGGCAAATCCCATTTCCCAGGGCTGGTCGTCCGGCGCCAGACGCAGTTTCACATTCCCTATGCTGGCGCGGGTGCCGCCTAAATCATCGCTTCCCGTCGCAGGGTTAATCATCTCGCCGTCATCAACCTGGCGTAACAGCGTTACGCTGCCATAGAGCAGACCATCCTGAAGAGGGCCGCTCAGGTTGAACTTGCTACGATAGCTGTCGCGGCTGCTGACGCCGCCTTCAATATAGCCGCGCGGGGTGCTGTCCGGCTGCTGCGTGACGATGTTGATAATCCCGCCCTGAGCGCTTTTGCCATACAAGGTTCCCTGGGGACCCCGCAGCAGCTCCACGCTTTGCACATCGGTTAGCGCCTGGATGGTGTTAGTAGATAGCTGGGGAACCCCGTCGACATACAGGGTGACGGCAGGGTTATAGAAGTCCTGGGCAGAAGAGATGCCGCGAAGCGAGATCGTTGAAAAAAGCATATTGCCGCTATTTTCAATATTGAGTCCGGGCAACACTCGGGGGAGTTTGTCGCTGGCGGTAACGCCTGCGTCGCTTAACTCCGTCGCGCTGATAACGGTAGAAGAGACGTTATTGGCTGATGCCGAGCGGGAAGACTGTTTACTGGCGGTGACCACCAGCGTGGTTTCGTCTTGCTGTGCAGTCTGGGCATGAGCCATGCCCGGGAGCAGAAACCCTCCCACAATCAGAGGGTAAAACCGTGTCATTTTCATTGTTATGAGTCCCTGTAAAACGGCGAAACGCCAAAAATAGCCACAACGGTGAATTGAAAATGATAACTATTTCTAATTGTGCTGCTACCCGAAACGGGTTTATTTCCACCTGTTTCGGGTAGGGTTGCGCTTATTGTGACGTCTGGCGACAACGCTCGGTGGCGAGCGCCGTCAGGCGTTTTTTATCTACCTTGCCGACGGCGGTGAGCGGCCAGTGGGTCAGAAACTCAATTTGGTCCGGAATTTTCCACGCGCTGAGCCCCAGCTGGGTTAGCTGGTGACGCAACTGTTGATAGTCAAATGGCGTCTGCTGCGCGATGATAAACGCGCAAATTCGCTCGCCAAGCAGCGTGTCCGGCGCGGCAACCACGGCGCAATCCTTTACCGCCTCCAGACGCATCAGCGCCGCTTCCACTTCCGCCGCGGCAATTTTCTCTCCGGCGCGGTTGATCTGCTCTTTTATGCGTCCCTCAACGTACAGGTTTCCCGCCTCATCGCGCCTGACATTATCGCCCGTACGGTAAAATCCTTGCGCGGTAAAGGCCCGGGCATTGTGCTCGGGAGCGCGATAATAGCCCGAAATCGTGTAAGGGCCGCGCGTTAATAACTGTCCGGTTTCGCCAGGCGCAACGTCGTTCTCTTCTTCGTCAACGACGCGAATTTCATCCAGGGGAGATAGCGGGCGCCCCTGGCTATGGAGAACGCTGACCAGCGGATCGTTGAGACGGGTAAAGCAAAGCAGCCCCTCCGCCATGCCGAATACCTGCTGCAGGGTGCAGTTAAAGGTGGCGATGATCTGCTCTGCCAGCGTCGGATCGAGGCGGGCGCCGCCCACCTGAATGACGCGCAGCGAAGAGAGATCGCTCTCTTCCCATTCTCTGGCCTGCGCCCAGAGCTGCGCCAGGGCCGGCACCAGCGCGACGTGCGTCGCGCGGCATTCGGCGATTAATGGCATCACCTCATCGCAGCTGGCGCTGTTGGTCAGCACCACCTTCCCGCCGCAGGCAAGCGTTCCCAGAATACCGGGACAGGCCAGCGGAAAATTATGCGCCACGGGAAGGACGGCGAGATATACGCTTTGGGCGTTGATGCCGCACAGTTCGGCAGAGGCGCTGAAGTTATAACTATAGTCGGCGTGCCGTCGCGGAATAAGCTTTGGCGTCCCGGTGGTGCCGCCTGAAAGCAGCAGCAGCGCGGTGGCGGAAACCTCGGGCTGCCGCCACGCCTGAAGCTCGCCGCGCAGCGAGAACAGCGGCGTAAACTCGTCATCTGCGCATTGTTCGATGGTCAGAACATGACGCAAGCAGGCGTGTTTATGCATCATCTGGCGGGCCAGCCCTGCATGGTTTTCCCCGTGAATAATATAAGCGACGGGTTGCGCCAGCGCGATCAGCGCGTCGATATCCAGCTCCCGCTGGGAGGGCATCGCCAGAACGGGGATCGCGCCGAGTCTTAACAAGGCGAACAACAGGATCACGAAGGCGTTGCCGTTTGGAAGCTGCACAATCACATGCTGCCCTGAACGCAACCCCAGCGAGTCTAACCCTGCGGCAAGCTGGTCGACCCGGACATCAAGCTCGCTGTAGGTTAGCGCACCCCCGTCATCAACGAGCGCTGTTTGCGTGGAATAACGCGCCGCCCAGCAGCGCAGCTGTGCGGCAATAGGTAAGGGATACTGTTCAATCAGAGTGTTAAAAGAAGCGTGCATGCGTCACCTTTCAGAAGTACTGGACTGTTTTTGCACAGCGGTCAGCGTCGAAAATGCGTCGGGAAAATGGCGGACAATCTGCGTAAAGAAGGCGCGGGATTGTTGAATGGGATAGAAGTGATCGCCGTCGATTGTAACCGGCCCGGTAACGTGGGTCAGCCACTGACGCCAGGCGTCGACCTGCTGCCGGGAGGCTTCGCGATCGCGGCTGCCGCATATGAGCAGCGCAGGCGTGCGCAGCGGCGAGGCGCGATCGGGCGAATCGTAGTGATAATGCTCGGTGGCGTAAAAATCGGCGCGCAGGAGGGGAAGAAACAGCGATATTAATTCCTCGTTTTCCCGCAGCTCAGGCGAACATCCGCCAATATCTATCAGCTCAGCGATAAAGTCGGCATCATCGCGATGGCTGAGTCGGCGTTCGGAATGGAGGTGAGGAGCATGGCAGCCCGAAATAATCAGGCCATGCGGCGCATGTCCTCGTTGCTCCAGAAGGCGACAGGTTTCAAACGCCACCTGCGCGCCCATACTGTGCCCGGCGAGCAGCAGCGGCGCGTCAGGAGATACGCTCTGTTGCAGTTCGTTCGCCAGCCGTACCGCCAGCGGCATAATGCTGTTGAGCGGCGTCAGATGGCGCAGGCGATCGCGTCCCGGCCAGGTTACCAGGGAAAGCGCGATGTCCGCCATAGGCTGCTCTCGCCAGCAGCGAAACGCGCTACTGCTGCCGCCCGCGAAGGGGCACATCACCAGATGCGCCGTACTGGCGCTGCGGGCGGGCCATAACGGAGTACACATGGCAGATTGTATCATCGGGACTCCTCATCGTGGCGGTAGAAAGCCGTTAACCGTTCATGACGCGGCGGCTTCAGGTGGCGGATCTCGGCATTGCCGGTCGCGCGTAAAATCTGCTGCCATAGGTACGACACCGCCAGCTGATGAGCGCCGTGGCAGGCGGCAGGCGCATTTTCGCCCGCCAGATGGCTGCGCAGCTGATGGAGTAATCTTCCGACGCCCTCAGGCCCGGCGGTTTCACAGCAATCACGCCAGCTCAGGGGCGCCGGGCTGCACGTCTGACCCGGCGGGTCGCGCAGGATCTCCGGCCTGCGGTAGAGGCTGTGAGCATTCTCCTGATGTTCGGCGACAAACAGGCTGGATGACCAGATGACGGGGCCGTAGCTCGCCTCCAGCGAAAGATGTCCTTCCGGCCATCCCAGCAGCAGACGGTGCATAATCAGGCTGTGCATATCCGGATCGTCAGGATCGAGATAGCGCTGAAGCAGCAGGCAAGCCTCTCCCTCCGGCCAGTAGAGTCTCAGACAGTGAAAGTCACTGAAGCTGCCGACCACTTCGCACGCCACGCTGGCGGCATCCACGCCCAGAGCCAGCAGCAATAAATCGAGAGTGGAGTAGAGCAACTGCCGGCTGGTGGTGGCATGGACAATCGACGGCCCCTGATCCAGACAGCGACGTAACTGCTCCGCGTCCCTGAGCCACACGCGACCGGCAAGCGCGTGCGGATAAAACGTATTGACCCAATAGCAACGCCCCTGTTCCTGCGCCAGCGCTTGTAATGAACGGACATCATCCGGGTGGAGGGGATGCTCCTGAATAACGTGCGCGCCGTGAGTTAAAAAGTGCCGGGCAAGCTGCGTTCCGCTCCCGCCGGCGACGGTCGAGCGCACGACGATACAGGCGATATCCGGCATCTCCTTGATCTGTTCGAGCGAGGTATACAGCGGGATACCAAACGCCTGGGCCAGCTCTTTTGCGCGCGGGCTTCCCTGAGCCAGCAGGCCAACCAGTTCGAGCCCCTCCTGGGGCTGCATAAAGGCGTTGAGGTACATTTCGCCGAATTTGGCGCCCACAATCAGTACGCGTTGTTTGTCGAAGGTGGACGGCATCATAAGGTGTTCTCCGGTTGCGTTGAGGTTGCGCCAAGCCAGCGCTGGATATGCTGCGCGCAAGCCTGAACGTGGGGGGGCTCCAGCATGATTTGCCAGTGACTGGCTTTAATCGCATAGCGGTCGGCGCGGTCCATCCAGGCCCGCCATTCGGTCTCCGCTGGCGTCCAGCGCGCGGGTCTCATTACGGCATGCAGGATGAGGCAGGGAAGCGCAACGGCTTCGCCCGGCGTATGCCCGGCCAGTAAACGCAGCAGATGCGCGATGTTGTCGATCCACGTTTCTGCCGCTTGCCGCGTCAGGTTTTGCGGCACCATTCCCGCCGTTCTGGCAAGGTCGATGAAGACGGCAAGCTGGCGGGCGGGCGTCAGCCGGTCAAAATGTTCCGGCAGCGCCAGCGGCGTATCCCCTTCGGCTAACAGCCGCAGCAGGGCCGTCCGGTTGGCGCAACGAAAATCCTGTCGACACACGGGATCGATTAACGCCAGCCGTACCTGCTCGCCTTTGGCGTACAGACGCTGCGCGGCGCCAGCTGCAAGAAAAGCGCCGTACGACCATCCCGCCAGCACATAGGGGCCGTGTGGCTGCTGGCGACGGATGGATGCGACATACTCATCGATCATCCGATCAAGCGTGGCAAAACGCTGCGGCGATTTTGCCTGCAGGCCGAATACGCGCCTGTCCAGCGCCCGGGCAAGCGGCAGCCAGGCGCTGATACCGCCGTCGGAAGCGTGGAAAACAAACAACGTTTCATCGCCCGCGCCGTGGCAAATGAGCACAGGATTGTCCTCTGCCGACGAACAGGCCTGCAGATGGGCGCAGAAGTCGCTGAGCGTTGAATGGGTGAACAGATCCTGAAGGCTGGCGCTGGCAATTCCTCTGCGGTTCAGCTGCGCGACCATCCTTGTCGCCATCAGACTATCGCCGCCCAGCGCAAAAAAGTCGTGATGCCTGGCCACGGGGCGAGAAAGCAGCGATTGCCAGAGTTCAGCGACCTGTTTTTCCAGCGTCGGATCTCCCCCGGCGACTGGGGTCGATTCGGCTGGCGCATTCTGCGCAACGGACGGGGTACGCAGCGGCGCAAGTAATGCTTCTTGTTGGCGAATCCGTAATGCGGGCAGACCGGAGCCAAAACGCTGCTGCAGATAGCGGCTTACGGCTGCTTTATCCGGTCGATTCACGCCAGGCGAACGCGCGACCAGCAGATGCTGGCGCAGAGGCGAGGATTCCTGCGTCGGCCACGCCAGCTCGTTGACAAACCCGGCCTGCGCAAGCACTTCCTGCCACGCCGAACGGGCGAGCATGGGTTTCTCATCCCGGCGGCGGAAATCACGGTATCCGCTCAATCCCTCGATAAAGCCGACGCTCGCCAGCTGGAATACGCTGTTTCGCTCCGTCGCCTCGACGATCAGCAAACGTCCGCCGGTTTTCAGCAGCAGCTTTAATCGGCGCAACGTCTGAACGATATGACTGGCGTCGTGAAGCACATTGACGGCAATAATCAGGTCGTATCCTTCTGCCGGATGGGCGGCGAAATCCAGCGGCTGGTTAATGTCGAATAAGGCGTAAGAAACCCGCGATTGATCGTGGAAACGGCTCCGGGCATCGTTGAGGAACTGCGTGGAGACATCGGTGAAATGGTATGAACGTCGCGTGCTTTGCGTGGCCTTCAGCACCGGCTCCGCGGTGGCTGCGGTTCCGGCGCCCACCTCGAGGATGCGTTCTGCGCCGCACAGGGCGGCAATCTGTGCGGTATAGCGATTCAGACAGGCGCTGGCGGGGTTTTCGCGATACAGCGCGTCGGTTACGCGCAACGGCTCATTGAACAGCAGTTCCAGCGGCGAACACTGCCCGGAGAAAAGGTCGTCGTGGCGGGAAATAGAGGTGTCCAGATACTGCGCCAGCGCCTGACTCCATTGGGTTGGCGGGCAGGCATCCTGCGGCCCGGGGATCTCGCTGAACGCCATGCGGCTGCGCCAGCTATCCCCCTCGCGGGCCAGCCATTCTCTTTCCGTCAGACACTGTAGCCACTGGCGCAGCAGCCGTCGCCGGGCCCCCTGCGCGGCCAGCGCCTGTACAATTTCGCTAAAGCGATGGGCGCTCTCCGGCGAGGTGAATAAACCATGGCGAGTCAGCGTGTCGGCGATCCCTCGTAGCGCACGCGCCTCCAGCCAGCGCCAGGTCGCGTCCAGTTCATCAAGTTGCGCCTGCTCAGGCAACGGCAGCGCCAGCGAGGCGAGATCGCGTTCAGCCGGGGCGAGCGCGGAGGGCGACGGCCCCTCGGCCATGACGATATCCAGCGTTAACGCGCCATTTTCGCTTAGTTCCGCTCTGGCCCGCTGGATACCGGGATAGTCCAGCGTCGCCTGCTCAATATCCCGCAAATCGTAGTCCGTCTGCGCGTTGAGCGGCCAGCGGCGGCGCGGGTTCTGTTCGGCAATACCGCAGGCCATCGTCTGCAGGCTTTCAGGGCTGGCAATAGCAGCCTGCAGGATGGCGCAATAGTCTGTAAACATGGCTTGCGCTGTGCCCGGCTCCAGCACGTTATCCATGCAGTACCAGCTAAACGTCAACTCGCCATCGCTCTCCATGACCTGATGATCCAGCCAGACCTGCGGCGTTTGCGTGAACACATAGCAGGGTTCACCGAACAGACGACTCATCGCCCGATCGATAGCCATGCCTTCCAGCGTCATTCCCAGCATGCTGGTAAACACCACCGGCATCAGCGGTTGATGCTGCGATCCGCGCAGGCGCCCCAGCTCGCGGATCACCTCGACGCCGTTCATTTCGCTGTGCGCCATGTTCTGCCACAGGCGCTGCTGGGTTCCTTGCATCTGCTCTTGCAGCGTCGCCGGCGCGGTGAAGTTAAAATCGACCAGCGTGACGGAGGTAAAATCACCAATCAACTGGTTGATTTGCGGATGAACCGGCTGGCGATTAAAGAAAGTCAGGTTCAGGGTGAATTCAGCGGTGCGGCTCCAGCGCTCGAGGGTGGCGGCAAACAGCGTGAGCAGCGCGGCAGAAGGGGTGAGCCCTTGCTGCTGCCAGCGCTGCTTAACGGCCTGCCACGCAGGCTTGCCGATCGTTGAGGTGAACGTGGTGAAGTGTGGAGTTTCCGGCGGCGTCTTCACCACCGGCAGTTCCGGCGCCAGGGGTAATTGCGGTAGTTTTTCCTGCCAGTACTCCCAGGCATCGTGCCATGCCGCCGTCTGCCGGCGCGCCTGTTCAGCCATCACATAATCGCGAAAGGTGATATCGAGCGGCGCCAGCGTCTCTCCGCGCCAGGCCTGCGCCAGATCGTCCATCATAACTTTAAAACTCTGCACATCGAACTGCAGAAGATCGAGGTTCATGTGCAGGCGATAGCGACAATCGTCGATTTCGCTGACCACCAGTTCAAAAAGAGGCCACTGGTCGGCGGGTAAAACGCGATAGCTCAGTTCCAGCCGCCGTTTTTCCAGCGCCAGGCGCTGCTCCTGCGGGGAGAGCGCGCGCAGATCGTCGCGCGGGATGCGATACGTCGGGGTTGTCGCCAGAACGCGCTGTTGGCCGTCGGCATCTACCACCATTCGCAGCATATCGTGACGGGCAATAAGCTGGTTCCATGCTTTCTCCAGTAGGGAGAGGTCGAGTTCATCGTGGCGTTTATCCCACTCAAACAGCACGTGACAGGCAACGCCACCATAACCAATAAGATGGGTTCTTCCCAGCCAGTAGGCGTGCTGAATCGGCGTCAGAGGGAAGGGGGCATAACGCTCATCGGCGTCGTGCCGTAACGCTTCCGGCTGCGAAGCGGCAGGCGTCTTCTCTGGTATAGAACAGATAAGCTGCGTGAGCCCGCGCGGCGACAGATCCTGCCACGCCCGTTCCGCATTGATGCGCACGCCCAGGTAGTGCTGAATATCGCTACTGAGCTCAAGGAAGAGCAGCGAATCCATGCCCAGCGGCAATAGATCCTGATTTGCCTGCAGCGATGCCGGATCGCTTAGCCGTAACTGAACCGCGATGCGTTTTTTCAGCCATGTCATTACCGCCGTTTCATCGCTCAGGTTGCCGATAAAGACGTTGTCATCCGCAGGAGGGCTGACCGGCGCTGCGGCTTTTTCTGCGGACCCGCTATGGAACAGGGCCTGTTGTAGCGGAGGCATGTTGTCGCTGAAAACACGCATCGCCAGCCGCCATGGGGCACCGCGCATCACCGCCTGTTCCAGATGCCAGCAGCCTTCGGCATTGCTTAACGCGCCCATGCCGCGGCTGGCCAGCGTCGCCAGCATTTCCGGCGTGGCCGCCCGACCGCTTTCCCCCCAGGCGCCCCAGGCAATGGTTATCGTCTTCGGAGTATCATCAGAAGTATGTTGCCGCGCCAGCCCGTCCAGATAGCCGCAGGCCAGCGCATGGGCGCTCTGACCCGGCGCGCCGAGGGCGGCGGCTGCGGAGGAGTAAAGAATAAGATAGCGTGCGTTGTGGTCGCTCAGGCTTTGCCGCAACTGGTCTGCCGCCTGCGCTTTCACCGCGAAAACCGCGGCCAGTTGGCGATTGTCCAGCTCCTGCAGCGGCCCATCAGCCAATACGCCTGCAGCGTGGATCGCCCCGGCAATGCCGCCATCGCCCGCCAGCTTATCGAGAACCCTGGTCAGCTGTCGGGCGTTGCCAACATCACAACGGCAGACGCGGATTTGCACGCCCTCGATGTCGCCCGGCCAGGAGGCATCCGCGCGCGGTGCCAGCAGGGCAATACGTTGCGCCCCTTTTTCTTTGAGCCAGTTAACGGCAAGGCGGCCCAATCCGCCAAACGCGCCGGTCACCAGATGCCAGCGGGTATCGCCAGCGAAGACATTTGCCGGAAGATCGGCGGCGCGCCCTGGATTCGGCGCCAGGGAGGGGAGCCAGAGGGCGTTGCCCCTTGCGGCGAGCCAGCGCTGAGAAAGGGAGACGGCGGTCAATCCCTGACGCAGCGTTTCCCATGGCGTGTTTTCGGCCAGATCGATGGCGGCAATCAAGCGTTCCGGCTGTTCATTGGCCGCGACGCGAAGCAAAGCCCACAGAGCGTGATGAGACGCGGCGAGCGCCTCATTATCCTCAACCTGCCACGCGCGGTGAGTGATCGCAATCAATCCTCCGGCGCCGGTGGTCAGGGCCTCCTTCACTTGTTTCGCTAACGCCAGCGTCTGTTCGCTCTCCTCGACAATCATGAGCACCGAAGCGGCCTGCGGATCGTGAAGGATACCGCATTGCGCCAGCTCATTTTCGTGCGCAAGCGTACCGGCGCTGAAGCGAAATGCCAGTGGGCGGCCATCGCTGGCGGCGCTGAAGGGCGTCCAGCGCCATTGATAATGCGTCTGCGGCGCAGGAACAGGCGCGGCGGGAGCCAGCGGCAGCCACTCGCCATCAGGATGACGGGCTTCCACGCGCATCTCGCCGCGGGAAAAGGCGGCGTTTCGCCAGCTTAAGCGCACCTCCCCCAGCCACTGCGGGGGGCTGACCTGGGGTGCTCCCACGGGGGAATCGTCGCCGTGCCGCGCTGAGAGCCGCCGCCAGGCCTCCTGCCAGCGGGCGTTAAACCGTTCCGGCTGACCCGCGCAATCGGACCAGTCGGCGAGATCATCAGCATTATCCGGCAACATCTGCCCCAGCGCGGATGCTGATGACGAGGATATCCCATGACCGGGCAGCGTGGCGAGAATGATATGTTCGCTCATACCGGCGGTCGGGCTACCCTCCTGCGGTAGCCACGCCACTTTGCTGAATCCGGCGCGGCGACACTGCTGCCGCCACTGTTGGGGGGTGAGGAAGAGCTCGCCTTCGCGGGCGTCGATATCCTGGAGCGGAAGCACCAGCGGGCCAAAAACGAAATCAAACAGACGCATTGGCTGGGTGATTTCGCGCATCAGCAGGCGTCCGCCCGGTTTGAGCAGAGGGCGCAGATTATCGAGCGTGCGGCCAATATGGCGAGTGGCGTGGATCACGTTCGCCGCCACGATCAGATCGTATGAGTTTGCCTGGAACCCCTGGGACTGCGCCTCTTTTTCGAGATCCAGTTCGTGGTAGCGCACAAAGCCATAGTCGGCGAATTTCTGCTGGGCGCGGCGGGTAAACAGGGCGGAGATATCGGTGAAGTGGTACTCCAGCGCCGGAACGCCGTTGAGTTCCGGCAGCAGCCACGCGGTGGTGCCGCCTGTACCGCCGCCTACTTCCAGGATTCGTAAAGGGCGCTGGGGCTGACGCGTCTGGACGAGACCGCGTAAGATACCGGCGGCGATTTGGTTGAAATAGCGGCCAAAGCTGAATTCCTGATAGAGGACCTCCACGCCGTCGGAGGCGCCCTGCGGGAAGATGATCGCCACCGGCTCTTCCTCGCCGCTCATCATTTCATACAGCCGCTCGCCGGCGCGGGCGATGGTCTCGGGAATAGCCTGAAAACCTTCACAATAGCCAGCAAGCTCCGCCAGCAGAGCTTCCCTCTGCTCATGTTCAATCGGGCGGGCGCGGAAATAACGCCCGTCAGCGTAGCGGTAGTCGCCGTCGGCCACGCAGTTATTCAGCAGGCGTTGAAGCAGCTGCTGGTAGCGCGGCAGCAGACGGCCTCGGCGCATAATGGTCATGGCGTCGACGCCGCTGGCAATGGCATCGTCCGCACAGCGTTGTACCAGCCGATCGACATAGATGGCGTGTAGCCGCGTGGCGCAGCGTTTAAGCGCTTCCAGCCGGGGAAGATCGAGCGCTGCCGCGGCGCGACTCGCCACCTCAGCGCCGGCGGACAGCGCGACGTCGTCAGGCTCGCAGACGTTGGAAACGTGCTCTTTCCAGTAACGCTCGGTCGCGAACGGATAGCGTGGCGCAGAGATACGTTGCCCATTGCCCGCCAGTAAGTCTGCCCACGGCAGGGTGACGCCGGCGGCGTACAGCTGGAGCAGCGCCTGATTCAGGACAGCGCTCGCCTCCTGGTTACGGCGGGCGCTGGCTATCCAGTAAGCGTTATCCCGGTATTCGCGCTGTCCGGAGGCAATCAGCTGGGCATCGGGTCCCATCTCTACAAAAACGCGGGCGCCGAGCTTGTGCGCCGCCTGAATACTCTGGATAAAGCGCACCGGCTGGCGCATATGGCGGCGCCAGTAATCCGCCTGATTGAGCGTCGACGCATCTATGGCCCCGGCGGTGAGGGTGGAAATAAGCTGTAGCTGCCCGGGCTCTGCGTGCAGCCCGGCGCAGGCGTCCTGAAAACGATCGAGTATCGGCTCCAGTAAGGCGGAGTGCGCCGCGCCGGAAACGCTCAGGCGACGATAGCTGATATCACGCTGCGAAAGCGCGGCGCAAAATTCCGCAATACGGGCTTCCGGCCCGGAAAAGACCGTATGCCGGGTGCCGTTGTTGGCCGCCAGATCCAGCTCAAACTGGCGGGCCAGCGGCATCAGCGCCTCTTCTTGCGCGAACACCGCCACCATCGCGCCGTTTGCGCACAGCTGCATCAGCGCCCCGCGGCGGCAAACCAGCGGCATAACCTGTTCAATCGTATAGTGTCCGCAGACCACGGCGGCGGCAAATTCGCCCACCGAGTGACCGATGGCGTAATCCGGCTGCAATCCCTCGGCGCGCCAGTGCGCCGCCATGGCGATTTCAAAGGCAACGATGGCTGGCTGCGCCCAGGTCATCTCCTCCAGCTGCGCCGAGTCGGGATTAAACATCGCGTCGCGCAGGGAGGGCGTGAGCATTTCACGACAGGCGGAAAAACAGCGTTCAAGCGTGTCGGCAAACACCTTCGAACGCTGGCACATGGCGTGGCCCATGGTCCGCCAGTGCGAGCCCTGCCCGGTAAACAGCCACACCTGCTTACCGCTGACGCCGTGGCCGCTATAAACCGGCGCCCCGGCCTGTTCTCCAGCCCAGGCGCTAAGGGCAGCGGCGGTATCATCATTTAATGCCGTCGCCAGACGAAAGGGGAGATCGAGACGGCGGGCGCGCAAAGCCGTGAAGGCCAGATTACTGGCATCCGCGTTTTCCCTCAGCGCCCGAGCATAGTCCGTAGCCAGCTGCCGCAACGCGGTGTCGCTGGCGGCGCTGAGCAGCAGCGCGGTGCTCCTGCTACCGTCATCCGCACCAGGCAACGGTAATTTGAGCTCATCGGGCAGCGAGGCGACGATCATGTGGCAGTTTGTGCCGCCAATGCCAAAGGAGGAGACGCCCGCGTAGCGTATTTCGTCCTGCCACGCCTGGGCCGTCACCGGCACGGTGAACGGGCTTTCGTCGAGCTTGAGCGCCGGGTTTGGCGTGGCAAAATTTAGCATCGGCGGAATTTGTCCGCGGTTGACCGCGAGGACGGTTTTCAGCAGCCCGGCAATCCCGGCCGCCGTATCCAGATGGCCAACATTGCTTTTTACCGAACCGAGCGCGCAGCGCTGATGCGGCGGGCGGGGCGCATAAACGTTGCGCAGCGCTTCAATTTCAATCGCGTCTCCCAGCGGCGTGCCGGTACCGTGGGTTTCAATGTAGCCAATCTGTCTGTCATCGATCGCCGCCAGCATTAACGCCTCTTCGATGACCGCTTGCTGTCCTGCCACCGACGGCGCGGTATAACCCACTTTTCGGCTACCGTCGTTGTTGACCGCGCTGGAGAGGATCACGGCAATAATCGGATCCTCTGACAGCAGCGCATCTCTCAGGCGGCGCAGTACCACGCAGCCGAGACCGTTGCCGGCCCAGGTGCCTTCTGCCGAGGCGTCAAAAGGGCGACAGTGGCCATCGGGAGAGAAAATCATCCCGGGCTGGTAGCGGTAGCCCGCCTGCTGGGGGAAAGAGAGCGCCACGCCGCCGGCCACCGCCATATCGGATTCCCCCGCGCGCAGGCTTTCGCAGGCCAGATGCACCGCAACCAGCGAACTGGAGCAGGCGGTCTGTACCGATAGCGCCGGTCCGTGCAGATTGAGCTTATACGCGGCGCGGGTGGCAGTATAGTCCTTATCATTACCCATCAGCGACTGCAGACCCTTGACCTGCGCGACTTCCGTGACGTTCAGGGCTTCGCGGCCGGGATAGGTGCTCATCCGGGAAGAGGCGAAAACGCCGGTCTTGTGGGGGACGGCGCCGGGGGCATAGCCGGCATGCTCCAGCGCATGCCAGACCGCCTGCAAAAACAGCCGCTGCTGCGGATCGATAGATTCGGCTTCTTGCCGCGAGTAGCCAAACAGGGCGGCGTCGAAGCAGTCGGCGTTGTCTAAAACCGTCCCGATATTGACGTAATGAGGATCGTCAATCACCGCGGCATCCAGACCGGCGGCCAGCAGCGCCTCGCGGGTAAAGCGCCTGCTGCATTCACGGCCTTCCAGCAAGTTGTGCCAGAACGTTTCGCCATCGGGCGCTTCAGGAAAATGGCAGGCGTAGCCGATCACCGCGACAGGTTCGCAGTCCGGGTAGCGTTCAGCGATCGATGCATCAATGGAATCTGCTGTCGGCGCAGAAGAGAAGCGCAAGTTATCCATAATCGGTCTCGTTTTCTAAGAGTCACAAAGTCAATGGCACGCCGCGCTTGCGCGACGGCGTCCCGGAAAAAATCAGTTTGGTTCGCGCTAAATCCGCCGCTGGCGTCGGCGAACCGGGCGAGAGCGTGTGGCTTTCTCCTCCATCGCGACGCCGGTAAGGTATTCGGCCAGAGCGGCTGGAGAGGAGTGGGTAAAGAGATCAAGCAGCGTCAGCATGGAAAATTCGTGACGTTGTAACAAAATGTGCAGCTGCACCAGATTTAGCGACGTGGCGCCCGCCTCAAAAAAGTTATCCGCGGGCATAATCGATTCGCCCACCACCTCGCGAAAGGCGTCGCAAATCAGACGGACAGTGCTCTCGTCCGCCGCCACGCCGGACACCGGGCGCTCAGGGCAGCCGCGCGGAGCTGGCGCGGGGCTTTGTTCCGCGAGTTTAACGGGGGGAACCAGCGCGGCGAGCGGCAGCTGCCAGCAGCTCTCTTCCTCGGCCATCCGATTGAGCAATTCGCCATACTGGGCAAACTGTCGCTCCACCTGTTCGGCAGGAAACAGGGCGGCGACAAAATCCCAGTTAAAGCGCAATTCACCTTCGGACTCATAAACCTGGTGATCGAGCCAGACCTGCGGCGTCTGCGAGATACCCCAGACCGGTTTGAGTAAATTGCGCCGGGCGAGGAAATTATCCTGCGCGAAGCCGAGCGCGCTGGTGAAGACAACCGGCATGGTTACGGCGGGCAGATTTTGCCGTTGCGCCAGCTGACGCATCACGCGGATGGCGGATACATCGCGATAATTGAGGCTCTGGCTCAGGCGCTGCTGCAGTCGCTGCGCGCTGTGCAGCCAGTTGTCGCCAGGCCGCCAGCTCAGCAGCATCAGCGAGGTGAAGTCGCCCAGAATCTGGTTGATTTGCGGATGCACCGGACGGCGGTCGAAAAGCGTCAGGTTAAGCGTGAAGTCAGGCCGCGCGCTCCATGCCGAGAGCACCGTTGACCATACCGATAAGAGTAAGGCCGACGGGGTAAGATGGGCTTCAGCCGCCCGCTGTTTCAATCGGCGCCAGCGCGCGCTGTTCATGGCCCCGTTCAGGCGCGCAAAGCGCGGTGTCGCAACGTCCTGAGGCAAGCAGCGCAGCGGCAGCGCCGGCGCCGGAGGGATATCGTCCAGCTGAGTCTGCCACCAGGCCAGGGAGTCTGGGTCTGGCGCCCGCAGCGCGGGTTGCTGCAGATAATCCCTGAAAGTGACGGGGAGCGGCGGCGGCAGCTGTTGCGGATAGCGATAGCCGTGTTCCAGCTCCGCCAGCAGGATCTGCATGCTTAGCCCGTCAAGCAACAGGTTATCCAGGCACAGCCAGAGTCGGGCGGGCATCCCGTCGACGTATCCGACCTGGAGATCGAATACCGGCCAGATTTCGGGGTTGAGTACCTGATGCGCCAGTTTTTCACGTAGCCGCAGCGCCTC
The DNA here is from genome assembly GCF_051209435.1 of Klebsiella sp. HN106. NCBI lineage: Bacteria > Pseudomonadati > Pseudomonadota > Gammaproteobacteria > Enterobacterales > Enterobacteriaceae > Klebsiella > Klebsiella sp. HN106. Next base: position 363,208 of record NZ_JBLURD010000001.1, on the reverse strand, counting down.
GTCTGGCGTTGGGCAAACGTGCGCGGGTATGATCCAGGGGGGAGTCTGTTCGAGAACCTGCAGCTGTCCATCGTGAACAACGGCGCGCAGCATATCGTGGCGGACGATTAAACGATTCCAGACCCTCTCCAGCCGGCGGATATCCAGATCGGCAACCTCAAATTCAACGAAGAAGTGGGAGCCTACGCCGCCCAGGGCAAACCCCGGCTGCCGTCCGACCAGGTAGGCCTGCTGCACGTCGGTAAGCGCGAACGGCTGGTAGCGATCTTCAGGATAGTGGGTGAATGGCTGTTCGACCGGGAGGTCGGTTTTACGCAGGGTAGCGGCAAAATCCGCCAGTCGGGGATGATTAAACAGATCGCTTAATTGCGCGGTATAACCCGCCTGATGGAGCTGTCCGGTCAGACGGGTGGCCAGCAGGCTGTCGCCGCCTTGCTGGAAAAAGTCGGTCTCCCGGGTGACGGCGCCGATCGACAACAGCTGCTGCCAGATGGCGGCCACGCATGTTTCCGTATCGCCCTGAGGTAAATCCGCTTCGGCCGATGTTTCCGCCTCAGGGGTATGGCGACGGGTCAGCGCCTGATAGTCAATTTTTCCGTTCGCGGTCAGCGGGAAAGCGTCAAGGAAATGGATCCGTTGCGGCACCATCCACCCGGGCAAGCGTTCGGCAAGGGCGGCCTGTAGTTTACGCGGGTCCCGGCGCATCTGGCTGGCCGGGCACTGGACGAGGAAGCGTTGTAATCCGCCGATTTCATCGCCATGCTGACAGCTGAAGTCGGCGGCGCTGAATATTGTTGCCCACGCTGCGCTGTTATGCAGTAAAGCCTCCGGTTGTCCAGCGGTTAACAGAAGCGTGCTGAGCAGGGCAGACGGCGTCAACTGGCGAAACTCCATGACGTAGAGCAGCGCTCCGGGGACGGCGAGCCGTTGTAAGGTCGTAAGGAGTCCGGGATCTTCTGGCAGCAGACGATGCAGGGCATTATTCAGCCAGACAATGTCCGCCGAATGCGCGTGCGCCGCCAGCGTCTCTGCATTCCAGAGGGCCAGACGGGCATCAGGCCATGGGGCAAGCCGCTGTCTGGCGCTCAGCAGCAGCTCCTGGCTATGTTCAAGCCCGACATACTCAACCTCGCCAGCGTTGAGGCGGGACAACAGGCACTCTGCGGCGCGGGCGGTGCGGACCCCCACCTCCAGCAGGCGTACCGGGCGCTGTAAACGTCGGGAAAGCTGTTGGCACATTGTCGCCAGCTCCTCGATATACAAGGCGCTGGCCGGATGGTCGAAAGCCAGACTTTCCGGCGACCACCGCGCATCGTTCAGTAATGACAGTTCGTGGCGCGCGCCGCGAAGAATCTGCATTAAGGTGAGGTCATGCCCGCTGAACGAAGGATGGCGCTTTTCCGGCGCTTCTGCCGCGCAGACCTGATAACCCTCGGCGGCGGGCTGCAGCCGCTGTTGAGCCGCAAGAAAGGCTAACCAGCGTTCCACCACGGCCTGCCAGCGCGGCTGGATAGCGAGCGAATCGATCAGGGAGAGCGGATCGACGTCAGAGGCGTGGCCCGGATGCAGTTTTAACAGACGATACTGCAGAAAATCAGCGACCTGAGCGGCGGAGATTTCTGGCGGGCAGGCGCAGCAGGGCAGCGTTCCTGCCAGGGTACGCCATTCCTGCGGCAGCAACGGATCGCGATGATGGGGAACGCAAAAAGCCTCCCCCTGGGGAACAACCCAGGCCGCCAGGGTCTTCTCTTTCTCCCCGATCGCCTGAACGGTGGCTTGTTTCACGCCCGCCACCTGGCCGAGCGCGCTCTCAATTTCGCCCAGCTCGATGCGATATCCCCCGACCTTGACCTGCTTATCGCGGCGGCCGAGGAACTCTAAGGTACCGTCTGGCCAGTAGCAGCCGAGATCGCCGGTGCGATACCAGCGCTCGCCCGATTGCGTCAAAAACTGCTGCTCGCTGCGTAGGGGATCGTTGAAATAGCCTTCAGCGACCCCGAGGCCACCAATCCACAATTCGCCGGGCACCCAGTCGGGGCAGTCCCGGCCCCGCTCATCGACTACCCGGTAGCGCTGGTTAGACAGCGGAAAACCGTAGGGGATGGCGCGCCAGTGCTCAGGAACCTCTCTGACCTCGCAGACGTTAGACCAGATAGACGCCTCGGTGGCGCCGCCCATGGCGATAAACTGCCCTTGCGGCCGATAGGCCCGAAAGCGGGCAGGAAGATCGAGACCGATCCAGTCGCCGGAAAGCATTACCGCGCGCAGATTTGCCGGCGCAGCGTCGGCAAAACCCTCGCACCAGGTCAGCAGCATATCGAATAGCGCCGGGACGCTGTTCCAGAGCGTGACCTGATGGCGTTGGATCAGTTCACACCATGCGCGGGGATCGCGCCGTTGCTCTTCCATCACCATAACCAGCGCGCCGCCGGCGCTCAGGACGCCAAAAATGTCATATACCGATAAATCAAAATGCAGGCCGGACAGCGCCAGCACCCTGTCGCCTGGACCTACCTGATAGCGGTTATTGATATCGCAACAGGTGTTGAGCGCTCCCCGGTGAGAAATGACCACGCCTTTCGGTGTGCCGGTAGAACCGGAGGTGTAGAGAATATAGGCCGGTTGTGTCGGTGCGCGAACCACCGGGTTGCCGATCGGTTCATCCTCAATGGCCTGCTGCCAGGCAAGCAGGGGAATATCGTCTGACCACGCGCTGGCGTCGTGCTGGCAAATGAGCACCAGCCGAACGCTGGCGTCAGCATAGATTTTCTTGCGCCGCGCGGCGGGCTGGTCCAGCGAAACCGGAACGTAGACCGCCCCGGCCAGCAGCACGGCCAGCACCGCAACCAGCTGTCCCGCGCCTTTTGACATGCCGATCGCCACATTGTCGCCCGGCTGCACCCCGCACGCGATTAACCTGCCGGCGCAACGGCGGGCAAAGTCCGTCAGTTCACGGTAGTTCCACTGATAATGAGCATCTGTGACCGCCAGCGCCTCCGGCTGCTGGAGGGCGATGCGGAAAATGCCTTCATGCAGCAGTCCTGCGGGAATGGGCGCGTCGGTCGCGTTGACCCGCTGGCGAATCGCGCGCTGCCTGGCGGGCAGGGTATCCGGGAACGGTTTTTGCCATGCGCTGTCATCTTCGCAGAGCTGGTTAATCAGCTGGCAGTAGGCCGCGAACAACGTCGCTACTAATGCCGGAGGGAACAGGGCGTCATTGCTGTCCCATTGCAGCCAGACCTCGCCTTGATGTTCGAAGGCCAGATGATCTATCCACACCTGCGGCGTCTGCGAGATGCCCCAGTCCGGCTCGCCCAAAGGCGGTTCCGCGCGGCTGCTGTAGAGAGAGCGTCCCAGATTGCTGGTAAATACCACCGGGGCGCCGTGGGGATAGCGCTGCTGGCGTTTGAGCTCCCGGAGGAGTTCGACGCCGGACCAGTGACGATGCTCCCAGTCTTCGGTAAAGGTCAGCTGATTCTTCTGCGCGAGGCCGCTGACGGTATCGCCGTCGCAGGCGGTATCCAGCAGCAGAATATTGGTGAAGTCGGCAAGCATAGCGCTAACCGCCGGGTGCAGCGGTTGGCGGTCGAATAACGTTACGTTGAGCAGCAGCCGAGTCAGGCCACTCCAGCGAGCCAGGACGGCGGAAAAACAGGTTGCCAGCGCCATTGTCGGGGTGACGCCGTACTCACCGGCCCGTTGGCTGAACGCATGCCACTGTTTGGCCGGGACAATCATGCGGCGTCGGGTATTACGGACTTCACGTAGCGCGGCGGGGTCGCAGGCCAGCGGCAAGAGCGGCGCGGGAGGAAGCGCAGGCGCTTTCGCCAGCCAGTACGCGCGGGCTTCGTCTCGCAGCGGTTGATGCACCTTCTGCTGGTGCAGCAAATAGGAGCGGAAATCATAGCGGGGGTCGATAGCCGGCAGCGATTCGCCCGCCAGCAGAGCATTAAGCTCATCGAAGAAGAGCGTAAAGCTGGAGGCATCCATAATCAGCAGGTCAATATTGACATGGAGGCAGTGGCGATTATCGGGCAACAGCGTCAGCTGAAAATCAAACGTTTCGCCGATCTCCACGCGTAAAAGGCGGTGGCTCAGGCGCTGGCGCAGGGCGTCCAGATAGACCTGGCGGCTGGCGGCGTCGTTCTGGCGCAGATCATGAACCGTCACGCCGTTCCAGTAAGGTTGCTTTAACCAGACCTGCTGTCCGTCGGTGCGAAAGGCGATATGCAGCATCGGGTGGCGCTGCATCAGGATCGCGATGGCCTGTTCCAGCTTTTCCGCCGTCAGAGAATAGCCGGCAAACTCCTGATACAGATGGCAGCCCACGCCGCCGAGGGGCTGTCCAGGCATTCGCCCCGTCAGGTAGGCATGCTGGACCGGCGTCAGAGGGAAGGGGGTACCCTCGGTCATGGTCGGCCAGACGCTTTCGCCGGGTGCGGTTTCCTCCGCCGTTTCCTCCGCCGGTTTCTCCGGGGAACGGCTGCGCATCAGCTGGCGCCACCCGCCCAGCGTGGGGGCGGCATACAGTTCGCGCAGGGTCACGCGGTAGCCCCTTTTACGAAACCAGTCTAACCATCTCATCAATCTGATTGAATCCAGGCCCGCCTGGATCAAATTGCACGCTTCATGTAGCTGCTGCGGCGTTAAATTTAGCTCCTGCGTGAGCCGCTCGCGTAATTGTTGATAATCAGCCGCGTTGCCGTTGTCCGGTAACCGCGGTTCCTGAGATGGTGCGCCAGAAATCATTCTTCCTCCTGATGGCACGTCTTAGCGGAAAATACTCCTTACATGAGAATAATAATTATTAACAATTGAGTGCTACCCGAAACGGGTCTATTTATGCCCGTTTCGGGTTAATCACTGGAGGAAAGCACTGAGGCCCGGAGGGGGGGGCCGGGCCGCTGACGGGGAGGGGTCAATCGGCGATCAGATGACGCGTTTAAAGCTGGAAGGGGTGACGCCAAACTGTTTCTGGAAAGCGGCAGAGAAGTGGCTGGCGTTGGCGTAGCCCAGATCGGCGGCTACCGTCATAACGGAGGTATTGCCATTGGCCAGCCTTCTTCGTGCCTCCTGCATGCGTTCAGCCTGAAACAGGCCATAGACGCTGTTGTTAAACAGAACGCGGAAGCCACGCTTAATTTTCAGCACGCTCAAACCGGACTCTCTCGCCAGCTCAGCAACGCCCGGCGCCTGCGTCAAATCGGCCAGCAGCAGATCCTTTGCCCGCAGCAGTTTCTGGCGCTCCACCGGGTTGAAGTGGCAGGAGAAGCAGCTGGCGTCTTCGCGGTGCTCATCCAGGACCAGGCTTAGCATCACCAGACTCTGTCCCTGTAGCCAGAGCGTCGAAGGTTTTTGTTCATGGCTGAATCCGCCGTGCATCCGCATTAGCGCATGACGCAAAGCCTGGGCCGTTAAATGGGTTTCCGCATTGCAGCGCTGCTGCTGGCAACAGCAGTGGGAGTCGATCTTATTTTTAATGACTGTACTGATATCAGGTACCCACAGCGCGAGGGTTTCAGGGCTGAAGGAGAGGGTGATGCTCTCGAATCGGCCGCCGTAGGAGGCGCTGCCGCGGCAATCTGGCGTGTGGGTAATGTAATGGCGATTGCGGGCCAGTTCCCACTCGGTGTGGCGTCTGAGCCCCTGGATGGCAAAGCGCGAGGTGCCCTCAAGGATGCACGAGAAGTTAATCCTGCCCAGATCATCGTGAAGCTGTAACGTCTCAGGCTGCGCAAAATGGCCTCTCCAGAGCAAAATATCCATCCCTTCCTGCAACGAACAGCGCAGCAGTTCACACTGGGCCGGGATAGTACCGTCGTTAGCGGGTTTCCCGACCACCAACTGATGAATTGAGATTGCAGATTGCGTTTGTGGTGACTCCGTCATGACCGGGTTATCTCCCTGTGGCTTAAACCAATGCGGGTAAAAATAGAACCGAATGGGGTAGATGAGTAATTGATAATGGTTATTATTCACATTAATTCTCAGAACGCCACCCTGAAATAGCGTTTTTGGCGTCCTTAAAAATTCATCAGGAAATTCAGCCACTCCCATGTCATCTCAATCATCCAATACTGAATCTCTGTCCCGGTTTCCGCTCTGGCAGGTGATAACCCCGGTTCGCCGGAAGGTCATTCTGGCGATGGCGCTGGCGGGTCTGGCGGCCATCACCAGCCTTGCGGCGCTGCTTTTTCTGGCATGGAGCCTGCGCGATCTTCGCGTCTCGCCCGACGTTATTCCACTCTGGTCGTTGGGAGGGCTATTTGGCTGCGTGGCGCTGACTTTTGTCCTGCGCCTGCAGGCATTTAACACCTCGCATTATGCGGCGTTTCATCTGGAGAATATTCTGCGCAGCAGATTAGCGCAGAAAGCCGTGCAGCTTGCCCCGGGCGCGTTACAGCAAATGGGCAGCGGTGCGATGGCGAAGGTGATGCTGGATGATGTGAAGTCGTTACACATTTTCGTTGCTGACAGCACGCCGCTGTACGCTCGCGCGATAGTCATGCCCCTGGCGACCGCCGCTATCCTGTTCTGGCTGGACTGGCGACTGGCCATTGCCACGCTGGGTGTGCTGGCATTGGGTTCACTGATACTTACTCTCGCCCGCCAGCGCTCGGGAGAGATGGCTCAGCGTTATCATCAGGCGCGCGAGCAGGTCAGCGCCGCGGTGATTGAGTTCGTGCAGGCCATGCAGGTGGTCAGAACGTTTGATAGCGGCAGCACCAGCTTTTTGCGCTATCAGCATGCCCTTGAGGAGTGGGTCGATGTGCTCAAAATCTGGTATCGCAAAGCCGGCTTTTCCGCGCGTTTTTCATTCTCGATCCTCAATCCGCTGCCGACCTTATTCGTTCTGATCTGGTGCGGATACGGCCTGATGCAGGCGGGCAGCCTCGATTTTATCGCCTGGGTGGCCGTTTTACTGTTGGGCAGCGGGATGGCGGAAGCGGTGATGCCCATGATGATGCTCAATAATCTGGTCGCGCAAACGCGTTTAAGCATTCAGCGTATTTATCAGGTTCTCGCGATGCCGGAACTCTCCCGTCCGCTTGTCGATCGGCAGCCGAACGATGCGAGCATTACCTTTGAGCAGGTGAGTTTTCATTATCCACAAGCGCGCGCAGGCGCGGCGCTGCAGGAGGTGAGCTTTCATGTACCTGCCGGAAAAATAGTGGCGCTGGTCGGGCCGAGCGGCGCCGGGAAAAGCACCGTGGCGCGACTCCTGCTGCGTTATGCCGATCCCGATAAAGGCCATATTCGCATCGGCGGCGTGGATCTGCGCGATATGCAGACGGACACCTTGATGCAGCAAATCTCGTTTGTATTCCAGGACAACTTCCTTTTTGCCGACACCATCGCCAATAACATTCGTCTGGGCGCGCCGGATACGCCGCTGGAAGCGGTGATATCGGCGGCCAGAGTGGCGCAGGCCCATGAATTTATCAGCGCGTTGCCGGAGGGATACAGCACCCGCGTCGGGGAGCGCGGCGTCTTTCTCTCCGGCGGTCAGCGGCAGCGCATCACCATCGCCCGGGCGCTGTTGCAGGATCGCCCCATTCTTGTGCTCGATGAGGCGACGGCGTTTGCCGATCCGGAAAACGAAGCGGCGCTGATCAAAGCCCTCGCGGCGGCCATGCGCGGCCGGACGGTCATCATGGTCGCGCATCGACTCTCCATGGTGACTCACGCCGATATGATACTGCTGTTTTCCGACGGGCGGCTCCGGGAACGCGGGAGTCACCGGCAACTGTTGGCCCAGGGCGGCCTGTATCAGCAGCTGTGGCAGCGCTATCAGCAGGCGCAGCAATGGATGCCGGGGAGAACACAACCAGAGGAGGCGGAAAATGAAAGCCATTAATCCCGCGGATAACCTGGCCTGGCGCGTCATCTGGCGCCAGCTTATCTCCAGCGTTGGCAGTCAGGCAGGGATGCTGCGGCGCAGTATGATTGCGCTGCTGCTGGCGGCATTGATGCAGGGGATTGCCTTTGCCTGCCTCTATCCGATCGTTGATGCGCTATTACGTGGTGAAGCATCGCCGCTTCTCACCTGGGCTTTGGCTTTCAGCGCTGCGGCGTTCGCGGCGCTGGCGCTACGCTGGTATGGGCTGGGCTTTGAATACCGTGGTCATCTGGCGCAGGCCACCCATGAACTGCGCCTGCGCCTGGGCGAACAGCTACGCCGCGTGCCGCTGGAAAGACTCCAGCGCGGCAGAGCGGGCGAAACGAACGCCTTGTTGCTGGGCAGCGTGGATGAAAATCTCAACTATGTGATTGCGATAGCCAATATTTTGCTTTTAACCATCGTCACTCCGCTGACCGCATCGCTGGCAACGTTGTGGATCGACTGGCGGCTGGGGCTGGTGATGTTGCTGATCTTTCCCATGCTGGTGCCGTTTTATTACTGGCGCCGGCCGGCGATGCGCCGACAAATGCAGACCCTGGGCGAAGCGCACCAGCGGCTGAGCGGGGATATCGTTGAATTTGCGCAAGGGATGATGGTTTTGCGTACCTGCGGCAGCGATGGCGAAAAAAGCCGGGCGTTGCTGGCGCATTTTAATGCGCTGGAAAGCTTACAGAGCCGCACGCATCGCCAGAGTGCCGGCGCGACGATGCTGATCGCCGGCGTTGTGGAGCTGGGCCTGCAGGTGGTCGTGTTAGCCGGGGTGGTCTGGGTAGTAACGGGGACCCTGAACCTTGCCTTTTTGATAGCCGCCGCCGCGATGATAATGCGTTTTTCGGAACCGATGGCGATGTTTATCAGCTACACCTCGGTGGTGGAACTGATCGCCAGCGCCCTGCAGCGTATTGAGCAGTTTATGGCGCTCCCGCCGCTTCCCGTCGCAGAACGCGGCGAGATGCCGGAGCGTTACGATATCCGCTTTGACACCATTTGCTACCGCTATGATGACAGCGGCGATCCCGCGCTCAACAACCTCTCTTTGACCTTTCCGGCCGCCAGCATGAGCGCGCTGGTGGGTGCCTCAGGCGCCGGTAAAACCACGGTCAGCAAACTGTTAATGCGCTATGCCGATCCGCAGCAGGGAGAGATTTCTATCGGTGGCGTCGATATTCGTCATCTGACGGCGGAACAGCTCAATAGCTTGATTTCCGTCGTGTTTCAGGATGTCTGGCTGTTTGATGACACGCTGCTGGCGAATCTCCTTATTGCCCGCCCGCAGGCCACGCAGCAGGAGGTGGAAGAGGCCGCCCGCGCGGCGCAGTGTCTTGAATTCATTTCCCGTCTTCCGCAAGGCTGGCTGACGCCAATGGGCGAGATGGGCGGGCAGCTCTCGGGCGGCGAGCGCCAGCGAATTTCCATTGCCAGGGCCTTATTGAAAGATGCGCCGATCGTCATTCTCGATGAGCCGACCGCCGCGCTGGATATTGATAGCGAACTGGCGGTACAGAAAGCTATTGATAGTCTGGTTCACAACCGGACGGTAATTATCATCGCCCATCGCCTGTCAACCATCGCCGGGGCCGGAAACATCCTGGTGATGGAAGAGGGAGAAGTGGTTGAACAGGGCACGCATGCGCAGCTGCTCTCCCGTCAGGGACGTTACCAGGCGCTGTGGCAGGCGCAAATGGCCGCGCGCGTCTGGCGTGATGCAGAGGTTGACGCATCTGAGGAGCGACTGCATGAGTGATGTTCAGTCGCAGGTGAAACCGTTAACGACCGGACGGGTGATTTTTGCCATTGCCGGGATCTATGTGACGCAGAGCCTGGTATCGGCGCTCTCTATGCAGTCCCTGCCTGCGCTGGTGCGCGCCGCCGGCGGCTCGCTGGCCCTTGCCGGCGCGACAACGCTGTTTATGTTGCCCTGGGCGCTGAAGTTTATCTGGGCGCCGTGGATTGAGCGCTGGCGCCTGCCGCCCGATCGCCCGGAGCGTCGTTCCCGCCTGTTAATCCTCCGGGGTCAGGTCGGGTTGGCGGCGATCCTGACGGTTGCCGCTGCGACCGGCGCGGTCGGGCGAACTGGGGGATTTCCCGACACGCAGATCGCCGCATTGTTTGCGCTGTTTTTACTCGCGGGTACGGTTGCCGCCACCATCGATATTGCCAGCGACGGCTTTTGTGTCGATCAGCTCAGTCGCGCAGGTTACGGCTGGGGAAACAGCGTCCAGGTCGGCGGCAGCTATCTGGGAATGATGTGCGGCGGCGGCGTCTTCCTGATGCTAGCGGCGGCATTCGACTGGCCGGTGGCCATGCTGATCATGGCGGCGCTGATCCTGGTCTTATCCGTTCCCCTGTGGTGCATTGCCGAACCCATGCGCATCACGTCTGTACCGCATGTTCCGGCGTTGGGTTATGCGCTTAAAAGGCGACAGGCGCGGCTGGGTTTACTGTTGGTGCTGATGCTGAATACCGGGATGCGGTTCGTGTTGCCTCTTCTGGCGCCGCTGCTGCTGGATCAGGGGTTGAGCATGTCGGCGCTCGGCGCGCTATTCAGCGCTGGCAATATCGCGGCTGGTATCGCAGGAACGCTGGCGGGCGGGGTGCTGATGAAATACTCCTCCCCCGGCAGAGCGCTGCTTGCGGCTTATGGCCTCCAGGGCGTCGTGCTGCTGGCAATAGTAACGACGTTGCTGCTGGCGCCGGGACATTTGCGGCTGCCGTTACTCCAGGGGCTGATCATCCTGCAATCCATTTCTCTGGCCTGCGCCCTGGTCTGTCTTTACGCCACGCTGATGACGCTTTCATCGCCTCTGCAGGCTGGCGTCGATTTTACGCTCTTTCAATGTACTGATGCCGCCATCGCCATTCTGGCCGGCGTGGTTGGCGGCGTAATTGCGCAGCATTTTGGCTATGCGGCCTGCTTTATGTTTGGCGGGGCATTCACGCTGCTGGCAGCGTGGATTGCTTCTGCCAGGCTGCATTCGACAAACGCAATTGAAGGATCCGGGAATAACACAGAGAGGTAAGGGATGAAAATCAGTGAATTTTTACATCTGGCGCTCCCAGAGGAACAGCGGCTGCCGACGATTTGTGGCGTCTTACGCCAGTTCGCCGATGAAGAGTGCTATGTCTATGAGCGGCAACCGTGTTGGTATATCGGCAAAGGATGCCTGGCACGGTTGATCATTAATGCTGACGGCACGCGGGCGACCTTCATCAATGCGGACGGAGAGCAGCAATGGGCGGTGGATTCCATTACCGACTGCGCGCGTCGTTTTATGGCCCATCCTCAGGTGAAAGGGCGTCGGGTATATGGCCAGGTAGGGTTTAACTTTGCGGCGCATACCCGGGGGATAGCCTATCACGCTGGCGAGTGGCCATTGCTGACGTTAACCGTTCCCCGTGAGGAACTGATTTTTGAACAGGGAAATGTCACCGTTTCTGCCGACACCGCCAGCGAATGCCGACGTCTGTGCGAGTCGGTAAAAGCAGCCGGTACGGCGACGCCGTGTAACACCGTGACTGTAGATACCGCTGACAACGGTGAGGCCTATCAGGAGCAGGTGGCGCGCGTGGTTTCGGCGATCCGCCGCGGTGAATATGTCAAAGCGATTGTCTCGCGGGCTATTGCCTTGCCATCGCGAATTGATATGCCCTCCACGCTATTATGCGGGCGGCAGGCCAATACGCCCACCCGTTCGTTTATGTTTCGCCAGCAGGGGCGAGAAGCGCTGGGGTTTAGCCCGGAGCTGGTGATGTCGGTCAGCGGAAGCAAAGTCGTCACTGAACCCCTTGCGGGTACCCGCGATCGCATGGGGGATCCGCAGCAGAATAAGGAGAAAGAGACCGAGCTGCTGCATGACGGTAAAGAGGTGCTGGAGCACATCCTGTCGGTGAAGGAGGCGATCGCTGAACTGGCGGTGGTCTGCCAGCCGGGCAGCGTGGTGGTTGAAGATTTGATGTCGGTTCGCCAGCGCGGTAGCGTTCAGCATCTGGGATCTTGCGTCAGCGGCCAGCTTGCGGAAAGTAAGGATGCCTGGGATGCATTTACCGTGCTGTTTCCGTCGATTACCGCCTCGGGTATCCCCAAGAATGCGGCCCTGAGCGCGATTATGCAAATTGAGAAGACGCCGCGGGAGCTCTATTCCGGGGCGGTGCTGCTGCTGGAGGACACGCGCTTTGATGCGGCGTTAGTCCTGCGATCCGTATTTCAGGACAGCCAGCGCTGCTGGATACAGGCGGGGGCTGGGATCATTGCGCAATCGACGCCGGAACGCGAACTGACGGAAACCCGGGAAAAATTAGCGAGCATTGCGCCCTATTTAAGGGTGTCTGCCTAACGACGGCCAACTCTGCGTAAGGCCAAAAGTGCCAGCAGGCTGGCACTTTCTTTCTACGTTATCAGGCGCTTACTGTGCGTCAGCCAGCGCCAGCCGGGCCTCTTCCTGCTCGGTGATTTTACGCTGTTGCTCAAGCTCCAGCGCGCCGCGATGAGAGAGGTAGCAGAACAGGATGCAGCAGACGATCCCGCCCATCAGCAGATAGAACCCGCCGTGCCAGCCCATTTTATCGACCATCACGCCAAACAGGCTGGTGCCTAACGAGGCGCCAAAGATATAGCTCATAAATCCGCGCAGACCCACGGCTGAACCAACGGCAAAGCTGGGGACGATCTCCATGGTCTGAACCGAGGCCAGAAACTGCGGGACGTAAATCAGGCAGCCCACAATCGCCGCGAATACCGTGACCATCAGCAGAGATTCGCTTTTCCAGTAGCCGATCAGACAGATGAAGATTAGCGCCATGCAGATCATGGCTAACGGCATCCGGCGCCCTTTGAACAGCTTGTCGGAAAGCCACCCGGCCAGTAGGGTAGAAGGAATCGCTGCCCACTCAAAAAACAGGAAGGCGACGCTCATCTGCTCTTTAGAAAAATGTTTCACCGTCAGCAGATAGATAGGCAGCCAGCTGATCATGCCGAAACGCACCATGTAGACAAAGACATCGACGAAGGAGACATACCAGGCGTTTTTGTTGCGCAGGACGTAGGTGCAGAAGATCTGGAACGCGCTCATGTTCTCCGGCGCTTGCTGAGTATGTTTGGTCTTCAGCACCACTTTTTCTTCCGGCATCATCTCTTCCAGCGAAGGCAGGCCTTCCTCGCGCGGCGAACCTTTACCCAGCACCAGTACGCTGATGGCGAATACCACCGCCACGCAGGCCGGCACAATGTAGCTGGCGCTCTGCCAGTGCTCGGTACCGAGAATCGCAAATGCGGCGCCGACGATCGGGGCGACAATCCCGCCGCCGACGTTATGGGAAATATTCCAGAAAGCCCCTACGCGGCCACGCTCCCGACGCGGGAACCAGTTAGCGATGGTAATAAAAGAGGGGCCGACCCCCATCCCCTGAAACAGGCCGTTCAGGACAACCAGCGCAGCGAAGATCCAGAATGCGGTACTGAATCCTAACCCGACGTTGACGATTGCGCACAGTACGAGACCGCAGGCCATAAACACTTTCGGGCTGGCTTTATCCGCAAGGCTGCTCATCACGCCTTTACTGATACCGTACGCTATCAGCATACAGCTGCTGAGCAAACCGATCTGCGTGGCGCTAAGGTCTAACTGCTCTTTCAGATAGGGCGTGGATAATGTGAAGTTATTGCGCACAATATAGTACGCCAGATATCCCAGAAATACGCTTAGCAGCGCCTGCATGCGGTATCGACCATAAGTTGCCTGAATTTTCTCAGCAGGAACTTTATTCGCCGACGGCCCTTTTTTTAATAATGATAACATGTCGTCACCTGTATTTTATATTGATGTGAACATCAGGAGTATTCGACCTGAAGGGTGAAATAAGCGGCCATAAAATACAAATCGTCGAAATGAGTCAAAACTGACTCAAAATAATGAATTGATAGGTTGCTTTTGACTCATATTGAATGAGCGAGAGCCTGCGGAAATAATTTTGCGCTGATTTTATGTCAGGCTTGTGCGGATACCAGCAAATTCCCCAATCATTATCTGGTAATCTTTCCTGATATTCCCGGACGCCCGTTTGACTATTTTGCCGCTCGCGGTGATTAATTCGCCAGATTTCATAAACGGGTAAGTTTTGTCTCAACGCTATTTTTACGGTATTTCAATATTTATGAACGGGATCACAAACATGTCTCTTCGTCGGGGCGGGATAGTGAGCAAAATGCTCGCGCTGATGCTGCTGACCGCCTGGCTGAGACCCTGTGCAGCGCAAAGCAATGAGCTGGTGATGGCGACGACATTTTCACCCAGCGCCACCGTGTGGATTATCGATCGCTGGCAGACGGAGCCGGGGTCAGTGATGATCAGGACGCTCAACCGCACCAGCGCCTCGCTGGAACAGCTGCTTGATACGGCAAATGCCGAAAATGTCGATCTGATCCTGACCTCGTCGCCGATGCTGCTGCAGCATCTTCAGGAGCATCAAAAACTGGCGCCGTTCAGCGGTGCGCCGGCAGTCAGCCAACACCTGGTGCCGGAATCTATCCGCTCCACCTCCGTGGCCGTGGCGATTTCCGGGTTCGGTTTGCTGATTAATCGCTCGGCGCTGATGACACGGCATCTGCCTGCGCCAGCGGACTGGGATGACCTGACCGATCCCCGCTATCAGGGGGCGCTGCTGATGAGCAGTCCGTCGCGTTCGGATACCAACCATCTGATGGTGGAGTCGCTGCTGCAACAAAAGGGCTGGATTAAGGGATGGGAAACGCTGTTGACGAGTACGGGGAACCTCGTGACCATTTCATCCCGCAGCTTTGGGGTAGCGGATAAGATTAAAAGCGGCCTGGGCGTGGCCGGTCCGGTGATTGATAACTACGCCAATCTGCTGCTGAACGATCCGCACCTGGCTTTTACCTATTTTCCGCAGTCGGCGGTTTCGCCGACCTATATCGCGGTGCTTAAAAACAGTCAGCACGCCAGCGAGGCGCGGCGGTTTATTCGCTATCTGTTAAGCCCGGAGGGCCAGGCGATCCTCGCCGATGCTAATACCGGGAAATACCCGGTAACGCCGCTGGCGGCAGGCAATCCGCGGGCGGCGCAGCAGGCGGTGCTGATGAATCAACCGCCATTGAACTATCGGCTGATCCTCAAACGCCAGCGTCTGGTTCAACGGATGTTCGATACGGCGATCAGCTTTCGTCTTGCCCAGCTAAAAGATGCCTGGCGAGCGCTGCATAGCGCGGAGGCCCGTCTCAAGCGTCCGCTGCCCGAGATACGCGCGTTGCTGACCCGTGTGCCGGTCGATCCGGCCAGCAGCGAGGATGAAGCCTGGCTGGCTCAGTTCGACAATAAGAGCTTCGCGGAACAGCAGATGATGGAGTGGCAGCTCTGGTTTCTCAACAATCAGCGGCAGGCGATTAATAAACTGGAAGAACTGAAATGATGGGCAGGTCCATGCTGCAACGTCTGCGGCAAATCAGTATCAGTAGCAGCCTACGCGGGGCTTTTCTGATGGGGGCGCTGCTGACGCTGATTGTCAGCAGCGTCAGCCTCTATTCATGGCATGAGCAAAGTTCGCAGATCCGCTATTCGCTGGATGAGTATTTTCCGCGCATCCATTCGGCTTTTCTGATTGAAGGGAATCTCAACCTGGTGGTCGATCAGCTCAATGAATTTCTGCTGGCGCCGAATACCACGGTACGGCTGCAGCTGCGCAACCAGATTATCCAGCATCTGGATAAAATAGAGCGGTTGAGCCAGGGGTTGTCGCCGGCAGAACGCCAGCAGCTGGCGGTGATATTGCAGGACAGCCGCGCGCTGCTGGCGGAACTGGATCGCGTGCTCTACAACATGTTTCTGGTTCGCGAAAAGGTGGGAGAGCTTTCGGCGCGGATCGACTGGCTGCACGATGATTTCACCACCGAGCTGAATTCGCTGGTGCAGGATTTTACCTGGCAACAGGGAACGCTGCTCGATCAGATTGAAGCCCGACAGGGGGATGCGGCGCAGTACCTGAAACGCTCCCGGGAAGTGCAGAATGAACAACAGCAGGTCTATACCCTGGCTCGTATTGAAAATCAGATCGTTGACGACCTGCGCGACAGGCTCAATGAACTGAAATCCGGTAATGATGACGGCATGCTGGTGGAGACGCATATCCGCTATCTTGAAAACCTGAAGAAAACGTCGGATGAAAATATTCGTGCGCTGGATGACTGGCCGAGCACCATTACCCTGCGACAAACGATCGATGAGCTGCTGGAAATTGGCATGGTGAAAAATAAGATGCCGGACACTATGCGCGACTACGTTACCGCGCAAAAAGCGCTCGTGGAAGCCAGCCGGGCCAGAGAAGCAACACTGGGACGCTTCAGAACGCTGCTGGAAGCCCAGCTTGGCAGCAGTCACCAGCAGATGCAGATGTTTAATCAGCGTATGGGGCAGATTGTCCGGGTCAGCGGCGGGTTAATCCTGGTGGCGACGCTGCTGGCGCTGCTGCTGGCGTGGGGGCTGAATCATTATTTTATTCGCTCGCGGCTGGTGAAGCGCTTTACCGCGCTGAATCAGGCGGTGGTGCAGATTGGTCTGGGCCAGACCGAGGCGACCATTCCGGTTTACGGGCGCGACGAGCTGGGACGTATTGCCGGTTTACTTCGCCATACCCTGGGTCAGCTTAATGCGCAAAAACAGCAGCTTGAACAGGAGATAGGCGAGCGGAAAGCGATTGAGGCCGATCTGCGTGCCACTCAGGACGAGCTGATCCAGACCGCTAAACTGGCGGTGGTGGGGCAGACGATGACCACCCTGGCGCATGAGATCAATCAGCCGTTGAATGCGCTGTCGATGTATCTTTTTACCGCAGGAAGGGCAATCGAGCAGGGACAGACGGAGCAGGCGCGGACGACGTTGAGCAAAGCGGAAGGGCTGATCAACCGCATTGACGCGATTATCCGCTCCCTGCGCCAGTTTACCCGCCGCGCAGAACTGGAAACAGCGCTGCACCCGGTCGATTTGCGCCAGACATTTACCGTGGCGTGGGAATTGCTGGCGATGCGACATAAACCTCAGCAGGGGACGCTGCTGATACCGGATGACACCGTCTGGATCCTGGGAGACGAAGTGCGTGTTCATCAGGTGCTGGTGAACGTGCTGTCAAATGCCCTTGATGCTTGCCCGCACGCAGCGCAAATCACCGTGAGCTGGCAAATCCAGGGCGAAAGGCTGTGCGTGTTGATTGCCGATAACGGCCCCGGCTGGCCTGCGGCCTTACTCCCTTCGCTGTTAAAGCCGTTCACTACCAGCAAAGCCGTGGGACTGGGAATAGGGCTTTCGATATGTGTTTCGCTGATGACGCAAATGGAAGGGGCGTTGCGCCTGGCGTCGACGTTTACGCGCAGTGCCTGCGTGGTGCTGGAATTCAATTTGACGGATGTAAAAGATGTTGAGTAATAACTGTTCGATTCTGCTGATTGATGATGATGCCGATGTGTTGGATGCCTATACGCAGCTGCTTGAGCAAGCGGGGTATCACGTCAGTGCCTGTAATAATCCTTTTGATGCGCGGGAGCAGGTGCCGAAGGACTGGCCCGGCATTGTTTTAAGCGATGTCTGCATGCCCGGCTGCTCCGGAATCGATTTAATGACGTTGTTTCATCAGGATGACGATCTGCTGCCGATTCTGCTCATCACCGGTCACGGCGATGTGCCGATGGCGGTGGAGGCGGTGAAAAAAGGGGCCTGGGATTTCCTGCAAAAGCCGATCGATCCGGGCAAGCTGCTCACGCTGGTGGATGCCGCGCTGCGTCAGAGGCAATCGGTGATCGCCCGTCGCCAGTATTGTCAGCAAAAATTACAGGTTGAGCTTATTGGCCGTAGCCAATGGACGGATCGGTATCGCCAGCGCCTTCAGCAGCTGGCAGAGACGGATATTGCGGTATGGCTTTACGGCGAGCCGGGAACCGGCCGCATGACCGGCGCGCGTTACCTGCACCAGTTAGGGCGTCACGCCGACGGTCCGTTTATCTCCTGCGAACTCAATACGGCTAACGCCCACACGCTGAATGAACTGATCGCGCAAGCCCAGGGCGGGACGCTGGTCTTAAGTCACCTGGAGCATCTGACTCACGGGCAACAGCATCATCTGGTACAGCTGCAGAGTCATGAGAAACGGCCTTTTCGCCTGATTGGTATCGGTAATGCTTCGCTGGTGGAGCTGGCCGCCAGCAGCCAGATAGTGGCGGAACTCTATTACTGCTTCGCGATGACGCAAATTGGCTGCCAGCCTCTGTCAAAGCGACCTGATGATATCGAGCCGCTGTTTCATCACTATTTGCAAAAAACCTGTCAACGGCTGAATCATCCCGTCCCGGAGGTGGATGCCGGTCTGTTGAAGGGGATGATGCGGCGAGTGTGGCCAAATAACGTTCGCGAACTGGCGAACGCCGCCGAGCTGTTTGCGGTGGGGGTATTACCGCTCGCGGAAACGGTGAATCCGCAGATGCTCGTCGGCGAACCGACGCCGCTGGATCGGCGGGTTGAGGACGTCGAGCGGCAGATTATCACTGAAGCGCTGAATATCCACCAGGGACGTATCAATGAGGTGGCGGAGTATCTGCTTATACCGCGTAAAAAACTCTATCTCAGAATGAAGAAGTATGGCCTGAGTAAAGAGCATTACAAAGGGGTGTAGGGCAGTTTAAGGGGAGGAGGTGACGATGCGGTCATGTCCTCTGCGCAAAAACAGGACCGCTACCCGCGGTGAATTTTCATGTCGGGAAATAATTTCTTTAATTTTTTATTAATCGTATGACAAATATTGTTTGTTACCTCAAGGTTCTGGGTATATAAAGAAACGGCAGTTAAGATCATACGAAAAATAATAACGTATTAAAAATGATACCTTAAAAAAATAACGAATTCTCGGGGTTAATTTTGATACGTTAAAAGTCACTGCAATAAATCAGGTTATGTGATCGCGGTTAGTGAATTAGCATAGTTGCATTTCATAAAATAGCCAAATAAACACCACGTTTTTATTACCTGAATCAGCGTCAAATAAACCTGACGCTACTTTATATTACTGAGGCCATATTATGGAAACCGTTCAAAATACCCTCGTCGCTCGCGAGAGCAGCGGCTGGAGAAAGAGTGATACCGTCTGGATGCTGGGTCTGTACGGTACTGCGATTGGCGCAGGGGTGCTTTTTTTGCCAATTAACGCCGGGGTCGGCGGTTTAATTCCGTTAATCATCATGGCTATTCTTGCATTTCCGATGACGTTTTTTGCCCACCGTGGTTTAACTCGTTTTGTTCTGTCGGGCAAAAACCCGGGGGAAGATATTACCGAAGTTGTGGAAGAGCATTTCGGTACGGGCGCCGGTAAGCTCATCACGCTGCTGTACTTCTTCGCTATTTATCCGATTCTGCTGGTCTACAGCGTGGCTATTACTAACACGGTTGATAGCTTTATTACTCACCAGCTTGGTCTGGTGTCTCCGCCGCGCGCCATTTTGTCGCTGATTCTCATTGTCGGCATGATGGGAATCGTCCGCTTTGGCGAAAAAATGATTGTTAAAGCCATGAGCGTGCTGGTGTTTCCATTCGTCTTTGCGCTGATGGTGCTGGCGCTGTATTTGATACCGCAATGGAACGGCGCAGTACTGGATACGCTGTCGCTGAGCAGCGCCTCCGCAACGGGGAACGGTCTGTGGATGACCCTGTGGCTGGCAATCCCGGTCATGGTGTTCTCCTTTAACCATTCGCCAATTATCTCCTCCTTTGCGGTGGCAAAGCGGGAAGAATATGGTCAGGACGCTGAGCGCAAGTGCTCGCGTATCCTGGGCTTCGCCCACATCATGATGGTGCTGACCGTGATGTTCTTCGTGTTCAGCTGCGTGCTAAGCCTCTCACCGGAAAACCTGGCGGAAGCGAAGGCTCAGAATATCTCCATTCTTTCCTACCTGGCGAACCACTTCAACGCGCCGGTGATTGCCTGGATGGCACCGATTATCGCCATGATCGCGATTACCAAATCCTTCCTTGGCCATTACCTCGGGGCGCGTGAAGGTTTCAACGGCATGGTGATTAAATCTCTGCGCGGAAAAGGTAAATCCATCGAAATCAATAAGCTGAACAAGATTACCGCGCTGTTTATGCTGGTGACGACCTGGCTTGTCGCTACCCTGAACCCAAGCATCCTGGGCATGATTGAGACCCTGGGCGGTCCGGTTATCGCGATGATTTTGTTCCTGATGCCAATGTATGCCATTAACAAAGTCCCGGCCATGCGCAAGTACAGCGGTCATATCAGCAATGCGTTTGTGGTTGTCATGGGGTTAATTGCCATCTCCGCCATTTTCTTCTCTCTGTTTAGCTAAGTGTTCAGCGCCGCCTGCCACAGGCGGCGCATCCGTTTTGCTATGTAACCGCATGGGTGCCACATGATTAGCGTTTTCGATATTTTCAAAATCAGCATCGGGCCGTCCAGCTCACATACCGTCGGGCCGATGAAAGCGGGAAAACATTTTGTTGATACCCTGCAGGAAAAGGGCCTGCTGCAAAAAGTGAATCGTCTGGTAGTGGATGTGTATGGTTCACTGTCATTAACGGGTAAAGGTCACCACACCGATATCGCCATCATTCTCGGACTATCGGGATATTTACCGGATACCGTGGATATCGACGCCATCCCCGGTATTATTCGTGATGTGAACACCATGCATCGTCTGTTTATAGAAGAAGGCCAGCGAGAAATTCAGTTCCCGGTGGCGGAATGCATGCGTTTTCACAATGAATTTCTGCCGCTGCATGAAAACGGCATGAGCATTACGGCGTTTTGCGACGGCAAAATTGCCCATTTCCAGACCTATTATTCCATCGGCGGCGGTTTTATCGTGACGGAGGAAAACTTTGGTAAGAATCAGGATGCCGAAGTCGATATTCCGTTCCCGTTCTATTCCGCACGTAATCTGCTGGCGCACTGTCATGACAACTGCCTGTCGATTTCTGCCGTGATGATGAAAAATGAGATCGCTCGCCACGGCAGAGAGAGCGTGGAGCAAAATATGGCGAAAATCTGGGAGACCATGAGAAACGCCATTAACCGGGGTATGAATACGGAAGGCATCTTGCCGGGGCCGCTGAAAGTACCGCGCCGTGCTTCTGCGCTGCACCGCGTGCTGGCGCCCCAGAGCCAGTCGATTACGCCACTGAGCGCCATGGATTGGGTCAATATGTTCGCGATGGCGGTGGGAGAGGAGAACGCGGCGGGCGGGCGAGTGGTTACCGCGCCGACTAACGGCGCCTGCGGCATTGTTCCGGCGGTACTGGCCTATTACGATCGTTTTATCAAAGAGGTGACGCCGGAAATCTATATGCGCTATTACCTGACGGCGGGCGCCATTGGCATTCTGTACAAGATGAATGCCTCGATTTCCGGAGCAGAAGTTGGTTGCCAGGGAGAAGTGGGCGTGGCCTGCTCAATGGCCTCTGCCGGTCTGGCCGAACTGCTGGGCGGCAGTCCGGAGAAGGTGTGCATTGCCGCGGAGATCGGCATGGAGCATAACCTCGGCCTGACCTGCGATCCGGTGGCCGGGCAGGTCCAGGTCCCCTGTATCGAGCGTAACGCGATTGCGGCAGTGAAGGCGATTAACTCGGCCAGCATGGCGATGTACCGGACCAGCGATCCAAAAGTCTCACTGGATAAAGTCATCGAAACGATGTTTGAGACAGGCAAAGACATGAATGCCAAATACCGTGAAACCGCCCGGGGCGGTCTGGCAATAAAAGTCGCGGTATGTGAATCCTGATTTTGGATAAAACCGCCTGTGCGCGCTGCAGGCGGTTTACTCTTTCTCTGGCCGCGAAACTTGCCGGCCGTCTTCTTAAGTCCCTTAGCTTTTTTTCTCCGCGTCCGGCGGTGTAAAAGACCATACCACGCTGTTCGAAGCCGATGAGGTGTACCACTCGTTAATGGTGGCATTAGCCTCGCCAGGCGGCGTAGCAGTGGGCAATTTCTCTTTTGCCTGAGGCGTTTTTTTACGGATACGGATACGGGAAGGGGTCTCGGCATTGAGCTGCGCCTTAAAGGTGCGCATGTGCGAATCGAATAAAATCGACTCCAGCTGATGCAGACGATCCAGACCGCGCAAAATGCCAATAAGCGTACTGAGGGTCACCGACTCACCCAATTCAACGCGCTTAATGGTTGCCGCACCGACCTGGGCGCGTTCGGCCAGCTCAATCTGTGACAATCCCAGCTGTATACGCGTTTCTTTAATTCTTCGGCACAGTTCAGAAATAATTTCACTGTCGGGCATGGTACTGAAACGCATCTTAATTCCTCTACTGCGTATTAATTCTTAACTGATTATTTAACATGTTACTTTGTAAATAAAGTGGATAATGTCTCTTTTGCGAGAGTGGCGACATTGTTTTTCGCGTATGTCATCAGGTCGTTAGCAGTTATGAGGTTTTCAGTTACTTAAGAAGTGCCGTGGCTATCTTTTTTCATTATCCGAATAGAAATGGGCGCAGAGATCGCCGGAGGTGATATGATTTACATCGACTTTATGAACACGAAGAACGTGAAGCAGGGAAGTGCCGCGGCTCCTTCAGGGTATTCTGGCGCTGATTATTATCAAAAATGTCATTTTTTTTGCTTTGTTAGATTCAAATGTTTTTGTCGATTGTATCGAATTCCTTATTGCTCAAAGTATTGAGTTTTTTAACCCGAGGCAAAATAAGGTCTTAATGGTTTAAATATTCTTACTCGCTGTTGCAGTATTTTAATTAACTGCTAGTGTACCCGGGAAAACATTCCCAGGCTATTCCTCTCCAGGGAGCAACGTTGTTTTTTTCTGTGCTGTTTTCATCTGTTATATGCTTTACACCGTATCTGATACAAAAAACGATGTTTTTCGTTAAAAGAGCGATCTAAGCCGACTGACAACCCGGCCACACAACCTGATGTCTGCCTCTGTAATGGCGGAAACCCGGGAGCAGGGTGGTTACCCGATAAACTGATGAAAATGGGATTTACCGTAGCTGATAGAAAAATAAGCAAACAGCCTGTGCGAGGAGAAACAGGCTGTTAAATATAACAGATGCTATATTAAGCTCTGATGAAATTTATCAGGATCGTTATTTATAAACTTCAGCAGTTGCTTCAAAGTTTGGACCATGCTCACGAGCCGCGGTAATCACATAGAACTTGCCACCTTTTTCATCAGCTAATTTTGAAAGCTGATCGTGCAAGTCAGAGGGAGAAGAGAATTGACCGCCGGAAGGTCCTACAGAGATACTGCCTACATGGGTCAGTTTAAAATGGTCAACTTCTTGTTTCGTAATCAACTGAGAGGCTGAGGCGCCAAATGCAAACGCGGATAACGCTAATGCAGCTAATACCTTTTTCATTATCTAATCTCCTTTAAATAAAGCTCATCGAAAGCTTTTTCATTTTAAGTATAGTAGCCATTTTCAGTATCGCCAAAAAATGACGGTGAACACCGTGGCAATCCCAGGATTAATCCAGCGTTATCCTGATGGCAGGAGTCACGATAGCAAGACTTGCGGTGAAGCCAGGTGGTCATGTCTAAGAAATTCAGAAAGGATGTTGGCATGAGAGCACGGCAATATGCAGACGATACGTTTTCGTCTTTGTTGTCAGACGTTGGCTGAGAATATCCTGAGTGGTTCTGGTTCTTGAGCCGGTAAAAGAACAACACCGCTGCATATACCATCCGGGAGGCAGTAAGCGATAACATGTCGCAAGATCCCGGCAGCGGGAATGGAAACGCCGGGAACATTAGCAGAATCCCTGGCGGGTTAACCTGAGTTCTGGTCACAACCGCATAATCTGGCTGACACCATATTTGTCAAAGCTAAGTTCAGAAGTCCGGGGCCGCGGTCGATGACATCATGAAGGATTTTTAGGCCGTTGATTTCTTTCACTGTGAACATCCCGGCGTCATGTATAGCCACAGAAAACTCTTCAACAGGAAAAGTGAAGTGAGTTGTTGACCAGCCATACAGGTCTGAGAACTATAGCCTGGACATTCCTGATGATGATGGGCCACAAATAGACATTAGCATTGAGCCGTTACATCATTAGTGCGCATAATGTATATTATGTTAAATGAGCTGTAATGGTTAATAAGTTCATAAGACACTTTCACTACCCCATAAAAACGCCGTATGCCCTCAGCTGCAATTTTCTGCAGAGACCCATTATTGCCAGGCAAGCTGTCCTGCCCCCCATTACCTGAATAACAACCGTATCGCCAGCCTGCCCTCGAGACGTTTTAAAACACTGAAGCTCGCAATTCCGGCGTCTGGCTTCAACGGAGAACAAGTCGTCGGTATTGCAACCAGCCCCGTCTCACGCGTCAGCATGTATTCTGCATACGCTTGTCTCTTGAGCTGCCTGTAACCGGTTGATTGAGCAAACTCAGGAATTTAATAATGCCGTAAATCCGAGCAATCTCTCCAGGAAAATCGATTTACTGTAAATTCTGCTTGTCCTCACAACGACCTGGTTTTCGCCATGTCCATCACATTATAAATAGAACTCATACCTGCGCCGGGTTTTTTGAACCAGACACGACCGGTCGCCTGCCTTAAGTTGTATGCGAACGTTCATCACATAACACAAACAGAACATTCATACCGCCTGCTTAAGGAAGTCACCCTATGAATCAGACAAACATCGTTGATATAAAGGCGTGGATTGATGCCCGGCCGATATCACGCTTTCAGTGGCATGTCCTGCTCCTTTGCTTTCTTATCATTATGCTTGATGGTTATGATGCCGCAGTCATGGGCTTTATTGCCCCTGCGTTAATTGAGGACTGGAGCATCAGCCGCGCTCAGCTAGGCCCGATACTGGGTGCTGCCATGTTCGGCGTCGCCATCGGTGCTTTGGTCGCAGGGCCATTGTCGGATCGTTATGGTCGCAAGCGGATTCTGCTCTGGTCAGTTGCTTTTTTCGCCCTTTTTAGTCTGGCTGCTGCGGCGGCGCAGAGTCCGCTGCAAATGGCGCTAATGCGCTTTCTCACCGGGTTAGGTTTAGGGGCTGTCATGCCAAACTGCGTAACGCTCGTTGCGGAGTACATGCCTGAACGGCGTAAGGGCTTAATGATAACCCTGATGTACAGCGGATTTAATGTCGGCTCTGGTCTGGGTGGATTTATTGCCGCTGGTCTGCTTTCGCATTACAGCTGGCATTCGGCGCTGATTTTCGGCGGTGTGCTACCGCTGGTTCTGCTGCCCATTATGCTCGTCCTGCTGCCCGAGTCGGCTATGAGCATGGTTGCCCGCCGGGTGCCAACAGAAAAAATTGCCAACGTGCTGAATCGCATGGGTGGAAACTTCAATGAAAATAACATCTTCACTCTGAATACCCCGCTGATATCGCGCAGCAGTAAGGTGATTCAACTGTTTCGTCACGGATACGCCAGGGGCACAGTTGCGTTGTGGCTGACCTATTTTATGGGACTGTTTGTTATTTACCTGCTTAACGGCTGGCTACCCACTATCCTGCGTTCCGGGGGGCTCTCACTGCAGCAGGCTGCGATCATTACCGGTCTATTCCAGCTTGGCGGTCCGCTTGGCGGCATTATCGTCGGCTATATGATGGATCGCACCGCCGCAAAAAAAGTTATTGCCCTTACCTACTTCCTTGGCTGCCTGTGTCTGCTAACGCAAGGAGTGATGGATTTCGGCTCCGTGACGCTGGCGGTACTGATTTTCCTCAGCGGAATGTGTATTAATGGAGCGCAAAATGGCCTTCAGGCCTATTCTCCCGCCTATTACCAAACGGAAATTCGCGCCACGGGCGTAAGCTGGATGCACGGCATCGGCCGCACGGGAGCGATTCTGAGCTCCACGCTCGGCGGCGTCATCATGCTGGCCGTTCCTGGTCACTCGTCTATTTTCCTGGTACTCGCTTTGCCGGCATGTCTGGCGGGCATCGCTATTTTGTTGCACCGTATGAACCGAAAAGAGCCTCGTGCAACAGAGGCAGAACTGAGTGCACTGTCGCAAACCCTGCATAACCGATAACTGGAGATTTTTTATGGCCCGCATACTTGGCGGTATTGCCGTCTCACACACGCCGACAATTGGCTTCGCGGTCGATCACCACAAACAGCAGGATCCGGCGTGGTCCCCTATTTTCCAAAGCTTCGAGCCGCTTCAGCGCTGGCTTGATGAGAAAAAGCCCGACGCGCTGGTCTACATCTTTAACGATCATGTGACCGCCTTTTTCTTTGATCACTATTCCGCGTTTACCCTCGGAATCGACAAAGAGTATGGCGTCGCAGACGAAGGCGGCGGCCCGCGCGATCTGCCGCCGGTAAAAGGCGATGCGGCACTCTCGCGGCACATTGGTGCGAGCCTGATGGCCGACGAGTTTGATATGTCGTTCTTTATGAATAAAAAACTGGATCACGGGTTGTTTTCACCCCTGTCGGCGCTTCTGCCCTGGCAGCAGAATGAGGGCTGGCCAACGCGGGTGATCCCGCTGCAGATCGGCGTGCTACAGTTCCCGGTCCCCAGCGCAAAACGTTGCTATAAGCTTGGCCAGGCTTTACGCCGAGCCATCGAAAGCTACCCTGAAGATATCGACGTGGCAATCGTTGCGACGGGCGGGCTGTCGCATCAGGTACACGGAGAACGCTGTGGATTCAACAATACCGACTGGGACGCGCAGTTTGTCGACATGCTGGTTAACGACCCGGAAAAACTCACCGAAATGACCATCAGTGAATATGCGACGTTGGGCGGTATGGAAGGTTCAGAGGTTATTATGTGGCTGGTGATGCGCGGCGCCCTTTCGGCCAATGTTACTGAGACCTGGCGTGATTACTACCTGCCCTCAATGACCGGCATTGCAACGCTTATTCTGGAAAATAACGCCCGCACGCCGCCTGTGGACACCCTGTCCCGCCACCGCCAGCATATGGCGCAGCAGCTGGCTGGCGTTGAAAACCTGCCGGGAACGTATCCCTTTACGCATGAGCGCAGCCTGAACGGCCTGCGGCTGAACAACTTCCTGCATAAGCTGACGCAGCCCGCCTGGCGCGAGCGCTTCCTGAGCTCGCCGCAGACACTGTATGAGGAGGCCGGGCTGAGCCAGGAGGAACAACGTCTGCTGACCGAACGCGACTGGCGCGGTTTAATCCAGTATGGCGCAAGCTTTTTCCTGCTGGAGAAAATGGGCGCGGTAGTCGGCGTATCGAACCTGCATATTTACGCCGCCATGCGCGGTCAAACGCTGGAGGAGTTTCAGAAAACGCGCAACCAGCAGGTCACCTATTCTGTCGCCGGCACCCGTTAGCCTTTCGCCACGTGGTTATGAATAAAAGTTAACAGAGCTTGCGTAGCGGGTGACGGTATGCTCCCTTCGCGGAAGGTCAGCCCGATACGGCGTGTCGTATCGGGCAGGCGAACAGGCAAAACGGTGAGCAGCCCGTTCTCGATTTCATAGCGCATTTGGCTTGTAGATACCGCCGCCAGCATATCGGAGTGAAGCAGCAGGCCACGAACCATCGCCGCATCGCCGGTTTCAACACAGGGCTGTGGCAAAGGCAGCCCTGATATGAGAAAGGCATTGTCCAGCAGATGCCGCGCTGGCGCGTTCGAGCGAGGTAGCACCCACTGTGCCTGCGCCAGCTTGCTCCTGGGATCGGGATCGTGCAGCAGCGGATGGTCATTGCGCGCCAGGATCAGCATATCTTCTTCGAAGAGCGCTTCGTTTGTCAGTTCGGGGAGATCCTCATCCTGACGCAGGGCACCAATAATAAAATCAATATTGCCCGCGCGCATGTCCGACACCAGAGATTCATACGGGCTCTCGTTAGTCATTATTGTGATGTTTGGATGGCGCGCGAGGAAACTGGCGATCGCGCCGGGTAGCAGCTGCGTTCGGCTGAGCGGCAGCGCACCTATGCGCACGCTTCCCTCAAGCACGCCGCGCCGGGCGGCGAGATCGCTCCAGATATTATCCAGTTCGTTCAGCGACCGGCTGATGTGGGGATAAAGCACGTCTGCCGCAGCTGTCGGACGAACCCCTTCCGGGGTACGGCGAAACAGCGCCGCGTCGGCCCCTTTCTCCAGAATTTTAAGCGCTGCGCTAATTGCCGGTTGCGTCACCCCCAGTTGGGTAGCGACGGTCTGGGTATGATTGACATGATACAGTTGAATAAAAATTTCCAGCCGACGGGTATGAAATAGCCAGCCGGCATCCGGCAGCGCGGTAGACGCGCTGGCGCGCACCTTCAATTTTCGCATCAGGGCTGGCACGGCCTGCAAATCCTCTACCGCCCGCCTGGCGCGGGGTAATATACATTTACCGTACTCCGTAAGCACCATACCGCTGTAGTGACGCTCGAAAAGAATAACGTTCAGTGAGGCTTCCAGATCGCGTATTGCGCGCGTAATGGCGGACTGCGTACGAAATAAATCATCGGCAGCACGGGAGACACTACCCCTTAATGCTACCTGACAGAAAAAGCGTAGCTGCATAATATTTATCGAATTGCTTCGTATTTTTCTCTGCATGATCTGCCCGGCGTCGCTCAATGAACCAAATAACAACATAAATAAAAATCATAGCGTTCACAAGTTAACGAATTACCTTCCTGCGACGGGGCATGACAAGCTGACAAAAAACAACAGAGGAAGTCATCATGTCCCAACCGATTCGTGAAAAAAATGCTCTTGTCGTTAGTGCCCACTCCGCTGATTTCGTCTGGCGCGCAGGTGGCGCGATAGCCCTGCACGTCGAGCAGGGCTATCAGGTGCATATTGTCTGCTTGTCGTTCGGCGAGCGCGGGGAATCCGCTAAACTATGGCGCAAAGGCAATATGACCGAAGAAACGGTAAAACATCATCGTCGGGAAGAAGCGCAGGCTGCCGCCGACATTCTGGGAGCCAGCGTGGAGTTTTTTGATATTGGCGACTATCCGCTGCGTGCCGACAAAGAAACGCTGTTCCGCCTGGCGGATGTTTATCGTCGCGTACAGCCACACTTTGTCCTGACCCACTCCATGCAGGATCCTTATAACTACGATCACCCGATGGCGTCGAACCTGGCGCAGGAAGCCCGCATTATCGCCCAGGCCGAAGGATACCGTCCTGGTGAACCTGTCGTGCAGGCGCCGCCAGTCTATTGCTTTGAGCCGCATCAGCCTGAACAGTGCAGCTGGAAGCCGGACCTCCTGCTGGATATCACTCGCGTCTGGGAGAAAAAGTATCAGGCGATCCAGTGCATGCAGGGCCAGGAACACCTGTGGGAATACTATACCCGCGTGGCGCTCCAGCGGGGCGTGCAGGCTAAACGCAATATCGGCATCACCGCCGCGCGTGACATCGTGCATGCCGAAGGTTTCCAGAGCATCTTCCCTCGCGTGACGGAGAACCTCGCATGAATCTGCTTAACCGTAAAGGCATTGTCGTTCGCTCCCTTCCCCGCCACGACGATGCCGCCCTGCGTCAGTTCACCGCGGCGGGGGTAGCCACGCTTCACGAAGCTTACGACCGTCAGGGACTTATGGCCCCGCACATCAGGCCCATACAACAGGGCATATGCCGTGCCGGAAATGCGGTCACAGTGCTGGTCACGCCCGGCGATAACTGGATGTTCCACGTTGCCGTCGAGCAGTGCCGTCCGGGCGATATCCTCGTGGTGGCCCCCACCTCACTCTGCGGGGATGGCTTTTTTGGCGACCTGCTGGCCACGTCGCTACAATCGCGCGGCGTCGTGGGACTGGTGGGTGATATCGGCATCCGTGATTCGCATACCCTCCGCGAGATGGGCTTTGCCGTCTGGTCCAGGCAGGTTTACGCCCAGGGCACGGTGAAAGAGACGTTGGGCTCGGTTAACGTCCCGATTATCTGTGCAGGCCAGTTGGTGACGCCAGGGGATGTGATTGTCGCCGACGACGATGGCGTGGTGGTCATCCCGCACGCGCTTGGCCGCGAGGTGCTAGCAAAAGCCGAAACCCGAATGGCGAACGAAGAAGCGAAACGAGAGCGGATGAGGAGCGGGGAACTGGGGCTGGATATCTACGCGATGCGCCCGCGTCTCGCTGAAAAAGGACTGCGTTATTACGACAGCGCGGAAGATGCGGAGAGTTAACATGGCACAGCGCAGAATTCCCTGCTTACTGATGCGCGGCGGTACCTCTAAGGCCGCCTGCTTCCTGGCAGACGATTTACCGGTGCAGCCCGCAAGTCGGGACGCGGTGCTGCTGGCGGCGATGGGTTCACCGGATGCGCGTCAAATCGACGGCATTGGCGGAGCCGATCCGCTGACCAGCAAGGTGGCAATTATTCGCCGCTCGGCGCGGCCAGATGCCGACGTCGATTATCTTTTTGCCCAGGTCAACGTCGAGCGTGCCGTAGTCGATTACGGTCAGAACTGCGGCAACATTCTGGCGGCCGTCGGGCCGTTTGCCATTGAGCGCGGCCTGGTTGACTGTGTCCCCCCCCTGACCCGGGTGCGCATCTATATGGAGAACACCGGCCAGCTTGCTGTTGCAGAAGTACCCTGTAGCAATGAAGGGGTGGAGTATGCGGGAGACACCCGCATTGACGGCGTGCCCGGTACGGCCAGCAAAATTGTGCTCAATTTCCTCGATGTGGCGGGCTCAAGCTGCGGCGCGCTGCTCCCCACCGGGCAGCCGCGCGATCGCTTCGACGGCGTTGATGTGACCTGTATCGATAACGGTATGCCAGTGGTCCTTGTCCGCGCCAGCGATCTGGGCCGCACGGGTTATGAGACCCGCGAACAGCTCGACGCCGACGATGAGCTGAAGCAGCGGCTGGAGTCTATTCGGCTGCAGGCCGGACCGCGCATGAATCTGGGCGACGTGTCGCAGCGCACGGTTCCCAAAATGACGCTGATTGCCAGACCGCGCGCCGGAGGAGCCATCAGCAGTCGAACCTTTATTCCGCACCGCTGCCATGCTTCGATTGGCGTTTTTGGCGCGGTGAGCGTCGCCAGCGCCTGTCTTATTTCAGGCTCGGTGGCGCAAGAGCTGGCGAGTCTCGAGCGTGCGCCAGAGCTGAGCGTTGAGCACCCAACAGGTGAATTCAGCGTAGCGCTCCGGCTCAGTGATAACGACCAGCTGGCAGGCTGCGGCCTGCTGCGCACGGCGCGACTGCTGTTCGCCGGCGACGTTTGCATTCCGGCCGGCGTGTGGCCGCGTGAGGAGCAGTGATGACGACAATTACGTTTATAGGCTATGGTGAAGCAGGAGGCATTCTTGCGGATGCGCTGGCAAAAGAGAACCCGGTCACCGTCTGGGATTGCAAGCTGAATGGTCCCGAGCGCGATGCAATGATGACGAAGGCGAACAGAGGAGGCGTGCGGGCAGCAAGCTCCCTGGCCGACGCGCTGACGGGTGCTGAACTCATATTTTCCACCGTTACCGCAGGATCCGCGCTGGATGTGGCTTCACAAGCTGCCCCGCTGATGACGGATACGCAGTATTTTCTTGACCTTAACTCTGTCGCCCCGCAGACCAAGCGGCAGGCTGCCGAACGCTTTAAGCCCGGCGCTTATGTCGATGTAGCGGTGATGGCACCAGTCCCCCCCGGGGCGCTCAGAACGCCTCTGCTGACGGGGGGACCACAGGCAAAAGCAATCGCAGAATTACTGACTGCGCTCGGATGTCATGCCCGCTACGGCGGGGACGAGGTAGGCAGCGTATCGGCTATCAAGATGTGCCGCAGCGTGATGATCAAAGGGCTGGAGGCGCTGACCGCCGAATGCCTGTTCGCCGCCCGTCAGTACGGCGTTGAGGAGGCGGTGCTGGCATCGCTCCACGCCAGCTTCCCCTCATTGGGCTGGAATGACGCCTTCCCCGACTACCTCATAAGCCGCGTTGCCGAGCATGGCATCCGGCGCAGCGAAGAGATGGAAGAAGTAGTCAAAACCCTTCGCGATGTGGCGGGAGAAGGTGTGATGAGTCAGGCAACGGCGAAAGCCCAGCGCCACCTGCCAGATCGTTTGGCGGCGCAAGGCATTACCTATGCGCAGCTCGAGCCGTTCGACTGGAAAGCGCTGGCAGCGTTGCTTAAAGACCAGGTTCAAACGTATTGAACAACACGCGGTTGTCCGCTTGCCGGTTCGGCCATCCCTTCCTGTTTGCAACAGGCAAAATAAACCCGGCCATCTGCGCCGGGTTATCTTGTAGGCTAAGGCCGTCTGAATAGCGCAATACTGCGCCCGGCCAGAACAAAATCAATCGTCTCGGTAATAATCGCGCCGTCTGTTTTTTCCTCTGCGGTCGACAACTCGAGAACCCAGCCGCCTTCGCCAAACTGCGGGATCTGGAACGGAACATCGCCTTCAAAGGGATTGAACAGCATCAGCACGTCATGCCAGATGCCCTCCTCCTTCTCAAGATCGGGTCGACTGATGGCAAGGCCTAAGGTCGAACCCTCATCCCATTGCTCTGATTGCTGCAAACCGCCGCCGGCGTTAAACCAGCGTACTTCCAGCCCGTCGCGCCAGCTTTCACGACGTAAAAGCGGTTGCTCCGCGCGCAGTGCAATCAGATGCTGGGTGAAGTCTCGTAATGCACGATCCCGCTCAGACTGCGCTTCCCAGTTGAACCATGAAATCTCGCTGTCCTGGCAGTAGCCGTTATTATTGCCCTGCTGCGAACGACCAAACTCATCGCCGGCCAGCAGCATCGGCGTACCGTGGGAGAAAAATAACGTTGCCAGAAAATTACGCTTCTGGCGTTCACGGACGGCAATAATATCCTGATTTTCCGTTGGGCCTTCTTCGCCATAGTTGCAGGAACGGTTATCGTTGTGCCCGTCGTTATTGTCCTCACCGTTGGCTTCATTATGCTTCTCGTTATATGAAACCAGATCGTTCAACGTAAAGCCGTCATGGGCGGTAATAAAATTGACGCTGGACCACGGACGACGACCGCGTAAATCGTACAGATCGCCCGAGCCCAGTAAGCGGGCGGCAAAGTCGTTGGAGACGTTATCTCCCTTCCAGTATTCCCGCACCGTATCACGATATTTGTCGTTCCACTCGCCCCAGCCAGGCGGGAAACCGCCGACCTGATAGCCGCCGGGGCCAATATCCCACGGCTCACCAATCAGTTTAAGCTTCGATAAAACCGGATCCTGGGTTACCGCATCGAAAAAACCGCCTCGCGGATCGAAGCCTTCTGGCTCGCGTCCAAGAATAGTCCCGAGGTCGAAACGAAAGCCATCAACGTGCATCGATTGCGCCCAGTACCGTAGCGAATCCATAACCATCTGCAGCACCCGGGGATGCGATGTATTCACCGTATTGCCGGTCCCGGTATCATTAATGTAATAACGATGCTGATCCGGCATCGTCCGGTAATAAGAGAAATTATCGATACCTTTAAATGAGAGCGTCGGGCCCAGCTCATTGCCTTCCGCGGTGTGGTTATACACCACGTCAAGGATCACTTCGATGCCGGCATCATGAAAAGCGCGCACCATGTTGCGAAAGCCCGCTATACCTTCAGGGCCATAATAGCGGGAAGCGGGAGCAAAGAAGCCTAGCGTATTGTAACCCCAGAAGTTTTTCAGCCCCCGATCGAGCAGATGCTGGTCATCGGGAAACCAGTGTACGGGGAGCAGTTCGACGGAAGTAATGCCCAGACTTTTAATATAATCGACGGAAGCCTGATGCCCAAGCCCCTCAAATGTGCCGCGCAGCTCCTGAGGAAGCGCCGGATTAAGCCGGGTAAAACCTTTGACATGGGTTTCGTAGATAACCGTCTTCGGCCAGGGTACATTGGGACGGTTTTCCCCCTGCCAGTCGAAGGCATCCGGGTCGATAACCTTACATTTTGGCGTATATGGCGCGCTATCGCGACTATCAAAGCTCAGGTCGCTCTCCTCATGGCCCAACTCGTAGCCGAAATGCGCATCGTTCCACTCAACATCGCCTTCCAGCTCCCGCGCGTAGGGATCGATAAGCAATTTATTGGGATTAAAGCGATGACCGTTTTCCGGATCGTAAGGTCCGTAAACCCGATAACCGTACAATGCGCCGGGCTGCAGATCGGGTACATAGCCGTGCCAGATCTCATCTGTATATTCAGGCAGTTCAAGCCGGGCTATTTCGGTTTTACCGGAAGGATCGAATAAGCACAGCTCAACGCGTTCAGCATGCGCTGAAAACAGTGCGAAGTTCACCCCCTTCCCGTCGAAATTAGCCCCCAACTGCTGGCCGTGGCCTGGCCGTATGATAAAAGCATTTTCCTTTGACATTGTTATTCCCCACGTTCCTTTTCACTAATAAGTGTCAATAACCACCCGGTTGCTGACGCCAGATCGAGCGTCTCTTCTACCAGACGGCTTTCACCGGTTAATGCATCGCAATAACGCCTTCCGGCCAGATCTTCCGGGAGCGATACTGCCGTCTCGCCCCACAGTTGCGCCGATGACTCGACCAACCCGTGCGCCGCCACGTCAAACACCAGCCGAGGAACCACCACGATGAGGGCTTCCTCGTCTTTGATACGCGCGTAGGCGATAAAATTATCTGCTCTTTCACCCGCGACTTTTAATGGTACCCAGTCACCATAATGAAAGAGCGCGGAATGCTGCTGCCTTAATCTGAGAAACGAAGCGGTGACGAATTGCTTCAACCGTCCGTCTCGCCATGCGCTTTCATGATGAAACAGTTCCGCGCTTCCGCTATCAAGATGTTGTGCCAGGGCGGCGAAGTCAGGTTCACGGCGGTTATCCGGATCGACGAGGCTAAAGTTCAGCGCCTCGCTCCCCTGATAAATATCCGGTACCCCAGGCGCAGTCAGTTTGATGACCGTCTGGCTAAGGCTGTTCACCAGACCGGCACGGACAAAAGGCTGCAGGGAGGTGTAAAAATCATTGAGAAACAGCGCGTTATCAGCAGAAAACAGCTGTTGAACGTAGTTCAGTACGACGCTTTCATAGCTTTCATTGCTGTCGATCCAGTCGGTTCTTTGCTTAGCCTCGCGCAGCGCTTTTTCCATAAAAGCGAGAAAACGTTCTTCGAGGGCTTTCAGCCCTGCGCTATCGTCAGGCAGCAACGTTGCAGGCCACACGCCGGCGAGCGCCTGATAGATCATCCACGTATCTGCCGCGTTCGGCGCCGTACCGTCGTTCAAAAAACGCACCAGGGTTTGATTCATCTGACGCCAGCGCGCAAGATTGGTCGCCCACAGCTGCGGAGCTTCCGTTAAGGTATACAGACGGGCGCGCGCATCCTCCCCGCGTTTAGTGTCGTGCGTCGAAGTGCCCAGCAGCGCGTCGGGCTGGCGAGCAAGGCGAATACGCATCTCCTGATGGAAACGAGAAAGCGAGAAAGCGCGCGGCGTGGGATCCGCGCCGACTTCATTCAGCGCCAGATCGAGGTTATGGCGGAAGAACAGCGTATCCTCGACCGATTTAGCCATTAACGGCCCTGTCAGCTGTTGAAAACGGGTCCTGAAAAGCGAGGCGGCATCGAGGCTACTTGTTTGTAAATTGCCGGTCAGGATAGCGATAATGACCTCAAGGGCCCTGGGATCGGGGCGGTTTTCCCGAGCGTTAACCCGATCGACGACCCGGTTTAATAGCGTAATATCCTCGGCGCTCATCCCCTCAGCGGTACCGTAGGTGCGATATACCGGAAAGGCCAGCAGTAGTTCACGTAATGCGTGGCGCAGCGCTTCGCTTTCAACCTCCATGCTATTACGCTGCGCCAGTTCGATGGCCAGCCTCAACAAAGTGGTAAATTCGCCCTCAAAGTTGCGATCCGCCATCAGCCCTTTCGCCTCACGCAGCGCCTGGTGACGATCTACCGCGCCGCCGAGCGCTTCGTCATGCACCTGCTGCAGCTGGTCGAGATTATTGTCATCCACCAGCACTTCAGCCAGCGAAGCGATAAACTCATATCCGGTGGTGCCGGAGACAGGCCAATCAGCGGGAAGCTGCTCGCCTTTCGCAAGAATTTTTTCCACCGTAATGTAGCATTCTGGCCCGGCGGCCTGGCGCAGACGCTGCAAATACCCTAATGGGTCGGCAAGCCCATCGATATGATCGATGCGCAGACCATCGACGATACCGGCATGTACCAGTTCAAGAATAAGACGGTGGGTATCGTCGAATACCGCCTGTTCTTCGACCCTGACGCCAATCAGGCCCGTAATTTCGAAAAAGCGCCGCCAGGAGAGCTGTCTGGGCGCTTCCCGCCACGACATCAGCCGCCAGCTTTGCGCCTCGTGCAGCGCCACAATCGCGTCGCGATCCGGCGAAGTTAGTAGTTGCTCACCTGTTGCCAGACTTTCAGGATTCAGCGGCCAGGCTTGGTCGTAATAGACGAACGCCGGTTTCCCCGTTTCAGGATCGCGCTTAAGCTCAAGCGCCCCGCTCTCCAGCTCTGCCTCAAAGGTATCCCCCAGAAACGGCAGCGTAACGGGACGCGTCCAGTCAATATCGAAATAATTGGCCCAGGCGCTGTGCTTACCCTGTTCAATGACGTCCCGCCACCAGCGATTCTCCAGAGAGGTCGCCATATGGTTGGGGACAATATCCAGAATCAGGCCAATTTGTGCGCTCTGCAGCGCCTTTACCAGCCGGTCAAATCCTTCGCGCCCGCCAATAGCCGGGTCGATTTCGTTTGGATCGGTAATATCATAGCCATGGGTGGAGCCGGTGGTCGCCGTAAATATCGGCGACGCGTAAAGATGGCTAATACCCAGCGCTTTCAGATACGGGGCCAGCGCCGCCGCGCGATCGAAGGTCATACCATTACGGAATTGAATACGATAGGTTGCGGAAGGGATCATGATGAAGCTTCTCCATGTGCAAAACGGACAACAATGCTGTTTGGCGTTAACGCTTCCTGCCGCTCCGGCCAGCTAAAAATGACCTCTCCCGGTATCTCCGGCACCGTCACGGGGTCCGCGCCGATATTCAGCGCCACGGAGAGCGTCCCGTCGGGGAAGCGCCAGCTCACCGCCAGCGCATGCGCCGCCGCGTGCAGGATCCTGCCTTCCACGGCGCCCTCTGCCGCGAGCAGCGGGACGATATAGCGATGGCGCAGTAAGATAAGGTTGCGGGTAAAGCGCAGCCAGGATTTCCCCTCCTCGCTTGCCGCCTTCTGCCAGTCGAGCTTAGAGCGGATAAAGGTTTGAGGATCGTTCGGATCCGGAACGGAGGCATCATGCCCTGCGTGTCCGGCAAACTCTTTTGCCCGCCCTTCTCTTACCGCTTTGGCGAGAGCACCCTGAAAATCGGTAAAAAATAGAAAAGGATGGGTTTCACCATACTCTTCGCCCATAAACAGTAAGGGAATGTGGGGAGAGAGAAGCAATGCGGCAAGCAGCACGCGCGTTTTCTCAGCGCCGGCCAGGGAGATAAGCCTTTCGCCATGGGCTCGGTTCCCGGTTTGATCGTGATTCTGAATAAAGTCGACAAAGAACTGCGGTGGCTGAACGGCGCAGGAGACGCCGCGAGGTTGCCCGGTTTGTGGAGAGATCTCCCCCTGATAGACAAATCCTTCCGCCAGCGCCCGAGCGACATTCTTTGCCGGCTGATGCGCAAAATCCTGATAATACGCATGGGTTTCACCGGTCGCGAAAACGTGCGCGGCATTATGGAAGTCATCATTCCATTCAGCGGTAAACAGCGGTGTGTGCCCGTTTTCATCGCGCGGGTGGAGGAAAATCACGTTACGGCTATCTTCCGTCGTCAGGTGAATATGGCGGTCGGGTATAGCCGCGCGGATATTCTCGGCTATTTCTATCAGCACGTGCCGGGCGGAGCGATCTTCAATCTGGTCAATAGCATCAAAGCGCAGCCCATCAAGTTGATACTCGGTAAGCCAGAATAGCGGCGCGTCGGTAATATACTGACGTACGGCCTCGTTTTCATAGGCGATGGCATTACCCCAGGGGGTCATTCGGTCCTGATGAAAAAAGCCCGGCGACAGCAAAGAGAGATAGTTGCCTTCCGGACCAAAATGGTTCAGCACGATATCGAGAACCACCGAAAGCCCTAACCCGTGAGCGGCATCGATGAAGGCGTGAAAATCCTCCGGGGTACCATAAGCTGAATGCGGGGCATAAAGTAGTACCCCGTCGTAGCCCCAGCCGCGCGAACCACCAAACTGAGACACCGGCATAACCTCTATCTGGGTGATCCCCAACTCTGCCAGCCAGGGGAGCTTTTCGATAGCGGCGACAAAGGTGCCTTCTGGCGTAAAGGTGCCCGGATGAAGTTCATATATCACGGTTTCTTCCCAGGGACGCCCTTTCCAGTCACGGTTAACCGGTTGATAGCGTCGGGGATCGATCACTACTGAGGGGCCATTGACATCATCGCGCTGCGCGCGGGTGGCCGGGTCGGGAATGAGGCGGCCGTCGGCTAAACGAAGCTGATATTCATCCCCGTGCTTAACGCCAGGGACATCGATCTGGAACCAGCCATTTCCCACGGCTTCCATCGCAATATCCCGGTGTCTCAGGCTAAGCGTCATCGACTTTTGACCTTCGGCCCAGACGCGAAAGCGGACAATATCCGCGGAAATGAATTCCGCCCCCCAATGCTTTTTAAACGATATGGATTCCATTCAATGTCCTCAAACGACCTGCAGGAAATGCAGCATGAAATATAAGATTAGCCCAGGTTTGGACGAATGCGCTGTTGATGGCCTGACTGTTATTTTTAACGACGTTGTCTATCATTAATAAATCGCTAAAAAATAAGGAATGCTATGCAGATTCGTAAAGGATTAAATTCTGACCTTGCTCGCCTCGAATATTGTGATTTTTCCTTCACGGTCAGCCAGGTTGCCAGAGGCCCTTTCATCAATAATGATCTGAAAATTGAGACACTTCCCTGCGCTTATAATAAAACCTATGAGCTGGATATCCAGACGCTGGAAAACCACTGTATTAATCCGGATGCAATATTCCTGATTGCCGAAACCGAAGCGGGACAGGTGGCCGGTTTCATCACCGCATCTCTGAGCTGGAACAGGTTTATTTCCGTCGATTATATTGCCATTGAAAGCTCACATCGCAGAGCCGGCGCGGCCAACAAGCTCATGGCCGCCGCCCATATCTGGGCCCGCAGTATGAACGCTGCGGGATTAAAGCTTGAGACGCAGAACGTTAACGTGCCCGCCTGCCTCTTCTATCGAAATTATGGTTTTACTCTCGGAGGATACGATCGATATCTCTACAACGCTTTAGCGGAAAAAGATGAAATTGCGCTGTTCTGGTATTACATGTTGAACTAATGTCAGGTAAATAATTCCTGGTTTTACAAAGTTAATTATTCCTGGTTTACGCTTTTTGCTCGCTCAATCACAACGATTGGCTAATCTTAAATTTCATTTATCAGGAGGCCGGTATGACAACAGGAAATAATTCATCGCTACATTATCCTCTTCCGCCGTTTGTTGAGCAGCCGCAGCAGGCTCCAGGGCTGGCATCTGAAATGAAGCCCCTTCCCGACCATGGTGAGACCAGCTATATCGGCTCCGGGAAGCTCGCGGGAAAAAAAGCGCTTATTACCGGCGGTGATTCAGGTATTGGCCGCGCTGTCGCTATCGCCTATGCGCGTGAAGGCGCGGATGTCGCCATCGGCTACCTGCCGGAAGAAGAGTCGGACGCGGCTGCCGTTATCGCGCTGATTCAGGCCGAGGGACGAAAAGCCGTCGCCATTCCCGGCGATATTCGGGTTGAATCTTTTTGCGACACCCTGGTTGAAAAAGCGGTAGCCGAGCTGGGCGGGCTGGATATTCTGGTGAACAATGCCGGCAGACAGCAGTATTGCGAATCCATTGAACAGCTGAGCACCGCTGCGTTTGATGCCACCTTTAAAACCAACGTCTATGCGCCGTTCTGGATAACCAAAGCCGCCCTCCGTCACCTGTCTGCGGGGGCGGTTATCATCAATACCTCTTCCGTGCAGGCGTTTAAACCCAGCGAGATTCTGCTGGATTACGCCCAGACCAAAGCCTGCAACGTGGCGTTTACTAAATCCCTGGCGCAGCAGCTTGGCCCGCGCGGTATTCGCGTTAACGCCGTTGCCCCTGGCCCTTACTGGACACCGTTGCAGTCGAGCGGCGGCCAGCCGCAGGAGAAGGTGCAAAAATTTGGTGAGGATACGCCGCTTGGCCGACCGGGACAGCCGGTTGAGATTGCGCCGCTTTACGTCCTTCTGGCTTCCGACGCCTGCTCCTACGCTTCGGGTCAGGTCTGGTGCTCAGATGGCGGTACCGGCGTAGCCTAAAAGAGTTGGCGCGCAACTCCTCCGGATACGTGCCTGGTCAGCAAAAGAGCCGCGGTAGCGGCTCTCTTTTCACCTGCCAGCGCTAGCGTAACAGAAAGGTGACCATCATTATCAGCAAATACCCGCCACAGGCGAATTGCAAGAGCCGCCATCCCCAACGCAAGTAGCGCCACTGATAGCGCTCCGCAGCGTTTGCCTGCGCAATAAGGGGATCGGGGTTCTGCTTTTTCTTTTTTCTTTTCAGAATATCCCAACCCCACCAAACCATCAGAAAGATGGCGATGACCTTTTGAAGAACGATGTTGTCCATGTAACCCCGCCGTCAATATCTTATCCCCTGGACGGGCAGTGTAGCGCAATTTAACCCACCCGGCAGGCTATCATTGCGCGTAATTCCCCCCTCTTCCGTACAAATTTTCCACTGAGCTTTGAAGAACATAATTTAAGCAATAACCTGGAATAATCCCATATAGATATCTGGCATAAATTAGCGCTTTTAAATTTATTAAATATGTAGTATTTGAAACTCAGAAAAGTTAGCAGGCTTATGATTTAAAAAGCTAAAATTTGCAAAAATACCGTCAGCCACTAAAATAGTAATAATTTAGCTAACAACACAGGGAGATATTATGGGTTTCTGGCGAATTGTCTTAACGATTATTCTACCCCCGCTGGGAGTATTGCTGGGAAAAGGGTTTGGCTGGGCGTTTATTCTCAATATTATTTTGACGATCCTCGGCTACATTCCAGGGCTCATTCACGCTTTTTGGGTACAGACCAAAAACAGCTAAGCATCTGAAAGCGCCTTTTGAGATTTTCTCAGCACTCAGTAATATGTCGGGAGCCCACGCTCCCGACCGTCATATCAGAAAGTCACGCCAGCGCCTACGTAAGCGCCATCAATGATGGTATGTCCCGGGCGGCCATCTTTTCCATCAACGCTCGCGTGACGATAGCCAGCCTTGATAGTCAGCGGCGTCAGCGGCGTCCAGCTAATTCCGCCATTCGCTTCGACGTAATTTTTAACGCTGTTAGTTAACCCTTCCGGCGCGGAATATCCTTCGCCGTACAGATGGATACTGTCAGTCAGCGCCAGATCGATGCCGCCGCCAATCGGGAAGGCGACGCCGTTGTCCCCTTTCTTCGGCCCGAGATATACGGCTTTTGTGCCAATATTCGCCGTGAGCGGACCCAGCGCAAGATTGTAGCCAACGCCGACGCCGCCAAGTTGACTTCCGTCATGAGTATTTTTAATCCAGTTACTTTCCGCATACAGGCCGGAAGAACTCTTACCGATTTCCATATTAAGATTGGTAAAGTTTTTCCCCTGCTCAGCGGTAAAACCCATTGCCAGGGCAGAGCCTGAAGCCATAATTAAAGAACACGCGATAATGAATTGAGTCTTTTTCATCATACCCTCCTGAAAAGTGGCGCGAACTTTAACAAGCGCGATGCCGGCGATCAAATTTTCTTTTGTGAAATGACACCGTCAATAATTTACCGAAAAATAACAGCAGAATAGTCTGGATTCTATTATACGTTAGCGGTCAAGCGAATAAGCACAGTGATTGAGCCATTATTGACGCGTTATCTTAATGGTGATTCAACCAACGGCACGAAAATGTTGAATAAAAGCTCGCGATAGTAATAATCACTGCCGGTTTTATATGCTTTATAAGTAATTCGCATTCTATAGTGACATTCTTTTTTACAAAACCATAAGAAATGAAATCACCACTTTCCGACCATTTGCGGAATATAGAGAAGCCAGCTGAGCAAATTTGCATTCACCGCCAACCAGAGCCATGATTAACAGGCGTTAAACGGAATCGGAAAGATCACAGGAGTATTATTATGCTTAAAATGTTTACCGCGCTGGCTATTCTGGCGACGTCAGCAAACGCTATGGCACAGGACGATATTACGCTGAACAGCCTCGCCAAAAAGGAGCCCGCCGCGTTTAATCAGATGCTCAAAGGACATCACCTGCCCGGTTGGGTCAGTTCAGGCGGCACGACCACGCCCGCGCGTACGGTAAAGCTTGGCGAGGATGTTTATCAGGTGCTCAGCGTCTGCAAACCTCACGATTGCGCTGCGGAGCGGCTCGCGGTGCTGTGGTCGGAAAAATCCAGACAAATGTCCGGAGTTTTTTCCACCGTTGACGAAAAGACCTCCCAGGAAAAGCTGATCTGGCTTAACGTTAGCGATCCATTATCCATCGATGGGAAAACGGTACTCTTTGCAGCCCTGAGCGGCAGCCTGGAAAACCATCCAGAGGCTTTCAACTACCCCTGAAATCCGCCAGCAAGCCCGGTGCGATGAACCCGCGACGCGCATTCATCGCCCGCCAGCGCCCTCTTCTGCCGTGCGCGCCCAAAAGTGTACGGCAGAATTTCGGTAAAACGTCGTCAGGCCAGACGCTCTCTCTCATGGTTCCCGACTTCTGTTTACAGGGAAATACCGGCGAACGACATAAAGCCCAGCGACATGAGTCCGGCGGTAATGAACACGCTGCCTAATCCGCGTAACCCTTTCGGCATATTGGCATATTTCAGCTTTTCGCGAATGCCAGCCAGCGCCACAATCGCCAGCGTCCAGCCAATACCGCATCCGGTGCCATAAGTCAGCGACTCAAGGAAGCTGTATTCACGCTGCACCATAAATATGGTCGCGCCAAAAATGGCGCAGTGGATGGTCAACAGCGGCAGAAACGGCCCTAAAGCATGGTTTAACGCATGGAAATATTTGTCGATCACCATCTCCAGGATCTGCACCAGCGCCGCAAGGACGCCGATAAACGTGATGAAATCGAGAAAACTAAGATCCACGCCTTCAATCAGGGCATTTTCTTTCAGTAGGTGATGATAAATCAGGTTGTTAATCGGCGTCGCAATGGCTAGCAGCGCCGTCACGGTGATCCCGAGCCGAAATGCGACATCGATCTTTTTGGAAATAGCGAGAAAAGTACACATGCCAAGGAAAAAATTGAGCGCCATATTTTCAACGAAAACCGCGCGGATAAAAATATTCAGGTGAGATTCGAACAAGACAACCTCCGTGTTGTTGAGTTGTTCCTCAATGATGACAAATTTTCAGGTGAAACAGGAAATTACGATTCGGTTTTGCCGAGTCGATCACCTTTTAATTTCCTGTTTGTGATCGAACAAACCAGCCCTTTCCTGACTAGCGAAATGAACGTGGCAGCATTTTGATAAACTCGCCAACCGGCACCGGTTGTGAGAAGTAGTAGCCCTGGTAAATAGCGATGCCCATATTCCTGAGCATTGTAAGCTGCTCCTTATCCTCCACGCCTTCGGCGATAATCTGACAGTTAAACTTCTTCGCCAGATTCACCATATTCTTGACCACCAGCGCGGAAGCATTATTGGTGACGATATTGAAGGTAAACACCTTATCGATTTTTATAATCTCAGGATTAAATTGCTGGATGTAGCTGTAGTTTGCGTAACCGGTACCGAAATCATCCAACGAAAACTGAATCCCGATGCGCCGCAGCTTATCCGTCACCTCCGAGGTTTGCAGCGTATTTTCAATCGACTCCCGCTCGGTTATCTCAAGGACGAGCCGAACTTCCGCCTCTTTCAGCTCCTGGATAAACGTCTGGCAGAGTTGGACTATTTCGTCATCCTGAAAGTTAACCGAGCTGGTGTTAAAGCAAATAAAGAGTCCTTTAGGGAGCAGGGACTGCTGGCGACGGAGCTGTCGGCTTACTTCCGCAAAGCAAATCGCCGTCACGTCTTTAATCAAACCGGTCTGTTCCGCAACGGAGATAAATTTATCCGGCGCAATAAATCCCTGTTTGGGATGTTCCCAGCGTACCAGCACCTCGCCGCCGATAATGGCGCCGTCCTCATCGTTAATTATCGGCTGAATATACGGTTTGAGCTG
Source organism: Klebsiella sp. HN106 (assembly GCF_051209435.1). Classification (NCBI taxonomy): domain Bacteria; kingdom Pseudomonadati; phylum Pseudomonadota; class Gammaproteobacteria; order Enterobacterales; family Enterobacteriaceae; genus Klebsiella; species Klebsiella sp. HN106. The sequence continues at coordinate 319,144 of NZ_JBLURD010000001.1, read as the reverse complement.
CTTCAGCTCGATCGCCTTCCTCAGCTGGTACTCAATCGTCTGCCGATAGCGGAGATAGTTTCTGAACAAAAAGGCGAGCAGCAAGGAGGCGAGAAGAATGGCGATGAGGGTATGCTGTTCATAGCGGATAAATGCGACTGCGCCGGAGGCAAAGCCGCGATCGGCAATGACCGAATAATTAAATTGCTCAGAGGTCAGACGCACGGGAATTTTGATCTTCGGCGTCGTGGTGACTTCCCCTTTGCGGTTCATTACCCGATTACCAACCTGAAGATACAGATGAGCATCGCCATCCAGAACGGATAAAATATTGTATAAATAATAGCCATCAATACCTATCAGCGTGGTATTCCCCCGGTCGTCCTGTTCGCTATACACCATTAACGGATGAGACGGCGTAATATCGTTCCCCTGGAATAACTGCAACGACCCTTGGGTATATTGAGTACTATCAAACTGAAATTTGCGTCCGCCAAAAACCGAAGTGCAGTAGATCTCGTTATCCCGCCCTAAATTTACCGAGCGCACGTCGGGAATGGTCGCCACCAGCGTGCGCAGCTCCGTCAGGACGTTCTCATTGCAGTTTTTTCCCATAAAAGGTTCCGCCAGGTCGGCGGCCTGTTCGGCGTGGGAAACGGTCACATCAAGGCTGGCTATCGCCTGCTGCAGCCGTGACTGGATATCCTTATCCACCTTTTTTTGCATCTGCCAGTAGCAAAGACCGGTGCCAAGGCTGATTAATGCCATGAGAAATAGGATTATCCACAGACGATGGCGTGACGATGAGTAGTTCATTATGCTAATCCAGTTAGACTCGCCATCGGGGGCCGGCGGTCAATTGTTTGGCCAGATTTTAACAAATCCTTTTTAAACTCGCCCTGAACCGATCAAGTTTTAATGCATATCAATGATATATCATGGCCAGCCGTTGCGTGATGGCGCAGACGACTGGCCGCGAAATTTGCTGAGGCAAAAGCGGCGCTGTCTATGGCTAAATTATTGACTTAAACTAGAATAATACGAAAATGACTTCTTTGTGCGCTGACCAGAAATGCTGGCAAATATGACGATTCACTCCCGTAATAGCATCCTGAAAAAAGTAAAAGCATCCGCCGTAGCTATCGCTGCAGCGCTGCTGCTGTCGCACTGCGGCAGTAAACCGCCCGTTTCTCTTGTCACGCCGCTGCCGCCCGCGACAAAGCAGCCGACGTTACCCAAAAGCCACGAGCCGGTGCGCGGCGTCTGGCTGACTACCGTCTCGCGCCTCGACTGGCCGCCGCTGGAATCCGTGAACGGCGGCATTACCGCCGATCGCCGCATCGCCCTGCAGCAGCAGGCGCTGATTGCCAAGCTGGATAATTTAAAAAGCCTCGGTATCAATACCGTTTTTTTCCAGGTGAAACCTGATGGCACCGCGCTCTGGCCGTCGAAGATCCTGCCGTGGTCCGATATGCTGACCGGTAAAATCGGCGAGGACCCGGGCTACGATCCGTTAAAGTTTATGCTGGATGAAGCCCATAAGCGCGGCATGCGCGTTCATGCATGGTTCAACCCCTATCGCGTCTCGGTCAATACTCGCCCCAAAACCGTCACCGAGCTTAACAGTACCCTTTCGCAGTTTCCCGCCAGCGTCTATGTCCTGCATCCGGAGTGGATCCGTACCTCCGGAGACCGTTTCGTTCTCGACCCGGGGATCCCGGAAGTGCGCGACTGGATCACCAGCATCGTGGCAGAGGTCGTAGAGCGCTATCCGGTAGACGGCGTCCAGTTCGATGATTACTTCTATACCGAAACGCCGGGGTCGAAGCTGAACGACAATCGGACGTTCCAGCAGTATGGCCAGGGCTTTGCTGCCAAAGCGGACTGGCGGCGGCACAATACCCAGCTGCTGATTGAGCAGGTTTCCCGCACTATCAAGCAGCTGAACCCCGCCGTAGAATTCGGCGTCAGCCCGGCGGGCGTCTGGCGCAATCGCTCTCACGATCCGTCCGGGTCCGATACCCGCGGCGCGGCGGCCTACGATGAGTCTTACGCGGATACCCGCCTGTGGGTTCAGCAGGGATGGCTGGACTATATCGCGCCGCAAATTTACTGGCCCTTCGCCCGCGACGCCGCGCGCTACGATGTGCTGGCAAATTGGTGGGCTGAGGTGGTGAAGCCTACCCACACCCGGCTTTATATCGGCGTGGCGCTGTACAAAGTTGGCGAACCGTCAAAGAGCGAGCCTGACTGGATGATTAGCGGCGGCGTGCCGGAGCTGAAAAAGCAGCTTGATCTGAATGAATCCATGCCGCAAATTCAGGGCACTATTCTGTTCAGAGAGAATTACCTTAATCAGCCGCAGACCCAGCAGGCCGTTAACTACCTCAAAGGCCGCTGGGGAGGCTGATTCCCCCTGACAGGCCAGATGCCTGTTACTACAATCACCGCCGGAGGATGTATGTTGAAAAAATCGCTCATCGCCTTTTCCCTGTTTTGCACCCTGTCGCCCGCTGTTTTTGCGGGCAACAGTGAAAGCGAACAGCTGAATAAGAAGAACGTCATTGATTTTTATAACAAAGCGTTAAATGACAAGGACTTTGCCGCCGCCAGGCCCTATCTCGGAGACCGCTACATACAGCATAACCCAATGGCGAAAGACGGCGTTGAAGGCTTTCAGCAGTTTATCGCCTTCCTGAAGAGTAAATATCCCGACTCGCGCAGCGTTATCAAGCAGGCCTTTGTCGACGGCGATCATGTGATCCTCCACGTGGAGGTAACCGGTCGCGAGCCGGGAGTGACGCGGGCGATTATCGATATCTTCCGCGTTGATGAACAGCATAAAATCGTTGAGCACTGGGACGTGACCCAGAACGTTCCGCAGAAAACCGCCAGCGGCAACGGCATGTTCTGAGCCTGAGCAGAGCTCCTCTGCTCATCATTCCCTCCGCTTTACCCATTTTCGCCTCGTACAGATGGGTACTTGTTTAAATAGTTTATTTACTTTACTGTAAAGTAAATAAACTGACGGGGTAAGGCGGATGTTCAACGAAGGAAGATGGGCAAAGCTCTTTTGTTTCATTGGATTATCATTTCTTTCCTGCGTAGCGAAGGCCGCATTGCTGAGTCTGGCTACGCAGGATCAGCAGATTCAGGCGGCATGTTCACGTGTAGATGAACCGGCTCAGGCCAGGCTATGTCACGCCCTGCTCGTTAGCCAGCAGGCGGAGCAGCGCCAACGCTATCTGCATTTTTTACTGCAGCAGAATATTTTCAGCATTCAGACCTATGACTTTCTGTGGGGTGAATACCAGCGTACGACTGCATGTTCTGAAATCAGCCGCTTTTTTCTGTCGAGGGCGCTGGATGCGGCGCTACCGGCTCCACCCACGCCGGCACTTCCCCCATCCCCCGGGCTAAGCGAACCGCCGGCCGTGTTTGCGCTACAAGAATCCCTCAACTGACCGTAGGTGCATAACGATGCTGGCTCGCTTTTTTGTGTTTCGCCCGGTTTTTGCCGCCGTCATCGCTATCTGTATTATGGCGACCGGCGCTTTCGCCCTGCTGACCCTGCCCGTCGAACAATATCCGGATATTGCTCCTCCCGGCGTCAACGTCACCGCCAACTACCCCGGCGCCTCGGCTGAAACCGTTGAAGACAGCGTGACCCAGGTGCTGGAGCAGCAGATTAAAGGCATCGACGGCCTGCTCTATTTTTCCTCCAGCAGCAGTTCAGCAGGCCAGGCGCGTATTAGTCTCAGTTTCGATCAACGCATTGATCCCGATATGGCGCAGGTGCAGGTACAAAATGCCGTTAATCAGGCCATTACGCGTTTGCCTCAAGAGGTGCAGCAGCAAGGCCTTACGGTAACCAAGTCACAGGGTGACAGCCTGATGGTGGTGGCCCTGTACGATCAAACGCGAACGCTAACCAGCCTTGATATCAGCGACTTTCTCGTTAGCTCCCTGCAGGAGCCGCTGAGCCGGGTGGAAGGCGTGGGGGAAACGACCGTTTTCGGCGCCCAGTACGCAATGCGCATCTGGCTCAATCCGCTGCAGCTGAACGGCTACGGTTTGATGCCCTCCGACGTGCAGGCCGCCGTCGAGGCGCAGAATTCTCAGGTCACCAGCGGCGAAATTGGTTCACTGCCTACGCTGGAGGGGCAGTATCTGAACGCGACGGTCACCGCGCAGTCCCGCCTTGAGCATCCCGAACAGTTTGAAAACATTATTCTGCGCACCAACAGCGACGGCTCGGTGGTCTATCTGCGCGATGTCGCCCGGGTGGAGATCGGCGCGGAAAACTATCAAAACCAAACCACGCTCAACGGTTTCCCCTCAGCCGGAATCTCAATTCAGCTGGCCTCCGGGGCCAACGCGCTGGAGACGGCGGAGAAGATCCGGACAGAAGTCGAACGCCTGACGCCCCGCTTTCCGCAGGGCGTTGTCGCCGCTTATCCGCGCGACAGCACGCCGTTCGTGACGGTCTCTATCGAAAGCGTAGTGCGCACGCTGATTGAGGCGATTCTTTTTGTGGTGGCGGTCATGTATCTCTTTCTCCAGAGCTGGCGGGCAACGCTGATCCCGACCCTCACGGTGCCGGTCGTCCTGCTCGGTACCTTCGGCATCCTTAGCCTGCTGGGCTACAGCATCAATACGCTCACCCTCTTCGCGATGGTTCTGGCAATCGGTCTGCTGGTTGATGACGCTATCGTGGTGGTGGAGAACGTTGAACGCCTGATGGTGGAAGAGGATCTTACCCCGCTTGAAGCCACGCTGCGCTCGATGAATGAGATAACCGGCGCGCTGATTGGCATCGCGCTGGTACTCTCGGCGGTTTTTATCCCGATGGCGTTTTTCGGCGGCTCGGTGGGGATTATCTACCGGCAGTTCAGCGTGACCATCGTTTCGGCGATGGTGCTTTCCGCGCTGGTCGCACTGACCCTGACGCCGACGCTGTGCGCCCATCTGCTCAAACCCGGCCATCTTAAAAAAGGGCCGTTCTTCTCCGGTTTCAACCGCGGCGTCGCCGCCACTCAGAATCGTTACCTGGCGATTCTCCGGCGGATAGCGGTCCGCCCCTTCCGCTTTGTATTGCTGGCCCTGGCGCTGACGTTTTTGATGCTCTGGCAGTATCAGAAACTGGCTGGCGGCTTTCTGCCGGAAGAGGATCAGGGCGCGGTGATGGTTCAGTTTACGCTTCCCTCCGGCTCGCCGATGTCGATGACCGAAGAGGTCGGCGCGGAAATTAGCCGCTATTTCATGAGCGAGGAAGAGAATAACCTCAACGTCATCTTTATGGTTACCGGCAGAAATAACGCCGGCAGCGGGCAGAACGTCGGCATGGCCTTCGCCGAACTCAAGCACTGGGATGCGCGTCCCGGAGAACAGAACAGCGCTCAGGCGATCATTGCCCGGGCGAACCAGTACTTTGTTAAAACCTCCCGGCTGGCCAGCATCAGCGTGATGTCGCCACCCACTGTGCGCGGGCTCGGGCAGTCGAGCGGCTTTGAACTCTGGCTACAGGATAGCGCGCAAAACGGCAGCCCGTCGCTCATCGAGGCGCAAAACACCCTGCTCGCTGCCGCCAGACAACAGCCAGAGCTGGATGCGGTGCGCATTAACAGCCTGGAGGAGAAGGCGCAGCTGCAGGTCGATGTTGACAGACAGAAAGCGCAGGCCCAGGGGTTAGATCAGGCCGCGATAAACAGCACTCTCTCTGCGGCCTGGGGCGGCGTGTACATTAACGACTTTATCGATCGCGGGCGCGTCAAGCGCGTGTACATGCAGGGAGACGCAGCCTGGCGTTCGACGCCGGAAAACTTATCCGCCTGGTTTGTCCGCGGCGACAGCAACAACATGGCCTCCTTCGACAGCTTCTCATCCTGGCGCTGGACCACCGGGCCGCAGATGCTTCAGCGTTTTAACGGACTGTCAGCCGTGCAGTTCCAGGGCAATGCGGCATCGGGCGTCAGCTCCGGTTCGGCGATGGCGGAAATGGCCGAACTGGTGGGCACGCTGAGTGGGTTTGATCTGCAATGGAGCGGTTTGTCCTGGCAGGAGCAGGCCTCTTCAGTGCAAACGCTATGGGTATATCTGGCCTCGCTGGCCTTTATGTTTTTGTGTCTGGCCGCCTTGTATGAAAGCTGGTCGATTCCGGTCGCCGTACTGCTGATCGTGCCGTTGGGGATTCTGGGGGCCGTGAGCGCGTCGCTGCTCGCCGGATATGAAAACGATATCTACTTCCAGGTCGGTATGCTGACGACCATGGGGCTTTCCGCCAAAAATGCGATTCTGATCGTTGAATTTGCGCTGGCGCAGTTTCAGCAAGGAAAAACCTTATCCGACGCGGCGCTGGAGGGCGCTCGTCTGCGCTTACGCCCCATCATTATGACCTCACTTGCATTTGTTGTCGGCGTTATCCCTCTGGTACTCTCTACCGGTGCCGGCGCTTCCAGCCAACGAGAGATTGGCACCGCGGTGATCGGCGGTATGCTCACCGGGACGCTGCTGACCTTGCTCTTCGTTCCACTCTTTTTCCTGCTGGTACAGCAAGGAATGATGCGCCTTAAAGGGCGCAAACGGTAAGGACTCAATTGATGGGAAATCAACGCGGGCGGCCAATGAAAGCCCGCCCACGCATTTTACAAACCGCCCGCGAGCTGTTTCTCAGGCACGGGCTTGATGTGTCGCTGGATACGATTGCCGCCGAAGCGGGAACCTCGCGGCCGACGCTCTACAGTCATTTCCCCGGCGGTAAAGACGCGCTGCTGCTGGAGACATTTGCGTTTCTCAATGACACCATGCAGCCGCCTCTGCGCCAGCTTTTGCAGGAGCGTCAGCAGGATTTTCCCGCGCTGCTGCGCGGGTTTGCGAAAGTGGTGCAAGCGCACTTTTATGCGCCGGAGAATATTCACTTTCAACGCCTGCTGATCCAGGTGCTGGTGCAAAAGCCCGAACTCTACGTCACGCTCGAACAGCGCCCCTCAGGGCGCGTTTTGCAGGCACTGAGCGAGATACTGGCGCAGAAAAAAAACGAAGGTTTGCTGACCATCAGCGATCCGGAGCTCGAAGCAACGGCGTTTCTCGGCGCGATTATGGGCTATCCGCTGCCGGGGGCCTTAATTGCGCAAAAAGCGGTGGAGCCGGAGAAGCTGGAACAGCTCGCGGAGTGCGCGATTACCGTCTTTCTCAAGGCCTGGGGCTACGGGCCATAATCCAGGTTTACGCAGCCACTTTCAGGCCTGTCGCCGCCCTTATTCTGCTAAGCGGATAAAGACCAGGTCTTCGGCCCCGCGCCAGAGGCCGAAGAAAGACTAATCGGCGAGCAGATCGTCATACAGCGCGCGCAGGCGGGTTCGCAGGTAAAGTACCGCTTTATGCTTACGCGACAGCAGCGCCTGCTCGCTTGCGCCGGTCTCTTCGGCCAGCTCCCGATAGCTGTAGCCCTGCAGTTCGGTTTTCTCGAATGCTTCGCGCTGGGCGGGCGGCAGTTCCGCGAGCGCCTGGTTTACCGCCTCCCAGAGCAGCGTTTTCAGATACGCCTCCTCCGGCGTTTGCGCAACGCCAAATAGCGTCTCGGCCAGCTCATCCTCCGGAAAGGCACCCTCTTCTTCCTCGCTGAAATCGCCTGCCAGCGGCAGCTCACGCTTTTTTCTCGCCCTGTCGGTCATCTCGTTTCGCGCGGCCCGGAACAGCCAGGCGGCAATATTCTCCACCGGTTGCTCGACGCGGATCAGCTGATAAGTCACTTCCTGCAGGATATCGTCCGCCTCATCCCGTTGCGGGATCCGGGCGCGAATAAACGCCTTCAGCTTCGTCCGGCAGGCGTCGAGAGCGGAAATCAGCCGCGATGGCGTCGCGATGCCGTTTTTCATTGCGCTCACTCGGGATCCGTATTTTTCACCGCAGGCTCCTGCTGCGGCGCATTTTCGCTACGACGATCGCGCCAGCCGCAGTGGCCACGATGCCCGCGATGACCAAAGCGCTGTACAAACTCATCGCGCTGCTCGGGACTCATCTTCATCCAGCGTTCATGCATTCGACGCCGCGCGTGTCCCATACCGAACATTCCCGGGCGAAAACCGAGACCGCCAAACAGGATCCGCGACAGCGCCAGAAGACCTAACGCCTGCCAGAAGCCGATGCTCTTTACCCCAAGGATAGCGGGCAGTAGCGCATTCCATAGCGACATGACCAGCAGCCCGAGAACGATGATTAACGCCGCGCCGATGAGAAGCGGTTTTGCCATTCTGTGGTCACCAAAACGGTGCTGATGGCGCTGCTCGCGCCTGTCGAAATCTCTCATGCTTTGTATACCTCATAACGCTTGTGAATAGTAACCTGTGCAGAGGTAGACGAATGAGCGGACAAAATATTGCTAACAATATTTAAAAATCGACACACTTTATTTGTACGACAAATATTATTGTGTGATCTTCATCACCTTTCGGTGCGGGCGGCGGCGGTAACGTTACCCGGTGATTCATCGAAAAAAGAGGAACTTATGAAGGCAGTAAAATCATTAAAAGCAGACTGGGCAATTATTACGCTGATGATTGTTGTCGCGGTCGTTATGTATGGCTATCTGATCCCCAAATACTGGTAATCGACGTCATACCTGCGCTGAACCGCCCCATCGCTCAGGGCGGCTCATCGACCCTCGCCATTACCGCTTATCGTTGAGCGTCTTAATCAAAAACGGCACCGAGTCGCGCAATGACGGGTTAACCGTTCCGCTATGATCCAGCCCCTCATAAATATGCACGTCCGCCCGGGTTCCCGCGCTTTTAACCGCATCCGCAAAGCGTTTTTGCATCGCCGTCGGGACGTTGATATCGACGCTGCCTATACCGATAAATACCGGATGATCGATTTTTAGCGTCGGGTAGAGCATGGTTTCTACGCTGGCGTTTAACAGCGAATCCACTCCCGGCTTGAGGGCATTCGCCGCATTGAGACCGGCCTTCATCACCTCATCGTTGAGCGGCGTAATGCATAAATGGTTCGCCTCTTTCAGCAGCGGTAGCGCTTTGTCCTGGAAATAGTCGGCGGGATTGAGCTGCGGGTTGCTGTCGGCAGCTGAAAGATAAATATAGAAAATATACGGAATTTTCGGATCGCCGCCGCTCGGCGCTTTGCCGCCTGCCGGCGGAAGAATGTCGGCTGCGGTGGTCCCTTTTTCAAAATAAGGCGTACCGGTCAGCACCGTTGCGCGAATATTAAGCTCGGGTGCATATTGCGGCTGATAGCCGGCGCTGGCGAAGGCGGCATGCGCCCCTTGCGACTGTCCTACCAGAATAAGTTCATTTTTGAGCGGAAACTGTTTCAGGGCGGCGCGAACGCTGTCAAGTACGCTCCACGCTTCGCCGCGGGCGTTCAGATAGTGGTGCAGCCCGGACGAGCCCAGACCGGCATAATCCGGCGCGACCACCGCATAGCCCAGCGACAGCCAGGTGTTCAGATACTGCTTATCGCGATCGCTGCGCGGGTTTAACGACGGCGCGCAGTGATTCGCCACGCCAACGGTACCGTGAGCCCAGACCACCACCGGCCATCCCCCTTCCGGCGTGGCGCCAAAGGGAATAAAGACCGCCGCGGTATCTTCGCGCGCGGTTTTACCGTTCACGCCGCTGTGGGAAGGATAACGCAGAAAATATTGCTTAGCCGCTTCGCTTAACCCGTTCTCCGCGCTGAGCGGAGAGACGGCATCGGTGCTGTCGGTAGCGGCGCTAGCCGGAACAGCGCTCATGGAAAGCAATAGCAGCGCAGAGGTGGCGGTAAGGAATTTTTTTGAGAGGGAATAAGTCATGACATCCTGTTCCATAATGGGGATGCACTTAGTGTAGACCCTGGCGCCTGAATACCAGCTCAATGAAGCGGGTCATTTTGCTGATTTGCATAAACCCTGAGTGGCTTCGCTTTTTATCCGCCACAATAATGATAGATTTTTATCAATCACCTCACAGGAAGAGAACAATGTCAGCGAAAAAAGTCACCATGAAGGATATAGCCAGAGACGCCAGAGTCGGTATCGCGACGGTGGACAGAGTGTTGAATAAACGAACTCCCGTGAAAGAGAGCACCGAACGTAAAGTGCTTGAGTCCGCCAGGCGCTTAGGCTTTGCGCTCGAACAATCGCAGTATCGGCTGGCAGCCGGTCAGTCGGCGATCCCGCTGAGAATGGGGTTCATCCTGCTGCAGGAGTCGCACTCGTTTTACCATCAGCTGGCGCAGGCGCTTGAGCAGGCGGCATTGCCCTGGCATAGTCCGGCACAGGCGCCGGTGTTTCTGCATTATGACATTAACGCCATTGACGACATGGTTGCCGCAATCGCCCGCCTCAGCGAAGAGGTTGACGCAATCGGTATTGTGGCGCTGGATAATCCGCTTATCCGCCATGCCGTTGCTCAGGCCGTTGATAAAGGCGTGCGCGTCTTTACCCTGCTCTCCGATATGAGCATCCCGCAACGCACCGGCTACATTGGGCTGGATAATCAGAAAGCGGGCCGCACCGCCGGTTGGGCGGTGGACAGGCTGTGTCATGGAAGCGGCGAAATCGGCATTATCGTCGGCGATAACCGATTTATTTGTCAGGAAAGCTGCGAGATAAGTTTCCGTTCCTACCTGCGCGAACATGGCAAAGGCGACCGGGTGCTGGAGCCTGTACGCAGCCACGAACGCGCCGATATCGCCCGCCGGGTGACGGAGGAGATGCTGCAGCGTTATCCCGATCTGGAGGCCATCTACGCGCCCTGCGGCGGCGTGGAAGGGATTATCGCCGCGCTGCATGCGCATCAGCGTCAGCATCAGGTCACGCTGATTTGTCATGGCCCGGTAGACCACGGCGAGCTGGCGCTAATCGACGGGACAATCGATCTCATGCTGGCTCATCGGCTTGCCGAATTCGCCTCAGCGACCGTCGACGCCTTTGTCCAGTGCGCTCACCAGCCGCAGGCGACGTTTATTAACGCCCTGCAGCCTTTTGATTTACTCACCAAAGAAAACCTCTGATCGGCGAAAGCGCGGGTATATTCTCCGCGCTCCGCTTCAGCGCTATATTTGATAAAAAACTATCAATTAAGACATCAAAATAAACCTTGAATTCCATCAAAGAATTTAAATTTCATGATTGTTGAAGATGAAATTTTCATTCAATACTGGTCATGTTTTCTCCTCATCTGAAAAGGAAGCCATCATGACCATACATATTGCCAACGCGCCGTGCAGCTGGGGCGTCGATGATCCCAAAAATCCTTACCTGCCGCCGTGGACCAAGGTGCTGGAAGAGGCGGCGACGGCCGGTTATAAAAGTATTGAACTGGGGCCGTGGAGCTATCTGCCGACCCGAGCCGATGAACTCAGCGCCGCGCTGAATAAACAGGGGCTGTCGCTGGTGGCCGGAACGATCTTTGACGATCTGGTCAGCGAAGAGAACTTTGCGAACATTGTCGCACTGACGCATAACATTTGCCGCAACCTGTCGCAGGTTCCATCGGCGGAAAAGACGCCGGGCAACCTCTTCCAGCCGCCTTATCTGGTGATTATTGATTTTGGCAATCCGCTGCGGGCGAAATACGCCGGACACAGCGAACTGGCGCCCCGCCTCTCTCCCGCCGACTGGCAGCGGATGATCGGCCATATTATTACCATCAGCCAACTGGCGTGGCAGGAGTACGGCGTTCGTCCGGTTATCCATCCTCACGCCGGCGGCTGCATCGAGTTTGCCGACGAAATCGACCTGCTCGCGGCGCAAATCCCCCATGATGTTGCCGGATTGTGTCTCGACACCGGCCATCTCTTCTATTCGGGTATGGACCCCATCAGCTGGCTGGATCGCCATTTTGAACGCCTTGACTACCTGCACTTTAAAGATGTCGATCCGCAGGTATTCAGGAGCGTAATTTCCCGCGGTATCGACTTCTTCTCTGCCTGCGCGGAGGGCGTGATGTGTCCGCTCGGCAGCGGCGCCATTGATTATCCGGCGGTGCGCGCCTTTCTCGACAAACGCGGCTATCAAGGCTGGATCACCATTGAGCAAGAGCGCGACCCGCGCAACGTCGAGGGCAGCCTTAAGGCGGTCACGGAAAGCCTGCGCTACCTGCATTCGGTTGGTTTTTAATCGGGAGATGAAACATGATTAACGGTATTAAACCTGTTGGCCGGTCGTTACGCTGGGGTATGGTGGGCGGCGGCGGAAGCAGCCAGATTGGTTATATTCACCGCTCCGCGGCGCTGCGCGACGGCACGTTTACCCTGCTGGCAGGGGCCTTCGATATTGACGCTCAGCGCGGGCGTGAGTTTGGCCAGCAGCTGGGCGTGGAGGCCGGGCGCTGTTACCCCGACTACGAAACGCTGTTTCGCGAAGAGGCCGCGCGGGAGGACGGTATTGAAGCCGTTTCCATCGCTACGCCGAACAATACCCACTACGCCATTTGCCGCGCAGCGCTGGAGGCCGGATTGCATGTGGTCTGCGAAAAACCGCTCTGTTTTACCGGCGAAGAGGCCGATGCGCTGGTGGCCCTGAGCGAAAAACAGCGCAAAATCGTCGGCGTGACTTACGGCTACGCCGGTCATCAGCTGATTCTGCAGGCGCGGCAGATGATTGAGCAGGGGCTGCTGGGCGAGATCCGCATTATCAATATGCAGTTCGCCCACGGTTTTCATAACCAGCCTGTGGAGCAGGAAAACCCCAGTACCCGCTGGCGAGTGGACCCGAAGTTTGTTGGCCCCAGCTACGTTCTGGGCGATCTCGCCACTCACCCGCTGTTTCTGGCGGAGACCATGGCGCCGAAGCTCAATATCACTCGCCTGATGTGCTCCCGCCAGAGCTTTGTCAAAAGCCGCGCGCCGCTGGAGGATAACGCGCATGTGCTGATGGAGTACGACAACGGCGCCGTGGGTTCGATGTGGTGCTCGGCGGTCAACAGCGGCTCAATGCACGGGCAGAAAGTCCGTATCGTCGGAGAAAAAGCCAGCCTTGAGTGGTGGGATGAACAGCCGAATCAGCTGCGCTATGAGATTCAGGGCGAGCCGGTGCGCATTCTCGAACGCGGTATGCCCTATCTGGACCCGCTGGCTCTGCACGATGACCGGATCGGCGGTGGCCATCCCGAAGGGCTGTTTGAGGCCTGGTCGAATTTGTACCGCCGCTTCGCCATCGCCATGGATGCTACCGATCGTTGCGACACTGCTTTGCTGGAAAACTTCTGGTACCCGGATGCCAAAGCCGGTGCGCTCGGCGTGCATTGGGTTGAGAACTGCGTACGTTCAGCAGACAGTGGCGCCCGCTGGGTCGATTTCCATTAATCCATAAATAATATTTGCCGGGGGGGCGGCTGACGCCTTGCCCGGCCAAAGAGAATCGGGCCGTTCTGCGCCCGGCAAGACGCCAGCCGCCACCGGGCCAAAATGACGCACAACGGCCATTTATCGCAGTGTCTTAACGTGACAGTGTCACCAATTTTCGGCAAGTTCACAGCATTGTAATCAAAAAGCGAATGTCGTATAACAGGTGCCAAACCGAGGGGTGTCCCGTGAGGGCTGAGATGGCGTAAGCCGAACCCTTTGAACCTGATCTGGGTCATGCCAGCGAAGGGACGGGTCGGCATTTCCGCCAGTTTTGCGCCATTGCCTGTTCACACTTCATTCAGCACGCCCGGATCTCCCTATTATCAGGAGGTCCTGTGATTCTTCCCGCATTTACTCAGGGTATTTATGGTCGTCTGCGCCTGCAGGCCGGTGCTGACTGGCAGCGCTACGTCGCCCATCCCTTCCTGCGCCAGCTTGCCGATGGCACCCTTCCCGAACCCGCTTTTCGTCGCTATCTGACGCAGGACTACCTGTTCCTGATCCACTTTGCCCGCAGCTACGCGCTGCTGGTGAGCAAGCTGCGTACCCTCGCGGAAATGCGCGTTGCCGCCGCGTCCATGAACGCCATTCTCGACGAACTGCCGCTGCACGTCGGCTACTGTACGGGATGGGGGCTGGATGAAGCGACGATGGCGGCTGAAGAGGAAGCCGCTGAAACGGTAAATTATACCCGCTACGTACTGGACATTGGCCACGCCGGCGATGCGCTGGATCTACTGGCGGCGCTGATGCCCTGCGTGGCCGGCTATGCGGAAATCGGCCTCGGTCTGCTGCACGACCCGGCGACCCGGCTGACTGCCAACCCGTATGCCTCGTGGATCCGCAACTACGGTGATGAGGGCTACCTTAACGGCGTCAATGCAGCCTTAAACCTGCTGGAAACCCTCTGGCAGCAGCGCGGCGGCGAAGCGCGTTTTGCCGAACTCAGCGCCATTTTCACGACCGCTACGCGCCTGGAGGCTAACTTCTGGCAAATGGGCCTTAACGTCCTCGCGGAGCGCCAGGCGTGATGGCTCCCGGCATCGAAGTACGCGGACTGAGCCTGCGCTTTGGTTTGCGACCGATCTTCGACAATTTGACGTTTTCTATTCCCGGCGGCCAGTGGAGCTCGCTGCTGGGGGCCAGCGGCGCCGGTAAAACCAGCCTCCTGCGCATCATCTCCGGGCTGGCGAAAGCCTCTGGGGGCGAAGTTCGCGCCAGCGATGGCCTGCCGATTGCCGGACGCCTGGCGTGGATGGGGCAAAAAGATCTGCTTTACCCGTGGCTAAGCGTGCGCGACAACGTCTCGCTGGGGGCGCGCCTGCGCGGGGAGCGCATCGATCACCTGCGCGTCACCACGCTGCTACAGCAGGTTGGGCTTGAACACTGCGCCGATGACCGCCCGGCCGCTCTCTCCGGCGGCATGCGTCAGCGTGCGGCGCTGGCGCGTACGCTCTACGAAGACCGGCCCATCGTGCTGATGGACGAGCCCTTTTCCGCGCTCGACACGATTACCCGCACGCGTATTCAGTCCCTGGCCGCCCGGCTGTTGGTGAACCGGACCGTTGTACTGATCACCCACGATCCGATGGAAGCCTGCCGTCTGAGCCACCGTCTGCTCGTCCTTTCCCCGGCCCCCGGCGGGATTGACGACACGCATCGCTTGTCCGGCATACCGCCGCGCGCGCCGGACGATCCGGCGCTATTAGCCGGTCAGGCGGAGTTGCTGCAACAGCTGATAAGGGCTAACGAATGAGCGCAAAACTGTTTCGCGCCGCCGTGGTGTTCTGCGGCCTGCTCCTGATTTGGTGGCTGGTGACCCGCAGCGGCATTCCCGCCTTTCTGCTGCCTTCGCCTTCGGCGGTGGCAAGCGCCCTGTGGGTTAACCGCGCCTACCTCGGTGGGCACACGCTGATCACATTAAGCGAGATCCTCAGCGGTCTCGCGCTCGGCGTTCTGCTCGGCGTGATACTGGCGCTGTGCATGATTGTTTCGCCGCGCCTTCAGCGTTGGCTGATGCCGTTGGTGCTGACCAGCCAGGCGATCCCGGTCTTTGCCCTTGCCCCGCTGCTGGTACTGTGGTTCGGCTTCGGGATGAGCGCCAAGGTTATGATGGCGGTGCTGGTGATCTTCTTTCCCGTCACCTCGGCGTTTTTTGACGGGCTGCGCCGGGTTAACCAGGACTATCTTGACCTCGCGCGCACCATGGGCGCCTCTTTTGGCGCGCAGCTGCGCCACGTCCGCATGATGGCTGCCCTTCCGGCCCTCGGTTCCGGTCTGCGGATGGCGGCCGCCGTCGCGCCCATCGGGGCGATTATCGGCGAATGGGTCGGTTCAGCCGAAGGACTGGGCTACGTCATGCTTAACGCCAATGCCCGTCTGCAAACCGATATCTGCTTTGCAGCCCTGTTTATTCTGGTGCTACTGACCGTCCTGCTGTGGCTGGCGGTGGATGCTTTTTTACACCGGCTGATTAACTGGACGCCGGAATGACGCTCTTAAATAAAAGGACTAACCATGCGTAAACGTATTTATGCCGGTATCACGCTTGCCGCGCTGTTCAGCGGTCAGGCGCTGGCCAATGAAAAACTCACCCTGGTGCTGGACTGGTATATCAATCCCGACCACGCGCCGATCGTGGTGGCTGAACAGATTGGCGCCTTTAAAGAGGCGGGTCTGGACGTTAAAATTGTGCCACCGTCCGACCCGGCGCTGCCGCCGCGATTAGTCGCCGCCCGCCAGGCGGACCTGGCGATTACCTACCAGCCGCAGGTGCATTTTTTTGCCGATGAAGGTCTGCCGCTGGTCCGCGTCGGCACGCTGATTAATTCGCCGCTGAACACGGTGATCGCGCTGGATAAAAGCATCAAATCTCCCGCCGATCTGCAGGGCAAAAAAGTGGGGTATTCGGTAAGCGGAATCGAACAAGCGACGCTGGCCACTATGGCACAGCACGCGAAAATCGATCCCAAAAGCATCAAGCTCATCAATGTTAACTTTCAGCTGACCAGCGCCCTGCTGGCCGGACAGGTCGATGCGGTGATTGGCGGCTATCGTAATATCGAAGCGCTGGAACTGCAGCTTCAGGGGAAAGATCCGCAGGTGATGAACGTCGAGGATTACGGCGTCCCGGCCTACGATGAGCTGGTGATTGTCGCCAACCGGGACGACGTCAACGCGCCGAAAATCAGGACGTTCCTGCAAGCGCTGCAAAAAGGCGTTGCTTACCTTCGCGCTCATCCGCAGGAAACCTGGCAGGCGTTTGCCGACGCGCATCCTGAACTTAACACGGAGCTGAACAAGCAGGCCTGGCTGAAAACTCTTCCTCTGTTTGCCAGCGATCCGGCAGCGATGGATAAACCTCGTTATGAAGCTTATGAACAGTTTTTATATAACAACAAGTTGGTGAAAAAAGTCACACCTTTAACGAATTATGCGGTTGAACTGCACTAAGTCATACCATTGCTGGCGGAAATCTTTCGCCAGCAATAGCCAGGCGGCAGTAATAAAAATTGCGAGAATCCCTCACTAATAATTACAATTTTAAAGGTCTTTCATCCTTTAAAACACTTCTTTTTTATCAATGCGTTATGCGTTAATTTTGCAGTGTAAAAATAACGTAAATATAGCTTAATCAATAAAACGTTGAACGCGGTTCTAAAAAGCCATATATTGTGCCCGCTTTAATGCATGGCGATTCATTTTCTTACACCATTTTATTCAACCAGCGCTCAACCGTAACGCTGGTTGTGGGAGTGATATGATGACGGATAAAGTCCGTATTGATACTTTAGGCGCAGATTTATTAGATGCAAACAACGATACCTTTTTGGCCCGTCAGGCTGAATTCGAATCGAATGTCAGGAGCTACCCGCGCAAGCTGCCCCTTGCGATTACTAAAGCGGAAGGCGTCTGGCTGACCGATGCGGATAACAAACAGTATCTCGACTGCCTTGCCGGCGCAGGTACTCTGGCTCTCGGTCACAACCACCCTGATGTGCTGCAGAGCATCCAAAGTGTCATTACCAGCGGCTTGCCGTTACATACTCTCGATCTCACCACTCCGTTAAAAGATCGCTTCTCTGAATACCTGCTTTCCCTGCTGCCGGGCGAAGGTAAAGAATACTGCCTGCAGTTCACCGGTCCCTCCGGCGCTGACGCCGTAGAAGCGGCGCTGAAGCTGGCGAAAAAATACACCGGCCGTACTTCCGTGATCAGCTTCTCCGGCGGTTACCACGGGATGACCCACGGCGCGCTGTCCGTCACCGGTAACCTGTCGCCCAAAGCGGCGGTTAACGGCATGATGCCGGAAGTGCAGTTTATGCCTTACCCGCACCAGTACCGCTGCCCGCTGGGTATCGGCGGTGAAGCCGGCGTAAAAGCGCTGACCTACTACTTCGAAAACCTGATTAACGACGTCGAAAGCGGCGTGCGTAAACCGGCGGCGGTGATCCTTGAAGCCGTTCAGGGTGAAGGCGGCGTGAACCCGGCTCCGGTCGAGTGGCTGCAGCGCATCCGTAAAGTGACTCAGGAACACGGCATTCTGCTGATCGTCGATGAAGTTCAGGCGGGCTTTGCGCGTACCGGTAAATTCTTCGCCTTCGAACACGCGGGCATCGAGCCGGACATTATCGTGATGTCGAAAGCCGTCGGCGGCGGTCTGCCGCTGGCCGTTCTCGGTATCAAAAAGCAGTTCGACGCCTGGGAACCGGGTCACCACACCGGCACCTTCCGCGGCAACCAGCTGGCGATGGCGACCGGCCTGACCACCCTGCGCCACCTGAAAGACAATAACATTGCGGATAAAACCGCCGCTCAGGGCGAATGGCTGAAGGGCAAGCTGGCCGAGATGCAGAAACGCTATCCGGTGATTGGCCACGTTCGCGGTCTGGGCCTGATGATCGGTATTGAGATCGTTAAACCGAACGAAGCGCCGGATCACATGGGCTGCTACCCGGCGGACGGCGAACTCTCCGCCCTGCTGCAGAAGAAATGCTTCGAAGCGGGCGTGATCCTCGAGCGCGGCGGTCGCCACGGCTGCGTGCTGCGTCTGCTGCCGTCCCTGCTGATCAGCAACGCTGAGCTGGAAATTTTCTTCGACAAATTTGAACAGGCCCTGCTGGCCGCCGGCGTAAAACCGGTCTGAGTGGAGTAAGTGACCGCAATGTCCAAGTTGAATCCGATTCTTGCTGGTTCCGCACAGAGTATTGATGCCTATCAGCAAGCGATCGCCCAGACCAGCCAGGCTGTCGCGCAGTGGTTGCAGCAGCCTGAAATGTATCAGGGGAAAAGCGTTGACGAACTGCGTGAGCGCATCACCCTTGATTTCAACGAACAGGGTCTGGGCAACCAGGCGGCGATTGAACGTGCGATCGAGTACTTCCTGAAAGACAGCCTGTCGGTACATCACCCGCAGTGCGTGGCGCATCTACACTGCCCGAGCCTGGTGATTAGCCAGGCGGCGGAAGTGCTGATTAACGCCACCAACCAGAGCATGGATTCCTGGGATCAAAGCCCGTCAGCCACCATCATTGAGATCAAGCTGATTGAATGGCTGCGTGCGCAGGTCGGCTACGGCGCTGGCGATGCGGGCGTGTTCACCAGCGGCGGTACCCAGAGCAACATGATGGGGCTGATGCTGGCGCGCGATGCCTTCTTTGCCCGCCAGGGCCACTCCATCCAGCAGGATGGTCTGCCGGGCGATGTTCGTCGCTACAAAGTACTGTGTTCTGAAAATGCCCACTTCTCGGTGCAGAAGAACATGGCGCTGATGGGCCTCGGCTACCGTTCCGTGACGCTGGTGAAAACCGACCAATTCGCGCGGATGGACGTGGCGGACCTGAAAGCGAAAATCGCCGAGGCTCAGGCTAACGGCGAGCAGATTATGGCGATTGTCGCTACCGCTGGCACTACCGACGCGGGGGCCATTGACCCGCTGCGAGAAATCGCGGCTGTCGCGGCAGAGCATCAGATCTGGCTGCACGTTGACGCAGCCTGGGGCGGCGCGCTGCTGATGTCTGAGAAGTATCGCGATCGTCTGGACGGCATTGACTTAGTGGATTCCATCACTCTGGATTTCCATAAGCAGTTCTTCCAGACCATCAGCTGCGGCGCGTTTCTGTTAAAAGAAGCCCGTCACTACGAGCTGATGCGCTATCAGGCGGCCTATCTGAACTCTGAGTTCGATGAAGAGCATGGCGTACCGAACCTGGTGTCCAAATCGCTGCAGACCACCCGCCGCTTCGACGCGCTGAAGCTGTGGATGGGTCTTGAGGCGCTGGGCCAGAAGCAGTACGCGGAAATCATCGATCACGGCGTGACGATGGCGCTGAACGTAGCGGATTATGTCGAAACGCAGCCGACGCTGGAACTGGTGATGCAGCCGCAGCTGGCGAGCGTGCTGTTCCGTTCCCGTCCTCAGCAGATGGCGGGCAGCGACGACGCCGCCATCGCCCTGCTCAACCAGCGGGTTGGCGATGCGCTGCTGGCTTCCGGCCGCGCTAACGTCGGGGTGACCGAGCACAACGGCGTTACCTGCCTGAAGCTGACCTTGCTGAACCCGATCGTCACGTTAGATGACGTGAAGGTGCTCCTGAGCCTGGTCGATCGTACCGCCCAGGAGCTGCTGGCGCAGTAAGCTTTTCGCATTGACCACGAAAGCCGATAACTTACCTTATCGGCTTTTTTATTGGGTTTCGCCCTGATCTTGTGACGTTGTCACGTAATTTCCCGGGGGCGGCGCAAGGCGTCTGCCCGGGCTACAGCCCCGCAGACTGCTGAGGACGCATAGCCCGGACAGATGCGCAGCATCGCCTCCGGGAAATTCTGCCACTTCGGGCGCTTTCCCCGGAGGCGTTATATCTGCGCCGGACGTGCGATGGCGCGATGTTGTCGCACCGGGTATCGACTCTCCTTTCCGATACACGGTGAGACAAACAAACGATCAGGCGAGATAACGTGCCGCTGGCTCAGATTGCACGAAAGCGGGCAGCATAGCCTGACGCATCGCGTTAAGCATTTGCCACTGCGTTTCGTCCTGCAGCGGCGGTATGGTGACCAATTCGCGGCGGTCAAAACCGACCAGGGCGGCATCTACCAGTTTCTCCACCTCCATAACTCCGGGAATGGCGTTGACATCTTTACCGCTATGCTGCCAGATTTCGGTACGGGTGGCCGCAGGCAGTACCGCCTGCACGTATACGCCCTTCGCGCTTAGCTCAACGTCGAGCCCCTGCGAAAGAAACAGCACAAACGCTTTTGTCGCGCCATATACGGTCAGGCCCATTTCCGGGCCCAGCCCAACCACCGATGCAATATTGACGATGGCCCCTGCTCCGACCCGGGTCAGACGCGGTGCGATAGCGTTTGCCAGGCGGGTCACGGCAGTAACGTTGAGGGTAATCAGCCGAGTGATATCGGCGCTGCTCTGGTTAAGAAAATCGCCGGGTATCGACGTGCCGGCATTGTTAATCAGAATCCCAATTTGTGCGTCTTCCCGCAGTCGCTGCTCGACGGCGGTAATGTCGCTATCCTGAGTTAAGTCGGCCTGCAGGATGTCGACCTGAACGCCGGTTTCACCGCGCAGCCGCTCGGCCAGCGCCGTCAGCCGCTCGAGATGACGCGCAACGAGCACCAGGTCATGACCGCGGCGAGCAAAACGTTCGGCATAGACTGCGCCAATACCTGTCGATGCCCCGGTCACCAGTACTGCTGATTGACTACTCATAACGACACTCCTGAATTATACATGATGGTCGTCATGTATAATGGCACGAGCTGGGTAAGCTGTAAATATTGTTATATGATGGTCATCATAAATAATTTATCGCAGGAACGCGCCATGAGAGTGAGCAGAAAACAGGTTGAAGAGAATAAGCAGACAATCCTGACCGCCGCCGGCCGGTTGTTTCGTGAGCGCGGTTTTGACGCGGTCACGGTCACCGATATTATGAAATCAGCCGGTCTGACCCACGGCGGATTTTACGGCTACTTTAAATCGAAGGATGACCTGATCGCACAAACCCTTGCTGAACTGAAGATAGAGAGCGAAGCGGCGGATAACGACGTCGAATCGCTTATCGCACGTTATCTCTCACCCGAGCACCGGGATAATTTTGCCAGCGGTTGCCCGCTGGCAGCGCTGGCGGCGGAGACCATCCGCCAGTCTGAATCCGCACGCGATGAAATGACCGCGCGACTGCAGCAGCAGATAGCTTATCTCAGCGAAGCGATTAATGAGAAAAACCCGGAAAAGAGCCGTCGTGCGGCGATTGGCAACTGGTCTGCCATGGTCGGGGCGTTGATTCTGGCGCGAATGACCGCTGATTCGGCGTTTTCAGATGAAATCCTGCGAGAAACAGCGGCCTGGCTTGAGGAAAACCAGCGCTAACGTTACGCCGTTTCCCGATCCGGCGGCAGATAGCCGGCAACAAAGCGGGTCAAAATCGCCGAGGCCACCGGGCTTTCCTCAACCTCAAGGCTCAGCTTATCCGGGTCAATACCCTCGTTG
Organism: Klebsiella sp. HN106; assembly: GCF_051209435.1. Lineage (NCBI taxonomy): Bacteria > Pseudomonadati > Pseudomonadota > Gammaproteobacteria > Enterobacterales > Enterobacteriaceae > Klebsiella > Klebsiella sp. HN106. Next base: position 297,306 of record NZ_JBLURD010000001.1, on the reverse strand, counting down.
CGCAGTGCCGCCTGACGGTACGCGATCAGCGAGCGGGCAATCGCCGGCGTGATTTCCGGGTGGAACTGGGTGGAGACGGCATGGGCGCCGTAGCGCACAATCTGGTGCGGATCGTGCTGCGACGAGGCCAGCACCGTCGCCCCCGGCGGTAATCGGGTGACCGTTTGCATATGGGTAAGATGCGCGCTGAACGGCGCCGGATGATCGGCCAGAAGACGATCCGCCCGCCCGCTTTCTGACAGCGAAATGGTTTTGCTTCCGGCCTCGCGCCCGGCAGGATGGTAATCCACCTCGCCGCCCAGCGCATGCGCCATCAGCTGATGCCCGTAGCAGACGCCGAACAGCGGCATCTCTATTGCCATTGCCTCGCGGATCCAGGCCGCGGTCATTTCGCTCCACGGCAGGCGTTCGGTCACCATATCCCATGAGCCGGTAATCACCGCGACGGTCGCGTTATCCGGCGCGGGAAGCGTCTCCCCGGCAAACACTCGCGCCACGCTGATTTTATTGCGCCACGGCGCCAGTAAATGAGCAAACCAGGAGGGAAGATCGCCGTGGTCGGAGGCGATTTCATCCGGCGGGGTGCCGGTCTGCACAATGAGAAGCGTATTTCGGCTTAACGACATCGGAGGGCCTTTTTTCACAACAACACAGAGTCCTACTATGAGCAAAAGCGCCAGCGGCGGCAAATAACCAATCCGCTAACGCTTATGCTCCGGGCGAATAACGTCTATTGCGCGTCCGCGCTCTCCACCTGCGGCACCGCAGCCGCAGCACCCTGTTCAGCCGGCGCGTTTGCCGGGTCAAAGATATGGTCGAGGATGGCGCGTGCCGTCGGTCCTGCCACTACGCCATCGCCGCCGCCGTTCTCCAGAATCAGCGCCATCGCCACCTTCGGATGCTGATACGGCGCAAACAGGGTGTAGAAGATATGGTCGCGCAGGCGCACCGGGATCATCTTCGCGTTGTAGGTCTGATTCTCCTTCAGGCTGAAGACCTGGGACGTCCCCGATTTTGCCGCGATCTGGTACGGCGCGGTATGGAACAGCTTATACCCGGTGCCGTTTGGCAGGTTCGCCATGCCGTACATACCGTTGCGTACCACGTCCCAGTATGGCGAATGCGGATCGCCAATCTGCGGCAGATTCTGCGGTGGCTGATAGCGCTCGACCCTATTCCCCTGCTTCATGGAGTAAAGCAGATGCGGATTTTGCACTTTGCCGTTATTTATCAGGGTCGTCAGCGCTTTAACCATCTGGATCGGCGTGGCAATCCAGTAGCCCTGGCCGATGCCCACGGAAATGGTATCCCCCTGATACCACGGTTTTTTATGCACCCGCTGTTTCCACTCCCGGCTCGGTAGCACCCCGGCATACTCTTCGTTAAGATCGATACCGGTAGACTGACCGTAACCGAACTTGCTCAGCCACTCGTGAATACGGTCGATCCCCATCTCAAACGCCACCTGATAGAAAAACGTATCCGCCGACTCTTCGATCGCTTTGGTGACGTTAAGCATGCCGTGGCCGCTCTTCAGCCAGTCGCGGTAGCGGCGCTGGGTTCCCGGCAGCGTCCACGTCGGCGCGCCGAAGAAGGAGGTGGTTGGCGTGATTACGCCCGCCGATAGCGCCGACAGCGCCATGTAGGGCTTCACCGTCGACGCGGGCGGATAGAGCCCCTGGGTGACACGGTTAATCAGCGGACGGTCGGGGTTTTCGAGCAGCGAACGATAGGCCTGGTAGCCAATGCCTCTGACAAAGGGATTCGGGTCATAGCTGGGGCTGGAAACCATCGCCAGCACGCCGCCGTCGCGCGGATCGACGGCGACCACCGCCGCGCGCTGCCCCTTCAGCACCGACTCGATATACTGCTGCAGATGCAAATCCAGCGTCAGGTAAATGTTCTTCCCGGCCACCGGCGGCACCTCTTTTAGCAGACGCACCACCCGCCCGTGGTTATCCACCTCAACTTCCTGATAACCGGTGGTGCCGTGCAGCGCTTTCTCATAGTAGCCTTCGATGCCCTGCTTACCGATATTATGGTCGGCGGCGTAGTTCTCTTCTTCGCCGGCTTTGGCCAGCTTTTGCAAATCGCTGTCGTTGATCTTCGAGACATAGCCAACTACGTGCGCCAGCTCGGCGCCGTAGGGATAAGCGCGCTGCTGGTAGCTCTCTACGGTAACGCCGGGAAAATGGAACTCATTGACGGCAAAACGCGCCACCTCAACATCGCTCAGGTCCGATTTTAAGGTCACCTCTTTGTAGCGGCTGGTGTGGTGCATATCGTCGCGGAAGTCGGCGATATCCTGCGGGGTTAAATCAACAATCGGCGTCAGCTGCTGCAGCAGCGCCGTCATATCGGCGATTTTACTCGGGATCACCTGCAAACGGTAGAGGGTAATATTTTGTACCAGCGGGATGCCGTTGCGGTCGAAAATCAGCCCGCGGCTCGGCGCGATGGGCAGCATTTTAATGTCGTTCTGGTTTGAACGGGTCTGATAAAAGTCGTGCTGCTCTACCTGCAGGCGGTAGAGGTTAACAATCAGGACAGCAAAGCAGACCACCACCAGTAGAAACGCAATGACGGCACGGCGGATAAATAGCATCTCTTCCGCTGAATGGTCGCGAATTTCATCTCTCATAAGGGACATTAGCGGGCATTTACCTGGGTTACAAAGGGCCTGAAAAAGGAAAAGCGGGGAAGAATAGCGTTATCGCAGCGGGAGCCCTACCGAAAGGTTGCTAATGATTTGGCAGAAATGTATCAGCATGTTAGAGATTTAAAGTGACACTGTCACTGAAATAACCTCCATCGTAAGATCGACGGAGGCGAATGGCTAGCGCGCTTTTTCACTGACCGTCATGGTGAATCGCGTCACCGTTTCGCCGGCGTTAGCGTAGCTATGCGGGGCGTCGGTACGCGCGACGGCTGAATCACCGGCGGGAATCAAATAGAGGCTGTCGTTCACCGTTAATGTCAGGGCACCCTCGGTCACAAAAAGCAGCTCCGTGGTCCCTTCTCCGTGGCCCGGAGAAGTAAAAATTTCGCCCGGATAAAGACTCCACTGCCAGAGTTCCACCATATCTGGACCGCTGGTTCCGGCCAGCAGTCGCGCGTGGCCGCCCTGTTCACCCTGCCACAGCGTGGGGATATCGCCTGCGGCGATCGCCTTTACCGGCGGCGCGGAGGCAACATTGACGAAATCGGCCACCGCAACGCCCATGGTTGACGCCAGACGGCATAACAGCGCAATGCTCGGGTTAGCCCGGCAGGCTTCAATGTCTACCAGCATCCCTTTGCTGACGCCCGCGCGCTTTGATAGCTCGTCGAGGGAGATCTTCTTTTCCGCCCGATAGCGCTTAATGCGCGCCGCAACGGCTTCATTGATGCTGGCGGCATCAGCACCCGCCCCGGTCGTTATATTGACTTTTTTGGTCATCGGTCGATATCATGCTTTAAAATAGTCGTTAAAGGATTATCCAATGAATAACGTATTACCGTCAATCAGCCCACAGGTATCGGCGCTGGCTCCCGGCTTTCGCGCCCTGAGCATTGATGTTATCTCTGCTCCCGTACGCGCGCCGCAGGTTGGCGCTGAAGCGCTCCGCTCCGCCTGCCGTGCGGTTATCGCCGGTGAGCCGCAGTGGGCGGAAGCACATTTGCAGGCCTGGAACGAGGTATTCCGCGCCTTTGGCGCAAAGCCTAAGCGCACGCCCTGCTCGGCGGAAGCCTTGCGCAGGCGGGTGCTGCGCGATGGCGAAATGGCAGCGCTCGATCCGATCGTCGATCTCTATAATGCGGTGAGCCTGCGCTACGCCGTGCCGGTCGGTGGGGAAAACCTGGCGGCTTACGTTGGCGTCCCGCAACTGAGGATCGCCGACGGCAGCGAGCCGTTCGATACCGTCAAAGAGGGAAAGATCGTCTTCGAAAACCCCGACGCGGGTGAAGTGGTCTGGTGCGATGACGCAGGGGTGACCTGCCGACGCTGGAACTGGCGACAGGGAGTACGCACTCGCCTGAGCGTAGAGAGTCCGCGGATGTGGTTTATTCTTGAAAGTCTGCCGGAAATGCCGCTTAGCGCGCTTCATGAGGCAGGAGAAATGCTGATGGCCGGTCTACTGTCGATGATGCCCGAAGCGAAAATGTATTCGCAGCTGATAACGGCCGACGTCTGGCTGACAGGGGGCGCCCGGTAGCGTATCGCTACCGGGCAAAACAGATGTCTCTCTACTGCTTATCTTCCGCTGCGGCTACTGAACTGGAGCGATAAATAAAGAACAACGCCAGCCCCAGACAGACGATCGCCCCCAGCCTGCCCGGGGAGAAAGCGATGGCGTCATTTCCCAGCCAGCCGAAATTATCAATCAGCAGGCTCATGGCCAGTTGGCCAAAAATCACCGCTACCGTGGCCGTCGCGGTGCCGATACGCTGAACCGCCAGCACCATAATCACGATATAGGGTACACCGCAAAACGCCCCCAGCAGCTGCCATTTCGGCACATCGAGCAGCGTCATCGTCTGGTGAGGCTCGAAATACAAAATCAGCAGCGCGGTGATCAATCCTCCCACGGCGAAGGTGAGAAATGCGCTACGAAACACGCCAACCTGACTGCCTAAACGGCCGTTGATCGCCGCCTGCATACTCAGCATCGCGCCGCCGACCAGCGCCAACAAAATCATTATGCTACTCATTTTTTACAACCTCAGCTTGTGGCAATCAGAACCAGGGCGACAACGATTAACAGCAGAGCAATAAGCCGCCGCCCATCGATTTTACGTTTTGGCGAACCGAACAGACCGTAATGGTCGATCAGCAGGCTTTTACAGACCTGGCCGGCAAGAATGCCGATCATGGTCATAGCGATACCGATCACCGGTACGGCAACGGTTAAAATGACGACGTAAATGGGTCCCAGCACGCCTCCGGTGAGCTGCCAGCCGGGTAAAGAGAAAAATGAGGGGCTCTGGCGCGGGCCAAACAGCAGCATCAGCAAAAACGTGAGGGCGCTCCCGACGCCAAATATACTGAACGTCGCCCATAAATCCCCTACCTGACCGGCCAGCGGTCCCAGTAGCCCGGCTTCGACGGACAGACCCATGCCGCCGGCAATCACCAGAAAAATCAGTAATAACTGCATCATTAAATTCCGCTTATTAATCAGGCGGCAGAGCATAAAACAGCGAAGTAGTGTGAAAAACGGTACAATCAGGGAAACACTTTTGCGGATATTGCATAAATGAGCGATGCGGGTAATGTGAATTTTCGGGCGCTACAGCTGTTCATCGCCGTGTACGACAGCCAGAGCTTTTCCGTGGTGGCGCGACGGGAAGGCGTTTCCCCGTCCATGGTGTCGCGCGTCATTCATCAGCTTGAAGACTCCCTCGGCCAACAGCTGTTTTATCGTAATACCCGCGCAGTGGTGCCCACCGAAGCCGGACGTCTTTTTGCCGAACATGCCAGAGGCATCAGCGAACAGTTCAGCGCCGCCAGACGCGACCTGCAGGATCGGAGCCTTGAGCCTGGGGGGCTGGTGCGAATCAACGCCCCGGTCTACTTTGGCCAGCGCCATATTGCGCCATGGCTACCGGGTCTGAGCGAACGTTATCCACAAATGCAAATTGAGCTGGCGCTGACCGATGATTTTATCGATCCGCATCGGGAGGCGACCGATGTTATTTTCCGCATCGGTAGCCTGCCCGACTCCAGCGTTCATGCCAGAGTGCTGGGGATGCAGCATCACTATCTGGTTGCCGCCCCGCGCTATCTGCAGCGTCGCGTTGTTCCGCAGCGGCCGGAAGATCTTCGCCAGCACAGTACGCTGGTGTACAGCGGTTCAAACGGGCCTAACCGCTGGTTATTTCGCCTCGCGGAAGGCGAATGGGTTCACTATCCGCAAACCCCGCAGCTGGCATCCAATAACGCCGATGCGTTGCTGACCGCCGCGCTGGGCGGCATGGGGGTAGTACTTTTTCCCGACTGGATGGTCAACGAAGCCATTGGCGCGGGAAGACTGATTCATTTGATGCCTCATTTCACCGCCGCGATTAGCAGCACGCCTTCGCCAGTGTCGGCGATTTATCCTCACGCTCGCCACCCTTCGCTAAACGTACGGACGGTAATTGACTATTTTGTCGACGTTTTTGGTACGCCTTTATACTGGCAGCGCTAAGCTTTTTTACGCATGAAAATTGTCGTAACGCAAACAATGCGTCTTCCCCGGCGCTGAAGCGGTTTTAACGATTCCTTTACCCTGAGGTTCCTATTATTGTGTTCGCGTTAATACCGAAAACTAATCATTCAACAATGACATATGTTCGGTTTTTACAAGAGCAATTGAACGGAATTATCTATTAAATCCGTAGTTTTATTCACATATCGTTTACTCGAAGCAGTGTATATCGTAATGGCATTCACAAAAGCAAACGGAGCCTGATATGAGCACGTCAAACGATCCATCGAACACCCCATCCGCAGGGAAATGCCCTTTTCACGCCGAAACGCCAACGCCAACGCAGAGCGCGGGCGGTGGTACCGGCAACCGCGACTGGTGGCCCAATCAGCTACGCGTCGATTTGCTGAACCAGCACTCCAATCGCTCTAACCCGCTGGGGGAGAACTTTAACTATCGGGAAGAGTTTAAAAAGCTCGACTATTCAGCGCTGAAAGCCGACCTGCATGCCCTGCTCAATGACTCGCAGGAGTGGTGGCCAGCGGACTGGGGCAGCTATATCGGGCTGTTTATTCGTATGGCATGGCACGGCGCCGGTACCTACCGCACCGTTGACGGTCGCGGCGGCGCCGGACGCGGTCAGCAGCGTTTCGCTCCGCTCAACTCCTGGCCGGATAACGTCAGCCTCGATAAGGCCCGTCGCCTGCTGTGGCCGATAAAACAGAAATACGGTCAGAAAATCTCCTGGGCCGACCTCTATATGCTGGCGGGCAACGTGGCGCTGGAAAATTCCGGCTTCCGTACTTTTGGCTTCGGGGCCGGCCGCGAAGACGTTTGGGAACCGGATCTGGATGTTGACTGGGGTAATGAAACCGAATGGCTGGCTCACCGCCATCCGGAAAGCCTGAATCAGCAGGCCATTGGCGCCACTGAAATGGGTCTGATTTACGTTAACCCGGAAGGCCCCAACGCCAGCGGCGACCCGCTCTCCGCAGCCGCAGCGATTCGCGCTACCTTCGGTAATATGGCGATGAATGATGAAGAGATCGTCGCGCTGATCGCCGGTGGCCATACGCTGGGTAAAACGCACGGTGCTGCGGTGACCACCCACGTAGGCGCAGAGCCGGAAGCGGCGCCGATTGAAGCGCAGGGTCTCGGTTGGGCGAACAGCTACAATAGCGGCGCAGGCGCGGATGCCATCACCTCTGGTCTTGAGGTTGTCTGGACGCAAACGCCGACTCAGTGGAGCAACTACTTCTTAGAAAACCTGTACAAATATGAATGGGTACAAACCCGTAGCCCGGCAGGCGCGATTCAGTTCGAAGCGAAAGACGGCCCCGAAATTATCCCTGATCCTTTTAATCCAGAGATAAAACGTAAGCCGACCATGCTGGTGACTGACCTGACGCTGCGCTTTGACCCGGAATTCGATAAAATTTGCCGTCGCTTCCTTAACGATCCGCAGGCCTTTAACGAGGCTTTCGCCCGCGCGTGGTTTAAACTGATCCATCGCGATATGGGGCCGAAATCCCGCTATATGGGTCCGGAAGTACCGAAAGAAGATTTGATCTGGCAAGACCCGTTACCGGCAGCGATCCACAATCCGGGCGCAGAAGACATCGCCGCGCTGAAAACCGCTATTGCCGATGCTGGTCTGTCGGTCAGCGAGCTGGTTTCCGTGGCCTGGGCGTCGGCTTCCACCTTCCGCGGTGGCGATAAACGCGGCGGCGCCAACGGCGCACGTCTGGCGCTGGAACCGCAGAATGCCTGGCCGGTGAACGCTATCGCAACCCGCGTGCTGCCGACCCTGCAGGCGATTCAGCAGGCGTCCGGTAAAGCTTCGCTGGCCGATATCATCGTTCTGGCTGGCGTAGTGGGCATTGAGCAGGCTGCCGCTGCGGCGGGCGTTCAGGTTAGCGTCCCCTTTGCTCCTGGCCGCGTCGATGCGCGCCAGGATCAGACCGATGTCGAAGCGATGGATCTGCTGCAGCCGCTGGCCGATGGTTTCCGCAACTATCGCCGCATTGGCGGCGGCATTTCCACCGAAACGCTGCTGATTGATAAGGCGCAGCAGTTAACGCTGACGGCGCCGGAAATGACGGTACTGGTGGGTGGCCTGCGCGTGCTGGGCGCTAACTTCGACGGCAGCCGTCACGGCGTGTTTACCGACCGCGTGGGCGTATTGAGCAATGATTTCTTCGTCAATCTGCTCGATATGGGCACCGTCTGGAAAGCCGCTGATGAGCACGCTGAGCTGTTTATCGGTCGCGACCGTAAGAGCGGCGAAGAGAAATACACCGCGACCCGCGTTGACCTGGTCTTTGGATCTAACTCCGTCCTGCGTGCGCTGGCAGAAGTGTATGCCTGCAGCGATGCGCGGCAAAAGTTCGTTAGTGACTTTGTCGCCGCATGGACCAAAGTGATGAACCTCGACCGCTTCGATCTGTAACATCTTTACCGGCAGAAATGCACATCCCGGGCCAGTGGCCCGGGATCCTCTTATCTAATCCAGATTGTCAGCAGAATAATGATGGCCGCAATAATCGCCACCTGAATAAAGACTTTATCCAGCGATCCTCTGCGCATCGCGCCCCCTTTCAGAACAGGATTTGCCAGATTGCCAACAGCAGCACCAGCAAACCCATCAGGAAAAATATCAGCGCGATGATGGTGTCCGGAGAACGATTCATCTCTGCGCCTCCTTATCATCAGAACCACTGACCGAAACGTTTGATATAGAAACGCTTCATGCCCTGCGCTACCAGGCAATAGCTGAGCAGCGTCGCGACCAGCCATGGGAAGTAGCTCAGCGGTAGCGGCTCCAGTCCGACCATCGCTCCCAGCGGCGAGAACGGAATGTAGATCCCGATAGCCATAATCACCGCGGTGGTGAGCAGCACCGGCAAGGTCGCCCGGCTCTGGATAAACGGAATTTTCTGCGTTCTCAGCATATGCACCACCAGCGTTTGCGACAGCAGTCCTTCAATAAACCACCCGGACTGGAACAGCGCCTGGGCTTCGACGTGATTTGCTGCAAACACGTACCACATCAGCGCGAAGGTGGTGATATCAAAAATGGACGAGGTTGGGCCAATCCACAGCATAAAACGGCCGATATTCTTCGCATCCCACTTGCGCGGCTTGCGCAGAAACTCTTTGTCCATTTTGTCCCACGGCAGCGAGAGCTGGGAGAGATCGTACATCAGGTTCTGAATCAGCAGATGAATCGCCAGCATCGGCAGGAACGGAATAAACGCGCTGGCCACCAGTACCGAGAAGACGTTGCCGAAGTTAGAACTGGCGGTCATATTCAGGTACTTAATGATATTGCCGAACGTCTCACGTCCTTTGATCACCCCTTCTTCCAGCACCATCAGATCCTTTTCCAGCAGGATGATATCCGATGCCTCTTTGGCGATATCCGCCGCGCTGTCAACCGAAATGCCGACGTCCGCATCGCGCAGGGCTGGCGCATCGTTGATGCCGTCGCCGAGAAAGCCGACGGTGTGGCCGTTTTTCTGCAGTGTTTTCAGGATGCGCGACTTCTGCAGCGGCGTCAGCTTCGCGAATACCGAGCGCGTTTCCACTTCTCGCTCCAGGTCGCGATCCGTCATCGCTTCAATCTGGGCGCCGGTCAGAATACCGTGGGCATCGATGCCCACTTCCAGGCAAATACGCGCCGTAACCACCGGGTTATCGCCGGTCAGCACTTTCACCGCCACGCCGTTATCGCGCAGCGCGGTAATGGCTTTTCCCGCGCTCTCTTTCGGCGGATCGAGGAAAGTCAGCATCCCTTCAACCGTCAATCCCTGCTCATCGGCGGTGCATAGCGGCGTGGTCAGCGCGGAGTCATCCAGCTTGCGGGTTGCGACCAGTAGCACGCGGAAGCCCTGGGCGTTATAGTCCTTCGTTTTGGCTAACAGCAGATCGCGTCGGGTTTCATCCAGCGCCACAACGTTATCGCCTTCACGAAGATGCGTGGCGACCATCAGCATCTCTTCGACCGCGCCTTTGCAGATCAGGCTTTTGTCACCGTGGCGGACATCTTCCACCGACACCGAGACCCGACGGCGGACAAAATCAAACGGCAGTTCATCAAGTTTGACAAAACGCTCTTTGGTCGCTGGCGCAATCCGCCCCTCGCCAAAGCGCAGCACCGCCCGGTCCATCAGGTTGCGCGCCCCGCTCTGGCTGCTACTGTTAAGCCAGGCCAGCGTCAGCACCCGGTCGCTCTCATGACCGCTGACATCAAGGTGATGCTCAAGGATGATATTGTCCTGAGTTAACGTACCGGTTTTATCGGTACACAGCACGTCCATAGCGCCAAAGTTCTGGATGGCGTTCAGCCGCTTGACGATCACTTTGCGCCGCGACATGGCGATAGCGCCTTTCGCCAGGTTGGAGCTGACGATCATCGGCAGCATTTCCGGCGTCAGGCCAACCGCTACCGCCAGGGCAAACAGCGAGGCTTCAACCCAATCACCTTTGCTGAAGCCGTTAATCAGCAGCACAATCGGTACCATCACCAGCATAAAGCGGATCAGCAGCCAGCTGACGCTGTTTACCCCGCGGTCGAACGCCGTCTGGGTACGCGTGCCGACGATGGATTTCGCCAGCGAACCAAACCAGGTACGGTTTCCAGTGGCCACCACCACCGCCTGCGCCCTGCCGCTGGTCACGTTAGTGCCCATCAGACAGATATTGCCCATCTCCAGCAGGCTTTTATCTTTGTTCGGCTCGGGAAGCCTGTCGCATCCTTTACCGGAAACGCTGGCCAGAACGTCATACTTTTCAACCGGCAGCGACTCGCCGCTGAGTATCGACTGGCTGACAAACAGGTCCCGGGATTCCAGCAGGCGGACGTCTGCCGGAACCAGATCCCCCGCCGCCAGGAAGATGATATCCCCGGGCACCAGCTCCTCAATGGCAATTTCTTCCTGCACCGGCCCCATATTCCCGGGACCGCGACGCAGCACCGTCGCCGTGGTGCGGACCATGGATTTCAGCGCCTGCGCCGCTTTGTTGGTGCGAAACTCCTGCCAGAAACGCAATAACCCGCTCAGGCTAACCATCGTGACGATAATGATGATCCCGGTCAGATCGGTCTCTTCGCCGTTACGCAGCGGTAGCCAGTAATCGGTCACGAAGCTGACGGCGGCCAGCGCCATCAGGACATAGATAAACGGGTTATTGAATGCCTGCAAAAGCTGGATCAACGCCGGCGGCGCCTGCTCATGCGCCACTTCATTGCGGCCGTATTCATCCAGTCGTTCAAGGGCATCTTCGGTGGTGAGCCCGTGGCGACTGCTGTTTAACCGCGCCAGCGTATGATCCGGACTGTTAAATGCCTCGGTTTCAATGGCGAAGCTTTTTTTATGCTGCTTATCATTTTCTGACGCAGACCGGTTTATTTTCCGGTTTTCTATTTTCATGTCAGTCATGATTAATCCTCAAATTTAAGACGTCGTTATCCCTGCATAAATGACTTATGCATAATTCATTTTTACGTTATTAAACGCTTATTACTTTAATCGCCTGGGAATATCCATCATTCCCTCCTTAGACAAATGATTGTCAGAGTGAAATAGTCACGAGGTTAACTCCCCTCGACGCACCAGCGGACTGACGTAATCTTTTCGTCCCCGCCAATTCTTGTCATAATGAGATCTCGCGCTTTTCGACAGTCGGTATTTCCCACCAGTTCGATGCGGATTTCTTTATGCCCTTGTTCTTTTGCTGCTGTCGACACCAGTCCCTGAAGGCTGAGCGTCATCTCTTTACTGATATTAAGCAATAGCTGACGAATCGCGTTTTCATATTCGCTTTGACAGACAATATTCAGAACGTAGCATTTCTCTTCTTCTGTCGCGCCGGGGATCTGATTAATTCTCTGCGCCGCTTCGCGCAGTAGAATATTGGCGCAGAGGATTATCAGCGTTGCCGCCGCTGCTTGCCAGAACTGGCCTAAACCGCAGAGTACACCAATCGCCGCAGAGCACCACAGGGTTGCGGCGGTATTCAGGCCGCGCACGTTCATGCCTTCACGCATGATGACGCCGGCGCCGAGAAAACCAATTCCGGATACCACCTGCGCGGCAATACGTCCGGGGCTGTCCGGCGATGTTGAAATGGAGCTCAGAATAAAAACCGCCGCGCCGGTGGCGACCAGCGAGTTGGTGCGCAGGCCGGCCATACGCTGACGCCACTGTCTTTCAGCGCCAATCAGCGCGCCCAACAGCATCGCGGCGAGTAAATTTGCGATATAAGGAAACATCAACATAGTTTCCTCCATTTTTGCTGGAAGAATTAACTATGTGCTTTATTAAGCACACGACAAATTGTCGCCCGGAAGGCGATTAACGTCGTGTTGACGGTGGAGGGAATAATGTATTTTTAAACATGAACATGACGATTATCCTCGCAGCCATGCTGCGTTATTTTTTATGGGATGCAATCGTCTGGATGAGGAGATTGCTGCCCGCCGGTTGGCAAGCAGCGCAGAAAAAATAGCGTCAGCTTGCCTTGATGTTTAAGTAAGGGTGACTGTCCAACATATTTCTCCTGTGTGAATTTGTGCTCATTATAGTCATTCAATTATTCGAGTAAAGTTAAAATCTCGCTTTAGTGACGATTTGTTTAGAATGACCTTAATGCGCAACTCCCGCCACGATAACCTTAACCCCGGCGCGAACCGGGGTTAATTGACTAATCAAAGACGCCATTAATTATCGATGTCACGATCGCCGTACTCAGCGCGATTAGCACCAAATCCTGGCCCACCACGCGCCATTCATAGCCAGGATAGTACGGCAGTTCGTTAAGCATCGATGCCGGAACCGCTTTTTTGGCAATCCCCGGCGGCAGAGGTTTTCCGCGAGCCAGATTTTTGGCGATTCCCGGCGGCAGCGACTGATAGCCGGTTAAGCCGTAATTAACCGCCAGCGAGCGCGCTCTGGAGAAGCTGATATCGGCAGACACATGGTCGGGTTTACCGTAATTTTTTCTCTGCCCCGGGTTTCCTTCTTTATGACCCTTGTTGCCCTTATCAACGTTGTTTTTACCGCTATTGCCGTTGTTACCGTTATTCCCATGGTTACCGCTATTACCATGATTACCGCCGCCGTTGCCGTTACCGGGGTTGGCGAAAACAGGCGTCGCCATCATGGTCAGCGAAAGCGCCGCCGCCAGCGCCGCTTGCAAAACTTGCTTTCTGGACATGATTTTTTTCCTGAGAGGGAGTACTCGCTATGAATGTAGATGAATAACCTCAGCGCAACAATCTCTCGTTTTCCTAAATGAAATTCTGGTCAAAACTTAGCGGCATGATGGTGAATTCCTTCAACCTTTGGGCGGGTCAAACGCAGAAACCAGCATACAACGCCAACCAAACCTTATTCACATTATTTTATTCTGCAAATGCCTTTTCACCGATGCGATTAAAAATTTAAAACCATTAACAATCAAATAACATTAGCAGGCAAACATTTCATCTAAGGAAAATAATAATATGTCTACCACCCAGGTCCTGGGCGACGCCGCGTTCGCCTCTCCGGGACGCTCCCACTCCAGCCTGACCGCTCGCATTGATGCGCTGCCCGCCTCCGTTGGCCTGTGGTCTTTTATCACCCTTCTGGCGCTGGGCGGTTTCTTCGAACTCTACGATCTTTTTCAGACCGGTTATATCAGTACCGGGCTGCTGGCAGAGAATATTTTCCATACCGGCGAACAGGGTATTTTCGGGATTTCAGACCAGGCCGCCTTTGCCTCGTCCACCTTTATGGGGCTGTTTTTCGGCGCCAGCCTGCTTGCGCCGCTGGCGGACAAACTGGGCCGCCGCCTGACGTTTATGTTCGCCCTCGCCTGGTACGGCGTGTTTTCCCTGATGATGGCCCTGCAAAGCAGCGCTGAAGGGGTTATCTTCTGCCGCTTTCTGGTGGGCATCGGTCTCGGTATTGAGCTGGTGACCATCGACACTTACTTAAGCGAATGGGTGCCGACGCATCTGCGCAATAAAGCCTTCGCTTTCGCCTTCTTTATTCAGTTTTTATCGGTTCCCGCCGTGGCGCTGATGTCGTGGATGCTGGTGCCGATTACCCTTTTTGGCCTGACCGGCTGGCGCTGGGTGATTATCTTCGGCGCGCTCTGCTCATTGATCATCTGGGTCATCCGCAAGAAGCTGCCGGAATCGGCGCGCTGGCTGGAGGAAAAGGGCCGCCATGATGAGGCCCATAAGGTCATGTGCGAAATGGAACAGCGCTGCGGCGTTTCTCCCTCGCCGCGCCATCAGGTGCAGACGCAGGAGCATCCGCGCAGGCTGGGAAGTTTTAAAGCGATCTGGGCGCCGCAGTACCGCAAACGCACGATTATGCTGATGGTGATGAACTTCTTCCAGGCCATCGGCTTCTTTGGCTTCGGCAATTGGCTACCGGCCCTGCTTTCCGGCCAGGGAGCGAGCATCACCCACAGCCTGCTGTATGCGTTTTTTATTACCCTCGCCTATCCGATTGGCTGCCTGTTTTGTACCCGCTTCGTCCATCGTTTTGAAAACAAATGGCAAATTGTGCTTTCCGCGCTGATGACGGTGGTATTTGGTACCCTGTTTGCGCTTCAGAACAGTCCGGTGCTGCTGGTGATCTGCGGGTTTATGATCACCTGGTCAAACGCCTGGCTGACCATTAGCTATCACGCCTACCAGGCCGAAGTTTTCCCGACCCATATTCGCGCGCGGGCGGTCGGCTTTTGCTACTCCTTTAGCCGCCTGTCCACGGCGATCACCAGCATTTTGATCGGCATTATTCTGCAATACGCCGGTACACCCGGGGTAATTAGCTTTATCGTCGCCAGCATGCTGATGGTGATGCTCTCAGTAGGCATCTTTGGACCAAAAACCCGAGGGATTAGCCTGGAGAATATTTGATGACTGCCGCCGCCGGTTTAACCGGCGGCGCGCGCGGCTAATTTTTTCTCCTGAACCCGTAGTAGCCACGGCAGCGGCAATGCGCTCAGGGCGCAGAGCAGCAATATCCCATTCATCGCCCGCACGCCGTTCCCGGCAACCGATAACAACCATGACGAAAGCAGAAAAGCCGCCGCCGTACTTAATGACATCAGGGTATTCTGTAAAAGGGTAAACCCCGCCCTGGCGCCATCCTCTGGAAAACGCATCGCCACTGCCGATGAGGCCACCAGGCGACAGTAGGCGGCCGCTAGAAACAACACCATAAACAGCCCGCCGCCGTGGTTGAAGGTAAAAGCGATGCTCAGGCTCAGTATAAACAGCAGACTGGCCAGCAGGCTGATGCAGTAGCCGCTGTAATGCTGGCATAGCTTGCCGGTAAGTTTAGTGGCGCACAGCCCCGCCAGTCCGCCAGCGAAAAAGATCCACGGTAATTGATCGCCGCTGCCCCCCATTTTCGCCGTCAGTAACGGAACCAGCAGCGGAATGATTAACATCGCACTGAACTGCGCGAGGGCGTTGCCGGAGGCGTAAAACAGCACCGATGAAGACCAGCGCAAATCTGCCTGACGGTTCGCCGCAACGGGCTGTTCCGGCAGCGCGAGTTTTATCAGTGGCAACGCAATCAGGCAGAGTCCGCCGATCGTCGCAGGGGCTATCTGCCAGCCGATTTTTTCACTGAGAAATAACATCGTCGGCATGCCGACGATGCTGACCAGCGAGAATGCGGCAATCGTTGAGGCCAACGCCCGAGGACGCAGGTGTGCTGGCATAATGTTGACCAGCAAACTGCTGCCCACCCCCATCGTTGTTCCGCCGACCAGACCGGCGAGAAAACGCCAAAATAACAATCCGCTAAAACTGGTGGTGGTCAGCGTCATTATCGTTAATCCCCCCAGCAGGGCCATGTTGCAGAGCAAAAAGCGCCGTGGTTTAACGTTACCGACCCATCGCCAGAACGGGTATGCCGACAGACAGCGAGCAATTAACCTCGCTACCCTGTATCACCACCGTCAGCGCCCTCGCGGGGCAAGCCTGGCAGTTTGCCGCGGCGGACGGGAACTTTAAAAAGGTTAACGTCAACGGGCACTATCGCGTCAACAGCGGCGAAATGGCGCTGCATGCCGCTCTTGCCGGTGTCGGATTCGCTATTGTGGGGGAACAACCCTGCCGCCCGTTTATTAATCGCGGGGAGCTACAGGAAGTCACGCTTGAGTTACCGCCGGCGCCGTTACAGCTTTCAGCCCTCTATCGGGAGCGCCATTTTATGCCCGCCAGAATGCGCGCCTGGCTTGAATTTATCCAGAGGCAGATGGCAGGCTAAGCGCCTTCATCCTGCTGGCGTTCGCTAAAAATCGCCTGGGCATCGGCAAAGCATTTTTCCGCCAGCGACGACACCGGCTCTTTGTTGCGCATGATCAGCGCCAGCATCGAGTCGACCTCCGTTTCGGCGATCGGCCTGATTTCCAGGTTATCGCTTAACGCTTCCAGTCCGTTATTCAGCGGCATAATCGCGCAGCAGATCCCGGCCTGCACCGCCTGGATGATCTGAAACGTGGAATCGCTTTCAAAAACGTATTTTGGCGCCAGCCCCTTGGCCTTAAAGCTCATTTCAATCGATTCTCGGTAGTACATGCCTTTGGTCAGAAAGCCCAGCGGCAGCGCGGCCAGCGTCTCCCACTCCGGCGTCGCATCGGTAAACTGATAATGACGTTTATCATGCAGCAGCCCCATACGCGTATGCGGCAGCCAGAGCACGTTGAACAGTTGGCTATCGACGTGGTGCAGGTAGCAGATCCCTAAATCCAGCTGGTTGCGGCTGACGCCGTCGATAATCTGTTCCGACGTCATGGACAGCAGGCTGAACTGCAGCTCCGGATAGTTCTCCGCCAGCGGTTTTATCAACTGCATCGGATTAAGGCTGGCTAAAGGCACCATCCCCACCCTTAGCTGGCCGACCATCTGCCCCCGACAGATAGCCGCCTCGGCTTCTAACCCGTCATGCGCCGCCAGCAGCGCTCGCGCCCAGGCCAGAATACGCTCGCCCTCCGGGGTAAATCCTTCAAAGCGCTGTCCGCGCTGGATAAGGGTTAAATTGAGCTCTTCTTCGAGATTGCGAATACGCATTGATAACGTAGGCTGAGTAATGTGGCACGCCGCTGCGGCCTGGCCAAAATGTCGTGTTCTGTCGAGCGCAATCAGGTACTTAAGCTGTTTAATATCCATTATCATCCACTGTTTGCGCAATCTGCTGCCGGTGCAGCAGGCAAAATGTTAGTTAAATGTTATGTTCAGCGTTGATGAAATTCAAGCGCCGGTCGACCGTTGCTCGTCCTGCGTGCCTGAGGCTACACTCATGGGATGCACCGGCAGGAGAAACCGTTGAAAACTCGCCTTCATTACGTTCAGCAGCACCGGCTGGCCATGCCAGGCCTGGAAGCCATATCGTTAGTCACGGATCAGCGCTTTCCGCGCCATTCCCACGACCAGTTCGGTATCGGGATTTTCACTCAGGGCGCGCAGCATTCATGGAGCCATCTGGGCAAAATTGAGGCCGTCGCCGGAGATATCATTATGGTTAATCCGGGCGAGATGCACGATGGTATTCCGCTGGATGGCCCGCGCAGCTGGCAGATGGTCTATCTCGATCCTGAGCGTGTCGTTGACGAGTTGCAGGGAGAGATGAAGGCTGAAGAGATCCTCCTGCGCCCGATAGTCGGAGACCCGATGCTGCGCGGGCAAATGCAGCGGCTGTTTCGCGAGATCGTTGCCAGCGCGCCGGATGACGCCGCCGTGGAAGAAGCGCTGCTGCTCTGCCTGATGCAGGTTTGCCAATTTCATCTCTGCGCCAGGCGGCCGGGCAAAATCGGCTCCCCCGCCATCGTGCTGGCCAGACAATATCTCGATGATGCCCCCGAAGAGAAAATCTCTCTTGAGGCGCTTGCCAGGCTTTGCGGTCTCAGCCGCTTTCAGCTGATCCGCGGCTTCGCGCGCGCGACCGGCATCACGCCGCACGCCTATCTGATACAGTCCCGCGTTCGTCTGGCGCGTCGTCTGCTGATGGAGGGTCACTCCCTCGCCGATACCGCCTTCATGGCCGGTTTTGCCGACCAAAGCCACCTGACCCGCGCATTTCAAAAACAGTTTGCCGTCACGCCGGGCAGCTACCAGGCTATCGTTCAGGCGAGCCGCTAGCTGAAACTGTGCAATTTTGTTCAATACCCGCGCGGCGCTTTGCGAAATACTCAGGGCCTCGATTCTCTCCCACAGGAAGACATCATGGCATTTATCAGCCCTGAGTTTCTCTTAACGTCGCTTATCGTCGTCATCGCTCCCGGTACCGGGACGCTTTACACGATTGCCACCGGCCTGACGGCGGGCAGACGCATGAGTTTTGCCGCGGCCGTCGGCTGCACGCTGGGCATTATTCCACATATGCTGGCGGCGATAACCGGGCTGGCGGCCATCCTCCACAGTACGCCAGGCGCATTCGAGCTGGTTAAGTACGCCGGCGTTGCCTGGCTGCTGTATCTGGCGTGGGCCACCCTGACCCAGCGCGGGAGCCTTAGCGTGACAGGCATCGAGCAACGCAACTCACGTCAGGTCATCAGCCACGCGATCCTGATCAATTTGCTCAACCCCAAACTGCCGCTCTTCTTTCTCGCCTTTCTGCCGCAGTTTATCCAGCGCAACTCGACGTCGCCGATCGGCGAAATGCTGATCCTGAGCGCTGTGTTTATGCTGATGACGCTGCTGATTTTTCTGCTCTACGGCGCCTTTTCTGCGGCGATGCGCGGATACGTGCTGACGCGTCCGGGGGTTTTACAGGGGCTGAGAGCCTGCTTTGCCGCCGGTTTCGTCGGGCTGGGGGTTAAGCTCATTCTGGCGCAGAGGTAGCGATTTTGCCCACGACGCGACGATCGCCGTGGGCAAAAGGGGTTAGCGAAGCCCTGTCAGCGCGCGAATCTCTTTCGAGCGCAAGGTTAAGCGCACGGGCGCCGATTTATACGATGGCGTTCCACTCTCTTTATCAAGGTAATCCAGAGGAACCAGAACGTTAGCTTCAGGGTAGTAGGCCGCAACGGTGCCCGGGGCGATGTTGTAGGCAACCAGCGTGATATCTTCCAGCCGCTGATGGTGGCCCGGCAGCGCGGAGCGGATATCCACCCGGTCGCCGTGTTCAAATCCCAGCTCAGCCATATCCTGTTCGTTCATAAAGAGCACGTCGCGACGGCCAAACACGCCGCGATAGCGATCGTCCATGGCATAGATGGTGGTGTTGTATTGATCGTGGCTGCGCAGCGTCACCAGGCGCATCACCTCATGCCCTTCTACCTGCTGGTTTTCGTGCACCCCGTCGAAAACGGAAAACATCGCTTTGCCGGTCGGCGTGGGCCAGATACGCTCCGTCGGCGGCAGCGGCATGCGAAAACCGCCGGGATGGCGAATGCGCTGATTGTAGTGGTCAAAGCCGGGGATGGTCTGCTCAATCAGATCGCGGATCCGATCGTAGTCGGCGACCAGCGCCAGCCAGTCAATTTTGCTCTCCGTCAGCGTCGCCATGGCCATCCCGGCAACAATCGCCGGTTCCGAGCGCAGTTCAGGCGAACCGGGTTTCAGTTTGCCCGACGATGCATGCACCATCGACATCGAATCTTCGACGGTGATCGACTGCCGTCCCGTCTCCTGCAGATCGAGTTCGGTTCGCCCAAGACACGGCAGGATAATGGTCTCTTTCGCCACCAGAAGATGCGAACGATTGAGCTTGGTGCCAATATGCACGCTCAAATCCAGCCCCCGCATCGCCGGAAAAGCCCGTTCGCTATCCGGCATAGCCACCGCGAAGTTACCACCCAGGCAGAGAAGCGCTTTCGATTCACCCTCGATCATCGCCTGCAGCGCTTTTACCGCATCATGGCCATGCTCCTGCGGCGGCGTAAAACCAAACACCCGCTGCAGGTTGGCCAGAAACTGGGGGCTCGGCTTTTCCGTGATGCCGACGGTGCGGTTACCCTGCACGTTGGAGTGTCCGCGCAGCGGGCAGATTCCGGCACCCGGCTTACCGATATTGCCGCGCATCAACAGCAGGTCGGCTATCAGGCGGACGTTAGCGGTGCCTTTATTATGCTGGGTAATGCCCATGCCGTAGGTGATAATGGTGGCGTGAGATTTGGCATAGGCCGCCGCTACCCGTTCAAGATCGCCCCGCGTTAAACCCGACTCGCGCTCGATATCCTGCCACTGCGTCGCCTGTAGATCCTGCGCAAAGTCGGTAAAGCCCAGCGTATGCTCATCGATAAACGCCCGATCCAGCACTTTGCCCTGCTCTGCTTCCAGCTGCAGCAGCGCCTTCGCGATGCCCTTAAGCGCCGCCGCGTCGCCTCCCGCTTTGACCTGGAAGTAAGTCGATGCAATGTTGGTTGAGCTGTAGGTCGCCATCTCAATGACGTTCTGCGGATCGGCGAAACGTTCCAGCGCCCGCTCTTTTAGCGGATTGAAGACGATAATCGGCACGCCCCGGCGCGCCAGTTCGTGCAGCGTGCCCATCATGCGCGGATGGTTGGTTCCGGGATTGTGGCCGATAGAAATCACCAGCTCGGTCTTATCAAAATCATCAAGTGAGACCGTCCCTTTACCGATACCGATGGACTGCGGCAGGCCGACGCTGGTCGACTCATGGCACATATTGGAGCAGTCCGGAAAGTTGTTGGTGCCATATTCGCGGGCGAACAGCTGGAACAGGAAGGCCGCTTCGTTAGAGGCGCGTCCGGAGGTATAGAACTCGACTTCATGAGGCTGCAGCGTCCGGAGAATGGCGCCGATACGGGCAAACGCCGCTTCCCATGAGACAGGACGCAGGGTATCGCTGGCCTGATCATAGGCCAGAGGCTGAGTTAAGCGCCCGTAGCCTTCCAGCTCGAAATCACTCCTCGCCAGCAGCGAGGTCACGGTATTGGTCGCCAGAAACTCTGCCGTCACGCGTTTACTGGTGGCTTCCCAGGTCACCGCTTTGGCGCCGTTTTCACAGAACTGAAACGTCGATTTATGCTCTTTGTCGGGCCAGGCGCAGCCAGGGCAATCAAAACCATCCGGCTGATTGGTCCGCAGCAGCGTGGCGGGAGCATCGAGCGCGTCCATTTGCGTACGCACGGCGATCGCGGTGGCTTTTAAGGCACCCCAGCCGCCCGCCGGACCATCATAGGGATGGACGCCGGGAACGACGCGTCTTCTATTACTCATGTTGACTCCTGATGCGCTTTCGGCGGCGGATTGCAGGTGAAATGCCGCCTGATGTCTTATCACCCGCTATCCGTCAAAATAGCGGGCGTTTTGTTAACGAAAGCATAACAATCTGGGCCATGACTGTATAATCAATGTTATCTATCACGCGTTAGATTTAACTTATTTAACGAATAATAAACACACAAAATCAGGTCAGATTGTAGTGGCGGTCCGGCACCAGTTTCTCCGGTAAGGGATATTGTCCGGTCATATCCAGCAGGTTGCGCTCAATGGTGTTACACATCGCGTTCAGCGGCAAATCGTTAGCGGCGGTACCGAACGGATCTTCCAGTTCCTCCGCCAGCGAATCCCACGACAGGAAGGTGTAGGAGATAAACACCGACACGAACGGCGTCATATAGTGAAGATCGCCGACCAGCGCAAACGGCAGCAGCGCGCAGAACAGATACACCGTGCGCTGCAAAATAAGCGTATAGGCAAAGGGCACCGGGGTGCTGGCCAGCCGCTCGCAGCCCCCCAGCGCGTGGCCCAGCTCATCAAGTTTATTGTCCATCAGGCTGAAGGTGATATCGCCAATCTTCCCTTCTGCGCGCAGACGCCCCAGCTCATCACCTGCCAGCAGCAGAATACGGTTGGTCGGCATCGAGCTGGCGAGAATTTCCTTTACGCTGTGCGGCGGCAGCAGACGTGCTAAATCAGCGCTCGGATCCGTCTTACGCAGCTGATGCTTCAGACTCCAGCTAAACGCGACCAGATAGCTCACCAGGCGTTGATGGGCTGCGCTTTCCGTCGGCAGAATATTTTTCAGCTGGCGCACCAGCGTTCTTTGGGCAATCAGCACCGTCCCCCATAAATTGCGCGCTTCAACAAAGCGGTTATATCCGGCGCTATTGCGAAATCCGAGGAAAATAGCGATGGCGATCCCCAGCAGGCTAAACGGCGCGACGGTAAGATGGATCCCCAGCCGCTCATACCATTGATAGCTAATGATGGCGATAATCGACATCATTACGTTAAGCAGCAGGCGAAAAACAATTTTGGACAGCACGGAGCCGTGCCAGTCAAACAAGCGAAGGAACCAGTGTTGTTCTGGCCGGATAATCATTGTATTACTTCCTGAAATTTCGCACGGTTAATATCCCTGTCAAACGGCAAGTTACCTGGACATTGGCTTTCCTCGCACCCCATTCGCTGACAGAAGTCAGATTCTGGGGACTCCCTGCGCCGCCGTCTTCCTGTAACTTGAATTATTCAGGCTATAGAGCGTTTCTATTAACCGATTGGATTCTTATATTGTTTAAAAACACGACATTGTGTCAGCCGGCTATTTATCAGCGATGAAAGAATAGCCGCTGAATTATGGTCCTTTTTTATTTCGCAGGCAATATTATCCGCAATCCGACATAACCCTCGAAAATCCAGGGGAATAATTTACGCGACAATCGCGGCGCTCTCTGCGCGACACGGGTCAATATGAATCATCATATGCAGAACGTTATGGTGGCTTAGCACCCGGGTCCGCACCAGCAGCGCAATATCGTGCCCCTCCGCTACCGATAAATGCCCGGGTACTTCGACATGCACATCGACCAGGATCAAATCCCCGGCACGACGGGTTTTCAGGTCGTGCAGCGCCACGACGCCGGGCGTTGCCAGGATAGTGGCGATTATTTGCCGCTCGCTATCGCTATCCACTGACCGATCCATCAGGTCATGGAGGGCGTCAGACGAAAAGGTATAGCCCATGCGGGTGACCAGCGCGCCGACAACCAGTGCGGCCACTGGGTCAAACCAGGCGTAACCGGCCAGATTACCGATGATGCCGACCGCAACGACTACCGAAGACGCGGCGTCCGAGCGGGCGTGCCAGGCGTTGGCAATTAGCATAGAGGACTGGATTTGCTTAGCCGCCCTTAGCATATAGCGGAATAAAATCTCTTTGGCGGTCAGCGCGGCGAGCGCCACCCACAGCGCGGTAATATGCACACTCTGAATAGATTCCGGTTGCAGTAGTTTGCCGCAAGCAGACCACAGCATACCCGCGCCAACCAGTAACAGCAGCGCGCCAATCACCAGTGAAGCGCCGTTTTCATAGCGCCGGTGCCCGTAGTGATGGTCGCTATCCGAAGGTTTGCCGCTTTTTTTATTGGCCAACAGCACAACGAAATCGGCCACCAAATCGGAAAGAGAATGAATACCATCGGCGATTAAGCCCTGCGAGCCCGAGAATATCCCGGCCAGTATCTGAAAACTGGATAAAAAGAGATTGACCATCACGCTGACCAGCGTCGTTTTACGCGCAACCTGGGAACGCTGCTTATCGTTACTTATTTTCATTACCGACACTTCCCCGAAGAAAAAGAGCAAGACTACGCGTTCAGGCTTAATTTTTCCTGAATAAGTCGCCGCCATTAAGAGAGTGTTTAATTATTTCTTCCGACCTTAAATATATAAATGAGAATAGTTTGCTTTTAAACAAAATAGCCATATCAATAATAGCCATGGCTATATTTCCGCGTATTCAACAAAGGGGCAAAATTAAAACTGATTCATCCGGCGCATTGCGCAATGATACGCGCCGTTGCGCACCGAGGCGCGCAGTATGCGAGCGACGCCGTGAACCGCAAACCGCGCGCTGTGCCGCTGTAGCGTGCTCATCGGCAAATTAAGCATCTCCTGCGCCCACGGCGGCAGCAGGTCAATTCCGGCGCGCATCATTATTCGCCCCACCGGCCGGCTCATACGGCCCGGCAGACGGGTCGACAGCAGAACGTGGGCAACTTCCTGGGTTCGCTCATCGCAGCGCAGCACCGGCCGCATCTCCTGCAGGTAATCAGCAATCTGCCGCGGCGTCTGTGGGATATCCCGCGCCCCGAGGCGACGGGCAACTTCGGCCGCTTCCTCATAGTATTGCTCCTGACGGGCGGCGCTGACCACGGTCCGCTTGTAGCGCAGATGCGAGGCCATAAAGCTGCTGCATTCGGCGACGTGCACCCAGGTCAGCAAGTGCGGATCGCTGGCCTGATAGGGCGTGCCGTCTTTGTCCTGGCCGCCTACCCGCATATGGATCCCCTGTACTTTTGCAATCAACCGTTCGGCATCGGCGGTGGTGCCAAAGGTGGTGGCAGAAATAAACTGGCTGGTGCGGCGCAGGCGGCCAAAGATATCTTCACGGAAATTTGAGTGATCCCAGACGCCCGCCAGGGCCAGCGGATGCAGCATCTGTAACAACAGCGCGCTGACCCCGCCGCAGAGCATGGACGTGAAATCGCCGTGAACCTGCCAGATAGCCGACTGCGGCCCAAAAAGCCCCGGTTCGCCTTTGGGATGTTCAAAATCGATCTCTTTTAGCGCCATGCCGGTTAAGCCCAGAACCTGAGCTTCAATCGTTCCGCGTATGCTGATCATGACCCACCTGCTCTCATTCGTGAGCAAGAAAGATAACATTAATCAACGGCGGGGGCATTGTCCTGAAACGGCTTTAAAGGAGAGCGCCCGCTGAACGCGGGCACCCGAGAGGTCAGGAATTGAGCTGATAATCCAGGGTTATCTCAGCATTCAACACCTGAGAAACCGGACAACCGGCTTTTGCTTTCTGAATAATGCTGTCAAACGCGTCGGCCTCAATGCCTGGCAGCACGATTTTGCTCTGTAGCGCGATCTGGGTAATGGCGAAACCGCCGCCGGATTTATCCAGCGTTACCACTGCCACGGTATCAATGGAGGTCGCGGTGTAGCCCTCTTCGCTCAGCATCAGCGATAGCGCCATGGAAAAACAGGCGGCATGTGCGGCGCCGATAAGCTCTTCCGGGTTAGTCCCCTTCACACCCTCAAACCGGGTGTTAAAACCATAAGGCTGCTGGTTCAGCGCGCCGCTCTCGGTAGAGACGGTTCCTTTACCGCTTTTTAGATCCCCTTCCCAATGCGCCTGACCTTTCTTATGGATTGCCATGATATCGCTCCTTTTGTGACATGAAAGGGTTAAGTATAGAACTCCCTTACGCATTTGGGCGGCACGCGGCGATTTTAGGATCAATCCGCAGCGATATTTTTACTCATATTGATGCCGGTAACGCGAAATCCGGTGACTTCATAGAGTCGGCGAGCGCGCGGATTATCGCCGGCGACGCGCAGTTTTATTTGGCGGATACCCTGGTTTTTTAATTCATGCTCAAAAGCCGCCATCGCTTGTTTACCCAATCCCTGCCCCTGCAAGGACGGAAAAATATAAAAATCACAGATAAAGGCGGAGCGTATTTCTGCGTCAGGCTTATACCAGAGATAGCCAACCCGCTTTTCTGTACCGTCAATTTCATCGAATAAGCAGCGTAAAGCCTGGCCGTGAGTATTGACGCCATCGGGCAGATCCTCGGCAATTTCGCGCTGCGCCTGGGCCAATGCCGCCTCCGGAGAAAGCGCGTAATTGGTCGCGATCTCCGCCGCATAATCGGCAATAAAATAGTTCAGGTACGCGGCGTACTCTTCATCGCGCATTGGGCGAATAACAATCATCACAAGGGTCCTTTTATATCGTTAGGTTGCGCCAGTTTTTGCTGAATCTCTTCAAGAAACAGCGGCAGCGCGCTCGGCTGGTAGTCCCGCGAGAGATAAATCCCATACACGTTTAAGGCTTTTGGCCGCCAGGTCGGTAAAACCTGTTTCAGCGCCCCGCTGTTGAGCGCCCGCTGCGCCTCCAGCTCCGGCAGCATTGCGATGCCGCAGCCGGCTACCGCCGCCTCCATCAACAGCGAGGAGATCCCGGCGCTGAGGTTGCCGGAAACCGCCACCGTCACGCTTTCGCCGCTGGGGTCGCTAAACTGCCAGGTCTGACTGGCAAAATGGCTGTAATGCAGGCAGTTGTGGCGAGTGAGATCGTCCGGCGTATGCAGCGGCCCATTCTGCTGTAGCCAGCGCGGCGACGCGCACAGCACCGAACGGCAAACGCCGAGACGGCGGGCGATAGCTCCCGGCTCCGGATTGTCGGTGATCCGAATCGCCACGTCGATCCTTTCGCCTATCAGGCTTACCGGATGATTGTTGATATCCAGCTCAAGACGCAGGTGCGGATAGCGGGCGAGAAAATCGGGCAAAAGCGGAGAAATCAGCTGCATCGCGGTAAAATGAGCGCAGGCTACGCGCAGCGTTCCGCTGGGGATCGCTCGTTCACTCTGCCCGGCGATCTCATCCGACAGCTGCGTCAGGGTGCGCGTTTTTTGCAGTACCTTTTCCCCCGCAGCCGTGAGCGTCAGCTTACGGGTAGAGCGATGAACCAGTCGGGTGCCAGCCCACTGCTCCATCTGTTCCAGATAGCGGCTCACCATCGGCCGCGACATCCCCAGCGCCCGCGCGGCGGCGCTTAAGCTTCCCAGCTCACAAATACGCATATAGACCTGCGCGGCAATGACTCGATCCATAACTTGATTCCATCTGCACGTTTTATGAAACTCAGCATCTCTTTTTTCAGGAATTTTCGCAAATCAGGAAATCCGTAAAATAGCGCTTATTCACCTGACGAAGAGAAACGAACATGAAATTATCTGCCCTTGCCATCGCCACTACGCTGTTCAGCGCTTCAGTTCTGGCAGCCCCATTAACGTTGCAAACCTATAACCCGCAGGAGAACGGTATTTTCGCGGTTAACTCCACCCTCGCCTCCGGCCCGCATGAAGCGGTGTTGTTTGACGCTCAGTTCAGCGTGAAGGATGGCGAGAAGCTGGTTGAAATGATTCAGAAAAGCGGTAAAAAACTGACCCGCATCGTGATTACTTCCGGCGATCCGGATTTCTATTTTGGCCTGCAGCCGCTGGTCAAAGCGTTCCCGGAAGCCAAAGTGGTGGCAACCGCAGAAGTGGTTAAACACATTAACGCCACCAAACAGGCCAAACTGGCGTACTGGGGCCCGCAGATGAAGGACGGCGCGCCGACCCAGGTTTATGTCCCGCAGGAGCTGACGGCTAATACCTTCACTATCGACGGCGAAAAGGTTGAGATCCGCCAGCCGCAAAATTATGCCGCCTATGTGTGGATCCCGGCGAATAAAGCCATTCTTGGCGGTACCGGCGTGGCGTGGGGTATGCACGTCTGGACGGCGGACACTCAGAGCGTCGAAAGCCGTCAGCAGTGGATAAATACGCTCGACGAGATGGCCGCGTTGCATCCGCAGCAGGTGATCCCCGGCCATTATCTCGGCACGCCGCCAGCCGGTGACCGGGCGATTACTTTTACTCGCGATTATTTGACCCAGTTTGAGCAGGCGCTCAAAGAGCATAAAGATTCCGCTGGCGTCATTAAGGCGATGAAACAGCGCTGGCCGGGGCTCGCGGAAGAGAGTTCGCTGGAGCTGAGCGCCAAAGTGAATACCGGCGAAATGAAGTGGTAAGTCTGGGTATTACGCGGGGATTTCTGCCTGGTGAAGGTTAATGCTATATCCAGGGGGTAAGCCCGCCACCCGCCCGTCGGCCCGGAAAGGCGAACGCCTTACCGGGCACGATCCGCAGAAGCAGAGTGACCCCGGACCACTCTGAAAATGAGGCTGATTGTGCCGTCTCAATGTTGCTAATCCCGGCAAAATGGGCCACGCTAATGATCGCCGCGTGAAAAATAAGCGGCGTATTGAGGGTTAAATTTCGTCCGACAGTCGTCGGGCTTGTCCTTGAAACTGACACAGGATAAAGGAGTAAGAATGAAATCGAACCAACAGGCACGTCATCTTCTTGGTCTGAACTACAAACTTTCTCAGCAGAAAAAGGTCCTGCTGGAAGGCGATGCGGAAACCACGGTTAACCATGTTCGCGCCACCGGCCGCAAGCGCCGCGGTGGCTAATCTTTCAGCTAAGTGATGATAAAAACACCGTCCTTTCTCCAGGATGGTGTTTTTTTAAGACTATCCCCCTCATGTTTACCCTCCTTTGATGTCTTCTGCTTTATACTCTGCCCGCTGCCATTCCCTGCCAGCCCCCCGCCTGTCGCCGCGCCCGGGCTGAAGCGATTATCAAGGAGTTAGTGCGATGCAATTCACTCATAAGAAAAACCGCTCTCTTTACATCCCTTACGCCGGCCCCGTGCTGCTTGAATTTCCGCTGCTCAATAAGGGCAGCGCCTTCAGCATGGAAGAGCGCAGCAGCTTTAATCTGCTGGGCCTGCTGCCGGAAGTGGTCGAAACCATCGAAGAGCAGGCCGAACGCGCGTGGATCCAATACCAGGGATTTAAAACCGAGATCGACAAGCACATTTACCTGCGCAACATTCAGGATACCAACGAAACCCTGTTCTACCGTCTGGTCGGCAACCACCTCGATGAAATGATGCCGGTCATCTATACCCCGACCGTCGGCGCCGCCTGTGAACGCTTCTCTGAGATCTATCGTCGTGCCCGCGGCGTGTTTATCTCTTACCAGAACCGCAAT
The DNA here is from genome assembly GCF_051209435.1 of Klebsiella sp. HN106. Lineage (NCBI taxonomy): Bacteria > Pseudomonadati > Pseudomonadota > Gammaproteobacteria > Enterobacterales > Enterobacteriaceae > Klebsiella > Klebsiella sp. HN106. The sequence continues at coordinate 268,531 of NZ_JBLURD010000001.1, read as the reverse complement.
AATCTCGACGATATTCTGCAAAACGTACCGAACCATAACGTTAAGGTTATCGTGATGACCGATGGCGAACGTATTCTCGGCCTCGGCGACCAGGGCATCGGCGGAATGGGCATTCCTATCGGCAAACTGTCGCTGTATACCACCTGCGGGGGGATCAGCCCGGCCTACACCCTGCCGGTCGTTCTTGACGTGGGCACCAATAATCAGCAACTGCTCGACGATCCGTTATACATGGGCTGGCGCCACCCGCGTATTACCGACGATGAGTATTACCAGTTTGTTGACGATGTTATTCAGGCGATTAAAGCCCGCTGGCCGGATGTGCTGCTGCAGTTCGAAGACTTCGCGCAGAAAAACGCTATGCCGCTGCTTAACCGCTATCGCCACGAAATCTGCTCCTTCAACGATGATATCCAGGGCACCGCCTCGGTCACCGTCGGTACGCTGATTGCCGCCAGCCGCGGCGCGGGCAGTCAGCTGAGCGAGCAGAAAATTGTCTTCCTCGGCGCCGGTTCCGCAGGCTGCGGTATCGCGGAGCAGATCGTCGCCCAGATCCAGCGCGAAGGGTTAAGCGAAGAAGAAGCCCGCAAACGCGTATTTATGGTTGACCGTTTCGGTCTGCTCACGGATGCGATGCCAAATCTTCTGCCGTTCCAGAGCAAACTGGTGCAGAAACGCGAACACCTGCAAGAGTGGGACACCACCAGTGACGTGCTGTCGCTGCTTGACGTGGTGCAAAATGTAAAACCGGATATCCTGATCGGCGTCTCCGGGCAGCCTGGGCTGTTCACCGAAGAGATTATCCGCGAGATGCATAAGCATTGCCCACGACCAATCGTGATGCCGCTGTCAAACCCGACCTCAAGGGTGGAAGCCACGCCGCAAAATATCCTCAGCTGGACCGACGGAGAAGCGCTGGTCGCTACCGGCAGTCCGTTCGCTCCGGTAACGCTCAAAGGCAAGCAGTACGTCATCGCCCAGTGTAACAACTCCTATATCTTCCCGGGGATCGGCCTTGGGGTTATCGCTTCAGGCGCTTCGCGCGTGACCGATGAGATGCTGATGGCCGCCAGCGAAACGCTGGCGAAACATTCGCCGCTGGTGAATAACGGTGAAGGTCCGGTTCTGCCGGAACTGAAAGATATCCAGAGCGTTTCGCGCGCTATCGCTTTTGCGGTGGGTAAAATTGCCCAGGAGCAAGGCGTGGCGGTGAAAACCTCCGCCGAAGCGCTGCTGCAGGCGATCGCCGATAACTTCTGGCAGCCGGAATATCGCAACTATCGCCGGACGTCAATATAACCACTAGCGTAACCGGGAGCGTTAATGCTCCTGGTTACCTGGGAAATAATTCTCTGGTTCGCTATTTTTTGATATCAAATCTATAGCCCTGCCGGCGAATCGTCACGATGGACTCAGATGAATAACACGCCCGAATCTTTTTACGTATCCGCCCAATAAGGACCATTAGTGAACTGCTGCAATATAGCTCTCCTTCTGCATACAGCTGGCGCATAAGATCATCCTTGCTGGTAACTTTACCGCAGTTGCGGATTAATGTTTCCATAATAATATATTCAAAAGCGGTCAGATTTAACGTAACACCATTTACCGACAATTCCCGACGCGAAAGATTTAGCAGAAATGGCGGTATTGAGATTAATTCTGATGACAATCCATAGTTGCGGCGAAAAAGCGCATTGATACGCGCAACCATAATATCAATATGAAATGGCTTACGGATGTGGTTGTCCGCACCGGCGTTGAGGGCGTTAACGCAATCCTGCCAGCACTCGCCTGCGCTCATAACCAATATCGGTACAGAAACCCCCTGGCCGCGCCAGTCGCGGATCAGAGCCAGACCCGCTTCACTTGTCGCGTCCAGATCAATAATTGCGATGTCAGGCGGATACTCTACGATATAGTAATTCGCTTCCTTGACGTTTTGTGCATCATCGACGATATGCCCTTGCTGCGTTAGCTGTACTTTCAAATGATGACGCAGCAGAGCCTTATCCGCAAAGACAAGTATGCGCATCTCCCCCCCTATTTCAATAGTAATTAACAGGCGTGACCTTTTTATTTTTTAATAACTATATTGTGCGGCTGTTGCTGTACGTTAAGTAGCATGCGGCATTAAAAACGCTAATAAATAGTTTTTAGCGGTGATAATTAAATTTTTCATAAACCCGGCTCACGGCGAATAAAAATCCAAAGCGCTTTATAAGGATATAAAGCACCAGACAATTGATATAGTTATCTCAGGAAACGGCCTGGCTAACGTTTATTGAGGATAATCAGTCCTGCTGTCAGATTATCTCGCCAGGCTTATACAGACGAAACAAATATTAAACCACATGCCGTGGCTTATTCAACGTTAGCTATTGATGATCAAAATCTAAGCAAACAGATTTATTTAGCAGCATGAAAACAGTGAGCCCGGTTTTTAAAGTATATAAAACCGATAATCATTGTATCTGAAGCATAAATAGCTATAAGTATGACAAATAATTGATTTTGAACCATTACAGTTTGCAGAAAAATAATGATATATATCAATTGGTAGCGGAAATATTCTTCTTTTCTGTCGAATCGATTATGAAATGAGCGAGATTACGTAAGTTATATTGATTTCATGAATAATTCTTCTGCGTTATCGCTTTTGCGTTGCGCCAAAGCAGCGCTGCTAAGCCTGATAGGGTTCAAGCGCCCAGGATGTTAGTGGCAAAAGCGTGCCCGGCGTAAACGGATCGCTAGCCAAAACGGATTTCACCCATTACACTGCCTGCACCTATCAACTTACTGAATAAAAAAAGGAGGATCCCATGTCGTACCGTGAAATGTTTTTTTCACGTGCATTTGGCGATCGCACCTGCTCAAGCGTTATCGGTATCGTGCTGCGATAACTTCAGCTTGAGCGAAGAAACCAAAGACTGAATCCCTTCCCTCGGGCTTACCGGGTTATCGTCAGCGATGTTTGACGAGGCATAAACATGCCTGTAACTCTTGAGTAAGTTCACCATGAGTACATTACTAACTGCACAATCTCTCCATGTTGATACGGCGTTTGGCCCGCTGTTCACAAACCTCTCCTTTACCCTCAAAAAAGGCGACCGCATTGGCCTGATTGGCTATAACGGCTGCGGAAAAAGTACCCTGCTTAGAGTGCTGGACGGCACGATGATTCCGAATGGGGGCAGCGTGGCGCTGGCCAGCCACTGCCTGATGGCGCGGGTGGAACAGCATCTACCCGATACGCTGTTAGCGCAACCTCTGCTACAGGTGGTCCTGGAAAAACTTCCCGCCCTTGAGCGAGAGAACCAGCGCTGGCAAGCGGAGCGGCTGCTGGCGGAGATGGGCTTTACGTCCGATGAGGCCCGGCAGCGGGCATCAACCCTGAGCGGCGGTCAGCATACCCGGCTGCTGCTTGCCAGGGCGCTGATTCAGCAACCGGATCTCCTGCTGTTGGACGAACCGGGAAACCACCTCGACCTGCCGACCCTCCTGTGGCTGGAAAGCTTCTTGCAAACCTGGCAGGGGAGTTTCGTTCTGGTGTCTCATGACAACATCTTACTGGATGCTGTAACTAATGCGAGTTGGATCCTGCGCGACAAAACCCTGCATGCCTTCTCCCTGCCCTGCAGCGCTGCCCGTCAGGCGCTGGATGAGCGAGATGCCAGCGATGCGCTGCGCCATAAAGCCGAGCAAAAAGAGATTGACCGGGTCGCCGCCAGCGCCAAACGACTGGCTATCTGGGGGCGCACCTATGACAACGAAGATCTCTCGCGTAAAGCTAAGCAGATGGAAAAGCAGGTTCAGCGCCTGAAGGAGAGCCAAACCGATCTCACCGCCGGAACACCCTGGCGGCTAACGCTGCGCGGCGACATGCTGCGGGCAGACAGGCTGCTGGAGATGGATCAGCTTCCCGTCCCGCCCGCGCCGGGTCTGCCGGTCCTGTTTACTGCGGGTCTGGCTCGTCTGAAAAGCGGCGATCGGGTCGCGGTAATGGGCCGTAACGGCGGCGGGAAATCCTCCCTGCTGCGTCTACTGTGGCGACATATGCAGCAGGAATCAGCGGAGGACGGCTTACGCCTGCACCCGCGGCTGAAACCGGGTTATTACGATCAGATCCTGCATCAGCTTGCGGATGACGACACGCTTCTCGACGCGCTGGAGCCTTTTGAGCCGGCGGCGGACGCGCGCAAGCGGGCGCTGATCTCAGCCGGATTTAGCTGGGCTCGTCACGGGCAAAAGGTCGCCACCTTAAGCGGCGGCGAGCGTTCGCGTCTGCTATTTGTCGGCCTGTCTCTGGCCTGCTATAGCCTGCTGCTTCTGGATGAGCCAACCAACCATCTGGATATGGACGGCAAAACAGCGCTGGCAAGAACGTTGTGCGACTACCCAGGCGGACTGCTGCTGGTGAGCCACGACCGCGAACTCATTAACCATAGCTGCAATCGCTTCTGGCTTATTGACGAGCGCGGGCTGAGCGAATGGCACAGCGCCGAAGAGGTGTATGAGGTTTTACGCACCGCCGTTCGTTGTCCGGCCCCGGAGGTCGTGGCGGAGAACCGCCGCGAAGCGGAGGAAGACCATGATACGCTGCTGGAACGGTTAGTGTCGCTTGAGCAACTGCTGGCCGACGATCTGGCCCGTAAACCAAAACATCAAAAACCGCAGCTGCAGGCGCAGTGGCGTAAGGAGATAGCCACCCTCAACGCTTTGCTAAGCTAAATGTTGTTCCCCGGCGCAGCCCGCTGCGCCGGGATTTTACTTAGTATGAGTCGCCGGTCGCGGTTTGATTCGACTAAACTGCTGCTCGGTCATCGTCCTGCCCCACTGTTCGCCCTGCCACTCTTTATCCAGCGTGAAACTAAAGGATTCATACAGCCTGCGGGCGGCGTGCAGGCCGCTGAAGGTCCATAGCTGTACTGATGCAAAGTCCCGGCTATCGCAAAAAGCCATGGCTTCGCTCAGCAGGCGCCGACCAATGCCGCTACCCCGGCAGCTATCGTCGAGAATAAACCAGCGCAGATGCGCCTGGTTATTCCCCAGATCCTCGCCGTCAATCGCTACCGATCCGACAATTTGCTCGCCCTGAACGGCCAGCCAAACACGGTTGCACGGTTTATCGAGACGAGCTGAAAATTCCGCCAGCCCGCTGGCGACTTTACTCTCGAAAAAAGCACCAAACTGATAATGTTTTGCATAATACTCGCCGTGCATTTGCGCTATGCGGCCAATCATTCCAGGCCGATAGCCGGTAGCGATATCAATCGTCTTTTTCGAGCCTGTAGCCTCGACGTCGCGGCATTTTTCCAACGCCCAGGCCCAGGTTGTGAGGCCCTGAGCGACGCACTGTCTTTGCGCATCGCTCAGGTGTTCCAGCGCATCCACTACCCGCATAGCGCCGTAGGCGTTAATTTTTTTGACCGTCGCCGCACCTTGCGCCGTTAACGCAAGCTGCTTAATCCGCCCGTCGCGGGAGGACGTTTTTTCCCGGAGTTCCCCGGCGGCAAGCAGACGGGAAAGCATCCTGCTGACGCTAGACTTTTCCAGCCCCAGGATCTGCACCAGCTGAGCGGCCGTCATCGCGCCGCGTAGAGAAATTTCCACAAGCGTATGTACCGCCGAAGGTGAGTACGCCGTAGCGGCCAGCGTGGTGCTCATAAAGCCCAGTTCACGCACCATCAGGCGGGAAGCGGTACGAATTTCATCAACAAGCGCGGGTGAGTTCATCTGAGGTCAGCTCTGCCAGAAATAGTTGCATGATACAACCATTTTCTGCTGCGTGCTGTCAAGCCGCCGTGTTGCCTCCTCCCTGAACTGGCCTCAACTGAACGGGGTGAATGCTCGCACTTTACTCGCGCGTGACACCATGCCGATACCCACCTTGCGGGGAAAAAGACGCCTGCCGGCTTTACCCGCTTTTGTACTTATTGCGGATTTTTCTCTTTCCACGCTTCCCATGCCGCTTTGATTTCCTGTTTCGCGGCGGCGGCATCGTTAAAGCCGTCCAGCTCGACTTTTTTGCGTCCGTCCGGCAGCTGTTTGTAAACCCGGAAGAAAGCCTGCAGACGCTCCTGCTCAATTTTCGGCAGATCGCTGATGTTAATCACGTCATCGTAGGTTGGATCGATTTTACTTGCCGGAACGGCAATGATTTTGTCGTCCTTCTCGCCGCCATCAATCATCTTCAGCACGCCAATCGTGCGCAGCTTAATCAGCGTTCCCGGGGCCATCGGCGCGCGGGTATAAAACACCACGTCCAGCGGATCGCCATCCCCTGCCAGCGATTGAGTGAGCGAGCCGTAGTTAGCCGGATAGGCCACCGGCATCGACTGGAAACGATCGGCGATCAGAAAGCCGGTTTTGGCGTCCGTTTCGTATTTGATAATGCCGCCCGCCGGGATTTCGGTTACGGCGTAAAACTCTTCAGGGTTGTTGTTCGGCTGCGGAAAATCCAGCACGTTTTGCGCCTCAACGGCGGTAGAAAGCAGAAGGCCTGCGGCCAGGAGGGTTTTCGCCAGATGCATTGTCATGTCGCTCTAGGTTAATAAGAAATTGAAAAACAGAACGATAGAGATCGCGGATGAAAATTTCATGACATGCAAGTGACATAAATATGACGCGCAGAAACATAAGAAAAACTGTTCGAAAAACAAACAAAAGAAATCTTTAACCAGCATAAAAATCTATTATTACCTTGATTTATTGGCAATTTAAGCTATTGGTTAACATGCGTAAAAACAAATATTGTGTTAATACGCTTATGTTTAATAAGGAGAACAGAATGAAAGCTGCCGTCGTCACGCAAGATCATCAGGTCAATGTTACGGAAAAAACACTTCGCCCATTACAGCACGGCGAAGCCCTTTTAAAAATGGACTGCTGCGGCGTCTGCCATACCGACCTGCACGTTAAGAACGGCGATTTCGGCGATAAAACCGGCGTCATTCTGGGCCATGAAGGCGTGGGCGTGGTGCAGCAGGTCGGCCCTGGCGTGCACTCGCTCAAGCCGGGCGATCGCGCCAGCGTCGCATGGTTCTTCGAAGGCTGCGGTCACTGTGAATATTGTAACAGCGGTAACGAAACGCTGTGCCGTTCGGTAAAAAATGCGGGCTACACCGTTGATGGCGGGATGGCCGAAGAGTGTATCGTCATTGCCGATTACGCGGTCAAAGTGCCGGATGGTCTTGATTCTGCGGCAGCCAGCAGCATCACCTGCGCAGGGGTCACCACCTATAAAGCGGTAAAAGTTTCCCATATCAAACCCGGCCAGTGGATCGCCATTTATGGCCTCGGCGGGTTGGGTAACCTGGCCCTGCAATATGCGAAAAACGTTTTTAACGCCAAGGTCATCGCCCTTGACGTTAATGATGAACAGCTGAAACTGGCCGCAGAAATGGGCGCAGATCTGACCATCAATTCCCGCAGCGAAGACGCGGCCAAAATTATCCACGAGAAAACCGGCGGCGCCCATGCCGCAGTCGTGACGGCGGTCGCCAAAGCGGCGTTTAACTCTGCGGTGGATGCGGTTCGCGCCGGCGGACGCGTGGTGGCCGTCGGCCTGCCTCCGGAAGCCATGAGCCTGGATATTCCGCGCCTGGTACTGGACGGTATCGAGGTGGTTGGTTCTCTGGTGGGTACGCGCCAGGATCTGGCCGAAGCCTTCCAGTTTGCCGCCGAGGGTAAGGTGGTACCGAAGGTCACCCTGCGCCCGCTAGGTGATATCAACGCCATCTTTAAGGAGATGGAACAGGGACAAATTCGCGGTCGTATGGTGATTGATTTCCGCCGTTAATTTTCTCGCCTCTCTCGCTACGGGAGAGGTTCCATTTATCCCCTTATGCAGGTAGCTCTGCTGCGCATATTTACATGATGCCCGGCAGAAATCCTTTCTTACGCTCATCATCGTTCAGCCGATAAATATCGAACCGGCTACCACCTTCATTAACAACGCTCTCCCCGCTATGCGCAGCCTGTGGTATGCAGGATATAAATGCTTTTTACGCAAATGCTTAGCGCAAATCCTTACTTCCTTTGTTAAAACGCGCGCCCGATGATGACTAAACAAGAGATAACAAAGGAATTCACCATGCACATCCGTTTTCGCCTGCCCGCGCTGGCGGCGCTATTTTTAACCGGCGCGTTTTCCGCCTGGGCCGCCGACGCCCCGGTTAAAGGCGGTACGTTAATCTATCTGGAGCAGCAGCCGCATACTAATCTTTACCCACCGGCCGGTGGCTTCTACCCCAACGGCGGCATTCTTAATCAAATAACCGATAAGCTCACCTGGCAGAACCCGAAAACGCTGCAGGTGGAGCCGTGGATCGCCGAAAGCTGGAGCGCCAACGCGGATAAAACCGAATATACCTTTAAGCTTCGCCCCGGGGTGACCTTCTCAGATGGCACCCCGCTTGACGCCAGGGCGGTCGCCAAAAACTTTGATACCTACGGCCTCGGTGATAAAGCGCACCGCCTGCCGGTGTCTGAGGTCATTAATAACTACGATCGCAGCGAAGTCATCGATCCGCTGACGGTAAAGTTCTACTTTAAAAAGCCCTCGCCGGGATTTCTGCAGGGCACCGCCACCATCGGCTCCGGGCTGGTATCCCTCAGTACCCTGGCGCGTAATTTTGAAGAGCTGGGCGATGCCCGCCATATTATTGGCTCCGGACCTTTTACGGTAAAAGATGAAAAGCCGGGGCGCGAACTCACTCTGGTCGCGCGCAAAGATTATCAATGGGGACCGAAAAATCTCACCCAGCAGGGACCAGCTAATCTCGATGGCATCACTTACATCGTTACCCCTGAAGATGGCGTGCGCATTGGCGCTCTGCTGGCGGGCCAGGCTGATTTTATCCGTCAGGTACAGGCCTACGATGAAAAGCAGGCCACCGGGCAGGGCTTTAAAATTTATGCTGCCCCCACGCGCGGCGTTAACGACAGCCTGAGCTTCCGGCCGGATAATCCGCTGGTTGCCGACCTGCGCGTTCGTCAGGCGCTGCTGCACGCCACCGACGCCAGGCAGGTAGTCGAAACGCTGTTCTCCGCCAACTATCCGCAGGCGACCTCCGTCGTCGCCAGTACCGCCGCCGGGTACGTTAACCTCAGCGACAAGCTGGCTTTCGATCCGGCCAAAGCAAAACAACTGCTTGATGATGCAGGCTGGAAACCGGCTGCCGATGGTATTCGGGTCAAAGATGGCCAGCGGCTGGCCTTAACCGTCTATGAATCTCTGCCGCAACCGCAAAATAAAGAAGTTTTGCAGCTTGTCGCTCAGCAGTGGCGTCAGGTCGGCGTCGCGCTGGCGGTCAAAGCCGGCGATGCCGGCAGCCGTACGCTGGATAACCTCGATCCGCTGAAAACGCCGCTCACCGTGTCGGAAGTGGGCCGCGCCGACCCCGACGTGGTGAAAAGCATGTTTTTCCCCACTAACCGCGACGCGCTGCTGCAAAAAGGCGGCTCCAGCGACAAAGTACAGGGGTTCCGCGACGATAAGCTCAACGCATTGCTGAGCGCGATTTCAGCCGAAGTTGAACCGCAAAAACGGCTCCAGCTCACCGGCGATGCCCAACGCTATCTGCTGGATAATGCCTACGTGATCCCGATATTTGAAGAACCGCAGGTCTTCGCCGGCGCCCCGTGGGTGAAAGGCGTCAGTTTTGAAGCGGTAGGCCGCCCGTCGTTCTATGGCGCGTGGCTGGAAAAGCACTGAGGAGCCTGCGATGAGCCATTATCTTCTGCGGCGAACCGGCCAGGGTTTACTGGTGCTATGGGCGGCATTTACCCTCTCCTTCATCCTGTTACAGGTGCTGCCCGGCGATGCGGTACTGATCAAGTTTCAGAATCCGGATCTGGGGCTCAGCCCTGAGCAGATCGCCGAAATGCGCCTCGCCTGGGGGGCCGATAGCCCGGTGTGGAAGCAGTATCTCCACACCCTCTTCGCCATGCTGCGCGGGGATTTTGGTTATTCGCTGCAGGCCGGACTGCCGGTGAGCGCGCTGATCGCCAGCAATCTGCCGCAGACACTAAGCCTCGCGCTCCCCGCCTTTGCGCTGGCGGTGGCGCTGGCTTTTACCCTCGCCTTCGCCTCACGGCTGCCGGGTCTGCGCTGGCTAAGCAATACGCTGCAATCGCTGCCGGTGCTGTTTATCTCCCTGCCGACGTTCTGGCTCGCTATCGCCCTGATACAGCTTTTCTCCTTTCAGCTGCACTGGATACCGGTGATCAATCCGGGACCGATTGAGGGACTCATTCTGCCCGTCGTCGCCGTCGCGGTACCGATTTCCGCTCCGCTGGCGCAAATTCTGATGCGCAGTCTGGATCAGGTCGCCGCGCTGCCGTTTGTGGCCGTTGCTCGTGCTAAAGGCATGAGCGAGACCGGCGTGCTGTGGCGGCACGTTACCGGCAATGCCCTGCTACCGGTGCTCAATATGGCCGGGCTGCTGCTCGGGGAACTGATCGCCGGAGCCCTGATTACCGAAACCGTGTTTGGCCGCGGCGGGCTGGGTCTGCTGACGCAGCAGGCGGTCAATAATCAGGATATCGCGGTACTGCAGGCGGTGGTGATGATCTCAGCCCTTGGTTTTGTCCTGATTAATCTGCTGGTCGACCTGCTGATGCCGCTGCTCGACCCGCGCCTGAAAACCGCTGAGGGAGGTACGCTATGAGTCTGGTTGATTACGCAATCGCCGCCCGCCGCCGCTCGCCAGACTGGCGCACGCTACGCTTCCAGCCCGGCCTGCTGCTGGCCTGGGCGATTATGATCGTTGCTGCGCTAATGGCCGTTGTCCCGCAGCTGTTTACCGCTTATAACCCGTTGGAAGGTTTCCCCGGCGCCCAGCGCCTGGCCCCCCAGGCGGGTCACTGGCTGGGCACCGACCAGCTTGGTCGCGATCTGTGGAGTCGAATCGTCTACGGCGCTGCCCATTCGCTCTCCGCTGCGCTGGCGGCAGTGGCGATTGGCCTGATCATCGGAACCGCGCTGGGTACGCTGGCCGGCGCGCTGGCGGGACGCGTGGAGTCGATCGTCATGCGGCTGGTCGACGTACTGCTGGCGATTCCATCCCTGTTGCTGTCCCTGACGGTCATTATTCTGCTCGGCTTCGGCACCCTCAACGCCGCCGTCGCGGTCGGGGTGGCGGCAATAGCCAGCTTTGCCCGCCTGGCGCGCGCGGAAGTCGTACGCGTACGGCGCAGCGATTACGTCGAAGCGGCCTACGGCAGCGGCGGCACCTTTTTTGCCGTCTTCTGGCGGCATATTTTACCCAATTCGCTCACCGCGGTACTGGCCTTCGCCACGCTCCAGTTCGGCCAGGCCGTTCTGGCGCTCTCAACCCTGAGTTTTCTCGGCTACGGCACGCCGCCGCCGGTACCAGAGTGGGGATTACTGATCGCCGAAGGCCGTAACTACCTCTCCACCGCCTGGTGGCTAACGACCCTTCCCGGTATGGCGGTGATTGCGGTCGTGCTTGCCGCCAATCGTATTAGCCGTCAATTTAGCGGAGAACGCCGATGAATGTTTTAACCGTAGAAAACCTACGCATCAGCTATCGTTCGCAGAGTGAATGGCGTGAAGTCGTGCATAACGTCAGTTTTCAGGTAAAACGCGGCGAAATGCTGGCGTTCGTCGGCGAATCCGGCTCGGGCAAAACCACTACCGCCCAGGCGATAATGGGTCTGCTGGCGGAGAATGCCCGGCGCGACAGCGGGCGCATCAGTATTAACGGTGAAGACATTAGCGGCTGGTCAGGTAAACGCCTCGACGGCCTGCGCGGCGCGCGAATTAGCCTGGTGCCCCAGGATCCAGGCAACTCCCTCAATCCGGTGAAAACCATCGGCGCGCAGGTAGGTGAAATTCTGCGCCTCCATCAGAAACGCAGCGCCGCGGAACGTAAAACGCAGGTACTGGCGCTGCTGGCGAAGGTTGGACTGAGCCACCCGGAGCAGCGCTTCGATCAATATCCGCACCAGCTTTCAGGCGGCATGAAGCAACGAGTGCTGATTGCCATCGCCATCGCTCTGAAACCGGATTTAATCATTGCTGATGAGCCAACCAGCGCCCTTGACGTGACGGTACAGAAGCGGATCCTCGATCTGCTGGATACCCTGCGCCGGGAGTCCGGCACGGCGGTGCTGTTCGTCACTCACGATCTGGCGCTGGCAGCCGAACGTGCCGACCGCCTGCTGGTCTTTCGTCATGGCGAAATTCAGGAGCAAGGCGCGACCCGCGATGTGGTACGGACGCCGCAGCATGCCTATACTCGCCAGCTGCTCAGCGATCTTCACGGCCCGGCGCTGACCATGGCTCCCGCCGGCGGTCGCGTACTGGCTACGCCGGCGATTCGCGTCGACGACATCAGCAAGCGCTTCTCATTAGGCCGGGCGCATTTGCAGGCGCTGGACGCCGTGAGTTTTGAGGTTAAGCGCGGCTGCACGCACGCGCTGGTTGGTGAGTCCGGTTCCGGCAAAACGACACTTGCGCGGATCCTGCTGGGATTCGAAAAGGCGGATAGCGGCCAGATTGCCATCGATGGTATTGATGCCGGGCATCTCAGTCGGGAGGCGCTCCGCCAGCTACGGCGTAAAATTCAGTTTGTCTATCAGAACCCCTTTGCCTCTCTTGACCCACGGCAAACGCTGTTTGAAATCATTGAAGAGCCGTTAAAGAACTTCGACCGCTTCAGCGCCGGAATACGACGCCAGCGCGTCGAAACGGTCGCCGCTCGCGTGGCGCTCGCTCCGGAGCTGCTGTCGCGAACCGCCCGTGAACTCTCCGGCGGACAGCGGCAGCGGGTGGCTATCGCCCGCGCCCTAATCCTTGAACCGACGATCCTTGTCCTCGATGAAGCGACTTCGGCGCTGGACGTTACCGTCCAGGCGCAAATTCTCGCCTTGCTGCAGCAGCTGCAGCAACAGCTGGGATTGACCTATCTGTTTATCACCCACGATTTGGCGACGGTTCGCCGTATCGCCCACAGCGTGACGGTACTGCGGGCGGGCCAGGTTATTGAACATGGCGATGTCGGCCGACTGTTCAGCGCTCCGCAGCATGAGTATACCCGCGAGCTTATTGCCGCTATTCCCCACTTTTCCCCCTCGAACAAGGAGGTCGCATGACGCGTAAACGACTGGGTTTTTTCACTCGCCTGCTGGACCACGTCGCGCCAGGTGAGCGCTATCGGCTGGCTACCGAACAAATTCGCCACGCCGAACGACTGGGTTTTGACAGCGCCTGGGTCGCTCAGCACCATTTTCATGAGCACGAAGGCGGCCTGCCGTCGCCGCTGGTCTTTCTCGCCCACGCGGCAGCGCATACGGAGCGCATTCGCCTGGGAACCGCCATTATCACCCTGCCGATGGAAAACCCGCTGCGGGTTGCCGAGGATGCGGCGGTGCTGGATCTGCTCGCCGATGGACGACTGGAGGTGGGCTTCGGATCTGGCGGCACGCCGAACTCGTTTTTACCCTTTGGATTGACCATCGACCAGCGCAGCGCAGTCTTTGCCGAACACCTGCATCTGATTCAAAGCGCCTGGCGCGGAGATTCACTTTCGCATCCGGATAATCATCTTTATCCCCAGGCACCGCAGTTGGCGGAGCGTATCTGGATTGCCACTTTTTCCGTTGAAGGCGCGGTGCGCGCGGCTCAGGCCGGACACGGCCTGATGCTTTCGCGTACCCAGCCGCGTCCTTCAGGGCAGCCCACGCTGCCGCTGGACGCTATCCAGAATCCGATTATTGACGCCTATCTCGCCGCGCTGCCGCCGGGCGTCGAGCCACGGATCCTCGCCTCGCGGACGGCCTTTGTCGCCGATAGCCAGCAGTATGCGCTGCAGGTCGCAGAACCCGGTCTGCGTCAGCAGGCGGCCCAGCATCGCGCCTCAGGTCATCACATTATTGGTGACACTGTCACAGATTTTTTACCGCAGCTTGACGCGCACGTTGGCGACCCGCAGCACGTCGCCGCTTCGCTGGGGCGCGATAGCGTCCTGCGGCGGGTAACCGATATTTCGTTCCAGGTGCACTCCGTTGAACCCTCGCACCGCGACACGCTTCGTTCCATTGAGCTGATCGCTCAGCATATTGCCCCGCAGATACGATAAGGAGTCACCATGACGCTCAGTCAGGATATATTGGCCGAACTGGCAGAAATTGCCCCCGATTCCGCCTTAGCGGCGGCGAGAGCCGTGCGCGAGGCGGCCACCCATCATGCTCAGGGAAGCTATGAAGCGCTGTTCGGTCAGCAGGATAACGACTTTCCGCTCGACGAACGTTTTGCCGTTGCCGCCAGGGTAGCGAAGCTGCATGAGAGCGATGCGCTGGCCGCCCACTATGCCGGGTTTGGGATTGCCGATCCGACCTCGCCGCGGCTGGTTCCGGCGCAGGCCTTTGCCCGGCTGTTGACCTTCGCGCCGGTAGAAGCCACGCCTTCGGCTCTGGAGGCATTAACCCGCGCCGGATGGAGCCCGCGCGCTATCGTGACGCTGGCCCAGCTGATTGCGTTTGTCAGCTTCCAGAGTCGTCTGTTGAACGGTCTACGCCTGCTCAACGGTAAAAGCGCCCCGGTTGCCGGGACCCCGGTCGTAGCCGGATTCTGGCATACCTCACCGCAAACCCTCAGCGGTAAACGCGCGCCGGTGCGCTTCACCCGCGATGAACTGCACTGGGAACCCTGGCTGGCGGCTAAACCGCTGGCGGAATTTACCCCGGATGAGCAGGCGCTGCTGGCGAAATTCGGCCACAGCGACTCGCCCTACTTCCGCCTGCTGGCGCGCAACCAGCCGGTGCTGGAGCAGCGTACGTTAACCGATAAAGGGATTTTTTATACTCCCGGCGGCCTGCCGCGTGCCGAACGCGAGCTGGCGGCGACGGTAGCGAGTAAAATCAACGGTTGTATTTATTGCGCCTCGGTGCATGCTCGCAAGGCCGCGCAGTTAGCGAAAGATGAAACGGCGGTAGAGACCCTGCTGGCGGTGACCCCGGGAGAGAAGCTGAGCGATGGGCAGACGCCGCGCTGGCAGGCGCTCATTGATTTTGCCGCAGCGATTTCCGTTACCCCTCCCGCCCTGGCCGCGAGCCACCTTGCGGCCGTCGAACAGCAACAGCTGGATACCCTCGCCCAACTGGATCTGCTGCAATCGGCAGCCTTCTTCGCCTGGGCCAACCGGTTAATGCTGACCCTCGGGGAGCCGTGGCAGGATTAGCCGCCTGCGGATTTCGTCAGACAGAACGCTGCTGATAGCGGGCATAAATCAGCAGTGAACTGAGCGCAAGAAACGAAAGCAGCGCGGCCGGTAAGGCAACAGAACGCCAGCCAAGGCCGGCCGTAATCATCATCCCGCCGAACAGCGCCCCGATGGCGCTACCAAGATTAAAGGCGATCTGGCCGCCCGCCGCGCCCAGCATCTCGCCGCCTTTGGCATTTTGCAGCAGCATGATTTGCAGCGGCGCCGACAGGGCAAACAGCGCCGCGCAGCAGATAAACGCCAGGGTTAGTGAGGCGGTTTTATTCTCACCCAGCAGGAACAGGAGTAATAAGGTCAAAACGATAACGCCATCCGTCACGGCGGCAATACGTAACGGACTGTAGCGTGCGGAAACTTTACCGCTAAATAAATTCCCCAGAACCATCCCCAGACCCACCAGCATCATAATCATTATGATGGCGCTTTCACCGAAGCCGGAGACGTTGATCATAAACGGCTTAATATAGCTAAACCACGCGAAGACGCCGGCATTGCCGAACAGGGTGGCGGCAAAAATTAACCACGGCGCAGGCGAGGTTAAAAAATGAAATTGCGAGCGCAAGCGCGTGGTTGATTTATCAAATAACGTCGGCACCCACCAGGCGATGGACACCAGCACCGCGACGTCAAAGACCGCAATCGCCAGGAAGGTATAGCGCCAGCTGAACTGATGGCCAAGCCAGGTTCCTCCCGGTACCCCCAGCAGGTTGGCGACGGTCATCCCAGCGATCATCCCCGCCACCGCTGCGGTAACCTTGCCTGGCGGCGCAATTTTCGACAGAATGATCGCGCCCACGCCAAAGAATGCGCCGTGCGGAAACCCGGAGATGAGGCGCCCCAGCGCCAGCATCGAGTAGCTGGAAGAGAACGTGAAGATGGCGTTGCCGATAATGCATAGCGCTACGAGAAACAGCATCACTGATTTTAGTGAAAAGCGGCTGGAGAATATCGCCATCACCGGCGCGCCGATCACGACGCCGGACGCATAATATGAAATCATGTTGCCTGCGGCAGGAATGGATATGCCGACATCACGGGCAATTTCAGGTAATACCCCCATGATGCCAAATTCCGCCATTCCGAGACCAAAAGTGCCAAGCGCTAACGAAAAAATAGTCTTTTTCATACATCTAATCACTTGTTATGGATTTTACCGGTCGCATTATTATGCATTCTCTGGCGGTAAACCAGTTTAAAACCTTCCGTAACCTGTTTATCCATAAAACAGCGTGATTACTTCATATCCAACGTTCATAAAAACAGCAATCATTAAATCCTGAATTGGCTTAATACCCAATGGGCAACCAATATAACAATGACAACGGCAGGCGTGAACCAAACGTCAAAATCGAAAGCCCTGTAAATAAGCCCTGTAAGTACTATTGCGCAGATTAATATTACGTGAGTGCAAATGCCGTCATAAATATCCTTTAAAAAATAGCGAAGCATGGCTTTCATGATTTTATTGCCTCGGGCAGTCAGTCGCCGTTAACGCTTCATCCGCGAGTGAATTAGTGAACCTGCTGATGTTTGATCTTTTTCATCACCTTTGCTGCTTTGTATACCTCACTTAGCGGAGCGAAGTGATGCGATACCCCACAGGCGACGACCAGCGGTAGCGCGAAAATAATGAGTTGCGCAGGATGCCAGGTCCCTTCATGGACCGCTTTCAGGATGCCGATCCCGATAATTAAAAGAACGAATACATGGACAAATATTGCCCTGGGCAAGCGCGATGCCGCTTCGTCAACGGCACAGTATAAAAGCGTCTTATATCTCGCCGTTAACTTGTCGATCTGCTTATCTGTAAAGCCACTTTCATGCATGATTTTTATTAATTTAGCATCTTCCATTTTTTACTCAAATATAACCCGGACTTCCTTGAACCGTATACAGCTTACTCTTTATCGCTGCGTAAAGACAACCCACAATATTAATTTCAGTGATTTTCTTTTCTGTGGAAGCCGCCGCGCAAAATACGCAAGGATCCGCCTAAACGATAGCGTTTTTATAGAGACAACGAATAATGACGTTAATAGCGCTACGTTGAAACAGCGACCCAACTGGCTTAATGGGAAAAAGGAAAATATCTGTCGTCAGAAAAAGAGAGACCGTCAGATCGCGCGCCCGGACATAAATAAATGAGACAATTTTTCACCGCTGTCAGAGGTGAGCTAATTGATGCCCCTGAGGATATTAACCCCCGTTCCGGCATTAACCGGAACGGGTAATACGTTAAGGCTTACTTCAGCCCTTCGCGATTTTCCCTTTTCGCTTCCAGGCGCTCCACGTCGCGATACCAGCGCGGATGATGCTTCTTCGCCCAGCGGCGGCTCACCTTCCCTTCAATCATGCCTTTAATCGATCCTTTAACCCAGAATGCCATATACATATGGATCAGAATCGCATGGATAAGAATAATGGCCGACGTTGCGTGAATCAGCAGACTATAGCGAATAACCTGAATCGGGAAATAGTGGGCAAAATAAGGCCGCCAGATAATCACCCCGGTGACCAGCAGCACAAATATCATGCTCATGATCGTCCAGAACATCATTTTCTGGCCAGCGTTGTATTTCCCTACCCGCGCCACTTTATGCTCATTGCCCTTAAGCACCTCGATAATCCCTTTCAGCCAGGGAATATCCTGTTTGTCGGGAATATTATGGTGGACAAAGCGCACGAACATAAACATCAGGGCCACGAAAATCAGAACCCCGAAGAACGGATGCAGAATACGCCCCATCTGCGGGGTACCGAAGGTTTCGGTCAGCCACTGCAGCGTCGGGAAGAAAAACGAGATCCCCGACAGCGCCACCAGGAAAAAGCAGATGACCACCGTCCAGTGACAGGCGCGGTCAATAAACTTCGTGCGCACAATCATTTTCGATTTACTCATCATGCTCCTCCTCATCGTCATCCGCTTCCTTGTTCGGCCCAATCCCGATGTAGTGATAGATCAGCCCGGCAAAAGTGGCGATAAAGCCAACGGCGGAGAGCGGTTTCAGCGCGCCTTTCCACAGATTTATCGAGGTATCTATCTGCGGATCCTTCGGCAGGTTATGGTACAGCTCCGGCTGGTCCGCATGATGCAGCACGTACATCACGTGGGTGCCGCCGACGCCAGGCGGGTTATACACCCCGGCATGGGAATAGCCGCGTTTCTTCAGTTTTTCCACACGCTCGTTGGCCACTTCCAGCATCTCTTGCTTGCTGCCGAAGTGAATCGCGCCGGTTGGGCAGGTTTTCACGCAGGCCGGTTCCTGGCCAACGCTGACCCGATCGACGCACAGCGTGCACTTATAGACCCGGTTGTCCTCTTTATTGAGGCGCGGGACGTTAAAAGGGCATCCGGCAATGCAGTAACCGCAGCCGATGCAGTTTTCCTGCTGAAAGTCGACGATGCCGTTTGCGTACTGAATAATCGCTCCGGCGGACGGGCACGCCTTCAGGCAGCCCGGATCCTCACAGTGCATACAGCCGTCTTTGCGAATCAGCCACTCCAGCTTGCCGTTCTGCTCGGTTTCGCTAAAGCGCATTACCGTCCAGGATTTGGCGCTCAGATCGGCGGGATTGTCGTAAACCCCGACGCAGTGCCCGACTTCATCGCGGATATCGTTCCACTCGGAACAGGCCACCTGGCAGGCTTTGCAGCCTACGCAGGAGGAGACATCAATCAGCTTTGCCACTTCCGCCTTAAAATCCCGCGCGCGCGGCGCGGGGGTGATCGGATTGGTGGCGGAGCGTTTAATGATGTCCTGGGTTTCCATCGCCATTGCTTCGCTCCTTACGCTTTCTCGATGTTGACCAGAAACGCCTTATACTCCGGCGTCTGCGAGTTGGAATCCCCGACGTTCGGCGTCAGGGTATTGGCGATGTAACCTTTGCGGGCCACTCCTTCAAAACCCCAGTGCAGCGGAATACCGACGGTTTCCACCTGCTGACCGTTGACGTTGAGCGTTTGCAGACGACGCGTCACCACCGCCACCGCGCGAATAAAGCCGCGCATGCTGCTGACCGTCACCCGATCGCCATTGGCGATCCCTTTCGCTTTCGCCAGGCCTTCGCTGATTTCGACAAACTGCTCCGGCTGCGCAATCGCATTGAGCCGCGCATGCTTGGTCCAGGTATGAAAATGCTCGGTCAGACGATAGGTGGTGCCGACGTACGGGAATTTGTCCTTCTTACCTAAACGCAGGGCATCTTCTTCATACAGGCGTACCACCGGGCTGGAGACCACGCTCGGGTGCAGCGGATTGGTACCAAGCGGCGTTTCCATCGGTTCGTAGTGTTCCGGGAACGGACCTTCCGCCAGCTTATTCAGGGCAAACAGACGCCCCAGACCTTCCGGCTGCATAATAAACGGCCCGGTTTTGCTGCCCGGCGGCGCGGTATTGAAGTCCGGAATATCGTTGCCAACCCACTTGCTGCCGTTCCACTGGATCAGCATTCGCTTCGCATCCCACGGCTTGCCGTTCATATCCGCCGACGCGCGGTTGTACAGCACGCGCCGGTTGAGCGGCCACGCCCATGCCCAGCCGAGCGTATTGCCAAGACCTGACGGGTCGGCGTTATCGCGGTTGGCCATCTGATTGCCCTGCTCGGTCCAGCTGCCGGTATAGATCCAACAAGACGACGCGGTGGTACCGTCATCGCGCAGCAGCGCGAAGCTGTTCAACAGCTGGCCTTTCTTCGCCAGCGGCGCGCCGTTAGCGTCGTAGAGATCCGCCAGCGCGTAGCCGTTGTTCTCTTTCGCGACCTCTTCTGATTCCGGACGATCCGGCTGCTTGTAGTGCCACCCCATCTTCAGCAGCGGCTCGACGCCTTTGCCGCCCTCGGTGCGATACATCTCGCGCAGGCGGTGGTAAATCCCGGCCAGAATTTCGCCGTCGTTGCGCGCTTCGCCCGGCGCATCCTGGCCCTTCCAGTGCCACTGTAGCCAGCGCCCGGAGTTGGCGATGGAACCATCCTCTTCGGCAAAGCAGGTGGACGGCAGGCGGAAGACCTCGGTCTGAATCGCTGCCGGGTCAACATCGTTCGACTCGCCGTGGTTTTGCCAGAAGGTCGAGGTTTCGGTCACCAGCGGGTCGATAACCACCATGTACTTCAGCTTGCTCAGGCTGCGGACCACCTTGTTTTTGTCCGGGAAGGACGCCACCGGATTGAATCCCTGGCAGATATAGCCCGTGACGTTGCCGTTATCCATCATATTGAAATACTTGATAACGTCATAAGCCTGGTCCCATTTCGGCAGCCAGTGGAAGCCCCAGTCGTTCTCTTTTTGCGCCGCGTCGCCGTAGAAAGATTTCATCAGGCTGACGAAGAACTTCGGGTAGTTGCTCCAGTAGTTCACCTGTTCGGGCAGCGTCGCCTTCGGCGTATTGGCAGCGAGATAGCTTTGCAGATCAACCTGCTGTTCCGACGGCAGCGTCAGGTAGCCCGGCAGGCTGGTCGAAAGCAGGCCTAAATCGGTTAACCCCTGGATATTGGAGTGGCCGCGCAGCGCGTTGACCCCGCCTCCCGCCATCCCCATATTGCCGAGCAGCAGTTGAATCATCGCCATGGTGCGGATGTTCTGCGCGCCGACGGTATGCTGCGTCCAGCCCAGCGCATAGAGGAAAGTGGTGGTCCGGTCCGTGGCGCTGGTTGAGGCCAGCACTTCGCACACTTTCAGGAAGTCCGCTTTTGGCGTACCGCAGATGTTCTCCACCACCTCCGGCGTATAGCGCGAAACGTGCTGCTTCAGCAGGTTCCATACGCAGCGCGGATGCTGCAGCGTTTCATCGCGCATCGCGAAGCCATTTTCGTCGAACTGATAGTTCCACGAAGACTTATCGTACTGACGCTTTTCGGCATCGTAGCCGCTGAACAGGCCATCTTCGAAGGCAAAATCGTCGCGCACCAGCAGGTTGGCGTTGGTATAGTGTTTAACGTACTCGGCATTGATTTTGTTATTTTCGATCAGGTACAGCAGCACGCCCGACAGGAAGGTAATGTCGGTACCGGAACGGATCGGCGCATAAATATCGGCCACCGACGCCGTACGCGTAAAGCGCGGGTCAACGACAATCAGCGTCGCATCATTGTTGTTTTTTGCCTCCATCGCCCAGCGGAATCCCACCGGATGGGCTTCGGCGGCGTTACCGCCCATCACCACCACGACATTGGCGTTTTTAATATCAACCCAGTGGTTGGTCATCGCACCGCGACCAAATGTTGGAGCAAGACTTGCTACCGTTGGTCCGTGTCAGACGCGCGCCTGGTTATCTACCGCCAGCATGCCGAGCGAGCGCACAAATTTTTGCGTTAGCATGCCGGTCTCATTGCTGGCCGCCGACGCGCACAGCATCCCGGTGGACAGCCAGCGGTTAACCGTCACGCCCTGCTCGTTTTTCTCAATAAAGTTGGCATCACGGTCGGCTTTCATCAATTTAGCGATACGGGTAAATGCTTCATCCCAGGAGATGCGCTGCCATTTATCCGAACCCGGCGCGCGGTATTGCGGATAGCGCAGACGGTTGTCGCTATGGACATAGTCCAGCAGCCCTGCGCCTTTCGGGCACAGCGCGCCGCGGCTCACCGGATGGTCCGGATCCCCTTCAATGTGATAAATCGCTTCTTTCGCGTTTTTCGCGCCGTCGCCCAGGCTATACATTAATAGCCCGCAGCCCACGGAGCAGTATGTGCAGGTGTTGCGGATCTCTTTGGCGCGCAGCAATTTGTAATTACGCGCCTGAGCCAGGGCCATTTTGGGCGCAAAACCCAATGCAGCGGCTGTTGTTCCGGCCATACCGCCTGCGCAGATTTTAAAAAACTTTCTGCGGCTGACGTCCATTGTTCCCCTCCATGCGGGATGTCTATTCATTGCGGGAGTGGAAATTAACAGCAATAACCCTGTTTTATTTGCGTCAAATCAATGTCCTGAACCCAGGCCCCCTTAATAGTCAGCCGCGCCGAATTTCATTACTCCATTAGGATTAAGCGCTGTGGAAAATATCCCCCGAGGGCGAAAAAAAAGTGTTATAAAAGCCGACTGCGTTTGAACCAACATCAGGTTAAATATGGAGAAGAAAAAAGCCACGCTAATTGGATTCGCCGCCATCGTCCTCTGGAGCACCATGGTCGGGCTGATTCGTGGCGTAAGCGAAGGGCTTGGTCCGGTAGGCGGCGCGGCGATGATCTACAGCCTGAGCGGCCTTTTGCTCATCTTTACCGTCGGTTTTCCGCAAATACGTCAGATCCCCCGCCCTTATTTGCTGGCAGGCAGCGTGCTGTTTGTCAGTTATGAAATATGCCTCGCGCTGTCGGTCGGGCTAGCCGGAACCCGCCAGCAGGCGATTGAAGTGGGCATGGTCAATTATCTGTGGCCCAGCCTGACGATTTTATTTGCCATTGTCTTTAACAATCAAAAAAGCAGCTGGCTGGTTATCCCGGGGTTATTGCTGGCTTTATTCGGCGTCACCTGGGTATTAGGCGGTGAGCATGGCCTGAACATTGACGAAATTATCAGCAACGTGGTTTCCAGCCCGCTGAGCTATATTCTGGCGTTCGTCGGCGCATTTATCTGGGCGGCCTACTGCACGGTCACCGCTAAATATGCACAAGGCAAAAACGGCATCACTCTGTTTGTTCTGCTTACCGCCCTGACCCTGTGGCTAAAGTTTCTGTTCAGCGAACAGCCGCCCATGGTCTTTAGCTGGCCGGTAATAGTCAAACTGATCGCGCTGTCCATTGCCCTGGGCCTGGGCTATGCGGCGTGGAACGTCGGCATCCTGCACGGCAACGTCAGCCTGTTAGCCGCCGCCTCCTACTTTACGCCGGTGCTCTCCTCCGCGCTGGCGGCGGTACTGCTCAGCGCCGCGCTCTCGTGGTCGTTCTGGCAGGGCGCCGGCATGGTGTGCGCCGGCTCCCTGCTCTGCTGGCAGGCGACCCGGCGCTAACCGAGGTCGCCGCCGGCGACCGGCAGCGTCACGCCGGTGATGTAGCTGGCCTCATCGCTGGCGAGAAACAGGATGGCATTGGCCTGTTCCGCCAGCGTACCGTAGCGATGCATCAGGCTACTCGCCACCGTCTGATCGACCACCTGCTGATACCACGTCTGCTCCTGCGCCGACGGCAGCTCCTCATTCCGCGGCGTCCGGCGCGCAGGCGCCTCGGTGCCCCCCGGCGCCACGGCGTTAATGCGGATCCCGTTTGCGCTATATTCCAGGGCTAGCGAACGGGTCAACGCATTAACGCCGCCTTTCGCTGCGGAATAAGGCACCCGGTTCACGCCCGCCGTTGCCACCGACGAAATATTAACGATACTGCCCTTGCCCTGCTTCAGCATCCACGGTAGCGCAGCCCGACAGCCCCACAGGGTCGGAAACAGCGAGCGGCGAATCTCCTTCTCTATCTGATCCGGCTGATATTCCGCAAACGGCCGCGCCCAGATGGTGCCGCCGACATTGTTAATCAATACATCCAGGTGGCCAAAATGGGCCACGCCGTTGGCGAATGCCCGCTCGGTACTTTCCCATTGTTCAAGATCGGCTTCCAGCGCCAGCGCCTGGCAACCGGCGGCGTTCAGCGCCGCCGCCAGTTCGTGAACATAGCGAGATCGGTCAATCAATAGCAGCCGCGCACCCTCACGCGCCGCTTGCTCTGCGGTCTGTCGGCCAATCCCCTGCGCGGCGCCGGTAATGGCCACGACTTTATGGTTAAATCGCATCGTTGCTCCTTATGCCGCCGCACTCTGGCTGGCGATGAATTTTTCATACCAGAACCCCGCCGGCGAAATGCCTCTCTCGCGCAGCGCCGTGGATACCGCATTGACCATCGGCGGTGGCCCGCACAGATAGATATCCACATCGCCATCGTTGAGTATTGCGTCATTAAGATGGTCGGTCACAAAACCGCGCTGCGGGCATTGGCTTTGCGCATCGGCAACCACCGGCAGCCAGCGATAAGCGGGAAGCTGGCCGGTAAATGCTTCAAGCGCATCAGTTTTCACCAGGTCTCTGTCGCGGGTCACACCATAGAGCAAGGTGACGGGCCGGGCGCTGCGTTGCATAGCCAGCGTTTGCAGTATCGAGAGCAGCGGCGCTAAGCCGGTGCCCCCCGCCAACAGCAACAGCGGACGCTCGCCGCTGCGCAGATAAAAGCTGCCCATCGGGCCGCTTAGCGTCAGACGATCGCCGGGACTGGCCCGCTGCGTCAGCCACTGACTCATCAAGCCGCCGGGCACGTTACGGATCAGAAAGCTCCCCTCACGCGAGCCCGGTAGAGAGCTAAACGAATAGGCGCGCACCTGCGGCGTGCCGGGAACCTGAATATTGATGTACTGACCCGCCAGGAAGTCCAGCGGCTCATCCAGCACGATCGCCAGCTCAATGGCGGTGTCAGAAAGGAGATTGACCGCTTTCACCGTCGCCCCCAGGCTTGCCAGCGCGGTCTTGCACTGGGCTGCCGCCGCCGGTACATCAATGACGCAATCGCTGGATGGCACCATCTGACAGGTCAGCACCAGGCGCTCTGCGGCTTCGTCTTCGCTGAGCGCCTCTTCAAGATACTCATCGCCCAAACCATATTCGCCGCTGACGCAGCGACACTTGCAGGTGCCGCAAACGCCGCCCGAACAATCCATCGGCAGATTAACCTGCTGACGATAGGCGGCATCGAGAACTTTCTCTCCGGCGTGACATTGAATAAAGCGGGTGATGCCGTCTTCAAAATTGAGAGCAATATTAAAGGTCATAAACGCCTCTTAAATGTGGTAAACGTCAATCACCTGACGGATGTAATCGTTATTCAGGCGCACGGTTTTACGGATAATCTGCGGTTTGCCGGCGTTCTCAATCAGCGTGCAGCAGGTAGAGCCAAACCAGGTATCCGTCTGCTGATAGCGATGGCAGTAGGTGACCCAGTTGTAGCGCACCTCCATCCCCTGTTCGGTTTCGCCAAGCAGCTCAACGTTGCCGATCATATGAGTGGTGCGCGGTTCCGGCGTGCTGGCCCCTGAGCGTTCCGTTTTGATGCGGTATACCCGGTCTTCGAGGCCATCGCGGTTCGGGTAGTAAATCAGCGAAATTTCGCGCTGAGGGTCGCGGGTAAGCTTGTCGTCATCCCCCCAGGCGGGCATCCAGTACACCACCTGTGGACTGTAGCAGTTCAGCCAATCATCCCACTGGCGATCGTCAAGCAGGCGGGCTTCGTAATAGAGAAACTGGCGAACCTGTTCGAGAGTCAGCATCAGACCACCTCCACGCGTTGCGTGATCGATTGCTCGTAGCGCTGCTGCTCTTTTTCCAGCGCCGCCAGCATCACGTTTTGCCAGTGATGATGGTGGGCGATATACAAAGCTTCATCTTCCGATTTCACCCCGCTTAGCTGCGGCCTGAAGCCCGCCTGAAGAGCGTGTTCGTCAGGGCCGTCGACCCAGTGCAGCGCCCCGCGGCTGAGGTCGCTCCATGCCAGATTCTCACCGAGATAGCCGCGCTGGCAGGCGCTGAACTCTTCCAGATCGTCAGGCGTTCCCATGCCGCTAACGTTGAAGAAATCCTCATACTGGCGAATACGCAGCGCCCTCGCATGGTCAGATTCGCCCTTCGGCGCGAAGCACCAGATGGTGACTTCGGTTTTATCCACCGCGATGGGGCGTATCACGCGGATCTGCGTCGAAAACTGATCCATCAGATAGACGTTTGGATAGAGGCACAGGTTGCGCGTTTCGTTGACCATCTGCTCGGCGCGGGACTGGCCGAATTCCGCCTGCAGCCGTTCACGATGTTCGTAGACCGGCCGCACTTCCGGGTTCAGCACCCGGGTCCACAACAGCATATGTCCATTGTCAAAGCCGTAACCGCCGCCGACGCTTTTCGACCAGCCGTTTGCGTCTACCGCATGCGTCCCTTCCGCTTCGTAGTTGCGGCGCGACATGGTGGAAGCGTAGTTCCAGTGGACCACGCTAACGTGATAGCCGTCAGCACCGTTTTCCGCCCCCAGCTTCCAGTTGCCTTCATAAACGTAGCTCGATGATCCGTTAAGCACCTCCAGCCCTTCCGGCGCCTGGTCAACGATCAGGTCGATAATTTTGCAGGTTTCGCCCAGGTACGCCTCCAGCGGCTGTACATCGGCATTCAGGCTGCCGAAAAGGAAGCCGCGATACGATTGAAACCTCGGCAGTTTCTTTAAATCGTGGGAGCCTTCATGCTTGAAAGTCTCCGGGTAACCGCCGGTACTTTCATCTTTGGCTTTTAAAAGCTTGCCGTTATTACTGAATGTCCAGCCGTGAAATGGACAGGTAAAGGAACTTTTATTACCGGTTTTACGGCGACACAGCATCGCCCCGCGGTGGGCGCAGCTGTTAATTAGCGCATGCAGTTCATTCTTTTTGTCGCGAGTTATTATTACCGGCTGGCGCCCAAGAGTCAGGGTGTAATAATCTCCAGGCTGCGCAATCTGGCTTTCATGAGCAAGGAACAACCAATTTCCTTCAAAAACATGCTTCATTTCAAAATCAAATAGCTGCGGATCGGTAAATATTGAGCGATGGCAGCGATAAATATGCTTTTCACGATCGACAATTAATGCATTGGTGATTTTATCTTTTAATGTGGTGAACATTTTTTGCATGAGTCGGCCCTCCTGCATAATTCAGGAATAGAAAACTGTGAGGTTGGGATTTCGCTTTATTCTCCGGCCACGACCTGGCCGGAGAAGAGAATTAACGCCGCGCTACTCCTGCGCGCGCAGGCGCGTACCGCGGTGTTCTTCATCGGCGTTAAGTGCTTTGCACAGGGTAAAATCAAAGCGCACTTCAGTATGTTCGCCTTCCAGCTCACGCTGCTGAATAAGCTCGCGGTCGCTGACTTTTACCGGATCGGCAATCAGGCCGTCGCGGGTGGCGAACGCGAAATCATCCCACAGGTATTTGTCGCCGTTGAGATTGATTTGGCTGGTCAAATGTTTATGACCCGGCGCGGAAACGAAGAAATGGATATGCGCCGGACGGTTACCGTGACGCCCCAACAGGTCAAGGAGTTTTTGCGTTGGCCCATCCGGCGGGCAACCGTAGCCGGATGGCATAATGCTGCGCACGCTATAGCAGCCATCGGCGCCGGTGCGAATGCGGCGGCGAAGATTATATTCACTCTGGCTTTGATCGAAGAAAGAGTAGTTCCCGAGGGTATTGGCATGCCAGATATCAACGATAGCGTTGGCTATCGGGTGGCCCTGGGTGTCGCGAACCTGGCCATAAAGCCACATCACCTCCCCCGCATCTTTACCATCATCCATGCGGGTATGCCCGTCTGCCAGCGGCGCATTCGCCACGTACAGCGGGCCTTCAATAGTACGAGGAGTGCCGGTTTCCCGCTGCGCTGCGGCATCAATAGCGTCCTGGCGCAGGTCGAGGAAGTGTTCAAGGCCGAGGCCCGCCGCCAGCAGTGCCGCTTCCTGGCGGCCGCCTAATTCATGCAGATAATTCACCGCATGCCAGAACTCTTCTTCAGTGACATTATAGTCATCAATCAGCGTGCAGATGTTTTCCAGCAGACGATGAACAATCGTTTTAAAACGTTCGTCGCCGCCGGTTGCATTTAAACCTGCACTTTCACGCAATAAATGTTGCACAGCATCTTGTTGTACGAATGCATTACTCATAATA
The DNA here is from genome assembly GCF_051209435.1 of Klebsiella sp. HN106. Classification (NCBI taxonomy): domain Bacteria; kingdom Pseudomonadati; phylum Pseudomonadota; class Gammaproteobacteria; order Enterobacterales; family Enterobacteriaceae; genus Klebsiella; species Klebsiella sp. HN106. Next base: position 240,634 of record NZ_JBLURD010000001.1, on the reverse strand, counting down.
TTTCTCACTTATCGTTGTAGGATATTCGCCGAATAGTTTCGGCGCGAGGTTAGTTATTATTTTTATTAACGGTCGTCTTCGCGAATCGAGGAGGGATGACGACAGAGCGCCTCCACGCGAATTTGCATAAAGGGATATAACGGTAGAGCCATTAAAATTTGATGCAGCTCTTCAGCATCTTTTACATCGAAAATACTGACATTGGCGTAAAGTCCGGCGACGCGCCAGATATGTCGCCATTTACCTTCACGCTGAAGTTGTTGTGAATACTTTTTTTCTCGCTGCTTAATTTCCTCAATTTCGTCGGCAGGAAACCCCAGCGGAATATTCACGGTCATATCGACTTTAAATAGCATAAAAATCCTCCATTATCCTTTGCGGCTATAGAAGCGCAGTTTGTCTTCATCCAGTTCAGCGCCAAGACCCGGCGTTTGCGGTAGCGTCACTTCGCCTTCGGCGAACGTGAGCGGCACGCTGACAATATCGTCCTTCAGCAATAACGGGCCAAACATCTCGCTGCCCCACTGTAGGGGGAGCGTCGACCAGGCGTGCAGCGAGGCCAGGGTGCCAACGGTCCCCTCAAGCATCGTGCCGCCGTAAAGCCCAATTCCCGCCGCTTGCGCCACCTTCGCCAGCGCCAGCACGCTGTTTGGCCCGCCCGCTTTGGCAATCTTCAGCGCATAGGCCCCGCTGAATCCCTGCTGCGCCAGGCGATAGCCTTCGTAATGGGTCGCTACCGCTTCATCGGCCAGAATAGCCGTGCCGATGTGATGGCTGAGGCGCACCAGCGTAGTGTTATCCTGAGCGCTAACTGGCTGTTCAATCAAATCGACCCCCATCGCCGCCAGCTCGCGGCAGCCCTTTGCCGCGACGGTGGCTTCCCACGCCTGATTCACGTCGACGCGGATGCTGGCCCGATCGCCCAGGGCTTCAACAATCGCGCGGGTATGGCGCAGGTCAGTCGCCAGCTCGCGCGCGCCGATTTTTAGCTTAAAGGCCCGATGGCGACGCTCCGCGAGTAGCCTTTCCCCCTCGGCAATATCTTTCTCGGTGTCGCCGCTCGCCAGCGTCCAGAGAACCGGCAGCGAGGTCGTCAGCGCGCCGCCAAGCAGCGCGGAAACCGGCAGGCCAAGCGCCTTTCCCTGCGCGTCCAGCAGCGCGGTTTCGATCGCCGATTTGGCAAAGGTGTTGCCTTTAACCGCGCCGTTCATTCGCGCGGTCAGGGAATTGAGATTATCGGCAGGCTGGCCCTTCAGCAGCGGCATCAGGTAATGGTTAATTGCCGAAACGATAGCTTCCGGGCTCTCCACGCCGTAGCTCAATCCACCGATGGTGGTGGCTTCGCCAATACCGCAAATCCCGTCCGAACGGGTGATGCGGACGATCGCCAGCGTCTGACAGCCCATCGTGGTCATGGAGAGTTTGTGCGGTCGAATGGTCGGGATATCTACCAGCCAGCTTTCAATACGTTCAATGGTCGCGGTCATCTTTTTTTCCTGGTGATGAAATACATAACTTTTCATCCCCCTGTTCATAACGTGGGGTAACGATTCTGTTGACAATAGGTCTGTACGGTCGGGACGGTCAACGGCGATAATCGAAATGTTGTGCGATTATCGACGCGGTTGTTAAATTGGGGTTAATAATGTGATCGACATGGTAAAAACAGCACAAGGAATCGCCGCGTTTTTCACCCGCGATATAGTGATGCCCCATGAACCTTTATCTTCAGTAAAAGAGGGGTGTATGAGCGAAAAAAAACCAGATACTCTCAGCGTCCGCCAGTCTGAACACGACCCTAACTTTATGCTGTCCCTGGCGCGCGGGCTGGAAGTCCTTAACGCGTTTACCCCACAGCGGCAGCGCCTGACCATTTCCCAGCTTAGCCAAAAAACGCAGATCTCCCGCGCGGCTGTGCGCCGCTGCCTCTATACCCTCGCCGCGCTGGGAATGGTGCATAGCCCGGATGGCCGCAGCTATGAGCTACTCCCCCGCGTGCTGGCGGTGGGTCACGCTTACCTGGCCGGAACGCCGCTGGCGAAAGTCGCGCAGAGCGCCCTGGATAATCTGGGTAAAAACCTCGGAGAATCCTGCTCCGCCGCCACGCTGGACGGCGATAACGTCCTGTATATTGCCAGAGCGGCGGTGAATAACCTGCTCAGCGTAGATATCGGCCGCGGTAGCCGTCTGCCTGCGTGGGCCACGTCGATGGGACGCGTGCTGCTTAGCGCGTTGCCGGAAGAACAGCTTGAAGTGACACTGTCACGAGCCAGCTTAATCCGCTATACCCCGTATACGCTATGCGATCTGCCGGGTTTACGGCAGGAAATCGCCAGAGTGCGTATGCAGGGCTACGCGCTCGCTGACCGGCAAATTGAGGTGGGATTATGTTCGCTGGCGGTACCGCTGCTTTCCCGCAGCGGTCAGGTGGTGGCGGCGCTTAACGTTGGCGTTCCGGCAGGCTATACCAACGCCGCCGCGCTGAAGGAGAAAGCCCTCGCCCCGCTACGGCGGGCGGCGATGGCGCTTTCTCTTCAGCTGTAAGGGTTAATTCAGCTCCGGCGCCCTGGCCAGACTGCGCCAGATACCAGCCGCCAGCAGCAGAAGCAGGACACCGGCCGTCGCCAGCACGATACTGTGCGAATGAATAAACGCTGCCTTCGCCGCTTCGAGCAGGTTTTGCGCAGGAATAGCCGGCATCGACTGCGCCAGCTTAATCGCCTCGCTGATGGAGGAGGACGCCTGCTCCGCCGCTGCGCCGTCAACGCCCGACGGCAAAACAATCGATGAGGTGTAGCTGCGGGTCAATATCAGACCGAACAGGGCGATGCCCAGACCAGCCCCCAGCTCGTAGGCCATAGTTTCGATGGCCCCCGCCGCCGCCGCTTTCTCCTTCGGCGCTGCGGCCATAATGGCAGAGCTGGAAGCCAGCAGCGCGCTGGCGACGCTAAAGCCCAGCAGCGTCATCAGTCCCCAGGCTAACCACTGCTGGGTGCTGAAATCGGTCATCGACAGGCCGAGGAAGCTCAGCGCGCTGAGCAGCATTCCCCCGGTTGCCACCTCGCGCAGCCCCAGGCGCGAAACCAACATGCCGGCAATCGGCCCGCTAAAACCGCTGGCCACCATCACCGGCAGCATAAACAGCCCGGCCTCAAATGGCGTTTTGCTATGCACGAACTGCAGCTCCTGCGCCATCAGAAGTTCAAAGCCCACCAGCGTGATCAGCGCCGTCATCGCCATCATCACACCGCTTAAAATAATGCGATGGGTAAACAGTCGCATATCGACCATGGGCCGCGTCGCCATAAGCTGCTTGCGCACGAACCAGAACAGCATACCGGCGCCAGCAACCGCCACCAGCCCGGTTAACCACAGCGCCATTTGCCCTTTAAGCGCCGTTTTAGCGCTGAATACCAGCATCAATATGGCGGCGATGAGGATTAGCGCCTGGAATAGATTCAGCGGCTGTTCCCGTCGTGCGGGCTGACGCGGCACCACTTTGGCGTTAATCGCTATCACCAGCAGCACGATCGGCACGTTGATCAGGAAAACCGAGCCCCAGTAAAAATGTTCCAGCAGCATGCCGCCGATCAGTGGGCCAAAGGCCGCCCCGCCGGAACCCACCGCCGCCCACAGGCCAAGGGCCATATTACGCTGTTGCGCCAGCGCAAAAGTGCTGCGAATACCGGCGAGCGTCGCCGGGACGATCATCGCCGCCCCTACCGCCAGTAGCGCGCGGGACGCAATCAGCGTTTCGGCCGTCGGCGAAAACGCCGCCGCCAGCGAGGCGGCGCCAAAAATAGCGCTGCCGAGCAGTAGCAGGCGTTTAAAGCCTATTTTATCGCCCAGCGCGCCCATCGGCAGCACCATGCCGGCCATCACCAACGAGTAAATATCAATAATCCACAATAGCTCATTGCCGCTGGTCCCCAGCGCTACGCTAAGCGTTGGCGCGGCCACGTGCAGAACGGTGGCATCAATCGCCACCGGAATATAAACCAGCAAAATCGCCATCAGCGTCAACCATTGCCGAGACATACTACCTTTCCTCAAAGTTGAAAATTGGACAAGCGTCCAGGATGGCGATCCTGCCCCAATGTTGAACGAGTGTCCAACTTTTTGTTACTATCGACCAAAAACACGGGGGTCACCAGGCGTTATGAGCTACTTAAATCGCGATGCGCGACGGGAAGTTATTGTACTGGCAGCCATGCGCGTAGCGCTTAGAGGCGGATTCAGCGCCATGACCGTGCGCCAGATTGCCGCCGAAGCCGGCGTCTCCGCCGGTCAACTGCACCACCATTTCACTTCAGCAGGCGAGCTGAAAGCCCATACCTTTGTACGCCTTATCCGTGAAATGCTGGACATGCCGCTGGTCGCTGACGACGCCACGTGGCGGGAACGCCTGTTTTCCATGGTGGGCAGCGACGACGGCAAGCTTGAGCCCTATATTCGTTTATGGCGCGAAGCGCAGCTGCTGGCCGACAGCGATAGCGATATCAAAGGCGCATATCTGCTGACGATGAGTATGTGGCATGAAGAGACGCTGAAAATTATTCAGCGCGGAACCGAAGCGGGCGAGTTTACGCCAAAAGACCATGCGGAAAGTATTGCCTGGCGGCTCATTGCGCTGGTATGTGGCCTGGATGGTATTTACGCGCTGGGTATGGAGGAAATAGATGACGCCACCTTTAACCGGCATATCAATTATTTTATTTCGATGGAACTGTTCTGACTCAGGTTACACTTTGTAACAAATTATCCCCCTCTATTCTCCGCGCGTCGACTGCCGACGCGCTTTTCTTATCTATTCTTCATTCATTACAACAAACACATCGTTCGGCCCCTTCTTTCATTCTTTTATATTAATTGACTGTTTTACATCTTTATTCTTTTTGACTGGTTAATGTTCATTCGAGGGCAATATGCTGAGCAAAAATGAGAAAAAGAATCATTATCTTTTAAGCGAGTGGAAACCTGAAAACGCGGCATTCTGGGAAAATAAGGGAAAGAAAATAGCCCGCAGAAATCTTTGCATTTCCGTAGCTTGTCTGCTACTCGCCTTTTGCGTCTGGATGTTATTTAGCGCCGTCGCGGTCAACCTCAATAAAATCGGTTTTAATTTCACTACCGATCAACTCTTTTTATTAACCGCTCTGCCTTCGCTTTCCGGCGCGATATTACGCGTACCCTACTCCTTTATGGTACCCATATTTGGCGGGCGCTACTGGACGGTATTAAGTACGATTATTCTGGTGGTTCCCTGCATCTGGCTGGGAATTGCCGTGCAAAATACCGCTACCCCGTTTTGGGTATTTATCATTATTGCCTTACTGTGCGGTTTTGCCGGTGCGAACTTTGCTTCGAGCATGGGAAATATCAGTTTTTTCTTCCCCAAAGCGAAACAGGGTAGCGCACTGGGAATTAACGGTGGGCTCGGCAACCTCGGCGTCAGCGTGATGCAGATGATCGCGCCGGCGGTGATTTTTCTGCCCATCTTTGCTTTTCTCGGTGTTCATGGGGTGCCTCAGGAGGATGGATCCCTTCTCGCACTTAGCAACGCCGCGCTCGTCTGGGTACCGCTGCTGGCGATCGCCACCTTCGCAGCCTGGGTGGGAATGAATGATATCGCCAGCTCGAAGGCCTCCATTCGCGAGCAGCTGCCGGTACTGAAGCGCCCGCATATGTGGCTGTTAAGCCTGCTCTACCTTGCCACCTTTGGCTCGTTTATCGGCTTCTCCGCCGGTTTTGCCATGCTGGCGAAAACGCAGTTCCCCGACGTGAATATTCTGAAGCTGGCTTTCTTCGGGCCGTTTATCGGCGCGCTGGCGCGGTCATTTGGCGGCATTATTTCCGACCGTCTCGGCGGCGTGCGGGTCACGTTGATCAATTTTATCTTAATGGCGCTGTTCACCGGCTTGCTGTTCCTCACCCTGCCCGGCACCGGCTCCGGCAGCTTTCTCGCCTTTTACGTGGTGTTTATGGGACTGTTCCTTACCGCCGGTCTCGGCAGCGGTTCCACCTTCCAGATGATCGCCGTGATCTTCCGCCAGATAACTATCGACAGCGTGAAGAAGCGCGGCGGCAGCGATGAACAGGCTCAGCACGAAGCGGTGACCGACACCGCGGCGGCGCTCGGTTTTATCTCCGCTATCGGCGCCATTGGCGGCTTCTTTATCCCTAAAGCCTTCGGCACCTCGCTGGCGCTGACCGGCTCACCTGTCGGGGCAATGAAGGTCTTCTTTGTTTTCTACGTGGTTTGTGTGCTGGTGACCTGGCTGGTCTACGGCCGTCGTAAACCGGCAAAAAAATAACGACATCTTTGCCGGATGGCGGCTGAAGCCTTATCTGGCCTACAGGATAGTGCGGTCTTGTAAGGCCGGACATTATTGGAGCAGGAGAAATGTCATGAGTAAACTACTGGATCGCTTTCGCTACTTTAAACAAAAAGGCGAGAGCTTTGCCAACGGTCACGGCCAGGTATACAACACCAACCGCGACTGGGAAGACAGCTATCGGCAGCGCTGGCAGTTCGACAAAATCGTCCGCTCAACCCACGGCGTGAACTGTACGGGCTCATGCAGCTGGAAGATTTACGTCAAAAACGGTCTGGTCACCTGGGAAACCCAGCAAACAGACTACCCGCGAACCCGCCCGGATCTGCCCAACCACGAACCCCGCGGCTGCCCGCGCGGCGCGAGCTACTCCTGGTACCTTTACAGCGCCAACCGTCTGAAGTATCCGCTGGTGCGCAAGCGGCTGATTGCGCTGTGGCGCGAAGCGCTGGCTCAGCACGCCGATCCGGTGCAGGCGTGGGATAGCATTATGCAGGACCCGGTTAAAACCCTCAGCTACAAGCAGGTACGCGGCAAAGGCGGGTTTATCCGCTCAAGCTGGAAAGAGCTGAATCAGCTGATTGCCGCCGCCAACGTCTGGACCATCAAAAACTACGGGCCGGACCGGGTGGCGGGCTTTTCGCCGATCCCGGCGATGTCGATGGTCTCTTACGCCGCGGGTACCCGCTATCTGTCGCTGCTTGGCGGCACCTGTCTGAGCTTCTACGACTGGTACTGCGACCTTCCCCCCGCCTCGCCGATGACCTGGGGTGAGCAAACCGATGTCCCTGAATCCGCCGACTGGTATAACTCAAGCTATATCATCGCCTGGGGCTCAAACGTCCCACAGACCCGAACGCCGGACGCCCACTTTTTTACCGAAGTGCGCTATAAGGGCACCAAAACCATCGCGATTACTCCGGATTTTTCGGAAGTTGCCAAACTCAGCGATCAGTGGCTGGCGCCGAAACAGGGCACCGACAGCGCGCTGGCGATGGCAATGGGCCATGTGATCCTCAAAACGTTTCACCTTGATAATCCCAGCGACTATTTCCTCAACTACTGTCGCACCTATACCGATATGCCGATGCTGGTGATGCTTGAGCGCCGCGAGGAGGGTTTCTACGTTCCCGGCAGGATGGTCCGCGCCGCCGATCTGGTCGACGATTTGGGCGAAAGCAACAACCCGGAGTGGAAGACCGTCGCCTATAACAGCGCTGGTGAACTGGTGGCGCCAAACGGTTCGATTGGCTTCCGCTGGGGAGAGAAAGGCAAGTGGAACCTCGAACAGCAGGCCGCAGGGCAAGCGATTGAACTTAAGCTGTCGCTGCTGGATAGCCGCGATAGCGTCGCCCTGGTGGGTTTCCCCTACTTCGGCGGCAACGAAAACCCGCACTTTCGCAGCGTTAAGCAGGATCCGGTCACCCTGCACCAGCTACCGGTTAAACACCTCCCGCTGGCCAATGGCGAAACGGGACTGGTGGTCAGTGTTTATGATCTCATCCTCGCTAACTACGGGCTCGATCGCGGTTTAGACGACCCCAGCGCCGCCAGGGACTTTGGCGAAATGAAAGCCTATACCCCGGCGTGGGCCGAACAGATCACCGGCGTCCCGCGCCAGCACATCGAGCAGATCGCCCGCGAGTTCGCCGATACCGCGCATAAAACCCACGGACGATCGATGATTATTCTCGGCGCCGGCGTCAACCACTGGTACCACATGGATATGAACTACCGTGGGATGATCAATATGCTGGTGTTCTGCGGCTGCGTCGGCCAGAGCGGCGGCGGCTGGTCGCACTATGTCGGCCAGGAGAAACTGCGTCCGCAAACCGGCTGGCTGCCGCTGGCGTTCGCGCTGGACTGGAATCGTCCGCCGCGCCAGATGAACAGCACCTCCTTTTTTTACAATCACGCCAGCCAGTGGCGCTATGAAAAGCTAACCGCCCGGGAGCTGCTGTCGCCGCTGGCCGACGCCAGCCAATTCAGCGGCCATCTGATCGATTTTAACGTTCGCGCCGAGCGCATGGGCTGGCTGCCTTCCGCGCCGCAGCTGGGGGTTAACCCACTGACCATCAAGGCGCAGGCCGCCGCAGCCGGACTGCCCCCCGCCGACTACACCGCCCGGGCGCTGAAGTCCGGCGAGATCCGCTTCGCCTGCGAACAGCCGGATAACGGCAAAAACCATCCGCGTAATCTGTTTATCTGGCGCTCAAACCTGCTGGGCTCTTCCGGCAAGGGCCATGAGTATATGCTCAAATACCTGCTGGGGACCGACAGCGGTATTCAGGGCGAAGAGCTGGGGGCTACCGATGAGGTGAAGCCGGAAGAGGTGGAGTGGCAAACCGCGGCCATTGAGGGCAAACTCGACCTGCTGGTGACGCTCGACTTTCGCATGTCCAGCACCTGTCTGTTCTCCGATATCGTTCTGCCAACCGCCACCTGGTACGAAAAAGACGATATGAACACCTCGGATATGCATCCCTTTATTCACCCGCTCTCCGCCGCCGTTGACCCGGCGTGGGAGGCAAAAAGCGACTGGGAAATTTACAAAGATATCGCCAGAACCTTCTCTGAAGTCTGCGTCGGCCACCTCGATAAAGAGACCGACGTGGTGCTGGTGCCACTGCAGCATGACTCCCCGGCGGAACTCTCTCAGCCCTTTGACGTGCTGGACTGGCGGAAAGGCGAATGCGAGCTGACGCCGGGTAAAACCGCGCCGTCGATTGCCGTGGTTGAGCGCGATTATCCGGCGACCTATGAGCGCTTTACCTCCCTCGGCCCGCTGCTCGACAAACTCGGCAACGGCGGTAAAGGCATCACCTGGAACACCCAGAACGAGGTCGATTTCCTCGGCAAGCTCAACTACGTCAAACTGGATGGCCCGGCTAAAGGCCGCCCGCGCATCGACACCGCCATCGACGCCTCGGAAGTGATCCTCGCCCTCGCCCCGGAAACCAATGGCCAGGTGGCGGTCAAAGCCTGGCAAGCGCTCGGCGAATTTACCGGCCGCGAGCACACGCACCTGGCGCTGAATAAAGAGGATGAAAAAATCCGCTTCCGCGACATTCAGGCCCAGCCGCGCAAAATTATCTCCAGCCCGACCTGGTCCGGCCTCGAGAGCGAGCATGTGTCGTACAACGCCGGCTATACCAACGTCCACGAGCTGATCCCCTGGCGCACCCTTTCCGGCCGCCAGCAGCTCTATCAGGATCACCCCTGGATGCGCGCCTTTGGCGAAAGCCTGGTGGTCTATCGTCCGCCCATTGACACCCGCAGCGTCAGCCAGATGAAAGCGATCCCGCCTAACGGCTTTCCTGAAAAAGCGCTCAACTTTCTGACGCCGCACCAGAAATGGGGCATTCACTCCACCTACAGCGAAAACCTGCTGATGCTAACCCTGTCGCGCGGCGGGCCGATCGTGTGGATCAGCGAAACCGATGCTCGCGAACTGGGGATTGAAGATAACGACTGGATCGAGGCCTTTAACGCCAACGGCGCGCTCACCGCTCGCGCGGTGGTCAGCCAGCGCGTACCGCCGGGGATGACCATGATGTACCACGCGCAGGAGCGTCTGATGAATATTCCGGGCTCGGAAGTCACCGGACGGCGCGGCGGGATCCATAACTCGGTGACCCGCGTGTGCCCGAAACCGACCCATATGATTGGCGGCTACGCCCAGCTGGCTTACGGTTTCAACTATTACGGCACCGTCGGCTCCAATCGCGATGAGTTCATTATGATCCGCAAAATGAAAAATATTGACTGGCTGGATGACGAAGGTCGCGACGGGGTACAGGAGGCGAAAAAATGAAAATACGCTCACAGGTCGGCATGGTTCTCAATCTTGATAAATGCATCGGCTGCCACACCTGTTCCGTCACCTGTAAAAACGTCTGGACCGGACGTGAAGGAATGGAATACGCCTGGTTTAACAACGTCGAAACCAAACCGGGCATCGGTTATCCAAAAAACTGGGAAGACCAGGAGGTGTGGGAAGGCGGCTGGGTGCGCGACGTTAATGGCAAAATACGCCCGCGTCTGGGCGGCAAAATGGGCGTCATCACCAAAATCTTCGCCAATCCGGTGATACCGCAAATCGACGATTATTATGAGCCTTTTACCTTTGATTATCAGCACCTGCACAACGCGCCGGAGGGGAAACATTTGCCCACCGCCCGTCCGCGCTCGCTTATCGATGGTAAGCGGATGGATAAAATCATCTGGGGGCCCAACTGGGAAGAGCTGCTCGGCGGCGAGTTTGAAAAGCGCGCCCGCGACCGTAACTTCGACAAGATTCAGAAGGAGATGTACGGCCAGTTTGAAAACACCTTCATGATGTATCTGCCGCGCCTGTGCGAGCACTGCCTGAATCCGAGCTGCGTCGCCACCTGCCCGAGCGGCGCCATCTACAAGCGTGAAGAAGACGGCATCGTGCTGATCGACCAGGATAAATGCCGCGGTTGGCGTCTGTGCATCAGCGGCTGCCCGTACAAAAAAATCTACTTCAACTGGAAAAGCGGTAAATCGGAAAAATGCATCTTCTGCTACCCGCGTATCGAGTCCGGCCAGCCCACGGTCTGTTCGGAAACCTGCGTGGGGCGTATCCGCTATCTCGGCGTGTTGTTATACGACGCCGATCGCATTGAAGAGGCCGCCAGCACCGAGCGCGAAACCGATCTCTATGAGCGGCAGTGTGAGGTGTTCCTCAATCCCCACGACCCGGCGGTGATTGAAGAAGCGCTGAAACAGGGGATTCCACAAAACGTGATTGATGCCGCCCAGCGCTCGCCGGTGTACAAAATGGCGATGGACTGGAAGCTGGCGCTGCCGCTGCATCCGGAATACCGCACCCTGCCAATGGTCTGGTACGTGCCGCCGCTGTCGCCGATTCAGTCCTACGCCGACGCCGGCGGCCTGCCGAAAAGCGACGGCGTGCTTCCGGCCATCGAAAGCCTGCGTATTCCGGTACAGTATCTCGCCAATATGCTCAGCGCGGGCGATACCGGCCCGGTGCTGCGCGCGCTGAAGCGCATGATGGCGATGCGTCATTACATGCGCTCGCAAACGGTGGAAGGCGTCACGGATACCCGCGCCATCGAGGAAGTGGGCTTAAGCGTTGAACAGGTCGAGGAGATGTACCGCTATCTGGCGATCGCCAACTATGAAGACCGTTTCGTGATCCCGACCAGCCACCGCGAAATGGCGCGCGACGCTTTCCCCGAGCGCAACGGCTGCGGTTTTACCTTTGGCGACGGCTGCCACGGCTCCGACACCAAATTCAACCTGTTCAACAGTAGCCGTATCGATGCCATCAACATCACCGAAGTACGCGATAAAGCGGAGGGGGAATAATGCAAATCCTCAAAGCGATCGGCCTGCTGATGGAGTACCCGGATGAGTTTCTTTGGCAGTGCAAGGAGGAGGTGCTGGCCATGGTGCGGCACGACGCCCCCATGCTCAACGACTTCGCCGCGGAAATGCTGAATGCCCCGCTGCTGGACAAGCAGGCCGAATGGTGCGAAGTGTTCGACCGGGGCCGCGCCACGTCGCTGCTGCTGTTTGAACACGTGCACGCCGAGTCCCGCGATCGCGGCCAGGCAATGGTCGATCTGCTCGCTCAGTATGAAAAGGCGGGCCTGGTGCTCAACTGTCGCGAACTTCCAGACCATCTGCCGCTGTATCTGGAATACCTCAGCATCCTGCCGGAAAACGAAGCGCGTGAGGGGCTGCAAAACGTCGCGCCGATTCTGGCGCTGCTGGGCGGGCGGCTCAAGCAGCGCGAGGTAGCGTGGTACCCGCTGTTTGACGCCCTGCTGAGCCTCGCCGGGAGCCCCCTCTCAAGTGACAGTGTCACGCAGCAGGTTAACAACGAGTCCCGTGATGATACTCGGCAGGCGCTGGATGCGGTCTGGGAAGAAGAACAGGTGAAATTTATCGAAGATAACGCCACAACCTGTGACAGCTCACCGTTACAGCAATATCAACGACGCTTTAGCCAGGACGTGGCGCCGCAGTACGTCGACGTCAGCGCGGGAGGCCCGAAATGATACAGTACCTGAACGTCTTTTTTTACGACATCTACCCCTACATCTGCGCGACGGTCTTTTTTCTCGGCAGCTGGCTGCGCTATGACTACGGTCAGTACACCTGGCGCGCCTCCTCCAGCCAGATGCTCGATAAACGCGGGATGGTGATCTGGTCGAATCTTTTTCATATCGGCATACTCGGCATTTTCTTTGGCCATCTGTTCGGCATGTTAACGCCGCACTGGGTGTATGCCTGGTTTTTACCGATTGCGGTCAAGCAGCAGATGGCGATGGTGCTCGGCGGCGTCTGCGGCGTCCTGACGCTGATCGGCGGCGCCGGTTTGCTCTGGCGTCGTTTGACCAACCAGCGCGTTCGCGCGACCTCGACCACCCCGGATATCATCATCATGAGCATTCTGTTGATTCAGTGCCTGCTCGGGCTGAGCACGATTCCTTTTTCGGCGCAGTATCCTGACGGCAGTGAAATGATGAAGCTGGTCGGCTGGGCGCAAGGCATCGTGACCTTCCGCGGCGGCTCGTCTGAAATGCTCAGCGGTGTCGCCTTTGTTTTCCGCGTACATCTGGTACTCGGAATGACGATTTTCCTGCTGTTCCCGTTCACCCGTCTGGTTCACGTCTGGAGCGCGCCGTTTGAATATTTCACCCGCCGCTACCAGGTGGTACGTTCAAGACGCTGAGCAAAATCTGCAATCATCCCGGGTCGCGGCGTAAACGCCTCACCCGGGATACATCAACGCAGATGGCTGTGAACCCGTAGCCCGGCTAAGCGTAGCGCAAGCCGGGTAACATCCACGTTTGACAGTCACCCCTTATCCAGCCAACGGTTCCTGTATTGTATTTACTTACCCGCCTCGGGATGGGTATCAAACGCCGCCATCACTGCCGTCAGTTCCGCTTCGCTGAAGCCATATTTGGCATCATCTACGCCGAGGCCAAAACGCGTTTGCAGCGCTTCATACAGCGCCGGAACATCCGCTAAATCCCGCTTTTCGACCACATGGTTTTTATCCCAATGGGTAAAGTGGAAATTGGTCAGCGTCATCTTGCCGCCATCCGGTAAGTGGCGGCACATCAGCAGATGATGGCGGAAGTGCGACTGCGGCCAGTGCGCTGACCAGAAGTTGCCCATCACATAGTCGGAAGCGTACTGGCGACCTAAGTCAAAATGGTACATCGACTGCCAGTGGCCGTGATGGCTGAACTGCAGGGTCCACTCTTCCCCTTCGTAGATCAGGCGATACTCACCGTGCGGGGTCGCTTGTTCCACATCGGCCAGCAGCTTGATCGGCGCGGTCAGGGTCTGGCCACCGAAACCAACGTCAGCAATCCAGCGTTCGCCCTCCACGTCCACCAGCAGCAGCCGATGGGTACGCGGCGGCATATGCGGCGGATTGGCCAGCACCACGCGGCCCAGAAGGCTGCGCACGTTGAAACCAATTTCGCGCAGCGCTCTCTCCAGCAGGCCGTTTTGCTCGAAGCAGTAACCGCCGCGACGACCGTGAATCAGCTTATCTTCCAGGGTGCGATCGTCGAGATGTATCTCTCTTGGCAGCAGCACATCCAGATTTTCAAAGGGGATCGCGCCGTTATGGTGAATATGCAATTCGCGCAGGGTATTAAGTGAAACACCCGGGGTGCCCGTCCAGCCCAGACGAGAAAAATAGGCGCTTAAAAAGGGACTCATCAATGCCTCCAGCAATCGGTGTCCGACATTTATAGCCTGTTTTTCCCGCCTGACCAGCTATTTTGTGCGATCGCATTTATCCGCGCGTGCCTCGCTGCATCAGCGCCAGCGCGCTGAGCATCAGCCCGAGACCGGTAAGCAGCGTCAGCGACGCCATTGCCATTCCCTGCCCCGCCGAGCCCTGCTCAAACTGGCGCCAGATAAACACCGCGACGGTTTGCGTTCCTGCTGGCGCGAGCAGCAGCGAAGTTACCAGCTCGCGGGAGGCGACGGCGAACACCATCAGCATCGCCGCCAGCAGCGCCGGAAAGACCAGCGGCAGAACGATCAGACGCAGCGCCTGCAGGGCCGTCGCCCCATGTACCCTTGCCGCAGGCTCAAGATTATTGCCAAGCTGGCGCAGCGCGCTGCCGACGTAGCGTACCGGCCAGGGCAGCAGCAGACAACTGTAGGAGAGCAGCAGCATAAACCAGCTGTTGTAGGGGGAAAGCGGCCAGAACGGCTGATTCCACAACAGAATCAACCCGACGCCTACCACCACGCCCGGCAGCGCCGCCGGCAGCAGCGATAAGGCATCGACTATCGCGCTCCCCTTGATTTTTTGCACCACAACCAGCCAGGCGGCGAGCAGCCCCACCAGCCCAACAACCCCAGCCGAAGCCAGCGCCAGCGAAAGGCTGGTTGCCAGTGCCGACAGCGCATCGCCCTGCTGGGTAAACAGCGCGGCAAAATGGCGAAGAGTAACGTTGTCAGCGTGGATACCGCCCGACAGCGTGCTCATCAGGCTGGTCAGCACCATCGATGCGCCCGGCAGCACCACCGCCAGCCCGCCGACGCCCGCCATCACTAGCACCGCCGGAAGTGCCAGCCAGCCCAGCTCCGCCCCGCTATTCTCTCCCGGCTTGCCGGTGACGCTGGTGACCTCTTTATCGCCAGTCAGCCGTTTTTGCAGCCACCAGGCCAGCAGCGCCACCGCGATCAGCAGCAGCGACAGCAGCGATGCGCCGGGCAGATCGACGGGCCAGTCGGCAAGCTTTTTCTCAATGCCTACGGTCAGCATGACCAGCCCCGCCCGCGACCCGAGGGCCGCCGGAACGCCGTATTCCTCAATCGCCAGGGTAAACGCCAACAGCATCCCCGCCGCCAGAGCCGGCGAAAGCATCGGCAGCGTGATGTACCAGAACGCTCGCCAGGCGCTGGCGCCGTGCACCCGGGCGACAATCGCCAGCCGCTGACCGCTGGCCAACAGGCTGCGCGAGACGGCAAAGTAGACCACCGGAAAGATATTGAGGGTCATCACCAGCACGATCCCGATGCGGCTAAAAAGCAGATCGTTAAGATCCCAGCCGGTCAGCTGCTGCAGATAGCCATGACTTTGCAGCATCAGCATCCACGACAGCGCGGCAATATAGGGCGGCGTCAGAAAGGGGATCAGAAAGAGCAGATCCCACAGCCGCGGCAGCGGGATAGTAAACAATCCGCGCACGACGCCCAGCGGTAGACCGATGACCACGCTCATCAGCGCCACGCCGCAGGCCACCCACAGGGTGCCGCCGAGCATCGTAGGCAGCTGCGGGTCGGCAATCAGTGTTGACACGCCGCTAAACGCGCCGCTCAGCGAGCCGGCGCTAAACCGGGGAAAAATCGCCTGGAGGACGATAAAGAGCAGCGGCAACGCCACCAGCACCAGCAGTGCCGCCAGCGTGCCCGCTGAAATAAGTCTCTGTTTCACGATATATTCCTGGATACGATCTTACCCGGCTCGCGCTGCGCTTAGCCGGGCTACAAAATCACGGCCGTTTACAGTCCGGTAGCCCCGACAGGCGCGCCAGCGCCGCCTCCGGGGAATGTGCCCGAACCAACTTTCGCAGCTTGGGGAAAAGTCGGTTTACTGGGCGAAAAGCGTATTAAAGCGGGAAAGCACCGCACTACGTTCGCTAGTGCCTTCGCCGGCGGTCGGCAGAATTTTCAGTTCGTTGAGCAGCGGACGCTTCGCCGGAATATCGCTGCGGGCGGGCATAAGCCAGGCGTCGGCGACCAGCGCCTGGCCTTCCGGCGACAGCACATAATCAATAAAGGCCTTTGCATCGTCAGCATGCGGGCTGGTTTTGAGGATCATCATTGGCCGCGGCGCAATCACCGTGCCGCTGGCCGGGAAAATCACCTTTAGCGACTCGCCCTGATGAATATTGCCGTAAGAGACATAATCAACCGCGCCGAATACCGCCGCTTTCGCTCCCTGCATCACCGGCGTTACCGCCTGGGCATTCGGCCCGCTGACCGCCATGCCATTCTTCTTCAAGTCTTTAAACAGCGCCCAGGCCTGGTCGCCCATGCCATTCTGTAACCCGATCAGCAAATCCAGCGATGCGCCGGAAAGCGCCGGGTCCGGCGTCGTCACTTTGTCTTTGAACGCCGCTTCGGTCAGGTCGCGCCACTCTTTCGGCTCCGGAGTGCCGCTTTTGGTATTCCAGACGATCCCCAGCGCCGAAATCCCCTGGGCAACGTAATCGGCGGATTTCAGGTTCACCGGGACTTTATCGGCATTGGCGCTCTGATACGGCAGCAGCCAGCCGCGGTGATGCAAATCTTCCGCGGTATCCCACGAGGCGGAAATCAGCACATCTGCCTGCGGGTTAGCCTGCTCGGCCTCAAGACGCGCCATCACCTTACCGGTGGTGGCCTGAAATATATTCACCTTCACCCCGGTTTTCTTCTCATAACCGCTGGCGAGGCTTTTCGCCAGCGAGCCCGGCCCGGCGGTGTAGACGGTGAGCGCGTGGGCGCAGGAGATCGTGGTGGCGGACAGCATCATCGCGAGCGCGGCTCCTTTGGTAACGGTGATAACGGTTTTCATACGGATTCCCCTGAGGTTGAAGTCACGGCGCGGACAGCGGCAACGCAGCCCGCAGATAAATGAATAATCTTGTCGGCCAGCAGCTCGGCTTCGCGACGGTCGTGGGTGACGTAGACGGCAGTGATGCCCAGCTGGCGCAGCAGGCGGCTCATTTCGAGACACAGCGACTCGCGCAGCTCGCTGTCGAGATTGGAGAGCGGCTCATCGAACAGCAGCACGCGCGGTTCTGCGACGATGGCGCGGGCCAGGGCAACGCGCTGCTGCTGTCCGCCGGAAAGGCCCGACGGTTTACGCTCGGCGAAGCCGCTGAGACCGACCATTGCCAGCGCCTCCTCGACCCGTCGCTGTCGTTCCTTGTGCCCGATGCCGCGCATGCGCAGCGGGAAAGCCACGTTCTGCGCCGCCGTCATATGCGGCCACAGGGCGTAATCCTGGAAGACCATGCCGAGATCGCGCTGCTCCGGCGGCATACCCCAGCCGGCTTTCGCCACCAGCCGATCGCCGAAGTGAATGCTGCCGCTGGCGGGTACGGTTAATCCGGCGAGCAGGCGCAGCAGCGTGCTTTTGCCGCAGCCAGAAGGCCCGAGCAGCGCCACGATGCTGCCCGCATCGATATGCAGATCGATCTGATTAAGGACGGTGTTGGCGCCGAAGGCGAAAGAAACGCCGTCAAGCTTAATGCTGGTAAGCGCGCGCATTTTCGCCCTCCCGTTGGGAAAGCGTGGCTCTGCCGGCGGTCAACATCCGCCGGCGCGCGCTCACCTGTGTCAAAGACAGGGGAGCTAACATATTGTTATCCTCTTTGGGACTTAGTGACGCCGACTATAGGGAGCCTTGATGACGTATTGATTACATTTTCATTGCGGATTAACGTGTTGTCTGGCATCAGACCCATTTACCAAGGAACGCATATGAGCCGTTTTCGCCACGTGGAACTCCAGTACGCCAGTCGCCTGCTCAACCATGGCCCAACGATTTTAATAACCAGCTACGACGCCCATACTCAGCGCCGCAACGTTATGGCCGCCGCATGGTCGATGCCGGTGGAGTTCGCCCCGCCGCGGCTGGCTATCGTGGTGGATAAAAGCGCCTGGACGCGGGAAATTATTGAGCGCAACGGCACGTTCGGCATCGTCGTCCCGGGCGTCGAGGCCGCCAGCTGGACCTACGCGGTCGGCAGCATCAGCGGACGCGATGAGGATAAATTTAACGCTTACGGTATTCCGGTGGTGCAAGGCCCGGAGCTGGGATTGCCGCTGATTGAAGAAAAGTGTCTGGCGTGGATGGAGTGCCGACTGCTGCCGGCAACGGCGGCTCAGGAGCAGTACGATACGCTGTTTGGCGAAGTGGTTTCCGCCGCCGCCGACGAACGCGCGTTTGTCACCGGACGCTGGCAGTTCGACGATGATAAGATCAATACCCTCCATCATCTCGGCACCGGCAACTTTGTCGCCAGCGGCCGCCACGTCCGCGCCAATACGCCAGAAGAGTAGCCCGGACAGATGCGCAGCATCGCCTCCGGGGCAATTCTTCACCACCCTGCTCGTCTCTCCCGGGGGCGGCGCGCAGCGCCTGCCCGGGCTACCGGGCCCCAGACCGCTGAGAACGCGTAGCCCAAACAGATGCGCAGCATCGCCTCCGGCAGGTGTACTAGCGCAGCAAACGCCGCCGGTCTTCGCTGGGAGTCAGGCCAAAAACCTTTTTATATAAAGTGGTAAAGTGATTACTGTTGGCAAAGCCGCATAGATAAGCCACTTCGGTAATCGTCATATCGGTCTCGCGTAATTTGACGCGCGCCGAAACTAATCGTAGACGCTTTAAATAATTATCCGGCGTCAATCCCGTCGCCTCTTTAATATGGCGAAAAGCGGTACGCGTGGTCAGATGGAATTTCTCCGCCAGCTGCTGCCAGTTATGATCTTCAAAACAGTGCTCCTGTAGCCAGGTCAGCAATTTATGCAGCTTATATTTAGTGGTGCTATATTCGGCTTCGGTTTCGGCATGCAGAATCGTCGTCACCAGCTGGAAAAACGCGGCTTCGCGCAGGGCAATATTTTGCCCCTGCCGCAGCTCGGCAGAAAATATCTTATCCACCAGTTCCTTGCAGATATGGCGGGTGTCCGGCGCCAGCCAACCGTAGCAGGACGCATTCTGCGCAGAGAAAGTCTGTAATAAAGTATCGAGAGGCTGTAAATAATGAAACCCTACCAACGGGTTAATCAGCACATTAATTAACTTAAGCGTCCCTAGCTCATCATAATAATGAACGTCACCCGGCTGAACGTAAAAAACGTCGCCCTGTTGA
The DNA here is from genome assembly GCF_051209435.1 of Klebsiella sp. HN106. NCBI lineage: Bacteria > Pseudomonadati > Pseudomonadota > Gammaproteobacteria > Enterobacterales > Enterobacteriaceae > Klebsiella > Klebsiella sp. HN106. The sequence continues at coordinate 221,403 of NZ_JBLURD010000001.1, read as the reverse complement.
ATATATAGTGGCCTGCCATTAATAACGTGTAAACCGTGCCCTTCCTCAACGATCACCAGCTCAGCAAATTCATGACTATGTTCATGGTTATTATCTTCCGGATCGCTGGCGTACATGCCCAGCTTATCCTGCGGATGGGTGAAATAATACTCAACGGTCAACATCATCATCTATAAAGTCCAAAACGGCATACGGCGCAGAGGCAAGATAATGCATTTTCCCGACCGCCACGAGCAAGATTTTTGGAATTGTGATCGGCAACCCGCCCATCTCATTATCAGTGCCAATCTGGCAAATGCATTGGCATTGCCAGAGTGGTTACCCCCCGGGCCGGCATCTTATGCTGCGGACAAATAAATACAGAGGACGCAGTATGTCACAGGCAATTCAGCATAATTCTCAGGTCTCGATGACCCGCCACCCGGATTTTCTACGCACCGCCGAGACGCTCCGGCCCGCGCTACGCCGCCAGGCGTACCCGCCGATCGCCGTGGTGGAAGCCCACGCCGACGCCACGGCGCTGTTTGGCTGGCGCGCCGAACCGGTAAGTTCCCCGGCCGCGTTTTACCAGCGCGAGCTGAGCAGCGGCGATAGCGTCATTATTGATTTTGGCAGCCACTTTGTTGGCTACCTGCATTTTCTCTGTCAGAGCGTCGGGAGCCCACCGGACGCTCCGGCCCATCTGCAGTTTACCTTCGGCGAAACGCTGAGCGAAGTGTGTGAGCCGTTCAGCGATTACCAGGGCTGGCTAAGCAGCAGCTGGCTGCAGCAGCAGGATCTGTGGCTTGATGTCCTGCCGGCCGAAGTTGATCTGCCGCGCCGCTACTGCTTCCGCTATCTGAAGGTGGAGGTCAAAGCCGTGTCGCGCAAGTTTCGTCTGCAGTTCAACCAGATTCAGGTGAATGCCGTTACCTCCGCCAGCGGCGCATGCCCGGCAGCGACAACCGCCGACCCGCAGCTCAAGGCCATCGACAGCGTTGCCGTTCTGACCCTGCAAAACTGCATGCAGGAGGTGTTTGAGGATGGCCCCAAACGCGACCGCCGCCTGTGGCTCGGCGATTTACGTTTGCAGGCGCTGGTGAACGATGTGACCTTCGCCCGTCACGATTTAGTACGCCGCTGCCTGTACCTTTTCGCCGGGCATACTCGTGAGGACGGTATGGTATCGGCCAACGTGTTCGTGCAGCCGGATGTCATTGCTGACGATACTTTTCTTTTTGATTATTCTCTGTTTTTTGTTGACGTTCTCTACAACTATCTGCAAAGCGCGGAGGATATTGCTACGGCCCGCGAGCTGTGGCCCACGGCCCGTCGTCAGATTGAACTGGCGCTGAAACGCTGCGACGCCTCCGGGGTTGTGCGCGATAGCGACGACTGGTGGGTGTTTATCGACTGGCAGGCATCGCTGAATAAACAGGCTGCAGCGCAGGGCGTGCTGATTTACTGCCTGCAGCGCGCCGTCTGGCTGGCGGAGCGTTTCGAACCTGAGCTGGCCGTCAGCTATCGCCAGCGTTTACAGCAGCTTAAAGCTGCGGCCCTCGATGTCTTATGGGACGAGCAGCAAGGCTTCTACCTCAGCGGCGAGCAGCGGCAGGTCTCATGGGCATCGCAAATCTGGCTGGTACTGGCGGAAGTCGGTACTCCTCAGCAGCGCCTGGAGATCATGCATAATCTGGAGCAAAATCCCCCCGCGATCGCCATGAACACGCCATACCTGCGTCACCACTATATTGCCGCCCTTCTGCAGTGCGGGCTGCGCGACGACGCTATTGCGCAGATCAAAGCCTACTGGGGAGCAATGGTCGACTACGGTGCCGATACCTTCTGGGAAATCTTCGACCCGGCGCATCCTGATTTTTCCCCTTATGGCAGCAAGCTGATAAACAGTTATTGCCATGCGTGGAGCTGCACCCCGGCCTGGTTTATTCGCCAGTACGGACTTTAACAACAACGATAAGCGAGTTTACTTTTATGGCAGAAACAACCTTTACCCTTTGGCGGCAGCGCCTTGGCTATGGCATCGCCGACCTCTCCTGCAACCTTGTGTGGCAGATGATCTCTCTTTATCTGATGTTCTTTTACACCGACGTGATGGGCCTGCCCGCTTATTACGTAGGCCTGATGTTCCTCGTGACGCGCCTGGTGGACGGCGTTGCCGACGTGCTAATGGGGCTGGTTATCGACAATACCGCCACCCGCTGGGGGCGCTGCCGTCCGTATCTGCTGATTGGCGCGATCCCCTTCGGACTGCTGTGTATTCTGGCCTTTTACGTGCCTGATTTTGGCACCACCGGTAAGCTGATCTACGCTTTTGTCACCTATCTGTGCCTGTCGTTTCTCTATACCCTCGTTAATATTCCATTCTGCGCCATGCTGCCGTTTCTGACGAACGACTCGCGGGAGCGCACGACGCTGTCAGCGGTGCGTATTCTGCTCGGCTCGCTCGGCGCGACTATTGTCGCGGTCGCCACTCTGCCGCTGGTTGGCGCGCTGGGGAAAGGCAATCAGGAGCACGGCTTCTTCTATACGGCGGTGGTTTTCGGCGTTATTGCCACCTTTTTTCTGCTGGTGAGCTTCCGGAACGTTAAGGAAAATATCAGCATTACTCAGGAGCGCATGACCTTAAAACGCGCCTGGGTCAGCCTGCGCGCCAACCGTCCATGGTTCGTCTTCGCCATCAATATTTTCCTGATGTGGGGCGCGTTTTTCTTCCAGACCGGGGCGCTGGTCTACTTCTTCCATTATTACGTCGGTAATAACGATCTCACGGCGATCGTCGCCGGGATCTCCACCTTCGTTCCTCTGCTGGGTACCCTCACCGTTCCGCTGCTCGCCAGCCGGATGAAAAAACGCCACGTCTATCTGGTCGCCAGCGCGATCAACCTGGTCGGCATGGGCATGATGATGGCGGCAGGCGTTAACAGCTGGGGTCTGGTTGCCGGAGCGGTCGTACTCTCGCTTGGCGCCGGACAGCGCACGGCAATTTACTTCTCTATGCAAGCCGATCCGGTGGATTACGGAGTATGGAAAACCGGCATCAATACCGCCGGCATTTTAACCTCCATCAACGGCTTTCTTGGCAAGGTGGCGATGGCGGGCGCGGGAGCCATTACCGGGGCCCTGCTCTCATCCGGCGGTTATATCGCTAACCAGACGCAAAGCGACGGCGCGATGCTGGCGATAAAAGCCTGCTACCTCTATATCCCGGCGCTGCTGATTGTGGCTTCAATGCTGTGGATTGGTCGCTTCTACCGACTCGACGACCAGTACGAGCAGATCCGCGCCGACCTTGACGCTGGACGCCGTGCGCCGTCGAACCCATCGTCCGTTGCTGGAGAAAACCACGCCCTGTAAGGCGCAGCACCCCCTTCATACCTCTGAAAAAAATAAGGATTGATATGCGTATCTCTTTGATTAGCGCAGCGGTTTGCTGCGCCCTTTTTTCGGCTTACGGCGCGAGTGCGGCCCCGCTCACGGTCGAACAACGGCTAGCGCAGCTGGAGGCCCGGCTTAATCATGCGGAGCAGGAGGCCGGAGAGGCCAAACGTCGGGCGCAGCAGGCGGAGCTGCGCACCAGCGCCGCGGAACAACGCGCGGCGGCAGCGGAAAAGCAGGTGCAGACCCTCAGTCAGCGCACCGCAGCGACCGAGCAAAAGCAGCAGGCTGCTGACAAACAGCTGGCGAAAAGCAGCCTCAGCGATGGCTTCGAGTTCAACGCCTACGCGCGCTCCGGGATGCTGGTTGACAGCCACGGCAAAGGCGCGCGCGGCGGGCCGGGTGTCTCCCCGGCCAGTTCGCTCAACGGCGATGCCCACGTTGGCCGTCTCGGCAACGAGAAAGATAACTACGTGGAGCTCAGCTTCGGCAAAAAAATGACCTTCAGCGACGGGTCATGGGCGCACTTTAAAACCATGCTTGCCGACGGGGCAACCAACCCGGATCCATGGGTACAGGATAACGACAGCCACCACCTGAACGTGCGTCAGCTGTACGTCGAGATGGGCAATTTCGCCGATTTTTCCGGGCCGTTCAGGAGCGCTTCCATCTGGGCGGGCAAGCGTTTCGACCGCGATAATTTCGATATCCACTTTACCGATAGCGATATTATGTTCCTCGGCGGTACCGGCGGCGGGATCAATGACGTGAAGTGGGGTAATACGCTGCGCGGCGATTACTCGGTCTATGCGCGTAACTTCGGCGATCTGGGTAGCGATAACTACCAGGATAACGATATACAGAACCTGATGTTCACCGCCAACCACTTCTGGAACAACTGGCAGCTGATGACCACGGCGATGACCGCCCAGGGCAATGATGACCTGAAAGATAATACCTCGACCACCGGCAGTTACGCTCTGCGCAGCGATAATACGGCGAAAAACGGCTACTACGCGATGCTGGCGTATCACGACAAACAGCAATTCTATGGCCTCGCGCCGGGCGTATCGGAGAGCGCCCTGCAGTACGGCGGCGGGCTGGGCGCCGAGGCGCGCCAGCCCGGCAGCGATGGCGATCTTACCGAGAATGCTAAGTCCCTGCGATTTGCGTCCTACGGCATTTTGCCGTTGGGGAAAAACTGGCAGCTTGCACCATCGGTTATCGCCCAGCATAGCGAAGATCGCTACCGCGATGGCGACCGCTACGATTGGGCAACCTTTAACCTACGGGTTTCCCAGGGCATCACCCGCAACTTCGCCCTGCTATACGAGGCGTCCTGGCAATATATGGACCTGAATCCCAACGGCCGAACCTATCGCTACGACAGCGGCGTGCATCAATACCAGGCGGTGAGCGGCGATTTTTACAAGCTGACCTTCGCCCCGACGTTCAAAGTGGGCGATGTGTTTGATATCAAAGCGAGGCCGGAGATACGTTTCTTTGTCACGTGGATGAATTGGGATAAAGACCTGGATCGTTATGCGATCAACGATGATTTCGGCAGTAAAGGCTTTACCGCCGGAGGAAACTGGAACTTTGGCGTGCAGACGGAGATTTGGTTTTAATACATCAGCCCTGGCACCTCTTCCCGGGGGCGGCGCACAGCGCCTGCCCGGGCTACCGGACCGCAGACCGCTGAGAACGCGTAGCCCGGACAGATGCGCAGCATCGCCTCCGGGATATTCTGCCACTCCGCACCCTCTCCCGGGGGCGGCGCACAGCGCCTGCCCGGGCTACCGGATAGCAGACCACTGAGAACGCGTAGCCCGGACAGATGCGCAGCATCGCCTCCGGGAAAGAAAGCGGGTTACATGCTATAACCCGGTTTTTTAATCAGCTGTTCCATCTGCGGGGCGATTTCGCTGTCCCACACCTGTTGCCAGTCGCTCTCTTCAATTTCATTCAGGGCCACGCTCACCGAGCGTTCTTTGCTGTTGAGATGGCGAATCACCACCTCGGTAATATCGGCGGCCAGCGCCGCTTTTTGTTCATCATTCAGGTCGCGGGGAAAACATTTAATATCAATATGCGGCATAGCAGGCTCCTTTATTGTCAGGATGATAAAGCTAGCATAACCCGCATCATCTGGATCGCTTTTTGTGCTTTAAATCAGCTCGTTGCGGCGAAGAACGGCTTCGAGTTTGGGATGGCGATACACCGCATCCGCCACGGCGACGAATTTTGGCGTTTGCGCCGCAAACCACTCCCGTCGCGGGCCCCAGGCACACATTGCCGCAATATAGCAGTCCAGCAGAGTTATTTCCGCCCCCAGCGCATACGGCGCGGCGGCAAGCTGCTCCTCCAGCCACTGATAAAGCGATTTGCGATAGCTGATGCAGCTTTCCCGCAGCTGCTCTGGCGCATCGGCGGCCCAGCGCTCCGGGTAATCCGCAAAGGTAAAGGTGGGATAAACGTTCGCCACCAGCCAGATGAGCAGACGCTGAAAGGCATGCCGCTGCGGCGATCCCGGCGCCGGAGCCAGATCCGGTCGCACGTCGAGGATCATCAGAGCAATCGCCGCGGATTCGGTCATCACGCTGCCATCTTCAAGCGTGAGGGTCGGCACCTGACACAGCGGGTTAATCAGCTTGAGACGGTCGCGCTGCGGGCCCGGTTGGTCAAAGCCCTCAACGTTGACAAAATGGTACGGGATATCGGCCAGCGTCAGCATCAGTTCGCTTATCGTTGAGCCCCAGCCGGGTACGCCATAGACGGTGATCATATTCTGCGCCCTCAAGAAATTTGCCGCCCGTGAACAGAGCGGCGACGGGTTTAGCAACCTTGCAGTATAGGTTTGATTGAGCAATGTCGCTATGGAGTCTCCCTCGCCCAGGCTAAACCACAACGCTACGCCGACTCACGCGCCACCAGGTGAAAGCCAATATCAATAATCGCGTCCCCTTCTTCTCCGCCTTCTATGCGGTCGGCAAGCAGCGTAGCCGCCTGCTCGCCAATGGCGTGACGGTCGACGCTGACGGTGGTGATCGCCGGACGATTGCTGGCGGCGAAATCCAGATCGCCAAAGCCGATCACCGCCAGATTCTGCGGCACGCGCAGCCCCCGGCTTTCCGCTTCCATAATCGCTCCCTGGGCAAGGGTGTCGGAACTGCAGACGATAACGTCAAACTCGCCACCGGCGAGCAGTTCGCCCAGCCCGCGTCGCCCCAGCGCCAGCGATGCCGGAAGCGGCACCTCGACCTGCGGGGCAACGTTAATTCCACTTTTGGCCAGCCGGGCCAGGAGCCCCTGCTTTCGCAACGTCGCGCGCGCATCGCCTGCCCATAGCAGTCCCGGACGACGGTAGCCTTTTTCCAGCAAATATTCGCCAATGGTTTCACCGACTTTTTCATGCGAAAAACCAACCAGCATATCCAGCGGCGTCGGGGTGAGATCCCAGATTTCCACCACCGGCGTGGCGGCGTTGAGGATCGTCCTCTTTAACGCCGGAGCGTGCTGAATACCGGTCAACACCACGCCATCCGGACGCCGGGAGAGTAAGGTTGCTACCAGCTCGGCTTCGGTCTGACGGCTATAGCCCGCCACGCACAGCAGCATATGATAGCCGCGCGCCGCCAGGGTATCGCTCAGCGCCTGGATGGTATCGACAAACATATTGTTATTGATTTGCGGCACCACCACCGCCACCAGTTTGCTGCGCCTGGAGGCCAGGCCGCCGGCCAGCGCATTGGGGATATAACCCGTGGCCTGCACCGCCTGCATCACTTTCTCTACCGTTTTTGGCCTTACCAGCTGCGGCGTATTCAGCGCCCGACTGACCGTCATCGACGACAACCCGGCGCTGCGGGCCACATCATCCAGCGTCGGCGCGCGCGTCGGTTTTCTGCTTTTCACGGCTAAGCCCCTGTGTTGAGTCGTTTCCTGTGGCCATTATTGATGATGGTCCAGGCAATTGCCAGCGCCCGTCCGTATATCCCCAATAGAATCAACGACCTGCCGAATTAAATGTTATCGCTATCATTATGATTTGTGAATTTTCACAAACCTTTTTGGAACGTGACCTGCGCTGCATAATTTTACCCTTTATAACCGCTAATTGTGATCGTTTGTACAAATTAAAATCACTGTCGTAGCACCAGGATAATTTCAGGATTAAAAATGTTAGCGCAAACATTTTACCACTAAAAAGGAACTGACTATGACCTCGAGCGCAAATTCCGACTCCGTGACCTACGCCAAAGCTTCCGGCGTCAAAACCGCCGCTGAAACCGGCGACCGCATTGAACATGTCAAACTGTCGCTGGCCTTTCTGCCGCTGGCCACCCCCGTTAGCGATGCAAAGGTTCTGACCGGTCGGCAAAAACCGCTGACCGAAGTGGCGATCATCATCGCGGAAATCCGCTCCCGGGACGGCTTTGAAGGCGTTGGCTTCAGCTATTCCAAACGCGCGGGCGGCCAGGGCATTTACGCCCATGCAAGGGAGATTGCCGATAATCTGCTCGGCGAAGACCCGAATGATATCGACAAGATCTACACCAAACTGCTGTGGGCCGGGGCTTCCGTAGGTCGTAGCGGCATGGCGGTGCAGGCAATCTCCCCTATCGATATTGCGCTGTGGGATATGAAAGCCAAACGCGCCGGGCTACCGCTGGCGAAACTGCTCGGTTCGCATCGCGATTCCGTGCAGTGTTACAACACCTCCGGCGGCTTCCTGCATACCCCGCTGGAGCAGGTGTTGAAAAACGTGGCTATCTCACGCGAGAACGGGATTGGCGGGATAAAACTGAAAGTCGGTCAGCCGAATACCGCTGAGGATATTCGCCGTCTGACGGCAGTACGCGAAGTCCTGGGCGATGACTTCCCGCTGATGGTGGACGCCAACCAGCAGTGGGACCGTGAAACCGCTATCCGCATGGGGCGCAAAATGGAGCAGTTCAATCTGATCTGGATTGAAGAGCCCCTTGACGCCTACGATGTGGAAGGCCACGCACAGCTCGCCGCCGCGCTGGATACGCCGATTGCCACCGGCGAGATGTTGACCAGCTTCCGCGAACATGAGCAGCTGATCCTCGGCAACGCCAGCGACTTCGTGCAGCCCGATGCGCCGCGCGTCGGCGGCATCTCCCCGTTCCTGAAGATTATGGATCTGGCGGCGAAGCACGGTCGCAAGCTGGCCCCACACTTTGCGATGGAGGTACACCTGCATCTCGCCGCCGCCTACCCGCTCGAGCCCTGGCTGGAGCACTTCGAGTGGCTGAACCCGCTGTTTAACGAACAGCTGGAACTGCGCGACGGGCGGATGTGGGTTTCCGAACGCCACGGTCTGGGCTTCACCCTGAGCGAACAGGCCCGCCGCTGGACCCAGCAAAGCTGCGAGTTTGGCAAACGCCCTTAACCGAATTCCCCGCATGGCGGCATAAGGGCTACAGGCCGCGTAGCCCGGCAAGGCGCATCAAGCGCCGCCCCCGGGAGAATACCGCATTCTCCCGGGGGCGATGCTGCGCATCTGTCCGGGTTACCGGTCCGCGGACGACTGAAAACCCGTAGGCCTGCCGGGGAAATACCTCTTATTGGCTGTACCCACAATAAACAACCCTGCAAAGGAGTTGAAGATGACTACACCCTTAAAACGCAGCAACGTGCGTTACGGCATATTACTGTTTTTATTTCTGGCTACCGTATTTAATTATGCCGACCGGGCAACGCTGTCCGTTGTCGCGCCTATTATGAGCAAAGAGTTAGGTTTTGATCCCGAGGCGATGGGGCTGGCTTTTTCAGTTTTTGGCATCTCCTACGTCATTATGCAAATACCCGGCGGCTGGCTGCTGGATAAATATGGTTCGCGGCTGGTCTACGGCTGCGCGCTGATTGGCTGGTCGGTCGTCACCATGTTCCAGGGTACGATCTATCTGTTCGCCAGCCCGCTGATTGTACTGGTTATTCTGCGCCTGATGATGGGCGCGATAGAAGCCCCCGCCTTTCCCGCCAACAGTCGTCTGAGCGTACAGTGGTTTCCCAATAAAGAGCGCGGGTTTGTCACTTCGGTCTATCAGGCCGCGCAGTATATTTCCCTGGGGATTATTACGCCGCTAATGACGATTATTCTGCATAATTTAAGCTGGCACTACGTATTCTATTATATTGGCGCTATCGGCGTGGTGCTGGGGATATTCTGGCTGGTAAAAGTAAGAGATCCCTCTCATCATCCAAAAATTAACCAACAGGAGCTCGACTATATTCGCGAAGGCGGCGGCGAGCCGGAATTAGGCACGAAAAAAACGCAGCATAAATTAACCCTCGCGCAAATCAAAAGCGTCTGCGTCAATCGTATGATGATCGGGGTATATATTGGCCAGTTCTGCGTGACGTCAATCACCTGGTTCTTCCTGACCTGGTTTCCGACCTATCTTTACCAGGCCAAAGGCATGTCGATTCTCAAGGTCGGCTTTGTCGCCAGCATCCCGGCCATTGCCGGATTTATCGGCGGCCTGCTGGGCGGCGTGTTCTCGGACTGGCTGCTGAAACGCGGCTATAGCCTGACGACCGCCCGCAAGTTGCCGGTGATCTGCGGCATGCTGCTCTCCTGCGTCATTGTGGTCGCCAACTACACTACTTCGGAAGTGGTGGTGATCGCCGCCATGAGCCTGGCTTTCTTTGCTAAAGGGTTCGGTAACCTCGGCTGGTGCGTGCTGAGCGACACATCACCCAAGGAGATGCTGGGAATTGCCGGTGGGGTGTTCAATATGTGCGGCAACCTGGCGAGTATTATCACGCCGCTGGTTATCGGCGTGATCCTCGCTAATACTCACTCCTTCGATTACGCCATCCTGTACGTCGGTTCCATGGGCGTACTGGGCCTGTTCTCCTACCTGTTTATCGTCGGGCCGCTGGATCGCTTAACGCTGACCCCGCGCGCCGCCTGATTTAAAACTCTGGCGAGCATTCGCCTCCGCTGTTTCGCATCACACTCCTGCGAAACAGCGGTTTTTTAGTAGGTAATCCCCGGCGGATTCACCTCCGATTGCCTCACCTCTTCGCCCTGCTCGCCCCAGCGGGCCAGCACTTTCTGATACTCTCCGCGCGCTATCGCGCCATCCAGCGCGGCCTGAAGCGCATAGACCAGTCCGTTACCCTTCCTGGTGGTGGTGGCGACATAAGCCTTTTTTGGCCCCAGCCCGACGACTTTGGTTTTACCGCTGAGCGCCGCTTTGTAAGCGGCTACCGACTGCGGCCCAAAAAACACGTCCGCGCGACCGGACTGAATATAGAGATTGCCCGAAGCGTCATCGGTCAGGTAGACCGGTAGCGCAGGTTGTCGCCCGGCGGCTTCGTTTTCGGCGTTCCAGCCGAGCAAAATTCGCTCCTGGTTGGTCCCGGACCCGACAATCACTTTTTTACCAGCGAGATCCGCCGGGCCGCTCACGCTGGCGATGTCGCTGGTCGATTTTACGGAAAAGGCCAGCGAATCGACGCGATAGGTGGCAAAATCAAACTTCGCTTTCCGCTGCTCGGTTACCGCAATATTCACCAGCGCCACATCGTAGCGCCCGGAAGTAATCCCCAACGGCCAGTCCTCCCAGGCTGTGGGCACCAGCTTTAGCTTCAGCCCGAGGCTGCCGGCCAGCAGTCGGGCGATATCCGGGTCGCTGCCGATACGCGTGCGGTTATCGCTGGCCAGCAGCGCCAGCGGCGGCGAGTTGAGCGCTGAAATCGCCACCGTTAAAGTACCCGGTTCGACGAAGACGTAATCCGCCGGGATCTTCGCCACCGCCTGCTCATCGCGGGTTACCGGCAGCGGCTGCTCGTTGGCGCGCAGGTCGATAGCCGCCTGCGATGCCGCAGATAAAGAGAGTAACGCCAGGGTCAAAAATCCGTTTCTCATGCCGCTAATACCCTCGATAAAAACTGCTGCGTACGCGGGTGCTGCGGATGGTTCAGCACATCGTCGCTGCTGCCCTGCTCGACTATCTTGCCGTCGACCATAAACACCACCCGATCCGCCACCTCTTTCGCAAAGCCAATTTCGTGGGTGACCACGACCAGCGTGGTGCCGGAGCGCGCCAGCTTTTTAATCACATCCAGCACTTCCCCCACCAGCTCCGGGTCAAGCGCGGAGGTGGGTTCATCAAACAGCATCACTCGCGGGTTAAGCGCCAGCGCCCGGGCAATGGCGATGCGCTGCTGCTGACCGCCGGACAGGTGCCGCGACCAGGCGTCGGCTTTATTGCGTAGTCCAACTACGTCCAGCAGTTCGTACGCCCGCGCGATAGCCTCCTTACGGGTCGCCTGTTTATGGGCGATGGGGGCTTCAATCAGGTTTTCCAGCACCGTCAGGTGCGGGAACAGGTTGAAGTTCTGAAACACGTAGCCAACGTTGATCCGCTGGCGAAGGATCTCCTTCTCTTTCAGTTCGTAGAGCTTGTCGCCTTTACGGCGATAACCGATATAGTCGCCATCGATCTGAATAAAGCCTTCATCAACGCGCTCCAGATGATTGATCGCCCGCAGCAGCGTCGATTTTCCCGAACCGGACGGCCCGAGGATCACCGTCACCGTACCGGGTGCTATTTCCAGCGATACATCGTCCAGCGCTTTATGGCGGCCAAAGTATTTGCTGACGCCGGTAATGGAGATATGACCGTTACGAGAGTTGAGCATGGGCGGACTCCTGCGGTTGGGGACGATGAACGGTTTCAACAACGCGACGGCTGCTGCGGGCGCTATTAACCGCCGAGCGGCGCTCGCTGCGGGCCAGGCCGCGCTCGACCAGATACTGAATCAGCGACAGCACGCTGGTGATCGCCAGGTACCAGGCGGCGCCGACCATCAGCAGGGGGATCACTTCCTGGGTGCGGTTATAGATCATCTGGATGGTGTAAAACAGCTCCGGCATCGCCAGCACGTAAACCATCGCTGTCCCCTTGGCGAGGCTGATAATTTCGTTAAAACCCGCCGGTAAAATGGTGCGCAGCGCCTGCGGCAGGATAATGCGCAGCGTGCGGCGGCTGGCCGGAAGCCCCAGCGCCGCCGCCGCTTCATACTGCCCGTGATCAACCCCGAGGAAACCGCCGCGAATAATTTCGGCGGTGTAGGCGCTTTGTACCAGGGTCAGCCCGACAACGGCGGTAGAAAACTGCCCCAGCACGCTAATGGTCTCAAAACTGGCCCAGCGAATAGCGGTGAACGGAATGCCGATCGACAGGGTGTCGTAGAGATAAGAGAAGTTGTAGAGAATAATCAGCACCACGATCAGCGGCAGCGAGCGAAACAACCAGATATAGCCCCAGGCAAGGCTGCTCAGCAGCCATGAACTGGAGAGTCGCGCCAGCGCCAGCAGTCCGCCGAAGATAACGCTGAGCGCCGTCGCCAGCAGGGTCAACAGCAGCGTCTGCCCGAGGCCTTCGAGGATCACCGGGTCAAAGAACCAGCGGGCAAAGACGCCCCACTCCCAGCGCGGGTTAAAGGCAACTGATTGAATCACCACCGCCAGCACCAGCAGCGCCAGCACCGCGCCCACTGCCCGCAGCGGATAGCGCGCGGGGACAACCTTAATCGTTTCCTGAGTATGCATATTGGCTCCTTAAGCGCTCTGGCTCAGCGCGCTGACCGCCAGCGCTTTCGTAAAGCGCAGCCGACCATCGAACGGCGGCAAACTGTACTCTTCCGGATCGCGGTTGAGGTCAAACTGCGCCTCGTAGCCCTGGCTCAGATAGAGCCGCACCGCTTCCGGCTGACGAAAACCGGTCGTCAAAAAGATATGGCTGTAGCCCGCCAGCAGCGCCCGACGTTCCAGCTCCTGCACCACTTTCGCCGCCAGCCCCTGCTGGCGCAGACGACGATGGGTCCAGATCCGTTTGATTTCTGCCGTATGGGCATCTTTCGGTTTATACGCGCCGGTAGCGATAATTTCCCCCTCCCGCTCCAGCACGATAAATAGCCCCTGCGGCGCCAGATACCATTCAGTCAGCTCGACTTCGGCATCGCGGGAAAAGTAGTCGCCGTAGCGCGCGGCGTACTCGCCGAACAGGCCCTCAATAATCGGCTGCAGCTCCGGCGCTTCCGGAGAGACATCGCGGAATAGATCGCTCATCATGCCTCCTGTTAATCGCCGAGTCCGGCCGGGTTAATTTCCGATTGCGGGATGCTCTCCACGCCTTCGCCCCAGCGACTCAGCACCTTCGCGTAATCGCCGCTGCGGATAGCGCCGTTCAGCGCCGTCTGTACCGGTTCAACCAGACCGCTGCCTTTTTTCACCGTCACGGCGATATGCGCCGCCTTCGGCCAGCCGCCGTCAACGCTGCCCACCAGCCTGGTTTTGCCGGTCAGCGCCGCTTTCCACGCGCCGATTACGTTCGGGCCGAAGAAGGCGTCGGCTCGCCCGGACTGCAGCGCCAGGGTCTGGGCGGCGTCGTCTTTGGTGTAGACCGGCGTAAACGGCTTCAGCCCCTTCTTGAGATTCTCGGCGTTCCACGCCAACAAAATCGCTTCCTGGTTGGTGCCGGAGCCGACGATAATCCGCAGCCCGGCAATATCTTCGGCTTTTTCAATTTTGCTCAGCGGACTGGTGCTCTTGACGTAAAAACCCAGCGAATCTTTGCGGTAGGTGGCGAAATCAAACTTCTCTTTGCGCTCTTTGGTCACGGTGATATTGCTGACCGCCGCATCATATTTGCCGGAGGCGACGCCGAGCGGCCAGTCTTCCCACGAGGTGGGCACCACGTTCAGCTCCAGCCCGAGGCTGTCGGCCACCAGGCGGGCGATATCCACCTCGCTGCCGAGCAGGGTTTTGTTATCATCAGAAAACACGGTCAGCGGCGGCGAATTCAGCGCGGCGACCGCGACGGTCAGCTTACCCGGCACCGCCAGGTGGAGACCCTTCGGCAGTTGGGCGATAGCCTGAGGGTTTTTTGCCGTGTGAATCGGCGTTTTGTTAGCTTCGAGGCTCACGCCGGTGCCGTTGATCGTGACGTTCTGCGCCCAGGATGACGCGCTCACGGCCAGCGCCAGCGCCAGTAATAGCGATTTTTTCTGCGTTTTCTGCATAGCGGGTGTTCTCTATTATTGTTTTTGGAATTGATTGACGGGCTCTGCCAGCCCTAAACTTTCGCGCAGCGTGGTGCCGGGATATTCTTCACGGAATAATCCACGCTGCTGCAGGATCGGTACCACCTGGTCCACAAAGCGCGGGAAGGTATCCGGCGTACCGCCCTGGATAATAAAACCGTCCGCCGCGCGCTGTTCAAACCACTGCTGTAGCCCATCTGCCACCTCTGCGGCGGTTCCGGCAAAACGCGGTCGCGGGCTGGCTGCCTCCAGCGCGACCTGGCGCAGGGTCAGGCCGCGTTCGCGGGCGTTGCGTTTAATCTCATCGGTGGTGCTGCGAAAGCTGTTCTGCCCGAGGTCGCCGATATCCGGGAACGCCTCATCCAACGGATATTGGGCGAAATCGTGATGCTCAAAATAGCGGCCAAGATAATTCAGCGCGTCCTCAATCGATACCAGCGCGGCGGTGGTCTGGTATTGCTGTTCCACATCGTCGGCGCTATCGCCAACGATCACGCTGACGCCCTGGAATATGTGTAGTTCGCTCTCCCGGCAGCCGTACGCGTCGAGCTGGCTTTTGACGTCGCGATAAAAGGCCTGCGCTTCCGCCAGCGAGTCCTGATGGGTAAAAATAGCGTCGGCATGGCTGGCGGCTAATTTTTTACCGTCTTCGGAAGCGCCCGCCTGAAAGATAATGGGTCGGCCCTGCGGCGTGCGGGCAATATTTAGCGGGCCGGCCACTTTGAAGAAATCACCGTGATGATTAAGCGTATGCAGCTTATTTTTATCAAAGAACTGGCCGCTCTCTTTATTACGAATAAACGCGTCCTGTTCCCATGAATCCCACAGGCCTTTAACGACCTGAAGATATTCATCGGCGATGCGGTAGCGCAGCGCATGATCGGGATGCTGCGCCCGGGAGAAGTTTTTCGCTGAGCCTTCGAGCGGCGATGTCACCACGTTCCAGCCAGCGCGTCCTCCGCTCAGATGATCGAGGCTGGCGAACTGGCGAGCGGTGGTAAAGGGCTCGCTGTAGGAGGTCGACAAGGTGCCGACGAGGCCTAAACGCGAGGTTACCGCTGCAAGGGTGGATAATACGGTGAGTGGTTCAAAACGGTTTAAAAAATGCGGGATCGATTTTTCATTAATATATAAGCCATCGGCAACAAAAATAAAATCGAGCTTGCCCTCTTCCGCTTTTAACGCCGTCTGCTTCACGAACTCAAAGTTAATACTGGCGTCGGCCAGCGCGGCCGGATGGCGCCAGGCCGACATATTTCCCGATGCGCCATGTAAGATAGTGCCAATGCGCAGCTGTCGTTGTTCAGACATCGTTAATCCTTAGTCTATGACCCTGAATAATTAAAGTTCTTTCAGCGCCTGCTCTGCCAGATCGGCAAAGTAGTGCGCCGCCGGCGCGATTAAGCGCTCATCCGGGTTAAACGCCGGATGGTGAAGACCAAACTCGCTGGCGCTGCCGATGCTGACGAACGCGCCGGGAATATGCTGAAGATAAACGGCGAAATCCTCTCCGCCGAGATGGAGATCCGCATGGTGCGTGCGGTAGCCGGATCGATCGGCCATGTGGCTGGCGAAAGCCGCCCAGCGCTCATCATTGACCAGCGCGGTCGGCCCGGCGTACCAGAAGACATCGATCTGCGCGCCGAAGGCGCTGGCGAAGCCGGCGGCAATCTCGCTCACCCGCGCCTTCACCCGCTGCTGGACTTCGCTGCTATGGGTGCGCAGCGTACCTTCCAGCTCGACGCTTTCCGGCAGGACATTCCACGTATTGCCACCCTGAATCCGCGTGACGCTCAGCACCACGGAATCGAGGGTGTTCACTTCGCGGCTGGCGACGCTTTGCAGCAGGGTCACCAGCTGGCTGGCCAGCAGAATGGCATCCTTCCCTTCATGAGGCCGGGCGGCGTGAGCGCCTTTGCCGGTCACCTTAAACACAAAGCGATCGACGTTGGCATAAAACGCGCCACCTCGGGTGGCGAATTCCCCCACCGGCAGCCCCGGTTCATTATGCATACCGAAAATGGCGGAAACGCCCTCCAGCACGCCGGCGCGAATCAGGGTTTTCGCGCCGCCGAAGCTCTCCTCCGCCGGCTGGAACAGAATGCGGACGCGTCCCGCCAGCTGCGCTTCGCGTTGTTTCAGCAGTAAGGCCGCGCCAAGGATCACGCTGGTATGAATATCATGCCCGCAGGCGTGCATCACGCCGGCATTCAGCGAGCGAAACGGCACGCTGGCCGCCTCTTCGATAGGCAGCGCATCAATATCGGCACGCAGGGCAATCACCTTATTGCCGCTCCCAACCTCGGCAACCGCGCCGGTTTTCAGATCATATGGCAACAGGCTGATGCCGCCGCTTTGTAGCCAGTCGCGAATACGCGCGGTGGTGTCGACCTCCTGCAGCGAAAGTTCCGGATACTGATGCAGCTCGCGCCGCCAGCGAATTAACTGTTCAGCAAGGCTCATGGCTGGACCTCCGCGCTCAGATGCGCCCGGGCCAACAGACGCAGGGAGTTAAGGCGCGCCGCGCCGTCGCTAATAGGCGTGTCGATGATAAATTCGTCGATGTTCCACGCCGACTGCAAGGCATCCAGCTGCGCTTTCACCTGCTCGGGGGTGCCGGACAGCACGGCCGATTCCCGCCGGGCGATACGCGTCGGCCTGCTGCCCGCCTGACGGGCAAAGGCGGCCGCCTGCGCTTCGCTGCCGACGGTCACCCGCTGACCGTTTTCCAGCTCAACGCCCCATGCTTCGACGGATTTTGCCAGCGCCGCGGCCGCTGCGGCCTCTTCGGCCACAATAACCTGAACGGCGATAATGGCGTCGCGACGGCTCAGTTCGCGCCAGCGGGTTAACACCTCCCGCAGCAGTTGCTTATCGCCGTTGAGATGGGCGGCGAAGACGAAGTTCCAGTCCAGCTGCGCCGCCAGCTGCGCGCTCTCCAGGCTGGCGCCGAGCAGAAAACCGTCGGCGCGACGCGGCGGGATTGGGGTTGCCCGGACGCTCTCTTCACCATCGGTTTCGGTCAGCGACAGCCAGTTGTCGAGCTGCGCCAGCTGGTCGGCAAAACTCCCCTTTTGCTGGAGATTAAGTCCCTGCTGCAACGCGCGAGTGGAGAGCGGCAGTCCGCCGGGGGCTTTGCCCACGCCCAGATCCACGCGGCCCGGGGCAAGAGAAGCCAGCATATTGAAGTTCTCCGCCACCTTATATGGGCTGTAGTGCTGCAGCATAACGCCGCCGGAGCCAACGCGAATGCTGCGGGTCTGGCCGAGGATCCAGGCAATCGCCAGTTCCGGCGACGGGCTGGCGAGCTGGTCGGTGTTGTGGTGTTCGGCGATCCAGAAACGGTGATATCCCCAGGCTTCCGCCTGTTGCGCGAGCGTTAATGTGCGCGCCAGCGCCTGGGCGGCCGTTTCTCCGGCCGCCAGCGGGCTTTTATCCAGGATACTGATTCGATAAGACATTTCGCAGGCTCATGTGAATTAACATGTCTGCATTATTAGAATCGCCCGCGGCTGGAGAGAAACAATTTATTTACATGTGCTCTGCCGAAAATTAGATATGCGGTGAGGTAAATGTCCCCGGAGGCGATGCTGCGCATCTGTCCGGGCTAAGCATCCTCAGCAGTCTGCGGCCCGGTAGCCCGGGCAAGGGCTTTGCGCCGCCCCCCGGAAAAAGAGCGCAGAGTGGCAGAATTTCCCGGAGGCGATGCTGCGCATCTGTCCGGGCTACGCGTCCTGAGCAATCTGCGGGCCTGTAGCCCGGCTAAGCGCAGCGCGAGCCGGGGGATTATCGGCTATTCTGCCGAAGCTCGCGCACCAGCGCCTCGGTCTGCTGCTGGTTGCGTAAGCGCACAAAGCGAATATGTCGATACTGCGGATCCTGCATATCAGCCAGATAGCGGCGGCGATTATTGCGCCAGGTTTTTAGCGTCCAGAGAATAATGGAGTCCCGGCTAAAGAAGGAGCGGCGGAAGGTTTCACAGTTACCGGTGTCAGGCCACAGTTCCTGGCGTCGGCTGGCACGCGATGCCGCGCGCCAGATAGCCTGGCGCATCGTGCGCCAGAAGCTGTAATCCACCCACACCACCAGATCCACGTCGCGCCATTTTACCGGACGACTGCGGTTATAGTTGCCGTCAAGCACCCAGCCTGGCGCGGCGAGCGCGGCGGCCAGCTTAGCGTAGAACTCATCGTCCGGCGTCCCTTGCCACTCGGGCAGCCAGTAGAGCACATCCATTTCGATATAAGGCAGAGACAGTTCCTGAGCCAGCCGACGCGCGAGGGTAGATTTGCCGACGCCGCTGGTCCCTACTACGTTGATTTTCATCGTGGCCTCTCGGGCAAAACACGGGCGGAAAAGCATAGCGCAATATCGTTAAAACGCTGAGCAAAATTTCCAGGGCGCCGGGGAAGGACTTAAACCTGCCGATCTCATTGATATTTAAGCAAGTGCTGTCGACAAATCTTTTACGTGCGTCCATTTTCCGATACGTGTAGGATTCTCCGCCATGCTCGCTTATCTCATTCATCAGAATGATGGGAGAGCCAGCAGCACGAACCACTTCATGGACATTGACAGGAAAATAGCGACATCAATGAATACAAAACACTCTAGCGTGGCGGAGCAGCACGCTGCCAAACGCCACTGGCTAAACTCGCAGGAGTCCGGCTACCACAAGGCGATGGGCAACCGTCAGGTGCAGATGATTGCCATCGGCGGCGCGATTGGTACCGGCCTGTTCCTCGGCGCGGGCGCGCGCCTGCAGATGGCGGGACCGGCGCTGGCGCTGGTTTATCTGGTCTGCGGCCTCTTCTCGTTCTTTATTTTACGCGCGCTTGGCGAGCTGGTGCTTCATCGCCCTTCCAGCGGCAGCTTCGTCTCCTACGCCCGCGAGTTCCTCGGCGAAAAAGCGGCTTACGTTGCGGGCTGGATGTACTTCATCAACTGGGCGATGACCGGGATTGTCGATATCACCGCCGTCGCGCTGTATATGCACTACTGGGGCGCGTTCGGCGACGTTCCGCAGTGGGTGTTTGCCCTCGGCGCGCTGGCGATCGTCGGCACCATGAATATGATCGGCGTGAAATGGTTCGCCGAGATGGAGTTCTGGTTCGCGCTGGTCAAGGTACTGGCAATCGTGGCGTTTCTGGTGGTCGGGACTATTTTTCTTGGCACCGGCAAGCCGCTGGATGGCAATGCCACTGGTTTCCATCTGATCACCGATAACGGCGGTCTGTTCCCGCACGGCCTGCTCCCGGCGCTGGTGCTGGTTCAGGGCGTGGTTTTCGCCTTCGCTTCTATTGAACTGGTAGGTACCGCCGCCGGCGAGTGTAAAGATCCGCAGACCATGGTGCCGCGCGCCATCAACAGCGTCATCTGGCGTATTGGTCTGTTCTACGTTGGCTCGGTGCTGCTGCTGGTGCTGCTGCTGCCGTGGAATGCCTATCAGGCCGGGCAGAGCCCGTTCGTCACCTTCTTCTCGAAGCTGGGCGTGCCGTATATCGGCAGCGTGATGAATATTGTGGTATTAACCGCCGCGCTCTCCAGCCTCAACTCCGGACTGTACTGCACCGGGCGTATTCTGCGCTCCATGTCGATGGGCGGTTCGGCGCCTAAATTTATGTCGAAAATGAGCCGCCATCACGTGCCCTATGCCGGTATTCTGGCGACGCTGGGCGTCTATGTCGTTGGGGTATTCCTCAACTACCTGGTGCCTTCGCAGGTGTTTGAGATAGTCCTCAACGTCGCTTCGCTGGGCATCATCGCCTCGTGGGGATTTATTGTGGTGTGCCAGATGCGCCTGCGCAAGGCGATCAAAGAAGGCAAGGCCGCAGACGTCAGCTTCAAGATGCCGGGAGCGCCTTTTACTTCCTGGCTGACCCTGCTATTCCTGCTGAGCGTGCTGGTATTAATGGCTTTCGATTACCCGAATGGGACTTATACCATCGGTTCGATTCCGCTGATTGCCGTTTTGCTGGTCGCCGGCTGGTTTGGCGTACGCAAGCGCGTGCATGATATTCACAGCACTGCGCCGGATATTGAAAAACCGTAACTCGTCCCTTTTGCGGTTTGCCCGGTGGGGCAAACCGCAACTGCAGAACTTAATTATCTTCCACCAGCTGAGCAACATCGCTGCTGTTAATCTGACGCTTATTGCCCGACTCATCGGTATAGCTGGTCATGCCGGTATCTTTATCCAGCTTCGGTTTGCCCTGCGTCACAATGGTTTGCCCGCTTTTCGTCGTCATCACGTAGTTTGAGCTACAGCCTGCCAGCAAAGCCAGCATTGCGCCGGCGCAAACGACCATCAATGTTCTTTTCATCATATCTCCAGGATTAATGCCACCGTCCCGCTTGCGCAGGAAAGCGGTAAGTTTATAGCCATTACATTTGTCAGGCTAATAAGCGTTTGTAACAGAGGGTGATATCGGTGAAGACGCTATTTTCTGTAAGGCACGAACCAGGCGGGGATTATGCCGACCGGGTAAGACGCAAACCGCCGCCCGGCAGAACGACTTTCAGGAGGGGCTTCCCCCTCCCGTGAAGATCACAGCGCGATGCGGATAACGTCATCCGGCTGGGTCGCCTCTTTCTGACGCGTCGATTCCTGCTTCACGCTTACGTACAGCGTTTTGCCATCGGCGGAAAGCATCAGGCTGTTCGGGTGGGTCGGGGTTTTGAAAGTTTTGACCACCTTGTAGCTCTTACCATCGATCACGCTCACTTCCCCGGCTTTGCGGTGCGTCACGTAGGCTTCATTGCGCGTCGGGTTGAACAGAACGGCCAGGGACTCCGGCGCGGCGATTTTCTCCAGCACTTTGCCATCGCGAATATCGACCACCAGCACTTCCGGCTGTTTACTGTCGGTGATAAAGGCGCGATGACCGGCGGTATCAAGGCTGAGATTCAGATAGAAGTGCTCTTTGCCATCATCCTGCAACTTCTTGCGCGAGAGGATCTTATTGCTGCTACTGTCGATAGTCACCAGCTCGCCGTCGGCGTTGGTGGTATAGATGCGGTTCGCTTCTGCGTCCACCGCCAGGCCGGTCGCCATTGCGCCGGTATTAGCGATAGTGTCTTTCAGCGTCAGCTTGTCGCCATCCACAACCCAAATCACGCTCTCTTTACCCAGGCCTGTGATGTAGACGGTATTGGTTTTCTCATTGACCGCCAGCTCGCGCGGCGCCAGCGGGCGCACGGTCTCGCTGCGCTGACGAGCGTCGAGCACCAGACGTCCTTTTACCTTACCGGTTTTAGCATCAATGGCAGTGACGGTGCTGTCGGTAGTGTTGCCAAACCACAGGGTCTGGGTGGCGTTATTGATCGTCGCGCCGAAGGGTTTCAGGTCGTTATGAATGATCTGGGTCACTTCGAGGGTCGTCGGATCGAGACGATAAACGATGCCGCCTTTATCCAGCGAACGGCTTTGCGATGTGGCCACCCACAGCGCGTTCTCCTGCTGGCTATAGGCCATTTCGTATGCGCCCTTGCCGACGGCTTTGCGCAGCATTTCTTCCGCCGCATGGGCGCTAAAGCTCCCCGCCAGCAGTAATGAAGTTAACAACAGTGAACGGCGCAGACGCGGCGCGGACAGATGACGTAATGACATGACGACTCCCTTTGATAAAACAAATATATGCCTGCTCGACAGTGCTTCCGGGGCGCAAAATCATCGCTTTGCGCTATTCTTTGGAATGCGAATAGTAATCATTATTTATCGCAATGTGGAGCGTTAATTACCAGTTGTGTCCTGAGCATCACGCAATTCTTGCTATTTGTTAACTCAAATCCTGTTAAGTCTTTTCAAAAAATTTACAAAAGAGCTAACATATATACATATGTTCCGTTTGGTTCGTTTTGTGAGTAACGTTGATGAAAATCCTTTCCGTGCGCGCCGTCGCGCTCCCCGCTCTGCTTTTACCGCTGGTATCCGCTGCGCCAACCGCTATCGCCGCTGAACAGACCATGGTAGTTACCGCCGCGCCGTCGGCAGTCTCTGAACTCGATACCCCCGCCGCCGTCAGCGTGGTTAACGGCGATGAGATGCGCCAGGCTGCGCCGCGGGTTAACCTCTCCGAGTCGCTGGGCGCGGTACCGGGACTACAGGTGCAAAACCGCCAGAACTACGCGCAGGATCTGCAGCTTTCAATTCGCGGCTTTGGCTCTCGCTCCACCTACGGGGTGCGCGGGCTGCGCATTTACGTCGATGGCATTCCGGCCACCATGCCCGACGGCCAGGGGCAAACCTCGAATATTGATATTGGCAGCCTCGATTCGCTTGAAGTGCTGCGCGGACCGTTTTCCGCCCTGTACGGTAACTCCTCCGGCGGGGTGATCAACGCTACCAGCCAGACCGGCGCCCAGCCACCAACTCTCGAAGCCAGCAGCTATTATGGCAGCTTTGGTACCTGGCATTACGGCATGAAAGCAACCGGCGCGGTCGGCGACGGCACCCATGCGGGCGATGTCGACTATGTGGTCTCCACCAACCGCTTCACCACCCATGGCTCCCGCGACCATAGCGGCGCGCGTAAGAATCTCGCCAACGCGAAGCTCGGCGTGCGCATCAATGACGTCAGTAAGCTGACCCTGCTGTTTAACAGCGTGGATATTAAAGCTAATGACGCGGGCGGCCTGAGCTATGACGAATGGCAAAACAATCCGCGCCAGTCGCCGAGAGGCGATGAGTACAATACCCGTAAAACCATCAAACAGACCCAGGCCGGTTTACGCTACGAGCGACAGCTGAGCGAGCAGGACGATCTGAGCGTGATGATGTATGCCGGCGAGCGTGAGACCACGCAATATCAGTCGATCCCGCGTGCGCCGCAGCTCAAACAACCCACCCATGCGGGCGGCGTGATCGACCTGACGCGTCACTATCAGGGCATTGATACCCGCTGGACCCACCGTGGCGAGCTTCTGGTGCCGGTCACCTTTACCACCGGTCTCGACTACGAGACCATGAGCGAACGTCGCAAGGGTTACGAAAACTTTGTCATGAACAACGGCGCGCCGCAGTACGGGGAGAAAGGCGACCTGCGCCGCAACGAGCGCAACCTGATGTGGAACCTTGACCCTTATCTGCAAACCCAGTGGCAGCTCACCGAGAAGCTCTCTCTGGACGCCGGCGTGCGCTATAGCTCAGTCTGGTTCGATTCCAACGATTATTACATTACGCCGGGCAACGGCGATGACAGCGGCGAAGCCAGCTATCATAAATGGCTGCCGGCAGGCTCGCTGAAATATGCGGTAACCGACGCCTGGAATGTCTACGTCTCCGCCGGTCGCGGTTTCGAAACGCCGACGATCAATGAGCTTTCCTATCGCTCCGGCGACCAGGGCGGGCTGAATTTTGGCCTGCAGCCGTCGACCAACGAAACGGTTGAAATTGGCAGTAAGGCGCGAATCGGCAATGGCCTGTTAACTGCCGCGCTGTTCCAGACCGACACCGACAATGAGATTGTTGTCGATGCCAGCAGCGGGGGCCGTACCAGCTACAAAAACGCCGGGAAAACCCGTCGCCAGGGGATGGAACTGGGGCTGGATCAGCAGTTTGGCGAGAGCTGGCGTTTAAAAGCGGCCTGGACCTGGCTGGATGCGACCTATCGTACCAACGTCTGCGACGATGCCAGCTGTAAAGGCAATCGTATTCCGGGGATCGCCCGTAACATGGGCTACGCCTCCTTCGGCTACCAGCCCGAAAAAGGCTGGTACGCGGGCAGCGATATTCGCTATCTGAGCGATATTATGGCTAACGATGAGAACACCGCCAAAGCGCCGTCCTGGACAGTCGTCGGCCTGACGACCGGCTATAAATGGAGCTACGGCAAGATGGATATGGATCTGTTTGGCCGCGTCGATAACCTGTTTGACCGCCGCTACGCCGGTTCGGTTATCGTTAACGAATCCAATGGACGCTACTACGAACCGGCGCCGGGCCGCAACTACGGCATCGGGCTCAATCTGGCATGGCGATTTGAGTAACCCTTAACCGCTGAACCTCAAGGGGATCGCTTGCATGATCCCCTTGAGGATTAGCTGTGGCGGCTTGCTGACGTTAAATCACGTTTCTTAAGGACAATTCGAAGATAATCTTCTCCGCCTGGCAGGAGAAGGCAATTGAAGCCTCAAGCTTAACCTCATCACCGGCGGTCTCAATGGTATAGTCAACCTGCGGCGGCTCGCTGGCGGGTGCGGCGGCTTCGGCACGTTGGCGAACGGCCGCCAGGGTGGACTCAGCCTCTTCACGGCTGACGAAGTTTTTCTCAACTCGCCATACGCAGTCCTCATTATCAATAATCGAACCTACATCAATGGCACAGCCTTTGGTACTGCATTTATCTACAACATCTTTCATTGCGGTTACCTCGTAAAATTTTCTTTAGAATAAGAATCCATTTGCGGAAAGCAAACCAATAATATTCGTATGGTTGAGTCGTTTTATCATTATACGCCACCGCGTGAAGCGACTTCTTGCGCCACCGCATGGCTACGCCCTGATTGCGCACAGATCGCGCATCCGTCCTGGCGAGAGAGCCCAAAATATCGGCAACCATTCGTGCACACCATCACACTATCCTGCGTTGAGCCTCGTCTATAGCGCTTTGCGGCGTTACCCTTGTCACAAAATAACGCCAACAAGGAGCTGCCATGGCACTGCCAGTGATTATCGATTGCGATCCGGGTCACGACGACGCGATCGCCCTCGTTCTTGCCCTCGCCTCACCCGAACTCGATGTGAAAGCCGTCACCTCCTCCGCCGGAAACCAGACACCGGAAAAAACGCTGCGCAACGTCTTGCGGATGCTCACCCTGCTTAAGCGCCCGGATATTCCGGTCGCCGGCGGCGCGCTTAAGCCGCTGATGCGGGAGCTGATTATCGCCGATAACGTGCATGGCGAGAGTGGGCTTGACGGCCCGGCGCTGCCGGAGCCGGGCTTTGCCGCGCAGGCCTGCACCGCCGTCGAGCTGATGGCGAAAACGCTGCGCGAAAGCGCCGGGCCGGTTACGATCGTTGCTACCGGTCCGCAAACCAACGTCGCCCTGTTGCTCAACAGCCACCCTGAACTGCATAGCAAAATTGCCCGCATCGTGATGATGGGCGGCGCCATGGTGCTGGGTAACTGGCAGCCGGCGGTCGAGTTTAATATCTACGTCGACCCGGAAGCGGCAGAGATCGTTTTCCAGTCCGGGATCCCGGTGGTGATGGCCGGGCTGGATGTCACCCACAAAGCGCAAATCCACGTCGAAGATATCGAGCGTTTCCGCCGTATCGGCAATCCGATATCCACTATCGTCGCCGAACTACTCGACTTTTTCCTTGAGTACCATAAGGATGAAAAATGGGGTTTTGTCGGCGCTCCGCTGCACGATCCTTGCACCATTGCCTGGCTGCTGAAGCCGGAGATGTTTACCACCGTTGAACGCTGGGTCGGCGTGGAAACGCAGGGGAAATATACGCAGGGAATGACGGTGGTCGATTTCTACAACCTGACCGGCAAGACGCCAAATACGACGGTGATGCTCGACATCGATCGCCGGGCCTTTGTCGATCTGCTGGCCGAGCGGCTGGCGTTTTACGCCTGATGGTCAAACTATCCGGCAGGCGCGAAGCCTGCCGGGTACATGATTACTCGTCAGGAGAGACGCGAACCACGACCTTACCGAAGTTCTCACCCTTCAGCAGGCCGATGAGCGCCTGCGGCGCGTTCTCCAGGCCGTCAACGACCTGCTCGCGGTATTTGATTTTCCCTGCCTGCACCCAGCGCCCCATCTCCTGCTGGAACTCCGCAATCCGGTGACCGTAATCCTGGCCGATGATAAAGCCCTGCATCCGAATGCGTTTTTTGAGGATCGTCGCCATCAGCAGCGGTAAACGATCCGGGCCAGCGGGCAGCGCGGTAGCGTTGTAACCGCTGACCAGGCCGCAGACCGGCACGCGGGCCGATGTGTTCAACAGCGGCAGCACTTCATCGAATACTTTGCCGCCAACGTTCTCATAGTAGATATCGATGCCCTGCGGGCACGCTTCTAACAGCTTAACGGCAAAATCGGGCGCGCGGTGATCGATACAGACGTCGAAACCCAGCGTCTCTACCGCATAACGGCACTTCTCGCTGCCGCCCGCAATGCCTACCGTACGGCATCCTTTCAGCTTCGCTATCTGGCCGACCGTGGCGCCGACCGGCCCGGTGGCGGCGGCTACCACCAGCGTCTCGCCCGCTTTTGGCTGGCCGATATCGAGCAGTCCCATGTAGGCGGTAAAGCCCGGCATACCGAGGATACCCAGCGCCCAGGAGGGGTGTTCCGGGTTATCGCCCAGCTTCACCAGCCCGCTGCCATCGGAAATCTCATAATCCTGCCAGCCGCCGTAGCCGAGCACCCAATCGCCGGGCTGATAATCAGCATGGTTCGACGTTACAACGCGGCTTACGGTGCCGCCCACCATCACCGCGCCAATGGCGACCGGCGGCGAGTAGGAAGGCGCGTCGCTCATCCGCCCGCGCATATAGGGATCTAATGACAGAAAGACGGTGCGCAGCAGCAGCTGCCCCGGCCCAGGAGAAGCGACCTCACCCTCTTCCAGGCGGAAGTTCTCCCCGGTCGGCTCGCCGTGCGGACGGGATGCCAGCAGCCAGCGGCGGTGGCGTTGCGGATTAAAAGCCATAACAAACTCCTCTTTTGACAAGTCTGTATTGAGGCTAGCTGCTTTCCCGTCAGCGCGCATTGACATTATGAGGCAGATTGATTGAGCCGGACGACCAGATAGACGCAGGGCTGCGTGGTTTCATTAATGAAGCGGCAGTCGTTCGGCGGCCCGAGCTCCAGACAATCCCCCGCCTGCATTTCGTGGCGCGTAGTGCCTTCGATAAACACCAGCTCGCCCTGCTGCAGCCAGATAAGCTGTCGCGCCAGGGCATAAGAAGCCGCCGGCATCGGAATATCGCTGCCCCCGGGCAGCTCCACCTGCACCAGATCGATAGGCAAATCGCTACGCGGCGACACGTGACGACGCAGATAGTGGCTCTGCGGGTCGTGCCACACCGGCTGATTAGCCAACCGCAGCAGCTTGCCTTCCTGCATCTCGGCGCGGGCGATCAGCGTCGACATACTGATGCCAAAGGCGCCGGAAAGCCGCCCAAGCATAGAGGCCGTCGGGCTGCTTTCGCCGCGCTCGATCTTGTGGATCATCGCCCGGGACGCGCCCGCCCGATCCGCCAGTTCGCTCAGCGACCAGCCGCGAGATTCCCGCTCAATACGGATGCGTGCGCTGATGCGCTGGTTCAGGTTGTCTTCTATAGTATTCATAGCGTGACACTATAGTGTAGGGCGTCTGTTTGCACAACCAGCCGAAAATGGCCGCTTATTCCGAGGAAAAGGCCCGACGTGATATTACGCCGGGCAATCTGGAGAAATCAGGGGATAATTAAACTTACATCCTTTAAGGCAATAAATGAAAAGAAAACGCCTCGACTAAATAAAGACGCGCAGGCCCACTGCGCCAAGATGATCGTCAATATTCCACGCCTCGTTATCGTTGCCCCAGGCTTTTTCGTAGCCGTATTCAAGATAGGTCACCGCGCTATTACCTAGCCAGTAATCAGTGCCTAATACCGTCGACTGGAAGTGCTGCCCGTCCATGGCATCCCCGCCCTGCGACCAGTTAAAATCAACATACACTCCCCAGGCCGGCGTGATTTTAAACTGTGAGTCATATTCCAGGCCAAGCACCGTTTCCTGGTCATCACCATGCCGGGTATTACGATCGTAATGACCGCTGGTCGCCGCTTTAACATCATTAACTTTATTCAGGTAATACGTCACCTCCGCGCCGTTATACCAGGCGTGGTCGCCGACGTTGGCGGTATATTTTGCGTTCATCCCCATGGAATATGTATTGCCGTCATAGGCATCACCGTTATTATCGGTGTAATGAAAGCAGTGACCATTCGGGCCAAAACTCTGGCAGCCGCTGGCTGACCCGCTATTTACCGTGTAATGATTATAAGCAACGGCGCTGGAGACGGAGAAGCCGTTATCCCAGCGATACTGCGCGGCGGCCGCGGCGCCGCCGTGAACGGTGGCTGAACCATCGCGGTAAGCGTCATGCAGGTTCGGGCCATCGCCATAGGCCGCAAAGCCGATGCTGTCGACGTTGTCATTACCTTGCCCCATGACGCCAAGGGTCATATTTTTATCATTAAAATAGTAGATTGCCGCGGAATTAATAATATCCGTCGACATTCCGGCGGTATCATGTTTCGCCTTTCCACCCCAGGCATAGGTTGTGTCAATGCCCAACCCCCAGTCGGTCGGCGCATATTGTTTACCGAAGGTCACTACACCATATCGATCGTTACCAATACCGGCATAAGCCTGCCGGGTATAAACATCGTTGCCCTGGTCATCTGTTGCGGAATCTAAACCATGAACGCCAGTCTCATAATAACCTACGGCATAATTACTCAGGCCGTTCAGATCAAAATTATGCCGTACGGCTACCCCCAGCCGTGAGTCATTATTCTGTATATTATGTTCCTGGCTATGATGAGAATCCGTTTTGGCCATTAAACGTACGGATCCTAAAATACCGATCGCCGTATCATCATTGCTCCACAGCGTCTCCCCTTTTGTCTGCGTTGCGGTATAAGCCGGTGCCGCCTGTAGCACATTGGTTTCAGCCGCCATGGTGGTATTGACAAATACATTACCCATAATAATTGTCAGTATCGAAGGCACTACTACTTTCATATTTTTCCTACGCGCCATTGCTTCACCCTTATCAGCAAAATGAATCCCTGCGTATAAATACGCATAATGGTATGAATGGAATATCGTTATAAAATCCACCAGAGTTATGCCGTATATTTTTCCATACGCACTCTGATTAATGACAATATATCTTCCGGGGTTAAGCTATTTCTATTGCGTAAAAATAAAAAAGGGAATGCTATCACAATGATTTGTATCATCTTCAATACAATCATGAAGTTATCGTGGCCACAACTTCATTACTAAATGTCATCAAAATATAAAACCGGTAAATAAAAATTGAAAATATGACTGTAGAGTAATAGTGATACGTTCAATCAGTTGTAATACAGGAGTTATTGATTTGAATGATGAGACAGGAGAGTCCTGGACAGAGAACCGACGGATTCGGCAAGCCAGAGGAAAAATTTATGACTAAAACAGATGACAGCCTTGCGTACATTATTGTAATAATAGCGTACTACTATAGTGTACAAGCCTGAGGGTTACCATGATCATCCGCCATGCCAGCAAAGACGATTGCGCGGCAATCGCAGAAATCTACAACCATGCGGTCGTCCATACCGCCGCCATCTGGAACGATAAAACTGTCGATACCGACAATCGCATCGCGTGGTATGAAGCCCGACAGATCGCCGGTTATCCGGTGCTGGTGAGTGAAGAAAACGGCGTCATTACCGGTTATGCTTCCTTCGGAGACTGGCGCGCCTTTGATGGCTTTCGCCATACCGTCGAGCATTCCGTATATGTCCATCCTGCGCATCAGGGCAAAGGGCTGGGCCGCAGCCTGCTGGTGGCCCTGATCGCCGAAGCTAAGCGGTTGAATAAGCACGTGATGGTTGCCGGTATTGAAGCGCAAAATGAGGCTTCTTTACATCTGCACCACACGCTGGGCTTTATCACCACCGGACAGATGCCGCAGGTCGGCACGAAATTTGGCCGCTGGCTGGATTTGACCTTTATGCAGCTACAGCTTGACGATCGCCGCGATCCGGACGGCGGCGCATGAATCAGACGCTGACCCTGGCCTGTTTGATTGCCGCCGGCATTGGGCTGGTCGTGCAAAACACCCTGATGGTACGAATTACCCAGTCCGCATCGACCATTCTGATCGCTATGCTGCTGAACTCGCTGGTCGGCATCGTGATTTTTGTCACGATACTGCTGCTGAAGCACGGCGCGGCAGGGATTCAGGAGCTGGCGGTCAGCGTAAAGTGGTGGACGCTAATTCCGGGTTTGCTGGGTTCGTTCTTTGTCTTTGCCAGCATCAGCGGCTATCAGAACGTCGGGGCGGCGACCACCATCGCAGTATTGATTGCCAGTCAGTTGATCGGTGGCCTGGTGATGGATTTACTTCGCGCGCATGGCGTTCCGCTTCGCGCGCTGATTGGCCCACTCTGCGGTGCGGTAATGCTGGTTATCGGCGCCTGGCTGGTGGCCAGACGCCAGTTCTAGCGCCTGGCTTAGTGGATCTCGCCGCCGCGGGTCAACTGCTCCCGGCGCGCTTCCTGTTCCTCATGCTGCTGGCGGCCATGATGAGCAATAGCGTTACGCAAACGCTGCTGCTGCACGTAGCGCTCTTCTCGCCCCAGCCCGGCGTCGTCGCTTAATGTAATCAGCAGTTCGTTCATATGGCTAATGACGCTTTCGGCAATCGCCGCGTCCACGCGCGCGACGACCTCATCCAGATGCGACATGCTTCCTCCTTCCGGCTTAATTAAGTTTAACTTTGGAAAAATCGCTGCCCATCAGGCTCACGCTGTATCCGCTAACGTTACTGCGCGTCGCGTAGAAGGTTTTGCCGGTTGCCAGGGTGATCCATGGGGCCTGCTGATAAAAAATCTCCTGCGCCTGAGCGTAGAGTTTAGCGCGCTCCTGCGGGTCGCTCACCAGGATAGCCTTTTTCACCAGCGCATCGTAGGGCTTATCGCACCAGCGGGCAACGTTGGAGCCGGTTTTAATGTTATCGCAGCTTAACAGGGTACCGGCAAAGTTATCCGGATCGCCGTTATCTGACATCCAGCCAAACAGCGCGCTGTCATGCTCCCCTTTGCGCATACCGGCGAGGTACTCGCCCCACTCATAGGTGACGATTTTGGCTTTGATGCCAACTTTGCTCCAGTCGTTCTGGATCATTTCAGCGATACGGCGCGAATTAGGATTATACGGGCGCTGCACCGGCATCGACCAGAGGGTGACTTCGGCCCCTTTTTCCAGCCCGGCCTGTTTAAGGAGATCTTTCGCTTTTTGCGGATCGTAGTCGTAATCGGGCAGATCTTTCTTATAGCCCAGCATATTGGCAGGGATCGGCGATTTTGCAACGCTGCCGGACTCCAGGAACACCGCTTTCACGATCGCCTGCTTGTCGGTGGCATAGTTGAGCGCCTGCCGCACCAGCAGGTTATCGAACGGCTTTTTCTCGGTATTAAACGCCAGATAGCCGACGTTGAGCGCCTCAACCGAATGCAGCGCCAGATCTTTATTACCTTTAATCACCGGGAATTGTACCGGCGACGGCGCGGGAATAATCTGGCATTCATTGGTTTGTAGCTTCGCCAGCCGTGTCTCAACGTTCGGGGTGATCGAGAAGATCAGGTGTTTAGTCGGCACTTCACCATCCCAGTAGTGCGGGTTGGCAACATAGCGGATCAGCGAATCCACCTTGTACTGCTGGAGGGCGTAAGGTCCGGTGCCGACAGGCCAGGTATCGATATACTCCGGCGTGCCTTTTTTCAGCATTGCATCGGCATATTCGGCAGACAGAATTGACGCAAAATCCATCCCCCAGTCGGCGAGGAATGCCGCATTGGGTTCGTTGAGCACAAACTGAACGTGGTAGTCATCGATCTTTTTGACCTCTTTAATCAGCTTATCCAGCCCGACGTCGTGAAAGTATTCGTATTGCCCGTGGGAAACATTGTGATAAGGATGATTCGCATCTTTCTGGCGCAGCACCGAGAACAGCACATCATCGGCGTTGAAATCGCGGGTCGGCTTAAAGAATTTATTGCTGTTGAACTGCACGCCTTTACGCAGGGTAAAGGTCCAGGTTTTGCCGTCCGGAGAGACGTTCCATTCCGTCGCGAGGGAAGGAACTGGCGTGTTTTTGACCGGATCAAAGTTTATTAGCCGGTTATACAGCACCTGAGAGCTGGCGACAAAAGAGGGCCCTGAACTGGCAATCTGCGGATTGAAGGATTCCGGAGAAGCTTCGGAGCAATAGACCAGCGTATCATCGCCCGCCGCCAGCGCGCTTGCTGCCGGCAGAAGTGCGCTCAACGCCAGCGCAATAAACGTTTTCCCTGTAAACATGGTTATAAACCTTATGAATTTGTTATAAGTCCTTTAATAACAGCACAGGGGAATTCAACCGGCAAATAATCAATTGGTATCAGGTTATGCTAAAAACCGCATTTTCGCCGATTAATTCAGCATCTCTACTCTCACTCCCCCCTCGATTTCAGTCATAAATGTGAAGCGTGCGAAAGGTTGCGAAAAAACAGGGCGATAACCGCCCGGGCGGCATCACGCGGCGGCGCAACCCGGTACACTCGGCAAATCGCAACGCCAGGAGAAACCTACAATGACAATAACCTGCACTCTCTACACCAACGGCCAGTGGCACGATGCGGAAGGCCATGCCACTTTTACCCGCTACAACCCGCTGACGCAAGAAAACGCCTCCGTTGCCAGCGCCGCCAGCCTGGCTGACGCTCGCCGCTGCGCCGATACCGCCGGCGCGGCGTATCCGCAATGGCGCGATACGATACCCGCAGAACGGCGACGCCTCCTGCTGGACGCTGCCGAAGAGATGCTGCGCCGTGAGGCGAAGTTTATTGCCGCGATGGCGGCCGAAACGGGAGCCACCGCGCACTGGGCCGGTTTTAACGTGCATCTGGCCGCCGATATCCTGCGCGAAGCCGCCGCATTGACCACGCAAATCGAAGGCCAGGTGATCCCCTCTAACGTGCCGGGAAATCTGGCGTTGGGCATCCGTCAGGGGGCGGGCGTCGTACTCAGCATGGCGCCGTGGAACGCACCATTGATTCTGGCGACTCGCGCTATCGCCACGCCGCTGGCCTGCGGAAATACGGTTATTCTCAAAGGCGCGGAGCTCTCGCCGGCGACTCAGGGGCTAATTATCGATGCCCTGGCGGCGGCGGGCTTCCCCGCCGGCGTGGTGAATTATCTGACCTGCACTCCCGCCGACGCTCCTGCGCTGGTGGAGTCTCTAATAGCGCACCCCGCCGTACGCCGCATCAACTTCACCGGTTCGACGCCGGTAGGACGGATTATCGCCCGCACCTGCGGGGAGCATCTGAAACCGGCGGTGCTTGAACTGGGCGGCAAGGCACCGCTGCTGGTGCTCGACGACGCTGACCTCGAACAGGCGGCTGCGGGCGCCGTTTTTGGCGCATTCGCCAACGCCGGACAAATCTGCATGTCGACCGAGCGCATCATTGTGGATGCGGCCGTCGCGGAAGAGTTTGTGGCGCTGCTGGCCAGGCGCGCGGCGGCCCTGCCCGCCAGCCTGCTCGGCCCGGTGGTAGAGATGAAGACCGTCACCCGCTGCAATGCCTTGATAGAGGATGCGCTGGCGAAGGGCGCGCGCCTGCTCACAGGCGGCACATCCAATTCGACGCAAATGCGCGCCACCCTGCTCGATGGCGTCACCCGGGAAATGCGCATCTGGCATGAGGAATCGTTCGGCCCGGTGAAATCGATTATTCGCGTTCAGAACGAAGCCGAAGCGCTGGCCGTCGCGAACGAAAGCGAATATGGCCTCTCGTCGGCGATATACAGTCGGGACAGCGCCCGGGCGTGGAACCTGGCGCAAAATCTGCAAACCGGCATTTGCCACATCAACGGCCCCACCGTGCACGATGAAGCGCAAATGCCGTTTGGCGGCTGTAAATCATCGGGCTATGGCCGCTTTGGCGGACGCGCGGGGATTGCCGAGTTTACCGAGCTGCGCTGGATCACGCTGCAAACGCTCCCGCGCGAGCTGCCGTTTTAAGTTTCAAGGCCGCCAATGGTTCTTGAATTCCCACAGGCGATTAAAGGCCACGTCATCCAGCTGTCGTTCTGCGGAAAAATTGCCGCGGAACGGTCGGGAGGTGGTGGCCGCAGCGCCCCATGGGGAAAGCCGATCGTAGCTTTGATCGATAGCGCTGTTGGCGATCAGCACCTGTCCGTTGGCGGTCTGCCCCGCTAAATAGCCGGTCTTGCCTGCCCCCTGATCCCAGGCGCGGCCCAGCTTTGCCTTGAAACTGCCCTGATAGCCGCTGTCGCCGGTAAAGCGGCTGTTCTTCACCAGAAAGCCGTATGGATTATCCGGCAACGTGTTCGGCGCCAGCACGTAAGCCTCGGGAGAACGGCGCGTCGAGACGGTGTGGAAATGCACATTGTCAAAGACCGCATTCGCCCGGCCGAAGACATAATCCACGTCCCCTTCGACGTAGCTGTCTTTGACGTATACGCGGCTAATGCGATCCGTCACCGCTTCATTACGCAGGTTGCTGGTATTCAAATAGAGCGTATCCTGGCGTCCCAGCAAACGGACTTTCTCCAGCTGCACGCGATCGCCATCCGTCCGCAGAGCCACCCCCTGGTGGGTACCGCCATCAACGGTATCCAGCAGACTGTTGGCTACGCTAAGATTAACCAGCTGGAAATCAGCGCTTTGCGACCACATCACCGCCGCGCAGTTGGTGCCTATTGTCTTACTGGTACGCCCGGCGCAAAGCGCATACTGGTACCAGGCGGGGTCGCCTTCACGATACTGATGCTGGCCGTTCACCTGCTCGCGATAGCGCTGCGCAGAAAATTGTGAATCCAGCGCCAGCTCAATCCTGACCTCTTCGGGCTGCTCTCCGGCACCATAAAGGGTTATCGGCGGCGCCCCTGCGGGGATATAGACCGTTTCCCGATAGATGCCTGGCTCGATACGGATATAGATACGCTCATTCTTTGCCGAATGCTGGGCTATTGCCGCATTAACCGCCTGCTGAATGCGAGAGTACGGCGCTCCCGCAAGCGCCACGCGCCAGGCGCTTTCCGTTTGCGGAAGGCTAACTGGCGATGGCGACCATGGCCCATCCGGGGCACTCAACGCGCCGCCCTGCGCAAAATAGCGCTCCATGGTGAAGCTTGCCGCTTCCGCCGCCGTAAGCTGCGGGCGGGAAGCCGTCCCGCGCGGATGTTGCGTTACGCACCCTTGCAGAAGCAGAGGCGTACAGAGTAAAGCCGAGATACCCAGGATGTTGATTATTCGCATTTCACGCTCGCCACATATAAAAGAAACAGAATATCAAAATAAATGAAATATTATTTCTTTTTGTATGTAGCGATCACGAATCAGATTTCTGCCTCAATGCTGGCATAAAAATTGTCCAGCGTGCGGGCCAGCGCCGATGGGTTTTCCCACGCCATTGAATGCCCGGCCAGCGGGAGCGCTAACAGCGGGATCCCCGCCGCGACAGTATCCGTCGCTTCTTCAGCCGGTAACGAATGCTCTCCGTAAATCAGGGCCTTAGGACAGGATAAATGGATAAAGCGGGTAAACCAGGACGGATTAGCGCCCTTCACCAGGCTGGACGCTCCGCGCCACACCGCCCACGGAGCGCTGTTTTGCAGGCAACCGGCCCAGGGCGAGGTTTCGGCACTGAGCATCTCGGCATAGCCCCTGGCAATAAAGCGCTCTTCGGTTTGTTCCGCGATGCGCCTGCTGTACATCCCGCCCCCGGGATAGAGATTGGGTTCGGCCACCAGCAGCCCCAGCACCCGTTCGGCGAGCCGTTCTGCGGCTTCAATCGCCACGCTGCCGCCCATGCTGTGACCATACAAGTAGCAGCGCGTTAGCCCTAAGCAATCCAGAAGCTCAACTATCACTCCGGCCTGATCGCCAATGCGATAGCCGAAAGATGGCGGCTTGTCGCTGTAGCCGTATCCGGGTAAATCGACCAGAATCGTTCGCCGTCCGGCCAGCGCAGGATCGGCGGCCACGCGAGGATAGTCATAGGTTGAGGCGCAGCCCAGGCCGTGGATAAAGATAATCGGTTCACCGCGGCCGGGCAGGTCCAGCCAGCGCACGTTGCCGCCGGCCTGAGAGGAATAGAAACTGTTCATCGAAGATCATCCGTTAGTTGAGCCTGTTTTTTTATACAGTCATCACTAAAAGTTAGCCATCGATTTTTCAATCAGAACAAAGAGACCAGCAACGCCATGGGAAAGCTGAACGGCCATGTCGCGCCAATCAGCAGCGCCGCCAGCAGGCGGATCCAGCGGCTCTCTTTCGTTAAGAACCAGCTTATTACCGCGCAGATACAGCCCATAACTGCATAAAAAACCAGCATTTTCTGGTACAACGTCATTTTTCTTCTTCCTTCCCTGAGAGGCATTTTCGCGTCAAGCGATGCCTTTTCGTACCCCAGCGTACGTCAGAGTTTATGGCATAATAAAACGAGTCACGGCTTTAATTTTCAGAAATACGCCCGATTCGGCTTAGTCCGATAGCGCAACCTTTGACCTCGTACTATAACTGTAGAGGCTAATTCATTAAGGTGGCGTTATGGATGTTTCCAGCAAAACCGTCCTTCTGATAAATGTCGGCGCAGCGCTTGCGCTAATCGGCCTGTTGTCCGTTCGTTTTGGTTGGTTTTAGCGATTTTACTCAGCAATGA
This sequence comes from Klebsiella sp. HN106, assembly GCF_051209435.1. Taxonomy (NCBI): domain Bacteria; kingdom Pseudomonadati; phylum Pseudomonadota; class Gammaproteobacteria; order Enterobacterales; family Enterobacteriaceae; genus Klebsiella; species Klebsiella sp. HN106. The sequence continues at coordinate 184,486 of NZ_JBLURD010000001.1, read as the reverse complement.
AACCTAAAAAAGCAGCCTTTGAAGGCTGCTTTTTTACGATTTAATAGCGCCAGCCTCAGCTGCAGAGGCGTGTTGTTGCACCGTCATCAGCTTCTGCAATTCAGGATCCCACGCCGGTAGCAGGTCAACTTTTTCACTGTCCCACGCGGCCGCAGCGCAAACCGCTTCTGCTACGCCCTGTTTTTCACAATCAACAATCTGTTTAGCGGGAAAATTCCCGTAAAGCATCGCTGTGGCGCAGGCCACGAAGAGAAAACACGCTATTTTTTTCAAAACTATATCAACGTCGAAGCAACAAATTGCGCCGAATGTTCGCATGAGCGGCTATATAAAGTCAAACCCGCTTCCCTGCCCCACCAGCCGTCATCATCGCGCATTATTTAACATAAACATTACATATTTGCTAACTTTAAAGGGGAGCACGAAAATATCAATGGCGGTAAATGAATATCTCTTGCCTTTCAGAACTTATTCTCACAATCCGCAGTTAATAACACCTTTATTTATAGGGTTATATATTTGATGGCTTAAGTTTAAATAAGCCTTATTTGCCGCAATCAGCGCTGCGCGCTATTCTCCGAAGCTCACGGGCCTTTCCTGTCGCAGGGCAATTGTTCACTATTCTTTATCCAATCATCAGCATTGAGCCAAGAGGCGATCATCATAATTAGCGGGTTCAATGGCGGCCAGGATACAGTAAAACGGGTTAAAAAGATAATACATCATTATTTATCAATAGGTTATAAAACCAAAATAGCGATAAAACTTTTCTCTCGACTTTAAATGATAAGAAATATCATTTGCCTTGTTTCGCATAAAATCATACATTCATAATTACAAGTTATGCGAAGCTTGTTTTTTACTCATTGCTTTTTGAGGTGGTACATGTCCGGAATCGCCGTGCTTATTGTGGCGTTAATTTTACTTATTGCTGCAATTTATAATCTTTTTTCTTATGTTCGCGAGCGTCGTCAATCAAGTTTACCGAGCAAAAAAAACAAACGTTAGCCTGTTAATCATTTGCCAAAAAATAAATAACGCCGTACGTATTTAATTTCTGATGACCTGATATCAGGCAAAATCACAGCAACAAGTTAATATCTCCAGCGCAACAAAAAGCCCCTGCATTGCCTGCAGGGGCTGGCGAACTTTTCCGTCAGTTAACGAGAGGACCCGGAAGAGCGCATCCCTCGCCCCGAGGACTAACCGGCCCCACCCGGCGCTTATCTCCGGCACTCATCATGGCTTAGCTCTTGAAGGGGCTTAAGAATATTCTCATAAACGCACGCTTCTGTTTTAACATTTTTTGCTATGGTAACTATTAGCAGGCTAATCTGAATCACTCATCCTCTACCCGTGCTTGATCATCACATGACGGATGGTCGTATAATCCTCCAGGCCATACATCGACATATCCTTGCCGTAGCCGGAGAGCTTCTGCCCGCCATGCGGCATTTCGCTAACCAGCATAAAATGCGTATTGACCCAGGTACAGCCATACTGCAGGCGGGCGCTGAGCCGGTGCGCTCTGCCGACATCGCGAGTCCATACCGACGAGGCAAGACCATATTGGGAATCGTTGGCCCAGCACAGCGCCTGCTCTTCATCGCTAAATGCGGTGATGCTGACAACCGGACCAAAAACCTCCCGCTGCACAATCGCATCGTCCTGCTTCGCCCCTGCCAGCAGCGTGGGCTGGAAGTAGTAACCATTGCCCGGCGCTTTGCTGCCGCCGGTCACCACCTGAATATGCGGCAAGGCACGAGCCGCATCGACGGCGGCGCTGACCCTGTCCAGATGCGCCTGCGAGCTCAGCGGGCCCAGTTCGGTCGTTTCATCGTCCGGCGGTCCAATCTTCAGGCTGGCGACCGCCGCGCCGAGCTTTTCCACCAGTTGGTCATAGATTCCGGCCTGCGCGTAAATGCGGCAGGCGGCGGTACAGTCCTGACCGGCGTTATAAAACCCAAAGGTCCGTACCCCCTCCACCACCGCGTCAATATCCGCATCATCAAAAACGATAACCGGCGCCTTCCCGCCCAGCTCCATATGGGTTCGCTTAATCGACGCCGCGGTATGGCCGATAATATGCGCGCCGGTAGCAATCGAGCCGGTTAGCGACACCATGCGAACCCGGGCATGGGCGGTCAGCGGATCGCCGACGGTTGCTCCGCGCCCGAACAGAACATTAAGCACCCCGGCGGGGAAAATCTCCTGCGCCAGTTCACCTAACTTCAGCGCGGTGAGCGGAGTGATCTCAGAGGGTTTTATTACCACGCAGTTGCCTGCCGCCAGCGCTGGCGCCAGTTTCCAGGCCGCCATCATGAGCGGATAGTTCCACGGCGCGATAGAAGCCACCACGCCGACCGGATCGCGGCGGATCATCGAGGTGTGGCCTTCGAGGTATTCACCTGCCGCCATACCCGGCAGACAGCGCGCTGCACCGGCGAAAAATCGGAAAACATCGGCAACCGCCGGTAGCTCATCGTTGACCACGCAGTGCAGCGGTTTGCCGCAGTTCAACGACTCCAGTTGAGCCAGCTCCTGGGCATGTTCAGTAATCAGGTCCGCCAGCCGCAGCAGGCATTCGGCGCGGGTTTTCGGCGTCGTCTGACTCCAGCCGGCAAAGGCCAGGTCAGCGGCGTCAACCGCGGCATCAACCTGCGTCGCCGAGGCCTCCGCAATCGACAAAATCTCTTCGCCGGTGGCTGGATTAAACACCGGCACAGTCTCGCCTTCGCCAGCCACTAACTTACCGTTTATCAAAAGGTTATTTTGCATAGCATTATCCTGTATCGGTTTTTTATTTTCCGTTTTCCGCGCTGATGTCGCCGTCACGAGTGAGCCACCAGGCCCCCAGAATCGGAAACATCGTCACCAGCATGACCAGCAGCGCGACGACGTTAGTGACCGGGACATCGCGCGGGCGCCCGAGCTGATTAAGCAACCAGAGCGGCAGCGTACGCTCGTGCCCGGCGGTAAACGTGGTCACGATAATTTCATCAAACGACAGAGCAAACGCCAGCATTCCCCCCGCCAGCAGCGCCGATCCCAGATTGGGCAGTACCACGTAACGAAAGGTTTGCCCGCCGGTTGCGCCTAAATCCATCGACGCTTCCACCAGACTCCATGAAGTGCGGCGAAAGCGGGCAATCACGTTGTTAAATACCACGACCACGCAGAAGGTCGCGTGTCCCACGACGATAGTCAGCAGCCCGGGTTCCAGATTGACGGCCTTAAAGGCGGTCAGCAGCGCAAGCCCGGTAATAATGCCGGGCAGCGCAATCGGTAATAGCAGCAGTAGCGACACGGCGTTTTTGCCAAAAAACCTACTGCGCCACAGCGCACCTGCAGCCAGCGTGCCAAGTACGAGAGCGATGGCGGTCGACAGCGCGGCGATTTTAAGTGACAACGTCACGGAATCGATAATATCGCTACGCCCCGCCGCTTCGCTAAACCAGCGCAGCGTCAGGCCTGCAGGCGGAAAGCTGAAGGCGGCGTCTTCGGTATTGAATGCGTAGAGAGCGATAATCAGCAGCGGGAAATGCAGGAATATCACGCCACCCCAGGTGGCGACCTTCAGGAATAGCGGTGCGCGATCAGAGTGCATCAAATGCTCCCAGACGTTTCACGAACGCCAGATAGAGGGCAATCAGTACAATGGGCACCAGGGTAAACGCCGCCGCCATCGGCATGTTGCCAATCGCCCCCTGCTGGGAATAGACCATATTGCCGATAAAGAATCCCGGCGGCCCCACCAGCTGCGGCACGATAAAATCGCCCAGCGTCAGGGAGAAGGTAAAAATGGACCCCGCCGCAATGCCGGGGATCGCTAACGGCAGCACCACATAGCGAAAGGTCTGGCGCGGACGGGCGCCAAGATCGGCGGAAGCCTGCAGCAATGAAGACGGCAGGCGTTCCAGCGCCGCCTGCACAGGCAGGATCATAAACGGCAGCCAGATATAGACGAACACCAGGAAGCGCCCCAGCCCAGAGGTCGACAGCGTATTGCCGCCGACCGCCGGGATCGTCAGCACCATGCTCAGTACGCTTTCCAGACCAAGATGGCGCAGGAACCACTGGGCGACGCCATCTTTAGCCAGCAGCAGCGTCCAGGCATAGGCTTTGACGATATAGCTCGCCCACATCGGCAGCATCACGGCGATATAGAAAAAGGCTTTCATCTTGCCACGGGTATAGCGGGCCATATACCAGGCCATGGGCAGTGCCAGAATCGCGCTGGCGACGGTCACCGATAGCGCCATCACCAGCGTGCGCACAATAATGTCGTAGTTAGCCGGATTAAACAGCGCGCGCAGATTGGCCAGCGTCAGGTCGTTGGTGACCGACATGGTGAAATCATCAAAGGTATAGAAACTTTGCCACAAAAGGGTCAACAACGACCCCAGATAGACAATGCCAAACCACATGAGCGGCCCCAGCAGTAGCAGAAACAGAGCCAGCGAGGGATGACGCCAGAAGGTGCCGGCCAGGCGTCCGCCTCCGGCAGAGGGTATCGCCATCGTCATATCACCCTCCGCTCTCCAGGGGGACCATCGCCGCACGCGACCATGAAGCCAGCACCTGTTGCCCTACCGGAGGGGCGTTCAGCGCAGCCTGACCATCGACATTCGCCTGACTCACCAGCAGCTTCTCGCCGTCAGCCAGCTTCAGCTCGACGCGCGTGGCGGCGCCCATATACTGCACCGCCTGCACGATCCCCTGAATCTGCACCTCCCCGCCGGCATTCAGCCGAATATGCTCCGGACGCAGCGACCAGGCGCCCGTCATCGCGCACAGCTTCTGCGCCAGCTCGCTGCTAAACACGTTGGCGGTACCGACAAACCCGGCGACAAACGCCGTTCTTGGCCGCAAATAGAGATCCTGAGGCGCATCAACCTGCTCAATGCGTCCCTGATTAAAGACCGCCACGCGGTCAGACATCGACAGGGCCTCTCCCTGATCGTGGGTCACAAAAATGAAGGTGATGCCCAGCGCCTGCTGCAGTTTTTTCAGCTCCAGCTGCATCTGTTCGCGCAGTTTTAGATCCAGTGCCCCCAGCGGTTCATCCAGCAGCAGGACCCTTGGCTGATTCACCAGCGCCCGGGCGATGGCTACCCGCTGGCGCTGGCCGCCGGAAAGCTGAGAAGGCTTGCGCGCATGCACAAAAGCGAGCGCCACCTTCTCCAGCGCCTCCTGCGCACGGGCGTGGCGCTCCTTTTTGCCGATCCCCTTAACCATCAACCCGTAGGCGACGTTATCGAGTACCGACATATGAGGAAACAGCGCATAATCCTGGAAAACGGTATTCACATCGCGCTGCCAGGGCGGCAGCGCGCTGGCCGGTTGGCCAAAAATACGTATCGTTCCGCCCGAAAGCTGTTCAAATCCGGCAATCAGGCGCAGGCAGGTGGTTTTGCCGGAGCCAGATGGCCCCAGCATAGAGAAAAACTCGCCGTCGCGAATAGCGATGCTGACGCCATCCACCGCCCGCACGTCGCCGTACAGGCGCGAAACATTATCCAGCTCTACCGCGTGCATGTTCTTCGCCTCCGGCGACTTAACGACCGCCCATAATCGCGATGTAATCCTGCGTCCAGCGGCTGTAGGGGACGAATTTCCCGCCTTCGGCAACCGGCGTTTTCCAGAACGCAATTTTGGCGAATTCGTTGTAACCATTGGTTTCGCAGCCTTTATCCCCGAGCAGCGCGCTGGCTTTGCAACCCGCAGGTACGACCGGCAGCGAACCAAACCAGGCGGCGACATCCCCCTGCACTTTCGGGGTGAGCGACCAGTTCATCCATTTATAAGCGCAAACCGGATGTTTAGCATCGCTGTGCAGCATAGTGGTATCCGCCCAGCCGGTGACGCCCTCTTTCGGAAAAACGGTGGCAATCGGCTGGCCTTCCGCTTTCAGACCGTTGGCCTGATAGGGCCAGGCGCTGGAGGCCACCACACCTTCGTTTTTAAAATCGCTCATCTGCACGGTGGTATCGTGCCAGTAGCGGTGGATCAGCGGGTGCTGTTCGCGCAGGACTTTCAGCACCGCCTGATACTGCGCTTCAGTAAGTTGATAGGGATCATTAATACCCAGCTGCGGCTGAGTGGCTTTAACGAATAGCGCGGCGTCGGCAATATAAATGGGCCCATCATAAGCCTGTACGCGGCCCTGATTGGTTTTTCCGTCCGGCAGATTTTGTTTTACGAACACCACGCTCCAGCTATCCGGCGGCGTCGGGAAGGTTTTGCTGTTGTACATCAGCAGGTTTGGCCCCCACTGGTATGGAGTGCCGTAGACCTGTCCGCCGACGTTAAACCACGCGCCTTTTTCCACGCGCGGGTCGAGGGAGTGCCAGTTAGCAATCAGCGCAGTGTTAATCGGCTGCACGCGCTTACCCATAATCAGGCGCAGCGAAGCGTCGCCGGACGCGGTGACCAGGTCATAGCCTCCTTTTGCCATCAGGCTGACCATCTCATCGGACGTGGCGGCGGTTTTGACATTAACCTGACAGCCGGACTCTTTTTCAAACTGGCTCACCCAGTCGTAGCTTTTATCGGTTTGTCCCCGCTCGATATATCCCGGCCAGGCAATAATATCGAGACGACCTTCGCCTTTATCGAGAGAAGTCGGCGGCTCGGCGGCCTGCGCCGTCAGGAAAACCATCCCCAGCACGCAAAGGCTGCCACGGGCAATTTTTTTGCTCATCGGGTCATACTCCTGTCACAAGAAAATGAGCGGCAGCCGTGCCGTAAAAATATCTTCCTTCATAACAGTAGACGGCGCGCCTGGGGCCCCCGGGGAAATTTATTCAGGTTGTGACAAGGGGCGCATTACGCAAAAAACGGCATACACGGAATAACTTTATGGATTATAGACAAGGAGTTAGCGAGGCAATACGACTATGCGAATTTCCTATGGTTGGCATCAGTAAAATAATAACCCACCTGTTCGCCGGCTTATTTTTCGGCCCGGTATCACTGGCGGGAAATAAATAACGCTAAGCCAGCATTTCGCGAATCAGTTCGCCCAGGCGTTTAACCCCCAGCTCCTCTTTTTCGCCCCAGCCCCACGCGGTATTAAAGCGGAAGAATGAAGTCCAGCTGGCGGTGGTGGAAAACATTTTCCCCGGCGCAATGCTGATGTTATACGCCAGCGCGCGGGCGCTCAGCTCCCCCGCATCGGCTCCGGCGGGAAGCTCAAGCCAGAGAAAATAACCGCTATCGCTATGATGAATTTTTACCTCTGCGGGAAGATGGCGCAGCAGGGCCTGCCAGGCCAGCTGTTTGCGCTCGGCAAGCTGGCGGCGTAAACGGCGCAGGTGGGCATCGTAGCGTTTAGTCGAAAGGTAATCGACCAGCGCCAGCTGCATTGGCGAACTGGTGGAGAGCGTACTCATCAGCTGTAGCTGCTGGATCCGTCGGGCGTGCTTGCCCGCCGCCACCCAGCCGATACGGAACCCGGGTACCAGACATTTGGAGAAGGAGCTGCAGTGCAGCGTCATATCGTCGCGATCCCAGTATTTTGCCGGCAGCGGTTTCTCACGACCAAAGTAGAGCTCGCTGTAAACATCATCTTCAATCAGCATCACGTTATAGCGCGCCAGCAGCGCCACCAGCCGCGCTTTTTTCTCCGCGCTGAGGGTAAAGCCGAGCGGGTTTTGCCCATTGGTCATCAGCCAGCAGGCTTTCACCGGATAGCTCTGTAGCGCCTGCTCCAGCGCGGCGAGATCGATCCCCTCTTTAACATCCGTGGCCACCGATAGCGCTTTCAGGCGCAATCTTTCAAGAGCCTGCAGCGCCCCGTAGAAGCAGGGATTTTCCACCACCACCCAATCGCCCGGTTCGGTGACGGCCTGCAGACTAAGGTTCAGCGCTTCCAGCGCGCCGGCGGTGATCACGATGTCGTCCGGCGAGATATTCATTCCCTGCAGCGCGTAGCGCCGGGCAATCGCATGGCGCAGTTCATCGTTCCCCGGCGGCAGGTTTTCAATCACGCTCATGGCGGTTGCGGTTTTGCTCACCTGCGCCAGCGAGCGGTTGAGCTGCGGTAAGGGGAATAGTCGCGGATCGGGAAAAGCCGAGGCGAAGGGCAACATAGAGGCCTGGCGGCTGGCCTGCAGCACTTCAAAGATATAAGTGTTGATATCAACCGCTTCATCACGCGTTACCTGGGCGGGCGGCGCGGGCTGCCGCGGTTTAGTGGGCTGCGGCGCGACATAATAGCCGGACTGCGGACGGGCGATGATGCGTCCCTGGCTCTCCAGTAGCTGATAGGCGTGGCTGACGGTCATAAAACTCATTCCGCTGCTTACCACCTGTTCGCGCAGCGAGGGCAACCTGTCGCCGGGTAACCACACCCCAAGCGCGATCTGTTCGGTAATCTGCTGCGCCAGCCGCTGGTACTTTTTCATCCGTCGATCCGTGTAGCTATTCGTAGGGTCAATTATATATCAGATGAGAAATAATGGCAGTTTATAAAAACTGTTATGGTGTGTAGTGAAAATAATATCTTACCGGAGGCGTTGCTGGCGCATCTATCCGGGCTAGCGGACCGCAGACGGCTGGGAGCCCGTAGCCCGGCTAAGCGCAGCGCAGACCGGGAGAGCGCCATTCTGCGTTTTGCCAAAAGGTCATAACAGACCCCAACTGTTATAGGGAAAAACAGCGTTTCTGTTCCTGCAACCCGTTATCAACGAAGCCTAGAATTGCGCTGAGTCAATTTTGTTGCGGAGTTCTGCATGTTCGGTCTTGATGCATTCCACCTGGCGCGGATCCAGTTCGCTTTCACCGTGTCATTTCATATTATCTTCCCCGCCATCACCATCGGGTTAGCCAGCTACCTGGTGGTACTGGAAGGCTTATGGTTAAAAACCAAAAACCCGACCTGGCGTTCGCTGTACCACTTCTGGTCAAAAATCTTCGCCGTTAACTTCGGCATGGGGGTCGTCTCCGGCCTGGTGATGGCCTACCAATTCGGTACCAACTGGAGCGGATTCTCGGAATTCGCCGGGAGCATTACCGGCCCGCTGCTGACCTATGAGGTTCTGACCGCCTTCTTCCTTGAGGCCGGATTCCTCGGCGTGATGCTGTTCGGCTGGAACCGTGTCGGACCTGGCCTGCACTTTTTCGCCACCTGTATGGTCGCGCTGGGGACGATTATCTCCACCTTCTGGATCCTTGCATCTAATAGCTGGATGCAAACGCCGCAGGGATTTGAGATCGTCAATGGTCAGGTGGTGCCGGTGGACTGGCTGGCGGTGATTTTTAACCCGTCTTTCCCTTACCGCCTGCTGCATATGTCGGTGGCGGCTTTCCTCAGCAGCGCGCTGTTCGTCGGCGCGTCGGCAGCCTGGCACCTGCTGCGAGGGAACAATACCCCCGCCGTCCGCGCGATGTTCTCCATGGCGCTGTGGATGACGCTGATTGTCGCCCCCATTCAGGCGCTGATTGGCGATATGCACGGGCTGAATACGTTGAAACACCAGCCGGCCAAAATCGCCGCCATTGAAGGACACTGGGAGAACGCGCCCGGAGAGCCCACCCCGCTGCTGCTGTTCGGCTGGCCGGATATGCAGCAGGAGCGTACCCGCTATGGCCTGGAGATCCCGGCTCTCGGCAGCCTGATTCTCACCCACAGCCTGGATAAGCAGGTGCCGGCGCTGAAGGAGTTCGCCCCGGAAGATCGCCCTGACTCCACCATCGTATTCTGGTCCTTCCGCCTGATGGCCGGGCTCGGCATGCTGATGATCCTGCTGGGCGCGCTGGCCTTGTGGCTACGCTATCGCGGCCGCCTCTATCACAGCAGGCCCTTTTTACGCTTTGCGCTATGGATGGGACCTTCGGGACTTATCGCGATTCTGGCGGGCTGGGTGACCACCGAAGTGGGCCGCCAGCCGTGGGTCGTCTATGGCGTTCAGCGCACCGCTGATGCCGTCTCCGCTCACGGCGACCTGCATATGTCGATCAGTCTGCTGACTTTTATCGTTGTCTACGGTTCGGTGTTCGGCGTCGGCTACAGCTATATGCTACGCCTGATTCGCAAAGGTCCGCAGACCGCGCAGCCACCGGCCTCCGGTACGCCAGCGCGTCCACTCTCCGCCGCTACGGGCCATGAACAGCAGAAGGAGTTCCGCTAATGGGTATCGATTTATCGGTTATTTGGTTTGTTATCATTGTCTTCGCCACCCTGATGTATATCGTAATGGATGGCTTTGACCTGGGCATTGGCATTTTATTCACCACTACCCGGGACACGGCGGACCGCGACGTGATGGTAAACAGCGTCGCCCCGGTCTGGGACGGCAATGAAACCTGGCTGGTGCTTGGCGGCGCGGGGCTGTTTGGCGCATTTCCTCTGGCCTACGCGGTCATTATCGATGCGCTGGCGATCCCGCTCACCCTGATGTTGATCGGTCTTATTTTTCGCGGCGTTGCCTTTGAATTTCGCTTTAATGCGACGCCATCGCATCGTCCATTCTGGGATCGCGCTTTTATGGTCGGTTCCCTTCTGGCCACCTTCACCCAGGGCATGGTGGTCGGAGCGGTGATCAACGGTTTCCCGGTCAACGGCCGCAGCTTCAGCGGCGGGATGTTTGACTGGTTTACGCCGTTTACCCTGTTCTGCGGCCTGGGGCTATGCGTTGCCTACGCGCTGCTGGGTGCCAGCTGGCTGGTGATGAAAAGCGAAAATGCGCTCCACCGCAATATGCGCATGACCGCGCGCGGCTTGCTGTTGGCGCTGCTGGCGGTCATTGTCGCCATCAGCATCTGGACGCCGCTGGCGCAACCGGCCATCGCCCGGCGCTGGTTTAGCCTGCCTGACCTATTCTTCCTGCTGCCGGTACCGCTGCTGGTGGCGGCGATCGGCGCCTGGCTCTGGCGAACGCTTCGCAACAGCGCCAGCCACCTGCTGCCTTTTACTCTCACGCTGGGGCTGATCTTCCTCGGCTTTAGCGGGCTGGGGATCAGTATCTGGCCGCATATTATTCCGCCGGACATTACCCTCTGGCAGGCCGCCGCGCCGCCGCAAAGCCAGGGCTTTATGCTGGTTGGCGCGCTGCTTATTCTGCCGGTGATCCTCGGCTACACCTTCTGGAGCTACTACGTTTTTCGCGGCAAAGTTCAACACGGCGAGGGGTATCACTGATGCAACGAGTATGGCTTAAGCGAGCGGTATGGATGATAGTGCTGTGGGGAGGCAGCGTGCTGGCGCTGGGAGCGGTGAGCATGGGGTTTCGGCTTCTGATGACGGCCGCCGGGCTGAAGGTTTGAGCCGCCCGTAACGTCATTTTAGTCGGCCCGACGGCTCCACCGTCGGGCTTTTTTTCGCCATCCGTCAGGGAGCGCTGACAAAAGCTTTTCCCATCTTTGATAAACGCGGAAATAAGCTCAACAACTCCCTGGCATAGTAGCCCCACTCACCGACAGAAGGGAAAAGATATGCTCAGAAGATACGTTTCAGCGCTACTGCTGGTGTGCGCCCTGTTTTCCGGCCACGTGCTGGCCCACCAGCACGGACACGATTTCTTCCCGGTACAGGGCCTCGAGCAGCAGCTACAGCACGAAGCCGATAGCGATGAGCTACGCAGCCAGAGCGAAGAAGCCGCGTCCGATCTGCGCGAACATCACCGCTGGCAAAATGCGCGAAAGCCGAAAATGCACTTCTATCCCTAAGACCTGTCAGTCATCAGGCGCCCTTGCGTTTCGGCAGGGTTTTTATAAGCTCATCCGGGCTGACGGACGCCACGATGCTGCCCGGTAGCGGCATTTTAAGGATATGATTTTTTATCTTACCGACGACGTGCATTTCGCAGGGGCGGCAGTCAAATTTCAGCGTCAACACTTCATCGCCGTGAATCAACTGCATCGGCGTGGCTTTCCAGCTTTTAATCGACCCTTTAGCCTGTTTCGGACACAGATTAAAAGCAAAGCGCAGGCAGTGCTTAGTGATCATGACCGGCACATCGCCCTTCTCCTGATGCGCTTCATAGGCGGCATCGATCAGCTGCACGCCGTAACGCTGGTAAAACTCGCGCGCCTTATGGTTGTAGACGTTCGCCAGAAACGACAGGTGCGCTTCCGGATAGACCGGCGGCGGGACGGAAACCGGCTTGCGGCAGCCGCGCACCACGGCTTTCAGCCGCGCGTCATCCAGCATATCTACGGTTTCCCGACGCAGCTGGTTCAACAGGCTGTTCGGCACGAATAGCGCACCCGGCAGGTTAATTTCCATGTTGCGCGAGTAGTAAAGGGTCTGGCCCAGCTTCGCCAGGCCGTCGCGCAGATTCGTCAGCGCTTTCTCCGCCTGGGTCGCTTCGGCAAAATCGCCGTCCAGAGTATGGGTGACGCTGACGCCCTCCTCGCTGGTCATGGTTAAGACCAGCTGTTCCTGCCAACCGCTCAGTTCGATATCCACCGCGATGCGACGCTCGCTGGAGGTTTTTAGCAGCGCCTGCTGCCAGTTATGATCGAGGTTGCGGTTTAGCGGCTGATGCGGGCGCACTTTGTGTAAATCCGCGGGCATCTCGTTCGGCCATACGCGGTAGCGATTTTCGCCCGTTTTTTCAACCGTGTTGGCGCGAAAGCCAACAACCTCACGTTTGATCATCACGTTCAGGCCGTCGCCGTTGGTCAGGACTTCGCTCACCTCAACGTCGAGAAAATCCTTGCCGACTTTCAGCACTTCACCCACCGGCAGGCCAATAAACTTCGGCGAATCAAACGCGCCGATATCGCCTTTGCGGGCGTTGACAAAATAGTCGGTGCTGCCGCGATGGAAGGTTTTATCCGTGGACGGGATGAAGAAGTGCTCCGTACGTCCCAACGACGAGCGGGCCAGATCGCCGCGATCTTCAATGATGGCGTCAAGCATCTGGCGATAATGCGCGGTAATATTCTTCACATAGCTCATGTCTTTGTAGCGTCCCTCAATCTTAAAGGAACGCACTCCGGCATCGATCAGCGCGGCCAGGTTGGCGGTCTGATCGTTGTCTTTCATCGACAGCAAATGCTTTTCATAGGCCACCACGCGGCCCTGGTCATCTTTCAGGGTATAGGGCAGACGGCAGGCCTGCGAGCAGTCGCCGCGGTTGGCGCTGCGCCCGGTCTGAGCATGGGAAATATTGCACTGACCGGAATAGGCCACGCACAGCGCTCCGTGGATAAAGAATTCGATGGTCGCGTCGGTATTATCGTAAATCGCTTTGATCTGCTGAAGATTCAGCTCGCGGGCGAGGACGATTTGGCTGAAGCCGACATCGGAAAGAAATTTCGCTTTCTCCACGCTGCGAATATCGCACTGGGTGCTGGCATGCAGCTCAATCGGCGGAATATCCAGCTCCAGCACGCCCATATCCTGGACAATCAGCGCGTCCACGCCGGTTTCGTACAGATCGGTTATCAGACGTTGCGCCGGTTCCAGTTCATCATCATGAAGAATGGTGTTCAGGGTCACGAACACCTTCGCGCCGTAGCGGTGAGCAAATGGCACCAGTCCGGCGATGTCGCTCAGGCTATTGCTGGCGTTGTGACGCGCGCCGAAGCCCGGTCCGCCGATATAGACCGCATCCGCGCCGTGTAAAATCGCTTCACGGGCGATCCCGGCATCGCGGGCAGGACTCAATAGTTCAAGATGATGGTTTTGCAGGCGCATACGCTCGTCGTTATCCATTATAGGGGGTCGAAATGGCGGCTATTGTAGTCAGAACTGCGCGCAGACCAAAACATTTTCCACCGCCGCCGCAGGGGGAATTTTCACTTTTCAGCAAAGTATTGAAGGAAAAGATATTTCCCACAAAAAGCGCCTGAGGATACAGTCATCGCGTATTCCGGATTTTCCTCGTCACGTTGTGATTTGTTGTCTCAGTCATTTGCCTGGCCGCGAGTTTGCTCGCGGCTTTTTTATTGTGCTTTTGGGTAGTGGATCAGCGAATGGAAATGGGCGGTCTTTGCGCCGCTATTGCGGTAGGCGTGCGCTAAATCACCGGCGAAACGCCGCCCTTCCCCTGGCTGCAGCGACAGCCACTCGCCCTGCAGGCACAGATCCAGCACGCCGCTAATCACCACCACATGTTCGATAACCCCTTCCTCGTGCGGCGTGGACTCGCTTAGCGCGCCGGGCGCCAGGGTAATGGAGAAGTGATCGAAACGCAGCACCGGGTCCCAGGGAAAAACAGGCGTCACAACCATCGCCTGCTGCTGCGGGTCGAAGGCGGCTGGTTCAGCGCTATCATCGGCGATAATAAAGGCGGAAAACGGTACGTTCAGGCCGGTGGCAATTTTCCACAGCGTCGCCACGGTCGGACTGGATTCGTTACGTTCAATCTGGCCCAGCATGGCTTTCGATACGCCGGTTTCTTCCGCCAGGCGCGACAGGCTCCAGCCGCGCTGCTGGCGCAGCGTTTTTAGCGTCGCCGACAGATGTTGCGCAATATTCATTCAACCTCCCAATAATCTCTTAGGGAATTATACGCACATTTGCCTGATTCTACAGGGTAACGACATCATCCGCCCCCTCTTCGCAGCCCTGTACTGGCCCGGCGGTGGTGAAAGGTAGTTGTGCGCTATAACGCACAATGCTACATTACAAAGACCGTTATAACGCACAAGGTAATGTTTATGCGCTCTTTTACTCTGCCTTTTCCGACTCTGCTTGCCGGTTTTGTCGCGGTCTTAGTCGGCTACGCCAGTTCTGCCGCCATTATCTGGCAGGCAGCGGCGGCGGCAGGCGCCGATGCTTCGCAAATCGCCGGCTGGATGACCGCCTTAGGCCTGGGAATGGGTGTGAGTACCCTGGCGCTCACCTTATGGCGAAAGGTACCAATCCTGACGGCGTGGTCAACGCCCGGGGCGGCGCTGCTGGTTAGCGGCCTGCACGGCGTCACGCTGGCGCAGGCGATTGGCGTGTTTATCTTTGCTAACGGCTTAATCGTACTGTGCGGCGTAACCGGTCTGTTTGCCCGGCTGATGAAAATCATTCCCCATTCGCTGGCGGCGGCGATGCTGGCCGGTATTTTGCTGCGTTTTGGTATGCAGGCTTTCTCCAGCCTGCAGGGCAATCTGCTGCTATGCGGCAGCATGTTAGCCGCCTGGCTGATATGCAAAGTCTGCCTTCCCCGATTTGCCGTGGTGGCCGCCCTACTGGCGGGAAGCGCGGTGGCCGCCCTCAGCGGAGATGTGACAGGGTCACATATCAGCTGGCGCTTTGTCGCCCCCGCTTTTATCGCTCCTGAATTTACGCCCGCGCTGCTGCTTAGCGTCGGCGTACCCTTTTTCCTTGTTACCATGGCTTCGCAGAATGCCCCCGGCTTTGCTACCCTGCAGGCTTCGGGCTATCGGGTTCCGGCTTCATCGCTGATCGTGGCGACCGGCGGTCTGGCGCTGCTGCTGTCGCCGTTTGGCGTCTACTCGATCTGTATCGCCGCGATTACGGCCGCGATTTGCCAAAGCCCGGAAGCCCATCCGGACCCGCAAAAGCGCTGGCTCGCGGCGGCGGCGGCGGGCGTTTTTTATCTGCTGGCGGGAATCTTCGGCGGCTCCATCACTTCGTTGATGTCGGCGCTGCCGGCGGCATGGATCCAGATGCTTGCCGGACTGGCGCTGCTGGGCACCATCGGCGGCAGCCTGTTTCAGGCGCTCAATCATGAGCGTGAACGCGATGCCGCGGTGGTGACTTTTCTGGTCACCGCCAGCGGCGTGGAGCTGGCCGGTATCGGCTCTGCTTTTTGGGGGCTGGTTCTCGGCGGCGTCAGCTACGTTTTACTGTCAGCGCTGCGCCGCGCGTAGCTGCGAGGGCGTCAGGCCGGTGGCGCTTTTTACCCGATTGCTAAAGTGGCTGGCGCTGCTAAAACCGCAGGCCATAGCAATATCGGTTAACGGCAGCAGACTGCGGGTAATAAGCGCCTGCGCTTTAACCATCCGGCGCTGCATCACGTACTGATGCGGCGCCATTTTCATTGACTGGCGGAACATCCGCGCAAAATGGTATTCGCTGAGCGCCGCTTCCTGCGCCAGATCGGCAAGGGTGAGCGGCCGGTCGAGGTTCTCCTCAATCCATGCCAGCAGATTACGCAAGACGTGCGGCGCCAGGCCGCCGGTCACCGTCGGCAAACGCCACTGAACGTTTGAATAATGCTGAATCAAGTGCGTGAGCAGCAGCGTGCTGGCGGAACTCAACGTAAGGTGGTTCGCCTGCTGCTGCCAGTCGTTGTCCAGCAGAAACTGGCGATAGACAGCGGTAATTTTGTCATCGCTGGAAAAGGTTTTTTCCTGCAGCGTGAACGAAGCCGGACTACGGTCCCAAATCTGCTCGCCTACCCGGCGGAGATGTTCATCGGTGCAGTAAAGGTGGACAAAAGAGAGGTCGCCGCGAATATCCCAGGTGCTCTCATCGCCTTTCGGCATCAGGCAGAAACGGTCGGGCCCGCCGCCGTTTTTCCAGCCATGTGGCGTCTTCTGGTAGCTTTCGTAGCCATCGGCAATATACAGGCTCAGAGTGTGGTGATCGCTTTGTACCGTTATGGTATCGAGATTGTTATACCACGCCGCCAGCTGAATCCCGGAGTTGAGCTTAACCGTCTCCCGCAGCACGGCATTTTTTTGACGCAATGTTTCGAAAGTCCCGTAAGCCATAGCCTTCACAGTTCAGTTTCCGCAGATCCCTAGTCTAAGAAGAGTCGCTGACGGATACCAGCTTTCGCCCGCCGCCAACGCAAAATAAGCGCAAGAATTTGCAAGTCGGCAACACGTGGATGACAGCGCGGAGCATGGCGAGGCTGCAAAATGACGGGTACAACACTCACAGGAGAGACATTTTGAACGCATTACTCTACGGGTTAGTCGTCGTTATCTGGGGTACGACATGGATTGCTATCTTTTTGCAGCAGGGGCCGGTCGCCGCGCCGGTGTCTATTTTCTGGCGTTTTGCCGTCGCCAGCATCACCATGCTGACCATTCTGCTGTTTACCCGCCGTCTTCGCCCGCTGGCCGCCCGGGACCATCTTTTCTGCCTGCTGCAGGGCTGCTGTGTCTTCTGCTTTAATTTCTGGTGCTTCTATACCGCCGCTGCGTATATCAATACCGGGCTGGAGTCGGTGATCTTCTCCATGGCGGTGCTGTTTAACGCGATTAACAGTTTTCTCTTTTTCCGCCAGCAGCCGCCGGGCCGTTTCTGGCTGGCCGCCGCGCTGGGACTGGCGGGGATCGTAACGCTCTTCTGGGATGATTTGTGGGCCAGCGGCCTGAACGCCACGCTCCTGCTGGGTATTGCCCTCAGCGCATTAGGCACCTACGGATTTTCTCTCGGCAATATGCTCAGCCTTCGCCACCAGCGCCGCGGCCTGGAAACCTTGACCACCAACAGCTGGGCTATGCTTTACGGCACGCTGGTCATGGGCGCTATCGCCCTGGTACGCGGCGATAGTTTTGCCCCGCAGTGGACGCTAAGCTATATGGGCGCGCTGCTGTATCTGGCGGTGTTTGGCTCGGTGATCGCTTTCGGCGCCTATTTCACGCTAGTGGGGCGAATCGGCGCCAGCAAAGCCGCCTACAGTACCCTGTTATTTCCGCTCGTCGCGCTGACGATTTCCACCTTTTATGAGGGCTACGTCTGGCATAGCAACGCCGTCGCCGGGTTAGCGCTGATTCTGCTCGGCAATCTGGTGATGTTTGCTCGCCCGGAGCAGTGGCTGCTGCGGCGCAGGCTGGCCTGAGTTCGCTCGGATCGCTGCTAACGCTCGCGCTGCCGTCGAGGAGAAATGAAAAAGGCGCTATCAACCACTAGCGCCTTTATTCACGGATACGCCTGATTAACGGTTATTAGGGTCGAATTTCACCGCGTCAATCGCCATATCATCGATCACCTGCTTCAGGGTCTCGACGGTGAGCGGCGTATTTTCGTTGGACAGGTTTTTACCTTCGCCCTTACGGACCACTTTGATAACCGGCTTTTTGGTCGCCGCGTCAATCAGCTCACCTTCAAAGAACAGGTTGGTGTCCATGGTATGGTGACCGGTTGCCGCCTGGGTACCGGCGATAATCATCGCCACCGGAATCACTTCGTAGAACTGTAGACCTTCTTTGCTGGAATCCACGCCGGTGATGGCGCCGCGGAAGATCAGGCTGCGTTTCCCTGCGGTGGTAGCCAGCGGTTTACGCTCGGAAATAGCCTGTTTCATCTCTTTGTTGGTGTAATTAAGGATATCGCTGAGCGCCTTTTCGCCAACCTGGGTCGTCGGCTTAGGGACCGGATAATAGGTGATGGGGTTATAAACGATATTGTCATAGTTGTTCGGATTGTAATCCGCAGAAATCCAGCGCAACTCCGGTTTACCGGAAGCGGAGGTGGTTTCTTTTAAACCTGAGTAATCTTTTAAAAAACCGGAATATTGTTCAGGTTTAGCCAGTTTTGATGAACAACCGGCCAAGGCTAACAGGCCAGCGAGCGCGGCGACCTTAAAAAATAACTGAGTACGCATATAGGTTGATCCCTGTGAATACCATCTATCGGCAAGTGTTATAGCAAAAGACAGGGGTAAGTTTTGTGGCAAAAGTGGTGGTACGTCAAGTAGCGTAAAAAAATAAACCCGCCGCTGCCGGCGGGCCGTTTTTTCGTATTTATTTTATATCAACCTGATAAAAAATATGCTTGCCGAAGGGGTCGATTTCGTAACCAGAAACGTTTTTACGTACCGGTTCAAAAATAGTCGAGTGGGCAATCATCACCGCCGGCATCTGGTCGTGCATCATCTGCTGCGCCTGCAGATAGAGCGTCTCGCGTTTTTGGCGATCGGTTATCGATTTCGCCTCGGCGATGAGGTTATCGAACGGCTGATAGCACCATTTCGCCGAGTTAGAGCCGCCGTTTGCCGACTGGCAGGTAAACAACGGGCCAAAGAAGTTATCCGGGTCGCCGGTCGCGGTGGTCCAGCCCATCAGCGCCGCCTGGTGTTCACCATCCTTAACCCGCTTTAAGTATTCACCCCACTCATAGGTTGTGATCTTAGTTTGCACGCCGATTTTCGCCCAGTCGGCCTGAATCATCTCGGCCATGCGTTTGGCGTTCGGATTATAAGGACGCTGCACCGGCATCGCCCACAGGTCGATGGTTATCGGCCCGGAAACGCCCGACTCCGCCAGCAGCGCTTGCGCTTTCTGCGGGTCATACTCGTAATCTTTAAGCTGGCTATCCGCGCTCCATACCCCCGGCGGCAGCAGGTTTTTCGCCGCCGTACCGGTGCCGTGGAAGACGGCTTCAATGATCGCCGGTTTATTGATCGCCATCGCTAAGGCCTGGCGCACCTTGACGTTGTCCAGCGGCGCTTTTTGCGTATTAAACGCCAGGAAACCGGTGTTGAGACCCGCTTTGCTCATCAGATTGATCGCGTTGTTCTCTTTCATTCGCGGCAGGTCTGCCGGATTGGGGAACGGCATTACCTGGCACTCGTTTTTCTCCAGCTTGGCGTAACGCACCGAAGCGTCCGGCGTGATGCTGAAAATCAGGCGATCGATATGGGCTTTCCCCTGCCAGTATTCCGGGAAAGCGGTGAAGAGAATGCGGGAATCTTTTTGATACTGAGCGAGTTTGAACGGACCGGTGCCAATCGGGTCCATGTCCACGCGTTCTGGCGTGCCGGCTTTTAACATCGCATCGGCATATTCCGCCGATAAAATAGAGGCAAAATACCAGGCAAGATCGGCGACAAATGGCGCTTCAGGATGCGCTAATGTAAAACGCACCGTATATTCATCAGGCTTATCGATTGCGGTAATTAACTGACCAAACTCCAGGCTTTCAAAATTAGAATAATTGCCGTTGGAGACATTGTGATAAGGATGATGAGGATCTTTTTGCCGCATAAATGAAAAAATAACATCATCGGCATTAAAATCGCGGCTGGGTTTGAAATATTTATTACTCTGGAATTTAACGCCTTTACGTAAATGGAAAGTATAAACTTTGCCATCTTCGCTGACTTCCCAGCTTTCAGCCAGGCTCGGCACTAATTCCGTAGTACCGGCTTTAAAGTCAACCAGCCGGTTATAGACCGGTACCGCGCTGGCATCCACGCTGGTTCCCGAGGTATAGAGTTGAGGGTTAAAGTTTTCCGGCGATCCTTCTGAACAGTAGACCAGCGTTTTTGCGCTAATAGCTGAGCTGGCCGTCAGGGCCGCTACCGCCAGAGCAAGCGTCGTGAATCTGCGTTGCATATGTTTTCCTTTTTAATTTGTCAGCTAATGAATAGCTTGTTGTTTTCCCTTCCATACATAACACTAAAGCCTGATTGCAAACACCTGAAAACTCGAATAAAGAAGGAATCACTATGTCATCAGCCCTGGCCAGTCAATTAACCCAACGCTTCTTTCGCTATCTGGCGATAACCAGCCAAAGCGATCCGCGAGCGTCCACCCTACCCACCACCGCCGGGCAACACGCGATGGCGCAGGCCCTTGCGGATGAGCTACGCCAGCTTGGGCTGGATGACATTGTGATTGACGAACACGCCACCGTGACGGCGGTGAAAAAAGGCAATGTCCCAGACGCGCCGCGGATTGGCTTTATTACCCACATCGATACCGTTGACGTTGGTTTGTCACCGGAGATTCATCCACAAATTCTGCGCTTCACTGGTGAAGATCTCTGTTTGAACAGCGAGAAAGATATCTGGCTGCGCGTCGTCGAGCATCCGGAAATCCTCGCTTATCCCGATGAAGAGATTATTTTTAGCGACGGTACCAGCGTGCTCGGGGCGGATAACAAATCCGCCGTCACGGTGGTGATGACGGTGCTGGAAAACCTCACGGCGGAGCATCGCCACGGCGATATCGTGGTGGCCTTTGTGCCGGATGAAGAAGTGGGTCTGCGGGGAGCGAAAGCGCTGGACCTCTCGCGCTTTGCCGTCGATTTTGCGTGGACCATCGACTGCTGCGAGCTCGGCGAAATCGTCTATGAGAACTTTAACGCCGCCGCCGCGGAGATCCGTTTTACCGGCGTCACGGCCCATCCGATGTCATCAAAGGGCGTACTGGTGAACCCGCTGCTGATGGCCACCGATTACATGAGCCATTTCGATCGCCAGCAAACGCCGGAATATACGGCCGGACGCGAAGGCTACGTGTGGTTTAACGGCATCCAGGGCGATCAAAATAGCACCCTACTGCAGGCCAGCATCCGCGACTTCGATCTCGCCAGCTTTAATCGCCGCAAGCAGCAGATCGGCGAAGTGGCGCAAAAAATCGCCGCGCAGTATCCAACCGGTAAGGTGGAATTTCACGTCAGCGATACCTACAGCAACATCAGCAATGCGATTGGCGAAGATCGCCGCGCCATTGATCTGATGTTCGAAGCAATGGAAAGCTTAGGCATTACGCCGAAACCAACGCCGATGCGCGGCGGCACCGACGGCGCGGCCCTGTCGGCAAAAGGGGTGTTAACGCCAAACTTCTTCACCGGCGCGCATAACTTCCACTCGAAGTTTGAATTTCTGCCGCTGCGCGCCTTTGAAGCCTCTTATCAGACCGCGTTCCAGCTCTGCCTGTTAGCCGCGCGTTAGGCCGGTTTGCGCGCCAGCATGGTGGCGAAACGCAGTTTGATGCGATTGCCGTTGGCGTCGGTGCGGTGGAGTTCACCGACGTCTTCGTTGTACTTGAGGAACGCCCAGCCCTGGTAGTAGTGGCTAAGCTCACCCGGTTTAAAGGCGAACGGGAAGCCAACGGTGCACGGATAATCGTCGGTATCCATAGCGGCAACGATCAGATTGTAGCCGCCGGGTTTAGTACAGCGTTGCATATTGGCGATAAGACCCGGGATGGTCTGCGCATCAAGGAACATCATCACCACGGTGGAAAGAATAAAGTCATACTCGCCATCAAAGCTCAGGGCGTTAAGATCCTTAATCGCCGTCCGCAGATTCCCCAGCCCTTCCGCCTGACGAATGCTCTCAAGATTACCGATGCTGGCAGGGTTTTTGTCCCACGCGGTAACATCAAACCCGTTGGCTGCCAGATACAAGCTATTGCGACCGTTGCCGCAGCCCAGATCCAGCGCCCTGCCCGGGGCGATCAGCGTGGCGGCGTGCAGCACCTCCGAATGGGTGCGGGTCATGCCGTATTTATCGGTAAAGTAGTTTTCGTCACGAAGCGTCATGATTAATCCTTATTTTTTAATAATGCGTCGCGTTCAACGCGAATAAGCAGTTTACCGCGCACCAGCAGCAAGAAGGTACGAACCAGCAGCAGGCCGACGATCAGATTGGTAAACAGAAACAGCGGGAACGCCAGAGTATGGAAAAAGCCGCCCGGATGCTGATGACCGAGATGCAGCCCGGTCGTCGCCAGCGCGGAGATGCCAAATGAGAAGCTCCAGAAAGAGGCGTTAAACGGCTGGCGTAGATACCATGGCATCAGCCGCAGCATAAACAGCAGCTGGAGCAGACCATAGCCGAACAGCAGCTTAGCGAAGGTATCCGTCTCGCCGCCGTTTACGCTCAGCCAGGCGCTGCACGCCACCAGCGCCGGCGCCAGCTGAATGCCGAGCGAAGTCCGCATCGCCGTCGGCAGTTCGCCATCGCTGCGCAGGCGCTGCAGGATAACCGGCTCCAGGCTTAGCCAGGAGAAGATCCCGGCGCCAAGAAACACCAGTCCGGCGTCGTTAAAGCCCAACGCGCCGCAGGCCATGGCGCTGATAAAGTTATTCGCCACCGTCGGTAGATAGAGACCCGGCGTAGTTGCCTCGCTGGGATGTTTCCCCCGCCATAATCCGGCGCTCTGCCATGCCGAATAGCTCAGCTGCAGCACCACCCCAATCGCGAATAATACCAGCGACAGCGGCCGCATCCAGGGAACAAAGCCGATGGCGACCAGCATGGTGGTCGCCGGAAACAGGCTGACAAAACTGCTGGCCACCGGATGTCGCATCTCCTGCAGTACGCTGTGCGGGAAACGGACCGCCCGGGTAATAAATGCCAGCGCCAGCAGTAGCCAGATGAGCGTAGCCGCGATCACCAGGGCGTCACCGACGACCCGGCTCACCGGCCAGATGGTGCTGGCGTAGCGCCAGGCGAAGCCCATGCCGATAATGCCCAGTACCATACCAAAATAGCCCGCCGGAAGATTCAGCACCCGGCTCGCGCGCTGCGTTTTATTCATTTTGTTTGAAATTTAAAATTATATTAAGTTGCATTTTAAAGGAACCTTCAAAAACGCGCTACGGAGTTTTTTGCTATGTTTATGTTAACCATACGTAATGAGATAGTCAGATGCGCAAATATTACCTCAGCGAGAAGGTTCGCCAGTTTCACTATGAGGCCGACGGCAACAAACATAGCGTAAATCTGCGGCAAATTGTCGCCTTACGTGATTTCGCTGACGTAAAAAGCGGTGATGAAGGCGGCTGGCTGGACGATGAAGCAGCCCTTAGCCACGAGGGCGCGTGCTGGATTTATGATCCTAATAGCGCCGTATTTGCCGGGGCAAAAATTGAGGGCAATGCGCGCTTAACCGGCGAGTGCATTATCAGCCATGGGGCCATCGTCAACGGTAACGCTTGTCTGGATAGCGCCGCAGTGAGCCATAATGCGCAAATAGGTGACAACGTCACCGTTTCACACTCGCACATTCGCGGGTGCTGCCACCTGGCCGACCACGCGCGGATCCTCCCCCACTGTTTAATTATCGCCGCTCAAGGTCTGACTGCCGACAACGATAAAATCCTGCGCATTTATCAGCGGGCCACGGTCAGCGCATCGCGCGTCGTTCACCAGGCACAAATTTACGGCGATGCGTTTGTCGAACACGCTTTTGTCGAGCACCGGGCGGAAATTTTCGATCATGCGCGGCTGGAAGGTAATGAAGAGAACGACGTCTGGGTCTGCGATAACGCTCGTGTTTATGGCCATGCGAGGATTATCGCCGGGCGGGAAGAAGACGCTATCCCGACCCTGCGCTACAGTTCGCAGGTGGCGGAGCACGCTGTGGTCGAAGGCAACTGCCTGCTGAAGCATCGGGTGATGGTAGGCGGCCATGCGCACCTGCGGGGCGGGCCGATTCTGCTGGACGATAGTGTGTTAATTGAAGGCCATACGGTGATTTGCGGCGATGTGGTGATCGAGCATCAAGTCACTATCGGCGATGAAGCACGCATCGAAGCCAGCGCGGGAGACGCCATTTCTATCCGGGGCGCGAAGGTCATTAACGGCGACGAACATTATACCCGTACGCCCATTGTCGGCTTTCTTTAACCTTTACGCCAGGCAGCGGGGTTTTCAGCCTCAGGCCCCTGCGCTCTGTTCCCGGTGGCGGCGCTCTACGCGCCTTGCCCGGGCTACCTGGCCGTGCGTCCTGTCGCCCGGGTAAATCGTCAGCCGCGACCCGGGAATTGCCCGGTGCTATCATCGATAATGCGTCCGTAGATATTCTGATCATCATACGAACCGTTGAGATACTCAGCCTGCCTAAGGCACCCTTCGAGGCTAAAACCGTTACGCAGGGCCACCTGATTGCTTTTGTGGTTCGCCACCCGACACTTAATCACAAAGCGGCGGACCGTACCGCTGCGGGCAAAATAGTCCATCAGCGCCTGCAGAGCCTGCGAAAGCAGCCCCTGCCCCTGATGGCTTTCATCAATCCAGTAGCCAATGTAAGCGGTCTTGTTGATTGGCTCTATCTGATTGAACGACAGTACGCCGACAATCTCCTCCTGCAGAAAGAGCAAAAACATCTTGGCATAGCCGCGCTGGTGGAGCATCACGTTGCCCTGCACGTGGCGGCGGGTCTCCTCTTCGTGAGTCACCTCAGCGGGCCAGCTCAGCGACTGGTGAAGCCAGCGCTGGTTTTTCATCACCAGCTGATGCAGTTCCGGCACGTGACGCTCGTCAACCGCGCGCAGGGAGAGAGAATCCGTAACGGGGATATGTTCGATAGCAGATCTGTTTTCGGCGGACATGGCGCACTCTGATTAACGATGTGATTAAAAAAATACGCGCCCGCGCGGTTACCCGGCGGGCGCAGTAACGGACACTTACCTCATTACCCGATCGTCGACATAGTTGCGTTTATCCGGCGGCGGCGGGAAGTACTGATAAAGCCAGGTCTCGCTGATAGCCTCCCCCTGGCAGCGCAGGAACATGCGCATCTCAACCGGGTCAGTCGAATCCGAAGTCGGATACCAGTCAAACTGAATGCGGTAGCCATCAAAGGGTTCAACGTAGAGGATTTCTATCTGTTTCGCTTCACCGCTCGACAGGGTAATGACCGGCTCGATGCCTTTAGGCGCAGCGGCCTTCAGGTCGCCGCCGACAAAATCGATAGCAAACCGACGGGTCCATTTATCCGGATAGTGTTCGCCCGGCGCCCAGCCTTCCGGGAAACCGCCCATCCCCGTCCGCGTTGCCATCACCCGCGCCAGCGGCGAGCGTACCGGCGGCTGCGCGCTCCAGTAGAGACGATAACGGAAGTCCAGTTCATCCCCGGCTTTCACCGGCTTC
This sequence comes from Klebsiella sp. HN106, assembly GCF_051209435.1. NCBI lineage: Bacteria > Pseudomonadati > Pseudomonadota > Gammaproteobacteria > Enterobacterales > Enterobacteriaceae > Klebsiella > Klebsiella sp. HN106. The sequence continues at coordinate 159,011 of NZ_JBLURD010000001.1, read as the reverse complement.
TCCGGCTGCCAGAAGCAGACGATGTTATCCAGCGTTTCGCCAGTGGTCGGGATCTCCATCAGGTTGACGGCCCCCTTGCCCCACTGGTTACGCGGTTCGACCCACAGACTCGGGCGCTTGTTGTACCAGCCCATAATATCCTGATAGTGGGAGAAGTCGCGATCCAGCTGCAGCAGGCCAAAACCGCGCGGATTCTTATCCTGGAAAGCGTTGAACTGCAGCTTTTGCGGGTTATTCAGCGGGCGACAAACCCACTCGCCGTTGCCCAGCCACATCGACAGACGGTCAGAGTCGTGAATTTGCGGATGGATGGTGTCACACATTCGCCGTTCGTTATTACCGCAGCTGAACATACTGGTCATCGGCGCGATGCCCAGCTGCTTGATGTCTTTGCGCGCATAGATATGGTTTTCCACATCCATGATCACCTGCGTCTCCTGACAGTTAACGATGAACTTATAGGCGCCGGTGACGCTTGGGCTGTCGAGCAGCGCATAGACGGTAAATACCGTGGCTCCCGGTTTAACGGTCTCAAACCAGAAAGAGGTGAAGTCAGGAAACTCTTCTGGCGTATCGGTAAAGGTATCGATCGCCAGGCCGCGGGCGGAAAGACCGTACTGGTAAGTGCTGTCCACCGCGCGGAAGTAGCTGGCGCCAAGGAACGCGACGATGTCGCGACGCGCCAGTTCAGGGGCCTTAAATACGCGAAAACCGGCAAAACCCAGGTCGCTCTGGCCCACCAGCTGTTTGGTGTCGACGCCGGCATCATTGTATTTAAACAGTTCAGGCCGGAAGTGTATTTCACGTGCCTGTTGAGTTTGTGAATCCAGCGAGAACATTCTCACGCGGCGGCGGAACCCCATTCCCACGTGAAAAAACTGGATATCCAGCTTGCGCTCTTCAATGTTGCTCCACAGGGAGTGCGCGGCGTCATACTGAATGCTGTTGTAGGCCTGCGGCGTCAGGGTTGCCAGGGTTGGCGGCAGATCGCGAGGCGCGCCGCCCCATGGCTGACGGGCAAGATCGTGGGCCATCGACTGGAGGACACTATAATCAAAACGGCGCGTTTGCCCATCGGCAATTCCCGAATCTTCGGCGAATGCGGCTTTAGAAAATAGAGAGGCGACTCCTGACGTTCCGCATACGGCGGCAACAGCCATGGAAGATTTGAGAAAACGTCTGCGGTTCATGCCTGAGAGAGCATCCTTCTTCATATGTGAATTGAGACGCGACGTAACAAACCCATGCGTCGTGAATGTCGCTCACTCTAGACAAAAACGATTGATAATCCAATTGTTGAGGGCAGAAATCAGGTGAAAAAAATATGTCCACCGGACCAGACCGAATTGCCGATAGCCAGGGGCGGCGATGATTTCGCCAACCGGCGGCGTTTGCTGCTTAATTCAGCGACAGTGAAGAGAAAGAGGAAGCGGCCAGCCGAGCGCCGGCCGCAGAGAAGCTTATTTTTGATTCAGAAGATTAAAGCTGGTCATCAGGTTGCGATAATCCGGGATATGGTTGGAGAACAGCGTGCCCAGCCCTTCGATATCATTACGCCAGTCGCGATGCAGTTCGCAGGCAACGCCAAACCACGACATCAGTTGCACGCCAGCCTGCGACATCCGATCCCAGGCCGCATCGCGGGTAATCGGGTTAAAGGTGCCGGAAGCGTCGGTCACCACAAATACATCAAACCCCTCTTCAATAGCCGATAGCGCCGGAAAAGCCACGCACACTTCCGTCACCACCCCGGCAATGATCAGCTGCTTCTTGCCCGTCGCTTTCACTGCCTTAACGAAATCTTCGTTATCCCAGGCGTTAATATTACCCGGGCGCGCAATATAGGGGGCATCCGGGAATTGCTCTTTCAGCTCAGGCACCAGCGGACCATTAGGGCCGTTTTCGAAGCTGGTGGTCAGGATGGTCGGCAGACCGAAATACTTCGCCAGGTCGCCAAGGGCAAGGACGTTGTTCTTGAATTTATCAGGATCAATATCGCGCACCAGTGAAAGCAATCCGGTCTGGTGATCGACCAGCAGCACGGCGGCATCATTTTTATCCAGACGAACATACGGTTTGGCCATGGTTTCTTCCTCATTTTAACGTCAGATTTTCCGTCAGAACGCCGGTTCTGCGGAGATGGTGTTAATAAGGCTGATCATAGTGTAATCACTGGCTGAGGATTAGCCGCCGAAAGTGGGACGCATTGTCCCATTTGCAGAACGCCACCCGGCTAGCGGAGATTTTGTGAATAATGTTAATCCAGCGTCACATGATGCTTCATGACCCGCCGAAACAGCGCCAGACGCGCGCGCATAAAGCGGTTCTCCACCTTAAAGCCGGCCCGTTTGTGCAGCCCGATTCGCAGCAGGCGATCCCGTCCGCGCACGCTGGCGGGCCAGCGTACCGGCCCTGAGAGTTCATGACAGTCATTGCCGGCGAAGCGAGCGAAGTTCGCCCAATAGTCGGCGACCCGGGCGGCAAAGTCTCTGTCGCGATCGTTGGCATAATTTCGTACCGGCTCGGCAAGGTCGAGATTGTCAAAAACGTATGCGACTTCATTACCGTGCCACGCGCCGTGCGGATAGGTCTGGTGTTCCGCCTCGGCCACGTAGTCAAACCAGTAGCGCCAGCACGGTTGCCCTACTCGCTGCTGAGCCTGCATCACCACATAGCCCAGAGTGGTAAAGGCCATATCCCGGCAAACTTCGCGCCCCAGCGCTTCATCTCCCTTCACGCCGGGATAGAGCAATTTAATTAGACCCAGACCGAAACGGCGTTCACGGCGAAGCTTCTGGATCTGCCCGGCGATATCGACGCCAAACACCGCCATGACGCTCGCCTCATCGCTGTTCGAACCGATCATCACCGGCAGGGGATGCTGGCGTCCGCTAAAAAAAGTCTCCAGCATCGGCTGCGGCAGCACGGCATCGCCAACCACGGGCGCCGGGCCGATGGTCAACGGCGCAGTCAACGACCAGAACGCTTGCGCCGGAATCGCCCGCAGCTGTTCGGCGCTGGCCTGCGGCAAAGAAAAGTGTTCCGCAATAAGCTGCCCCTTCGCCAGCGCCTTCTCTCGCGGCAGATCGGGCAAGGTATAGCCGCTCTGGATTATCGCTTTATGGAACAAGCCTCTGGACTTAGGCGAAACCATCAGCGACAGCACGCTGCGCGCGCCGGCGGATTCGCCGAACAGCGTCACGGTAGCCGCATCGCCGCCAAAGGCGTGAATGTTCTCCTGCACCCACTGCAGGGCGGCGATCTGATCGAGTAGCGCGAAGTTATAGATACGCTCGCCGTCTTCCCCTTCCAGCGCCGGATGGGCAAAAAAGCCCAGATGCCCGAGCCGGTAGTTGACCGTCACCACTACCACGCCGCGAGAAGCTAAGGCTTTGCCGTCATAGGGCGGCAAACTTCCCGCGCCGATGGTATAGCCCCCGCCGTGCAGCCAGACCATAACCGGCAGCGGCTGCGATCGGGCGGCGGGCGACCAGACATTAAGGTAGAGGCAATCTTCGGAAAAGCTGCCGGGATCGCCGCCGCCGAGCTCGCGGCAGTATTCAATATCCTGCCAGCTGGAGGCCGAGAAGGTCTCTGCCCGGCGCACGCCCTGCCAGCGGGCAGCAGGCTGCGGCGAGCGCCAGCGAAGATCGCCGACGGGCGGCGCGGCATAAGGAATACCGCGCCAGATATGAATGTTCTCTTCAGAGGTGCCGGATAGTATCCCCTGCCGGGTTTTCACCAGCGGGGTGGACGGATTCTGCATGACCTGCTTCCTTTAACGACTCATGCCAGCAGAGTACTGATTTTACAGCAGACCGCAACGTCGTTTGCTGCGCTCTTCCGCCTGCTGATAGAGGCTGAACTCGTCATAAACCGCACAGCCCAGCGCCTCCTCAAAGGCCTCCCGGCTGGCGTTGCCGTGGCTGCGGGTCTGCACCTCGTTGCTCAGATTCGACTGAAATATCCCGGCGGCGCTTACCGGTAAAAAGTCTTCATAAATAATCGGTTGCGCAATCACCCAGCCGCGTTCGATCAGCGGCTGCGGATCGTCTCCGGGGCGAAACGCCTGACGATGGGCTTCTCCGGCAGGGGTCAGGCGGTAGCGGAAGTATGCCAGTCCCTGCTGACGCAGCAGGAATTCGCTGTCCGGAAACGCGCTAAACACCTCCTGCAGATGACGCTGATGGTTGAGGTTATCCTTGCCCACCCCCGCCTCGCCCAGAAGACGATCGTAGAGCGCGCGGCCTTTCGGCGTCAGGGCAATCCCGCGCTGCTCGATTTCACCAAAGCGAGCGGTATGCGTGCCTTTATGCTCTCCGGCAAACATCACCGGCTCCTCGAGAGCCTTAAAGCTGGTCTGGCGCAGTAAAATAGGCACTTCGCGGCGCGGCGGCCCTTCTATCAACGCCTTCGGGGCGATGCCGCATTCAGGCATCAGCGCCTGTACCCGATCGATATCCAGGGTGCGCGGAGTCAGATGATTGATGTGGCAGCCGGGGAAACAGACGACATCGGCAATCAGCCGGTGCTCATCGTGCAGCGCATGATAGGTTTCTTCATCGACGAGGGTCTGTCGATGCCAGCGAAAGGTTTCCAGCGCCTGTTCGACGAACTCCCGGGCCTCTGCGGCGGTGAATTCTCCTTTCTGTTCATAAAGCGCAATCAGTTCACGACAGCGTGGGGTGAAGATATCGCGCCCGGAAAGGATTTGTGCCGCCCGCTTACGCAACGCCTCATTAGCGATAAGCTCAAGGCGCAGAAGCGAAGTAAAAATACGAAACGGGTTGCGCGCCAGCGCGGCGTCATCAACGGGACGAAACGCGGTGGAGTGAACCGGCACGCCAGCCTGCGACAGATCGTAATAACTAACGGGATACATTCCCATAATGGCAAACATGCGACGCAAGGTCGCCAGTTCCTCCGCCGTACCAACGCGGATCGCGCCGTGGCGTTCAACGTTCAGCCGCGCCAGTTCATCGGCGTTAGCCAGTTGTTCATGCAGCTTCGGGTTATTCTCCAGAATAGCCAGGTTAACGTCGGCCACCAGCTCCAGTAGCGTCCCGTACTGCGGAACTTCCTGCTGGTACATCGCCGACATCGCCTGCGAAAAGCACTCCCGAATCTCATCAGCCGTGATGGTGTTCGCCATGATGTCTTACCTCCAGTGAATTCTCCCTGGAGTGTAGAAAAGCTGTCTGAAGACGGTGGGAAGAATTTACAAACTGTGATGCCGGTAGCTGCCCGTTTAATTTCGCCTGAACACTTCATAACCAGTAGTTATGTTAAACACCCTTTAATTTCACTTTAAATTAACAAAACATTTACACACACTGCTTGTGGCGACATAACAACGATATGCCTCTCTACCGATAAAACGGAGTACCCTGATGAACGACAAATGGTCACCGCGCGAGGTTCTGCATCGCGACTATAGCAGCCATCCTCCGGCTTACGCGCCGGGCTATAAAACCAGCGTTCTGCGCTCGCCGCGCAATGCGCTTATCTCCCTACAGAATTCACTTTCGGAAATCACCGGGCCGGTTTTCAGTAGCGACGATCTCGGCGCGCTCGATAACGACCTGATCCTGAATTACGCCAAAGACGGCCTGCCGATTGGCGAGCGGATTATTGTGCACGGCTACGTACGCGATGGATTCGGTCGGCCGATGAAAAATACGCTGGTCGAAGTCTGGCAGGCCAACGCTGGCGGACGCTACCGACATAAAAAGGATCAATATCTGGCGCCGATCGACCCGAACTTTGGCGGCTGTGGACGCGTGCTGACCGACGAGAACGGCTATTATTGTTTTCGCACCATCAAACCCGGTCCCTACCCGTGGCGCAACCAGGTAAGCGACTGGCGCCCGGCGCATATTCACTTCTCTCTCTCCGGAGACGCCTGGGCACAGCGTTTAATTACGCAGATGTATTTTGAAGGCGATCCGCTGATCAAACAGTGTCCTATCGTCAAAACCATCAATAACGACGATGCCATCAGGACGCTGATCGCCGAGCTGGATACCCATGCCGCCGTACCGCTGGACTCGCTGGCTTACCGTTTTGATCTCGTGCTGCGCGGCCACCGCGCCACGCTGTTTGAAAACCGCACGCAGGGGGCCGCCCGATGAGAGATTTTTTACCCGAAACCGCTTCACAAACCGCCGGTCCTTATGTGCATATCGGCCTGGCGCCGGACGCCGCCGGATTTCATATCTTTGAGAATAACTTTGGCCCAACGCTGACGACCCCTGCGACCGAGGGTGAGCGCATTACCATTGAAGGCAGAGTCATCGATGGCTCCGGAACGCCGGTGCGCGATGTGCTACTGGAAATCTGGCAGGCCAACGCCGCCGGGCGCTACAATCACCCGGACGATCGGCAGCAAAACAAAAAGCTGGATGCGGAGTTTCGCGGCTGGGGGCGCAGCTGCTCGGACTTTACCAGCGGTATCTGGCGCTTCGAAACCATTAAACCCGGCGCCGTAGTGGGCCGAGATGGCCGCGTAATGGCCCCTCACGTCAATTTATGGGTGGTGGCGCGCGGAATAAACATTGGCCTTAATACGCGGATGTACTTCTCCGACGAGCAGGACGCTAATCAGGCCGATCCGGTGCTCAATCTGATTGAGTGGGAAGTTCGCCGTCAGACCCTCATCGGGCAGCGCGAAGTGCGCGGTACGGAAATCGTTTATCGCTTCGATATTCACTTACAGGGCAACAACGAAACCGTGTTCTTCGATATCTAAATTTGCCCGTTCCTTCTCCGCCTCTGCCAGCCAGAGGCGGCGCTTTTCCACAATCTCAACAAAATCAACTTGTAAAATAATAATATAAAATGTTAATAATATTTTGCTATGAAGTTAACAAATTTAAACACCCTTACTTGTCACCGGTCAGCCTCAGTTCTTAACATTGATTATGCAAAAAAATGGTCTTTTCAGTCAGCGCATTCGCTTGCGCCATCTACATACCTTCGTGGCCGTCGCTCAACAGGGAACTCTTGGGCGCGCGGCTGAAACCTTAAACCTTAGCCAACCGGCTTTGTCCAAAACCCTGAATGAACTGGAGCAGCTTACCGGTACGCGGCTGTTTGAGCGCGGACGCCTTGGTGCTCAGCTCACGCTGGTCGGGGAACAGTTTCTTACCCATGCGGTGAAAGTGCTGGACGCGCTCAATACCGCCGGGCAAGCGCTGAATCGTAAAGAAGGCCTCAGCAACGACATCGTGCGTATCGGAGCGCTGCCAACCGCTGCGCTGGGGATTCTGCCCTCGGTGATTGGCCAGTTTCACCAGCAGCAAAAGGATATCACCCTGCAGGTCGCGACCATGAATAACACCATGCTGCTGGCGGGCCTGAAATCGGGAGAAATCGATATCGGCATCGGAAGAATGTCCGATCCGGAGTTGATGAGCGGTCTGAACTATGAGCTGCTGTTTCTTGAATCGCTGAAGCTGGTGGTTCGTCCGGGGCACCCGCTGCTGCAAGAAACCGTTACCCTGAGCCGGGTGATGGAGTGGCCGGTGGTGGTATCGCCAAAAGGCACACTGCCGCGACAGAATGCGGAAGCCCTGCTGCAAAGCCAGGGCTGTAAAATTCCCACTGGCTGCATCGAAACGCTGTCGGCCTCGCTCTCGCGCCAGCTCACCGTCGATTACGACTACGTGTGGTTCGTCCCCTCCGGCGCGGTGAAGGACGATCTGCGCCGTGGACTGCTCGCCGCGCTGCCCATACCCACTCAGGGCGCTGGCGAACCTATCGGTATTCTGACCCGCGTGGATGCCACCCTCACCGCCGGTAGCCAAACGTTGCTGAGCGCCATTCGCAAATCTATGCCGGTCTGACCGGCGTCTTCCGCTTTTCTCCCGGCGCCGCCCCTCCAGCCGCCGGGGAAACGCAGCCTCTTTTTCCAGCGATTCGCTAACGTCATTCATCACAATAATCAATTAGTGCGAAATCATTCATTAACAATTGCGCAAATTTATTTAACAGATCTATCATAGCCACGATTTCACCAAATGGTTCACTCGAAATCAATAACAGCAAAAAACCCGCTTTTATGAAGGTCATTGACGCTTCATTCAAAAGAGTTAACTTGAAAAATTGATTCATCTGGTTCACGCCTGTTCAGGGGTGGTTAAGGAGACAAAAATGGCAACTGGCAACGTGCCGCGAGGGTTCCCACGGATCCTGCAGTGGCTTCTCGCCGGACTGATGCTGATCATCGGTCTGGCTATCGGTATTCTTGGTGCAAAGCTCGCCTCGGTCGGCGGGACGTTCTATTTTGCGATTATGGGCCTGGTGATGGTGATCGCCTCAGCGCTCATTTTCCGCAACCGTCGCGGCGGCATACTGCTGTATGGGCTGGCGTTTATCGTCTCGATCGTCTGGGCGATTAGCGACGCGGGCTGGACTTACTGGCCGCTGTTCTCGCGCCTGTTCGCGCTCGGCGTGCTGGCCTTCCTGTGCGCGCTGGTGTGGCCGTTCCTTTCCCGCCAGCCTGCGAAAAAAGGGCCCGCGTTTGGCCTGGCAGCGGTGTTGGCAGTGGTCCTGTTGGCAAGTTTCGGCTGGATGTTCAAATCTCAGCCTCTGGTCAGCGCCAGCGAGGCGGTGCCGGTTAAACCGGTCGCCGCCGGCGAGCAGCAGAAGAACTGGGCGCACTGGGGCAACACCACCCACGGCGATCGCTTCGCCGCCCTCGACCAGATTAACAAACAGAACGTGAACCAGCTGCAGGTCGCCTGGATCGCCCATACCGGCGATATCCCGCAGAGCAACGGCTCCGGCGCGGAAGACCAGAATACGCCGCTGCAGATTGGCGATACGCTTTACGTCTGTACGCCCTACAGCAAAGTACTGGCGCTGGATGTCGATAGCGGTAAAGAGAAGTGGCGCTATGATTCAAAAGCCACCGCGCCGAACTGGCAGCGCTGCCGTGGTTTAGGCTATTACGAAGACAGCCAGGCCCAGGTGTCCTCTGCCGCCGATACGCAGCCGGCCGCCTGCTCCCGCCGTCTGTTCCTGCCAACTACCGACGCCCGTCTGATCGCCATTGATGCCGATAACGGTAAACTGTGCGACGCATTCGGCGACCACGGTATCGTTGACCTTAGCGTGGGGATGGGGGAAATCAAAGCAGGTTACTACCAGCAAACCTCTACGCCGCTGGTGGCGGGTAACGTCGTCGTGGTTGGCGGTCGCGTGGCGGATAACTTCTCCACCGGCGAGCCTCCGGGCGTGGTTCGCGCCTATGATGTTCACACCGGCAAGCTGGCGTGGGCATGGGATCCGGGCAACCCGAACCTGACCGGTGAACCGCCTGCAGGGCAAACCTACACCCGCGGTACACCGAACGTCTGGTCGGCCATGTCCTATGACGCGAAGCTGAATCTGATTTACCTGCCTACCGGTAACGCTACCCCAGACTTCTTTGGCGGCGAACGTACCGCGCTGGACGATAAATACAGCTCTTCCATCGTGGCCGTTGATGCGACGACCGGACAGGTACGCTGGCATTATCAGACCACCCACCACGATCTCTGGGACTTCGACCTGCCTTCGCAGCCTCTGCTGTACGATCTTCCTGACGGTAAAGGCGGCACCACCCCGGTACTGGTGCAAACCAGTAAACAGGGCATGATCTTTATGCTCAATCGCGCCACCGGTGAACCAGTCGCCAAAGTTGAGGAACGCCCTGTCCCTGCGGGCAACGTCAAAGGCGAGCGCTACTCCCCGACCCAGCCCTATTCCGTTGGCATGCCGATGATCGGCAACGAGACGCTGACAGAGTCGGATATGTGGGGCGCGACGCCTGTCGACCTGTTGCTGTGCCGCATTCAGTTTAAAGAGATGCGCCATCAGGGTGTCTTCACCCCTCCGGGCGAAGATCGTTCGCTGCAGTATCCTGGCTCGCTGGGCGGGATGAACTGGGGCAGCGTGTCGGTTGACCCGAATAATAGCCTGATGTTCGTCAACGATATGCGCCTTGGCCTCGCCAACTATATGGTTCCGCGCGCCAACGTGGCGAAAGACGCCAGCGGTATCGAAATGGGGATAGTGCCGATGGAAGGCACCCCGTTCGGCGCCATGCGCGAGCGCTTCCTGTCGCCGCTGGGCATTCCTTGCCAGAAACCGCCGTTCGGCACGATGTCAGCGGTCGATCTGAAAACCGGCAAGCTGGTGTGGCAGGTTCCGGTTGGCACCGTAGAGGACACCGGTCCGCTGGGGATCCGCATGCATATGCCGATCCCTATCGGCATGCCGACGCTGGGCGCTTCGCTTGCTACCCAGTCCGGCCTGCTGTTCTTCGCGGGTACCCAGGACTTCTACCTGCGCGCGTTTGATACCGCCAACGGTAAAGAGATCTGGAAGTCGCGTCTGCCGGTCGGCAGCCAGTCCGGCCCGATGACCTATGTCTCGCCGAAAACCGGTAAGCAGTACATCATCATCAATGCGGGCGGCGCTCGCCAGTCCCCGGACCGCGGCGATTATATTATTGCCTACGCGCTCCCGGAGCAGGAGTAATCCTCAGGGCCCCAGCCGGGGCCCTTTTTACTGGCGAAGTACCTTTCCTGGATATTGCCCGGTGGCGTAAACGCCTTACTGTGCCTACCAGCGGTGGTTATCCACGGTGTTGCAGGTCGGGTCAGGCGCCAGCCGCTACCCGACATCACGACATCACGACATCACGACATCACGACATCACGACAGCGAAATTGTCTTCTCATCTCCCTGAACGCGCCATTTTCATTCAGTCATGTTATTATTGCGAATGGTTATCAATAATAAAAACTGAACAAGGATAATGGATGAAAAGTTCAACCTGCCGCCTGCTCGCAGCCACCGTTTTGGCGTTAGCCGCTGCCTCCGCACAGGCGCTGAAGGCCCCGGAAGTGGACCTGCGCGATCCGACGATCTGGGAAGAGAAAACGGCCAACCCGCTCACCGCTGACCAGCCGCCCTGCGAGGTTTTTAGCGGCCCGCACTGCGCGGTCTGGGAAGATGAAAAATCAGATATTCAGCGAGAACGGGAGCGTCGGGAACAGCGGCGGTGGCATAGCGGTTATGAAAATTTGCGGCGAGAATAGCGTATATTCAGAAATAACCCGGGCAAGCCCGGGTTATGTTTGGACTGAAAAATCAGTTATCACCGAAATGGATGACGGTACGAATTGATTTCCCTTCGTGCATCAGGTCAAAAGCTTCGTTGATTCGATCCAGCGGCATACGGTGGGTAATAAACGGGTCGAGGCGAATTTTGCCCGCCATCGCGTCTTCCACCATGCCCGGCAGCTGAGTGCGTCCCTTGACGCCGCCGAAGGCGGAGCCGCGCCAGACGCGCCCGGTAACCAGCTGGAATGGCCGCGTTTTGATCTCCTGGCCTGCGCCAGCAACGCCAATAATCACGCTTTCGCCCCAGCCTTTATGGCAGCATTCGAGCGCTGCGCGCATCACGTTCACGTTACCGATACACTCGAAGCTAAAGTCGACGCCGCCGTCGGTCAGCTCAACAATCACATCCTGAATCGGCTTATCGTAGTCATTTGGGTTGATAAAGTCGGTGGCGCCCATTTCTTTGGCGAGGGTGAATTTTTCCGGGTTAGTATCCACCGCCAGAATGCGCCCGGCTTTCGCCTGTACCGCACCCTGAATCACCGCCAGACCAATGCCGCCAAGCCCGAAAACGGCGACGGTATCGCCCTCTTTCACTTTCGCCGTGTTGTGCACCGCGCCGATGCCGGTCGTGACGCCGCAGCCCAGCAGGCAGACTTTGTCCAGCGGCGCCTGCGGGTTTACTTTGGCCAGCGAAATTTCGGCCACTACGGTGTATTCGCTAAAGGTGCTGGTCCCCATGTAGTGGTAGATTGGTTCACCGTTATAAGAGAAACGGGTAGTGCCGTCCGGCATCAGGCCTTTACCCTGGGTAGCACGAACCGCCTGACAGAGGTTGGTTTTGCCTGATTTACAGAATTTACATTCGCCGCATTCGGCGGTGTAGAGCGGAATAACGTGGTCGCCCGGCTGCAGGCTGGTTACGCCTTCGCCAACCTCGACGACAATACCGCCGCCTTCATGACCCAGCACCGCCGGGAAGACGCCTTCCGGATCGTCGCCGGAGAGGGTGAAAGCATCGGTATGGCATACGCCGGTATGGGTGATCTTCACCAGCACTTCGCCCTTTTTCGGCGGCGCGACGTCAATCTCAACGATTGAAAGCGGCTGGCCTGGGCCAAACGCGACGGCTGCACGTGATTTCATATCTCTCTTCCTCGTGGTGATTTTATTTTAAATAGGATCGTAGCAGATGCCCGACTTCCGCCATTCTGGCGGCGCGCTGGTCTGGCGTCGTTTCTCCGCTAACCAGTTCGTCCTGCAGATGAATCTCAACCATCTCCCCCATCAGGCCGTTAGCGGCGCCGCGAATAGAGGCAATCTGTTGCAGAATGGTCATACAGGGTTCGCCAGATTCCAGCGCCCGCTCGAGCGCTTCAACCTGGCCGCGGATGCGCCTTACCCGGCTGAGGGCACGCTTTTTATCTTCAGGTGAATGTGGCATGGTGTCGCCCTCCATATCATATAGGGGGGTATACTATATTTATTATTGCCATGAGGCAAATGGCTTCGCCGCTTTAACCGTAGCATAGCGGCGAGAATTTGCGCTCAGTCGAGGCTAAGGATCATCGATTCACAGCGTAAGTCGGCGTTCGCCATGTTCGAATGCCAGCGCTTTTCGCCGGTTGAAGTGAATCCCAGGCGCAGATAAAAACCGGCCGCGTTTGGCGTTGCATCGAGGGTAATGTGCCTGAACTTGCGTTGTTTCGCCTCCCCGATAATCGCCGCCATAATCATGCTGGCGCAGCCTTTACCCTCCCAGGTCGGCAAAGTAAATATGGCTTCAACGCTACCCGCTTTGATATCCAGATAGCCGCTGGCGACTGGCTTGCCCTGCCCATCATCAACAACAAAAAATGGATTATCGCGCACCGCATGGCGATAACCTTCAGGCATGTTGTCGGGAGCCCAGGCCTGGAGGACTTCCGCAGCATAGCTTTCACGGCAGCCGTGGCGAATCGCCTGATTACGAACTTCCCAAAGGGCCGGAGCCTCTTCTGCGATGGCAAGTCTGACTTTCATACCCTTCCCCTTTTTTTATTGTTGATAACATTTTTATCACAATTAAAATAAAGAGCGACAAAAAACCCGCCGAAGCGGGTTTAGCGGGGTTTAACGCTTACGCGGCATCATCCGCAGCAGCGTGTTATCTTTCCAGAAATAATGGTGCATCAGCGCCGCCAGCGCGTGCAGGCCGATAATAAAGTAGCCGGTATTGGCCAGCAGCTCATGCCACGCTTTCAGATTATCCACCAGTTCAAAGTCGCTTTCCGCTGCGTGCGGCATGGTCAGACCAAAAGCGAACCACGGGTTGCCGCGATAGTACATCATGACCATGCCGATGATCGGCAGCGCGATAAACAGCAGATAGATCACCAGATGCCCGAGATGCGCGAAGCCGGTCATCATCGGCGATGGTTTGGGGACTATCGGCGGCGCCGGTGATTTCAGGCGCACGATCAGGCGCGCCACCATCAGAACAAAGATAGAAATACCGCACGAGACGTGAATCATATTAATGGCAGGCCGCGCGCTGCGCGGGAAAAAGCCCCGCAGCTCCATCGCCGCGTACGCGCCAATCACTAATAAAAAAACCAGCCAGTGGATGCCTATCTGCAGGCCAGAGTATTTATCGCGCATGGAAAACCCTTAAAAAGATGGTGATGGAGTCAACATAACCACCTTTTATTAAAAATTCATTAACTTTTACGTACTTATAAAAAAACAATTGCCCTACTCCGGCATTTGATGCAAAAGCAGAGATCGCGCCTGCGCGAGGAACTTATTCTGTCGCCTTGACGCTGTATATAATTACAGTACAATACTGGCTGTCATCAAAATAACCGGGATAACGCATGTTTGTAGAACTGATTTATGACAAAAGAAATTTCGAGGGATTGGCCGGCGCTAAAGAGATCATTCTTAATGAACTGACGAAGCGAGTTCACCGCATTTTTCCCGATGCCGACGTCCGCGTAAAACCGATGATGACTTTAGCTTCGATTAATACCGACGCCAGCAAGCACGAGAAGGAGCAGATCAGCCGCGCCGTGCAGGAAATGTTTGAAGAAGCCGATATGTGGATGCAGGAAGATTAACCGGGTTCCGGTAGATTTCGAATCGCGGTCTATGCCTTCTTAACCGCGAAGCCACTTGCGGGAATATTGACGAATAAGGCCTCAGGGAATCATGAACACATTTAGCATCATAGCTATCCCATTCTTTGCCGCAGCTATTGTTCTTCTGGCCTTAGCCGCGAGCCGAAAGAACCGAACCTGTTATATCGTTGGCGGCGTGTTAATGGCTTCATCCGTGGTTAACGCAGTGATTGGCATGGCGCTGTAGAGTCAGGTGGTAAAATGAGTTTTGTCTGGTATATGACGCTGATATGCATTTTTTTAGCCTGGCTAATGATGACTTTGCTCCCGGTGTAATCCCGGGTTTTCTGATACCCGGGCTTCGTTTATCTCTTTATCGGGGTTTATATCCCCTTTCGCACCAGCGTTGCCGCTTTTTTAAAAATCTCGTCCTCGACGCCATCTCCCTTCTGCCTGCCTAACCGCATCAGTTCCTCAACAATACTTTCCCGATTAATTGGCTTCTGGTCAGACACCAGGCCAATGACCGCTGCGCCAATCGCAAGCCCGATCAGCCCCGTTTGCTCGTCTTTGTTGTTCATCGTTCCGCTCCGTTATGCCCGCCAAAAGTTTAGCAGCCGCAACCGCGTCTGCAACCTGCAGCATCCGCAACCATAGTGTACAAAGTCAAAGACCTGCAGAAGCATAACGCGCGGACGAATGGTCAGGAAATGGCCTTCGCTGACCGCTAAAAAGTGTGATGTTGATCAAAAACAAAAAAACGCCAGCCTCAGAGGCGTATTTGTATTACGTCCGTTGCCGGGAGTAAGCCTGGTGGTTAAGCGGAGTTTTATTTGCAGATTATTAAGAGGAGAAATAGCCATGATCACTTACGATCGTAACCGCAACCCTATTACTAACGGTAGTCAGGTAATGATTAACGGGACGGGTAAAACCGGTAAAATTGTTGCTATACATGCCAATGGTCTTACTCCTGCCCAGCTGCGTCGTAATAAGACAGTAGAAGTTGAAGGCGCTGAAGGCAAATTCGAGCCCGTTGAATTGATCCGTCTTGGACTCCACTAAGATTGCGCAAGCTGCGGCGATCACCCGCCTGAACCGCAGGGGATGCCGCAGACGCCCGGCAGACGACGCCGGGCGACACGCCTACCGGCGCTCTGCGCCATGGCTCGTTTTAGCCTGATACATCCGCCGGTCGGCCACTGCAACGATGTCATTGAGACTATGGTGCTCATGGGGATCGTATTCAACGCAGCCCCATGAGAACGCCAGCTGCCACGGATTACCCGCTTGCTGATTATACTCGGCAACATTCTGGCTAAGCTGCTCCATCGCCTTGTTCGCGGCCTGCTGGGCGGTATTGGCAAGCAGGATGATAAACTCATCGCCGCCCTGTCTGGCAATTAAATCCGACTCTCTGAAGGTAGACTTCATCACATCGGCGATTGCCGTCAGGGCTTTATCCCCTTGCTCATGGCCCCAGGTATCGTTAATCAGCTTAAAGCGATCGAGGTCGATAAACACCAGGCTCGCCGGTTCACTTCGCCGTCTGGCTGTTAACAGCGCATACTCCGCTAACGACAAAAATCCCCTCCGGTTAAATAACCCCGTCAGTTCGTCGGCGGTCGCCGCATCCAGCACCTTGAATTCATCTTCTACAATGGCGGCCAGGTCACTCAATATCTGAATTTCATGTCCGGAAAAAGCGCGCGGCTTATGATCCATAAGGCAGAACGAACCTACCGTCGCGCCGTCAGGTAGCTGAACCGGATACCCGGCATAAAAGCGAATAAACGGCGCTTCCGTCACCAGCGGGTTATCGTGAAAGCGCATATCCTGCTGCAGGTCGTTGACGATCAAAGGATCGGTTTGCAGAATGGTGTGCGCGCAGAAGGTGATATCCCTCGGCAGCGTATCCACATCAAGTCCGGCGCAGGATTTAACATGCAGGGTGTTCTCCCCGACGAGGCTAATCGACGCCACCGGCAGATCGTAGAGCGTACGCGCCAGCCTGGTCAGGCGATCGAAGCGCTCTTCTTTTCCGCTATTCAGTAACCCGGATGCCCGCAGCGATTGCAGACGACGCAGTTCATCTGGATGAGGTCCGGCTAATTTCAATTTGTCTCTCTTATCTTTTATGGATGAGCGGCGCAGCGCGTAGAGTCAATGCGCGCCTTGATTGTTAACACAGATTTTACATTTCTGATATCATGAGTTAAGCATATATCGCTGACTCGTCAAACCCGCCATCAGATGCCCTCCGGCGCCGCCCACTCCCGCAGCGTGTCTTTCAGCCACTGGCTTGCGCCGCGCTGACCGCTGCGCTTATGGGAATAGATTTTCACTTCAAATGGCGGCACCTCAAACGGCAGTTCAAAAATCTTCAACCCGGCGGTTGCGAGCATCTTTTCAGCAGCCGAGCGCGGCATCGCCATCAACAGTTCACTTTGTGCAACAATAAACGGTGCGCTCAGCATTGAGGGGGTTTTGATGGTGATATGTCGCGTGAAGCCCATTTTCGCCAGCTGCACATCGAGAACCCCCTGGCTTTCATTCCACGGAGTGACCACCAGATGCTGGGCCGCCAGATAATCCGCCAGCGTGAGTCTGTTCCGCCTTTCGTTACTCATCGCAACATAGTCATCCTGCAGCCAGCGAATCTCATCCAGTTCCGGATGTTCCGCTTCATTGAGCGCGCTGAAACCCAACGCCAGGTCCACCTCTCCGGCCAGCAGTTCCGTCAGCGCCGGACTATGCGGCAGATAACGCAGTTCGAAACGCAAACCCGGCGCCTGGTGGTGAAGTCTGGACATCACGGTTGGAAAAACGCACTGCGCGGTGAAATCCGTGATCGCGATCTGTAGGCAGTCGGTACTGGCGGAAGCGACAAACTTTGGCTGCGGGGTGAGCTCCTGATTTAAAAACTTTAACGCAGATGATATCGACGGCGCGAGCTGGGTCGCATATACGCTGGGGCACATGCGGTGACCCTCACGATAAAAAAGCGGATCGTTAAGCGCCGCGCGCAGTCTGGATAGCGCGTGGCTTAACGCCGATGTGCTCATTGCTAACTCTTCCGCCGCAAGGCGGACCGAGCGATAGCGGTAGACCGCCTCGAATACCGGCAGCAGGTTTAAATCAAGACGGCGAAGGGCGGGATGCATAATATTCATCATTCAGTGATTTCATTGCACTTAATTCTTCTAACCTTAACGTTTATGCTTTGCGGTATCAAACTCACGACGGCACAACAGGTAATTCAATGAATATGACCATTCGTCAGGCCAGCCCGGCGGACGCAAAAGCAATTTATGACATGATTTATGAGCTCGCAGTGTATGAAAAAGCGCCGGAGCAGGTGGTCACCACGGTCGAGGAGATCCAGGCCACCCTTTTCGCCAGCGATAGCAAAACGGAAGCGCTGATCTGCGAGATAGAAAATAAGGTCGCTGGGTATGCGGTGTTCTTCACCAGCTATTCCACCTGGCTCGGACGCAATGGCATCTATATGGAAGACCTGTACGTCTCGCCCGAGTTTCGCGGCAACGGCGCGGGAAAAGCACTCTTGCGCACCATTGCTCAGCTAGCGGTTAAAAGAGAATGCGGCCGGTTAGAGTGGAGCGTGCTCGACTGGAACCAGCCGGCCATCGATTTTTATCTGAGCATTGGCGCGCTGCCGCAAAGTGAATGGGTGCGCTATCGTCTTGACGGCGCCGCGCTAGCCGCTTTCGCTGAATCAGGCGCTTTGGCCAGATAATCGCCATCGGCGGGTCTTTACGGGTCCGCCCTTTCCTTTTCTCTGCGCAGCCAATATGCCCGTGGCGTATAACGCTGAAACAAAAAATTATTAGCCGTTTCCGTCATACCCTCAACCTCCCGGATTTACACGCTTTTCCCGCTATATTTAGCGGCCACCTTTCTCGCGGCAAAAAATTCGCTGGTTGCCCTATCCTGACTGCTGGACTAAGCCTGGAGAAGTTTTCACATCACGATTCAACTGACCTGGAGATTCTTCATGAGCAAACTCGGGATTAATGGATTTGGGCGTATTGGACGGCTGGTGCTGCGCCGGTTACTGGAGGTTAATAGTTCCTTAGAGGTGGTCGCCATTAACGATCTCACCTCACCGAAAGTGCTGGCCTACCTGCTAAAGCACGACTCTAACTACGGACCTTTCCCCTGGAGCGTTGATTTTACTGAAGATGCGCTGATCGTTGATGGCAAAAAAATCACCGTTTATGCCGAAAAAGAGGCCCAGCATATTCCGTGGAAAGCGACGGGCGCTGAACTTATCGTGGAGTGTACCGGCTTTTACACCTCATCAGAGAAAGCGCAGGCGCATCTGACCGCCGGAGCCAAAAAAGTTCTGATCTCCGCGCCGGCGGGCGATATGAAGACCATCGTCTATCACGTTAACGACGATACGCTGGACGCCAACGATACGATAATTTCTGTAGCATCCTGCACCACCAACTGCCTGGCGCCGATGGCGAAAGTGCTGAATGACGCCTTTGGTATTAAAGTGGGAACCATGACCACGATTCACGCCTATACCGGCACCCAGTCGCTGGTTGATGGCCCGCGCGGCAAAGATTTACGCGCATCCCGCGCGGCGGCGGAAAATATCATTCCGCATACCACCGGGGCGGCGAAAGCTATCGGACTGGTCATCCCTGAACTTAGCGGCAAGCTGAAAGGCCACGCTCAGCGCGTGCCGACCAAAACCGGTTCGGTAACCGAACTGGTGTCGGTGCTGGAGAAAAAAGTGACCGCCGAGGAGGTTAATCAGGCGATGAGGGAGGCGGCGGCGAACAATGAGTCGTTTGGTTATACCGAAGAGGAGATCGTCTCCTCAGACGTTATCGGCAGCCATTTCGGTTCAATTTACGACGCCACCCAGCTGGAGATCGCAGAAGTTGGCGATCTCCAGCTCGTAAAAACCGTCGCCTGGTACGATAACGAATACGGTTTCGTGACCCAGCTGATTCGCGTGCTGGATAAATTCGCCAAATAACTCCCGGGGGCGGCGCAACGCGCCTTGCCCGGGCTACCGGACCGCAGACGGCTGGTAACCTCCAGCCCGGACAGATGCGCAGCATCGCCTCCGGGAATGTCTGCCACGTTCTGCACGTTTCTCCCGGGGGGCGGCGCAACGCGCCTTGCCCGGGCTACGAGACCGCAGACGGCTGGTAACCTCCAGCCCGGACAGATGCGCAGCATCGCCTCCGGGGAACGCGCCGCTCCTCTGCTAAATCAGGCCTGCAGATAGACCACCTGGGTTTGCAGATACTCATTCAGGCCGTGACGCCCGTCGGCGCCGCCAATCCCTGATTTACGCCATCCGGCATGGAAACCCTGCATCGCCTCAAAGTTCTCGCGGTTAATATAGGTTTCACCAAACTTCAGCCCCTTAATCGCCTTCATCGCGACGTTCAAATCGCGGGTATAGATTGATGACGTCAGCCCGTAATCGCTGTCGTTGGCCATCGCCAGCGCCTCTTCCAGGGTATCAAACGCCACGACCGGCAGTACCGGACCGAACGTCTCTTCATGAACGATATCCATCTCCTGGCGCACGTCCAGCAGCAGCGTCGGCGGATAGAAATAGCCTTTACCCTCCACCGCTTTCCCACCCAGAGCGATACGTGCGCCCTGAGCCACCGCTTTCGCTACCTTCTGCTCAACCCGCTCCAGCGCTGCGGCATTGATCAACGGCCCCATGGCAATATCGTCGCGCGCAGCCGGATCGCCAAACTGCACCGCTTTCAGCGCTTCGCCCAAACGGTTAACGAAGCGATCGTATAGCCCTTTTTGCACATACACGCGCTCAACGCAGTTACACACTTGCCCGCTATTAATCACGCGAGAATCGACCACCGCTTTTACCGCCAGCTCAAGATCCGCATCATCCATCACGATAGCCGGCGCTTTCCCGCCCAGCTCCAGGCATACTTTGGTGATGTTTTTCGCTGCCGCGGCCATGATCTTCTCCCCTGCGGTGACGCTGCCGGTCATGCTGACCATCGCGACTTTTGGATTGCCGGCTAGCTCCTGACCCACGGTTTCGCCGCGGCCCAGCACCAGATTAAAGACCCCTTTCGGCAGGCCGATATCATGAACGATTTGCGCAAAAGCGATGGCGTTATTCGGCGTAAACTCACTCGGTTTAATTACGATGGTATTGCCGGTAATCAGCGCTGGCGCCAGCTTGCGGGCAATCAGGAAGAACGGGAAATTCCACGGCAGGATGCCTGTGGTCACGCCCAGCGCGCGTTTGAATACCAGAATGTTTTCTCCCGGGCGGTCGCTTTGCACAATTTCGCCCTCATAACGACGCGCCCATTCGGCCATATAATCCAGGTAATCCGCGGTAAAGGAGACCTCTACCGCCGCCAGCTGCTGGATCTTCCCGCCTTCGGCGACAATCAGCGCGGCGATCTCGTCGGCCCGTTCGCGGATACCGGCAGCGATTTTACGCAGCCACCCCGCTCGCTCGATCGCAGGTAAGGCTTCCCAGCCCGGCTGAGCGCGCTCAGCAGCGAGAATCGCGCGCTGCGCATCTTCCGCGCTGCCGTCAGGAATACGCGATATGAGCGCTTCCGTGGCCGGATTGATCACCTCAATCCATGCATCACCGCGGCCGGCTTCAAACTGACCGTCAATATACATAGGGTGTTGAACGGGTGCTGTCATGGTCTGCTCCTCAGGATTATTGTTTTTAACAGGTGAAATAGATGTTAAAAATTATCGTCCAAAGGGCAAAGAGACAGGCCGGACGTTTGTTTTTGTGAGATATTTCATAAAAACAGACCAAGCCGGCGCTGAAAAAACCACAATTCAGTAACACTACCTGCCCGTTTGCGATATCGCCAACGCAAACGGGCAATGCGGCGGATACGTCCGGACCATCCCTGCGCTTGCCAAAGACAGCGGCTGACTGACAGCGTTCAGGCTAATAGCTAAGCCAGCTGGCGCGCGCTCAATGTATCGGACAGCAGACAGTCCTTGCGCAGCGTCTGCCACGCATCAATAATCTGCGGCGGAATATCCACATGAGCGATAAATCCCTTACCCAACGGGCCATAACCCTGCGGATTGTCCGCCAGCCGCGGCGGCTCGCCGAGGATCAGCGCCAGATAGCGTTCCACCGGCCACAGGCCGCTGCTATCGCCGCTAAAGGTGACGCCGTTATCGCCATTGCACAACACCGGCGAACACCCCGGCGCGCTGTACCACATCGGCACATGCGCTGCGTCTTGCCAGACGCGGGCAAAGGTCGCCATCGTTCGCCGCTGCATGGTCGGGTCCTGGATCACCACGCCCGTTCGGTGCGTAATACCTCTCTGTTCCAGCATTTGCCGGGTAAAACGCGCATTTTCTCCACAGTTGGTGGAGCGGTCTTCCACGACAATGTATTCGCGAGGAATAGCCCAGAACCGGTGGGCAATATCGGCCAGAATGTGCGCCTCGGCGCGATCGGCTACCGGGATGGTGCAATAGCGCGGATCGTTCAACACCGCGTGGTATAAAAACGAAGTGGAATGCCCGATACCACCGCTGATCAGTAGCGGAACGGCGTGATGCGCCGCCAGCTGGCAGGCGAAATCAATGGTTGGGATCACCGCATTGCCCGCCAGCACCACGACATCGATTGATGGCTGCTGCGGCAAATCATGCTGCGCCAGCCAGGCCCCCAGCCGGTTCGCCGCGGCTAGCGTCGCCTCCGGCAGCGATGGAAAATGCTCCGACATGTTCTCTCCTTTGCGCCAATGTCACCCTTCACGGGATTGTGGATACCATGATAAACCGGAGCCGCCTTTAAGGGTTAATAAAGCCTGAGCGGTAACAAGATTGAAATAACAAGAAACGTCCAAAAACAGAACGGTTGCACCTCAATAACTCACCACCATACGCCCGATTGTTAGCGAATACGTTCAAATAAACGGCTAAATAACGGCGCGATTCGCCGGTAAAAATGGCAAAAACGGCTCCCTGACGTGGCGACCAGACTTGCCAAATGCAACATACAACCCTAGCTTCCTTAACAATTAAATAACCTCATCGCTCGCCAGGTTGCACCTGAAAATCATCAGGTGTCACCGGGTTGTGATGACTCTGGGGGAGTAGCTAAAAGATGACCTTGCACGAGAGCAGCACCACATCAATTCTCAAGAAAAACAAAAAGGTGCTCATTGCCAGCCTCACCGGCAGCGCCATTGAATGGTTCGATTATTTCCTTTACGGTACGGCGGCGGCGCTGGTATTCAACAAGATTTTCTTTCCGATGGTCGATCCGGTCATCGGTTTAATCCTCTCCTGGCTCTCGTTCTCGTTGACCTTTTTCATTCGCCCGATTGGCGGGGTGGTCTTCGCACATATTGGCGACCGAATCGGGCGTAAGAAAACGCTGGTCCTGACGCTCTCCCTGATGGGCGGCGCAACGGTCGCCATCGGTCTGCTTCCCACCTATGAGATGATCGGTTTATGGGCGCCAGCGCTGCTGATAACCTTACGTATCGTTCAGGGAATGGGCATCGGCGGCGAATGGGGCGGTGCGCTATTGCTGGCCTACGAATACGCACCGGAAAAGCGCAAAGGTTTTTTCGGCAGCATTCCGCAGGCGGGCGTGACCATTGGCATGCTGATGGCCACTTTTATCGTCTCGCTAATGACCCTTTTCAGCGAAGAGCAGTTTCTCTCCTGGGGCTGGCGCATCCCTTTCCTGCTCAGCTCGGTGCTGGTTCTTATTGGTCTGTGGATCCGCAAAGATATTGATGAAACGCCGGAATTTAAACAGGTGAAGCAGTCAGGCCAGGTAGCAAAGGCGCCGCTGCGCGATACGCTCAAGTATCACTGGCGCGAAGTGTTAATTGCTGCGGGCCTCAAAGTAGTGGAAACCGCGCCATTCTATATTTTTTCGACTTTCGTGGTCAGCTATGCCACCACCACGCTGAGCTATCAAAAATCCCAGGCGCTTGAAGCCGTCACCCTCGGTGCGCTGGTTGCTACGGTTATGATCCCGCTGATGGGACTGCTTTCAGACAGAATCGGACGCCAGAAAATGTACACGCTCAGCGTGGTGCTGCTTGGATTGTTTATCGTACCGTGGTTTCTGCTGTTGGATACCCGCAGCACGTGGGGCATTGCGCTCGCCACGGTGATCGCCTTCGGTATTCTGTGGGCACCGGTTACCGCGGTATTGGGGACGCTCTGCTCCGAGATCTTCAGCGCTAACGTTCGCTACACCGGCATCACCCTTGGCTACCAGCTTGGCGCCGCGCTCGCCGGGGGTACCGCTCCGCTGATCGCCACCGGACTGCTGGCAAAATATGACGGTGACTGGATACCGGTCGCATGGTATCTGGCGGGAACGGTGGTGATTTCACTTATCGCGATTTTCTGCGCCAGCCGCTTAAAGCAGGCTCCCGGCGCTGTCGCCACCAGGAGCGAGATGTTATAAAGCCATTCGCTGCCGGCAACCCATTCACCCTGCCGGCAGCAGCCGAAGGATGCTCACTGCAATGCAACAAAGTCAACACACAAATATAGCGTTTTGTTCACTTTTTGAAGGAAGTCAAGATTCTGATAAATAGGGATAAAGGGTCCAAACTACGGCTTTAATGCACAAAGATGCATATTCATCCGTAGTCGACGCTGTTTTGCGTTTTTTTATTCACAAAAACTTCAACCCTACCGATAACGGCAGCATATTCTGCATTTTTGCCAAATACCGTCCCATTAAATTGGTGATAACATTCTCGTTACAGATTTTATGGCTGTATCTTTCCACGGTTAACAAAATAATTATCACTGCAAAACAGGACTCTTATGGAAAAGTTATCTTACGCTTCTGAAAGTAGTACATCTCCATGGACCACCTACCTGCGTCAAATCGATCGCGTCGCCCCCTACCTCGGCGATCTGGCCTACTGGATCGAAACGCTGCGCCATCCGAAACGCGCGCTGATCGTTGATATCCCGGTACAAATGGACGACGGAACCATTCGCCACTTCGAAGGCTACCGCGTCCAGCACAACCTCTCACGCGGTCCGGGTAAAGGCGGCGTGCGTTACCATCCGGATGTGGACCTGAATGAAGTCATGGCCCTCTCAGCCTGGATGACCATTAAGTGTGCGGCAGTCAATATTCCCTACGGCGGCGCCAAAGGCGGTATCCGCGTCGATCCGTTCTCTTTATCAGAAGGTGAACTGGAACGTCTGACCCGTCGCTACACCAGCGAGATCGGCATTATTATCGGGCCGCAAAAAGATATTCCGGCGCCGGACGTCGGCACCAACGGTAAAGTGATGGCCTGGATGATGGACACCTATTCCATGAACCACGGCACCACTATCACCGGCGTGGTCACCGGTAAACCGATTCATCTCGGCGGTTCTCTGGGCCGCGAAAAGGCCACGGGACGCGGCGTCTTCGTCACTGGTCGCGAAGTGGCCCGCCGCAGCGGTATCGAAATCGAAGGCGCGAAGGTCGCGCTGCAAGGGTTTGGTAACGTAGGCAGTGAAGCGGCCCGCCTGTTCGCTGGCGTCGGTGCGCGGATTGTGGTCATTCAGGACCATACCGCCACGCTGTATAACGAAGGCGGTATCGATATGGCCGCGCTGACCGCCTGGCAGGCCGAGAACAAGCAAATTGCCGGCTTCCCGGGCGCCCGCGAAATTGACAAAGAAACGTTCTGGACGACGCCGATGGATATTCTGATCCCGGCGGCGCTGGAAGGTCAGATTACGCGCGAGCGCGCGGAAACCCTCAGCTGCAAACTGGTGCTTGAAGGCGCTAACGGCCCGACCTATCCGGAAGCGGACGACGTGCTGGCCGAACGCGGCATCGTGGTGGTGC
Organism: Klebsiella sp. HN106; assembly: GCF_051209435.1. NCBI lineage: Bacteria > Pseudomonadati > Pseudomonadota > Gammaproteobacteria > Enterobacterales > Enterobacteriaceae > Klebsiella > Klebsiella sp. HN106. The sequence goes on along the minus strand of NZ_JBLURD010000001.1, from coordinate 133,943 downwards.
CGGACGTCATTTGTAATGCCGGCGGCGTCACCGTGAGCTACTTCGAATGGGTGCAGGATATGGCCAGCTTCTTCTGGAGCGAAGAAGAGATCAACGCCAAAATGGACCGCATTATGACCGATGCGATCGTTCACGTTTACGATAAAGCGGTGGAAAAAGCGTGCTCTTTACGTACTGCCGCCTATATCGTGGCCTGTGAGCGAATTCTGATGGCGCGTAAAGATCGCGGTATTTATCCGGGATAATCCCCCTTCTCAGCCCGGTTAAAGCCGGGCTGAGACCAGAACTCTCCTTCCCCCCTTCCAAAGCTTCTACCACAATAAACGCACATACCGTTAACCTGTTTTTATCAATCGGACTTGAATTCTCGTTTTGGCCAGACATAAAATCATTAGAGCTCTAACGATATTGCAGACCGAACTATGGATAACCGACAGCTAAATTTCTCCCATCTTTTGTATTTGACCGCCCATCATTGGCGGCTGGCGGTCAACCGTCGCCTCAAAGACCTCGGCATGAGCCAGGCCAGCTGGGTCGCCGTTTCCGCTATCGCGCGCAACGCGCAGCCGCTATCGCAAAGCGAGCTGGCCCAGGAGCTGGGCGTCGAAAGCGCGACCCTCGTCCCGTTGCTTAATCGGCTGGTGGATTTGGGTCTGGTTGAGCGGGTGAAAACCGAACGCGACAAACGTAAACGGCTGCTGATCGCCACCGCTAAAGGCCTTGAGGTGTATCAGCAGGTAAAAACGGTAGCCGATGAACTGCGTGAGGAGATCCTCACCGCTATCACGCCCGACGAACAGCAGCAGACTCAGCGCGTGCTGGAGAAACTGCTGCGCGAGGTAGAGAAAAAATAATGCCTCGCCGTAAAGATAACCCCTATGTGCCCCACGACTGGGCTCCGCACGAAAAACCGGCGATCCTCGGCTCGCCTTCCACCCCGATTCACAGCACGCCCAGGCGCATTGCCTACGGGATCGTTGGACTGTTGGTCTGCCTGACCGGCGCGCTGGGCAACGCGGTGGTCACCGCTAACCTGCAACTGTTGCAGGGAACCTTTGCCGCCTGGTCCACCGAGATAGCCTGGCTTCCGGCGGTCTACGTGATGACGAACGTCTCTATCAACCTGCTGCTGGTAAAATTCCGTCAGCAGTATGGCCTGCGCGCCTTCACCGAAGGCTTTCTCGTCCTCTATGTGCTGGTGACCTTCTTTCACCTGTTCGTCAACGACCTTAGCTCCGCGCTGATGGTACGCGCCGCCCACGGGATGGTGGCTGCGGCGCTGAGCTCGTTAGGCATTTACTATCAGGTGCAGGCCTGGCCCGCCCGCCATCGGCTAAAAGCGTTGACTATCGGTATTACCGGCTCATCGCTGGCGATCCCGCTGGCGCGCCTGTTTTCCACCGAACTGCTGCAAATTGACGAGTGGCGCGGACTGTACTTCTTTGAACTGGGGCTGGCGCTGGTATCGCTGGCCTGCGTGATCGCCCTGAAGCTTCCCCCAAGCGATCGTAAAAAAGTTTTTGAGAAGAAAGACTTTATCACCTTCTTCCTGCTGGCGCCGGGAATGGCGCTGGTTACCGCGGTGCTGTCGCTGGGGCGTCTGGACTGGTGGTTTGAAGCGCCGTGGATCGGCTGGGCGCTGGCGGGAGCGGGGGTGCTCATCGTGTCCGCAATTGCCTTTGAACATAACCGCAGCAACCCGTTACTCAATATTAAATGGCTCTCCAGCGGCAGCATTCTGCGCCTCGGGCTGATTATGCTGCTGATCCGCATCGTGCTGGCGGAGCAAAATACCGGGGTCATCGGCTGGCTGCAGTACGTCGGCCTGCAGAATGAACAGATGACCAATCTGGCGTGGTCGATTTTCGCCGGCATCATCTGCGGCATCGTCGCCAGCTGTCTGACGCTCAACCCGCAGCGTCTCTACTGGCCCACCGCTACGGCGCTGGCGCTGATCATGATTGCCTCGCTGCTCGACAGCCAGTCGACCATCCTGACCCGCCCGGAACAGCTAATGTTCAGCCAGTTCCTGCTGGGCTTCGGCAGCGCCTTTTTCCTTGCTCCGGCAATGCTGGCAGGGATTGGCGGCGTGATTGCCGACCAGCGCAATCTGGTAAGCTTCTCGGTACTGTTCGGCATGAGTCAGAATATCGGCGGTCTGCTGGGGTCGGCCATTCTCGGCACCTTTCAGACATGGCGGGAGAAGTTTCACTCCAGCCAGCTCGCCGACCAGTTGACCACCCTCAATCCGCTGATTACTGAACGTTTGCAGCAGTACAGCCAAATGTATCAAAGCCAGATTGGCGACAGCACCCTGCTCAACGTTCAGGCCACCACGCTGCTACAAAACGCCGCCACGCTGCAGGCCAATATTCTCGCTTACAATGATACCTATCTGCTGACGGCGGCGATTTCAGCCGCCACGCTGGTGTGGGTTTTCTGGCGCTTAATAAGATTACGTATTACCGCCCGCGTTGCGTTAAAGCGCGCGACGGGAAGCAAATAAAATTTTTACTCTGGAGTCATTATGAGTCAGCAGGATGCGGCCAAACAACAGGCCAACACCCGTAATAATATTCGCGTGGTCTCTATTTTTACCGCCGCGGCAATTGGTATTGTCGGCGTTCTGGTTATTCTTTACGCCTGGCAGCTGCCGCCGTTTACCCGGCAAAGCCAGTTTACCGATAACGCCTACGTTCGCGGGCAAACCACGTTTATCAGCCCACAGGTCAACGGCTATATTACCGAGGTCAAGGTTCAGGATTTTAATCAGGTGAAAGCCGGCGATGTGCTGTTTCAGATCGACGATCGCATCTATAAACAGCGCGTACATCAGGCGGAAGCCACGCTGGCGATGAAAGAGGCGGCGCTCAAGAACAATCTGCAGCAGCGCAAAAGCGCCGAGGCGGTCATCGTACGTAACGAAGCGGCGCTGCAAAACGCCCGCGCGCAAAGTCTGAAAACCCAGGCGGATTTAAAACGCGTTCAGGAGCTGACCGCCGACGGTTCGCTCTCGATCCGCGAACGCGATTCCGCCCGCGCCAGCGCGGCGCAGGGGACTGCGGATATCGAGCAGGCCAAAGCGACGCTGGAAATGTCGCGCCAGGATCTGCAATCGACAATTGTTAATCGGGATTCGCTGCTGGCCGACGTCGCCAGTGCGAGGGCCGCGCTGGAACTGGCGCAGATCGACCTCCAGAATACCCGCATTATCGCCCCCGCCGATGGTCAGCTGGGGCAAATATCAGTGCGCCTTGGCGCCTACGTGACCGCCGGGACGCATTTGACCTCGCTGGTACCGCCGCAGCACTGGCTGATCGCTAACCTCAAAGAGACGCAGCTGGCGGAGGTCCGCGTCGGGCAGCCGGTAACCTTTACCGTTGATGCGCTGAACAGCGAGAAATTCACCGGTACGGTGCAGAGCATCTCCCCGGCCACCGGGGTTGAGTTCAGCGCCATTTCGCCGGACAACGCCACCGGCAACTTCGTCAAAATTGCCCAGCGCATTCCGGTACGCATCGCCGTGGATGAGGGGCAGAAAAACAGCCAGCGCCTGCGGCCGGGGATGTCGGTGCAGGTCACCATCGACACCCGCGGGGAGGAGACGCGATGATTCGTCCGCTCACCCTCGCCGTTATTCTTGCGCTGGTTGGCTGCCAGTCAGCTGATATCCCACAGGCCGCGCCGACGCTGCATATTCCCGCCGCCTGGCGCGCGGATATCGGCCCCGCCAGCCCGGTCGAGGGCGTGTGGTGGCGCAATTTTCACGACAGTACGCTTAATCAATACGTCGACCAGGCGCTACGCTACAACAGCGACGTGCTGATTGCCCGCGAACGGGTCAACGAGTATCAGGCGCGGGTCTACGCCGCCGACAGCAGCCTCTTTCCTTCACTAGACGCCGGACTGACCGGTACCCGCGCGCGGTCGCAGTCGGCCGCCACCGGTCTGCCGATCCACAGTACGGTGTATAAAGGCGCGCTAACCGCCAGCTACGATGTTGATATCTGGGGCGCTAACCGCAGCGCCGCCAGCGCGGCGGAGGCCAGTCTGGCGGCGCAAAAAGCCGCCGCCGCGGCGGCGAACCTGACCGTCGCCTCTTCGGTGGCGACAGGCTATGTCACTCTGCTCTCGCTGGACGAACAGCTGCGGGTAACGCAACAAACGCTCAAAGCGCGGGAAGATGCCTTTAATCTGGCGAAACGTCAGTTCGAGACCGGCTATACATCGCGCCTCGAACTGATGCAGGCGGATTCCGAACTGCGCTCGACGCGGGCGCAAATTCCGTCGCTGCAACACCAAATCGCCCAGCAGGAAAACGCGCTCAGCCTGCTGCTCGGCGCTAATCCTGGCGCCGTTAAGCGCAACGCCTTTGCCCAGCTGACGCCGCTGTCGCTACCGTCCCAGCTGCCGTCAACCCTGCTCAATCGCCGCCCGGATATCGTTCAGGCTCAGCGTCAGCTGGTGGCCGCCGACGCCACGCTGGCGTCATCGCAGGCGCAGCTGCTGCCGTCCATCAACCTTACCGCCACCGGCAGCATGCAGGATCGCACTCTGCCCGACCTGCTGGATAATCCGCTACGCTTATGGAGCCTTGGCGGCAGCATCCTGGCGCCGCTGCTCAACCGCCAGGCGCTGAATGCCCAAGTAGACGTGTCGATGGCCCAGCGCAATCAGGCGTTGTATAGCTACGAAAAAACGGTGCGCGGCGCGTTTAAGGAGGTCAATGACAGCCTTGATGCTATTGGCCGCTACGGGGAGCAGCTGACGGAGCTGCAGGCCCAGGAGGACGTAGCCCGGGAGACGCTGCGCATTGCCCAAAACCGTTATCGCAACGGCTACTCATCCTATCTTGACGTCCTGGACGCCCAGCGTACGCTGTTTTCCACCCAGCTCAGCGTGGTGCAGGTGAAAAACAATCTGCTGCTGGCGCAAGTCGATTTGTACCGGTCGCTGGGAGGCGGCTGGTCTGATTCATCAGGGATGTAATACGGGAAATCTGACATGCAACAACAGTGGTCGGCAGTAGATAATTATCTGGTGGAAGCGTTAATCCCCAACGATCCCTTGCTCAACCAGGTTCTGGAAAATAACCAGCGCGCCGGGCTTCCGGCCATCGATGTTGCCGCCAATCAGGGGCAGTTTCTGGCCCTGCTGGTGCGCATGACGGGCGCCAGACGCATCCTCGAGATTGGCACGCTCGGCGGCTACAGCACCATCTGGATGGCCCGGGAATTGCCTGCGGATGGCGAATTAGTCACCCTGGAGGCCGATGCGCACCATGCCGCCGTGGCGCGCGAGAACCTGCGCATGGCGGGCGTGGATAAGCTCGTTGAGGTGCGGGAAGGCCCGGCGCTGGCCACGCTGGAGAAGCTGGGCGACCATCCGCCGTTTGATCTGATCTTTATCGATGCGGATAAGCCGAATAACCCAAACTATCTGCGCTGGGCTTTGCGCTACTCTCGCCCGGGGACGCTGATCATTGGCGATAACGTGGTGCGCGACGGCGAAGTGACCGATCCGCATAGCGCAGATGACCGCGTTCAGGGCGTCAGGGAGTTTATTGCGATGATGGGCAGCGACCCGCGCCTGACGGTAACGGCCCTGCAAACCGTGGGCAGCAAAGGTTGGGACGGGTTCACCCTCGCGTGGGTGAACGCCTGACGCCAACAGCTTTCCCCGGCAGCCTGCGCCACCGGGGAATGCAGCGGCTCAGGCCGTAATCTGCTCCATTGCCTGCAGCACCCGCTTGTCGGAAATCGGATAAGGCGTGCCGAGCTGCTGGGCGAACAGGCTGACGCGCAGCTCTTCAATCATCCAGCGAATCTCCTGCACGTCCTCATCCTGGCGACGATTGGGCGGTAGCTTATTCAGCCACTGCTGCCACGCCTGCTGCACGCTCTCCACCTTCAGCATCTGCACGCGGTCGCGGTGCGGGTCGATCGCCATTTTCTCCAGCCGTTTTTCAATCGCCTGCAGATAGCGCAGCGTATCGCCCAGGCGGCGGAAGCCGTTGCCGGTGACGAAGCCGCGATACACCAGCCCGCTCATCTGCGATTTAATATCCGACAGCCCCAGCGCCATGGTCATATCGACGCGACCTTTCAGGCGTTTGTTGATGTTGAACACCGCGGTCAGGATCTGCTCAACCTGTTTGGCGATCTCCACCACCGTCTCGTTGAGCTCAGCGCGCACTTTTTCATGCAGCGCGGCAAAGCCCTCCTCGCTCCACACCGGGCCACCCGCTTCATCGATCAGCTTATCGACGCCGCAGGAGATACAGTCATCGATCAGATCCAGCACCTTGCCGTAGGGGTTGAAATAGAGCCCCAGCTTGGCTTTATTCGGCAGCTTCTCATGCAGATATTTAATCGGCGATGGGATATTCAACAGCAGCAGGCGGCGCAGGCCGCGCCACATCTCCTGCTGCTGCTCGAGCGGATTATCAAACAGCTTGATGGCCACGCTGTCGCGTTCGTCCACCAGCGCCGGCCAGGCCTTAACTTTATAGTTGCCGCGCTTCTGCTCGTAGCTCTCCGGCAGGCGGCCAAAGCTCCAGATATGTAGCCCGCTCTGCTCTATACCGTCATCGGCGACTGCGGACAGCGTCTCCTGTACCTTGCCTTTCAGGGCATCTTTCAGATCCTGCAGCGATCGCCCTTCCTGTAGCTTCTTATTTTTGTCGTCCACCACCCGGAAAGTGATTTTCAGGTGATCGGGCACCTGATCCCACTGCCAGGCCTCGCGGTCAATAGTCACGCCGGTCATCCGCCGCAGTTCGCGCTCAAGGGAATCCAGCAGCGGCAGCTCCAGCGGCGTCGCGCGGCCGAGAAACGCTTCCGCGTAGTTTGGCGCCGGGACAAAATTGCGGCGCACCGGCTTCGGCAGCGATTTAATCAGGGCGATAATCAGCTCCCGGCGCAGACCGGGGATCTGCCACTCAAACCCGGCCTCTTCCACCTGGTTGAGCAGCGGCAGCGGAATATGCACCGTCACGCCGTCGGCATCTGCGCCCGGCTCGAACTGATAGGTCAGACGCAGCTTCAGATTGCCCTGGTGCCAGAAGTTCGGATAGTCCAGCTTACTGACCTGCTCCGCGCCTTCTTTAATCAGCATACTTTTTTCAAAGTTAAGCAGATCCGGCGTCTCGCGACTGGCCTGTTTCCACCATTTATCGAAGTGGCGCGCGGAGATGACGTCATGGCTGATGCGCTGGTCGTAGAACTCAAACAGCGTTTCGTCGTCGACAAGAATGTCGCGGCGGCGCGACTTATGCTCCAGCTCTTCAATCTCGTTGCGCAGCTTCAGGTTGTCACGGAAGAAGGCGTGGCGGGTCTGCCAGTCGCCCTCCACCAGCGCATGGCGGATAAACAGTTCGCGGCACAGCGCCGGGTCAATCTGGCTGTAGTTGACCTTACGGGCCGCGACGATAGGCAGACCGTAAACGGTGACCTTCTCCGTCGCCATCACCGCGCCCTGCGCGCGCTCCCAGTGCGGTTCGCTGTAAGAACGTTTGAGCAAGTGCTGAGCGACCGGCTCGACCCATTCCGGCTCTATGCGTGCGGCGATACGCCCCCACAGACGGCTGGTTTCCACTAGCTCGGCGACCATCGTCCATTTCGGCGGCTTTTTAAACAGCCCGGAGCCGGGGAAGATAGAGAAGCGAGCGTTGCGCGCGCCAGTGTATTCCTGCTTATCGGTATCTTTCATACCAATGTGCGACAGCAAACCGGTCAGCAGCGCGGTGTGAATTTCGCGATACTCTGCCGGTTCGCTATTCACCGGCAGGCCGAGCTCTTTAACGACCTGACGCAGCTGAGTGTAGATATCCTGCCACTCGCGCACGCGCAGGTAGTTGAGAAAATCGACCCGACACTGGCGGCGGAACTGGTTCGAGGAGAGCGCTTTTTGCTGCTCGCCCAGGTAGTTCCACAGGTTGACGAACGCCATGAAGTCGGACTCTTTATCGTGGAAGCGGCGATGCTTCTCATCGGAAGCCTGCTGCTTATCCATTGGCCGCTCGCGCGGGTCCTGAATAGAGAGCGCCGAGGTGATAATCATCGCCTCGCGCACGCAGCCGTGTTTTTGCGCCTCCAGCACCATTCGCGCCAGACGCGGGTCCACCGGCAGCTGGCTGAGCTGGCGCCCCATCGGCGTCAGCTTATAGGCGGTCTGCTGTTCGTCAGTGGTAATCGCCCCCAGCTCTTCCAGCAGACGCACGCCGTCCTGAATATTGCGTTTATCCGGCGCTTCAACGAACGGGAAAGCGGCAATATCGCCGAGTCCGAGCGCGGTCATTTGCAGGATAACCGACGCCAGGTTGGTGCGCAGAATCTCCGGATCGGTAAATTCCGGGCGCGACAGGAAGTCGTCTTCTGAATAAAGACGAATGCAGATCCCGTCAGATACGCGGCCGCAGCGGCCTTTACGCTGGTTGGCCGACGCCTGAGAAACCGGCTCAATCGGCAGACGCTGCACTTTGGTCCGGAAGCTGTAGCGGCTGATGCGCGCGGTACCGGGGTCGATAACGTACTTAATGCCCGGTACGGTCAGCGAGGTTTCCGCGACGTTGGTCGCCAGCACAATTCGCCGCCCGCTATGGGCCTGGAACACGCGGTTCTGCTCGCTATTGGAGAGCCGCGCATACAGCGGCAGCACCTCGGTGTGGCGCAGATTCAGCTTGTTAAGCGCATCGGCGGTATCGCGAATTTCCCGCTCGCCGCTCATAAAAATGAGGATATCGCCAGCGCTTTCACGTCCCAGCTCGTCAACGGCGTCAAAGATCGCCTGCAGCTGATCGCGTTCGGTGTCATCGGCGTCCTCAACGATGGGCCGATAGCGCACCTCAACCGGGAAGGTTCGTCCGGACACTTCGATAATCGGCGCGTTGTTAAAGTGGCGCGAGAAGCGTTCCGGGTCGATGGTCGCTGAGGTAATGATGATTTTCAGATCCGGGCGACGCGGCAGCAGTTCCCGCAAATAGCCGAGCAGGAAGTCGATATTCAGGCTGCGTTCGTGCGCTTCATCGATGATGATGGTGTCGTACTGCATCAGTAGCCGATCCTGCTGGATTTCCGCCAGCAGAATACCGTCGGTCATCAGCTTAACCATCGTATTGTCGCTGACGTGGTCGCTGAAGCGAACTTTGTAACCGATGCAGCCGCCTGGTTCCGTTTGCAGCTCCTCGGCAATACGGTTGGCAACGGTACGCGCGGCCAGACGACGCGGCTGGGTATGGCCGATTAAGCCTTTAACGCCGCGTCCCAGCTCCATGCAAATTTTCGGCAACTGGGTGGTTTTCCCCGACCCGGTTTCCCCCGCCACAATCACCACCTGGTGATCGCGCACGGCTTCGAGGATCGCTTGTTTTTTCTGGCTAACCGGCAGGTTATCCGGATAGGAAATCGCTGGCCGCGCGGCTTCGCGCAGCAGGACTCTCCCTGCCGCCTGTTCAATTTCTTGCGCCATCTCCTGCAGAATGGCCTGTTGGGCATCAGGATTTTTAACCTTCTTCACGCCGTGCAGGCGACGGGCAAAGCGCGACTTATCGCGCAGCATCAGGCCATCCAGCTGCGTAAAGAGCTGTGAGAAGGTGAATTTTTGTTGTTCTGTCATAGCGTTATCGGGCAGTGCACTGCCGGGAAAAATCTCTTATGAAATATTGCGCTAGAGTACCACATCCGCGCATTTCGTGCCTTGTTCAAAAAAACTGAATACAGAGTTCGATTTATTGCGCTTTCTCTGTGACATGATTGTGAATACAGTGTCATCAAGCACCAGGGCACAGGCCCGTCAATCACATTAAAAAAGGAAACACCCATGAGCAAAGTATTAGTTCTCAAATCCAGTATTCTGGCAGGGTACTCGCAATCTGGTCAGCTGTCCGACTATTTTGTTGAACAATGGCGTGAAAAACACGCGCAAGACGTTATTACCGTGCGCGACCTGGCTGCAAATCCGATCCCGGTACTGGACGGCGAGCTGGTTGGCGCCCTGCGTCCGAGCGATGCGCCGCTGACGCCGCGTCAGCAGGAAGCGCTGGCGCTGTCCGACGAACTGATCGCTGAACTGCAGGCGAACGATGTGATTGTTATTGCGGCGCCGATGTACAACTTCAACATTCCGACTCAGCTGAAAAACTACTTCGACCTGGTGGCTCGCGCTGGCGTCACCTTCCGCTATACCGAGAAAGGGCCAGAAGGTCTGGTAAAAGGAAAACGTGCGGTGGTCGTCACCAGCCGCGGCGGTATCCATAAAGATACCCCGACCGATCTGGTGACCCCGTATCTCTCTACTTTCCTCGGTTTTATCGGCATCACCGACGTGAACTTCGTCTTTGCTGAAGGCATCGCTTACGGTCCGGAAGTCGCAGCGAAAGCGCAGTCTGATGCGAAAGCCGCTATCGACAGCGTCGTTGCCGCATAAGATTTGCCTCCTCCTGCTTCCCGGCGGGAGGAGAGTTTCACTTTTTCTCGTAACGCAAATACCCCACCACGCCCCCGCCGCCATCTTTCGGATGATTCACGCCATCGTTGACCTCTAAGCAGGGAAAATCGAAGGGCGACACGCCTGCAATGCAGGCCACATTCACCCCGTACTGCTGCGGATTTGAACGCCGCTGATGGAAAGTGTAAATCCCGCATACCGAGCAGAAAAAGTGCACGGCTTCACCGGTGTTAAAGCGATACTCCGTGAGCTTCTCCCGCCCGCGTAAGATATCGATTCCTGAAAGCGGCGCGGAGACCGTAACCGCTCCCCGCATCCGGCAAAATGAACAGTTGCAGCGTCGAGCGGTGTTGAAGCCATCGCTGAGTTCAACGGTAAACGCCACCGCGCCGCAGTGGCATTGAGCGGATAATTTTTCTGCCATGTTTTCCCCTCAGGACGATGACTTTGGCCGTAAATTCTCGTCAAAGACGAGACGCTTTCTGTCCGGCTCGGCTTCTTTTAGCGGTTCCACCTGATGCAGCGTCTGCTTGCAGCGCTCCACCAGCATCTGATACTCCCGCGTTCCCTGCTTTTTCCAGGCCAGCTCCTGTTCGCTTAACGCGCGGATGGCTTTGGCCGGACTGCCGACAATCAGATGGTTGGCGGGCATTTCGGCGTTGGCTTTCACAAAGGCTGAGGCGCCGACAATGCTATTCTCCCCAATCCTGGCACCGTCAATAATCACCGCGCTCATGCCCACCAGCGCGTTGCGGCCGATGGTACAGCCGTGCAGAATCGCACCGTGGCCGATATGTCCCTCCTCCTCCACGACCGTATCCTGGCCGGGAAAGCCGTGCATCACGCAATTATCCTGGATGTTAGCGCCATCCTTCACCACGATACGGCCAAAGTCGCCGCGCAGGCTGGCGTTAGGCCCGACGTAGACCCCTTTGCCGAGGATCACGTCGCCAATCAGCACGGCGGTGGGATGAACATAGCTCTCGTCCGGTACAACCGGCGTCATACCGTCAATCTGATAAATGGGCATGGTGCCTCCTTATACGCCCGACAGTCCGCCGAAACGCTGGAAATAGAGCGGCCCCGGCGCGGGAAGTTCCCCCACCGAGCTTTCGCCCTTCTCGCCGACGAAGGCCAGCGCGCCGGGCGCAACGCGTTGATAAATATTGATGCACAGCTGGCGCGCGGTTTGCCCGGCCCAGTGTGCAGGGAGCAGTTCTTCGGGCAGCAGCGGATCCTTAAGCACCACCCGGCGGTAGAAGTGAATCAGCAGTAGTTGAATGTGAAAGCAGCGTTCGGGCGTCAGTTCTGCGGGCTCGCAGTCGCGAAGCAGCGGCAGCAGAGGACGAAACAAATTGATAAACGTCTCATACATCGCGTTCTGTTCGGTGAGATGCCAGCACTCTTCAACGCGGGCGCGCAGCGCCGCCCGGGAGAGCGCCAGCGGGGAGTGGGCTTCGAAGCAGATGACATTTTCCGCCACGCCCGCGTCGTGCAGTAGAGATTGCACATCCGCCAGCTTTTGCGACGGTGAAGCCAGCAGGCTCGGCGCCAGCGCGCCAAATCCCTGCCACAGCAGCTGTTTTTTGACCTCCGCCAGCGTGCTCTTCTCAAGCCCTTCCGACAGTAGCAGTAGCCAGGTGCCGTCCCATTCCGGGGCGCTGGCGCGATAGATTTTATGTTCGGCGCGGCGAGTCAAGCGCAGACCTTTGTCGCTGAGATGGTAGAAGCTTCGGCGGCCAATGCGCACCACGTCAAGCCACTCTTCTTTATTCAGGCGGAACAGCGCAGTACGCACGAATCGTTCGCCGAAGCCCAGTCCTTCCAGCAGCGCCGCTACGCTGCCGAGCCAGACCTCCCCACCGCGTTGGAGCAAGGCGTCGCCGTATAAAGAAGCAATAAGCGAGGTTCCACTGATGGGCATCGTTTCCGTGGCCTGTTGAATAAAGGTATCGAGTTTACTCATCTGATTCATTCTGTTGTTATTTTTGTCCTTTTTGAATCATAGCACAGGAAATCCCGGAGGCGGTGCTGGCGCACCTGTCCGGGCTACCGGCCCGCAGACGGCGATAAACACGTAGCCCGGCTAAGCACAGCGCAAGCCGGGAAGAGGCCGAGCTGATACATCAATCCCGGCACACTCCCCGGGTCGCGGCGTAAACGCCTTACCCGGGCTACCCCTGTCCGGGCCAGGGAGTTGTGTCGTCGTGTAGCCCGGACAGGCGCAATGCGCCGCCTCCGGGAGAAAACATTATCCGTTAGCGGCAACCTTGCGCAGGTCGAACACGCGACAGGCCTTGCCCTCGGAACGCGGGATGCTACCGCAGTTGACGATGCTGATATCGGTCGAGATCCCCACCATCGACTTGATCCGATGACGCAACTGATGGCAAATCTGACAGCGCTGCTCGTGGTTCAGCGCCAGACCGCTCTCTTTTAGCTCCACGCGCACCGAAAGTGAATCAAGATGGCCCCGGCGATTAACTTCCAGCTGATAGTGCGGCGCCAGATGTTCGAACTTGAGGATCTCCTCTTCCAGCTGCGACGGGAAGACGTTTACGCCGCGAATAATCAGCATATCGTCGCTGCGTCCGCTAATGCGATCCATCCGACGCATGGTACGGGCGGTGCCCGGCAGCAGACGCGTCAGGTCGCGGGTGCGATAGCGGATCACCGGTAGCGCTTCTTTGGTCAGGGTGGTGAACAGCAGCTCGCCGTGTTCACCGTCCCTCAGCGGCGTACCGTTGTCCGGATTCACCACTTCAGGGTAGAAATGGTCTTCCCAGATCGTCGGACCGTCGGCGGTCTCCAGACACTCCATCGCCACCCCCGGCCCCATCACCTCCGACAGACCGTAGATATCCAGCGCCGAAATACCCAGTCGGCGCTCGATTTCCGCCCGCATCGCATGGGTCCACGGCTCCGCGCCGAACACGCCCACCCGCAGGGAGCAGCCGCTGGCGTCGCCGCCCATCTGGCGTTCCAGCTCTTCAATCAGGTTCAGACAATAGGACGGAGTGACCATGATCATATCCGGCTGAAAATCGCGGATTAGCTGAGCTTGTTTTTCGGTCTGCCCGCCGGACATGGGAATGACCGTCGCGCCTAAACGCTCCGCGCCGTAGTGAGCGCCGAGACCGCCGGTAAACAGCCCGTAACCATAGGCAACATGAATTTTGTCTTTCGCCGTCCCGCCCGCCGCGCGCAGGGAGCGTGCGACAATATTGGCCCAGTTATCAATATCGTTTTGCGTATAGCCCACCACCGTCGGCTTGCCGGTGGTGCCCGAAGACGCATGGATGCGCACCACCTGCTCCATCGGCACCGCAAAAGTATCAAACGGATAGTTGTCGCGCAGATCCTGTTTGGTGGTACAGGGAAACTTACTCAGATCGCTCAGTTCGTGAAAATCGTCAGGATGAACGCCCGCCGCATCAAATTTACGGCGATACATCGGCACGTTCTCATACGCATGCTTAAGGGTCCACTTCAGACGCTGGGTTTGCAGGGCCTGTAGCTCGTCGCGCGATGCGGTTTCAATCGGGTCTAATTGAGTTATCGTTGTCATTTTGTAGGGTACTCGCAGGTAGATTCGCTCACACTCGCTCAAGGATCATGGCAATGCCCTGACCCACGCCAATACACATCGTACACAGCGCATAGCGCCCGCTGCGGCGCTGCAGCTCCAGGCTGGCGCTTAATGCCAGCCGGGCGCCGCTCATTCCCAACGGATGGCCTAAGGCGATGGCGCCGCCGTTGGGATTAACATGGGGGGCATCGTCCGCCAGCCCCAGCTGTCTGAGCACGCCCAACGCCTGAGCGGCAAAGGCTTCATTCAGCTCAATCAAGTCCATGTCGTTAATGTTCAGCCCGGCGCGTTCCAGCGCTTTACGTACCGCCGGAACCGGCCCCAGCCCCATAAATTTCGGCTCGACGCCCGCCGTCGCCATGGCCACAATGCGCGCCCGGGGCGTCAGCCCCTGGACGATGGCCTGCTGCGAGCTTGCGATAATCAGCGCCGCGGCGCCGTCGTTGACGCCGGAGGCATTTCCCGCGGTCACTACGCCGCCCTGGCGGAACGGCGTTTTTAGCCGCGAAAGCTGTTCAATGGTGGTGTCCGCTCGCGGATGCTCGTCGTCACGCACGACGTTTACCGCCCCTTTCCGGCCGATAATGTCGACCGGCACGATCTCCTGCGCCAGAATACCGTCGCGCTGAGCCTGCGCAGTCCGCTGCTGGCTGCGGAAAGCGAAAGCGTCCTGATCGGCGCGGCTGATATTTAACAATTCAGCTACATTCTCCGCCGTTTCCGGCATGCTGTCAGTGCCAAATTGCCGCTGCATGAGCGGGTTCACAAAACGCCAGCCGATGGTGGTATCAAACAGCTCGGCCTGGCGCTGATACGGGGCGCTGGCCTTCCCCATCACGAACGGCGCCCGCGACATGGACTCAACGCCGCCGGCGATCATCAGATCCGCCTCTCCGGCTTTGATGGCGCGGGCCGCGAAGCCGATGGCGTCCAGACCGGAGCCGCACAGGCGGTTAATGGTGGTACCGGGTACGCTGTGGGGATAGCCCGCCAATAGCGTCGCCATATGGGCCACGTTACGGTTGTCTTCACCGGCCTGGTTGGCGCAGCCGAGAATCACATCATCAATCGATGCCGGGTCGAACTTAGGGTTACGGCTCAGTAGCTCGCGCAGCGGGATGGCGGCCAGGTCATCGGCGCGCACGCTGGCCAGCGCCCCGCCGTAGCGGCCAATCGGCGTGCGGATCCCGTCACAAATATAAGCGTCGCGCATCAGACTTCTCCTGTGATTGTGCCGCCGATGCGGTGCGATTTACCGCGAAACAAGGCAACAACTTTTTGCTGTTGATTGACAATTTCGATGTCATAGACCCCGGTCAGCTTGCCCTGATGCTTGACTCTCGCCGTCGCGGTCAGCAGCTCACCGACAAAGGCCGGGCGCAGAAAATCGATGCTCGCCGCCGACGCGACCGCCGCCAGCCCCTGGCTGTTGCAGGCGTAAGCGAAGGCGGTATCGGCGAGCGAAAACAGCTGCCCGCCGTGGCAGGTATGATGGCCATTGAGCATGTTCGCGGTAACCGCCATGGACATCTGCGCGTAGCCGTCATCCATCTCGATAATCTTGATCCCCAGCGCTTGCGCGCAGTTATCGTTCTCATACATCGCGCGGGCGTTACGCCAGGCTTCATTGCTCATGATGTTTCTCCATCAGCGCCTTCTGACGCAGCAGGGAACAGGGCCGATAGCGCTCCTCGCCGTAGTGCTGTTGTAGGTTCTCCAGCAGCCGCAGTACCCGGCCCCAGCCAAGTGATTCCCCCCACGCCAGCGGACCGCGCGGGTAGTTAACGCCCAGGCGCATGGCGGTATCGATATCCTCGGCGCCGGCAACGCCTTTTTGCAGCGCATCCAGCGCTTCGTTAACCAGCATCGCCACCGTCCGCCACACCAGCAGCCCGGGATAGTCGGCGATCTGCAGCACTTTTTTGCCCTGCTGCTGAAAATAGAAAATGGCTTTGTCGGTCGCCGCCTGTGAGGTCGTTTCCGCGCTGGCCAGCACCACCGTTTCGCCCGCGCTATGGTCGTAGACCACCACCGGACGGCCGTGCTGGATGCTTAATGCCAGGGCGGTTTCGCCGGTCGTTTCCAGCAGCAGCACCTCGTCCAGCTCTGTGACAACGTCACTTTTAATGCGCTTTGCTGCGCGTTCTGCTGATACGGCGGCCAGCGCCAGCTCAGGCTGCGCTTCGCCAGGCCAGCAGTAGACCCCCTGCCCGCTCTTTTTGCCCAGCCGTCCGGCCAGAACCAGCTCCTGCTGCAGCAGCGATGGCAGATAGCGGCGGTCCTGCCAGAAGGCGTTAAACACCGAACAGGTCACCGCAAAGTTAACGTCCTGGCCTATCAGGTCGGTCAACGCCAGCGGCCCCATGGGAAAACCGCCGCCGTCGCGCAGAGCGGCGTCAATCACCTCCGGCGCGGCAACCTGCTCCTCCAGCGCTCGCCACGCTTCGGCATAAAAAGGACGCGCCACGCGGTTGACGATAAAACCGGGCGTCGAACGGCAGCGAACCGGCTGTTTTCCCCAGGCGCAGACCCGCTGGCAGAGCTGTTCAACGACTTCCGCTGAGGTCGCCAGGCCGCTGACCACTTCGACCAGCTTCATCACCGAGGCCGGGTTAAAGAAGTGCAGCCCGGCAACCCGCTCCGGGTGCGCGACTCCAGCGGCGATGGCGGTGATCGATATCGACGACGTGTTGCTGACTAGCAGCGTTGACGGGGAGCAGATTTCAGCCAGCTGTTTGAACAGCGCTTTTTTCACGTCCAGGCGCTCGGAGGCAGCTTCAATAACCAGCTCCGCGCGGGCTAAAGCGCTCAGATCCTCAGCCGGAGACAGACGCGTCAGCAGCGCCTCAGCCTGGCCAGCCGCCAGCTTGCCGCGGCTGACGCGGGAGGCCAGACGTTGACCAATACCGTCGATGGCGCGAACCACCGCCTCAGGATCGATGTCGAAAATCAGTACCGGATGCCCGGCGGCGGCGGCCACCTCGGCAATGCCGGCGCCCATGGTGCCGCTGCCTATTACCGCAACGGTAGGTAACGTTTTGCTCATCGGCTATTTCCCGCTGAATTGAGGTGGACGCTTCGCGAGGAAGGCGCTGACGCCTTCGCGATAGTCGGCGCTGCGTCCGGCCAGGCGCTGATAATCGCGCTCAAGATCGAGCTGCTGATCCAGAGTCTGGGTTTCCGCAAGCTGAAGCGCCTTCTTAATCAGACCGAGGCCATAAGTTGGCTGGGCGGCCAGATGACGGGCCAGCGCCAGGCCGGTCTCTTTCAGCTCGGCATCGTCCACCACCTGCCAGATCATCCCCCACTGTGCGGCCTGCTCTGCGCTCAGGCTATCGCCCAGCAGCGCCAGCCCCATCGCCCTCGCCCGTCCCGCCACGCGCGGCAGAAACCAGCTGCCGCCGCAGTCCGGCACCAGACCAAGCTTGCTGAACGCCATCACGAATTTCGCCGAACGCGCCGCCAGCACGATATCGCAGCCCAGCGCCAGCGTAGCTCCCGCACCCGCCGCGACCCCGTTCACCGCACAAATTACCGGCTTCGGCAGCGCCGCCAGACGGCGCACCAGCGGGTTATAGAAACGCTCAACCGAGAGCCCGAGATCCGGCGCCGGCCCGCTGGGGTCGACGTTACGGTCATTTAAATCCTGCCCGGCGCAAAAACCGCGCCCCGCACCGGTCACCAGCAGGCAGCGTATGCTGTCGTCGCGTTCGGCCTGTTTCAGGCACGCCGCCAGCTGCTGGTGCATCAGGTCGTTAAAACTGTTCAGTCGGTCCGGGCGATTAAGGGTAATCGTCATCACGCCCTGTTCTGTTTCGCTGAGAATGAAAGCTTCCACGATTAGCGTCCTTTAAATTCCGCAGTACGTTTATGGAGAAAGGCGTCGATGCCTTCGCGACGGTCTTCAGTCGCGCTCAGCAAAGTAAATAACTGGCGTTCCTGCTGAATCCCGGCCTGCAGGCTGACCTCCTGCGACAACCGTAAGGCCTGTTTAGCCGCGCGCAGCGCTAGCGGCGAGTGGCGGGCCACAGTTGCTGCCAAAGCGAGTGCATATTCATCGGTGAGCGCTGGCGGATAAACCTCGCTTACCAGCCCCGCCCGCAGCGCCTGCCTGGCATCGATGCTTTCGCCGCTCAATATCATCCGGCTGGCCAGCGCTTTACCGACGCTGCGGATCAGGCGCTGGGTCCCGCCCGCGCCCGGCATAATACCGAGGGTGATTTCCGGCAGGCCAAAACGGGCGTTATCGCCGGCGACTATCAGGTCGCAGAGCAGCGCCAGTTCGCATCCGGCGCCGAGGGCATAGCCGTTTACCGAGGCGATCAGCGGTTTGGTGAAGGCGTCGATACGCGCCCACAGCCGCGGTCGAATATCATCGAGGGTGGCAGGCAGATCTTTTTCCGCCATTTCGTTCAGGTCAGCCCCTGCGGCAAAAAAGCGTTGATTACCGCTAATAACGCAGACGCCGACCGTCGGGTCCAGCGCCGCCGCGTCGAGCACGTCGGCAATTTGCGTCAGCAGCGCGTTATTCAGCGCGTTGCGCGCCTGCGGGCGATTAAGCGTCAGCTGGAGGACGCGCGCGTGGCGAGCAATTAACAGTTCGCTCATGCCATCCCCCGCGCGTCGAAATCGACGATCACATCGCCGCTGGTGGGCAGCGACTGGCAGCTCAGCACGTAACCTGCCGCTACTTCGTCGGCTTCGAGGCCGTAGTTAGCAGCCATCGCTACCTCGCCGCGCAGGACTTTGCATTTACAGGTGGCGCAGACTCCGCCTTTGCAGGCAAACGGCAGATCCGCCCCCTGGCGTAGCGCGGCGTCAAGGATGCTGTCATCCTCTGCGCTGAGGGCGATGGTTCTGTCGCGGCCGTCCTGACGGATTGTGACCGTGCGCCCCTCTGCCTGGACGCCGGTGGCCCGCTTGACGCTGCTGCCCGGGGTATTAAAGCGCTCCAGATGAATCGCTTTCTCCGGTATGCCCAGTTCGCGCAGGGTCATCTCCGCTTCATCCATCATCGCCGCCGGCCCGCAGATAAAGGCGCGCTCAAAGCGGCTGAAATCCAGCAGACGGGCGGCCAGCGCGCGTAGCTTGTCGCCATTGATGCGCCCCTGCAGCAGATCGCTGTCCATCGCCTCCTGGCTGAACAGATGCACCACCTGCAGGCGTTGCGGATAGCGGTCTTTCAGGTCGGCCAGCGCCTGGCGGAACATCATGCTGTGGCTGCTGCGGTTGCCATAAATCAGGGTGAAACGGCTGTCGAGTTCGGTGGCGAGGGTGGCGTCGATAATCGCCATCATCGGCGTAATACCTGAGCCAGCGGCAATCGCCAGGTAGTCCGCGCTGCGCCCGGCCTGCGGCTGGTAGCCAAAGTGGCCCTGCGGCACCATCACCTCCAACGCCATCCCTTGTTGAATGTCGTTCTGGGCATAGCGTGAGAAGCGTCCGCCGTCGATGGCCTTGACCGCCACGCTGATTTCCCCCGGCGTGCGGCTGCGGCAAATGGAGTAGCAGCGACGCAGTTCTTCCCCGCCAAGGCGGGCTTTTAATGTCAGATGCTGGCCCGGACGGAAGGCGTATGCGTTTCGCAGCGCGTCGGGAATGGCAAAGGTGATGGTGACCGCATCGCGGGTTTCCGGCTCCACTTTCGCCACGGTAAGCGAATGAAATGTCGTCATCGCAACCTCAAATACATTTAAAGTAATCAAAGGGTTCCCGGCAGCTGTCGCAGCGATATAGCGCTTTGCAAGCCGTGGAACCGAATTCGCTAATCAGCGAGGTATGGCGGCTGGCGCAGCGCGGGCAGACCACCTCCTCCGGCATATGGGCATGGCAGGCATGACCCTGCGGCGGACTGATGCCGTACTGGCGCAGACGTTCACGCGCCTCCGGCCCCATCCAGTCAGTAGTCCACGGCGGGTCCAGCTGCAGCACGATATGCACCGGCGCGTAGCCGTTTTCCGTCATTGCCGCGCGGATTTCTCCCAACAGATGTTCGGTCGCCGGGCAGCCCGAGTAGGTTGGCGTAAAGCCAATCACCCAGCCATCGCCGCGGCGATCCACGCTGCGCACCATGCCGAGGTCGGTAATCGTCAACACCGGAACTTCCGGGTCGGGAATGGCGCTTAATACCTCCCAGACGGCGTGGATCTCCGGGAGAGCGATATCAACCAGACGTTGCATAACCACCTCCTGCTACCACTGCTGGCCGGGATACGCGCGCTGTAAATACTGCATCTCCGCCAGCAGCGGCCCGAGATGCTCGCTGTGCAGCCCCTGTTTACCGCCGCTGCGGAAGGCCGCTTCTTGCGGGATCTGTAAACCGGAGTCGATCAGCGCCGTATGTACCGCACTCTGCCATTCGCCCTGCAGTTCGCGTGGGTCGACGGCGATGCCCTGCGCGCTCAGCTCAATCTCCAGCTCATCGGCCTGGAACAGCTCGCCGGTAAAGCGCCACAGATTATCGACTGCGCTTTGCATTCTCTGCGCCGAAAGCGCCGTGCCGTTGCCCAGGCGCTCCAGCCAGCCACGGCTAAAGCGCTGGTGGTAGCGCACTTCTTTTAACGCTTTGGCGGCGATGGCGGCGAGCTGCGTATCGCGACTGCCGACCAGGCGGCTGAACAGCGCTACGTGCCAGACATCGATAAAAAACTGGCGAGCAAGGGTGTCGGCAAAGTTGCCGTTGGGCTGCTCCGCCAGCAGCAAATTGCGAAACTGACGCTCGTCGCGGCCAAAGGCCAGGGTGTCTTCATCGCCGCTGCCAGCCAGTTCAGCGGCATAGCTGAGGAAATTGCGCGCCTGCCCCAGCAGGTCGAGACCGATATTGGCCAGCGCCAGATCGATCTCCAGCTCCGGCGCATGTCCGCACCACTCGCCCAGACGCTGGGCCAGCACCAGGCCGTTATCGCCGAGGCGCAGAGCATAAGCTGCAACGGGATTATCGTTTTTCATCGTCGCCTCACATATGTTCCATGCCGTCGGGCACGGTGTAGAAGGTGGGATGGCGATAGACTTTGCTCTCCGCCGGATCGAAAAATTCACCGCGCTCTTCAGGCTGCGAGGCAACGATTTCGCTGGCCTTCACCACCCAAATCGAACAGCCTTCGCTGCGGCGGGTATAGGCATCGCGGGCGTTTTCCAGCGCCATCTGGTCATCGGCGGCGTGCAGACTGCCGACGTGGCGGTGTGACAGTCCCTGTTTGCTGCGAACGAACACTTCATATAAAGGCCAATAGTTATTGCTCATCTTTCTTCTCCTTATGCGGCGTCGCGAGCCTGCTGTTTTTGCGCATGCGCCAGCGCGGCTTCCCGCACCCATGCGCCCTCTTCCCACGCCTTGCGTTTAGCGGCCAGACGTTCGTGGTTGCAGATCCCGCGTCCGGCAATGACCTCGTTAAATTCCTGCCAGTCGATGGCGCCAAAGCGGTAGTGGCCGGTGGCTTCATCCCGCTGTAAATCCGGGTCGGGTACGGTCATGCCGAGGATTTCCACCTGCGGAATGGTGTTATCGACAAAGCGCTGGCGCAGCTCATCGTTGGAGTGACGCTTGATTTTCCACGCCATGCTGCGGGCGCTGTTTGGCGAGTTATCGTCGTTCGGACCGAACATCATCAGCGCCGGCCACCAGAAACGGTTGATGGCGTCCTGCAGCATCTGCCGCTGCGCGTCGCTACCCTGCGCCAGCGCCATGCAGGCTTCGAATCCCTGGCGCTGATGAAAGCTCTCCTCTTTGCAGATCTTGACCATCGCCCGGGCATAGGGTCCGTAGGAGGTACGGCACAGCGCCACCTGATTGACGATGGCCGCGCCGTCCACCAGCCAGCCGATTACGCCGATGTCCGCCCAGCTCAGGGTCGGGTAGTTGAAGATGGAGGAGTACTTCATCTTGCCGTCGAGCATCTTCTGATACAGATCTTCGCGGGCGCAGCCGAGGGTTTCCGCGGCGCTGTAGAGATACAGACCGTGCCCGGCTTCATCCTGCACTTTCGCCAGCAGAATCGCTTTGCGGCGCAGGGTTGGCGCGCGAGTTATCCAGTTGCCCTCCGGCAGCATGCCGACGATTTCCGAATGCGCGTGCTGACCAATCTGGCGGATCAGCGTTTTGCGGTAGGCTTCCGGCATCCAGTCCTGCGGTTCGATGGCCGTCTCCTGCGCGATGCGCTGGTCAAAGCGTTGTTCTTCTGTCACGTCATCACCTTTTATGATTCCAATAAATTCGACTATAAATAATTTTCGAATCACTTTGTTTTATAAAAGTTACATTCAGGTTAAATAAAACCACAAATTTTGTTTGTTCTTTTTGTGATAGCTACCGCAAAAGCATTTGTAAACCCCATAAATAACAATAGATTAAGTGATCAAAGCAGATCGCCACCGATCACAATGTTAATAAATTATTAAATACAGGCTTGCTTTTTATGATTCACCAAAGAACTATTTATAGATATTTCACGTAACACATCTGGAGATGAAACATGCAGCAGTTAGCCAGCTACTTGTCCGGCACGTGGCAGACCGGCCGGGGCCATGCGCGCACTATCCATCACGCCATCAGCGGCGAAGCGCTATGGGAAGTCACCAGCGAGGGTCTGGATATGGCGCAGGCGCGACGCTTCGCGATTGAGCGCGGCGGCAAAGCGCTGGAGGCGATGACCTTTATTGAGCGCAGCGCAATGCTGAAGGCGGTCGCCAGATATTTGCTGGAGCAGAAGGCGGCGTTGTATACAATCTCTGCCGAAACCGGCGCTACCCGTGCCGACAGCTGGGTGGATATCGAAGGGGGCATTGGCACCCTTTTCACCTACGCCAGCCTTGGCAGCCGCGAGCTGCCGGACGATACCCTGTGGCCGGAAGATGAGCTGATTCCGCTATCAAAACAGGGAGGCTTCGCCGCCCGCCACGTGCTGACCTCGAAGTCCGGCGTGGCAGTGCATATCAACGCTTTTAACTTTCCCTGCTGGGGCATGCTGGAAAAGCTGGCGCCCACCTGGCTTGCCGGGATGCCCGCCATCATCAAACCGGCTACCGCTACCGCGCAGCTGACTCAGGCGATGGTTAAAATGATTGTCGATAGCGGACTGATGCCGGTGGGCGCAATCAGCCTGATCTGCGGTGGCGCGGGCGATCTGCTCGACCATCTCGATAGCCAGGATGTTGTCACCTTTACCGGCTCGGCCCATACCGGACAGCAGCTGCGGGTGCATCCCAACCTGGTCGCGAAGTCCATTCCCTTCACCATGGAAGCGGATTCGCTAAACTGTTGCGTACTCGGTGACGACGTCACGCCGGAGCAGCCGGAGTTCGCGCTGTTCATTCGCGAAGTGGTACGAGAAATGACGGCGAAGGCCGGGCAAAAGTGCACCGCCATCCGCCGTATTATCGTGCCGCAGGCACAGGTTAAAGCGGTGAGCGACGCGCTGGTTGCGCGCCTGCAAAAAGTGGCGTTCGGTGACCCGGCGCAGGAAGGCGTTAAGATGGGCGCGTTGGTCAACCACGAACAGCGTCAGGACGTACAGGATAATGTAAACCGTCTGATCGAAGCGGGATGTGAAGTGTTGCTGGGTGGTCGCGCGGATCTCAACGCCGCGGGCGCATTCTTCCCGCCGACGCTGCTGTTCTGCCCACAGCCGGATGAGACCCCGGCGGTACACGCCATTGAAGCGTTCGGCCCCGTGGCTACTCTGATGCCCTATCAGAGCGTCGAGCATGCGATGGCCCTGGCGCGGGCCGGTGAAGGTAGCCTGGCAGGCACGCTGGTCACCGCCAGCGGAAAACTGGCGCGCGCGTTTATTCTCGGCGCCGCCCGCGCCCACGGGCGTATTCAGATACTGAACGAAGAGTCTTCCGCAGAGTCCACCGGCCACGGCTCCCCGCTGCCGCAGCTGGTACACGGCGGTCCGGGGCGCGCCGGCGGCGGTGAAGAGCTGGGCGGCCTGCGGGCGGTGAAGCACTATATGCAGCGCACCGCGATTCAGGGTAGCCCAACGATGCTCGCCGCTATCGGCCAGCAGTGGGTGCGCGGCGCGCAGGTGGTGGAAGACCGCATTCACCCGTTCCGCAAATATTTCGAGGAGATCCAGCCGGGCGACAGCCTGTTGACTCCGCGCCGCACGCTGACCGAGGCGGATATCGTCAACTTCGCCTGCCTGAGCGGCGATCACTTTTACGCCCATATGGATAAGATTGCCGCGGCGGAGTCGATTTTCGGCGAACGCGTGGTGCACGGCTACTTCCTGATTTCCGCCGCTGCCGGGCTGTTTGTTGACGCCGGGGTCGGCCCGGTGATCGCCAACTACGGGATGGAGAATCTGCGCTTCATCGAGCCGGTGAAGCCGGGCGATACCATCCAGGTACGCCTGACCTGCAAGCGTAAAACGGTGAAACGTCAGCGCAACGCTGAAGAGAAAGCGACCGGCGTCGTTGAGTGGGCGGTAGAGATTTTTAATCAGCACCAGCAGGCGGTCGCCCTCTACTCCATTCTGACCCTGGTGGCCCGCCAGCAGGGGGATTTTGCCGGGTAAATATTAGAAATTCTCCCATCTTTATCGCCATCTTCATGCCTCTGCGGAGGCATTTTTTATAACTGGCAAAACTGACAAACAACCTGGCAAAAGCAGGCAAACGCCCCGGCGCTGACCGCTGTTAGCTTAACGATAGACAAGCCGACATTCGCAGCGGCACTGCACAACACAACAATAAGGTGAGGTCACAATGGCGATTCTTTCCCCCCGCAAGACGGCTCTGGCGCTGGCTGTCGCCCTGTTTTGCGCCTGGCAAGGCCCGGCGTTCGCCCACGGCGGCGAAGCGCATATGGTCCCGATGGATAAAACCCTGCAGGATTTTGGCGCGGACGTTCAGTGGGATGACTACGCGCAGATGTTTACCCTGATTAAAGACGGCGCTTACGTAAAGGTAAAACCAGGGGCGAAAACGGCCATCGTCAATGGTAAAACCCTGGAGCTGCAGGTGCCGGTAGTGATGAAAGACGGCAAAGCATGGGTTTCTGACACCTTCATCAACGATGTCTTCCAGTCCGGTCTCGATCAGACCTTTCAGGTGGAAAAACGCCCGCATCCGCTGAATTCGCTGTCAGCGGCGGAAATCAGCGCAGCGGTCGCTATCGTTAAAGCCGCTGCGGATTTCAAACCTAATACTCGCTTTAGCGAAGTCTCCCTGCGCGAGCCCGATAAAGCCGCCGTCTGGGCCTTTGCTCTTCAGGACACACCGGTCGACGCCCCTCGCGCTGCCGACGTGATTATGCTCGATGGCAAGCACGTCATTGAAGCCGTAGTCGATCTCCGGAATAAGAAGGTCCTCTCATGGACGCCGATTAAAGAGGCCCACGGCATGGTACTGCTGGACGATTTCGCTAGCGTGCAGAACATCATCAACGCCAGCAGCGAATTTGCCGAAGTGTTAAAAAAACACGGCATCGACGACCCGAGCAAGGTGATTACCACCCCGCTAACCGTCGGCTACTTCGACGGCAAAGATGGCCTCAAACAGGATGCGCGGCTGCTGAAAGTGGTGAGCTATCTTGACGTTGGCGACGGTAACTACTGGGCGCATCCGATTGAAAATCTGGTCGCGGTAGTCGACCTCGAACAGAAGAAGATTATTAAAATTGAAGAAGGTCCGACGATCCCGGTACCGATGGCAGCCCGCCCCTATGACGGGCGCGACCGCGTGGCACCGAAGGTTAAACCCCTCGATATCATCGAGCCGGAAGGCAAAAACTACACCATTACCGGCGATATGATCCACTGGCAAAACTGGGATTTCCACCTGCGCATGAACTCCCGCGTTGGGCCGATTCTCTCCACCGTGACATATAACGATAACGGCAAGAAACGTCAGGTGATGTACGAAGGATCGCTCGGTGGAATGATCGTGCCCTACGGCGACCCGGACGTGGGCTGGTACTTTAAGGCCTATCTCGATTCCGGCGACTACGGCATGGGCACCCTGACCTCACCTATCGTCCGCGGTAAAGACGCGCCGTCCAACGCGGTCCTGCTGGATGAAACCATCGCCGACTATACCGGCACACCCACTACCATTCCGCGCGCGATCGCTATTTTCGAACGCTACGCCGGGCCGGAGTATAAACATCAAGAGATGGGCAAGCCGAACGTCAGTACCGAGCGCCGCGAACTGGTGGTGCGCTGGATCAGTACCGTCGGCAACTACGACTATATCTTTGACTGGGTATTCCACGAAAACGGCACAATCGGCATTGACGCCGGAGCCACCGGCATCGAAGCGGTCAAAGGCGTGAAAGCGAAGACTATGCATGACCCGAGCGCCAAAGAGGACACCCGCTACGGCACGCTGATTGACCATAATATTGTCGGCACCACCCACCAGCATATTTATAACTTCCGCCTCGATCTTGACGTTGACGGAGAGAACAACACGCTGGTGGCCATGGACCCGGAAGTGAAGCCGAATACCGCCGGCGGCCCGCGCAGCAGCACCATGCAGATCAATCAGTACACGATTGATAGCGAGCAGAAAGCGGCGCAGAAATTTGACCCGGGCACCATCCGTCTGCTAAGCAATACCACCAGGGAAAACCGGATGGGTAATCCGGTGTCGTATCAGATTATCCCTTACGCGGGCGGCACGCATCCGGTCGCTACCGGGGCAAAATTTGCCCCTGATGAGTGGATTTACCATCGCCTGAGCTTTATGGATAAACAGCTGTGGGTCACCCGCTATCATCCGACCGAACGCTTCCCGGAAGGTAAGTACCCTAACCGTTCAATTCACGACACCGGCCTCGGCCAGTACGCGAAAGATGATGAATCCCTGGACAACCACGATGATGTCGTGTGGATCACTACCGGTACCACCCACGTGGCCCGCGCCGAGGAGTGGCCGATTATGCCGACCGAGTGGGCGCATGCGCTGCTGAAACCGTGGAACTTCTTTGACGAGACGCCGACGCTTGGCGAGAAGAAGGAGTAAGGTGGCTTAGACGCTAAACGGCGATAAAACCAGGGTCTGGGGCTATCGCCGTTCTCAGCTTATTCAGAAGAATGCCCTGCCGCTCCGCTCTCGTGAGCTCATTAAGGGACGGCACCATAATCAGCCCGGCAGCTTTAATGCGGGAGTGAATTAGCCCGGGCGGCTAAGGGCCGGGGCGAACGGTGGCAGCCGTAAACGATATTGAGCGAGTTCGCCGCAAACGCCGCATTTCATCGCCAGGCTTTATCAATGCTCAAACCGTTAAATGGGTTAAGTGAAGTCCCTAAGGTTCATTTACGAACTTATCGGCTTCAGGAGAATAGCGCTGATAAACGCATGCCAGCTTATGCCCGTCAGGATCGCGCAGATAAGCAACATAAAAGTCGGGTCCGTATGCGGGGCGTGTACCTGGCTCGCCTTCACTCTCCCCTCCCGCAAGGAGACCTGCTGCATGGAATCGTCTGACAATGTCAGCATTGTCTGCATGAAATGCGAACATTGTCCCGTTTCCCGCCGTTGCGGGATGGCGGTCAAAAGGAGGACAGATGCAGAAGTTGAATACCTCATCCGGATTATTTTCATCTCCCCACATTGCCCAGCTTTCTGTCCAGGCAGGCAATCGCGAGTAGCCAAGAACCTTAAAAATAGCGTCATAAAAGTCCACGGCGCGCTGAAAGTTATTTGTACCTATAGTGATATAAGCCAGCATCTTATTGCATCCTCTTTGCCCTTTTCCCGAACATATAGTACAGCACATTAAGAATACATTTTACCCGCACAACCATAACGCGGGAGTTCATGGATGCTGGTGGGCGGCCTGGTGCCAGAAGCCGAAGTTTATACTCTGAAAGCTAAACGCTGTGGAGAGACATTAAGAGAGTAAGAAGGTCGATTCTATTAATGAAAAAAGCCTGCATTCAATAAGTTAAGTGATTGTGATTCAAAAGATCATAAGAGGCGCATCAAGTCGTCACAACTTCACGCGCCTCTTAAGGGAATGACACTATTCGGACTCACCAAAACCAGCAGCAAAGGCAGATTTTAATTCATCCATAAAGGCCAGTTCATCCTGTCCATCACAAATGAGGTCAATCATCGTATTTCCTTTTACACCGGCACCCAGAATGCTCATCATTCCTTTAATGGGGATTTCTTTGTCATTATTAACCAGTATCAATGAAGACTGGTATTTTTTGACGATCCGGGCCAGGCTTGCAGCGGGTCGGGCATGTAATCCGGTACTGTTCATGACGCGTACTTTTTGTCTAATCATGTCCGATCCTTAACACGCTTTGCGAAATGCAGGGTGCAGTTTATTCATCATCTGAATTTTAGAATACACATCATCTTCAACCGCCTGTTTTGCATTTGCCATTACGCGAGCAAGATTAGCCTCGTTATTATTGTTCACCCAGGCTTTTCCGACTGTAGTAATAAAGGCTTTGCGCAAATCGCTCGCAATATTAACCTTTGCCACTTTATAATTAACAAAGCTACGAAGAATCTCTTCATCAATACCAGAGCCGCCGTGGATAACCAGGGGGACCGGGCAAACGGAAGCAATGCGTTGCAGTAGCGGGATATCGATGCGTGGGATATCTTCCAGTCCGTGGACATTGCCGATTGACACTGCCAGCATGTCACACCCTGTTTCTTCAACGAAGCGCTGGACTTTCTCGGGTTCGGTTTTGCAGTCAGCCTCGCTAACGTGATCGTCTTCTTTACCCAGAATAGCGCCAAGTTCCGCTTCAACGGGTACGCCAAATGATTTACAGAAATCAACCGCCTCTCTTGTAAAAGCAATATTTTCTTCAAACGGTAAAGCCGCGCCATCAATCATTACTGAGGTAAACCCGGCTCTTACCGCCTGCTTAACATCTGCCAGGGTTTTACCATGGTCCAGATGCAGGCTCACCGGGACATCCATTTTGTCAGCATACCGTTTAACAATTTCGTAAATGTAATCGTAACCGGAAAGCTGCGCATTAGTTGGCGCAATCTGAATAAAATTAGGTAACCCCGAGCGTTCTATTGCATTAAGAATAGAAATTGTCGTCTCCAGGTTTGTTGTATTAAATGCACCAGCCAGCACATGCTTTTCCTGAATGCAATTGAGCAGGATCCTACCATTAACTAAAGGCATATTAACTCCAGATATCTATATTGAAAGTGTAAAGAAATTATCGAACTACTGAGCTATTACCCTCCTCACCAATAAATACTCCTTCCTGCATTAATTTAAATCGGTAAAAGGCTAGCCATTGCTGCTGATATTTTTGCAACTTCTCCGACCGTATTACGTCAGGAATATAGCGCCCGGCCACAGGAACAGAGGGAGGGTCAATCTCCGGGCAGGCTATCAATAATGCCCCAACGGATACGGCTTCATCAAAAGCAATGGCCTCAATGGGGCATTGAAGGATGTCAGCCTTCAACTGGAGCCAGTACGGGTTTCTCACCGCAGGGCCTATTACTTTTACACTCCTGCCAGCCTGGATGTTAAAGCACTCATAACAGAGAGAAAATTCCATCGCCAGACCGATAAAGACACTCTCAAGCAGAGTTGCTGGCGAAAGTGAATCCGTCAGACCAAAAATCAGACCGCGCGTGTGCCGATTTTTATTTGGCGAACCAGACCCCCGCAAATGAGGAATGAACACGGGAATGTCTTCGGCAGACCAGGAAGGCTGGACATAGCGCTCGCGTGCTTTTTCCAGGCCTGTTTGAATTTCCTCATCCGTCAAACGAAACGTTTTTCTCACCCATTCAAGCGCATAACCGCCAACAGGAAGTGATGCAAAAAGCGTGAAAAATTCAGCATCGGAATAACAGCCGTTTGCCAGTTTATCCCTCCGTGACTGGTCACTGAGTGTTGGCTGAGTATCCAGCAGCAAAATACCCTCTGTCGTCCCGGTAGAATTCAACACCTCACCGGGTTGCATCTGTAATGCCCGGGCTCCGACCATATGATCGTGTCCCGCAATCGTGATTTTGACTTCATGAGAGAATCCAAGCTCTTGTCTGAGCGTGGCGGTCATCCAACCCGCGACTTCACCCGGCTTTATCAATGGTGCCAGCGCATCAAATGGTATACCGAGGATCCCGGCAGCTTTACGAGACCAGGTCTGTCGACTGACATCCAGGCACAACGTTCTGCTAGCCATTGAGACTTCCGTCTTTTTCTCACCCGTCATTCTCCACAGCAGTACTTCAGGTGCATGTAACCAGCAAATATCTCTTCGTTCATGTAATGAGTAGTTATCAAGCAACCATTTCATTTTGAAGGCTGAATAATTGCTGTGAGGCGGAAGTCCTGTAATAGCGTACAGCTCTTCAGCCTCTGATTTGCTTAACGAAGACAGATAAGATTCACCACGACGATCGTACCAGGCCAGCATCGGGGTAAGAATGTCACCGTGCTCATCAACGAAAACACCAGACTCACCGAAACTCGCAATACTGATATCTTTCACCGGGAAAGGTGCAGAAGCTACCAGTTCAGCCATTACCTGCCGCAGGGCCTGCCACAGCGCTTCGATATCGAAATCTACCCCGCCTTTCTCCGACGCCCTGGTAGGTGTAGGAAATTTGCGGACATCCAAAACTGACGCGTCATGACAGGAATAACAGCTGACTTTGCAGTTAGTTGTGCCAATATCGATGACAAGCGCGGCGCGGTAATCAGGCATAGACAGTTCCTTTTGTCAGACGAAAGATAGCGTAAATAATCAGAGCAATTACCGGGACCAGCCCAATAGCAATCATATTTCCGTTAAATATCTCAAGCAGCCAGTAACGGAAAGGGTTGCCACCATCCAGGAAGCTTGATACCTGACCACTTGATCCTTCGGCCATTTTGAAATTAACGTCTTTAGCCATACCGGTAATAAATGGCGCAATTTTAGTCGCAATCCACAGGTCGGCGATGATCACCGGAATCGCGGTAATCACTGCCCGGAAAATATTACCTCGACAAGCCAGGACAATCATTGAAGCCATGACAGCCAGATTTGCCAGATCGCCAAGCGGCAAGACTTTATTGCCGGGAAGGAGAAATGCAATAAAGACAGAGATGGGGGTCAGGATCAGGGCCGTGGAGATAATAGCTGGATTACCGACTGCTACTGCGATATCCAGACCAATAAAGAGATCATCGCGACCGGGGTATTTTGCATTCAGATATTTCTTGATAGCCTCTGACAGCGGTAATAAACCTTCCATCAAGATACGGACCATGCGCGGGAGAATAAACATAACGCCACCAATGCTGATACCCAGCAGCAGGATATGTTTAAAATCGTAACCGGCAATAATACCCAGCGAGATACCCAGAATTGTCCCCACCATCATCGGTTCACCAAAGATTCCGAGCCTTTTCTGCACACTTTCCGGATCGATATGAATACGGTTAAGACCAGGGATTTTGTCGATAATTTTGTCAAACAATAGCCCAATCGGGAAGAAGACGACAGATGACAGAGTGGGAAGCGAAATGCCTTCCAGACCAAAGTACTTAGCGACTAATGGCGCTGACCAGTCCGCAACTTTGAGCACGACTATCGCAGCAATAGCAGCGGCAGAGAGCCCTAACACAAAACTCCCCGTGCTGTAGTAAACCAGCGTTCCGGCAAGAGCAAAATGCCAGTAGTTCCACATGTCAACATCGACAGTGCGTGTCTTGTTCAGAGCCAACATGGCGACGTTAATGAGCATAGTCAGCGGGATAACAAAGGGAGCGATCGGCGAACCCCATGTAATCGCAGCCAGCGGTGGCCAGCCTAAATCGACCACTGGAAGACTGATACCGGTACGCTCAACCATTGCCTGCGCAGCCGGACCCACATTGCTGGTGAGAATGTCAAAGATGGCATAAATCCCGACAAAACCAATTCCGACAATTAACGATGAACGAAGTGCTTTTGCTGGTTTTACCTTAAAGAACAATGCCAGGAAGAACAGCACCAGCGGTAATAAAACCGTAGGGCCAAACCCCAGGACATATTGCACAACGGTATAGAGGGTGTGTGCTATATCATTCATATCCGACCTCTTGATTCAGATGTAACCAGACCTCGCGTTAGCGCCTGGATAATTTATCTTGTTTTATATTTATGAAATCAGGCCTGGCCTTTAAGAATTGAAATTATTTTTTCCAGTACTTTATCCTCACCTATTCCGGTAATAATTGGCAGACCACTAACAACCGGGATATCCAGTTCATAAGGCACTTTTGTTGTTGATACCACTAAAGCTGCACCATCAGTATTATTTGGGAGAGAGGCGACATTAGTTTGTGAGTAATTAACATCAAGCCCATTCTCTTTACAATATTCCATTACCTTTTCTGCCACGGCTGTGGAAGTAGCAACACCCGTTGCACAAACAAACAGTATCATTTGACTCATAACTCACCTCTTTCAGATAATCGTATGTAAATTGATTGATAAATTTCATCATCATTCATGACCAGCAACTGCTGCATAAAATCCCCATCCTGAATGACATCCATAATCCAGCCCAGGATATTGAGCTGCTTGTTGCTTTCACCTAATGCAAGCATGAATATTACCCTGACTGGAACAGGTTCTGGCTCTCCGCCCATATCTTCGAAATTGACGCATTCTGCCAATATCCCAATACTGATCGCATTCTGACGAACATGTTGGTGATCGGTATGGGGAATAGCGACACCCACAGGTTCAACAGCCAGACCTGTTGGAAAACTTTTTTCCCGCTCAATAACGTGATCGGCAAAATCAGACACGACCATACCATCGTTAATGAGTGGACTGGCGAGAGTCCTGATAATGTCCTGTTGGCTGACCTCCTTTGGAAGGTGTCGCACGTAATGACGACGAAAATTAATATCCTGCATAATTCCCTCTTTACTAGTTAGCATCCCGGCGCTGCAATATGGTGCCAAGATAATATTTATTGCCTTTTAGCCAGACGTTTCCAAACTCAACGGGCAATCCTCTGGAGAAAAACACTAACTGTTCTAAATGTAAAACAGGCGCATCTTCACCAATATCCAGAAAATGTCCTCGTTCATTACCAATGAGTCTGGCAGCGTAACGACTTTCAGAGAAACTTATTTTCTTTTGAGATAATCGCTCAATCGTTGGAAATAAATTTTCCCTGGTAAAATCCACATCCACAATACCGGGACAAAGCTCAATGTTGATACGATTTTCAATCAACATCACTTTTTCATCACCAATAGAGCGAAGGCGTTCAAGAAACAGAATATCCTGCCCCGGGTGAATTCCGAGCTTTTCAGCCACGAAACGATTGGCTGGTTCCAGCCGGGAAGTAATAACGCTGGTGGTGAAGTTTATTTTCTGGCTTGCCAGGGCTTCTGCAAAAGAGAGCAAACCTTCACCCAGCGGATAAGCAACATTTTCCTTTTTCACAAAGGTGCCTTTACCCTGAACTTGCACAAGGACACCTTCTCTTACCAGTTGGTCCACCGCTTTCTTAACGGTACCGCGACTCACCTCAAGCATATCCATGATTTGAAACTCTGAAGGTATGCGGTCATCCTCAACAAGTTCCCCGCTATAGATACTTTCTCTTATCCACTCCACAACCTGCTGATAAAGCGGAATTTGTGAACTTTTTATTAATGTTTTCATGGTGCGCACCTGAACATTTAGAGTTGTCCATGGACAATCATGTACAACTTCGAGTTTATGATAGGGATTTTTTAGATGGGAGGTATGGCAGAGAGTCACAATTTTGGAGCTCTAATCAGGATCATTTTTATGTGATGAACATCACATAAAGTCCGTTATCTGGCCATTGAAGTCGATAATGCGTTAGCGATCGCTGGGTAAATTTAAGTCCAGGGTGGTGAAAGCTGCTGCGGACCAGGAGTGGAGGTTAACGATGTTCAATGCATCAATTCTGAGACTGAACATCCTGGTCAGCTACACTTATTGCTGTTTATCATCCAGAGCAGAAACATCCTACTCTATTAAAGGGATAGGTTTGGTCTTTAGCATTTTCATCAATAACACACATGGCCCTTTAATGATGCAAGTGATACTTGTTCGACACGCGGAAACCGAGTGGAATGTGAGAGAGATTCTACAAGGACAGAGCGATAGCGCATTGACCTCCCGGGGGAAACGCCAGACATCAGCCTTACTTGCGGCGTTTGCAGCGTGTGATTACCGGGTAGAATGTGTCTACGCTTCTCCGCTTGGTCGTGCCTGGCAAATGGGACAGAGCCTGGCTGAAAGCTTTTGTTGCTCACTGATAGCTGAGCCTGCCCTGAAAGAACAAGCATTTGGTCAATTTGAAGGCATGGCAACAGCGCAGCTCCTGAAGCACAGCCCGGATGCTGCAGAAGCGTTATTCAAACTTGATGCCGAGTATTGTCCGCCCGGAGGCGAGTCTCTCTCATATGCCTCTCAGCGTATGATGCATTTTTTATACGCTCTGGGAAAAAAACGCCATCATCAAACGATATGTATTGTGTCGCACGGGCATGTCATTCAGGGCGTTCTTTCGATTCTGAAAAGTGGAACTGTCGATGATTTCCCGAGGTATGCACAACCCAACGCGAGTTACTCAGTTTTCGACCTGATTGATGGACGTTGTGCTGCCCTTAGATGGGGAATTGCAACGCATTTACGGCTACTGGATTAGTTGTTACCTTTCAATCATCCACAGCTATCCTGCCAGCGCCATCATGGTTTAAGCACAAGGTCAGCTGAGTGCCAAAAGCGGACGTTATTGGCGTCGTATTATTAACCGTGAGCAGTTCGTGGTGGGCAAAAAAAGCCCACCACGAAGCAGGCCCGATTGAGTTTAAAATCAAGTTACAAACTTATTAGCGCGTTAACCCTCTTCATTTTTGGGGCCCAGGAAATAAAATCCAAAAGGGAGCGAGCCCACTATTGTGAACATAACACTGTAAATGGCCACCCATGTGCCCTGGATAATAAAGAGTGATACATCCCATGTTTCCATCGGCAGGTTGTACTGGTCTTCCACGCCCTGAAAAGCTGCTTTTGAAACCACGCACACCGCAACGACAAACACCAAAGCTACGGCCATCAGAAACCTTTTCCCTTCCGGAGTTTTGAGTATTTTTAACATTACGCTTTCCTTATTTATTATTAAAAAAATAATCCGGCCCCTTACAAAAAGCGGTCCGGGTATCTGGTGCTGCCCCATGTCGACAGCTGATGCATTTCGCCCAATTGACCCGATCCCATCGAATAGTGTCCCGTGTACATCTTTTTTTACTGCCCTGTCTGATGCCAGGCTTGATCCTGCGGAAGGCCTGGCACAAATAAGCCCGGCTGTCCGTTGTTATTTTACAAGGAGAAAAGATGAAAAAAGCGCTGATTGTTATTGATGTCCAGAACGATTATTTCCCGCAGGGTGCGTTTCCGCTGGAGAATGCCGGCGTCGCCTGCACTAACGTCCTGACCGCCATCGACTATGCCAGACAGCAGAACTGGCTCATCGTGGGCGTTCAGCACGTATCAGCTCCTGACGCGCCATTTTTCCGGCCGGACAGCGAGGGCGTACGCCTTCATCCGCATATCGCGGAGGCCCTGGGCGATGCGCCGGTGATCCGCAAGGGGCAGGCAGACAGCTTCTATGAAACCTGCCTGGAAGCACTCCTGCATGACCAAGGCATTACCGACGTCTACCTGACGGGTATGATGACCCAGCACTGTATCACCCATACTGCATTGTCCCCGCAGGCCAGGGAATTCAGTATGCACATCATTGCCGAAGCCTGCGCGGCTCCCACGGACGCTCTTCACGAGCTGGCCCTGAGCGGCCTGGCCGCGCGCTGCAGCATAGAGTAGCTGCGGCATTGAGTGTTGTGCCTGAATCGCTGGAATGCTCTGTGGGTTCAGGCCAGAGCACCGGACACAGCCCCTTACGCTACGCTGATGTTCCAGGGTTTTCCTGCGGTCCGGCGGCTGAGGAGCAACCATCCGGCACAGGTGAATGAGAGCGCGATCCCCAGACTCAGCAGCGACAGACGCAGGCCGACAAACTCCGCAACCGGTCCGACGAGCAACGGCCCCGCCAGCAGGCCGATGTATCCGATGCGCGTGGTGATGGCCAGCCCCTCGGATGCCGGCATTCCTCCCTGAACGGCCAGCCTGGCCGCCGTTGAGAAAAGCAGCGGAATGATGTTTGAAATACCGAGGCCGGTAAAGAAGAACCCGGCCACCACTTCCGCCGGCGAGCGCAGCGCCAGTACAGCTGCCAGCCCTCCTGCCGCCACTATCCAGCCCACGGCGATAAGAAGCTGATGTGCAATCCGGGCGCGGATCCAGTCACCGCTCAGCCGCCCGCTGACCAGCCCCACGGCAAAGGCCGCGTAACCGTATCCCACCCAGGATGCCGGGGCCTTAACCACTTCACGCATATACACCGCGGCCCAGTCGTAAAAAGCCCCTTCCACAACCAGGGCTGAGAAGGCGAGCAGGCCCAGAAACAGCAGACGTGCACGCACGCCTTTGTGAAACTCGCCCGCGAGCCCTGTAGCGGATGCGTCCTCGCTGCCCGAATATGTGCTTTCAGCCTCCCGGGGGAGCATGAATCGCCACGTGAGAAGGATGACCGCGGCTCCCGCTGCCGCAGGCACGAGAAAGTTAGCCTCTGCAGGTAAAGAGGCCCCCTGCCAGTAGCTCGACAGCAGTGCACCGGAAAGTCCTCCTGCACTGAAGCTGCCGTGCAGCGCGCCAATCATAGGTTTACCGGATAGCCGCTCCAGCGAAGCGACCTGGGTGTTGACGGAAATATCGTGTGCAGCGACGAAAATGCCGAACACAAAAAGCAGCGCAAGCAGCGGCATGAACTGTGGGATCACCAGGATAAACGATGCAGAGCCGCCCATCAGCAGACCACTGACCATGGCGGTATAGCGGCTGCCTTTACGGGTGACGATACGGGAAGCCATGGCCATGGTGGCAATACCCCCGACCGCCACGGCTGCGAGCGCCAGCGACAGCGCGCCTTCGGACAGGTCAAACCGGATCCTGATGACGGCAATATTGACGCCCCAGACGGCATACAGCAGTCCGTTAAGGTAGAGGGCGGCCATCGATGCCCACAGGGCGTGACGGGAATGGGATGGGGTCAGATTTTTTGGCATGTTATCCCTCCGGGCAGGCAGAGCGTGACTTTACGCTCCGCTAACGTTGAACAGGCTGGAACAACCCGGACCGCGACACGCCTGCGCAGCGGACAGCCACGCGGATGGGTATCACTGAAACAGGGTGTTGAAGGAACTACCGGTTCAGCCGGCGAGTCTGCGTCCGGAGTACAGGGCTATTATCGCCGGCAGGGAATTCTTGTGTGACGAGCCCTGATGTCAATATTCGATGTAATCGGGTCAGTTCGTGAAGTACGAAGTCAGGATCCCGACACGCTTTTTTTACCGGCATATTCCCCTGGCTTAACCCGCCTGGCATCCCTTCACTTCACATACGCATGCAGTTGACCCGAAGGCATCGATTAATGACCCGTCGCAAAGGGTGCCATTCGTTGTTTTGTCCTAATCTTTCGGGATCCGAACCGGAAAATGCCCACGCATGGGCTGACTCATCCATGTCTGCTGCGCTGACACTGTCACGTACGTTCCTGGGCGGAACTGATAAATATTCCGGACCCGTCCCGGTTAGCCGGTACGGGATCCTGTCCTGCAATACTCTCTGAGGTAACGGATATGACATCCAGAAGACAATTCATACAGCTGTCGGTGACCGGCGCTGTGGCCGCCGCAGCGGCATCCATTCCCTTCACCTCGGCAGCACAGGCTGCCCTAACAGCCGCCACGTCCGGTACCGCCGGAACCGTATCCGCGGGCTCCGGCAGCGGCCGTATAAAGATCACCCAAGTGCGTAATGCCACGCTCATTGTTAACTATGCCGGCGTTAAGTTCCTGATAGACCCTTACCTGGCAGAAAAAGAAGCCTACCCTGGCTTTGAGGGAACGTTAAACAGTCAACTACGCAACCCGCGCGTGGCGCTAAAAACGCCGATGAACACCATTCTTGACGTCGATGCGGTTATTGTTACCCATACGCACAACGGCAATCCGCAGGGCGATCACTGGGACGAAGCGGCAGTGAAGCTGGTTCCCAAGCATCTGCCTCTCTTTGCCCAGCACGAAGCCGATGCAGCGCGCATCCGGGCACAGGGTTTTACGGACGTGCGGGTGCTGACGCCTGAGTCCTCCTTCAAGGGCGTATCACTCAGCTGGACGCCGGGACGGCACGGAACGGAAGAAGCAACGGCCGTCGCCGGGGAAGGACTGGGCGACGTATGCGGGATTGTCTTCCGCCATACCGGTGAAGAAACGCTGTACCTCACCGGCGACACACGCTGGAACAGCTACGTCAGAAAAACGCTGAAAACCTATAAACCGGACGTGATTGTGATGAACGCCGGTTTTGCAGTCGCAACCAACCTTGATGGCATCATTATGGGCGTTGAGGACGTTAACGAAGTGGCTGAGGCCATGCCTGACGCCACCCTTATTGCGAGCCACCTTGAGGCGGTCAACCACTGCACCGTCACGCGCGCCGATCTGCGTAAATTCTCAAAGCTGATGGGATTCGACAATCGTCTACTTATCCCGGAAGACGGTGAAACGATTTCCGTCTGAGACTGACGGCAGGGCAGGATGACGATCCTGCCGGACACAACGCCAGGCGGCTGCAGCCAGCCGCCTGAATGAGGTTTGTTTATATCACCAGAGGAACGCGTATGGGCGGGATCAGTATCTGGCAGCTGGCAATTATTGCCGTCATTGTGGTGCTGCTTTTTGGCACCAAAAAACTGGGCTCTCTCGGCTCCGATCTCGGGGCATCGATCAGGGGCTTTAAGAAGGTGATGGGTGAAGAGGACAGCGCGCCGGCACAACCTCAGAAGGAGCAGGCACAGTCGATACAGCTGAATACTGAAGCGCTGTCGCATGCCGGACAGGACGCTAAAAACCGCGATACCTTACAGAGCTGATTCACCTGCGACACCTTATTGTACCGGCATGCTTAGTGCGGTTTCCCTCGTAAAAGACCTGTCCCATGTTATACACCCCATGACGCCGGGCCGATTGGCCCGCTTTCATCGCAAGATGACCATGTACCTTCTCACTCCGTCAGGCTGCAACTCTTAACATACCTGCATCGTCGCTGAGAGTTCCTCAGGTAACCGACCATCATCGGCACCGACAGGACGTGCTTCACACTCAGCCTGCATTCAACGGAGTAATCACATGCGTAATATGTACAAACAGGTCCTGATCTTGGCGGGATCGCAGGCCGTATTCCAGACGGTAACCATACTGCTGATGACCATTGGCGGGCTGGCCGGATTATATCTCGCGCCCGATCCCTCATGGGCGACCATACCGGTTGCAATGGGCAGCCTCGGTACCGCTCTGGTCATGTTTCCCGCATCCTTTTTGATGACCCGGGTGGGCCGTCGCGCAGGCTTCCTGATTGGCGCAGCATCGGGCATCGTCTCTGCAGCCGTCGCTTTGGTCGCCATGATGCAGCACTCTTTCTGGTTGCTTTGCCTGGCCATGCTGCTGATGGGCATTTACCAGGCCTTTGCCCAGTTTTACCGCTTTGCCGCCGGTGAGGTCGCCACGGTAGAATTTCGTACCCGTGCCATTTCGCTGGTTATTGCCGGTGGCGTGGTGGCAGCGTTTGCCGGCCCCTGGCTTGGCCGCACGGGCAGCAACCTGCTTTCAACGCCGTATGCCGGTTCTTTTATCCTGATGGGCGTGATGTCAGCGATTGGCGTACTGCTGCTGCTTGGACTGAAGGTGCCGGGAGAGTCCCATACTGCGACTTTCAATACCCCGCCTGCCAGGCGCTGGACGACGGTCATCACCCAGCCGGCCTATCTTGTGGCGCTGTTTTCAGCAGCCTCGGCCTACGGGATCATGGTGCTGGCCATGACCGCTACCCCTATCGCGATGACACACCATGATTACTCGCTGGGAGAAAGCGCCTCGGTTATCCAGCTGCACGTTCTGGGAATGTACCTGCCGTCGTTCTTTACCGGCAGACTGGTGGCCCGCTTTGGCTCCGTGAAAATTATGCTGGCCGGGGTGGCAATGATGATCGTCTACGCCTGCCTGGCCTTGTCGGGAACCAGCTGGGCGCTTTTTGCCGGCGCGCTGATTTTTGTCGGTACCGGCTGGAATTTCCTCTACATCGGCGCAACCAGCCTGCTTTCCACAACCTACAGTGGAAAAGAAAAAGGGGTGGCACAGGCTGTTAACGATATGAGCGTGTTTGTGTTCACCCTGCTGTGCTCGGTTGCGGCAGGATCGTTGCTCAACACCATCGGCTGGCAGAGCATGAATAAACTGCTGCTGCCGTGGGTCATTGTCCTGGCGCTGCCGCTTCTCTGGCTGGGCTGGCAGCGTCGCCGGGCCGCCATCGCCTCAAATTAATGCCTCACCTCACCCCATCGTGCCGATCTGTCCATCGGCACCAGACACACCTGCAGGCCCGTCAGTTCACTGACGGGCCTTTCTCATGACATCCTCAGAAAGGAGACTCTATGAAAAACGCACTGATCGTCATCGATGTTCAGAATGACTATTTCCCCGGCGGCGCCTGGCCGCTCGAAGGTGCCGAAGAGGTCGCGGCGGAAATCGTCGGCACTGTCCGGCAGGCTTATAAGGCTGGATGGTGGTGGGTATACAGCATGTTGCCGCGGCTGATGCGCCCTTCTTGCGCCCGGGCAGCCCTGGCACGGATATCCTGAGCGCTGTTGCCGGTGCGCTGGGTAGCGCGGTGGTGCTGCGAAAAAAAGAAGCGGACAGCTTTTATAATACGGGGCTGGAGGGGTTGCTTCGCGGTGCAGGCGTCACCGATATCTGGCTGACGGGAATGATGACGCAGCACTGCGTGACGCACACGGCGCTCTCTCCACAGGCCAGGGGCATGCGGGTACATGTTCTGGCGAAAGGGTGTGCCGCCCCGACGCGGGAGCTCAGCGCGCTGGCCCTGAGCGGGCTGCAGGCGCGGTGCAGGGTGAAATAAAAAAAGGAGGATGAACAGTCTTCATCCTCCCTTATTCAGGCGCGCGATATCAGGCAAGGGGCTCAGGCCCGCGGAACGCCCTCCGCCATTCGCTGGGGCTGACGTTAAAACGAGCCTTGAAACTCTGGCGGAACGACACCGGAGACTGGAAACCGGCCAGCTCGGAAACGCTCTCGATGCTGGCGCTGGTTGTCTCAAGCAGCTCCTGGCTGCGCTGCAGGCGCTGGGCGTTGATCCACTCGCCGACGGTTACCCCTGTCGCCTTCAGGAAGTGGCGGGTAAACGTCCTGCGACTCATGTTCACGAATCCCGCCAGCGCGTCCAGATCGTGTGGTTTTTCGAGATTACGCCGGATATAGTCGAGCAGCTCGTTGATTTTCTCATCACGCGTGTTGGTCGGTACCGGATGTTCGATAAACTGGGCCTGGCCACCTTCACGGTAGGGAGGGACCACCATTCTGCGCGCAGCGTGGTTAGCTGCGCTGCTGCCGTAGCGTTCCCGCACGATATTCAGACAGCAGTCGATACCCGCAGCGGTGCCGGCCGAAGTGATAAGACGCTCGTCCGTGGTGTACAGGGCATTACTGTCCAGATGCACAAGGGGGAAACGCTTTCTGAAATCATGCTCAAACTCCCAGTGGGTCGCCGCCCGCCGGTTGTCGAGCAGCCCGGCGTAGGCCAGAACGTAGGCCCCCAGACACAACCCCACGACTTCGGCGCCGCGCGCCCACGCATCCCTCAGTTCGGCGAGCAGGCGCTCATCGGGCTTTTCTTCAGGATGAGACCAGTACGGGATGACAATGATGTCAGCTGT
This sequence comes from Klebsiella sp. HN106, assembly GCF_051209435.1. Taxonomy (NCBI): domain Bacteria; kingdom Pseudomonadati; phylum Pseudomonadota; class Gammaproteobacteria; order Enterobacterales; family Enterobacteriaceae; genus Klebsiella; species Klebsiella sp. HN106. The sequence continues at coordinate 92,086 of NZ_JBLURD010000001.1, read as the reverse complement.
GCGTAGCGGCTCAAGGCCATGCGGAACATCAATGGTAAAGCCCATGTCGGAACGGACCTGACCTGGCGCGTCGGCACAGACGCTGACGCTGAACAGTCCGGGCTCGACGGCCTGGGCGAAAATCATGAAGGGAATGGAGAAATGGAAAGGGCTAACACCGGGTGTGGCAACCACGGCGACGGATAATGATGACATGGCGGTCCTCAGCGTCAGTCTGCCGGGACAGAGGGCGGCCCCGGCAGGTTCAGTATTATCAGAAAGTCAGGGTATCACCATCTTCAGGGATAAGAACCTTCTCTTCAATGCCACTCTGCTGCGTGTACTCGCGCAGCTCCTGGCGGGTCAGCAGACAGTGGTTAATGGCTTCCATGTGTGAGGCCACAACCGTTGTCTCAGGCAGGGCCTGAAGCGTGCGCAGCGTGTCACGGGCGCCCATGATAATCGGGCCATAGTCGTCAATGTGCGCGTCGCCGGTATTGAGAACCACCACGTCAGGTTTAAAGCGCTGAAGGGCTTTCAGGTACGGCTTCACCCAGACGGTGTCACCGGCGATATACAGCGTTTTCTCATCATGATGGGTAAACACCAGACCACAGGCATCGCCCAGACCTTCAGCCAGGTGCGGAACCGCGTAGGCTTCGTTGCTGCCGTGCTGGCCTTCGACCTTATGGATAGTCAGACCGTGGGTGAACACGTTGTCATCCTGCAGCACGCGAACGTTGGTGAACCCCTGGGAGCGGATCAGTTCTGCGTCAGCCTCGTGCTGGGCGTAGATCAGCTTGTTTGAAGGAATCTGCTTCTGTGCGGCCTCATCCCAGTGGTCCATATGAGTATGGGTCACGATGACGATATCAGCATTGACCAGCGATTCTGTCGCGATCGGCAAGGCGGTCATCGGGTTACGAATATGCGAACGCGCCGTCCCGGCAAAGCCGTCCCAGGCATCTTTTTCAGCAAGCATCGGATCGATGAGGAAGGTGGTGCCGGCATACTCAATAAAAAGGGTGGCGTTTCGTACTTGTGTCAGTTTCATAATAATCCTGTTCGGTAATGGCTGGCACCGCAGTGCCTTCAAGTCTTCAGTGAGAGCCAGTATAGGGAGGTGTGTCAGCAGAGGTGAGAGGCCTGCGGGACAAGGTGCGATGAAATCAGGTCAGTTATAAAGCGCAACATACAAAATATGACGGGTAACGATGGCGACCAGAGCGCGACGCTATTACGGCAGGAAATAACGGATCCCGATGCGTACGCGGACCTGGTTATCATGGTTTTCATCCCGGTCCAGCCAACCCAGCTCTGCAAAAGGTCTCCAGTGTTTATTCAGCTGGTAGTGCGCGGCAATATTGGGCTCCCAGTGCGTTCTTTTCCCGTTAGGCGACCTGAAGTCACCAGCATTAATAGAAAATTCGGGGTTCAGCTGAAGCCATAATTTATCCGTGGCCTGATAGTTCACGAAGACGTCAAGAAGGTGGGAGTCGTTATACTCCATCTCTCCATTGATGTTTACGTCTTTGTGCGTCATGTGGTTATAGCGATAACGCCCCGCCACAATTAGATCGCCGGAGACACGGTATTCAAGCATGGCATAGGGCGCAATTTTCGTTCCCGTCTGGTCCACGTCACTGAGTAAGCCTGGCGACAACGTCCAGTCAGGGCTGAGGTTGAGGGGATACCAGCCCTCGTACTCCTGGAAGCTGCTTTTAAACTGATCGAAGTTCTTGCCTGCGTCATACAGCCAGGCGGCACGTACTGTGGCGCCATTGTCAAAGGTATGACCGCCACCGATTTTGTACTGGTTTTTCTCTGATCCCGTAATGTGCGCGTAGCGGTTGTCCACCCATGTGGACGACGCGGCGGCGTTAAGTGAAACGACCAGTAAAACGGGAAAAAGGAGGATTTTCGTACTCATAAACTACCCGGACTCGATATTTTAAACGGAGGCCAGTGTAGATATGTAACTTCTTTGGGGTAATAAGTCCGCGGGACAACTTACGATGCAAACAGGACAAATTACGTTCCAGGTGTTTAGGTGTTTTATGTACCCAGCTTCAGAGGTAGGTTAACTTAAACTAAATAGCTTTATGTGCACTTAGGGATACCAATTTCAATGCGCACACACTTAGATTACAGCTAAAAGCAAAGTCTGCTTTTCGCTAATAGCGGACATTCTGCCCTCTTTTCCAGCAGATCTACCTCAGCAGGCGACACCGCTCGGGCAACGTCAACCATCATCTGGCTGAAAATACCGTCTCTCAGGCACGTAAGATTGCCCCCTTCCCCATCCGTCCTGTTGACTTATTATGTAAAAAGATTACTTTTCAGGACATGAAGAAAATACTCATTATTGTCCCGGATGGCGGCATGCTGTTTGAGTCCGCCGGTATTGCCGACATTCTGATGCAGGCTAACCGCCTGCATCCGCAAGGCGCCAGTGAGATCGGTTACCAGGTACGGCTGGCGACGACTCAACCGCATCAGGTGATCCATGGTCAGTCCGGTTTAAATTTGCTGGCCGATCATCGCCTGCATGAGATAGACCCTCGCGAGCCCCTCGATACGATCATCATTACCGGCAGAGGTCAAAACCCGCAGGAAGGGATTGCGGTGGTTGACTGGCTGCGCCTTGCCGCTCCCCATGCCCGCCGTATTGCTTCCATTTGCGGTGGTGCAATGCTGCTGGCGCAAACCGGACTGCTGGACGGCAGACGGGCCACTACCCACTGGAAGCTGCTGGAAACCATGCAGGCGGAATTCCCGCTGGTCCGCGTCGAGGGCGGTCCGCTCTATATTCAGGACGAACATATCTGGACCTCTGGCGGGGTCAGTTCCGGCTTTGATCTTACGCTGGCGCTGGTTGAAGAAGATTACGGCTTCAGCCTGGCGCGCGATATCGCCCAGGACTTCGTCATGTATCTGCGTCGCCCCGGAGGCCAGCTGCAGTTTAGCCGCTACAATCTTCAGCAGACTACCACCCTGGGCCCGATTAACGATCTGCTGGCATGGTTGCTCGAAAACCTCACCGCCGACCTCAGCGTGGATAAGCTGGCGGAAAAAGTCGCCATGAGTCCGCGAAATTTCACCCGCGTGTTTACCCGGGAAACCGGCGCTTCGCCGGCGCGTTACGTCGCGGAAGCTCGTCTGGCCGCTGCCCGGCAGCGTCTGGAGCAGACCAGCGACACGCTGGAGCGTATCGCCGAACAAACGGGATTTGGCAGTAGCATTAATTTGCGACGGCTGTTTGAAAAACAGCTTCATCTCACGCCCGGCGAATATCGCCAGCGGTTTCACAGCCGCAGAATGGCGTAAAGTGATCCTTTTTTGTCATTTACGCCATCAAACGCCCGGCCTACATTGACTCCAGAGCCAATCAATAAGGAGTGGATTATGGTTAAGGTCGGTATTAACGGTTTTGGTCGTATCGGACGCAACGTACTGCGTGCTGCACTGGGCAATCCGGATATTGAGATTGTGGCAATTAACGATCTGACAGACAGTAAGACGCTGGCGCATTTACTGAAATACGACTCGCTGCTCGGTAAACTCGACGCCGACGTCACCGCCAGCGAGGGGCAGCTTGTGGTTGATGGTAAACCCATTACCGTATTCAGCGAACGCGATCCGGCAAATATCCCGTGGCGTCAGCGTGAAGTCGATATCGTGATTGAAGCCACAGGCTTCTTCACCGAGCGCGACAAGGCGGCGGTGCATATCCACAGCGGTGGCGCGAAGCGCGTGATTATCTCCGCCCCCGGTAAAAACGATGATTTAACTATCGTGATGGGCGTTAACGATGGCCTCTACTCCCCGGATAAGCACTACGTGGTCAGTAACGGTAGCTGCACCACCAACGGTCTGGCGCCTGCCGCCCAGGTTCTGCACCAGCATTTTGGGATCAAGCATGGCCTGATGAACACGACCCACGCTTATACCAACAGCCAGGCGCTGCACGACCAGCCGGAAAAAGATCTGCGTGGCGCCCGCGCCGCTGCGCTGTCGATCGTACCGTACTCCAGCGGTGCCGCGAAGGCGCTGGGCAAAGTTATTCCTGCGCTGGAGGGCCGCCTGACGGGATATTCGCTGCGCGTCCCCGTTCCGGTGGTATCCATTGTCGACCTGACCGTCACGCTTGAGCGAGATGTGACAAGCGAAGTGGTGAATAATGCCTTTCGCGAAGCCGCCGCGACGGGGCCACTGAAAAGTATCCTCGGCTATAGCGATGAACCGCTGGTCTCCAGCGACTACCGGGGCGACCCGCGCTCGTCGATTATCGACGGTCTGTCAACGCTGGTGATTGGCGGCAATATGGTCAAAATTCTGGCGTGGTACGACAACGAATGGGGATTCTCTAATCGCCTCGTCGACCTGGCGCTGATGATGGCAAGTCGTGAACGCTAATTCACTGCGGGTGTGATTGATAGTGAACATCATGGAGAGATTCAGGTGACGCGCAGCAGGCTCCGCTGAGCGCCTGATAAAAAGCATAAATGCCCTCAAAGGGCATTTATGCTTTAGCGGTAATGTGCGCAAGGTCAGTATTTTCTTAACAATTATTCCTGCGGGGCCGGAAAATCGTTAGTGCACAAATAACGCGATCAAAATAATGATTGGGATAGGCACGCCCAGAAAGAAAAGCAATATTGAACGCATAGGTTCCTCCTGAATAATGAGTGTTAGAAATTATAAGTCACGCTGACGGCCGCCATAGGTTGCACAGAGGCTGGCAACGAATGCGCCGATTAACAGAGAAATAAATGACCACAGGGTAACGTAGCTCGTGGCTTTTCTGGCAGCATCTGCGGCCTGCTGTGCTTTATCTTTTGCCTCTTTCAAATTGGCCTGCGCTTTATCATAAACAGCCTGAACCCGCTGCTCGGCCTCTTGCTGACTGATGCCGGTATTCTGCGAAACTAACTGCGCTACATAAGTCAGATCTTCCTGTGGAAGCGCGCCAGTATAAATGCTGTTAGCAAAAATACCCGTAACCTCTGCTAATTGCGCTGGAGATTCGGCCTTTGGCGGTACGGGCTGATTCATTGCCATCGCGTCATTACCTGATGAATTAGCCGGAAGTCCGCCGTTATCTGCCGGAGCGGAAGCGGTCGACCGGAACAGCGAGCGGGTAAAATATTCCATCGATGACTTCGACAGCACGGAAGATTCGTCTCCCGCGTTACTCATCGCGGTTGCCGTCGCGCCCCCGGCAACGGAGCCAATCACTTTTGCGCTGCCGCCGATGAGAGAGCTGATAGTGGTGGTCAAAAGCACAGCCGATACCAGCAATGCAACGGCCCAGGTCAGAAAACCATGCGCTGTATCGCGAAAATAGATTTCATTGGTATGAGTATCAACCCATTTGGTACGCAAACGCCCGGCCAGATATCCCCCCATTCCTGACGCCACAATTTGGGTAAACGTCAGCCAGGCAATGGCGACAATACCCACGGTACCTGCTGCCAGACCGTGATTTTCCCACGGAGAAATGGACGTCAGGCCTAAGCCTGCGCCAAGCATAAGCAGCATCAACGCCAGCGAAGCCGCTGCGGCTGCGCCTGCAAATATTGCTCCCCATGATACCGCGCTCGCGCTATTTACCCCGCCGACAGGCAAAGGTCTGGCTGTTTCCTGATTACTAATATTGGTAGATTCGTAGATATGCGTCATTTACGTTGTCCTTTGAAATAACTTTTTAACCCCGAACTCGTTATGCACAAACGTCCAGGGCAGAAGTTTACCTGCCAGACTTATGGCAATATCGAACTAAGTAATTATCGTCAGCAGCTATCATTCACCGCTGCAATTTCGGGCGATAGACAAAAGCCAATCATCTAAATTAATACGAATGAACAGTGTATGAATTTAATCAACAATTTGATTTTAGTAGAGGATTCCATTTTAACCATTTTTCTCGCCAAAAATATTATCAGGCAAGCGTAACCACCTGTAAATAATGAGAATATTAATGCAGATGCATTATTCGTGGAAATATCCTTGATGGGTACATAGTGCCCAACCTCGCTAGAATAATCTTATTTTTGCTACAGTCATTGACTGAATACTGATGTGTATTAGAAGTGGCGTAGATTTAAAGTTTGCAATATCGAATATTTTATACGTCAGCGTTCAAACCGTATAAATTACCTGCCTGCTTCGCTGTTTGCGGGCCAGGGGACGACCGGGGACTATTCGTTTTTCGCTTATTCCCTGCGGCATCTTTGCTCCCATGCTAAACCTTGTCCCCTCCCCTAAACTGATCATCCTGCCCTTCACCGATACATTTTTACGCGATCTGGCATAACTTTGCGGTAAAGCACAGGTACACCGGAAACTCTTTTTTACGCGCCAGGTCAATCGTTGATGACTTCAAAAAAAATACCGTATTTGGTATATTGTTGTTTATTGATTACTCACCTCTGCGGTGCCAAAAAGAACAAGATTCACCGCAACCCAGGACAAGAAAATGTTAGATTACCGCTTCCCGACAGCTTTGCAGATGGTCCTCAGCGTAGCGATGGCGGAGCAATCGGGCGAACGCTCAACGAGTGCGATTCTGGCCTACGGTCTGAAAGCCAATCCGAGCTTTATCCGCAAATTGATGGTTCCGCTCACGCGTGACGGTATCATCGTCTCAACGCTTGGCCGCAACGGCTCTATCCATCTTGGTCGCCCGGCGGAAGAGATTACCCTGCGCGATATCTACGTATCCGTCATCGAAGATAAAAAGCTGTGGGCGTCACGTCCCGACATCCCTGCCCGCTGCGTGGTGAGCGCCAACGCGTGCTGGTACTTCAAATCTGTCGCCGATGAAGCAGAGCAGGCTTCGTTAGAGGTTTTAGCTCGCCATACCGTGGCCAGTGCGCTGGAAGAAGTCAAAAAAGCCGACACCAGCGGCTGCGATCCGGTTCCTGAAATCTGTACCCAGCACAACAAATCGCACTAATCCGTTGCTTATGGCAAAAAACCGCCTTCACAGGGAAAGCGGTTTTTCTTCACTGCGGCAGCCTGTCCTACGCAGGCATCACGTCCTTCACCGCTTTACCGCGCGTCACGAATAGACGCAGCGTCACGTAAAACACCGGCGTCAGAAACAGACCAAACAGCGTAACCCCCAGCATACCGGAAAACACCGTGATCCCGGTGACGCCGCGCACTTCCGCGCCTGCGCCGTGGCCGAGTATCAGCGGAATCGTCCCGGCAATAAAGGCGATGGAGGTCATCACGATCGGGCGCAAACGCAGGCGACATGCTTCCAGCGCCGCTTCCATAATCCCTTTTCCCTGGAGCTCCAGCTCGCGGGCAAACTCGACGATCAGAATCGCATTTTTGCAGGCCAGCCCCATCAGCACCACCAGCCCCACCTGCACGAATACGTTATTATCGCCGCCGGTCAGCCAGACGCCAAACAGCGCAGAGAGTAAGGTCATCGGTACGATAAGGATCACCGCCAGCGGTAGCGTCCAGCTTTCATACAGCGCCGCCAGCACGAGGAAAGCCAGCAGCACCGCCACAGGGAAGACGATCAACGCCGTATTGCCTTGAGTCGCCTGCTGGAAGCTCAGATCCGTCCATTCGATATTCATGCCGTTCGGCAGTATCTGCTGCGACATCGCCTCCAGCTGCGCCATCGCCTGCGAGGATGAGAGTACGCGCGGATCGGCATCGCCAATCAGATCCGCCGCCGGATAGCCATTGTAGCGAATCACCGGGTCCGGCCCATAGGTGGTACGGATATTCACCATACTGCCGATCGGTACCATTTCGCCCTGATTATTCCGGGTACGCAAATTGGCAATATCTTCCACGCTTTCGCGGAACGGCCCGTCGGCTTGCGCCATCACCCGCCAGGTCCGCCCGAACTGGTTAAAATCATTGACGTAAGACGATCCCAGATAGGTTTGTAGCGTACCGAACAGATCGGTCAGCGACACGCCCTGGGCTTTGGCCTTATCGCGATCGACCTGCACATCCAGCTGCGGAACGTTAGCCTGGTAGGTTGAGATGGGGAAATGCATCCCCGGCGTCTGCATAATGGTACCGGACATCGCGTTCACCGCGTTTTGCAGCGCGCCATAGCCAAGACCGGCGCGGTCCTGAATATAGAGCGAATAGCCGGACCCCTGGCCCAGTCCTAAAATCGGCGGCGGTAAAATAGAGAAGCCAAAGCCCTGCTGGATTTGCGCAATTTTTGCGTTGATCTCAGCGTTAATTTCCGCCGCCGTATGTTGACGCTGGTCGAACGGCTTCAGGCCAAAAAAGACCGTCCCGGTATTCGGCGTATTAGTGAACTGCAGCGCGTTAAGACCGGGAAACGCCACCGCATAATCCACGCCTTCGGTATTCATTCCGATTTCGCTCATTTTGCGGATCACCGCATCGGTGCGCGCCAGCGAAGAGCCTTCCGGCATTTTCACGCCGCCAATCAAATAGAGCTTATCCTGGGTGGGAATAAACCCGCCAGGGACGGCTTTAAACATGACGCCGGCGGCGCAAAGCAACAGCAGATAGACCACAAAAACCGCCCCGCGGCGCCCGAGCGTTTTCCCCACCAGCCCTTGATAGCCGTTCGAACTGCGGTGGAAAAAGCGGTTAAATGGACGGAAAATCCAGCCGAACAGACGATCGATAAGCCGGGTCGGGATGTCTTTCGGCGCACCGTGCGGCTTAAGCAGCAGAGCGGCCAGCGCCGGAGAGAGGGTCAGCGAGTTGATGGCGGAGATCACCGTGGAAATCGCAATCGTCACCGCAAACTGTTTGTAGAACTGACCGGTGACCCCGGAGAGGAACGCCATCGGCACGAACACCGCGCACAGCACCAGCGCAATAGCGATAATCGGCCCGGAAACTTCACGCATCGCCTGATGCGCTGCGGCAAGCGGAGCCAATCCTTCTTCGATATTTCGCTCAACGTTTTCCACCACCACGATGGCGTCATCCACCACGATCCCAATAGCCAGCACCAGGCCGAACAAACTGAGGGTATTTAGCGAAAAGCCTAACAGGTAGAGGATGCTGAACGTCCCCACTACCGAGACCGGCACCGCGATCAGCGGAATAATCGACGCGCGCCAGGTTTGCAGGAACAGGATCACCACCAGCACGACCAGCACCACCGCTTCCAGCAGCGTTTGCACGACCGCGCGAATGGAATCGCGAACGAAAACCGTCGGATCGTAAGGAGCCGCCCATTGCATATCCTGCGGAAAACGCTTCGCCAGCTCGTCCATTTTAGCGCGCACCGCGTTGGACAGATCGATAGCGTTGGCCCCCGGAGACTGGAAGATACCAATCCCAACCGCGTCTTTATTATTCAGCTGGGAGCGCAGCGCATAGCTACCGGAACCCATTTCAATACGCGCCACATCGCGCAGGCGGACCAGCGAGCCGTCCTGCGCCGTTTTCAGGATAATATTGCCAAACTCTTCTTCGGTATGCAGGCGCCCTTGGGCGTTAATGGAGATCAAGAAGTCGCTCTCTTGCGGCAGCGGCTCGGCGCCCAATTGCCCGGCGGAAACCTGGACGTTTTGCTCCTGCATCGCCGTCACCACATCCGAGGCGGTCAACCCGCGCGCCGCTACCTTGTCGGGATCGAGCCAGACGCGCATCGCGTATTCGCCCGAGCCAAAAATCTGAATCTGCCCGACGCCGGGCAGTCGCGCCAGCTCATCCTTCACTTTTAGCGTGGCATAGTTGCGCATATACAGGGAATCGTATTTACCGCCGGGCGAAAACAGATGCACCACCAGCGTCAGAGTCGGCGACTGTTTCTGCGTGGTGATGCCTAAACGCCGCACATCTTCCGGCAGACGAGCCTCGGCCTGCGAGACCCGGTTTTGCACCTGAACCTGCGCCTGATCGGGATCGGTACCCGGGCGGAAGGTAACGGTAGTCACCAGTACGCCGTCAGAGCCGGCGACGGATTTCATGTACATCATGTTTTCAACGCCGTTGATCGCCTCTTCCAGCGGCGTCGCCACGGTCTCAGCAATCACTTTCGGGTTGGCGCCGGGATACTCCGCACGCACCTGCACGCTGGGCGGTACGACGTCAGGATATTCGCTGATCGGCAGCAGCGGAATGGCGATTAATCCGGTGATAAAAATCAGAATCGACAGTACCGCGGCGAAGATCGGCCTGTCGATAAAAAAGCGGGAAAAGTCCATGGGTCGGATTCTCAGATAGGGGATCAGTTAAGGGCGGCGCGGGTGGTCATGGCGACGGTTTTCGCGTTAACCGGCATCCCCGGCATAAACACTTTTTGTAACCCATCGACGATGACTCTATCGCCCGGATTCAGGCCTTTCTGCACGATGCGTAAGCCGGCGGCCAGGCGTCCCGGCGTGATGTCGCGACGCTGCGCTTTCCCATCTTTATCAACCACATAAACATATTTGCGATCCTGATCGGTCAGCACCGCTTTATCGTCGATTAGCGTGGCGTTAAATTCGGCGCTGCCCGGCAGGCGGACGCGGGCAAACAGTCCAGGCGTGAACTGACGCTGGGCATTATCCAGCAGCGCACGCATACGGATCGTGCCGGTGCTCGGCGTTAACTGATTATCCAGAAAATCCACTCTGCCCTGATGGGGATATCCCTCTTCGCCAACCAGGCCAATTTCTACCGGTAGCGCCAGATGATTACTGGACGCGCCCTGCCCGCTGCGGGCGAGATGTTGATAGTGAAGGTAAGTGGACTCATCCACGTCAAAGTAGACGTAAACCGTCTTCTGCGATACCAGCGTGGTAAGTACGCTGGCACTGTCGCCGGCGGTGACCAGGTTCCCGCTGGTGATCAACGCGCGGCTGGCGCGGCCATCGATAGGCGCGGTCACTTTAGTAAAGTCCAGATTAAGCTGCGCGGCGTCAACCGCCGCCTGCGCCGCGCGAATATCAGCCTGCGCCTGGGTGGCCGCCGCACGGCGCTGCTCCCACTCTTCGCGGGAGACCAGGTTGGTATTGATTAATTTATCGGTGCGGCTAGCCTCGCTTCGCGCCAGGCTAGCCTGCGTTTTGGCTCTCGCCAGCGTCGCCTGCGCTTGCTCCAGCGCGGCGCGATAGGTACGGTCATCAATGGTGAACAGCACCTCCCCCTTTTTCACTTCCTGGCCATCGACGTAGTTCACTTTATCAATGTAGCCGGAAACGCGGGGGCGAAGCTGGACGCTTTCCACCGCTTCAATCCGCCCATTAAAGCTGTCCCACTGGCTAATGGATTTCACAACCACGTCAGCGGCGCTCACCACAGGCGCTTGCGGCGCGGCGTTTTGCGCGGCCCCCTCATCACACCCGCCAAGGAGCGTGGAGAGGAGTATCGCGCCCAGCGCAGTCAGATGAACGTTACCCCAGTTTTTTTGCAGGCTCATTATTTTTATTCCGATATGGGTAGCCGCCGGGCAAGACGCAGCGGGAGACGCCGCGCCACTTCCTTTGCCCGGACAGGCTTTAGGCTATTTGTGTCGATCATCGCCACAAAAATGTAACAGTTGCGAATACACTATTCGCGGCGATTGTAGGAAGGCGCTTAATTTAGTGCAAGAATAATTGTTGCACTTTATGTGCTATTCCCGACTTTGAGAAATGGCGCAATACTGCCAGGGCTTTAAATGCAACAATAAAACTTGCAATTAGTCTAAAAGCGATCCATTTTTAAATGCAACAAACACAAATACTTTTTCTAAGCTGCGCGGGGGGAACCAGATGAACACTGGCGCATTCATTCACGATTTACTCGACTGGATCGACAACAATCTTGATAGCCGCCTGGATATTGAGACCGTCGCCAGGCGCGCCGGTTATTCGAAATGGCACCTGCAGCGGATATTCAAAGAGCATACCGGTTATCCTCTCGGCGAGTATATTCGCGCGCAAAAGCTGCAAAAATCGGTCGAGCGCTTAGCCCACAGCGATGAACCGATTTTGAACGTGGCGATCGCCCTCGGCTTTGACTCCCAGCAGTCCTTCAACCGCAGCTTCAAGCGTCAGTTCGGCCAGGCGCCCGGCGCATGGCGACGCAGCATCGGCAGCGCGGAGACGCAGCGATGATGCCTATGAAGAAACGGGCGGCTGGGGCTGCCGGATGTCAATCCCGGCTTTATCTCGGTGCGGCCTGCAAAGCGAGGGCCTGTGCGTATTCACTTAGCAAAGGTACCGGAAGGGATTGAACTAGCGGCGGGGTTTACTGCCAGCGTTGCCATGATACCTTAGAAAATTTTAAATTCGTTAAAGCACCATTTTCATATCAAAACAGAGTAGGTCTGTCCCCGTGACAGAGGATGTATACGCTTTTTCGCCGATTAAAACAAAACCCCGGCTGGCATAAAAAAAACGAGCATTTGGCGTAGATGATAACTCCAGACATTTCATTCCTGACTTCCTCGCCTCATCCAGAAGTGCAGAGAGGAATCTGGTCCCGATGCCTTTCCCCTGGAGCTCGGGGAGAACGTAGAAGGCTTTCAGAGTGTTGGTGGCCACGTCAAGGAGTGCGGTAGCGATGATCTTTCCTTCATCATCTTGCCCGATGAAAAAAAATTCTTTGGTCATTAATTCGCGAAATCCATCCGGCATCAAATCTGACGTCCAGGCGCTGATAACCTCATCACTATAACTGCCCTTACATCCAAACCGAATGGCTTGATTCCTTAGCGCCCAGCACTCCTCTGCGTTTCCAGTGTTTGCAACTTTGATATTCATAAGACCTGAACCCTGCAAATTTTATTATCACAATATATTTACATTATGTGTTAGACAAACGCTTTGCAATCACTGAATACCTGCTGCATTAGCCACCCTAACGCTCTGAGTGACATCAACAGGTAACGAACTAAAAAAGGTATTGTGCAGCGAGGTTTTTCACAGGCATAGCAGCAGAATTCACAAACTGCACGCCTGTAACCCCGGTAGGGCGCCAGCCGCCACCGGGGGAAGACAGGCCGCTAGTAGCGCACGCAGACCGACTTCGTTTCGCACCAGTCGTCCAGCCAGTCGGGACCGAAATCACGGCCGGTGCCGGACTGCTTCATGCCGCCGAACGGCAGGTTAGCGTCGATCAGCGTATGGCTGTTAACCCACACCGTTCCCGCCTGCAGGCGATCGGTATAGCTCAGCGCCTGGCTCAGGTCGCGGGTCCAGACGCTGGCGGTCAGGCCAAAATCGCTGTCGTTGGCCAGGCGCAGCGCCTCTTCGCCGTCGGCCACGCGCACCAGGTTTACCACCGGGCCGAAAACCTCTTCCCGGCTGAGGCGCAGCCCGGCGTCGGGATTAATCACCAGCGTGGGGGGAATATAGTATCCCTGCGCATCTGGCCCTATATTACCGCTAATCAGTTCTGCCTTCTGCTGACGGGCTTCATCAAGATAGGCCGCCACTTTGGCGCAATGCGCCTGAGACACTACCGGGTTAATCTGGCTGCTCTCCAGCATGCCTGGCCCCACCTGTAGCGTCTTCACTGCCTGCTCGAAGCCACTCACCAGCGTATCGAACAGCGGCGCTTCGATATAAATGCGCGAACTGGCGGCACATACCTGCCCCTGATTGAGAAAGCTACCGGTCATGAGTCCCTCAATAACCCATTGCGGATCGGCATCTTTCAGCACGATAGCCGGGTTCTTACCGCCCAGCTCCAGCGTGACCCGGGTCAGACGGTCGGCGGCGACGCGGGCGATTTGTTTGCCTGTCGCCGTTGATCCAGTAAAGCTGACTTTAGCGACGTGTGGGTGAGAGGTCAGCGCCGCACCGCACCCGGTCCCGCTACCGGTCACCACGTTAAAGACGCCGTCCGGCACGCCGGCTTCAGTTGCCAGCTCCGCTACCCGCAGCAGGGTCAGTGGCGTGGTTTCCGACGGCTTAATGACGATAGAACAGCCTGCAGCCAGCGCGGGCATCACTTTCCACATGCCGATCATCAGCGGGAAGTTCCACGGTACGATCCCGGCGACAACCCCCACCGGTTCTTTTTTGGTCCACGCCTGATAGCGCGCACCCGGCGGGAAGGGAATCGACACGTCCAGGGTCCGTCCGCTGATTTTAGTGGTCAGCCCGGCGGTATAGCGCATCCAGTTCAGGGTACAGCCCACTTCGAAGGCCCGGGAAATATTAATCGATTTCCCCTGTTCAAGCGTCTCCAGCTGCGCCAGCTCTTCGCCATGCTGCTCAACCAGATCGGCGAAGCGCAGCAGAATACGTTCGCGATCGGCGGGCGTTCGCCCTGCCCAGCTGCGGGATACGAAGGCGCGCCAGGCAGACATGACTGCCCGATCGACATCGGCGGCACTGGCGTCCGCGGTGCTGGCGATAGCCTGGCCGGTTGCCGGGTTCCAGACGGTTAAGCGCTTTTCACTCTCTGCCGCCTGCTGTGCGCCGTCGAGATATAAACCATGCTGCCTGTCTAAAAACTGCTGTACGCTGGCGAGTAGCGCGACCTCTGATGTGGACATACCCCTTCCTTATTGTTCGCGGATAGTGGTTTCAGTCTATGCCGGGGGCGCGATTCACGCTTTTTTCTCTGTGACATTCGCTTTTGCCGCTGTGACAGGCGCCGCAATTAAGGGGATTTCGCGCACAAAAAATGTGCAGCAGGTAATAGTTCTTTCATATACTCCGCCTTTTACCCTTGTCTCCGGCATCATAAATGCAACAATGCATAAACATTACCATTACAAGGGATGCGCGATGAGTACGGCAAATCGTGGACAGGATTACCAGCATTGGTTAGCCAAAATCAATCAGGTGTGCGGCCAGTTCGCCGCTCGCCCGCTGGATGATAATTTTCACGGTGAGATAGACGCCAGCTATGCGGGCGACCTGAAAGTCAGCACGGTAACCGCTCGCGGCATCAACCTCTACCGTACCCGGCAGGAGATCCAGCGCGATAACGACGCCTGGTTTTATACCGTCTTCCAGCTCTCAGGTCAGGCGACAATCGAGCAGGACGGTCGCCAGGCGATGCTGGAGATCGGCGATATCACCCTGATTGATGCTTCTCGCCCCTGTTCAATAATCTGGCAGCAAACCTCGCGTCAGGCTTCCCTGCTGCTGCCAAGGTCGCTGCTGGAACAGCAGCTGCGCGGCAGTGAAATCAGCATTGCCACCCGGCTGGCAAAAAACCTGCCGATGGTCCAGCTCAGTCAGCGGCTGCTGCATGAGAGCATGAACAGCCCCGAGCTATCGGCAAGCGAAAGCAAAGCGGCGCTGGAGGCGATTGTTTGCCTGCTACGCCCCATGCTGCACCATCAGGAGGCCCAGCCCACCCGGCGCGATAAACAGTTTCAGAAAATCATGGCGTTAATCGATGAGTCGATTCAGGCGGAACATCTGCGCCCGGAGTGGCTGGCCGGCGAAACCGGTATGTCGGTGCGCAGTCTTTACCGCCTGTTTGCGGAAAAGGGGCTGGTGGTGGCGCAATATATCAAGAATCGTCGGCTCGATCTCTGCGCCCGCGCGCTGGAAAGCGCCCATGATGATGAAAAGCTGGCGGGGATCGGCTACAGCTGGGGTTTCAGCGATCATAGCCATTTTTCCACCGCCTTTAAGCAGCGCTTCGGCGTCTCGCCGGGGGAGTATCGCAAGCGCTGCCGATAGCTATTTTTTCAGCCATTTGCCGTTAAGGCCCTGCACATACTCGCCAGGCTGCGCCCTGGCGACGAGCTTCTGCCCGGCCATTTTCGCCACCTGATCCACCGGCAGGTTGTTGTCGTCCGCCAGTTGCTGATAGCTGTCGCTGCGGGCGGCGTTGATCTGTTTAACCAGCGCCAGGGTTTCTTTATCCTGGCGCAGCGGTTGAAGATAGCCGTTCAGCGTTTCGCCGACTCGCCCCTGCTGACGCGCTTCGCTTAGGGTTAACGCCAGCGCCTGAGTACTCAACAACGCCAGCGCCAGCGTCGCGATTAACCATCGTTTTCTCATCATCGCCTCAGAACAGATCGCTACGGTTTTTCAGCAGATTCTCAACGTCTTTATCCACTTTGATATGAATCTCATGTTCAATTTTGACGTTCATATTGATGGTGATCGGCTCTTTCGACGCCGCAATTTCAATACGCGGCGTACAGCCCGCCAGCAGAATGGTTGCCAGAAAAGCGGTGAATAGTTTGATCATTATTGTTGTTCCTTACAGGTATGACTGTCCTGGCAGCGCTGGGCGGGCAGTCTGGCGTTCTGCTCCAGCCACGCCTGCAGATTGTCGCCGAAACGCAAGCTGCGCCACAGGTCAAAAATATTCTCTTCATGGGAGTAGTTTAAGTGCACCGTGTTGCTTTTGCCCTCTACCCGACTGGTGCCGCTGATGGTCGCCTTCAGCGTCAGTACGCCGAGGTTATCGAGATTGATCCGCGTCCACGAGGTGGCCACTTCCATATAGCGCAGCCAGTTAATGGCCGCCCCGGCGGAGACGTTGTCGGCCACCAGCGCGTCAGCGGTGTCTTTATCCAGGCGCATCGTCATCGGCCCCGGATTGCTGAACCAGCCGTCCTTAATGATCCATTTATCGTTATCCAGCCACAGCGGCAGCGCGCCGTTGAACGGGCCGGAAACGGCGAACTGCTTCACTTTAATGGCGCTAATTAATTCGCTGCTGGAGATGTTCTGCAGGCGCAGCAGCGCCGGATCGTGCTGCGGCATCCGCAGCTGTTGCATGGTCAGCTTGCCGCCGAGAATATCGACGCTGACGTTGCTCAACTGTAAAGGAGCGTCTTCGCTCCAGGGCCAGGCTCCCTGAAGATCTGCCGTCAGATTGCGCGCCGTAAACTGGTTGACGACTTCGCCAATGCGCAGCGAAACCGGATGGCGGGTGCCAAGCTGCCAGATGCCTTCGCTAAAGCGGAACGGCAGCACGAAATCGACGCCGTTGATCTGGTTATCCGGCATCCAGGCGCTGCCGCCTTTGAGCACCCCGTGCCCCCCCGCCTCAAAGCCCTGACCGGCGGCGGCAGAGAACGCGACCTGGGCGTACAGTGAACCTTCGCGCAGGTTCATCTTCCATTCCGGCGGCACCAGCGGCTGGAAAACGGTTAATGACTGTTTCGGCCACCACGCCTGCCCGCGCAGGCGCTCGCCGTCCCAGCGTCCGGTGACGCGGACGGGGCCAATTTTTTGCGCATGCAGGGAACCATTGAACTGGAACCAGGTTGGATCGCGACCCTCAACGTTAAATTTCAGCGTTGACGGCGGCAGTTCGCTGCCGCCGCTGAAGGTGGTTTTTCCGGCATCCAGCGACAGCGCGCCGGTCAGTCGCGGATGCTGCTCATCGCGCAGCCAGTGAATCGGTTTATCCAGGGTGAGGCGCGGCGTGCTCACCAGCATGGAACCATACTGCAGCTTATCGAAACCGGTCGACAGGCTATTGAGCACGATGGCGCTATCAACCCATTCACCCGCGCCTTTAACGTCCCAGCGCGCCTGCATCGGGGTAAAATGGCCACCGCCCCAGTAGCGCCACTGCCAGCGGCCGCGGTCTGGCATAAAATTGTCGGCCTGGCCGTCGAGATGCAGGGTAAAATCTCCCATCTCCTGCTCATGGGCGCGGAGAATGGCCTGCAGGCGGCCATCCACGCCCTGCTGCGTCACGGTGACGCCCGCCAGCGGCCAGCGAATTTCATCGATGTTCAGTGAGTCGATGACCCGCCCGCGCGAACGCAGCAGCGCCCCAGGATGAAAGTTGAGGACCGGCGCGATAAGCGGACCGCTCAGCTGCGCGGGCAGTCTGGCGTAAAAAATCAGATCGCCAAGTTTGGCCTCGCCGGTCAGCTGTAGCGGCATGTCGCTGCTGTCCATACTCAGCTTACCGGGGCCAATATTGAGCACGGCATTACCCTTACCGGCCTGACCCTGGGTAAGCACGTTCAACCGCCCGCTGACCTTCATCTGTTCGGTGCCCTGTTGCCAGTTACCCACCGAAAGCGCAACGCGACCGCTTAACGCATTGCCCGCATACTCGGTGTGCCAGCGGCCATCGCTGATAGCGATACGATCCGGGGTGATTTCCCACGGCAGATCGAGAATCGGCTCCACTTCACCACGCGGCGTGACCAACAGCTGCCCGCGATTCTCATGCCACTCCAGTTCGGCGTCGACAAGGCCGGGTGTCTGAGGAAATTCAAAAGTGCTAAACAGATGACCATCAACCGGCAAACCGTCCGGCACCAGCGGCATCTGAAACTCGCCCACCAGCTTCACCGGCGCCTGGCCTTCTACCAGACGCGCGGAAAAGTCGCTGACCGTCAGCGCCTGGCCGCGCAGGCGCGCCTGGAGAGAGACCTCTTCTCCGGCGTAACCGATATCCTGTTGCTGCGGGGTCAACGACATCACCAGACGCCCTTGCCATTTCTCCCACGGCGACAGACGCAGATTTTCAATCGTCAGCCAACTGTATGGCAGCATCGATTGCCACTCGGCAAGGGTTTTCGGCGCCCCCGGCGCGGCTTCGCTGTGCGGTAATTTATTCAGGCAGGCGCTGTTAATATCCAGCTCAGTGATATGTAAACGCCAGCGGCTGGGGCGGGAGAGCTCGGCGTTAGCGACACGCGCGATTTCGCAGTCGCCTACCAGGTAGCGTAAATCCGGAATACGCAGGGAAGAGCGCGTCAGGCGCGGGCTCTCGCTGAGAGAGATTCGGGTGCCCGCAGGTAGCCAGATGCCAGCCAGCGTGGGCACCCAGTGGGTGAGCGTCAACAGCAAAGCCAGCGGTAGCAGCACGAGTGCTAATAATAGCGCGATGGCGGCTTTATATTTACCCTTCATGGGCAGCTAATATCCTGATTCGAAATAAGTAAAAGCCGAGAGGCCGTCATTGTGGCACGTTCGACCTGCGAGTTAAAGTTCCCATCCCGTTTAAGCGTAGTCGCCGCCCTGTGATTCACCAGCAGGCCATTTAGTCGGGGTTTAGTTTTCTCCTGCGACACTGGTCACCCACCGGGAACGTAAACGGATGCTGCTGTGGACTTAATTATCTCGCTGATGGCGTACGCTCAGGGCCACTATTCATTGGTATTACTGATGGTTTTCCTGCTGACGTTCACCAAATCCTGCGCCGTTATCTCGCTGCTGATCCCGGGAACTTCCGGTCTGCTGCTGTTCGGCACTCTGGCTTCGGCCAGCGCCGGGCATTTCTTGTTAATGTGGATGAGCGCCAGCCTCGGCGCAATCGGCGGATTCTGGCTGTCATGGCTAACCGGCCGTCATTACCAGCATCATCTGTATCGTATTCGCTGGCTTAACGCCGAGCGTCTCGCGCGCGGTCAGCTGTTCCTGCGCCGCCACGGCGCATGGGCGGTTTTTTTTGGCCGCTTTCTTTCCCCCCTGCGCGCCACCGTGCCGCTGGTAACCGGCGCCAGCGGGACGTCCTTCTGCCATTTCCAGCTGGCCAACGTTAGTTCCGGCTTGCTGTGGCCGTTAATCCTGCTGGCGCCAGGCGCTTTAAGCCTCAATTTTTGGTGAAACGTATTGTCTTTTAAAGAGATTTCTTAACTCAGCGATATGCTCTAGAATTATTACTATAGCCTGGCAATTAAACTATTTTTTAATAATTGTAAGATTATTTTAATTATGCTACCGTGACGGTATTATCACTGGAGAAAAGTCTTATGAAAATCGCTGTGTACAGTACGAAACAGTACGACAAGAAGTATCTGCAGCATGTCAATGATGCATACGGCTTTGAACTGGAATTTTTTGACTTCCTGCTCACCGAAAAGACCGCCAAAACCGCCAACGGCTGTGAAGCGGTATGCATTTTCGTTAACGATGACGGTAGCCGCCCGGTACTTGAAGAACTGAAAGCCCACGGCGTGAAGTACATCGCGCTGCGCTGCGCCGGGTTCAACAACGTTGACCTCGACGCCGCGAAAGAGCTGGGCCTGCGGGTAGTACGCGTCCCGGCCTACTCGCCGGAAGCGGTCGCTGAGCACGCAATCGGCATGATGATGTCGCTGAACCGCCGCATTCATCGCGCCTATCAACGCACTCGCGATGCTAACTTCTCCCTTGAGGGGCTGACCGGCTTCACTATGCACGGTAAAACCGCCGGCGTTATCGGCACCGGTAAAATTGGCGTTGCCGCGCTGCGCATCCTAAAAGGTTTCGGTATGCGCCTGCTGGCGTTTGATCCCTATCCAAGCGCCGCCGCGCTGGATATGGGCGTGGAGTATGTCGATCTGGAAACGCTATACCGGGAGTCCGATGTTATCTCCCTGCACTGCCCGCTGACCGATGAGAACTATCATTTGCTGAACCATGCCGCGTTCGATCGGATGAAAGATGGGGTGATGATCATCAACACCAGTCGCGGCGCGCTTATCGATTCGCAGGCAGCGATCGATGCCCTGAAGCACCAGAAAATTGGCGCGCTGGGGATGGACGTGTATGAGAACGAACGCGATCTGTTCTTTGAAGATAAGTCTAACGACGTTATTCAGGACGATGTCTTCCGCCGCCTTTCCGCCTGCCACAACGTTCTGTTTACCGGTCACCAGGCGTTTTTGACCGCAGAGGCGTTGATCAGTATCTCGCAGACCACCCTCGACAACCTGCGTCAGGTGGATGCTGGCGAAACCTGCCCTAACGCACTGGTCTGATTTTCCTTGCCCTTTTGTGCTCCCCTTCCGCGGGGGGCACATTCAGATAATCCCCACAGAAATCCCCTGCGATAAAGTTACAATCCCCTTCATTTATTGATGTGATAAATATTTATGGAGATTAAATGAACAAGATTGCTGCGCTGCTGGCGGCGGGAATGTTGCTATCGGGCTGCGTTTATAACAGCAAAGTGTCGACCAGAGCGGAACAGCTTCAGCACCACCGTTTTGTGCTGACCAGCGTCAACGGTCAACTGCTGAAAGCCGCCGATAAGCCTCTGGAGCTGAGCTTTGGCGAAAAGATGCCAATTACAGGCAATATGTACGTTTCAGGCAATATGTGCAACCGCTTTAGCGGCACGGGTAAAGTCTCTGACGGCGAGCTGAAGGTTGAAGAGCTGGCGATGACCCGCATGCTCTGCACGGACTCGCAGCTGAGCGCGCTGGACGCCACACTGAGCAAAATGCTGCGCGACGGTGCGCAGGTCGACCTGACGGAAACGCAGCTGACGCTGGCAACCGCCGACCAGACGCTGGTGTATAAGCTCGCCGACCTGATGAATTAATAGTTACCGCAGCTTCCGCCTGCCAGCGCCTGCTCGCTGCATCGCTTGCCGTTCGGTAATGCGCACATGCCGATAGCGGAGCCATCAAGCTGGCGGGCTACGGATAACGAGCCGCCGACCATGGCGCAGTTCGCCTGCCCGCTGCTGCTCATCGCGGCACGCATCCCTGGCGACACGTGCGCCGCCGTTGCCTGCTGAACAGGTTCATCATTGCTACTACACGCCGACAGTAACAGCGCAGCACATCCCACTAAAAACGCAGCTCGCATCTTCTCTCCCCTCAGATACATCTTAAAATGAACAAGCTCAAGAATAATAGGCAGCTCAGCGCGCCGCGTCGAGAGGCGAAGTACGTATTTATGCGTTGTGTTAACATTTTTTAGCAATTTTATGTTCTCTTTTCTTCATCAACAATTTTTGAACGCAAAACGCCCTCATTATGTCATCCATAATGAGGGCATTGTTTCGGTTTGTATTTCAGGCGATTAAATTTAACTTACTGAGTACCTCCTGGTCTGGTAAAAGCCCATTTCGTAACAAAACTAAGACTATTAATCGGTTGAAACGCCTCGAATAATATTCGAATTACGCATAACAAACGCGTGAAAACGCGACAAGATTACGCCCGTCATACCACCGTTTCTGTCCAAATAGTACCCATAACGCACAACTGTCTGTCCGGTACCTGGCGGAACGATAAAATCCATTGCCTGAATTTCCATACTCCCATCTCCCTTTTGATATAAAACACCATCAATAGAGAGCGCACAGGTCATTGGGCCACCACCTGAAGTATCGCCAGTACCCAACATGAGAATACTGTAACCTAGTTTACCCATGCTTAAGGAACCACCTTCGTAACTACTAAATTCCATGCCGGCCGTTAATTTCCCGCTACCAGAAATATTAATTGAATCATCCTGGCGAAGCGCCCCTAACAACTGTACTCGTTGCTCAAATGGCTGACGATCAACAACAAGCAAGTCGAACCAGGCCCATTGTGCTTTCGCAATTCTGCGCGAACGATGCTGAGAAATATTGATTGCCCACGAACCGACATCTCCAATAATCTTGTTAGCCCTTACGGTGCCCAGGATATTACAACTCTCGTTAATAACTACATTATTCAAAGTACCTGTGTCAGCCTGTATTTCACCGCGTACAACAACGTTATTGAATTCACTACTTCCGCTCTTAGTAATACTCCAACCGTACCTTCCGGACACATAATTAGTAGAGGAAAGTCGATCTGTGATTTTTGCAATATCAATAGTACCGTTTTTTATCCTTGCGCTGTCGATATACAGTTCATTTCCCTCAGCAATCATCACCGGCACAGCAGCCTTGCTGTTGCGGTTAAACAGCGAGAAACGGTCGGCATAGAGGATCATGTCGCTGGTGGAACCATCGCTGCCCAGCACGATCCCGGCGCCTACCTTCTTCCCGTTATTGGTTTCAACTTTGATGGAGTACATCGAGTTGACCTTGCCGTTTGTATCCGCCAGCGTCTGACCCTGGGCCTGTACGGACGAGGATAACGTGCCGACGGTACTGTTCAGGCTGGTCAGGCTGCTGGCTGTTGATTCGATTTTATCTTCAGCCTTCGTGACCCGCGTCGTCAGCGAACTGACCGCGCTGGCATCCGCTTTATTCGCCAGACTGTTATGCAGGCTGGTGAGCTGCTGCCCCTGCGAGGTAATGTTCCCCTCGGCGCTGGTCACGCGCGTCGTCAGCGAACTGATGGCTGCAGCGTTGACAGTATTGGCCACTTCATCGCTGACATCGATACAGAATGCATCATCCAGATACAGATAACCTGCAGACAGGCTGGAGCGCAGGGAGATGATCAGCTCTGCGTCTGCCGTTGGCTTATAGTCGCCGCTGATATAAGTCCATGCAGTACCGACGCTGGCCGGGATCGTAATATCTTTCAGCGGTCCTGAGCTATTGCGGATGCTGATTTTGGTATTGCTGGCATTGCTGATGGCCATGTCGCCAGACCTGCGCACCCAGGCGCCCACGCGGTACGTCTGGCCGCCGGTCAGCTTTATCACCTGGTCGCAGGTCGTGTAGTCGCTGGAAGTCTTCGTGGCCTGAATGATGTATTTGCCGGACTTCGGGTTCTGCGCCGCCAGCGTGCTCCAGCCGGAATTACTCCAGCCTTCAAAACCGCGTTCGAACGAGTTGTTCGCCAGCATGTTGCCGGGCATTGATTTTGTCGCGTCCGCATCCTGCTGGGTAGCCACAATGCTGTTATTCAGTGAAGTGACGCTGCTGCTCTGGCTCTCCAGCTTCCCTTCTGCGCTCGTTACCCGGTTAGTCAGTGCGGTCAACGCTGTCGCATCCGCCTTTTTATTGACGTTGCCATTGGTGGTGGCCAGGTCATTCGTCAGCTTTATGATGCTGCTGCCCTGCGAGGTGATTTTCCCCTCTGCCGTCGTCACACGCGTGGTCAGGCTACTGATGGCCCCGGCGTTGGCAGTAATATTCACTCCATCCGTGACATCCACAAAATAGAAGTCGTCAAAATACTGAAAGCCAGACTTCAGGGAAGAGTAGATCGCCACATCAACCATCCCGTCAACTGTCGCCTTCCATGTTCCGGACAGCTCAACCCATGAGGAGCCGGTGGGCAGGTCTGCGGTGTTAAACTGGCGATCGTACAGCAGGGACGACTGACCAATACGCAGTTTGTTATTGTCCTGATCATTCATGACCGAACCGCCCTGCGCACGGGCAAAGACACCGATTTTATAGGTGTTGCCTTTCGTTACCGGGACCTTCTGGGATAGTGTGGCAAGACCCACACCACACATCGCGATTTTGCTGCCGTAGTTCGGCGACTGCGCACTGATAACAGACCCGACGCTTCCCCACCCGGTAAATGCATCCTGACCACGCTCGAATGACCCGTTGGAAATCAGGTTACCGGGGATTTTACTGTCAGCAGCCTGGCTGGCCGTGGTATCACTCAGGGTGTTATTCAGCTCCGTCAGACTACTGCCCTGGCTGGTCAGCGTCTTGCTCTGCTCCGTCACGGTGTTCTGTAACGTTTGCAGCGCGCTAGCATCCGCTTTCTTGTTAACTATAGCGTTTGTTGTCGATAATCCGTTTTCCAGCGTCGTGGTCCGGTTCCCGATACTGGTAAGGTTATCACCCTGCTGAGTGACTTTCATTGTCAGAGAATCCACAACGGATGCTGTAGCATCGGCAGTTCTCTGGGCTATCGCTGCTGCGGTAATATTCCGGCAATGCCAGTCGGTGGCATACCAGATAGTGTCAAATGGTGTGTTCTGGTTAACTTGCAGAAAAGGTCTGAAATAGCCTTTCGCCGCAACCGCAGCGGTGACGGTCCAGCGCCAGGTCGTGCGAACCCAGGTTTTACCTGCAGCTGCAGAAACTGAACCTCCAGAGTTTGCAGCAGCAATACTGGCCGAGGGTGAGGACGCAGAACTGATATACAAATTGAATGTCGCCGTACCTGCACCGCAGGCAACCAAGGCGGACAGTTCGATCACGTCGCCGGTAGTAGCCACAATATTATTGATCCCGGGAATATGATCGCGACTAGCCAGTCGGGCGGCATATTTAAAAGGGCAACCTGCTGGCACGCCCACAGCAGAAGTATCAATGACTGTAAACCCCATCTGGTTGTAAGCAGGGTCAAACGTTGGATTAGGGATTAAATCATCGCCTCCCGCTTTTGCGGCAACAATAGCGCCAGTCAGGGAACTAATGCTGCTGTTTGCAGCCGTTAATCCGCTCTCGGTATTCTCAACCCGTCCGGTCAACGCTGTCAGGGCGCTCTGATCCGCCTTATTACCCACATTCGAGTTCGTTGCGTTCAGGTCGTTCTGCAGCTTTGTGATCGCCTGACTTTGGCTGGTCAGCGTCTTGTCCTGCTGGTTAACCTTTGACGATAAATTACTGACTACGCTGGCATCTGCTTTACCCGCCACACCATTTGATGAAAACACGACAACATGACGGATAAAAAGTCGTGCACTGGCGGTAGGCGCCCAGCCGCCGGCTGCAAATCGCAGGTAGACAAAATTTTCAGTAAAATCTGCCGGGATGGTCAGCTCAATGTTTTTCGTCTGCCAGCTGGTCGTTACCCCTTTTAACCATGATGTACTGGATACCAGCCAGCCGGTGGGGTTATTCAGATCAGAAATCACTCCAACAGAGTCAGAGGATATATTCGACATCGTCTCTGAGGATTTAAACTCAAACGTAACGGTTAATTTAGTGTCTGGCTCAACCGGAATCCGAGTTTGGTTAGCCACACGAATGGAGCCTGTCGTCGTCCTCAGCGCTTTTTCACCGACATCATACGTGAACGCAGAGCCTGTACCGGAATCCACCCATAACGAAAGGTCTGACTCCATTCCGCCATTTGCTATCAGGCTGCCGGATATCAGCGACGCCTGGAGCTGTATGATACTGTTGCTCTGACTGGTCAACTTACCTTCAGCTTCATAAACCCGGTTACTTAACGAGGTGACGGCTGACGCATCGGCCTTCTTAGTGATGTTCAGGTTCGAATTCATCAGGGAGTTCTGTAAGCTAGTGATGCTGCTGCTCTGACTCTCCAACTTCCCTTCCGCGCTCGTTACCCGGTTGGTCAGATTGCTGATAGCACCGGCATGCGCCGTAATAGTTTTCTCATCAGTAATATCGACAATGTAAAAATCATCGAAGTATATTTCTCCGGCTGACAACGATGACCAGATGGCGGCCTCAACCGTCATATCTGCAGACGGCACCCAGGAACCGTTAATTTCTGACCAGTCTGATCCTGTCGGCAACTCCGGCGTAATAAAATTCACCGCATAAATAATCGAACCATTGATATCACCGACTCTCAGCTTGTGATACGACTGCTCTGCCGTGGCTGCAGCCCCGTTACGGCGGGTGAATACGCCGATCCTGTAAGTCCGGCCACATTTTACACTGATGCGCTGTGAGATCGCCGCTTTACCTGTACCACAACGCACTATCTTGCTACCGCTGTGCGGCGCTAAGGCCGTGGTAAACGTCGCTGCTCCTGAGACTGTCCAGCGTTTGCTCCCTAACTCAAAACCGCTATTAACGAGCATGTTACCTATGACAGCCGCGCTAGCCGCAGCATCATCTTGCATAGCAGCAACATTATTTTGTGTTGTGCTGAGGCTGTTATCGAGCTTCGTGAGGCTGCTGCCCTGGCTGGTCAGCGTTTTGGCATGCTCCGTCACAGTGTTCTGTAACGTCTGCAGCCCACTCGCATCCGCTTTCTGGCTGATGGTGCTGTTTATCGTCTTCAACCCGTTTTCCAGCGTCGTGGTGCGGTTCCCGATACTGGACAGGGTATCGACCTGCTGAGAAACTGTTGTCGTCAGATAATCCACCGCTGACGCAGCTGCGCTCGCCGTATCTTGTGCTGCTTTTGCATCGGTAATATCGGTAATAACGATATTATCCGCGTACAGATCGTACCCCGGCGTCCCGGTACCGATCGCACCGCGACATGCCATCCAGATCACCGCGCGCGATTTACCTGCTGGCACTGTCAGGTTGCCGGTGAATTTCGCCCAGCGATCTCGCCCTTCCAGCGCATTCTCTGTGATGATAATAGCCGCAGGCCATGTATTCCCCGAACCTGTCTCATCCTGGCACTGCAGACCCACTGCAACTGACCAGCCTGATGATGGCGCCTGCCCGGCTGGCATCATTGCCCATAATTCGAAGCGATACACGGCCTGCGCCCGGACAACCGCCCACGATCCGATTTGCTTATCGCTGTTGCCGCTTTCATTCGCGTTACGGCGTAACCGCAGGCTTCTCATCCCACTGTATTTTTGCGACGAAACAACCGTCGCTCCAGCTCCGCCAATCTGCTGACCATCTGCGTAGCTTTCCAGTGAGCCATCAAACCACGGATTGGATCCCTGGTTGCGGAGCGTATTTATGCTTCCCGAAAGCGATGTGATATTGCTGTTCGCTGCAGTCAGACCACTTTCCGTCTTCTCCACTCGCCCGGTCAGTGACGTCAGCGCACTCTGATCCGCCTTTTTACTCACATTCGAGTTCGTGGTGGTCAGGTCATTCTGCAGCTTTGTGATTGCCTGGCTGTGGCTGGCCAGCTTCCCTTCCGCTGAGTCAACGCGACTGGTCAGGTCAGTCACGGCAGAGGCATTTGCCTTCTTCGACACCCCGGTCGACGAAAAAACGTCGACTTTACGGATATACAGACGCGCACTGTTTGACGGTGCCCAGCCCCCGGCGGCAAACCGCAGATAGACATAATTCCCGGTAAAGTCTGCCGGAATGGTCAGCTCCACGGTTTTCGTCTGCCAGCTGGTCGTCACGCCACTCAGCCACGGAGATTCTGAGGATAGCCAGGCGACAGGATTGCCCAAATCAGTTATCACACCAACGGTATCAGACGATACGCTGTTCATCGTTTCCGATGTTTTGTACTCAAATGAGACGGTAAGCGTCAGCCCGGCCTCAGCAGGGATACGCGTGACGTTGGCAACCCGGACAGAGCCGGTTGTCGTTCTCAGCGCTTTTTCACCTGTATCATACGTGAATGCCGAGCCGGTACCGGAGTTCTCCCAGAACGACAGATCCACATCCATGCCGCCATTGCTAATCAGGCTCCCTTCAGCCAGGGTGTTTTTCAGCATCGTCAGCTGGCCAGACTGTGTTGTCAGGTTGCCTTCCGTCGCGGATACCCGGTTGGTTAACGCCGTGACCGCGCTCGCATCGGCCTTTTTACTGACGTTTGAATTGGTTGTCGTCAGGTCGTTCTGCAGTTTAGTGATCGCGCTGCCCTGGCTGGTCAGCGTTTTATCCTGCTGGCTGACGCTGGACTGCAGGCCCGTGATGGCGTTGCTGTTTGCGGCCACACCCGACTCTGTTTTACCGACGCGGTTAGACAGCGAGGTCAGCGAATTCCCCTGGCTGGTTAACGTGGTGCCCTGCTGTTCAACCTTTTGCGTGAGGGACTGCAGCGCGGTTGCATCGGCTTTTTTACCCAGACTGGTTTCCAGCCCGCTGATTTTGCTGGCCTGTGCGCTTTGTGCAGTCGACAGGGAACTCAGCTCCTCCGCGACCGAGGATTTATTCTCGTTGAACTGCGTCTGCAGCGATTCCCGGGCTGTCACCTCTGCTTTATCAGCAGTGATACGGGCATTCATCTCCTGATACAGCAGGCCGGAACGCAGATCCGCCAGGCTGTTACTGTCCGTCGTTCCCCTTATCTGTGCCGCCAGCGTGGAGCGCTTCAGCGCTTCCGCTTCATCTGCCTGTGTCCGCGCCATCTCCTCATTACGCAGCGCCGCAGTACTGGCCGCCGGTGCCGGGCGCCCGACCGATATCCAGTGGATCAGGAAATGGTTGTCAGCATTCTGCCCCTGAGCCAGATCCAGGCGAAAGCGGCGGACCGTACCGGATGCATTCCAGTTCACATCGGAGATGGCCACCACGCTGATACCATCGCCGTCAAACTCCTGCTCCGCGATATTCACCGAGCGGGCATCACTCCAGCCGGTTTCCTCTGTACCAATCCAGTAAAGCCGCCCTTTCCATGCCGGATTACCCACGCGTTTAATACGCAGCATGACGGTGCGATAGGAGGAAGCCGGAATAGTTTGCCCGTTGGGTGAGCGGCAGGAGGCGGTGCTGTTCAGTGCTTTCAGCCAGCCGTCGTCCGTGATTTGCATCGGCACCTGACCGGCATCGTCCTCGGTCCACCCCTCATTGTCTTTATCGAAGTACCAGATACTGAACGAATCAAACTGCTGCCCGCTACCGGCGGAAATTTCAGAAATCTGACGGGCCAGTGACTCGTCGCCGTCCTGAATAATCGTTTGCAGATTATCAATGGCGGCCACGCGCTCGTTTGTTTCATTCAGCAGCTGGTCTGCCGCCTGCGCCGCTTTCGCGTTGACGTCCGCAATGCGGTCGGCAGTCTCCTGTTTTACCGCTTTGTCCCAGCCTGTATTCGCCTGGGCGATGGACTGTTTCAGACTGTTTTCAACCGCCTGCAGCTGGGATTTTAACGCAGCATCCCCCTCGGTGAGGGTTTTGTTAACGTCAGCGATCTGCTGGTCAACGGAGGTATTAATATCGCTCACGGCATCGGTGATGCTCTTGTTGACTGCCGTGATATTGTCACTGAGCGTCTGATTTACGCTGTTGATATTCTCCGTTATCGACGTGTTGACGGACTCTATCTGACCGTCAACCTGCTGGCGGATCTCAGACGCAGAATCATCAATACTCTGGTTAATATCGGTGACCTGCTGCGCGACTTCTTCACGAATAGCCTCGGCGGTTTTTATCAGCTCCTTATGAGTCTCCTCAATATCCCGCTGGGCTTCCTGCCAGGCTTCCGTGTCCTTAATCGCATCGGTCAGTTTGTCGTAATAGTCACCGATATCGTCGCTGGCCATCCCCTGCACCCAAGCCGTCCACGGACTTTCATTGCCGATACGGTCAACGATCCGCGCGCGGTACCAGAATATCGCCGCAATCTGCAGGCCCATCTGCTGATACGTTTTACCCGGATACGCCACATCAGACAGCGCCATCGCCCCGTTGCCGTTGGGATTAGGACTGTACTGCAGCTCGGTTTTCTGCGTATCGCCGCTCCCCTCCGGGAACGCCCAGTTCAGCTGCACGCCATGCAGCAGGGAAGTGGTGGTCAGCGCCAGCGGTGCCGACGGCAAACCGATTTTTCCGGTCAGCGTTTTCTCTTCTGAGTATGCCCAGCCGCTGGAGACCTCTGCAGCGTTAATCGCCCGGACACGGACCAGATAACGACCGGCGTAAATGCCGCTGACCTCGAACGAGGTGGTCGAGCTGCGCGGCACGTTAATCCAGTTACCGTCATTACGTCGCCATTGGGCTTCATAAGCAAGGGCATTTTTAACTGGCGTCCAGTTAACCTGGATTGTTTCAACACTCATCCCCTGATTGACTACGGAATAAGACTCAACAATGATATTATCCGGCGCACTTTGGTTCCCGGGAGGAATAACGCTTATCGGCCGGCTATCAATTATCGCGCCAGTATCAATTCTGTCATATTTATCCGGATCATGAGCAGCCGCGAAAATAGTAAATGTACTATCGTTGTTATCTTTAACACTTACGACTCGATATTGCTGGACCCTAAGCGAATCAGATTCTATAGCCCATACACATTCCGTTTCGGGTAATTCTGCATATTCGGCAGTGACGGTGACAACAAACCCATCGATGCTCTCAATAGTTCGACTTTGCGTCACGCCCGATGGCAGGTTTAACAACAGTCGATCACCGGCTTTAGCTTCCGTTTTGCGATCGAGTGTAATAATGCAGCCGTCAACCTTACTGGTGCGGCCACCGTTGATTTTTCCCGCCAGCATTTCATCTGCCACCGCAATAATATAGCCAGGCTGCGGAATATTACCGTCCAGTCCGACGGAAAAAGTCACCACGCGGTCTTTATTGTTGGTCAGAATCCCCCAGCGTCCTTTACGATTAGCCTCCGACTGACGAGTACAGCCAATGGCCGTCAATTCAAGCTGGTTAAATCCGTAGCGGGCTACCAGCGGCTGCTCAAAAACTGGTTCCATCGCATCTGCATACTCGTTTTCTGGGTCAGACCAGGAAACCAGTGCATTGGTATAGCGCGTTTTGCTACTACTGCTGGCATATTGAAAACGTCCATTAATAACGTTAGCCCTGGTGTAGGTGTAATCGATATCACGAGGCATATCTGCCAGAGCAATCACCTGATCGCCGCTCCAGCATGTCATACCCCGGAAAATAGCCGCAAAATCCCGCAACACCGTATAAGCATCGTTGCGATTCTGAACATAGACGTTACATAAGTAGCGAGGCTCTGTACCGTTCCCGCCTTTGCCATCGGGTACGGGTTCATCACAATATCGTGCGACCTGATATAACGTCCATTTATCTATATTCTCAGAAGTAAGACGATTCCCCAGCCCAAAACGATCGCTAACAATCAGATCGTAAAAAATCCATGCTGGATTGTCCGTCCAGGCCCATTTAAATCTCCCCGTCCAGATACCGGAATATTGTCGGGTCTTCGGATCATAATTATCAGGAACGCGAATGATGCGGCCGCGAGGACTGCAGGAAATTTTTGGAATAGAGCCATTAAATTGACGAGAGTCGAATTCAACGTAAAGCAGAGCTGTATTTGGATAGCGAAGTTTCGCATCAAGCACCTCAGCATAGCTTTGTAACATCATGACATCGCCAGTTTTTGAAGTGTTTGCGTCTTCCGTAACCTTACGCAGGCGCAATACCCAACCCGTCGTCGCCCGAGGTAGATCAATACGGTGACAACGTTCATAGCCAGAAGTGGTCTTACCTTTTACTGCGCTCTTCAGAACCGTCTGCCAGACACCACCATCAGTCTGCAAATCAACGGCATAGCTGACGGCGTTCCCTATCAGATCGCCATTATCTTCCTGTTTGAGTAACGATGGCCATTTTAAACGCAAACGTACTGCCGAAATCTGTGTATTACTAAAAGAGCGGGACCAGGCCGTTTTGCTGGATACTTCTACTCCCACATTAATTTCATTTTCTGAACCGGGTATTCCCTGAATATAATTCTGCGCCTGAGTTCCCGGGCGAAACTCCCAGAAAACGCCGCTAAAATTTTGGGAGCCGTCGGGGTTTTCCAGCGGCGTGCCATCAAGGTAAATATCTTTAGCTGTAAGCGCACCGGCAAATTCACCTTCGCCCAGCGCAATGAGAATTTTTGCTTTCGCAACAGACTGTAAATCATCAGGCTGTTCCGTTGGGGTTCGCGGATTTGAACTCCCGCCCTTACGACCTTTAATGAGGTGCTGTGTCATAGATATTTGTCCATAAAAAAACCACCTGTAAGGTGGTCTGAAATAGGAGAAGCCGGATAATCTACTGCTGGTCTTCTACATAAATTCCAGCCGAAATAATTGCCCCGCCGATAAGACGTTTCCCATACAACAGCGGTACAGGATATCCCTGTGCGGTGGTATTCGTTACTCCGCCAAATGCATAAGAGGCTTTGTTTTCGGGTGACTGTTGACTAGCTAAGCCTGGAACCTGGGGAGAAAGCATCTGGAGTACACCGCCGAGGACCATTGAGGCCCCTAGCATTGCGGCACTTCCCCAACCGGAACCAGCAGCAATGGCGGCAAATATCCCCCCAGATCCCATAGTGGCTATTGAAGCGACCGCGATCAATGCTACACCTAATATCGTCTGTAATACGCCAGCTTTTTTACTGCCAATAACGACCGGGACAATTCGTATTAATTTATCATTAATTGGAAAAGGAATATCATCCTCTCCAATATTCCTCTTTCCTTTAAAAACAGCATAAGTTAACCCCATAGACTTGCTGTTATTCATAAATTTTTCAAATCCATTGATAGTGCAGCATAAAGCTCTTATTGCTTCAGATGCTGTTGCTACCATCCGACAATGATATTTGCCAAACTTCTTACCAAGAATACCACCCAATTCTATTCTGACCATATGTTCTTGCATACATACTCCATCAGCAGCAGACATTATGAATAAATCATAATTTTTATTCTGCCATCAATAATATCGCACACTGAACTGGCTCGAAAGCGACTCGAACCGCCTAATTTAAATTACACTCTTTCATTAATGAATTAAACATCAACCTTAGTATGTAGAGAATATCTTTCAGAAAGTATTATTATTCAATTCAGTATCATTGTTATGGAAGCGCAAAATCTTTACTGTTCTTTCTCGCCAGTAACCACCATAAGGTACCCGCTGGCTTAAATGACCATATAGGTGATGAAGTAGCATATTACCTTCAAGAAGAATACCTGCATGATTCCACTTATTCGCCTGTACCTGCATAATTACCATGTCGCCAGGCTGCGGTGGGCCATAAAACTCGCGAAAGCCGCATTCATACCAGCAATCACGATAGAAGTTATCCGGGTAGTTATCTTCCCACCAAGGATAATCAACTCTGTAATCCGCCAGATCAATTCCATGCTGCTGGCGAAAATAACTCATGACCAATCCCCAGCAATCATAATGTCCAAGCACAAACGGGCGTTCCAGTAGCGGTAATTCTCCTCGCGGAAAAATTGTACGGAGATCCCCTTCCGGCCAGCTAAAGATATGCCATGGTAATAACATTGCATCACACTGCGCCTTGTCCAACTCGCTTGGCTGCGTCGTCGCATCAGGATGACTATGGACAATTCCCGTAACAACACCCCAATTTTCTACCTGCACATAATCTTCAGGCGCAAGGAGAAAATGATCCAGGGGATTATCCGCAATATTACGACAGGGAAAGTAACGCTCCACCCGTCCCCGTTGCGCAATCACACCACAACACTCGTGAGGATACTCCTCCTGCGCATGCTTCTGAATGGCCATGATAACCTTCTGACGCATACTAGCTCCGAATTAAAGAGGTGCCGGGGAAACCACCAAAAGGCAGTTCGTTGTCCTCACCAAAACGTAATTTACAGGCTGACAACGTACCGCTACAAACATCGAGGGAGGGATCGCTAACAGGCACATTATTAATATCAAAATATCGTTGACCGATATAATCACATCCATCACCGGTACGATATCTATTTCTGATACACCAGGTACAGATAGAATGCAGCTGGCGCGTTGGGATCATAATCCCTTGCAAATCCATTGGGCTGGCAAGTGAAAACTCAATTGCTTCATTAGTCTCCTCACTTTTGGCATCAATGAAAAAAACTTTTCGTTTTTCCTGCGTGGGGTCGGCTGACGCATTACCTTCAGGGAAATTACGTGCATCGAGATATTTTGCCAACGTATCGTGGATAGTGACTTTTGCCTGAATCAGGTCATCGTAATACAAACACAGCGCGGTAATCGAAGCATCAATATTTGCCACCTTCAGAGATGGTTGCGCGTCACGACCGCTGGTAGTGGATTCTATCCCTTCAACAATGCAAGGCCACGGCATATATTCATTGCCTTGCCACCAAATAGATTTTGCAGGCAAACGTTTTTCATCCCCTCCTGCATCCAGGATTTCGGCTTCGCTATGCGCGATACTGTGTCCGTGGAAATATAAGACATCATCCATGCCAAATACGCTGCCATCAATTTCCAGTAAACGTATTTCATTTCCAGGTTCAAGTTTTTGGTAATCAGCTGTAATCATGGTGCATATGCCTGGTTAAATGTAGCGGTTACCGTCATTACCTGACTCGATAATGGCGAAATTTTTAGTGTGTCAGCGCTAACACGATAAAGCCCGGATTCCCCTACCGGTGAATTCCAGATAAACGACTTCGTTATATGGCGCCGTAAAAATTCTAGCACTTCTAATATCTCTTCTTTATCTCCGGTCAAGGTCACTGGCCAGCTTTGCTTTTCATAATGCAGGCCATCTCCTACGATCTGTTGATACCCATCGCCAAAACTGGCCTCTCGAACGGTATAATTAAAATCCCCCAGTAGACCCGCTTGTATTTGCGTTCGCCAGGTAAAGGTTTCTATTGCCATATCATCTCCGGGAATCAAAAAATTAACGTGCGTGGTTTGCATTCCAGATAAGGCCACCAGGCCTCAATTCATTTGCCACACCAGCGCGAACGGAACGGTCTATCGTCTGCTGCCAGGCGCGATTTAACGCGCCGTTATTATCGACCGCTTGCGGTTCGGAGCCTTGATTCTGAATAAGTACTGAGGTCTGAATGGTCAGTGGCCCTGCGCCAGAAGAACCCAGTCCCTGCATTGATGCCGTTCCTACATAGCCGCCGCCCGCATACCCCTGCGCACCGCGCATCATGGCGTAAAGGTTGCCAATCCCTATCGCCGAGGTCGCCTCTTTAGTAAAAACAAATTCGCCGCCATGAACAATCCCTCTCGGCTCATATTTACCCCCGTCTCCGGTATAGCCGCCATCGGAATGGCCCGTGAAAACTTTACCGATGGATGCTACCCAGCCAATGCCGGAATTCGACATCGCGTTAAAGGAAGCCTGCATGGCTTTTACCAACAATAATTGGCTGAGCATCTTCAGCGTCCCTTTCAGAAAGGTCATCAGGAAATCATTAAAACTCGCCTTTCCTGTGGTTATATATTCCACCAGTGAGTTCCCCATTGAGCTAAAAGCGTCTTTAGCTAAATCCTTAAGCTTGCCATGAACGTTTTCTCCATCTTTAAGGAATTTATCCCACGCCTCTTTAACTCCTTCCATTAAACCGCCGAGCCAATCGCCGCCCCTCCTTTTTTTCTTATCATCGTCAGGACGTTCTTCCATATTTTCGCCTTGCAGAAAAAATTTTGGCGTATTACCCACATCCTCTTTTGGATGGCTACCAATTCCTGCCAGTGAATCCCAGTAAGTTTTAGGGCCAGACGTTATATTGTAGGTCTCACCCTCAGATTTCTTCACCATATCCTGAAGTATGGATCCCATTCTGGCTGGAGGAAGAGGGAGCGTTTGCATTAGCCTCTTCAGGCTATCCGTATGCCTTTTCTGTATTTCTGTTGCAGCACGAAAAGTTTTATTCAGCTCTTCGCTTTTACGGTTGGCGACGGATGCTTTCTGTTGATACTTATCAAGAAGCTGGCTACTTTTTTCCAGCTCGCTGGTATTTACGCGCAGCGTTATATTGGTTTCACTCGCCATAGACTTTCTCCTGAGAGAATAAACCAACCACTCATCGGTTTACGTTGATTAATAATTTGAACATACTTCTGCTAAAAACCCAGGCTAGCTCTGTAGTTTATTCAGGATATTCAACGCCACCCGTTCCATTACCTGAATATCGTTTATTACGGTTACCTCATCAGCTATATCATAAACCCTCATGAGCCATGCGAGCACACTATAGTCCAGACCGATTAAGCCGCCTGGACTGGTTCGCCACTGCGTGCTGGCCGAGCGAAAGACCACAAATGCAGGCCAGATATCGGGCCAAACATTGATAACAGTATCGTCATAATCTTCGGCTGTCAGACCGAATGCGCTTAGCTCATCCGCTGATGGTTCAGGCGTATAGAATGCAGAGGCAACCGTAATCAGTTTTTTTCGCGATTCCCCGTCAGCTCTTGATAATAAGTAGCCATTATTGCCTTAACAGCCCCCGGATAATTATCTACCAGTACTCCCATATTTTCTCGCGTACAAGGTTCTGATAATCCCCAACCGTCGACGATCTCCAGTAAAAAATCACATACCGTTTTTTCGTCAATATCTTCTAACTCTGCCAATTCTTTTATAGGCCGATGCTTAAACGTAAAATTCAGCACTCCGTCTTCTTCACCCGCACGAGGAATAGCAACATCAGCTTTAAAAACAGGTTTAGGTTGTAATTTGAAGATAGCGCTCATATATACCCTTAAAAGAGGCTCCCGAAGGAGCCTGGTTGAATTTAATTTATGGTTCACAGATAAGAAGAACAATTATTCTTCCGACTTGTAGAAAGTAATATCCCGAGAGTGAATGGAAAACGCGACTTGTACGGTTTCAACGCTATTCACCGCCGTCATTGGTTGCGGATCAAACGACGGAACGCCGGACCAGTAGCGATACTCTTTTGCATTAGGCACAAACATGCGTAGTGGTAAAACTTGTCCATAACGATCTGCCATGCTCAATACATTATAGATAGGTAATGAAGCATCATGCGCTAATGTGAACGTTTGGTTTTTAGCGGCCTTAAAGGTTCCAATATTACGCTGGCGATCGTCGGCCAGAAACTGTACCTGTGCATACTGCTGCTCCCCCCCTGACAGCGCGACTTCAGTAATCTGTGGAATTTCAGTCCATTCAGTGATTTTTTGCAATTTCCCGCCACCGGCATGGGCAGGAAAGAAATTCCGGTCGCTAGAGTTGATGACCGAAATGGTCACGCTATTAGGGGTTTGCGCAGTAATTCTGGCGACTAAACCATCGATGGCACCCCAGCCCGAAGAAATAAGCACGACATCATCGACCCTAAGATTATGATTTTCAGTCACGGTAAAAACCGCACCTTCCGCATTCGATACCGTACTTACCACGACAGGATTACTCAAGCCGGAACCGACAAAAACAGTTGAGCCATTAGGCAGAGCAAAAGCCATAATAATATCTCCATTATCAATATTTGAATGTTTTAATATTCTTTTAAAAAGTGAATAATTTGTTTGGGCATGACTTATTGTTGTGTGCCATAGTGACTACACTTTTAAACTAAAGCCATTTCTCATAAATTATTCAGGTGTTCGCAGAGTAATTATTCGGCAATACACTTTCAGGGATACGTTTTAGCACTGGCTCATTTTCAAAGATTTTCATTCCATATTGGCCAATCCAGGTGGCATTTTGGTTGATGTTACCAGAAATAAAATCCATAACTTCCACCATTAATTCCTGGATCAAAGTAGCCGAATTATCGCGCCACCAGGTTTCGATAGCAGCAAGAAGAGGGTCGGAACCATTCGCAATAAACTGCTCACCGATACTATAATATTTCGTTCTGTTTTCGTCAGTAATACAATGCAATTTACTGATTTGTAAAACTTCCGCAACTGGCCCCAAGGTTTGAACGGTAAGCGTTGCGATTTTATTGCCTGTTTCCTCAGCAATACTAGATGAGTAAAACATTGAGAGAGTTAAATCATTAGATGCATACATATTTATTTTCTCCAGGCGTAGATTGTTGAATCAATGGTTAATAAAGAGATAAACTAAATAATTACTCGAGCCCTGAGCCAACCATAGATAAAGGATTCATTAGCATCGTTTCTTTCAGCCAACTCCAGATAATATTGCCCTTGACTACAGTTTAATGCTCGTAATAGTACCGTCTCACCTTCATTGCCTCTGCGAATAAGGTACTGGCTTAAGGCGTTAATCGTTCTGGGGCCGATAGCACCATCGACCACGAGGTCCGGATACAGCACTCCGCGATGATTAAAGGCATTTAGCCATCGCTGAAGCCACTTACCCGGCAGAATGGTGCCCATATTGACCCCGGCATCACACAGTTTTTCAGCAAGCGGGGTAGATATCTCAGCAACATGGTCGAACCGGGGCGCAATCCAGTAGTCCGCGTTGAGAATATCCAGCGCCTGCTGGCGCGGCAGTTTTTGCATAGGTCCATCATAACCATGCGCGCGGGCAGTGGTCTGAGTAATCCCCCAATTTGTTGGGCCACCTCGATCGTCCGGATGATTTACATAGCCGCCCTCCTTATCCAAAATGGCGTTAAAAATCTCATCTTTATTCATACATCCCTCATTTATCGATTAAATGCGCGATATTCCCCCTGACGAGGAATACGGTAATAAGTATAAAAAAATTGACGCTGACGACTAACCAATGGGTCGATTCATACAGGCCAAAAAGATAGCGAAACGGTATGCTGGCATAGGTAAGTACCAGTAAATATGCCGTGTATGATATCCATGGCCGATGTCTTCGGTAGCACGCGCGGCGATAAAACATCAAGTTCAGAGTGATCAAAGCGCAGACAATTGCGTTAATCAGCGCCGGCAGTTCATTTTCCATTTGGCCGTTCACTATTGTTGCGAGTGAGTATTTTGTACAATTCGGTGAGATCTTGATTATTCAGAAATGTGAGTATCTTAATAATCAGCGCGGATAGCAGTACGGCGCCTAACGCGTCTAAAGACCGTTCACTGTATCCGGTCCAGATTGCCAGCTTCGTACCAATTAACCCGGCGCCCAATACGCCGACAATAAAGGAAGTCATAAAATAGGCAGCCAGTCTGAAACGTGAAATATTTACTGCGGTCGCCACATAAAACACGGCGCCAGCAAATGCGCCGAACACAACGCCATAATCAATACCTGCGATCAGGCCAAATAGACTCGCTGCCATTAATCCTCCAGTAACAATTGCCGACGTACCGGAAACAGGATCGGACATTCACCCTCCCTTCTTTCACTGACATTCCTGATGGTCATAACAAATGGCGAAGGAAAGCAGCATCATGCTAATGCTTTTACTTTGCCGTAACCTTTTTTCTTTTTTGCAAACCCAGCGCATAGATGGCCCTGTGACAGAGCCAGGTCCCAGGTTGCGCATAGTGGTGTGAAAATTCTTGCTGATAAACAATGGTGGCACGCGCAATTTGCCGTTTATATTCCTCAAGCTGCCAAAAAATATCCTGGGCAACAAAGTTAATGGGCAATGCGTCCTCGATACGCGCTGGCGTATGGTGCTTTCCCTTAGCCTGAATCTGAGCGCGAGAAGGCGTAGGCCGGTGGAGGCGTTCTGAACTGAGGGCTTGTGGATTTTGTAAGTGCGAGCGCTGCGCACGGCGACGACCGGCAGCGGAACCATGAAACGCGGTTTTACGGGACATTGCGGTCTCCTTAATGAGCTTTGACGGTGCGTCGGCGATGAATCCTCTCCCGCTGGCTTCACCCCAAAGCGCACTGCGTTATGGTGCTGGCTTTTCAGCCACGTAGATTCATTTTCGAATCGTTGTATTTCACCGACGATAACGCGATGTGTTTCAAGTCGATGAAGAAAGAATACCTAAGGGTTAATTAAAAATAAATACCTTCAGGTATATTTTATGGTGCAATTAGAATAACCCTCTGAAAATATTCAAAATTTAGTTACAAGGCAGGGTTTTGCCGGGAGGGAAACGATGCAGGCGGGCGATGCGCCAGATTGCCAACATAAAAAGGGCTGCTGGACATGATTTCTCGCATCCAGCGCAGGTAAACCCGGTGCTTAAAAAGCCTGCCGGGAAATTTTACCTGCTGGACTTGATACTAAAGGCTGGAACGGGAGGAGGGTTTGAACGCTAGTAAAGCGTTAAACAAACCGTTTAACGCTATGGCTGTAGATCACGCGGCCAATAATTTTCAGATACTGTTCATGGCTTTCGCCGATCGTCCAGTCGGCATATTTGCGGTTATCTGAATGCACAAGCAGGCCATCCGCCGTGAATTGAAGACGCTTCACCAACACCGCCCCTTTGAACGAAAAGACATAGATACCGTCACCTTCAAAGTAATCTTTTGAGACATCAACAAAGATGTAATCACCGGTCTCGATGGTGCCGGACATGCTATCGCCGGAAACCGTAATCACCTTGATATGCTCTGCGGGCCGGTTACCAAAAAGCCTCAGCGCGCCGGCAGTGTCATAGGTGATACTGTTGACCGTTTCATCAACCTCGCTTGAGACAATACATCCTGGTCCCGCGCTGGCCTGAGCGTCCAGAACCTCAATGACGTACTGCATCTGAGGTGTGTCTTCCACCGGTTCTCGTTCGATATCAATACTTCCGCTAATGCCGTCCATCCAGCCGCGGGGCAAATTGAAAGAAGATTCAATAAGATCGACCATCTCGTCAGCTATCCTTTTCTTTTGTTTCTTGCCTTCCGGGTAGAGCATCCTGGAAACGTAAGAAGGCTCCCGCCCAAGGGTTCGGGCTACATCAACAGCTTTACCGCCGCATAAATTATCACGGATATAGAGCAAGCGCTGACGTCTGATTTCGTATTTATCCATCGTAATCTGTCTAACACCAGTTACCAGCAGGTATCTAAAATATAGCAAAGCGCCATTAAATTACCTATAGGTAATGTACGCGAAATTTTCGTTCTCAACGCTTTGCTCACCTCCACTGGCAACACTGCTACTTATGGAAAAATGGAGCCTGTGATTTTGGTGTAGGCTGTCGTTTATAAGCAAACAACGCTGTAATAAGTTGAATTAATTTATCTAAATTATGGATTTTATCGCTACCGGAGATCAAAAAGGCCTGTTGCTCAGGGGTCTATACTTAAACACGGTATCGCAAACCCTACGCCCTGCGCGAACTGAAGCGGGTCGCGTTTTGAGCGCGCTCAGGCTGATCAGAGATGCATTTTTAGCCAGCGACAGGATCGCGCCGAAAGCGGTTTTAAAGCAGAGATAAGCGAGTGCCCAGGTTGCATCACTGGGCATAAAAAGTTTTTTTCAAATATTTAGCAATGTGAGTATTGATATGATCACTATTGACGGTAATGGCGCGGTTGCTTCAGTCGCGTTTCGCACCAGTGAAGTTATCGCCATCTACCCGATCACGCCCAGCTCCACAATGGCGGAGCAGGCGGATGCCTGGGCTGGCAACGGGCTGAAAAACGTCTGGGGCGATGTCCCCCGCGTCGTCGAGATGCAGTCGGAGGCCGGGGCGATCGGCGCCGTACACGGTGCGCTGCAGACCGGTGCGCTCTCAACCTCTTTTACTTCATCGCAGGGTTTACTGCTGATGATCCCGACGCTGTACAAACTGGCGGGCCAGCTGATGCCGTTTGTGCTGCACGTCGCCGCCCGTACCGTGGCCACCCACGCGCTCTCTATCTTCGGCGATCACTCCGACGTGATGGCCGTACGTCAGACAGGCTGCGCGATGCTCTGCGCCAGCAGCGTTCAGGAAGCTCAGGATTTTGCGCTGATTTCACATATCGCCACGCTGCAAAGTCGCGTGCCATTCATTCATTTCTTTGATGGCTTCCGTACCTCGCACGAAATCAACAAAATCGCTCCACTGGCAGACGATACCATTCGTAGCCTGCTGCCGCAGGAAAGAATTGATGAACATCGCCAGCGCGCCCTGAACCCGGAACATCCGGTTATCCGCGGCACCTCAGCTAATCCGGATACGTATTTCCAGTCACGTGAAGCGACGAATCCGTGGTACAACGCGGTCTATGAGTGTGTCGAAACGGCAATGGATGATTTTGCCGCCGCCACCGGACGTCAGTACAAACCCTTTGAGTTTTACGGTCATCCGCAGGCTGAGCGCGTAATCGTCATTATGGGCTCCGCCATCGGTACCTGTGAAGAAGTGGTCGATGAGCTGCTGAGCCGCGGTGAAAAAGTCGGCGTGCTAAAAGTTCGTCTTTACCGCCCCTTCTCTGCCGCGCACCTGCTTGAAGCCTTACCGCCGAGCACCCAAGCCGTGGCGGTGCTGGACCGCACCAAAGAACCGGGGTCCCAGGCCGAGCCGCTCTATCTCGACGTCATGACCGCCCTGGCCGAAGCCTTTAACCGCGGCGAGCGAGAAACCCTGCCGCGCACCATTGGCGGACGCTATGGCCTCTCTTCAAAAGAGTTCGGTCCGGAGTGTGTCCTGGCCATCTTCAAGGAGCTGAGCGCCGCTAAACCCAAGCCGCGCTTTACCGTCGGCATCTACGATGACGTCACTAATCTTTCCCTGCCGCTGGTCGAAAACACGCTCCCCTCGGAAGCGAAACTGGAAGCCCTCTTCTACGGGCTCGGCAGCGACGGTAGCGTCTCGGCTACGAAAAACAATATCAAGATTATCGGTAACTCTACGCCGTGGTTCTCGCAGGGCTATTTCGTCTATGACTCGAAAAAGGCCGGCGGGCTGACGGTTTCACATCTGCGCGTCAGCGAGAAGCCGATTCGTTCTTCTTATCTGATTTCGCAGGCCGACTTTGTCGGCTGTCACCAGCTGCAGTTTATCGATAAATATCAGATGGCGGAACGTCTGAAGCCCGGCGGTATTTTCCTGCTTAATACGCCCTACAGCGCCGATGAAGTCTGGTCCCGTTTGCCACAAGAAGTCCAGGCCACCCTCAATCAGAAAAAAGCGCGTTTTTATATCGTCAACGCGGCAAAAATCGCCCGTGAATGCAGCCTGGGGGCGCGTATCAACACCGTTATGCAGATGGCCTTTTTCCACCTGACGCGGATCCTGCCGGGCGATAACGCGCTGGCGGAGCTACAGGGGGCCATTGCCAAAAGCTACAGCAGCAAAGGCCAGGAGCTGGTGGAGCGTAACTGGCAGGCGCTGGCGATGGCCCGCGAGTCGCTCGCGGAAGTGCCGCTACGGCCGGTTGACGGCAACAGCCCGAATCGCCCACCGGTCGTCTCCGACGCCGCGCCGGATTTCGTAAAAACCGTCACCGCCGCGATGCTGGCCGGGCTCGGCGATGCGCTACCGGTATCCGCTCTGCCGCCGGATGGTACCTGGCCAATGGGCACTACCCGCTGGGAAAAACGCAACATCGCCGAAGAGATCCCGATTTGGAAGGAAGAGCTTTGCACCCAGTGCAACCACTGCGTGGCCGCCTGCCCGCAC
This sequence comes from Klebsiella sp. HN106, assembly GCF_051209435.1. NCBI lineage: Bacteria > Pseudomonadati > Pseudomonadota > Gammaproteobacteria > Enterobacterales > Enterobacteriaceae > Klebsiella > Klebsiella sp. HN106. The sequence continues at coordinate 48,859 of NZ_JBLURD010000001.1, read as the reverse complement.
TCGGCAATCCGTGCGAAAGTGGTCTCCCCGGAGGCAATGGAAAATGCGCCGGACAGCCTGCATTCCCTTGATGTCAAATCCCGCGATATGCGCGGTCAGAAATACGTTTTGCAGGTCGCGCCTGAAGATTGTACCGGCTGTAATCTCTGCGTCGAAGTTTGTCCGGCAAAAGACAGGCAGAACCCGGAAATCAAGGCTATCAATATGATGTCGCGCCTTGAGCATGTTGAAGAAGAGAAAGTGAATTATGACTACTTCCTCAACCTGCCGGAAATGGACCGCAGCAAGCTGGAACGTATCGATATCCGCACCTCACAGCTGATCAGCCCGCTGTTTGAATACTCCGGCGCCTGCTCCGGCTGCGGCGAAACGCCATATATCAAACTGCTGACTCAGCTCTACGGCGATCGAATGCTGATTGCCAACGCCACCGGCTGTTCATCGATTTACGGCGGCAACCTCCCTTCCACGCCCTACACCACCGATGCCAATGGTCGCGGGCCGGCCTGGGCCAACTCGCTGTTTGAGGATAACGCCGAATTTGGGCTTGGCTTCCGACTTACCGTCGATCAGCATCGGCAGCGCGTCATGCGTCTGTTGGCGCAGTTCGCCGATAAACTTCCGCCCGAGCTTAACGATGCGCTGCACGCAGAAGCAACGCCTGAGGTGCGCCGCGAGCAGATAGCCGAGCTGCGCAAGGTACTGGCAAATGAAGAAGGCGCGAAGGAGCTGTTAACCGATGCCGACGCGCTGGCGGAAAAATCGATCTGGCTGATTGGCGGCGACGGCTGGGCCTATGATATTGGCTTCGGTGGTCTCGACCACGTGCTGAGTCTGACCGAAAACGTTAATATTCTGGTGCTCGATACCCAGTGCTACTCCAATACCGGCGGTCAGGCATCGAAGGCTACGCCGCTGGGAGCCGTCACGAAGTTTGGCGAGCACGGCAAGCGCAAGGCGCGTAAAGATCTCGGCGTGAGCATGATGATGTACGGTCATGTTTATGTGGCGCAGATTTCGCTTGGCGCCCAGCTGAATCAGACGGTAAAAGCCATTCAGGAAGCGGAAGCTTACCCGGGTCCGTCGCTGATTATCGCCTATAGCCCTTGCGAAGAGCACGGTTACGATTTGGCGCTGAGCCACGATCAGATGCGTCAGCTGACCGCCACCGGTTTCTGGCCGCTGTATCGCTTTGACCCGCGTCGTGCCGATGAGGGCAAACTCCCGCTGGCGCTGGACTCCCGTCCGCCGTCAGATGCGCTGGCTGAGACGCTATTGAACGAGCAGCGCTTCCGTCGCCTGAACGCTCAACAGCCGGAAGTCGCGGAACAACTGTGGAAGGATGCAACGGCAGACCTGCAAAAACGCTACGACTTCCTCGCGCAGCTGGCCGGTAAGGCAGAAAAACCGACTACCGAAAGCTAATCTACTGACGTTTTTTTCAGCCCATAAAAAAAGCCCGAATATGAATTCGGGCTTGTCATTTTACCGATCAATAAAACCATTCTCAGGAACGGGCGGCAACATAAAAATTTGGATGACAATAAAAGGCATATAACGGGTGGATAATACGGCATTAATACCGATATGTATAATTTTTATTTTATATGCATTACACGAATTCATTCATTATAATTATCATCATTTCATTCGAATTATTTATTTTAGATTTTACTTATATCGTAACAATTGATATTTACCAGATCTCAATCTGCTCCTTTAGCATGAGTTTACTTCCCTGGAGGAAGCAAAAACAAAAACAGTTAAAGGATTGTCTAAATGAAAAGAAAAGTACTGGCCCTCGTTATCCCGGCATTATTAGCTGCTGGCGCTGCACACTCCGCTGAGATTTATAATAAAGACGGAAATAAACTGGACCTCTATGGCAAGGTGGACGGTCTGCATTATTTCTCTGACGATGCATCAAAAGATGGCGATCAGTCATACGTCCGTCTTGGCTTCAAAGGCGAAACTCAGATTAACGATCAGCTGACCGGCTACGGTCAGTGGGAATATAACGTCCAGGCGAACAACACCGAAGGCGCGGACAACCAGTCCTGGACCCGTCTGGCGTTCGCAGGCCTCAAGTTCGCTGATTACGGTTCATTCGATTATGGCCGTAACTACGGCGTGCTGTACGACGTAGAAGGCTGGACCGATATGCTGCCAGAATTCGGCGGCGACTCTTATACCCAGGCGGATAACTTTATGACCGGCCGCGCCAACGGCGTAGCAACCTACCGCAATACCGACTTCTTCGGTCTGGTTAATGGCCTGAACTTTGCCCTGCAGTACCAGGGTAAAAACGAAAATGCCGGCAGCGGAGAAGGCACCAACAATGGCGATCGCAGCGTACGTAACGCTAACGGCGATGGTTTTGGTCTATCCACTTCTTATGATTTCGGTATGGGTATCAGCGCCGCTGCCGCCTACACCTCCTCTGACCGTACCAACGATCAGATGACCCAGACCACCGCGCAGGGCGATAAAGCGGAAGCCTGGACCACCGGCCTGAAATATGACGCCAATAACATCTATCTGGCGACCATGTATTCCGAAACCCGCAATATGACGCCTTACGGCAACGGTAACGGCGTAGCCAACAAAACTCAGAACTTTGAAGTGACTGCTCAGTATCAGTTCGACTTCGGCCTGCGCCCGGCGGTCTCTTTCCTGATGTCTAAAGGCAAAGATCTGACCAATACCGATGGCGACAAAGATCTGGTGAAATATGCTGACATTGGCGCGACTTATTACTTCAACCGCAATATGTCTACCTATGTCGATTACAAAATCAACCTGCTTGACGAAGACGACAGCTTCTATTCCAACAATGGCATCTCTACCGATGACGTGGTTGCTTTAGGCCTGGTTTACCAGTTCTAAGCTGCGGGCCCGCTGGCAACGGCGGGCTCTCTTCCCTTGCCTCTGAAGCTGCATTCAAAGCAAAACAATATATCAATTGCTTTAAAATAATCGTCCGATGAATGATATATTACTGACAGGAACTGCCGTAGCCGTAGAGGACGCCTGCCATGCACCATCATTGCGTAAAATCATCCCGCATCCACTCCATCGCCTATGATGAATCCTCTGGCATTCTTGAAATCCGTTTCCGCGATAACCAAACGCTACAGTATCTCGGCGTCCCGCCACGCATTTTTCGCGATTTTCTCCAGGTTGTTTCTAAGGGCCGTTTTTACGACGGTGTGATTAAAGGCAAATTTACCGAACGCCGCCGCGCCTGATAGCGAAAGTGTGATTGGGTTCAATATACAATATTCGTCCGGATGGCCTACACTTTAAGTGGTTACTTAAACAGGAGGTTATATGAACAGAATGATTCTTGTGCCCATCGATATTTCCGATACAGAATTAACTGACCGTGTTATCAAGCACGTTGAGGCTGAAGCCAGAATCGATGATGCCGAGGTGCATTTCCTGACCGTCATTCCCTCCCTTCCCTATTACGCTTCGCTGGGAATGGCCTATACTGCAGAGCTGCCGGCGATGGACGACCTCAAAGCCGAATCGGAGTCGCGGCTGAAAGAGATTGTGAAAAAATTTACTATTCCGGAAGACCGTGTCCATTTACACGTTTCCGAGGGTTCGCCGAAAGATAAAATTCTCGCTATGGCGAAATCCCTTCCCGCCGATCTGGTGATCATTTCTTCGCACCGTCCCGATATCACCACCTATCTGCTGGGTTCTAACGCCGCCGCCGTTGTCCGCCATGCGGAATGCTCGGTACTGGTCGTACGATAAACCTATCCTGCCCGCCGCCGTGCGGGCTTTTATTTGCTCGCCTGACAGTAGATTCCCTGTGCTCCCCCTTTGCTAATTCCGACCATTCACATAACAACAATGCCTGCTAAGCGCAATCGGCTAGCAGCTCGCTAAAGCCAGAGTATCCACGGATTACTCCTATTTGCTGCGCCGGCAGAGGAGTATCTATGGCATCTCCTTAAAATATTCACATTTTTATATTGGAATTGGGTCTCGCCAGTTCAGGAGTTATTATGAAAAAAATTATGTTAGTCGTATTTGTGTTCTGCGGAGCGTTGTCTCTGTCCGGATGTATTTTGCCTCCAGGTGGACCCGGTGGTGGACCGGGCGGGGGGCATTTCCACGGGCCGGGTCAGCGTTGATCGGTCAACACACTTAGTTACTCTTCCATAAAAGCCACCCGAAGATCGCCTTCGCGGTGGCCATAGAATATTTATCTGTTGCCTATCATTTCACCATTATTCCTTTTAGCAACGGCTGTTATCTCAATAAAAGGCAATTTTGCCTGTGGCAACAATGTTGTACTTGCATCCGTATAGTCAGGGTAGGGCTAAAATGGAAAGCTGCCGTAAAACGCGCTGGTATTCGTCGTCGGAATCCGTACCATACGCGACATACTTTTGCGTGCTGGCTGCTGTCAGCAGGTGCCAACCCGTCCTTTATAGCTAACCAGATGGGGCATGAAAACGCGAAAATGGTGTACGAAGTCTACAGTACATGGATTGAAGAAATGAACGGCGATCAGGTTTCAATGCTCAACGCCAGGCTATAACTGTGATTTTGTTTGCCCCTTATATGCCCCTTTTTGTTTCAGAGAACGTTTATAATGCTTGATAATCAGCAAGTTACAAAGAAAGAAAAATACAATATCGACAAATTGCAGAAGCGCTTGCGCCGTAACGTCGGCGAGGCGATCGCTGATTTTAATATGATTGAAGAAGGCGACCGCATCATGGTTTGCCTCTCCGGCGGTAAAGACAGCTACACCATGCTGGAGATTTTGCGCAACTTGCAGAAAAGCGCGCCAATTTCCTTCTCCCTGGTGGCGGTCAACCTCGATCAAAAACAGCCGGGCTTCCCCGAGCATATCCTGCCGGAATATCTTGAGCAGTTGGGCGTTGAATATAAGATTGTTGAAGAAAATACCTACGGCATCGTTAAAGAAAAAATTCCGGAAGGCAAAACCACCTGCTCTCTCTGTTCGCGCCTGCGCCGCGGCATTCTTTACCGCACCGCGACTGAGCTGGGCGCCACCAAAATCGCCCTTGGCCACCACCGCGACGACATCCTGCAGACCCTGTTTCTGAATATGTTCTATGGCGGTAAGATGAAAGGGATGCCGCCGAAGCTGATGAGCGACGACGGTAAACATATCGTTATTCGCCCGCTGGCCTACTGCCGGGAAAAAGATATTGAACGTTTCTCTCAGGCGAAAGGTTTCCCGATTATCCCGTGCAACCTGTGCGGTTCGCAGCCGAACCTACAGCGTCAGGTGATTGCCGATATGCTGCGCGATTGGGACAAACGCTATCCCGGACGCATCGAAACCATGTTTAGCGCGATGCAGAACGTGGTGCCTTCTCATCTCAGCGACGTTAATCTGTTCGACTTCAAAGGCATTCATCACGGCTCTGCGGTCGTTGACGGCGGCGACCTGGCGTTCGATCGCGAAGAGCTCCCGACGCAGCCGGCCGGCTGGCAACCGGAAGAAGATGATGCGCAGCTGGACGCTCTGCGTCTGAACGTGGTGGAAGTGAAATAATCCTCCTGCGTCTCAGGCAATCGCCTGAGACGCCGCTGCCGGGTCTATTTCAGCAAACGTACCCGGCAGGCCTTGCCTTTAATTTTGCCGTTTTGAAGCTGCCTGAATGCCTTATGCGCTACGCTCTGACGTACGGCAACGTAGACATGCGCCGGATGAACGGCGATCTTTCCGATGTCAGCACCATCAAGACCGATATCACCGGTCAACGCTCCCAGCACATCGCCCGGACGCATTTTAGCCTTTTTACCGCCATCAATGCACAGCGTGGCCATCTCTGCCTGCAGTGGCGTGATCGAGCTATTCATCGGCCCGTCCATCCAGTTGAGCTTCATTTGCAGCATTTCGGCAAGAACGTTCGCACGCTGCGCCTCTTCCGGCGCGCAGAGGCTAATCGCCAGACCGCTTTCACCGGCGCGAGCGGTACGGCCAATGCGATGCACGTGTACCTCCGGGTCCCAGGCCAGCTCATAGTTCACCACCAGTTCGAGCGATTTTATATCCAGGCCGCGGGCAGCGACATCGGTCGCCACCAGCACGCGCGCGCTCCCGTTGGCAAAACGCACCAGCGTCTGGTCGCGGTCGCGCTGTTCAAGATCGCCATGCAGCGATAGCGCGCTCTGCCCGGCGGCGTTGAGCGAATCGCAAACGGCCTGGCAATCCTTTTTGGTATTACAGAACACCACGCAGGAGGCGGGCTGATGCTGGCTTAGTAGCTTTTGCAGCAGCGCGATTTTGCCCTTTTGCGAAGTTTCAAAAAACTGCTGTTCGATAGCCGGTAGCGCATCAACGGCATCAATTTCAATAGTCTGCGGATTATTCTGCACTCGGCCGCTGATTGCCGCTATCGCTTCCGGCCAGGTGGCGGAAAACAGCAGCGTCTGGCGCGACGCCGGCGCAAAGCGGATCACGTCATCAATGACATCGCTAAAACCCATATCCAGCATGCGATCCGCTTCGTCCATCACCAGCGTTTGCAGAGCGTCCAGCGACACGGTGCCCTTCTGCAGGTGATCGAGCAAGCGTCCCGGCGTGGCGACGATAATATGCGGCGCGTGCTGCAGCGAGTCGCGCTGAGCGCCAAAAGGCTGGCCGCCGCAGAGGGTTAATATTTTGATATTCGCCAGGAAACGCGCCAGGCGACGCAGTTCACCGGCCACCTGATCCGCCAGCTCGCGGGTCGGACACAGCACCAGAGACTGGGTCTGGAACAGCGAGGCGTCAACGTGCTGGAGTAGCCCGAGGCCGAATGCCGCCGTTTTACCGCTGCCGGTTTTTGCCTGCACGCGGACATCTTTGCCCGCAAGAATCGCGGGTAAAGCCGCTGCCTGAACCGGGGTCATCGAAAGATACCCCAGTTCATTCAGATTAGTGAGCTGGGCGGCGGGCAAAACATTCAGAGTTGAAAAAGCGGTCACAATAATTTCTCGCATTACATTGAGGGGCGGACAATCTGCTGGCGCGTATCCTCGCAGATCTCCGCTCCCGATGCGACAATTTAATCGGCTCATCGTCAGGCGGCGGATCGGGCAACGGGCGCGGACGTGGCTTGGGATCGTGGACCGGCACAGGATCGTTGGGTTCCGGCGGTATGGGTATTGAGTTCAGCGGTTGATAACGCATATTGACTCCCGGTGATGGACGGGTACACCAATTAAGCGTAGAAGCTGGGAAACAGAGCGCAAAAAAAAGCCGACTCATTAAAGTCGGCGTCGTACGAATCAATTGTGCTATGCAGTAATTCAAAAAAGGAAGTAAGACAATATGGAGCGCAACGCCCATCGCTTGACGTTGCATTCACCTGCGAGAGAGATATTGCCCTGAATGGGTAGATGGTTTATTGATTTCGCTCAAACATTGCCGGGTTTTCATCATCGCCATCGCGACAAAAGACGATTCTTTACAACCATTTACTACGATGCAACCACCATGTAACACCCCCAATGAGAACGACTAACATTATGCAGAAAATAGAAAAACCCATATGCCAGCTATTGCCGGGAATGCCGCCGAGGTTAACCCCGAACAGCCCGGTTAAAAAGGTACTGGGCAGAAAAACCATCGCCATGAGCGACATCGTGTAGGTTCTTCGCGATAACGACTCCTGCATAATCTGCGCGATCTCATCGCTCATAATCGCCGTTCTGGCGATGCAGCTATCAATTTCATCCAGACCGCGGCCAAGACGCTCAGCAATATCCTGCATCCGCCGCCGATGGTCATCGGTCATCCACGGCAGCCGCTCGCTGGCCAGCCTTGCATAGACATCACGCTGCGGCGCCATATAACGGCGCATGACGATAAGCTGTTTACGCAACAGCGCCAGAAAGCCGCGCGGCGGCACCTGCTGATCGAGTAAATCATCTTCCAGATCGATAATCCGGTCATGGAGCTGCTCAATAAATTCGCTGGCGTGATCGGTCAGCGCATCGCAGACTTCCACCAGCCAGCCGCCGCCGTCAACCGGCCCGTTGCCCTCACGCAAATCGCCGAGCACATCGTCCAGCGCCAGCACTTTGCGCTGCCGGGTAGAAACAATTAACCGCTCGTCCATATAAAGACGCATCGCAACCAATTGGTCCGGGCGCTCATCGGTGCTGCCGTTAATACAGCGCAGCGTAATTAATGCCCCATCGCCAATCCTCGTCACTCTGGGACGAGTGCTCTCCCCACCCAGCGCATCGCGTACGTTATTAGGCAGCAGCGGCGTCGATGCCAGCCATTCCGCGCTATCAACATGGGTATAATTGAGATGCAGCCAACAAGGATGCTCTTTATCAATGGTATCGCTGTCGACCAGCGGCTTTACGCCGCCCTGCCCGTCGAACACCCATGCAAAAACGGCATCCGGCACGTTCAGTTCCGATCCTTTTATGGCGTCCACTGGACCTCCGTTAACTCATGCACATTTTCGTAGTCTAGCCTTACGCGACGGTTACGCAAGAGTTAATAAACCCATCCTGCTGAATTCACTGGCGAAAAGTGGGGACGCAAAAACCAAGAACCCGCCGGCGGCGGGTTATGGATAAACTTTGCGATACAGCGGCTAACCTGCGCGATCGTCCGTCGCCAGAACGTATGCCGGCGGCAAGACAGGTTAACGGGAGTCGTTCATTTTTTCTCTTCGGCGTATTGACGCGCGTTATCATGCAAATGGGTACACATGCTTTTATCCTCCATTGTTACAAGCAGAATAAACATAGATGAGAAATAGCTTTTTGCAAGTTAGTCATTATGGCCCGCTGAGCTTCTGCGCAAATAATTTAACAACAGCACGAGGTCGACATCATGGCGTAATTTGAATTTTGACATGATGATGCGCTTATGGGAGAAAACCGTTTTTTCGCTCAGCGCCAGCTTGCCGGCAATCTCTTTGACAGAAAGCCCCGCCAGTAGTGCTGCGGCGACTTTTTCCTGCTGTCTTGAGAGTTTGCGATGACGACAATCATGACAGCGCATATCGGATTGATTCATCGAGGGAGTCGCCTCCTGCATCCGGGCCCGCTTAATTTGCGCAATTATCCGGTAAATTTTCTCATCCTGCTGAATAAATATCATCTCCTTCAGGCATGAGGGCAAGATCCCTCCGCGCCAGCGGAACTGCTTACCTACCAGGCCAATAAGGATGCCTCCCCGGCGATGCTGTAACTCGGGATGACAAATGTACTCCTCCCCGCGGCATAAACTCAGCACCATAATATCGGTTGCGGTATCTTTCCCCTTATATATTTTATTCACTGCCGACGAGCTAAACATAGCCGCAGGGAATAAACTCTCCAGCAGAGCGTTAAAACCTAATTTAAAAAAATTATTATCATTTTTATAAATGACATTCAGCATGGTCACGATAGCCCCTGGATACCCGGTGATAGTATATCAAGCATCAGCCAGACGATAGTCGCCAGCGTAATTACGGCGATCGCCGATTTACAAAATAGCGTACAGAAAAGCATGGTACTTCCTTTTATTGCCAGGTAAAGGACACGGTGACAACTGCATTAATCGTACCGGGCGTAACACCACCTCGCGGGCTGAATGCCCGCGCGCGCAGGCGGTAGCGATATTGATTATTCACAATCGTCCCGCTTACCGTTTTATCCTTACCTAAAGGCTGCCCTTCTGCCGTTTGTAGCTGTATGGCAATATTGCCTGCGCTACCGCTATTCTGATAAAGATCGTCCGGGCCAGCGTTATCAGCATTACCGGAAAACTGCATCGTGGCCGTTGTCGTTCCCGCGGGACAGCGTTCAATATTAAAATCAAAGGGTACCCACTCCGTCGCGGAGCCAGGCGTATAGAGAGAAGACGCCCGGATACCCTGCGAATCGGTCAAGGAAATTGTTCTTGCAACACTATCGCTGCTGATCTGGCAGGGGGCGGCAACTATTTTACCCTTGATATTCAACGAAACCACATCGCCGGCCAGTAGCGGAGCGGAAAACAATACCAGAACCAGACATAAATCATGTAATTTGGCGATCATTGCCTCTCCTATTGATAAGTCATATCCAGAGTTGCGGTCGCGTTAGCTTCGCCGGCTTTAACCACCGGCTTGGTCTGATAATAACGAGCCGTAATCGGCAAACTTTCCAGGCCGCCCGAGGATTGCTTTAGCATCAGGCGATTATTCAGCTGCACTGGCGCATTGTTATAAAGCAGCTGAACGCCAACGCCATCCGCAACGGTCTCGCTGCCCTGGCCGGTTAACGCCAGCACGCTGCGGTCGCCGCTGGCGTCCGGATTCTGCGTCCCCTGGAGTTGTATATGGATATTTGCTCCGGCGTTGCAATTAAGTCCTAAATTCTGCGTGTCCGTGTGCGGAGGCGAAAAACCCGCAGCAGACCCAAACTCGGCCGCGCTTACGCTGCCGAGATCAAAACTCAATACCTGGCTCGAAATAGAGCAGCTAAGCACATTTACCTGTGAACTGGCGTCCAGGGAGATTTTGGTAAAATAATTGCCAGGAGAACCAAACCACGCCTGAGCAATTAACCCTGGCGTTAATTGTCCGGAGGTGATATTTCCGGTTTTCACCAGCGACACCGTATAATATCCCAGGTAAAAAATGTAGTTTGCGGTTACCGGAGGTAAGCTAAAATCTCCGGGCATGCCATTTACTTTGATCCCTACCCCTTCAAGGTTGGTTTGATAAACGCCGCTGACTGGCGATTCAATACCCGACAAATACACCATGGAATAATTTCCGGGGCAAGACTCTCCATTATCCGAAGTAATGGCAGCTTGCGCATAGCTAGGGGAGACGGTAGAAGCGATAGTCGCCCCTACCGGGATATCGCGTTGAACATTCACCGTACCAAAACCAACGGTATTGATCTGCGCCAGTAATACCTCACAGGTCACCGCGGAACAGCAGCCAGCCGTTAAACTCAACATTAAAATAATGAGAGATATAAACTTTCTCATAGAAGTACTCTTGTGCTTGAAAAAATAACGCTAGCGACAGGTAAACTGCGCCATGCTAATTCCGCTAATGCTATTATCTGCAGCCAGAGAATAATCCACCTGACAGCGCTGCGAGTTTTTCTGGCCCCAGGCAACGTCTAAGGTTCCCTGCGGCGGCATGCCGGTTAAATAGACCTGACCTGCCTCATCGACGATAGCGCTGCGCCCTTCATTACCCATCAGATTAACCAGCGCGCCAAATGGCACCGGCTGTTGATTATTCTGTTTTAGCGTTAACAGCGCCCGCAAACCCACATTAGCAATATAATCGGCGCGGACCACCGCTCCCCGCGTCGGAATAACCGTTTTATTGGTAATCGCCAAATCGACATTCTCCGGTAAGGTCGTCGTATTCAGGCCAATATCGTTTTTACGATAGGGTGATACATTATTCGTTACGGTATAGCCGCGAAAATCGGTCTTCGCGCCATTCTGATTATTAATGTCGACGCCGGAGGCGCCAGGAGCTTTTACCAGCACATTCGTTTCACCCAACGGTTGCGAGAACGTGATGCCGTCGGCATGCGCCAGAACCCCGCCCGCCAGGCCATAGCTCAGCCGCTCGCTATTTCTGTCATAACTGCAGCCGCTCGTCAGTTCACCATAGGTGCCTCGATAATCTGCATTCGCGCTGCCGCTGTATCCGTCGCCTCCGGAACCATACCCCTGCTGAAAGCTCCAGTTCAGCGAATTGCCTTCCAGGGCAATGCCGTTTATTCCGACGGAATGGGTCGCACCGCCGCTCTTGCTGCTATTCAGGGCATAATTTGCCCAGGTATTGCTGGCCAGACGCGGCAACGGAACGCTGATATTCAGTGAAATAAGCTGTTCGGCGCTCCCTGTACTGCGGTTTTGTCCACCCGATGCTCCGCCATTTTGACTTCGCGTCCAGTTAATGCCGTAGCTAATCCCTTGCCAGGCGTTGTTATAACCGGCGCTCAGCGATGAGGCTGAGCGACTGGCATGCCAGTAATCTTCGCGGATCGCACTCATCATTAATGACCCTGCGCGCTCACCCAGCCCCTGACTCAGCGTCATCTCCATTCTGTTGCGCCGATGTTGGTTCACCGTGCCGGGATTCCCCCACGAGTCCAGCGTTTCCTGCATAGCGTAGTAACCGCCGGTTGAGTAGCGATATCCCGCAATAGCGAAATTGGTGCCGGTGGCGAGCATATTTTTGCTGTAGCGTATGCGCCACGATTGTCCGGCCTGTTTCTTCTCCTCCTGAGGATGCGACCATGCCTGCGTCACATCGCTGGAGAGCGCGCCGATATCGCCGAGGTTTCTTCCTAAGCCGCCGGCAATTGACTGATATTTGGCTGATTCCTGAAAGCCGCCATATAGCGTGAACCCACCGCCTGCCCCTAAAATACCTGTCATCTGGCCGAAGGGAGTTTTATCGACGCGGCGGTCCCAGGAGCGGTACTGGCCGGCCGTCAGGGCATATTTTAATCGTCCTTCGCGTTGCAGAATCGGTAACGAAGCATAGGGAACAATAAAATTTTGCTCGCTGCCATCGGCTTCTTTAATGATCACGTTCAGATCCCCGGAACCGCCGGTGGGATACATATCATTAATTTCAAATGCGCCGGGAGCTACGTAGTCCTGGTATATAACATAACCATTCTGGCGAATAACGATCTGCGCATGCGATCTTGCTATCCCGCGAATCACCGGGGCATAGCCGCGCATCGACTCCGGCAGCATGTCATCATCAGACGCAAGCTGGCCGCCGCGAAAAGGCATACTATCGAAAATATCCGCTGGCGCCGTACTGTCGCCCAGCGTCAGCTGAGCTTTTAACGCAATAATATTGCGCTGCGCGTAGCTGTAAATCGTCTCCCACTTCTCTTCCCCCTGGCTGTCATGATTCCAGGTGGAGTAGTGACGCAGCCGCCACGGTCCCAAATTTATGCCCGGACGCAGGTTGGCATATTGACTGCTGCTCTTTTCATCCTGATGGCGCCCCCTATCGTTGGCTCCGCTAAGCATATAGTTCAGCATGACAGCGTTAATACCTTCGTCCCAACGTTCCGGGGGGACATAACCTCGTGCTACCGGTGAAAGCGCAGCTTGCGGAATACTTAATCGCAATTTTTGCGTGCTAAACAGAAATTCGGACGTTGCCTGCGGGATAGCGGAGAGATCCGCACATTTCCCGGTGCCGGATAAGGCGGCAAATTGCGCCGTTTTCACCCCATAGCTCTGTAGCAGGTCCACCTTCAGGCAAGGTTTTAGTTCTGGCACTCCGCCCTGGCGCTCAACGGCATAAAAGACGATATCCCGCGCATCAACCACCTTGCCATTTATAATCACATCGACATGATAAGTACCCGGTGCCTGAGCGCCGTTTTCAAAAGCTGAAAGGTCGGCCCCTTTCATTTCGGGGTTATCAATTTCAAGCAGCGCCGGGTTAAAAAAATCACGGCCCTGCGCGTCATTTCCCATAACGGAGAATAACAGCGTGACGCCAACCACCAGGTATGCTGGATAATGCTCCGGCTTTCGCTTTTGTGCTTTCATAAGCATTCACTCCATTACGATAGTTTTTATTGTTATTCTGTCGCTATCGCCTTAATCCTTTGTTTACGGCATGACGTTATGTATTACCCCAATTCCGCCATAGTCATTAATGAGCTTAAATGCAACTGGCGTAGAGGTTCCGCCTGAGGGAATAGCGTATGAACGGGTTGCACCTGGCGCGACGAATGTCACATCGTCTATCTTTACTGTTCCCACTTTTATTTCATTAAAATTCATATAGTACGGAGTGGGATTGGTGACCTGAAGTCGATCGCCCGTTCGCTGCCATCTGAGTTTATCCGCCTGTTCTTCAGGACTACTTTGTTTCAGCGCCGCGGGACGATAAATCAGCTTTATTCGTGTTTTCACGGCCACCTGTAAAGTATTATCCCGAGGCGTCACCGACGGAATAGATTTAATGTTTAGCCAGTACATTGATTCGCGATCTTGAGATAACTGTCCGGCCAGAATAATACGCATCACGTTCTGCTGATTTTTATCCAGCCGATAAAGCGGCGGCGTAATAATAAAAGGGGCTTTATTCCCACCCGGTATTGAAGGTTCGACCCAGGACTGGATGAGATAAGCCAGGCCGTCGGGATTGGTCACGCTCAATGAAGCCTCTTTTTTATCACCCGCATAGATCACCCGCGTCCCGCCGATAATCACCCCCGCGTAAGATGTTGAAGTAAGGGTTAAAAGCGCCACCGTCGCCATTGCGGTAAAAAACTTCATTGCACACTCCAGCGATAATCAGGGCCGAGCAGTGGCCCTGATTAACGTTCAAAAATTAGTTGTAGTTAACGGTAAAGTTGGCAACCGCATTTGCCGGACCGGCAGTAACAACTGCCTGAGTCGCCTGATAAGAGGCATAAAAATCAAGATTGTTATCAGCCGTGGTGACCAACGGGTAGCTATAGCTATTGACCTGATTTAGCCCTTGCAAACTTTTATCCGCCGTCATCAGCTTAATAGCGACGCCGCTTGCCGCAGCCGGCCCCTGGGTAATAGCTAAAAGATCGCTATTGTTTAAATCATTGGCACCATCAAATTTCACCTTCGCTGAGTTTACGCTCGCCGGGCAGTTAATCAGCTTAATCGTGAATTTAGTTGCGTCAGACTCATCTCCTGTACTCTGGAATGAGGTGCGCGCCACGCGGCCCAAATCGACCGTCATCGTATTATTACTGCCGATATCTACGGTGCAGGCCTGGTCAAGAATTTCACCGGTAAAGTTAATGGTGCCATCAGCAGCGTGAGCGCCTGCCGCCGACAGAGCGGCGCTGATAGCAAATGTCGCCATGATTATTTTATTATTCATTTTGATACTCCTTAATTAATTTACTCTCGTTCCGCGGATAAAAACATGGCATCAAATTCGCCCGTCATCATTTCGCAGACGTTCCATTGCTTCATCATTTGTTTAGACAATAAATTATCCTGCCGGAGGCAATGCACAAGAACATACTTGTATTAAAATCTGCATTCAGGCGATATTGCCCTGTACAAATAGTGATATTAAAAAACCAACCTCATTGCTCCTGATTTAAATTTTGATATAAACCCACCCATTATCTCAAGTGATTTTTCGGTGTAATTTTACACCGCCTGAGATATTCACTCTCCGCTAGCGGTTGGCTCATAATTTCACTCTCAGTTGAATCAGCACATTGATGCCAGGCTATTCTTTTGGAGATATAAAAACGTGTCTGATAGTATAAACACAGTGAAAACAAGTATGTATGGGGCTTTATCTTTCAAACCAACGTCGCATATTGAAAATCTTATTACTCACCTCAAGCCCGGGTCTAACATATTTGAAACACATCCCAGACAAAAAATTAACTACGAGAATGATAGTTCTCGTAAATGTTACTTACTGCTCTCCGGCAGTATTGCGCTTTTTCGCACCCGGGATGGTTTTATGATGAACTCAGAGTCCGCGCCTTACGTTTTTGGCCTAAGCAATCAGCTGGCCGCAGCCGACTATCTTTATATGCAAACGATGGAGCCTTCTCGTATCGCCAGCCTGTCTTTATTTACCGCCAATACCATTATTGCCGAAAAAGACCTGTGGGAAAGCCTCGCGCATTTACTTATTTATACTGCCGGACGCGTTTACGATCACTGTACCCGCATTTCCGCACCAAGCTCATACGCGATTATCCGTTCACAATTATATGAGCTGATGCAGGAGTCCGCTGAGATTCGGCAGAGCATTACTGCGGCAAACTATATCCAGTCGCGGACATTTCTCTCTCGCAGCAGCATTATGAAAATCCTTGCCGAACTAAAAAAAGGCAGTTATATCACCACCGAACGCGGGATTTTGTTGCAGATCAAACAGGGAATCCCGTTGAAATACTGAAAATTACGCCAAACTTGTGTCCTGTTGCCCAACGACTATCTTCTGCTAGATTTAATGTCATGGCAGATTAAACAGAATGTTCTATGGCTGCGCGCGATCGTCATATCGATATCAAAGTACCGTCACCTCATCTGACGCCTCTGCTTGCCGCGATAACCCACGATGAGGATTACCGCCTATGGAAAAAAAGCAGCAAACTTTTTTTCCGCCGTGGATCGCAACCTTTATGCCACTTCGTGCGTAAAGGCAGTGTGCTGATCGTGCGCAATGAAGATGCCTTCTCCCTCGGCATTCTTTCCGCCCCGCTGGCGTTGGGTTTTACCGTTCCACTGTCGGAACACCTTCATTTGCGTACGATGGCTGAATCTGAAATCGCTACGCTTCCCTATGAACAGGTGATGGCGATAGTCGAAGAAAAGCAGATTTGGGACCTGGTTGCTAAACACGTTATGTTTGTGACAAATAAAATTTTCATTTATAACGAGATGCTGACGGCGCCCACCAGCTTTGATATTTTGCGTTATCAGTTGCTGATGCTGATTCAGGAACCCGACGAAATCCGCGCCAGTACAGCCGCCTATCAGTATATTCTTGACCGTACTCGGTTATCACGCAGCAGTATTATGAAAATGCTCGCCGAATTAAAAAAAGGTCACTATATCCAGCTGGAAAATGGCAAACTCCTGGCCATACACCACCTACCTACCCGATTTTAAATACCGCAGCCGTTACTCAGCCCGATCTGGACTACGCGAAGGATTATTATTCGCCGGGACAAAACGCGGCAGCGGCGTCGTTAGCGCCAGACCGCCGATGCTGCCGATTTCTTTTTGCGCAAAATGCTGTATTATGCGAGTTATTGCAGCATTTTGCGGGGTCATAATAGTGCATAAAACGGCCAGACAAAAATACCTCATTGATATCCTTAGTGAAAAAGGCCAGGTCACCATCAGCGAACTGGTTGATAAACTGCAGGTATCTGCGGATACGCTGCGCCGCGATCTTAGCGACCTTGAAAAACAGGGGCTTGCCCAGAAAAACCACGGCGGCGCTATCGCGCTTAATCTCTCGATAATGAATCGCCAGAACCGCAATACGCTGCTGGCGGATACCAAGCAGCGGATCGGGAAAATGGTGGCGAAGAAGATCCCCGGCGGATCGACGCTGTTTCTTGATGCGGGTAGCACCGTGCTGGCCGTCGCCGCATGGATACAGGGCCCGATGACGGTCATCACCACCTCATTGGATATTGCACAACACTTCAGCGATCGCGCGGATATTGAGCTGATTTTACTGGGTGGAAAATGGGACCGACAGCAGCGCCTGTTTGCCGGAAGCGCGACGGTATCTCTGCTGGAACGCTATCGGGCGGATATCGCGATCCTCGGCGCCTGCGCACTCCACGCCGATCTCGGCCTTAGCGCCAGCCAGGAAGCGGATGCTGAAGTCAAGCGCGCCATGCTGGCGGCCAGCGCAGAACACTGGCTGGTCGCCGATCATCTGAAACTGAATCACTGCGAGCCCTGGCTGGTTGCCGGGCTCGCCGACATCCATCAGCTCTTTCTCGACCGGCCATGGAAAGAATTGCAGGACAACGGCTCAACACAACTTAATATCGCTGAGACTAAATAACGCGGAGATGCTTATGAGTAACGCTAAGACTATTAATATTGCCCTGATTGGCTACGGCTTCGTCGGCAAGACTTTCCATGCGCCGCTGATTCAGTCCGTCGAAGGCCTGAATCTGGCGATTGTCGCCTCGCGCGATGAAGAGAAAGTCAAACGCGACCTGCCGGACGTCACCGTCATCGCATCGCCTGAAGCGGCGATTCAGTATCCGGAAGTCGATCTGGTCGTCATCGCCTCGCCTAACGCGACGCACGCTCCCCTTGCCCGTCTGGCTTTAAATTCCGGTAAACATGTCGTCGTCGATAAACCGTTTACCCTGGATATGCAGGAGGCCCGCGAACTGATTGCGCTGGCGGAGGAAAAACAGCGGGTGCTGTCGGTGTTCCATAACCGTCGCTGGGATAGCGACTATCTGGGAGTGAAGCAGGTTATCGAACAAGGGCTTATCGGCAAAGTGAAACATTTTGAGTCCCATTTCGACCGATTCCGCCCGGAAGTACGTGTCCGCTGGCGGGAGCAGAACGTACCGGGAAGCGGCCTGTGGTTTGATTTAGGTCCGCACCTGATCGACCAGACGCTACAGCTATTCGGTCTGCCGCAGTCGGTCCGGGGAAATATCGCTACCCTGCGTGAAGGCGCGGAAATCAACGACTGGGCGCATGTGGTCCTCAACTATCCGCAGCATAAAGTCGTTCTGCACTGCAGCATGCTGGTGGCAGGTGGGGTGGCGCGCTTTACCGTTCATGGCGATAAAGGCAGCGTCGTTAAACAGCGCGCTGATCGGCAGGAGAGCCAACTGCTGGCGGGGGTGACGCCGGGGAGCCAGGACTGGGGCCAAGATGACGATAGTCTGGTCCTGTACGATGCTGACCTGCAGTCACGTGAAATCAGCGCCCCGCAAGGGGATCAGCGCCAGTACTATATTCACGTCCGCGACGCGCTGACCGGCAAAATCAACAATCCGGTATCGCCGTTAGAGGCGCTGGCGGTAATGGCTGTGCTGGAAGCCGCGGTAAAATCGGCCGAGAGCGGAACGACGCAAACCTTAGCGCTGACCGCAGAGGAACTGGCAGGTCTGAAGTAAGCGCTGCGCTAGCTGTCTGATGGCGGATTCCCGGGTCGGTGCGCCTGCATCGGTTCCGGGAAAGTTCTCTTCGCTGGCTCCCGGCGTTACGCTGAGCGGGGTATCAGAGAGGGCTTGTTGGCGACAGCGTGAGGCAGCGAATAAAGCGCCCGTTCATACTGGCTTACAGTTTGACCCGCAGCAGGTCGCTGAACCGGGTGGTGTAGGCTGGAGACAGCCTGTGCCGTTTCATCTCCCAGCTACGCGTAATCCCCTGCCCGGCAAACCAGAGCCGACCTTTTTCACGCCGATTCACAAAATCAAGCACCTCCATCAACTGTTCGCTGTTGGCGCGCGGGCGATAGTCATCAAACAGGCCTAACTGGGCCACGCCCCGGCTAAAGAAATCACCCAGCATCACACCGCACTTTTGATATCGGTGTCCCTCCCGCCAGATAGTCTCCAGGCATTTTACCGCTGCGGCAACGATATCCCGGCTATCCTGAGTCGGAATGTGAATTTCTGTCCCGGCATCGTTACCGTAATAGACGTCATTGCCGGCGAAAGGACTGGTTTTCAGGAATACTGAAACATAGCGGCAATACTGATGCTGCGCGCGCAGCCTTTCCGCCGCGCGTACCGCATGGCTGCATATGGCTTCGCGCATCGGCCCATATTCGCTTACCTTCTGACTGAATGAACGCGAACTAATGATTTGCTGTTTCGTGGGCATATACTCTTCAGGTTCAAGGCAGGACTCACCTCGTAGCTCACGCACGGTGCGTTCCATCACCACGCTGAAATTTTTTCTGATGAGGGAAGCGGGCATTTCGGCAAGTTCTAGAGCCGTGGTAATTCCCATATCATTCAGCTTTTTCGCCATGCGCCGCCCCACCCCCCAGATTTCGCCGACGGCAACCTTCGCCAGCAGTTTCCTCTGCCTGGCTTGTAAAGAGAGATCGACAACACCCTCGAATTTTGGCCATCTTTTGGCCGCATAATTAGCCAGCTTGGCCAGCGTTTTCGTCGGCCCGATCCCGACCCCGACCGTCAATCCGGTACACTGCAGCAGCGTACTTCGCACGTGGCGCCCGAATGCTTCAAGCTCCTCAGTGCGATGGATGCCGCTGAGATTCACAAACGCTTCATCAATGGAATATTGATACACCGCGGGAGACAGCTCCTCAAGAAGGGTCATAACGCGCTGGGACATATCGCCATAAAGCGCATAGTTGCTGCTAAATACCGCCACCTGATGACGCTCAAACTGTGATTTCATTTTGAAATACGGCGCGCCCATCGGGATCTCCAGCAGTTTAGCCTCGTGATTCCTCGCGATTACGCAGCCGTCGTTATTGCTTAACACCACCACGGGGCGCCCACGTAAATCAGGACGAAAGACCATTTCACAGCTGGCATAAAATGAATTCACATCGACCAGGGCAAACATCAGCGCAGCCTGTTGATGCTGAAAGTGACTACGCCAAAAATCTCCAGCTCTTCACCGTCGTTGTGCAGCACAATCGGCGGAAAATCCGGATTCATCGGCAGCAGTTGCATCGTGGGGTGCGTACACAGGCGTTTAACCGTGTATTCGCCGCCGATAGCGGCAATGATGATATCACCATGCTTCGCCTTCAGGCCGCGATCCACCACCAGCAACGTACCTTCATAAATGCCGGCATCCACCATCGACATGCCGGTCGCCATAACAAAATAGGTTGCCGCAGGATGGCTGATACAAAGCTCATTGAGGTCTATCCCCTTCTCGATGTAATCCTGCGCCGGGCTGGGAAAGCCGCACGACACAAGGTCACTAAACATCGGAATCGACAAGATTTCACGCATTTCAGCCGGTTTATTGAACATCAAAATAGATCCTCCCACATCAATACTGTGTTTATATACAGTATTAATTTTTCAGCCGAGTTTATCAAGCCGCCCGGCAAACATTGAGGCGAAAACATAAAAAGACGTAAAATTCTGCCTGAGACCATGACTGCCGCAGGCAGGCCACTCCCGGACCTACGTATTCCAGATGGTTTTGCACTGCGCGCTGGAAATTTCCTCAATTTGGGAGGAGGATAGAATCCGTAGATGCGCTCTTTGCACATAACCTGCTGTTGTCCACCCGACATACTGAACTGGAGATTCATATGTATTACACGTTAGGAGATAAGACTCTCCACTTTTATCGTTATCAGTGCCGCTTTTATGTTGCCCACTGGGATGGCGGCCATGTGATGACGGAGAAGTTCAAGCCGTTTGTTGCTTCTATCACCGAGAAAACGGGCATTGATGCAAAGAACGTTGAGGCGGCGGCGCGGGACTACTTCAATAACGTTGATTGAGAATGTACTTAATACCATCGCTATCGGCTCAGCCATAGCGATGATTTCCGTGGGCAAACGGCAGAAGTTCAGGTAATAGTCATGTCACGGTAACGTAAAATAAAGGCTGTAAGCTAAACCCCGGATCCCACCAGCGCTAAAACGAGGTGAAGAGATGGCCATGTTAAAAGCCAGCAATCTGGAACAGGCAAAGCAGCTACTGCAGTCCGACGATACCGTTAAAATAGAACTGGATTTCGAGCTCGACTCCGATGAGTTCTTTAATTTTGCTATTGAGTATTGTACACATGGAGCAAAGCTTACGCGAGTTGGCGATCGCTTCGTAATTTCACGGAAAATAAAGTAGTCTGCGCGTTAACCTCCTGCCATTCACAGCGTCACAGAGGCCGTCGATTGACGTATCTGTGATGCTCTCAGACACAAGAAATATCTGCATAAATTGCCGTGAAAAATTGATGCAGCGCGCATTTTCGATAATCAGAGAGGAATAAGGTAGCTACGGTTACTCACCGAGGGTTAAAACGTGAAAAAACTACTAATCTGCTGTCTGTTCGGCGAAACGGCAGGTATTATTGCCCGAAGGATGCAAAAAATAGCTGATGACCGACAATGCGATCGCTTAATCAGCGCCGTTGGGGTTGAAAACTTCTTTAGCATCGCCCCCGCCTTTGATGGCGTTCTGATCGCGCCACATATTCAGTATAAAATTGCCGAATTTATTGCTGCGTTGCATTTACCTCAAGAAATTGCTGTTATTGAAAGCTTGCCCTACGCTACATTTGATGGCGAAAAGATCCTCAATTTCGCGCTGAATACAATGCCGCGTGCTCTGGTTTAGTCTGAAAGTCCTGGCCACAAGAACCCGTGGACACACGGGTTCCTGCGGAGCCAATTATCTGAAGGGCGCATCCAGAGGCACTTCGGCGTCAGGCTGGTGAGTAATGCGGTTGCGAAGGTCGCGACGAATCATCTCAATCGCCCAGAACCAAAAAATATGCCCCACTAACTCCGAAATATACTCATCTGCAGGAATATTCAATAAGGAAGGCGTCAGGCCCAGTAACGGAAATGAGATCCAGTGAACGGCAATGGTAGCAACAATCCCTGCCCACGCCCCCTGCCATAATTTGACTTTCGGAAAGATTTCAGCAACAACGCAATATCCCACCGCAAACACCAGAGAGAATATAATATGCGTCACCATAACCGGATTAATGATATGCTCGGAAAAAGTATATACCGTATGCGTGGGGTCAATTCCCAGATAGTCGCGCAAGAAAAGATACGGCGGATTAAACTCATCCCTGCCACCGGAAAAGGTTCGAGGGGGTAAAGGAACTTCCGCACCCCATTTAACGAACGCAGACATAATCCCTGCAACCACCCCGACAAATAGCGCTACGCCATAACGGCGCCTTTCCGGTTGTGTCTGAATAAAAAACTCTTTAATCGCCATATTAATCACCATTAATCCATTACATTTATTTTTCTTATCTCATTTTTAATGGCATTACGGGCAGGCAACATTGATCAAGATCACACTTTTCCGGATGCCGGTGCTACCAGTTATGTACTGTAATTATGGCCATAATGCTTTCGCCTGCGAATCGTAAGCGATTTTTTTACACAAAAAAGCCGCCCGCAGGCAGCTTAGTGACAAAAGGGTGACAATATTGAATAATTTAAGATTAATGGCCCCTTTCAGGGCCGCCAGGTTACTTGCGTAACTCGAGCGATGCCGAGTTTCTGGCAATATGCGGGGCGATATTATCGAATGTAATCATTGCCGATTTACAAAAAATGCATTTCGCGCCAAACGGATTTTTTTCAGACACATCGTAAGTCGATGTTCTGTACTGTGACCCATGACAGCATGGGCACCTGAAATGAATGTGGTCAATCATGATGTTAGCCTCTTTTTGCTACAACATTCTCTACCGCAGGAACATTCACAGAAATCACCTTCCCGGCTTTCTGTTACAGCGTCAACGCGCTGCTCTGAATGGTTGAGAATAACAATGACTCATTGTCATTACTTCTGATAGATGCCTCTGAAGCTTAGTCCAGATTGAGCTCTATTACTGCACCAGCGATTTTTTAATGTTGTTGTTTGCTTAATTTGCCCTCAGGGCACGTAATGTTCGGTAAATTTCAATAAAAAGTTGCGTGCTTTCAGGATAGCGATATCTCTTTTGCACTTTTTCACGCTAAACGGCGGTACTAAAACTACCACTTTGCTATCACCGTTCGCGTCAGCTTCTGAACTTGTCTACTCGGGCTTAGACCGTCATCGTTGTCGCAGGTTCAAAAAACTTAACACTATTGGCTTCACAGAATTAATTAATAACGAAAAGGAGACTCTAAAGAAGGATTATCGATGGATAACGCTTGAGATGAGAACTGCTTTACTACTCGTTTCATTACTGGATCTGTGGAGTAAATCAACCATCTATTGATCGCACAAAAGTAGTTTGATAGCAAGTTTTATTTTGATCGCGTGGCGGAAGCAAGGTTACGGCGCTCACATAATCGCGGCCTAATGGCCCGGATATTAACGCCCTGAATAGCGATTATTCGTCAGTGACCGCCTGCTGTAACAGCGCTTTACTCCACGCATAGAACGCCCGTACCGAAGGAGGAAGGTATCTGTTTTGCGGATAAACCAGCGAAAGGGGCAAAGCAGAAGAGAAGTTCTCCAGACAGGAGACCAGCGCGCCGCTGCGCAGGTACGGCTTAGCCAGATAGCTGGCAACCCGAATGAGCCCAAACCCTTGTATTCCGGCCTGAATGTAGGCATCCGTATCGTCGACGACCAGCGTCTCTTTCATGCGAAGGGCATAATCCCCCTCAGCAAGCGAAAAATGCCACTCGATACTCCGACCGGTACGGTGGTTCAGGTAGCCAACGGCGCGATGCTGTTCCAGTTGGTCAAGAGTTTCCGGCTGACCATGAGCGGCAATATAGTCTGGAGAAGCGAGAATCGCCCAGCGAAAGCTGGCAAGCGGTCGGGCAACCAAAGTGGTCGAATCGTCGATTCTGCCCGTTCGTATCGCGCAGTCATACCCTTCCTGAATAATATCTTCTACGTCATCGCTTGAACAAATCGTGATATCCAGACCGGGATATTGCTGCAGAAATTCCGGCAGCCCTGGGATAATACAATGTCGGGCAAGGGACTGCGGCATACCCACTTTAAAGCGTCCTCTGGGCTGCGCAAATCTACCGGGGAAAGAGGACTCCAGGGTGGCGATCTCAGCCAGAAGCCTTTTGCACTCTGTATAATAACTGTGGCCGTCTACCGTCACGCTAAGCTTACGGGTGGTACGCTGTAAAAGCTGAATTCCCAGGTATGCTTCAAGCTCTTTAATCACCCGCGATACCGTTGAGCGCGGCAGCCCCAGCACTTCAGCCGCTCTGGCGAACCCGTGTGAATCCACCACGCAAACATAGACCTGCATTGATTCCAGCTTATCCATTTTGCCCCTTCACCCACGCGATTGTTCTATATTTGCGAACAGTTTAACCCAATGTTGAGTCCTTATCGAATGTAGCTGATCGACCTAAACTTCCGTAAACCCAATCGATAGTGTGATCTGATCAGTAAGGAGTCAGAATGAGAGAATCTCATATTAATGCAGGTGAAAAGGTATTAGTGCTGGGAGCGGGACAGTTGGGAGCAGCCGTACTCAGCTCATTAATCCCGGCGGTCAAGCGACAAAATGGTACCGTCGCGGCTATCGTGTCGCCAGGATCGTGGGGCGATCGGGGGGAGTTGCTTTCTGCTAGCCATCAACAACTGGCGGCGGCGGGGGCAGAATTTATTGCCTGCGACGTAGCCGCTGGTACGGTTGCATCGTTAACGGGCCCGTTTGCAGAGTTTGATACCATCATCAACTGCATGGGCTTTATTGCTGGCACAGGAACCCAGATAAAGATTACCCGTGCGGTACTGGAGGCCGGAGTGAAGCGCTATTTTCCCTGGCAGTTTGGCGTAAACTACAATGTAGTCGGGAAAGGCAGCGGTCAACCCGTCTGGGACGAACAGTATGATGTCAGAACATTATTACGGGAACAAATCGCCACAGAATGGGTGATTATTTCGACCGGTATGTTTACCAGTTTTCTTTTCGAGCCTGCCTTCGACGTGGTGAATTTATCGAAAAATACGATTAATGCCCTCGGCAGCTGGGATACCCAGGTTACCGTAACAACACCTGCGGATATTGGCCGTCTGACCACCGCGATTTATTTGCAACAACCGCGGGTGAGAAATGAAGTTATCTTTATCGCCGGAGAAACCACTTCCTATAGAAAACTGGCGGACACCGTTGAGCGGGTAACTCAAAAATGCTTTTCAAAAAAGGTACTCACTTTGCCCACTCTACTGGAACAACTACGTTCAAACCCGGACGATGGAATGCTTCGCTATCGCGCAGCTTTTGCCAGGGGAGACGGTATGTGGTGGCCAATGAATAAAACGTGGAATGCACAAAATAATATACCTACCCAGGATATTGCCTCATGGCTCAAAAGTAGTATTTATTAAACGCCACGGTCGTCCCGAAGAAGTCGCAACAATGGTCGCGGGGCTGGCAGGCCCGAAAGCCTCGTTCGTAACAGGAGCCATGCAGACCATTGACGGCGCGTTTGGTGCGTGATGCCATGACGGGGTTTGGCAACCGCGAGATCCCGTCATGATTTTGTTACGTCGGTTTTCAGCCTACGGCTAACTCGTTCACAACACTGGCGGCGCTTTTGATGCTGCGGATAGTGCCGATCCCCGTACCGAGTGAGATATAGCCTTCATCAGCATTCCCCTCCAGCATGCCAATACGCAAGCCACGCAATCCCCCCATTGCTCTGCCGAGCTCTTCATGACTTGCGCCGGCCTTATCCATTGCGACCAAAGTTTCAGCGAGCCTGCCCGGCAGGGAGCGATAGTAGTGCGGCTGCGTGCGGAACAGCAGCAAATCAAGACCGTTGGCGGCAATAATTCTGTTTTTAATCGACAGCGGTACCCTGCTCTCTTCCGTTCCGATGAACACCGAACCGGCAAATACCCCTTCGGCGCCTAATGCGTGCGCCGCTCTGGCGGTGCGGTTATCAGTAATACCACCCGCAGCCATTAGCGGAATATTTTTCACCGCATCGGCAATCAGCGGCACGATTGAAAAAGTACCCAGCGCGGTGCCCGGCAAGGTTCCCCCTTCATCAAAACCGGTCGCGACAATGATATCGGCGCCGGCCTCTTCAGCAAGACGAGTATTTTCAGGCGTTGGATTGATATCGCGATAAATAATAGCAATGCCCGCCTGTTTAAGTTCATTAAATAACGACGGTATGATCGCCCCTTCACCGTAGCCGGTATAAACCACAGCGCTGACGCCCTCTTCTTTAATTACCTGCAGAATGGGTGGAGTCCAGATGTCATTGTCTGGAGAGGGGATCAGGTTCACACCAAAAGGCTTTTCGGTCAGTTGCTTAGTTTTACGAATCTCTTCGCGCATTTTTTCAGCGGTTTCTTCGGGCGTTGATACCGCAGTCGCGGCGGTTAATCCGGCATTAGGGCCAAGTACGCCAAGTCCCCCGGCATTGCTGACTGCGGCGACTAGACGGGCATCGGTCAACCAGGAGAGAGGGCCCTGAATCACCGGTTTTTCAATATGCAGGATCTGGCAGATACGGTTAGTTTTCATAATGGATTATCCTTCGCAGTGGCGCTACGGCGCGGGTCGTTTTTGCTGGAAGGAGTGTATGACGTTAGATTATTTAGAAAAATAGCTAAAAAAGTTCATCACTATTATAAAATTGATAACAATATCTACTCTGGCATCAGGCAAAAGAATCCAGCCATGCAATTAAATCTCTTTGAATCTATAAGAATTTTTATTGAAATTGTCGAATCAGGCAGCTTTACTCAGGCAGCAGAAAACCTGCAAGTTCATCGCCCCGCCGTGACGAAAGCCTTACAGCTGCTTGAGCAGCACTGCGGTACGCGTTTGCTGCAGCGAACCACGCGTCGCATTAGCCTGACGCCTGACGGGGAAACGTTTTATCACCGGAGTAAACCTTTACTCTCCCAGGCGGATGAGCTGCTGGAGTCTTTTGGCGCCGATCGCGTACTGCGCGGCCAGCTGCGGGTTGATATGCCCATCGCTTTTGCAACTTTACTGGTTGTCCCAAGGCTTCCTGATTTTTATCGCCAGCATCCTGACCTCGAAATCATTCTTAGTAGCTCAGATCGCCGGAGAGATATGCTGCGCGATGGTCTTGACTGCCTGCTTCGCGTCGGGGAACTGGATGACGGAGACTATATCGCCCGTAAGCTGGGCAATATTAAAATGACGACCTGCGCCAGCCCGGCCTATATTGCCCGCTACGGCGCGCCGAACACGCTGGAGGATTTACAGCAGCATCAGGCGATCAACTGGATTAACAGCAACAGCCGACAAAGCATGCCGTGGACGTTTACCACGCCAGAAGGCCCCGTTGAAATGACGCTTCCCGGTAAGCTGGTCGTGGATAACTCAGAAACCTATTTATCTGCGGGGCTGGCAGGCCTGGGATTAGTCCAGGGGATGAACGTGTTTTTACAGCCTTATCTCGACCGGGGGCTGTTAGTGGAAGTCTTACCCGACAATCCTACCCCCGATCGCAAACTGTCACTTTTGTATCCGCACCGCCATCTTTCCCGCAAAGTTCGGGTGTTTACCGAATGGTTAGAGAGCTTATTGTGAAAAACAAATTTAATACCGTCCTCCTGGGTGAAATTAACAGGATTAATTCACAGCAGGACAGGGGTGCCGTCAGTAAACCTTCGCCAGGCCATAGGCTCTGCGTTGGCTGGCGGCGGCACGACAGCAGATACTCATTCCGGAAAGATTAATGCGTTCAGGACGTGATCCTGCCAGATACCATTAATTTTCAGATAAGAGTGCGCATAGCCCTCTTGCACAAAACCCAGACTTTTAAGGGTATTGCTGCTCCGCACGTTATCAGGCAGATGATTGGCCATGATCCTGTGTATCCCGTAATTCTCACGCACGTACCGAATCGCCTGCTCTAACGCTTCGCGCATCAGGCCCTTTCCCTGGCAGGCGCGATCGAGGGAAAAGCCCAGATAGCATGCCTGAAAAACGCCGAAGACAAAGTTAGTGAAGTTGATACTGCCGATGATTTGCGGTTCATTTTTGAGGGTGAAAACCAGCATCAGGCTACGTTTTTCGTCATACTCTCTGCGCGCGCTGCTGATTCTTTGCGCAATAGTGTCTAACGTAAAATAGTCGTCATTTCGCAAGGGTTCGAATGGCGCAAGGTGAGAACGGTTTTCCAGCAAATAATCCTGTAAATGCCGTGCATGGTCGGGCGCCAGTAAACAGATATCGGTGCGCTCCGTAGATAATAACTTCATCGCTTAGCCCTACTAACATGTTGGGCGATGATTATAGGAATTGGCGTAAAAATTAACAAATACAACCACAACATTTAACATTAAAAATACATACCCTTATTTCTCTAATAACTTCGCATTCGGCGCTGCGCCGGTCACTGACCGCCGCGGCCACCGCTCCTCTCCTCGTGCACGTCTCCCGTATCAGGCATCCTCGTGCCTGCTCAAGTTCGCAATGTATCTATCACCGCCCGCAGCGCGGGGGAGACGTTGCGATGAGGATAATAGAGAAAAGAGCCTTCCAGCCGCTGGCTGTAACGCTGCAGGACTCTGATAAGCGCGCCCCGCTCCAGGTCGTCGGCGACCAGCTCCTGCGGAACATAGGCCAGGCCCAGTCCCAGGCGGGCGGCTTTCGCTTCCATATAGCTGTCGGCAAAAGCCCACTGCCCCTGAGGCCGGTGGGTAATTTTTTTACCCTGCTCATTCAGCTCCCAGGCGTAAAGGCTACCGTCGCCAAACTGGTAAGCGATACAGGGATGGACGACCAGATCCGCTGGCGTTTGCGGGAAACCGTAGCGGCGAAAATGCTCGGGCGTGCCGACAACGGCCATCTCCATATCGGGCGAAATGCGCACTGCGACCATGCCGCCGCCGACCTCCGGCCCAAGACGCACCCCGGCATCAAACCGCTCTGCAATAATATCGACAAACCGACTTTCGCTAATAAGTTCCAGCCGGATATCAGGATAGCGCTGCTTGAACACCGCCAGCTTCGGCAGAAGGACTTTATCAATCGCATGCTGGCTGGCGTTAATGCGGACGGTGCCGGAAGGCGTGTTGCGATAATACGCCAGAGTGGAAAGCCCCGAATCCAATGCATCAAAGCCCGCTTCTACCGTTCGATAGAGCTGCTCGCCGGCCTGGGTAAGTGAAAGTTTACGGGTCGTGCGCACCAGAAGCTGTACGCCGAGCCTTTCTTCAAGTTCGCGTACGGCGCGGCTGACGCCGGATTGCGCCAGCCCAAGCCGCTGCGCGGCGGCGGTAAAGCTCCCTTCCCGCACCACCAGCATGAACAGGTAAAGATCGTTATAGTTTTCCCGCCTCGCCATCATTCTCCCCGCTACCGTTTCGCTATTTATCACAATTTGATATGAATCTTAGCACTTTCCCCCCGCTAATCAGCACTCTGACTGCTAACTATAATCAGCGCACTGCAACAAAGCACAGCAGCGTTGTCCGTATGAAACCTGTATCAGGAACCTGTTTTAGGGGAAATATTGATGAAAGCGTTCACCAGAAAACTGACGGCCGTCATGCCAGCCATGCTGCTATGCGCATCATTAAGTGGAGTAACAACCATGAGCTATGCCGATACAACCAATCCGAACGCGCCCGTTTCGCTGATCGAAACCTGGGACAAAACCTTTACGAAAAGCGCGAAAGTCGATCACCGCAAGGTGACCTTCCAGAACCGCTACGGGATCACCCTGGTCGGCGATCTCTACATCCCTAAAGATCGCGGCGAGCGCAAGCTGGCGGCGATTGCCGTAAGCGGCCCCTTCGGCGCGGTGAAAGAGCAGTCCAGCGGGCTGTATGCCCAGACCCTGGCAGAACAGGGCTTTGTCACCCTCGCCTTCGATCCTTCGTACACGGGGGAAAGCGGCGGTCATCCGCGTAACGTCGCCTCGCCGGATATCAATACTGAGGATTTCAGCGCGGCGGTGGATTTTTTAGGATTGCAAAACGAAGTGGATCGCAACCGAATCGGCCTGCTCGGCATCTGCGGCTGGGGCGGCATGGCGCTGAACGATGCCGCGATGGATACCCGCGTCAAAGCGGTGGCCACCAGCGTTATGTACGATATGAGCCGCGCGATGGGCCACGGCGTTGGCGACGGTAAAGATCGTTATACCACCGCCGATCGCCGCGCCGTACTGCAATATCTGAACGCGCAGCGCTGGAAAGATGCGGAAAACGGTACCTTCGCACCGGGCGGACATGACATTTATGTCGATGAGAAAGGCAACGCCAGCGCGGGCGATCGTATCCTGCCGGAAACCCTGCCAGCCAACCCGAACCCGGTATTGAAAGAGTTCTTTGATTATTACCGCATGCCGCGCGGTTTCCACGCCCGCTCCGTCAACTCAACCGGCGCGTGGAACGCGACCATGCCGCTGTCGTTTATGAATATGCCGCTGCTGAGCTATGCCAATGAAGTCACCATCCCGACGCTGATCGTAACCGGTGAAAATGCCCACTCACGCTATTTTGCCGAAGACGCTTTCAAGGCTATCGGCAGTAAAGAGAAAGAGCTGGTCATTGTCCCCGGCGCGAACCATGTCGATCTGTATGATAATGCGGCCGGTAAAATCCCGTTTGCAAGATTTGAACAGTTCTTCAAAACCAGCCTGAGATAACGCCCCCGAGCCGCCCGTCTTTGCGGGCGGCTGACCCTCGCGCCCATGACTTTTCACCGCCTTTTTTGCCGCTATTCCATGCCAGGCGTCCTTTGCGGCAGGGCCTGAATCTGGCCGAAAAAATATCCAGAGATGTCCATCATGTCCATATTGAGTCGTAATACACCACACCCTCAACCCCCCGCCCACTGGGGCGGCGTCTTTGCCATGACGCTGTGCGTTTTTGTCCTTATCGCTTCCGAATTTCTGCCGGTCAGCCTGCTGACGCCGATTGCCAGAGAGTTAAATATCACCGAGGGGCTGGCAGGCCAGGGCATTGCGATTTCCGGCGCCCTGGCGGTGCTGACCAGCCTGACCATCTCTGACCTTGCCGGCAGTCTGAATCGTAAATATCTCCTGCTGGGGCTGACGGTGCTGATGGCGGCGTCGGGAATGATTGTTGCCCTCGCCCACAACTATGCGGTTTATATGGCGGGAAGAGCCCTGATTGGCGTCGTTATCGGTGGCTTCTGGTCCATGTCGGCGGCCACCGCTATCAGACTGGTGCCGGCGCACCAGGTTCCCCGTGCGCTGGCGATTTTCAACGGCGGTAACGCGCTGGCAACCGTCGTAGCGGCGCCGCTTGGCAGCTACCTGGGAGCCACCGTCGGCTGGCGCGGCGCTTTTTTCTGCCTCGTGCCGCTGGCGATAGCTGCATTCATCTGGCAGTGCGTCAGCCTGCCAGCGATGGAAAGCGCCACAGCGAGTCGGCCACGCGGTGCTTTGCTTCGTCTGTTCAGCCGCCCCATCGTCGCCATCGGCCTGCTGGCCTGCGGACTTTTCTTTATGGGCCAGTTTGCCTTATTTACCTACGTGCGGCCATTTCTGGAAACGGTAACCCATATCAGCGCCTCAGGTCTGTCACTGATTCTGCTCGCTATCGGCGTCGCGGGTTTTATCGGCACTCTGTGCGTTTCGACGCTCCTCAACGCCCGGTTTTATCAGACCTTAATCACCCTCCCGTTGCTGATGGCGGCGATTGCCGCAACGCTGCTTCTGGTCGGCCACCACGTCTGGCCCGTTGCCGTACTGTTAAGCTTATGGGGAATGCTGGCGACGGCGGCGCCAACCGGCTGGTGGACCTGGATAGCGCGGACCCTGCCCAATGATGCCGAGGCGGGTGGCGGCCTGATGGTCGCCGTCATTCAGCTGTCGATCGCGCTGGGTTCAACTGCTGGAGGTTGGGCATTCGACCGCCTGGGGTGGCAAAGCGCGTTTGGCTTAAGCGGCATTTTGCTGCTTGCCGCGGTGGGTATGACTTTGCTCACCAGCCGTCAACCGGCGAAATAAGCTCACGGAATCCGATACGAGCAGCGGAGTTTTCTCGTCGCGGGTAATGCGTATAATGCGGCTTGCATTCACGCTGAAAAATAACCGCGGCTCATATTATGCATCTCAACCGGTGTTGCTGGCTGCTACTGATCTTCGCAGCGATCGGTAGCTTTTTTACCTCCTGGCCCTTTGCTGTCTGGCTGCTGCTGATTAACGTACTGACGCTGGTGATTTATGGCGTGGATAAAATGGCGGCGCGCAGGGCCTGGCGTAGAGTGCCCGAGGCCACTTTACTGACATTTGGCCTGTTGGGCGGCTGGGCTGGAGCCATAGCGGGCCAAAGGCTGTTCCGCCATAAAACGCAGAAGCAGCCGTTCAGGACCTGGTTCGTCATCAGTACGATGGTCAGCATCGCAGGGATGGCGGCGATTTATGGGTTGTATGCTTTTTCCGCTCACTGAGCGATGGCAACGCTGGCGGCGGGTAAACGGGGCAAGCCATTCAACCCGCCGCTATTCGTAGTATATTATTGAGAGTATTGTTGATTATCAGGTGTACCTTATGACCTACTCCATCGGTGAATTTGCGCAGCTTTGCGGCATTAACGCGACCACGCTTCGCGCCTGGCAGCGTCGCTACGGCCTCCTTAAGCCACAGCGTACCGATGGCGGCCATCGTCTGTACAGCGATGACGATATTCAGCAGGCGCTCAAAATTCTCGACTGGGTCAAAAAAGGGGTGCCGGTCAGCCAGGTCAAGCCCCTGCTGGCCCGTCCCGGCGCGCGACGGACAAATAACTGGCTCACCTTGCAGGAAAGCATGCTGCAGCGACTGAAAGAGGGAAAAATCGAATCACTGCGCCAGCTGATTTACGACGCCGGTCGTGAATATCCCCGCCCCGAGCTGGTCACCGAAGTGCTGCGCCCGCTGCGTAGCCAGGTTTCCGCCAATGTCCCGGCAATCATGACGCTGCGCGAAATCCTCGATGGCATCATTATCGCCTATACCTCCTTTTGCCTCGAAGGGGACAAAAAAGCGCCCGGCGATAACTATCTGATCACCGGCTGGCACCTGACGGACGCCTGCGAAATCTGGCTTGAAGCGCTCAAGCGCACCGGCAAGGGTCACCGCATCGACGTCCTTCCCACCCCTCCCGCAACCCTTGCACCGGAGATCCTGCCAGAACGCAAATGGCTGCTGGTGACGACCGGTAAACTCTCGCCTGCCCGGCAGAGGCAGATTGAACGCTGGCAGCAGCAGGTTGTCTCGCTGGAGATTGTCGCGCTGTAATGGCATGCGCCACACCCCGTGGCGCAGCGAACAGGTCCCTCAGTATCGCCCCAACAAAAATCCCCCTTTGCTTTTTCGTGCAACTTTTTCGCACCCGCTCGCAGACGCCTCTTTTCTCGCTAACGCCTCCAGAACCACGCATCAAAGTTTCAATAATAACCACATGATAAATAACAACAATAAAAAATATTTTCACCAAAACTTGGACAAATATTATTAATTGTGTAAGTTTTAACTATGCCACATTGTTTACTCAGGAAGTGACCTATGCGTCCCTCGTCGTCCGCCATCAGTCGTTTTAGCGCGTACTATGCCACGCTGGATACCCAGCCGCCCTCAGCGCTGGCCGAGCTGTACCATGCCCATGCCGTGCTGATCGATCCTTTTGGCCAACATCAGGGACTGGCCGCAATCCAGGATTACCTTTCACACCTGCTGGCTAACGTGGATCACTGCCGTTTCACCCTCGATGCCCCGCTCTGCGCCGGTCAACGCTTTGCCGTCGCCTGGACCATGCACTGGTCGCATCCGCGGCTTGCCGGCGGAGCGGCGCTAGAGCTTGCGGGATGTTCAACGGTCACCATTGAGGACGAACGCATTATTCATCAGCGTGACTACTACGACGCCGGAGAGATGCTGTATGAACATCTTCCCCTGCTGGGATCGGCGGTGCGCGGCGTCAAGCGGAGGGTGCGGAAATGATGACTGTTCTGATCACCGGCGCCAGCTCCGGCATTGGCGCCGGGCTCGCCAGATCCTTTGCTGCGGATGGTCATCTTGTCATTGCCTGCGGCCGCGATCCGTCTCGTCTGGCGGCGCTACAGCAGCACAGCCCCAACATCCGCGTTCTCTCATTCGATATGACGGACAGGGATGCCTGTCGCCAGACGCTCGCCAACTGCCGCGCCGATTGGGTCATTCTCTGCGCCGGGACCTGCGAGTACCTCGATCGCGGCATGGTTGATGCCGGGCTGGTTGAAAGAGTCATCACCACCAATTTTCTCGGGCCGGTGAACTGCCTGGCAGCGCTTCAGTCGCAGCTGTCAGCCGGGAATCGCGTGGTGCTGGTGAGCTCGATGGCGCACTGGCTGCCCTTTCCACGGGCCGAGGCCTATGGCGCATCGAAAGCGGCGCTAACCTGGTTTGCCAACAGTCTGCGCCTGGACTGGGAGCCACGAGGGATCGCCGTCACGGTCGTTTCGCCTGGGTTTGTTGATACCCCACTAACGCGTCAGAACGATTTTTCAATGCCTGGACAGGTGAGCGTGGAGCAGGCGGTGAAAGCCATTCGCCGCGGCCTGGCGAAAGGTCACGATCGTATTGCCTTCCCGACTGGCTTTTGTTTGCTTCTGCGCCTGCTGGCCGGGCTTCCTGAAAGTCTTCAACGCAAGCTGTTACGCAGGATGGTACGGTCATGAAAATCGCGATTATTGGCAGCGGGATTGCCGGGCTGACCTGCGCATGGCGTCTTGCCGCGCAACACCAGGTAACCCTGTTCGAAGCTGCATCCACGCCGGGAGGGCACACCGCAACGGTGGATATCGCCACGCCGCAGGGTACGTGGGCCATCGATACCGGATTCATTGTGTATAACGATCGCACCTATCCGCACTTTATCGGCCTGCTGAGCGAGCTGGGGATCCGCGGCCAAAAAACGCAAATGAGCTTTTCGGTCCATAACCCGCAGAGTGGCCTGGAGTATAACGGTCATAGCCTGAGTTCGCTTTTCGCCCAGCGACGCAATCTGCTTAAGCCGGCCTTCTGGGGTCTGCTGAGAGAAATCGTCCGTTTTAATCGGCTGGCGAAGCAGGCTCTGGGAGGCGCGTTCGACCCGGCCGCCACGCTACAGACCTTCCTCGAGCGCCACCGCTTTAGCCCTTTTTTTGCGCGCCACTACATTCTGCCGATGGGGGCCGCTATCTGGTCTTCGTCGCTACAGGAGATGCGTCGCTTCCCGCTGGCGCTGTTCTTACGCTTCTTTGATAATCACGGCCTGCTGGATATCCGCCAGCGTCCGCAGTGGTACGTGGTGCCCGGCGGCTCGCGCGAATACGTCCGCGCCCTGCTTGTCCGGTCTGGCGATCGCCTGAGCCTCCGCCTCAATACGCCGGTGCAAAACGTTATCCGCGGTCAGGATGGCGTGACGTTGCAACTGGCAACGGGAGAGGAGCATTTCGATCAGGCGATCTTCGCCTGCCATTCGGCCGATGCGCTGGCCATGCTGGCGGAACCCACCGTCGCCGAACGCGAGATTCTGGGCGATATCGGCTGGCAGCGCAACGAGGTGGTTCTGCACAGCGATCCCCGCTGGCTGCCGGTGCGTAAGCGCGCCTGGGCCAGCTGGAACTATCGCCTGAGCGAGCAGGATCAGGCCAGCGCCTGCGTCACCTACAACATGAATATTCTTCAGGGCCTGCCTGCCGACGCCCCGCTGTTCTGCGTCACCCTCAATCCGCCGACGCCGGTGGACCCGCGCTTCGTCTGGAAACGTATGGTCTATGAACATCCGTTGTTTAATCCACAAAGCGGGTCGGCTCAGCTGCGGCGCGAGGAGATCAACGGCCGCCAGCGGAGCTGGTTCTGCGGCGCGTACTGGTATAACGGCTTCCATGAAGATGGCGTGCGCAGCGCCCTCGATGTGGTCAACGGCATCGCCGCGACGGAGAATCGCTGAAATGAACAGCTGCCTGTATGAAGGGGTATTACGCCACCGCCGTCTCCAGCCGAAAGCGCACCATTTTCGCTATCGCATCTTCATGGCCTGGCTCGATCTGGATGAACTGGACCTGCTCAGCGAAGTGGGTATCCGCCGCAATAGTTTTGCTGCCGCCTCTTTTTACGATGCGGATTACCCGCTGGGTATGCCGCTGAAAGCGCAGGTTCTGAATCGGCTGGAAAGCCTGACCGGCGCGCGTCCGGATGGCCGCGTTATGCTGCTGACCCAGCTGCGCTATCTGGGCTTTCATTTTAACCCGGTCAACTTTTACTACTGCTATGACGGCGCAGGCGCCCTGCGCTGGGTACTGGCAGAAGTGCGCAACACGCCGTGGAATGAACGGCATTACTACGCCGTGGACGGCCAACGGACGCGTCCGCTGGATAAGGCATTTCACGTCTCGCCGTTTAACCCGATGGACATGGTCTATCACTGGCGATTCAACCGGCCCGGTAAAACGCTGCATATGCATATTGAGAACCATCAGACGGCAAAAGTCTTCGATGCCACGCTGGCCCTGAGCCGTGAACCCTTAACCCGGGCCAACCTGCGAGGGCTGCTGCTGCGCATTCCGCTGATGACGCTGAAAACCGTTCTCGCGATTTACTGGCAGGCGCTACGGCTGTGGCTCAAGCGCGTGCCGCTGTACAACCATCCTGTCAGCAGGAGTGAACGCTCATGACCGATCCCGTTTTTGCGCTTGAGCCCGATATCCCGCGCAACGTACGTATCGCGCGCTGGTTGCTCTTTCGTCTGTTGAGCGGCATTCGTGAAGGCTCGCTCACCGTTCGCGAAGGGGCGCAGACCTTTCACTTTGGCGACCCCGCCGCGACGTTACGCGCCGACGCGCACGTCCTCTCCGCGGGCGTCTACTGGCGCTTACTCACTGGCGGCAGCCTTGCCGCGGCGGAGGCCTGGATGGACGGAGAATGGGAGAGCCAGCAGTTGACGCAGTTGCTGCAGATCCTGGCGCGCAACGGCCAGGTGCTGGGACGGCTGGAGCGCGGCTTCCGGCTACTGGGCAAGCCCGTAGAACGACTGCGCCACTGGACGCGCCGCAACTCGCGCGCGCAGGCGAAGGAGAATATCGCCGCCCATTACGATCTGGGCAACGACTTTTACGCCCGCTTTCTTGACGACGAGCTCCTCTACTCCAGCGCGCTGTTTACCGATGACGGTCAGGATCTCACCCAGGCCCAGCGGGCCAAAATGGC
The DNA here is from genome assembly GCF_051209435.1 of Klebsiella sp. HN106. NCBI lineage: Bacteria > Pseudomonadati > Pseudomonadota > Gammaproteobacteria > Enterobacterales > Enterobacteriaceae > Klebsiella > Klebsiella sp. HN106. The sequence continues at coordinate 11,576 of NZ_JBLURD010000001.1, read as the reverse complement.
GCGCCTGTGCGAGCGTCTGGCGCTTACGCCCGGCGATCATTTGCTGGAGATCGGTACCGGCTGGGGAGCAATGGCCGAATTCGCCGCTCGCCATTACGGCTGTCGGGTCACCACCACCACCCTGTCGCAGGAACAGTTTCAGTGGGCCAAAGCGCGGATTGCCCGCGCCGGGCTTCAGGATCGCGTCGACGTGCTGCTCTGCGATTACCGCGATCTCACCGGCCAGTACGACAAGCTGCTGTCGGTGGAGATGATTGAGGCCGTGGGCCAACGCTATCTGCCGGCTTTTTTCCGCACCTGTCAGGCGCGCTTGCGTCCGGGCGGCAGGATGGCGATCCAGGCAATCACCATCCAGGACCAGCGCTATCGCGGCTACAGCAAAAGCGTGGATTTTATTCAGCGCTATATCTTTCCGGGCGGATTTTTGCCCAGCATTACAGTGATGAACGAACTGATGACGCGCCATACCGATTTTGTGATGCGCGATCTGTTCGATATGGGCCCGGACTACGCCCGTACCCTGGCCCACTGGCGGCAGCGTTTTCTCCACGCCTGGCAGGATATCGAGAAGCTCGGCTTTGATGAACGTTTCCGCCGCATGTGGCTTTATTACTTCGGCTACTGTGAGGCCGGATTTAACGCCCGCACCATCAGCGTCGTGCAGCTCACCGCGGAGCGAACATCATGAAACGCATTTTGACCCTTGGCCTCGCGCTGCTGATGCTGGCGCTGGCGGGCTGCAGCGCCGAAGTGACCGATTATCGACAGCAGCAGCCGGCGCTGGATATCTTCCACTATTTTCAGGGTAAAACCGAAGCATGGGGGATGGTGCAGGATCGCCATGGCAAGCAGCTACGCCGCTTTCATGTTGAGATTGACGGTGAGGTTGTTGGCGACACGCTGACGCTACATGAACGCTTTGTCTACGATGATGGCGAAAAGCAGCAGCGGGTATGGCGCATTCGCCGCACCGGCGACAACCGTTATCAAGGCACCGCTGGCGATATTACCGGCGTGGCGCTTGGCCAGGCATCGGGCAACGCTTTTCACTGGCGCTACAGCATGAACGTAAAAGCCGAGGGTAGCCGCTGGCGACTCGATTTCGACGACTGGATGTTCCTGCAGGACGGCGTGCATCTGTTCAACAAAACGGAGATGAAGAAATTTGGCGTTACCGTCGCCACCGTCACCCTTTTCTTCACCCGGACAGCACAATAAAAGAGGATTATGCCATGAGCACACAACCTTTGATTGGGATCAGCGGATGTTTGACCGGTGCAGCCGTGCGATTCGACGGCGGGCATAAGCGAATGGGATTCGTGATGGATGAGCTGGCGCAATGGGTCGCGTTTAAGCCCGTCTGTCCGGAGATGGCGATCGGCCTGCCCGTTCCCCGGCCTGCGCTGCGGCTGGTCCAAACTCGCGAAGGGGATATCCGCATGCGCTTCACCCATGCTCCGCACGACGACGTAACGGAGAAAATGGCCGATTTTGCCAGCGCCCACCTTACGACGCTGGGCGAACTGTCGGGATTTATCGTCTGCGCCAAATCACCGAGCTGCGGTATGGAGCGCGTGCGGCTGTATGATGATAAGGGCAATCGCGGACGTAAAGAAGGCACAGGGTTATTTACCGCCGCGCTGCTGGAGAAATATCCCTGGCTACCGGTAGAAGAGGACGGCCGCCTGCACGATCCGGCGCTGCGTGAGAATTTTGTCGAAAGAGTTTTTGCCCTGCACGAGCTCAACTGCTTGCACAAAAGTGGCCTGACGCGCCGTGGGCTGCTGGATTTCCATAGCCGCTATAAGCTTCAGCTGCTGGCTCACCATCAGGCGGGTTACCGGGAAATTGGCCCGTTCGTTGCCTCGCTGCATGAATGGGAGGATCTGGAGGCTTTCTTTGTGGCGTACCGCGACAAATTGATGGCGATCCTGAAAAAGCCCGCCTCGCGTAAAAATCACACCAACGTACTGATGCATATTCAGGGCTACTTCCGTAACCAGCTGAACAGCCGCCAGCGCGGCGAGTTACGCGACGTGATCCTCAACTATCGCTCCGGACTGCTGCCGATCCTCGCACCGCTAACGCTGCTTAAGCACTATCTGGCGGAATACCCGGATCGTTACCTGCAGACGCAGAACTACTTTGATCCCTATCCGCAGGATCTGGCCCTGCGCCTGACGGTGAATTAAGTCTACAGAACCCGCGAACAGGCCGGCGCAGGCCAGCCTGTTCGCGTAGATGCCGACAGACCTGGAACCACGCCTCAAACATCCCGCCGACGTTTAACGAATGCAGCCGTTCGACGCTGCTGTCGTTCACTTTGGCGATGTGCTTATTGTCCACCCGGCCGCCGGGGACGTAGAAGCGCAGCATCCGGCGGCTCTCCGCCCCCATGCCAATGGCGATGTTTTGCGACAGCGTCAGCTTCCAGCCGCGGTTATCGCCGCCCCGATCGTAATCGACGCGCTGATAGCTTGCTTCCAGCCAGGTCGAATGCACATCGTTCCAGAAGTACATTGGCCGCACGATGGCGCCATCGTTTTACGGTTGTCGCTAGTGTCCTTGCCGTTGTCATAGTCGCGGAAGGCCAGCGGCGATAACCGCCATCGTTGATGTAAGTTTTTTATCATTGTCATGTTTATCTCAAGACAGGTTAATCTTATTCAGATAATAACAATCCCATTCCGGGCAGGCAGAATATGCCGCTATTATGAGAGCAATTTAATTTTTATTTTGTCCGGCCAGTGAGGTTTTTTCACTATTCGGGTTGTCGCGCCTCCCTAATAAACGTGTCATCATTTATGCTAATCCGTATAAATCTACCCTAAGGATAATTCGCTGACCAGCAGTGAACTCAGTAACGGCTCAGGCATTTGCGACGGAACGTATATCCTTATTCCAACAGCCCCCTGCTATTTTTCATAGGGTATAAGGAAAACCCTGCGGATATATCCTTACGATTATTGCGGCATATACCCGGCAAGTCTTCATCGGCTGCATAAATGCAAAACAGTATGGGTAAAAACGTTATTGTCCCGTCCCTCTCCTTTTCGACTGCATGCCTTTATTGCAGCGCAAGCGTCCACAAGGCTTGCGGAGCGCCCAAACACCCGTCGGCAGTGATGGACGTATTAACCTGCGCTACCGCCAGGAACACCGTAACGACTCGACTGCGACAGCGCCGCGCTGGTGGTATAAACGCTGACCGTGCCCCTCGCAAAATACCGTTGCATGCTAAACGCCAAAATCAAGGGAAAAGTAAATTAATAATTGTGACACATCCTCTATTCTCCTGCCCGGTCATTGAATTACGTTATTTCACTCAGCGATTAAGCAAGCCCCAACTGTGAGCCATCTCGCAAATAACAGCTTTATATATTTAACACTCGGGGAGCTATCTGGCGTACATTTTATGCAGGAATGCAAGTTGTAAGGGATAAAATGGTGGTTTTAGAAAATTCCAACGCAGGCGGAATAGCATTTTTGTGTAGTGACTCAACATACTCTGGAGTTGCCTTTGCTTTGATGATCACAGAAGTAAAAAAACATAATAAATTAATTTAAAAACGTAATAGATTCTTCGAGATCATTTATGTCAGAAAGTGTTACACATCTACACAACAAGCCGGAGTCTGCTCAGCATGGGTAAAAACATAATGCAAAGTCGCCATGACGAATATCATAAATTAACTCGCGGGGAACGTATTGGTTATGGGATGGGCGACTTTGCTCAAAACCTGGTTTTTGGCACAATTGGCGGTTTTCTTGCTCTACACATGCTGACGGTCAATACCATCAGTACAGCAACGGCAGGGTTTATATTTCTTTTTGTCCGCATCATCAATGTCTTTTGGGATCCGATGGTGGGAACTTTCGTTGACAAGAGAACATCGAACGCCGGGAAATACCGTCCCTGGCTGCTCAGAGCTGGCGTGCCGCTGGTGATCCTTTCCGCTTTACTTTTTGCCCCGATCCCCGGCGTCCGCGGTTCAGTCCCTTTTGCTTTTATCATCTATCTGGCGCTGGATTTAGTCTATTCGCTCGTGAATATTCCTTATGGTTCACTTAACGCTTCACTGACGCGCGACCCGGAATCGATTGATAAGCTCACCAGTACGCGAATGATGCTGGCCAACAGCGCCAACCTGCTTGTCTATACTCTGTTCCCGATGTTTGTACAAATGGCTTCGCCTAAAGATCGCAGCCTGAAGGACACCGGTTTTTTTGGTATTGAACTCAATCTGGGTAACTATACCGATCCTTCTGCGAACTATGCCTGGTTTGGCGTTTACTCAATTTATATGTTGATTGGCGCGGTGGCGCTTTTCATCTGCTATAAATTCACCAAAGAACGTGTGGTGGCGACAGCGGAACAGACGGCTAACGTCAAAACCACCGATCTTTTTCTTGAACTCAAACATAATCGCCCGCTGGTTATTCTCGGACTGTTCTTTATGCTGGCCTTTACGTTCATGTTTTTTATGAACACGGTAAATGGCTTTTTCAATCAGTACGTTGTTGGCCATTCAGAATGGATGGGCGCAGTTGGCCTGGTCGCCTCTATTCCGGGCATTGCTTTCCCCATTTTCTGGCCGCGACTCAAGAAAATTTTTGGCAAAAAAGGGTTCTTCCATCTTTTTCTGGCCATGTTCATTGTCGGTGAATTATTAACCTATATTTGGTCGCGCGAGGGTATGCACGATGTGCTGTGGCTTGCTTACATCGCGACATTTATTAAACAGTGGGGCTTAACGTCAGCGACCGGCTTCATGTGGGCGCTGGTGCCGGAAGTGATTGCATATGGCGAACTAAAATCGGGCAAACGAAACGCTGCCATCATTAACGCTATTATGGGGCTCTTTTTTAAGATTGGCTTTACTATCGGCGGCGCGATTCCGCTATGGTTGCTGGCCGTTTATGGCTTCAATGAAACCGGCGCCCGGCAAAGTGCCAGCGCAATCGAGGGGATTATAATGACCGCAGTTTGGATCCCGATTGCTTTGGCGATTATTTCAATGATCATTATCCAGGTTTATCCCATCTCGGACAAAAACGTGACCGATATCAATCGTCAGCTTGATGAGATACGCGTTTAGTTAAAAATATAAATCTGACGCAGTTGGAACTTTTAAATAAAAAAGGTGTAATGATATGTCTCTTATTCAAAACCCTATTTTACGTGGATTTAATGCCGACCCCAGTATTATCCGTGTCGAGGACACTTACTATATCGCCAACTCTACATTTGAGTGGTTTCCTGGCGTTCGTTTACATGAGTCAAAAGACCTTGAGCACTGGAATCTTCTCCCTGCGCCTTTGTCAACGACCACCCTGCTGGATATGAAAGGCAACCCCTCATCCGGCGGTATTTGGGCGCCGGCGCTCTCCTGGGCCGACGGTCAATTCTGGTTAGTCTATACCGATGTCAAAGTCACCGAAGGCGCCTTTAAAGACATGACTAACTATCTGACCACCGCGACCGATATTCGCGGCCCCTGGAGCGATCCTGTCAAGCTTAACGGCGTGGGTTTTGATGCCTCTCTTTTCCACGATGATGATGGCCGAAAATATATCGTGCAGCAAACCTGGGATCATCGCGAATATCACCACCCTTTTGACGGCATTACGTTAACCGAACTGGATACCAAAACCCTGAAATTAATGCCGGGAACCGCGCGTACCATTTATCATGGGACTGCCGTTGGCCTCGTTGAAGGGCCACATCTCTATAAGCTCAACGGATATTATTATCTTTTTGCCGCTCAAGGAGGAACCGTATTTACCCACCAGGAAGTGGTTGCCCGCTCAAAAACGCTGGAAGCCAACAGTTTTACTACCGAACCGGGAGACGTCTTCTTAACGAATGTCGATACGCCAGACAGCTATATCCAAAAGCAAGGGCATGGCGCCTTAGTTTCTACCCCAGGAGGCGAATGGTACTATGCCTCGCTCTGCGCTCGTCCGTGGAATCGCCCTGGCGAGTCGGTCTACGATCCTCGCGGCTGGTCAACCCTCGGCAGAGAAACGTCGATCCAAAAAGTGTACTGGGATGAAGATGGCTGGCCGCGTATTGCGGGCGGTCACGGCGGTAAAACGTTCGTCGAGGGGCCGAAAGACGCCATTTATACCGAAAGTGCAGAGGATCGTAACCAGCACGACGACTTTACCACGCCGACGCTCGATCCCAACTGGAATACGTTGCGGGTGCCCTTTAGCGAGAAAATGGGTACTACCGGAGACGGAAAGCTCACCTTAATCGGCCAGGGCTCTTTAGCCAATACGCACGATCTGTCGCTGATTGCCCGACGCTGGCAAGCCTTTTATTTTGATGCCCAGGTAAAAGTAAAATTTGATCCGTTCAACTACCAGCAAATGGCAGGATTAACGAATTACTATAACGATCGCCACTGGAGCTTTGTGTTTGTTACCTGGAATGAAATTAATGGAAGGGTCATTGAAATAGGGGAAAATAATCGCGGAAAATATACTTCCTATCTGAAAGATAATGCCATTAAGGTGCCAGAGCATGTCGAATATGTCTGGTTGCGCAGCAAAGTCAGGAAGGAAACGTATAGCTATGAATATAGCTTTGATGGCGTCGCGTTCACTGAAATCCCGGTCAGGTTAGATGCCGCTATCCTTTCAGATGACTATGTCTTGCAGAGCTATGGCGGTTTCTTTACCGGAGCGTTTGTTGGCCTTGCGGCAGTCGACTACTCCGGCTATGGCGCCAGCGCTGAGTTTTATCATTTTGATTATCAGGAACTTGGCGATTCGTTAGTTGGTAATGAGGTTTATAGCTGGGAAGCCAATGAGTTACGTAGTTATTAAACGGCCCGCTGGTTAGGGGTAGCCAAACGTCTCTGTAAGCGGAGCTGGCGCGGCGGACCGCGCCAGCTCGCAAGAAGAGCGTCGATGGCGCGTTTTCATCTTTAAAGCGCATCATTCCCCGGCGGGCACGGGCCACCGCCGGTTCTCATCAAGCTTCAGCGTTGGACGATCTGATGATACCAGCCTGCAAAGCCTGGATTGCGGAACGGGCCTCCAGGTAATGCTGCTGCTTCAGATGACGAATAAGCACCCTTCCCTCGGGCATAAATACGGTACCATAACGTACCAGGCCAATACCCCTCAGCTCAGCATCAAGCCCATAGCGCAGCTCGCCCGCCATCGCCTGCGCCAGCAGAACCACCTTCACTTTCTTTAGCCTGGGCTCATATTTAAGCAACACGGTCGACAAGATGCTCATCAGTTCATGGGCCGTCCCTGGCATACCCTGCAGAATTTTAGTCATATCCGGCAGGCCGTAATCCGGAAGATGCGCCAGCGTCCCGGCGCGACAGTTAACAATGCGCTGCATATTATCCAGAACCGACAGAATCACCTGGGTTTCTTCGCTCACCTGGTCCAGTGCAGTCCCTCCGGCAAAATTGCCGTAGAGCATTTCATACAGAGAAGTTCCCCCCATCATCAGTCATCCTTCTTCGGTTGCAGCGTCAGACGATGTTAGCTGGCTTCAATAACGCGTGGTTTGTCCGGATCGAGGTCGTCGCGTCTCAGTACCAGCTTCCAGTCATTCCTCACCATATCCGGCGCCCGAAACAGCCCCACCACCGCGATAAACTGCGTTCTTTCCTCCATCGGCATGTCGAGGCTGGCGTCTGCGCCGGGTTTCACCACCAGGCTATGGCTGGCAAGCAGTTCGTTTCCGGCTGCATTATCGCCTTCCGAAGCCAGCTGCTGATAGAGCAAATGATCAAACGCCTTACGGTCCCTGAGCTGGTACACCCATACCATCACCGGCTGGGAGAATGAGGCATTTTCCCGCTCATCGGTGTTCAGCTCTGCCCGGCCAGTCACGTCCAGATGCAGGGTTTTTACCGGTTTATAAAAGACCGATTTCACTACCGATGAGGTGCCGTCGCTAATTTTCTGCGTCAGGCCACACCCCGTCAGCATTAACGGTATAAGTAGTAAGGTAGATCGCTTAATCGAAGTGATACGCAACACGTTGGTTTCCTTGTTGTAAAGTTGCAGACGGCATTCCGTTATAGTTGCCTGGCTCAATAGTAAAAGCGGCGGGGATATCGGGCGGGATCGTTTCCCCCTCCACACCCAGTACCCCCGTCATGCCGAGCATAAAAGGGGAGTCGCCCAGCACCGGCGCAGCCAGTAGCTGAGCAGGAACGGTCAGCTGTATCCGCGCCTTATAGCGCCACCCGAGATAGACCCGCAGCAGGACCACAAAGTCCTGATATAGCTGCCCTTCCGGTAACCATCCCTGCGTCTCGGCAATATCATCCGTATACAGCGCAATCAACAGCTGGCTGCTGACCTCTGTCGTTTCATCGCCCAGCACGTTATAGCCATCAAGCAGAAAATCGTCATTGTCGTAAAACCCCAGAGGATGGCTGATGGAAAACGGGCGCGGAGAGTGCGGCGTGACGCGGGCCTGCGTGCGGGGAGCCAGCAGCCGTACCAGCGCCTGCACGCCCTCTTCGGTACGCGCAGGCAGGCGCATGATGCCGAGCAGCGCCAGAAAACGCGACGTCGGAGTGGCGATATGCTTTGCGGTACCCGGTATGCCCAGACCGATAAGTCCCAGTAGACTCTGCGAGGTGCTGTCCCTGCCGCCCGCTTCAAACGTCGCCGGGTACGAATATTTTCGCCAGATGCGATAGAACTGCGTCAGAATGCGGTGGTTAAAGATATCGAGAAAGGCCTCCTGCGCTTCGTGCCCTTCCCGCTGTCGGGCGATATCATCGAGCCATGCGGTGGGCAGGGGTGAGTCGACGCCGTAGAGCCCCATAAACGTCGTACGCACCGTCGGCGGCGCATCAGGATGATACTCATCATATTCCACCGCTTTTAGCTCGCTAACCGGGAAGCCCATTCCCGGATGCGGCCGAAAACGTACCGGATCGCTGGCCGGGTTCAGAGTACCGCCCAACGGGGAGGCTTCCGGGTGACGCTTTTCCAGTAACTGGCAGAAGCGGTAGAAGTTAATGCGATGGATTTCCCGCTCCAGCCGGGGACTCAGCCGGGAATACGGCGGTTGTGGTTCTCCTGCCATTCGAGACGTTCTCCCCCAGGTTGTAGTATCAGAATCAGATGGTTGAACAGATGAATATCGGTATAGAGCGCGAAGAAGCGGTTCAGCATTTCGCCAAACAGGCAGATATCGCCGTGCCCGGCGAAGCCGCTGCTGTCGAGGGTCACCTCAATCTGTACGCCGCGCAGAAAATGGCCCTGCGCAAAACGTTCCACCTCGCTGTGCCTGACATCAACAATCGCCTCCAGGCGGCGGCGATTCATCTCGTTATCGGTCCAGTCATAGAGGGCCAGCGCGCCGCGCAGCACGTCGGCGTTATCCATCATCCACAGGAAGCTGCTGCCGAGATGACTTAGTACTCGCCAGTGAAATCGGTCGCGATCCGGCGGATAGCACGGCAGCGTCGGGGCGCAAAGATTGCGCACCTGGATAGGCGTGGCGGTGGATTTCACCACCGTATCCAGCAGCGCGCTCTGTAGCGCCCGGCGCGGCAGTTGACCATTAGTGCCGGTCAGGCTGAGCGATAGCTTTTCATGCTCAGGTACGCTGTGGTTATCAAACGCCTCGCCGCCGAGCATCAGCCAGGTGTCGTGCAGCCCGGAAGGACCGGGCTTCACCCGTGTATGATAGTAATATTCCGGCGCATCATGGCGCAGCATGCCCCCTTTGTGACGGAAGCTGGTAAAGGGCACATACGTCTGATGGCCGGAATGGCGCGAGGAAGTGACCGAATCCACGGAATAAATTTCGGTATGACCATCCTGGATACGCATCGGGCGCAGCAGATATTCGGTCTGCAACGAGTCCAGGTGCAGCGGATCGGACTCCAGAGGGAACAGATTAATCACCGGCGCGCAGTGCAGGCGCAGATTTTTCTCCGACAGCGCATATTCGTGCGGCCACTGTTTCTCCAGCACGATATCAATTTCAAACCACGCCAGAACCTCAGGGAAATTCACATTTTCCAGGCCGCGCAGCGACACCGACATAAATTTTTCCCGGAAGGAAAAATACTCCAGCAACAGCTGATAACCGCTGAAGCTGCCGCTCTCCGGCAGTAGCGCCTCATCCTGACTGAAACCGCAGACGGCAAAACGGGCATCCAGCGGCCAGCGTTCGGCATTGCCGGGGAGGCGAACATACGTTTTCGCCACCCGGAGCGTCAGCGCCTCATGCAGAGCGCAGGCCAGCGGCGCATCGGCATTCAGATACAGCGGGACGCGGCTTACATCGATGCGGCTCCAGTCTGCCAGCGAGCTGCACTCAAAGCGCAGGCGGATAAGCGAGCGCCCGTCCGCTTCCGTCGACATCCCCGCCCGGACAAGCGACAAGGGGAGCAGGGTCAACGGTTGCGTAGTGGTGTAATGGCAACGGGTGCGCTTTTCGCCAATAGGCTGCGAAAGTATGCCAAAGCCCTTTTCTATTCGTAGAGGTTCTTTCAGTTCATGCCAGTCCGCGGTGAATTCGACAATGGAGAGCGAAGGAATGGTACGCAGGTAATGTGGCCAGATCATGCTGACCAGACCGCCGGTCAGTTCCGGCAGATCGTCGTCGAGCTTTTCCCGCAGGCGGCCCATCAGAAAGGCGAAGCCTTCAAACAGGCGTTCCACATACGGGTCGCGCGCGCCCGCTTTGTCGAGATTTAAGGCCGCTGCCCGGTCAGGATGGGCGCGGGCGAATTCTTCACCTGCTTCACGCAGGTAACGCATTTCGGCGTCAAAATAACGCAGAGTTAAGTCATCCATAGAATTTTATGCTGTGCCTTGTAGCAACGTGAACGCATTTTGTTAAAAGCGCGGGAAGGAAGAACGATCTGATACACCCTTAGCAGCATCACAGCTCATAGGTATCGTTCATCATTGAGGCGATAAACCGAACCGGGCCAGGACAGGACAGGAACTTTTATTGTGCAACGTTCCGGCCTACCCCAGGCCATCAAGACTGTCTCCAGGAATAGAGCCAGCGATCGTGTATATGCCCGGATGTTGACCACCCGTTACCCGGTCTATTTCACGCGCAACCGGTACGCCCAGCATAGTGAACCGGCAGATAAATTCGCCGCAGGTAGTTCTGTCAACGCGAATCAAATCACTCCCTTTCTCCATTGCGCTCTCATTAATGGGTCGATATTCAGATTACTGACGCACTACCCGCCGTTCTGAGCGATAAGACAGATCTCAGTACGCCAGGTAGCAATTCTCTATCCGGCCGTAACCGGATTTGTTCTGCTTCGCCGCGTCCCGTCTCCGACACAATAGCTTCATACGAGGGGGAGGGGTCATTTCCAGTCACCGCCGAAGAGGTCTTAAGACCGTCAAATATCGTCGCGGCTGGCCGCCGCCGGGTTCATTATTCACTCATCTCCCCCGCGTCATATCTCTCTTCATCCGTGCGGCCGACTGCCGGGACACCGGCGCTGAATATCTGCGCCGGCAGCCTGAAGTTGCGCAGCTTCAGCAGCGCCAGCGGACCGTCGCCCAGCTCCGTGCGCAGCAGCCACTGCAGCTGCCGCCTGTCCGGT